>NZ_VIRF01000130.1 GCF_008107685.1 Novosphingobium sp. BW1
ACTCTCAGGCCCGACGAAGTGCGCTGGCGGACCGCCCGCAGCAAGCGGCCCTGGCTGGCGGGAACCGTCATTGACCATATGTGCGCGCTGATCGATGTGCGCACCATGGCGGACTTGCTGGTGCGGGCCGAAAGAGAGCACCATCTGGATCTGAGCTGACGCAAACAACGGTTACTGAATGAAACCGAGCCGTGCTGGCACGGTTTGTGCCCTTAACTATAGTATTGGGCACTGATGATATTTTTTTGACGATCAGGTTGCCCGCCGGGCAGCCCAAGAGGAGAAACATCGCTATGGCATCCCCGAGCGGACAAACCAATCAGGCCCAGGACGATCAGGTACTGCAGTACGTTACCTTCCGGCTGGATTATGAGTCCTATGGTCTGAATGTCATGCAGATCCAGGAAGTGCTCAGATAATCGTCGGTAGCGT
>NZ_VIRF01000027.1 GCF_008107685.1 Novosphingobium sp. BW1
AGTTCACACCGGTAACCGCACCTGATGAGTTGCCAAAACTGACCATTAAGCCGCGGCGTTGCAGGCAATCCAGCGACCGTTCCCAGGTGTCTCTGCCCACGGAATCGTACACCACGCGCACTTTCTTACCGCCGGTGATCTCTTTTAACCGCTCGACCAGATCCTCTTCACGATAGTTAATAACCTGCCACGCGCCCGCTTTTAGCGCGCTCTGAGCTTTTTGCGCGGTTCCTACGGTGCCTATAAGTTTCGCGCCCAGGGCTTTTGCCCACTGGCAGGCAATTAAGCCAACGCCGCCAGCCGCTGCGTGGAACAGGAACTGTTCATCGGGTTTAATTTCATAGGTTATGCGCAGCAGATAATAACCCGTTAAGCCTTTCAGGAAGGATGCCGCAGCTTGCTCAAAAGAAATTGCCGCAGGCAGAATC
>NZ_VIRF01000093.1 GCF_008107685.1 Novosphingobium sp. BW1
CGCCTGCGGCGCACGGCTCGCTTCCTGGCCTGTCGAACCTTCAGACGTTCCGTTCGGAAGTATCAACCGAGTTATCTGAAGAATAGACGGCTGGCGCCGTTCACTAAGGCACCAGTGCGATGCAAGCCCTGTTCCTTGGCTGAGTCGAAAACGACGCCAGGGTTCCCCGGCCGGAGCCGACGGATCTTCCATCCACAGGATAACGCTGGAATGGGGGGAGGATGCACGGTCATCGGGCAGATCGATGTCCAGGGTCCAGACTGAAAGGGCACGCAGGCAAAACGAGGAGACAGCCATGCACATTCTCTTGACCGGCGGTACCGGCCTGATGGGGCGCCGCCTGTGCGCCCGCTGGCGACAGGCCGGGCACCGGCTGACCGTGTTCAGCCGGCGGCCGCAGCAGGTGGAATCGCTGTGCGGCGTC
>NZ_VIRF01000057.1 GCF_008107685.1 Novosphingobium sp. BW1
ACTTAGAATTCAAAATCAGAATTCTTTCTTCCTGCCAGTGCTATCTCTGAATGACTCAACCACTCTTTGAGATTCTTCTTCTGCTCGCATGAAGTCATTCCTGGACAGAAAAAAACCATTCTCAGGCCCACTGGCTTCAGAAAAATTCGTTTCTGCAGCAGACACAGAATCCGCATCAGCAAGAGACGGTTCATCTGTACTTTTTCTCAACCTGTAAAGAGCCTTATCAAACGCAACCAGTGAGATATTCAGGCCGTAACGTTCATTCAGCACAGTCACAATCTCTTCCCTACGGATACCATTTTTCTTCCAGGTTTCTATATCGTTCTTGGAATCCCTGACAGCCGCAATGGCTGTTCTTGGACCAGGGTTAAAATTCGCCATATACCGCCCATAATGTCTTACATTTGTCTCATAAT
>NZ_VIRF01000079.1 GCF_008107685.1 Novosphingobium sp. BW1
CGCAGGCTCGGCAGCTGCTACGGCTGCTACGGTTGCTTGGCGCACCCCGCGAATTGGGCGGGCGCCCTGGTTGGGTCTATACCTTAGGAGTAGCGGTCGCCCCGACACCTGAGGGAAAGGCCATGGACAACAACAAGGATTCAGGAAGCAACCTGGGCTTCTGGCTGCCAGGCAGCGCAGTCATCCTCAGCCTGGTGGTATCGACCTTCGCTCTGTACCGTGAGCCTTTCCTCGAGTCGCGCCCCATCGGTGGGCAATTCCAGGCGCAACTACCCATAGAAGCTCGCCTGTGGCAGGACCCCTTCGATGCGCTCGAGCGCTATCGCAAAAAGCTCAAGGACGGCAAAGACGCAGGTTCTGAGTGTGGTAGCACGATTTCCGGCAAGTCCGCGGTACCTGGCACCTCACCCGCGCAGGG
>NZ_VIRF01000028.1 GCF_008107685.1 Novosphingobium sp. BW1
AGGCTGGGCAGCCTGCGCTACCTCGCCAAGCCCGGCGACCCCTTGATCACCCAGGCCGAGAGCAGCGACTTTCAGCGCACCAGCGACTACCGTGAGACCCGCGCCTACCTGGAGAAACTGGTAGCCGCCTCCTCCGGCCGCATCGCCCTGCGCGAGTTGCCCGAGCGCAGCGCCGAGGGTCACCCGATGCTGCTGGTGACCGCCTCCACCGAGGCCGACAAGTCCGCCGCCGGCCTGAAGCGCTCCGCCAAGCCGACCTTGCTGGTGGAAGCCGAGATCCATCCCGGCGAGGCCAACGGCAAGGACGCCATGTTCATGCTGCTGCGCGACATGAGCGCTGCCGACCGCCCGCTCGCCGGGCTGCTGGAGAAGATCAACCTGCTGTTCATCCCGGTGGTCAACGTCGACGGCGAC
>NZ_VIRF01000051.1 GCF_008107685.1 Novosphingobium sp. BW1
GATATCGTACTTGTCCAGATCGCAGTAAACGATGTTGTTCTGCTGCAGCTGTTGCATTTGCAGACGAGCCTGCTCTTCGGAAGACATGTTGCCGTTGCCGCCGTTCGCATCCATACCAGTGCCGGCACCCAGCATGCCTTCGCTGCCGTCATTGCTGGCGTTCTTGTTGGAAGAACATGCCGCAATTGCCATAACAGGCAGAGCAATCATCAGCACTTTCAGCACTTTGTTCAGTTGCATTTCAATGATTCCTTTACTATTCAATTAATTATTATCACAGATACGGCGACCAGGCAGGGAATTTGACCTGTCCATCAGTTGCCGGAAGACGCGCTTTGAAACGCCCATCTGTAGAAACCAAATTCAGCACGGATCCCATCCCCTGAGAAGAGCTGTAGATTACCATAGTGCCG
>NZ_VIRF01000108.1 GCF_008107685.1 Novosphingobium sp. BW1
GCTCGGAAACGATCTCGCGAGGGGAAAAAGTGGTCATTGCGTATCATTCTCCTGGCGGTCCAGGGCCATCAACAGTGCCCGGCCGTAATTCGTCGTTGTTTCGCCAAGTCCTTGAAAGCCCGCCTTGGTATAGGCTCTGATTGCGAATGCATTGTCAGGATGCGGATCGACCAGGATCCGCTGCGCGCCCTTTGCAAAGAGCATATTGCAGAACCCTATCATAAAGGCCGGTCCGTGACCCTTGCCTGCCAGTTCCTCGATGCCGATGAACTGGTCGATGCCGTAGGTGCCCTTCGGCTGACCGGCGAGCGCTTCATCGTCCACCTCGTCGAGATCGGCCGCCTGGATAAAGGCGAAGTCCTTTCCACTCAGCGTGACCATGAAGCAAGAGACGGAGGCCGCATCGATAT
>NZ_VIRF01000077.1 GCF_008107685.1 Novosphingobium sp. BW1
CCGTATTCCGACACGATATACGGTTGTGTCGGTGTTTCATAATGTTGAAGACGGTGTTGGCGGGCCTGAACAAAAATGTCATAACCATGCTCCCAGCCCGCAGAGAATGCGCCTGGAAAGTGTTGGTGTACGGTTTCAGACAGTGTCGCAATGAACGCGTAGGGCATGTCTGACTCGTTCAGCGAACATTCCCAGGCAACCACACTGGCGTAATTGCGATCACGGCGTATTAAGTCTTCGCAAGACTGCACGATATGCGCTTCAAACGCAGGATCGCTGTTGTAGTACTGCCACCCCAATACCGCGTCTAAAAGCACTATCCCAAGTTCGTCAGCCGCTTCCATGAACGCCGGGGAATGAGGATAGTGTGATAATCTGACATAGTCGAAGCCAGCCGATTTAATTTTC
>NZ_VIRF01000044.1 GCF_008107685.1 Novosphingobium sp. BW1
GTGAAAATCTGCCAACATTCGAATGGCTGCCAATGACCTGCGCTTATCGTTTGCTGGCGGAAGGTAAAGATTTACCTGCGTGGCATCCGCTACTTACTGGTTCGAAAGCGGCAATGCATGGTGAACGTATCTCTGTGCGTCATATCGCAGTGAAAGAATCAGAAGTGATTGACTGGCAGGATCATATCTTAAATAAACCTGACTGGGCGCAGTGATAAATTTAATAGATGCTGATGGGGGCTTTCTTAATATACGTCTGGATGCTCGCCATTTCGTAGCCCTGTTTTTGAAAGCGCTCTGTCATAATGAGAGTTACCCGATACCTTATTATCAACAGGTAACTCTCAATCTTTAAAAAACGTCTGTGTTTTTAAATGTGATAAACCTTATACCTTGAGTACATGGAG
>NZ_VIRF01000088.1 GCF_008107685.1 Novosphingobium sp. BW1
GGCAGCCATCAACCGCTTCATCAAAGAGCACAACGAGGATCCGCGTCCCTTCGTCTGGAAAGCCGACCCCCACGACATCATCGCCGCTGTCAGGCGCGGGCACCAAACGTTGGAATCAATCCACTAGTCATCACGTAATCCCCCTTGTTGTTTCATTCCTCCCTCTCCGATTCTGGACCCGTGCCTGTCTGTTCGTGCTGGCCGGATCTCTGGGTTCCGGCGTTATTTGTCCGGACCTTTGTGTCGGCTAGGATCGTCGTATGGGGCGACGGGATTGTGTTGCCGTTTTCTTTTGCGGCTTCGGCAGAACCTGCCAATTCGGACGCCGATTTTGCGAAATGTGCTGCTATCGGTGCAATTTGTGCGCTGCAGCATGCACGTTGCAGGAGCAGCTTTAAGTCCGGCGCATCAGGTCGATTCCGACAGAATTATGACTAAGGCTGTTTGCTTGTCGGATAAATATGGCCGAAATTGCGCCTGTAACCCTTTCCAAGGGGCCGTTTGGAAGGCTTGATGGCGCTCGCGAAGGACTCCCGCAGGCGCGTGGTATCGCGGCGCAGGTGTTCGGCTGGGCGGGTGTATTCGGCAGAATCTGTTTCGGCCTGCCCGGGATTCGGCACGTATCGAACAAGGCCGCTGATAGCCTCGCTGCAGAAGCCCGGAGCGCGGGAGCCCAAGACCTGCATTCCAGCCCGTGTTCGGGATCGCGCAGGATCGCGCCGTCCCGTCGACGAGCGGCCACAACAGATCGTGCCGACAGAGGGGCTTCGAACAGACACGAAGGCCGGCCGTGCGCTGGCCCAGACCAGGGGAACGACTATGAGGGGTGAAGACAGAGATCTGGGTATGGGCCGGTCGATCGACCGGCGCGATTTCATTCAGGGCGTCGCCGCCGCGACCGCGGGCAGCGCGATGGCCATGGCCGCGCCTTCCGCCTTCGCCAAGGCCGCGATGGGCCCCAAGGGTGCGGCGCTCTCGGGCGTCAACGTCGACGGCGCAGTGACCGCGGCGAACTATCCGCCCTTCCGCACCGGCATGCGCGGCCATCACCCCGGCGCCTACGAGGCTGCCCACGAGATGCGCGACGGCAAGGTCTTCCCTGCGGGCGATCCCACCGGGGAAATGTACGACCTTGTCGTGGTGGGCGGGGGCATCAGCGGCCTCGCCGCAGCCTGGTACTTCCGCGAGCGTTTCGGCAACGACGCGAAGATCCTCATCATCGACAACATGGACGACTTTGGCGGCCATGCGAAGCGCAACGAATTTCAGGCGAGCGGCAAGCAGCTGATCGCGAACGGGGGCTCGTCCTACATCGTAGGTCCTTCGTTCTGGACCAGGGATTCGATTGCGCTCGTTAATCATCTGGGCATCGGCCCGGGCAGTCCGACCGACCGCTCGGACGGCAATCTCTACAAGTCGCTGGGCCTCGCATCGGGGACATTCTTCCGCAAGGAGGTCTATGGCCGCGACCAGCTGGTGAAGGGCGGCTCGACGCTCGGCTTCGACCGCGCCTGGCTCGATCAGACGCCGTTCCCGCCCGCGGTCAAGGAAAGTCTCGACCGCTTCGTGAACGGCCAGATCGACTACCTTGCCGGAAAGAGCGCGGCGCAGAAGGTCGAGACGTTGCGTTCGATGAGCTACCGTGACTACATGCTCAACGTCGCCAAGGTGCACCCCGACGTGGTGCCCCTGATGCAGGGTATCTGGTGTCTGGGCTCGGACATGGGCTCGGCCTGGTTCGCCTTCTTCCGCCACCGTCCCGGGTTCGAGGGGCTGGGGCTGGAGCGTCCGGCCAACTCGCCCGAAGGCGAGACGATCCACCATGACGATTACCACCTGCCTGCCGGCAACAGCGACATCGCGCGCCTTATCGTGCGCGATCTCATCCCCGACGCGCTGCCGCCGGGCAACTTTGCCGAGGTCGAGACCAAGCGGGTCGACTACTCGACGCTCGACCGGCCCGGCCAGAAGGTGCGCATCCGGCTCAAGAGCATCGTTACCGGCGTGAAGCACGAAGGGCCGGACGGGCGCCTGTTCGACCCTGACACGTCCGAGTGCACGGTCAATTACATCAACGACGGCAAGATGATGGCGGTGCGCGGCAAGAACGTGGTCATGGCCTGCATGAACAACGTCGTGCCCTACCTCATTCCCGAATTGCCCGAGGAGCAGAAGGGTGCGATGCACCAGGCGGTGCGCGCGGTGAACCAGGTCACGAACGTGCTCTTCCACAACTGGCAGCCCTTTGTCGAGGCCAAGATAGGGCGGGTTTCGTTCCCCAACACCTTCTACGGGTCTATGGGCCTTGCCGCGCAGCGTTACCTTGGCGAAATGACCCCGCCGACATCGCCCGACCAGCCGATGGTCGTGGGCTTCAACACCGGCTCGAACTCGGGCGTGTGCTCGAACACGACGATGCTGAGCGATCTGTGTGGCGGGGCGGCGCCCGAGCCCGGCACCTACGCCGACGACCAGTTTCGCATGGCCCGTGCCGGTCTTCTGGCTACGCCCTTCGAATACTTCGAGAAGGCCGTGCGCAGCCAGGCGGCCGCGGTCTTTGCGGACACAAGCTTCGATCCGGCCCGTGATATCCTGGCGATCACGGTCAACCGCTGGGGCCATGGCTTCGCCACCGGGCGCAACACCCTGTTCGAGGCCGACCGCGAGGCCAAGGTCTCGCCCACCGCACTGGCCAAGCAGCCCTTTGGACGCATCACCATCGCCAATTCCGATGCGGGCGGCGTCTCGACCGCAGGCACGGCGATGGACGAGGCGTTCCGTGCGGTGCGTGAACTCGAACAGCGTCAGTTCGGTTTCTACGAAGTGATCTGACCTGTGATGCGGGGCAGGGCCGGAGCCTTGCCCCCCTTTGGCGACCTTTCTTCCCCTCAACCTTCATGCGCACGGCATACGCGGTGCTTGCCCGCTGGCATGCACGGACAGCGCCCTTGCGCCCCGACCAGGAGATATTCGATGAACGGGATTGCCCGGACCTTCTCGGCGGCAGCCCTTGGCCTTGCCACCACCGGCGTACTTGTTACCGGCCTTGCGGCAGGCCAGGCGCAGGCCGCTGCGCCCGAACTCGACCCGCGCATTTCCGGTACACAGGGCCTTATCGGCTACTGGAAGGTGGACCTCGCGGCCTCGACCTATCCCAAGACCGCGCCGCTCGCCGCGGTCCGCAGCTTTGCCTACTCCGAGGACGGCAAGATCCTTGTCTCCTTCGCGAGCAAGGGCGCGGATGGCAAGCTGACCTTCGGCCATTGGGCCGCGACGCCCGACGGCACGCCCGCGATTGAGTACCACGTCGATGCCAATTCCTATCCCTACAACGTCGTCTCGTGGAAGTTGGTTGGCCCCGGACGCCTCGAACTCGTGGTCGCGCGCAACGGAGGGTCTTACACCTGCATCTACCAGCTTTCCGAGGACGGCGAGACGCTGAACTACAGTTATGGCGACACCAACATCGTCTACCGCCGCTGGGACCTGATGGACTAAGCATGACGCGCACACTTTGCACGCTGGCCGCAGGGCTCCTAGCAGGCCTGTCTCTGCCCGCCGAGGCGCAGGATGCGGTCACAGGCCGCAAGGTCTTCGGCGGCTCTTGCGCGGTCTGCCACGGCACGACGCCGGGCGAGAAGAAGATGGGGCCCAGCCTCTTCGGCGTGGTGGGTCGTAAGGCAGGCTCGGCCGAGGGCTTCCGCTTCTCGCGCGCACTCGCCAAGGATGGACGGAGCTGGAATCCGAAGAGGCTGGAGGCCTTCCTTGCCAACCCGCGTAAGGAAATTCCCGGCACGCGCATGGCCTATGCGGGCTTGCGCAATGCCGAGCAACGCAAGGCGCTTGTGGCTTATCTTGCGACCCTGAAGTGACGCAGGCGTTGTCGGGAAAGGGCAGCGAAAGATAAAGACGAGGATTTCCGAGGGCCATTGCCCTGGGGCTCCCCGAAATGGCGACCTTACCCTGCGCGCGCTACTTGGCTCCGCAAGGTGGCGTTGCCGATTTTGCGGCAAGGGATGAAGGCCCCTTGGCATGTCGTACTTCAAGCCTCTGGCACCTGATAGATCGCCAGGATCTGCCGCGTCACTTCGTCCAGGTTGAGGCGTCCGGGGCGGTACCAGTTCCCGGCCGAGTTGATCGTGGTCAGCAACAGGATCCGGTAGAGCGCACGGTCGATGTGCGCGGGCAGCGGTGTGGCCTCCACGAGCTCGGTGAAGAGTGTCTCGAAGGCGTCGCGCCGCTCGATCAGCTTGGCGCGCACGGTCGCAGGCACGGCCCGAAAGTCGTTCATCAGCGGCAGTGTCACCGAGGCCGGATCGAGCTGGATCGCGATCAGCACCCGGCAGGCGGTTTCCAGTCTCCGGGCAGGATCGCAAATCGGCGTGATAGCGCTTCGGATCGCCTCTTCCGCGCCGCGTAGCGCATTGTCGTGGACGCGGATGAAGAGCGCGTCCTTGCTCTTGATGTAGTGGTAGAGAGAACCGCCGAGCAGGCCCACCTTTTCCCCGATGTCGCGAATGCTGGTTGCCGCATAGCCCCGCTCGGCGAAGAGTACGGCGGCCGCGGCCAGGATGCTGTCTTCGCGCGAAGGATCGCGGGACGGAGAGGGAGCCGGGTTCGCCATGCCCTGCTGGGTGGCGAGCGCAGAGGGACAGTGCAAGCCCAAAATGGCGAAAGGGCCGGCGCCGGGGCCTGCTAGTCCACGACGACGAAGTAGCCGGCGAGGTTCTTGCTGTGATTGCGGATCTCGATGACGTAGCGCTGGGTGAAGAGGGGCACCCACTGGCAGGCGCCGTTGTTTCCTTCGCACACGGCGCGGGCATTGCGATCCAGGACCCGCAAGGACCACGGCGCTTTTCCGGCGGAAGAGAGGGCAATGGGCGCCTTCTCCCCTGAGAGGAAAACCTGTTCGAACTGGTCGGCCTTACCGCCGGTGACCTGCCCGCTACGGTAGCCCGGGCTGAGCGGGCTGCCGCGGTAGATCGGGGCGGGCGCGGATGTGGCGGGGGCAACGGTTCGCCACAAGGGCACCGGGTCATTGCCCGACCACTCGGCAATCGGATGCGCGCCGGCGCGTTCAATCACGGCCAGCGCTCTCGAGCCTTTCAGGATCGTCCCCGGCGTGGGCCTGCGCGGCCTCGGACAGGGTCAGGGCGACGACGCCGCTGACACTGTCGGGGGCCGCCTGGGCTGTCGCGCCTTGTGCCAGGGCACATGGTGCGAGGTTAAGCGCAAGACCGCCCAAAATAGCCGTGCGGGTCTGTCTGCTATGGGCTTCAAACAGCGAAGGAGTGCGCCTGGACAAGGTCATGTCGTGGTCTCCGGTGTCACGGTAAAGCAGGCGCCGTGGGGGGAGTCGACGAGGGCGATCTCGAGATGGTGGCGCTGGGCAATCGCCCGGCACAGCGTGAGGCCAAGCCCTGCGCCGTTGCCTTCCGGGTGCGGTCCGGCGCGGGAAAATTTCTCGAAGACCTGCTCGCGTTGTCCTTCGGGGATACCCGGACCGTCATCGCGCACGGTGAGCCGGGGACCGGCCTCGAGCGCAAGAGTAATCGTACCTCCTTTCGGAACGAACTTGAAGGCGTTGTCGAGCAAGTTGGTGATGAGGCGGGTAAGGGCCATTTCCTCGCCGGGGATCACGACGTCCGGCTCAATGTCGAGGATGAGCGCGTGACCGGTCTCCTCGGCGCTGTCGGCGTACAGTTCGCCAAGCCGCTGGGCGATCTCGGACAGGTCTACGGGCACGAGTCCGTGCCGGTCGCCGCGCCGGGCCTGGCTGGCGGCGATGTCGAGGAGCGATTCGAGCATGCGGATGATGCGCCGGATCTCGCTGCGCGCGCTGGCGATGCGCCGGGCGGTTTCCGGGTCGGGGGTCGCGGCCAGCGTTTTTACCAGCCGGTTGTCGAGATGCATCAACGGCGTGCGGATCTCGTGGGCGACGTGGTCGGTCGTCTCGCGGTTGGCGCTGGCAAGGCGGCGCAGGCGGGCGAGCGCGTTCGCCGAGTGGCGGGTGAGTTCGCCAATCTCGTCCTCGTTCTCCAGATGGCGTGACAGCGCTTCGAGCGCGGTGTCGTCGGGAGTGCGAAACGCGGTGTTGAGCCGTTCAATACGTGTGGCCAGGCGTCGCACGGCGATGAGCCCGGTAAGCGCGACGGCGGCCACGATGATGAGCCCTCCAGCAAAGAAGACGAAGCCGACTTGTCGGCGCAAGGTATTGAGGTCGCGCGCTTCATGCGCGACCAGAAGGCGCAGGTCCGGGCTCAGCTCGGTAACCCGGCCATAGGCGTGGCGGTTGCGCTCGACCGCGATTTTACCGGTCTGGGAGAGGTTGGCGTGCAGGTCCGGCCAGCGCGTGAGGTCGCCGGCCAGCCGCTGGCCTTGTCCGCCAACCAGCATGTAGTGCGTCAAGGTGCCCTTGCGCGGTTCGAGCGCGATACGGTCGGCTATGCGGTCCTGCAGTTCAGCGAAGCCATTGCTGGTGTAGATATCGACAAGCCCGGCCATATCGACGTCGACCGCGCGCTCGAGCGCGATCTGGTTGGCGCGCGAAATGGTCGTATCGGTCAAAATCCAGAGCACGAAGGTGATGCTGAGCGCGCTGAAGCAGGCCAGCACCACGATCCGCGAATAGATCGAGTGGCGCAAGCCAAGGCGCTTGATCACCGGCCTTCGAGCAGGCGGTAGCCTGCGCCCCAGATGGTTTCGAGCGCGGGGCTGTCGAAGCCTTCCTCCAGCTTGCGGCGCAGGCGCCCGATGTTGACGTCGACGACGTTGGTCTGCGGATCGAAGTTCATCTTCCACACGTCGCGCAAGAGCATTTCGCGGGTGAGAACCTCGCCCGCGTTCTCCATGAAGTAGCGGAACAGTTCGAATTCGCGCGGGCTGAGCGAGAGGTGGCGGTTGGCCCGGAAGGCGGTGCGCGCTTTCACGTGGCACTCGAACGCGCCGTGGAGGATCACGGCGCTGTGCGCGCGGCCCGAAGCGCGGCGGTGAAGCGCACGCAGGCGGGCAAGCAGTTCCTCGCTTTCGAAGGGCTTGGCAAGGTAGTCGTCCGCGCCGCCGTCGAGCCCTTCGGCCCGGTCGCTGGTGCGCCCGAGGGCGGAGAGCATGAGGACCGGGGTGTCGATGCCGCTCTCGCGCAGGCGGGCCAGGATGGTGAGACCGTCGAGATCGGGCAGCATGCGGTCCAGGATGATGACGTCGAAAGGCTCGGCGCCCGCGCGCTTGAGCCCGTCGGTGCCATTGTCGGCCCATTGCACGACATCGCCACCTTTCGCAGCCAGATCACGGACCTGCCGGGCGGCGCGGGCGTCGTCCTCGACGTAGAGAATGTTCAGTCCGGCCATGTTCCCGTTTCCTGTTTGCCGGGAGCCCCGAATTTCAAAAGGATACCCTAGCTTGGTCGCCTTCGCGCGCAAATGACGAAGACTGTGAGAATTGGGACTGTCCGAATCGCACGCGGTGGCTCAGGCGCCCACCGCCATGTTGTCGATGAGGCGCGTGGTGCCAAGCCGCGCGGCCACGAGCAGGCGCATGGGGGCTGCAATCGGGGTATCGAGCGGCGCGAGGCTCGCCGCATCGCACAGCAGGGCATAATCAATGGGCCCGAAGTCCGAGGCCACGAGTTCGTCGGCAAGTGCGGCGAGCGCGGTCGCGGGAACTTCTCCCCCTTCGATCCGTGCAATGGCGGCCTTCATCGCGGCGGGAAGCGTGGCGGCCCGCGCGCGCTCGTCGGCGGAGAGGTAGGCGTTGCGCGAGGACATCGCGAGCCCGTCCGCCTCGCGGACGATGGGAACGCCGTGGATCGCGGTGACGTGCGGGCGCGTGAGGTCCAGGTCGCGCGCCATGCGGCGGATGACGGCCAGTTGCTGCCAGTCCTTCTCGCCGAAGAAGGCCATGTCAGGCCCAACCTGGTTGAAAAGCTTGGCCACAACGGTGGCCACGCCGTCGAAATGGCCCGGCCGAGCCGCCCCGCACAGTCCTTCGCTCACGCCCGAAACGCTGATCGAGGTGGCAAATCCGTCCGGGTACATCGCCGAGACCTGCGGCGCCCAGAGGAGGTCCACGCCTTCCTCTTCCAGCAGCCGTGCATCGCGTTCAAGAACGCGTGGATAGGCATCGAGGTCCTCGTTCGCGCCAAATTGCAGCGGGTTGACGAAGATCGAGACGGCCACCGCATCGGCGTGGCGTCGGGCTTGGCGCACCAATGTCAGATGCCCTTCATGGAGCGCGCCCATGGTTGGGACCAGCGCCAGCGTACCGTTCGCGCGCAATTGGGCGGCGGCACTGCGCAGTGGATCAAGGGCGTGCACGGTTTGCATTGGCAAGGACTGCTCCGATAGGATACCGCCAACCCGAGGCGGCCTCGTGACCATGCCCATAGCGGTACAGGTCACGCGGCGGCAATGGGTTGAAAACAGGGGAAGGTGCAAAGGCGGTCTTGGCCGCCCGGCGCCAGCAGAAAGAGCGAAATCAGGATCCGTGACAGCGCATCGAATCGTCTTCGCAAACGAAAAGGGTGGGACGGGCAAGTCCACCACCGCCGTTCATGTGGCCATCGCGCTTGCCTACCAGGGGGCCAAGGTCGCCGCGATCGATCTCGATCCGCGTCAGCGCACCTTGTACCGCTACCTTGAAAACCGGGTCGAGACCGAGCAGAGGCGCGGTATAGCGCTGCCGGGCGCCCGTTTCTCGGTCTATGACGGCGAGGATTTCAACGAGCTTGACGACCTCGCCGAGCAGATCGCGGACGGCTACGACTTCCTGATCTTCGACACGCCGGGCCGCGACGACGCCTTCGCGCGCCACGTCGCCTCGACCGCGGACACGCTGGTCACCCCGCTCAACGACAGTTTCATCGACTTCGATCTCATCGGCCAGGTTGAGACCGAGACCTTCAAGGTCAAGAAGCTCTCATTCTACGCCGAGGTGATCTGGGAAGCGCGCAAGAAGCGCGGGGTCAAGTCCATCGAGCAGGGTGCGCGGGAGCTTGACTGGGTGGTCGTGCGCAACCGCATGCAGCACGTCGAGGCACGCAACATGCGCCGCATGGACGGCGCATTGCAGGAACTGGCGCGCCGCGTAGGCTTCCGCATCTCGGGTGGCCTGTCCGAGCGTGTGATCTTCCGTGAGCTGTTCCCCTCGGGCCTGACGCTGCTCGACAAGGGGCATCTGGGTGAACTGGGCACCAGCCACCTGGTCGCCCGTCAGGAACTGCGTGGCCTGGTGAAGGGCCTCAATCTGCCCCGTCCGAGCCGCACCGAGGCGCCCGCAGCCATCGCTTCTGGCCGATGAAGTTCCTCTGGATCATCGTCCTGGCCGCGATTGCCTGGCGCATGATTCTGGGCCGTTGGCCCTGGCAGACCCTGGGCATCAGCCACTGGCCGGACAGCCCGCCCAAGCGCCGCACCTTTGCGCAGACGCAGGCGCAGGAACTGCTGGGCCTGAAGGATGGTGCCAGCCGCAAGCAGATCCTGGAGGCGCATCGGCGCCATGTGGCGCTGGTCCATCCCGATCGCGGGGGATCGAGCGAAGAGGTTCACGCCGCCAATGCCGCGCGCGACACCCTCCTCGACGCGCTTGGCGATACGGGGGCGGAGCGCTCGGGGCGTTGACCATGGTTCTTGCCCCGGGACCGCTCCACCCGCGTGGGGGACATGTCTTCGATGCTTCGCTTCTGCGCGCCTACGATGTGCGCGGTGTCTATGGTGCGACCCTGTTCGAGGCCGATGCCTACGCGATGGGGCGCAGTTTCGGCTCCGTGGTGCGACGCAGGTCTTCTTTCGAGACCCCGAAGGTAGTCGTCGGCCGGGATGGCCGTCTCAGTTCGCCGCAGCTTGAACAGGCTCTTGTCGAGGGCCTTTGCGAGAGCGGCGTTGCTGTCATCCGGATTGGGCTTGCGCCCAGTCCGATGCTCTACTTTGCGGAAAGGTCATTGGAAGATGTGGAAGGCGGCATTGAGGTAACTGGCAGCCACAATCCCCCCGATCATAACGGCTTCAAGATAGTACTTGGCGGGCGTCCCTTCTTCGGGGCGGATCTCGCGCAGCTGGGCGACATGGCTGCGCGCGCGGACTGGATGGAGGGGATGGGCGCCGCGGAAGGGCGCGATGTCGCGCCGGACTACATCGCCGCGCTGCGCGGCGGGCTCTGCCAGGCGGACCCGGATGCGCTCGCGCGCCTGCGGGTCGCGTGGGATGTAGGCAACGGCGCTGCCGGTCCCATCGTCGAATCTCTGTGTCGGCAGTTGCCCGGAACCCACCATGTCCTGCACCCCTGTGTCGATGGACGGTTTCCCAATCACCATCCCGATCCCACTCTCCCGGAAAACCTGACAGACCTTCAGGCGCTCGTCGCGGCGAAGAGCCTCGATTTCGGAGTGGCTTTCGATGGCGACGCGGACCGGATCGGCGTGGTCGATGGGGAGGGACGGATTGTCTGGGGAGACCAGCTGCTGGCGCTTCTGGCGCGCGACATTCTGGCGCACCATGGCGAAAGAGGCGGCGGTATGCGGCCTTCGGTGGTGGGGGATGTGAAGATGTCCGCAACCACGTTCGCACAGATCGAGGCCGCGGGCGGGGTGCCGGTCATGGCGCCATCCGGCCATTCGCACATCAAGTCCACAATGAAGGCGACGGGGGCAATTCTGGGCGGCGAGATGAGTGGCCACCTGTTTTTTGCCGACCGTTACTTCGGGTTCGACGATGGTATTTACGCAGCCGTACGGATGATGGCGCTGGTGGCGCAGGTCGGGCGCTCGGTTGCCGATCTGCTGGACAGCCTGCCGCGCACGTTCGCCACGCCCGAGCTGCGCTTTGCTGTGCCTCCGGCTCGCCGTACCGCCGTGGTGGCCGAAGTGGGAGAGCGTCTGGCGCAGGAGGGGCTCGTCCCGGTGACGCTTGATGGTCTGCGTCTTGATGGACCGGATGGCTGGTGGCTGCTGCGCGCGTCCAACACGCAGGACATGCTGACCGCACGCGCGGAAAGCACGTCCGAAGAGGGGTTGGCACGCCTTGTCGGGCAGATCGATGCGCAATTGGCGCTATCGGGTATCGTCCGGCCGCGCGAAGCCTGAAAACGGTGGGGGGAACTGGCCCGCGGCGCAGGGATTGCACGAAAGGTCAGGCGGCGGAGTAAGAAGCAGGATGGTCGAGCAGGCAATACCCCCGGAGATCACGGCGTGGTTTGCAGGGCGCCAATGGCGCGTGCGCCGCCACCAGGCCCAGATGCTGGAGGCCGCCGATGCCGGACTCCATGCCCTGCTCGTCGCCGATACCGGCGCGGGCAAGACTCTCGCAGGTTTTCTGCCTACGCTTTGCGACTTCACACCGTCACGGCTGAACGGAAAGGCGCCGCCCGAAGGGCTGCACACACTTTACATCTCGCCGCTCAAGGCGCTTGCGCATGACGTTCAGCGCAACCTGATTGCCCCGATTGAGGACATGGCGCTTGCCATTCGTGTCGAGACACGTAGCGGGGATACGCCTTCCGATCGCAAGGCGCGCCAGCGCGCCCGGCCACCGCATGTGCTGCTGACGACGCCCGAATCGCTCTCGCTGTTACTGAGCTATCCGGAAGCGGCGGATATGTTCGCCAGCCTGCGCCGGGTGGTGATCGACGAGGTCCATGCCTTTGCGGCGGGCAAGCGCGGTGATCTGCTGGCGCTTGCGCTCGCACGGCTCCAGGCGCTGGCGCCGGGGCTGCAGCGTGCGGCACTTTCCGCGACGCTGGCCGATCCCGATGCCTACCGGGGCTGGCTTGCGCCTTGGGGTGACCTCGATTCGGTTGCGCTGGTCGAAGGCGAAGCGGGGGCGGCTCCGGTCGTCGAGATCCTGGTGCCCGAGGACGCGCGGATCCCCTGGAGCGGGCATGCGGCAACCTGGGCGATCCCGCAGCTCATGGAGCGGATTGCGGCGCACCGCACAACGCTGATCTTCACCAATACCCGCTTCCTGGCCGAGTACATCTTCCAGGAACTGTGGAGTGCGAACGAGGACACGCTGCCCATCGGCATCCACCATGGCTCGCTGTCCAAGGAGGCGCGGCGCAAGGTGGAAGGGGCTATGGCGCGGGGCGAATTGCGCGCTCTTGTCTGCACGGCCAGTCTAGACCTCGGCATCGACTGGGGCGATATCGACCTTGTCGTGCAAATGGGCGCGCCCAAGGGCTCCTCGCGGCTTCTGCAGCGGATCGGGCGCGCGAACCACCGGCTCGACAGCCCGAGCGAGGCACTGCTGGTGCCGGGTAACCGTTTCGAATTTCTTGAGGCCTTTGCCGCTCAGGAGGCGGTGCGCGAGGGGCAGCGTGATGGGGAGGGCTTTCGGCCGGGCGGGCTCGACGTGTTGGCCCAGCATGTCATGGGGCGGGCCTGTGCCGGTCCGTTCACCGAAGCCGAGGTGCTCGACGAAGTGCGCTCCAGCGCGGCCTATGCCCGGGTGGACGCGGCCATCCTGCGACGCGTGCTCGAATTTACGGCGACGGGGGGGTACGCGCTGCGGGCCTACGACCGGTTCCGGCGCATCGTGAAGGACCGCGATGGGCTCTGGCGCCTCACCCACCCCGAGCACGCGGCGCGCCATCGCCTGAATGCGGGCATTATCGTGGACTCTGAAATGCTCGAGGTACGCTTTCGCAACGGACGCTCTCTGGGCAAGGTCGAGGAAGGCTTCGGGGCAAGCCTGGAGCCGGGCGATACCTTTCGCTTTGCTGGGCTCGACCTTGAGGTCGAATCGCTCAAGGACCTCGATCTTATCGTGCGCGCAGCAAAACGCTCAGCCACGATCCCCAGTTACATGGGCCAGCGGATGCCGATCTCGACGCATCTGGCGGGACGTGTCCAGGCGATGCTGGCTGACCGTGCGGGCTGGGCGCGGTTCCCGGACGATGTGCGCGAATGGTTGGAGGTGCAGGACTGGCGTTCCCACTTGCCCGCGCCCGGGCGCCTGTTGGTCGAGAGTTTCCGGCATCGCGAGCTTGCTTATACCGCTTTCTATACTTTCGAGGGCTGGAACGCGAACCAGTCTCTGGGGATGCTGATTACCCGGCGCATGGAGGACAGGGGGCTGGGACCGCTCGGTTTTGTGGCGACCGACTATACGCTGATTGTATGGAGCCTGAAGGCGGTGGCAGAGCCCGCCGCGCTGCTTTCACCCGATATCCTGACCCATGAATTCGTCGATTGGGTGCAGCAGAGCTATCTACTGCGCCGGGCCTTCCGGGAGGTGGCGGTCATTTCCGGTCTGGTCGAGCGCCAGCAGCCGGGAAAGCGCAAATCGGGGCGGCAGGTCACGTTCTCGACTGACCTCATCTACGACGTGCTCGCGAAGTACGAGCCTGATCACGTGTTGATCGAGGCGGCCTGGGCCGATGCGCGCGCACGTTTGACGGACGTGGCGCGGGTGGGGGATCTGCTGGAACGCGCCGCGCGGGAAATCGACCATGTCCACTTGGAGCGAATCAGCCCGCTGGCCGTCCCGGCGCTCTCCATGATTGGACGCGAGAACCTGCCCACGGGCGCTGGCGAAGACGATCTACTGTTCGAGGCCGAGACATTGGCGGGGCTTGCCATGCAGGTGCAGCCAACGATCGAGGATCCCGAGGTCTTGTGAGCACGCTGTATAGGGTGCGGACATGAAAAAGGGGCGGATTGCTCCGCCCCTTGATCTGTGCTCGCAAGAGCTCGGTATCGGCTCGGCTTACTTGCCGAATTCGGCGAACTGTTCGTTGCCGACGAAACCGAACTTTGAGACGTTCGATCCCTTGATGATCTGCAGCACGTTGGCCGACAGCTCGTAGCTGGCGTTCGGCTCGGGCTGGAACTGAAGTTCCGGCTCGACTTCGTACTGAAGCGACTGCTGAAGCAGGTTCAAGAGGCCGGGGCCGTCCACCGGAGTGCCGTTCCACAGGATCTCGTCGTTCACGGTAAGAACGACCTTGTTGCGGATCGGATCGACCGGCGGGGGATCATTCGGTGTCTGCGAATTGACCGGCAGGTCGATGTTGATCGCGTGGGTCGCGACCGGGATGGACATGATGAACATGATGAGGAGGCAGAGCATGACGTCGATGAGCGGCGTCGTGTTCATTTCCATCATCGGCGCGCCGTCTTCCTTGCCGCCTGACATAGCCATGAGGGTGTTCTCCTGTTCTTGCCGGGGGCTTAGTTCGGGTCGATCGGGTTGGTGATGAAGCCAACCGTCGGGTAGCCCGAAATCTGCACGTTGTAGATCGTGCCGGCCACGCAGCGCCACGGGGCTTCCACGTCGCCGCGGATATGCACCTGGGGCACCAGGTCCGGGTTCGACATGAGGGCCTCGGGGCCGCCTGCACGCTTGACGATGCCGTCAAGGCGCTTGAACGCGCGGTCGCGAAGTTCCTCGGCCGAGACCGGGGTGATGTTGTTGAAGTAAACGCGACACTCACCGTTGCGCGATGCGCCCTGGTAGCCCGGTTCACCTGCACTGCGTCCGCCATCGTCGGTCGTCGAAACGGTGAGGAGAAGGTTTTCGACCTTGTCCTTCGATTCGACGGCCTCGATCACCGGGATACGCAGCTTTTCGATCGTCTGGATCGCGACTGGAACCGCGATCAGGAAGATGATCAGAAGCACCAGCATGACGTCGACGAGCGGCGTCGTGTTGATGTCGGACATCGGTGTCTCAGCACCGCCTCCGCCCGATGATATCGCCATAGTCTTATCCTAATCCTTGCGTTGCCTTGGGGAAGGCGACGGTCAGCGCATGCATAGTACCGCCGCCGCCTTTGCTCCCCGGAGGTTGCGGGACCAGCGCGGCCGATCCCGAAAGCCCGGACTGATTACGACTTGGCGGGAGCCGGCTTGGCCGGAGCAGTGGCCGGCTTCTTGGCCGCCGATGCGGTCGCGGTGATCGGCTTAACGGCACCCTTCGAGGTGATGTAGGCAAGAACGTCGCTCGAGAAGCCGGTCAGCATCTCGGCGATGCGCTTGTTGCGAGCCTGGAGGTAGTTATAGGCAAGCACGGCCGGAACGGCGACGAGCAGGCCGAGGGCGGTCATGATGAGAGCTTCACCGACCGGGCCGGCGACCTTGTCGATCGAGGCCGAACCGGCAAGGCCGATGGCGATGAGGGCGCGATAGATGCCGACAACGGTACCGAACAGACCGATGAACGGAGCGGTTGCACCGACGGTGGCGAGGAACGGCAGGCCACCGGCGAGGCGGGCGTTGATCGAGGCTTCCGAACGGGCCAGCGAAGCGTGCAGCCAGTCGTGGGCTTCGAGTTCGTCGGTCATCTTGGCGTGCTGCTCTTCAGCAACGATGCCGTCGTCGACGAGCTGGCGCCATGCGCTGTTCTTCTCGAGCTTGGTGGCGCCGTCCTTGATGGTCGGAGCCTTCCAGAACGAGTTGCCTACGGCCTTGTACTGGCGGAAGATCTTCGACTGTTCGAACCACTTGGTGAACAGGATGTAGAACGAACCGAACGACATGATGCCGAGGATCACGACGGTGGCGTAGGCGATGAAACCGCCCTGTTCGAGGGCTTCGGCAAAGCCGAACTTGTTCTGCGGCGCGGCTTCGCCGGCGGCGGCAAGGATATCAACGATAAGCATGCGAATTACCTCTCAAGAAGAATGCAGGATTATAGGGCCGTCTCACACCGAGGGCGGGGCCCTGTATCAATGGGCTTAGTTGAGCTGGTAGACGATTGTGGTCGAGTAGCTGCTCGAGATCGGGTTACCGGCTGCGTTGAGCGCCGGTTCGAAGCGCGCATAGCGCTCCATGCCGTCGCAAGCTGCTTCGTCCAGATCCGGGCTGCCGCTCGAGCTGGTCACCTGGCAGCTGCCGGCACGACCTTCGGCCGTCACCGTCACGCGAACACCCACACGACCTTCACGACCCTCACGCGCGGCGCGGCTCGGGTAGTTGCGCTGAATCTGCGCGGCCCAGCGGCCCGCGTTCTTCGTCGAGGCACCACGTGCCTTCGAAGGAGCCGGGGGAGCAGGCGGTGCCGGCGGTGCCGGCGGCGCAGCCGTGGTGATCACGGCGGGCGGTGCAGGCGGCGCCGTGATCACGGTCTGAACCGGCGGCGGGGCCGGAGCGATGTTGATCGGCGGCGGCGGCGCCACGATGGGCGGCGGCGGCGTATCCGGCTGCGGTTCGGGAGGCGGCGGCGGGGGCTCTTCCTCCTTCGGGGGTTCTTCCTTGATATCCACGGTGGTCACTTTGCTGATGACCTTCTTAGTTGCCTCATAGGCAAGGCCCGAGATCAGCGCATAGCCGATGAACACATGGATCAAGGCGACGATGACAATAGTGGTAAGTTTACTACCACTCATTTGCTGGTCAGCGTAAGCCATTCAGACGCATCACTCCATTACCAAGCCCCGGCCATGCACGAAAACGCACATGTCCAAGGGCGCCGATGGCCCTCGCTGCACGCGAAGCCCATGACGAAATTCGAAATTACCCACCCTGACGGCTGACAGTCCACCTCGCGATTGTCACGCAACAGCAAGGCTTACCGCGGAGCATGTTTGTTTTATCGCCCCGTTTTGCAGTTTTCTTAGCGTTGAAGGTGCCCCTGCGCAACGCCCAATCGCAGAGCGTGGGGTTAACCTCCAATTAAGCTGCATTTGCCGCATGGTGCATCGTGAGATGGATTGCCGCAAGGCTTTTCACGTCTCATAAGATTGCGAATTTGTTACGGAGTCTGATTTCATGCCTGCTGTGCGACGCCCTTTTACGACGGGTCTGGCCGCTTTGAGTTTCATTTTTCAGGCCGTGCCCGCACTTGCGGCTAACCCGCAGTCTCCGGGCGCGGACGTGACCTTTGCGGACCTTGCCGATCTGGCCGATTCGGCCCCCATGGTGATCGAGGCGCAGGTGACACGCATGACCCGTCTCGGGGCTGATAGGGCGGCTGGTCTTGCACCGGGAATCGGGCGTTTTTATGTCGAGGCGGACACGCGTGCCTTGCTCGTCGGCAAATCGCCGATTGGCGAATCGTTGCGCTATCTTGTCGACATGCCCCTCGATTCCCGCGGCAAGGGTGAGGATCTGAAGGACCGGATGGTCATCCTCTTTGCACGCGCGGTGCCGGGCCGTCCGGGCGAGGTCCAGCTGATCGAACCGGATTCGCAGCTGCTGTTTACGCCGGCGCTCGACGCAAAGTTGCGCGGTCTTCTGCGCGAGACGGTCGCGCCCGATGCACCAGGCGAGATCACCGGCGTGCGCGAACTGCTCTATGTACCGGGGACGCTGGCCGGGCAGGGTGAGACGCAGATCTTTCTGAATACCCGGGATGGTTCGGCCGCCTCGATCACGGTGCGCCATGAACCGGGCAAGCCGGTCGCCTGGGGCGCCTCCTTCTCCGAACTGGTTGCCGACGTCACGCAGCCGCCCGCGCCCGAGACGCTGGAATGGTACCGTCTGGCCTGCGCGTTGCCCCAGTACCCGCCGCAGGGGGCCAATATCTCGCAGGGGTACGACGCCAAGCGCCAGGCACAGGACGATTACCGTGCGGTCCTGCGTCAGTTGGGGCCGTGCACGCGCAACCGCTCATAATGCTGTGCTGCCTGCGCGCGAAGGCCGGTCTGCGAGCAAAGGGCAGGCCACGTGCGCAAGGTGCTGGAAAATCGCGTGCAGCTGTCCTAGGGCCCGGGGCCGAAAGGGGACCCGATGACTGAACCGCTGAAGATCGCACTTGCAGGCCTTGGAACCGTGGGGACGGGCGTTGTCCGTCTGATCGAGACGAATGCGCAGCTGATTGCTCGCCGCGCCCGGCGCCCGGTGCAGATTACCGCCGTCAGCGCGCGTGACCGTACCAAGGATCGCGGCGTGGACCTCTCTGCCTACGCCTGGGTTGACGATCCGGCCGAGCTCGCGACGCGCGAGGATGTCGATGTCGTGGTGGAAATGGTCGGCGGCTCGGATGGTCCGGCGCTTGCCATCGCGCGCACCGCGTTGGCCCACGGCAAGAGCCTCGTCACCGCGAACAAGGCAATGCTCGCCCATCATGGCCTGGAACTCGCCGAAACCGCTGAGAAGGCGGGCGCCGCGCTCAAGTTCGAGGCGGCGGTTGCAGGCGGTATTCCGGTGGTCAACGGCCTGATCGACGGCGCGGCGGCCAATGCGGTCGAGCGCGTCTATGGCATCCTCAACGGCACCTGCAATTACATCCTCTCCACCATGGAGGACACAGGTGCCGACTTCGGCGACGTGCTTGCCGATGCGCAGCGTCTGGGATACGCCGAGGCCGATCCGACCTTCGACGTCGAGGGCATCGATGCTGCGCACAAGCTCTCGCTGCTCGCCTCGATCGCGTTTGGCGCGCGTCTCGATTTCGAGGCGGTCGAGTGCGTGGGGATCAGCCAGGTGAAGGCGGCGGACATCGCGCAGGCCCAAGATCTGGGCTACGTCATCCGTCTGATCGGCATGAGCGAGGTCGACACCGCCGAAGGCTCCCCCCGCCTGTTCCAGCGCGTGCGTCCTTTTCTGGTCCCGACCGGCCACCCGCTCGCCAATGTCGATGGGCCGACCAACGCGATCGTGGCCGAGGGCAATTTCGTCGGCCGTCTCCTGTTCCAGGGCGCGGGCGCAGGCGATGGTCCGACCGCGAGCGCGGTCGTGGCCGACATCATCGAGGTCGCGCGCGGTGAGAAGGGGCCAGCCTTCGCGATGCCCGTGGCCGAACTGGAAGTCATGGAGCCGGCTGCCTCCGGGCACCGCGTTTCGAGCTTCTATATCCGCTTCACCGTGCCCGACCGCCCGGGCGTACTTGCCGAGATTACCGCGGCCATGCGCGATGCGGGTGTCTCGATCGAGAGCATGATCCAGAAGGGCGATCCCGACCAGGACGGCGAAGTGATCCTTGCTATCGTCACCCACCCGGGCCCCGAATCGGGCGTCGTGGAAGCGGTGCGCATCCTTGATGGGTCAGCCAGCCTGATCGCGCCGCCACTGGTGATGCAGATCCTGGGCAGCTGATCGGTGTCGGGCCTTTGTGGCCAAGGCTCCGAGCCCATGTAGAAATGCGAAGAAAAGGGGCGTGCCATGCCCGTGGCGCGCCCCTTTTTGCGTTTCGCCCCTCTGAGTCCGGGGCGACCGTGCTAATTCACCCGCAGGCGGCCCTTGGCGATCTTGTCCGCGTCCGAGCCCTCCGGCGCTTCGGGGATGGCGGAAAGGTCAATGATGAGCGGCTGCTCGGGCGGGCAGGGGCCGACCACGCACATGCCGCTCGCGGTCGCCTTGCCCTTGAAGATACCGCCACCTGCGACGTCGGGCGCATGCAGTCGGCCATCGTCGGTTCCGGCAGAGGCTGTGGGGTCGTCCTCGGTGGTGGAGGGGATGCGGAATTCCTCCTCGTCGGGGGCGCACACGATGATCTCGCCCTGGCGGATCGTGCGCAGGCAGGCCCGGCGGGAGCGGTCGCGGGTGACCCGTCCGCCGTTGCCCAGCATCTTTTCCGCAATTGCGCGGTCCGCCTCGGAAACCTGGGAATCGGCGGGATTATCCCCATCCTGGCCGAGCGCCGAGGTCGGGACGAGCGCGGCAAGCGCCAAAAGCACAGTTCGTCTTCTCGACAACTCAGGTTCCTCTGTTTAAGGCAGGCAAACCTTTCCTCCACGGATTAATCCGGAGTGAACATGTCTGAACATACCCCTGCCAGTAAAGTCCTCGATCGCGTCCTCGTCCTCGAAATGGTGCGTGTGACCGAAGCCGCGGCAATATCCGCCTCCAAGCTTGTTGGGCGCGGCGATGAAAAGGCGGCCGATGCGGCGGCCGTCGAAGCCATGCGCAAGGCCTTCGACGAACTCTACATGGACGGCACGGTCGTTATCGGTGAGGGCGAGCGCGATGAGGCGCCGATGCTCTTCATCGGTGAAAAGGTCGGCGGCGCGCCGGGCAAGGGGCCCAAGATCGACATAGCGCTCGATCCGCTCGAAGGCACCACGATCACCGCCAAGGCCGGTCCCAATGCGTTGGCCGTTCTGGCTGCCGCTGAAGAAGGTGGCCTGCTCAACGCGCCGGACGTCTACATGGACAAGATCGCGGTGGGCCCGGGTTATCCCAAGGACGTGATCAGCCTCGACAAGAGCGCGACCGAGAACGTCAAGGCGGTTGCGGCGGCCAAGGGTGTGGAGCCGGGCGACATCATCGTGTGCGTGCTTGACCGTCCGCGTCATGCCGATCTCATCGAAGAGTTGCGCGGCCTGGGCTGCGGCGTGGTGCTGATCGGGGATGGCGACGTGGCCGGTGTCATCGCGACCACTGACGAAAACACCAACATCGACATCTACATGGGGTCGGGCGGCGCGCCGGAGGGCGTGCTGGCAGCGGCGGCCCTGCGCTGCGTGGGCGGTCAGTTCAACGGACGCCTCCTGTTCCGTAACGATGACGAGCGTTCGCGCGCCCGTAAGTGGGGCATCGAGGATCTCAACCGTATCTACAAACTGGAAGACCTCGCCAAGGGCGACTGCATCTTCGCGGCGACGGGTGTGACCGATGGCTCGCTGCTCGACGGCGTCAAGCACTTCAAGAACGGCAAGCTCACCACCGAGAGCGTGGTCATGCGCGCCAGCTCGGGCACGGTACGCTGGATCAAGGGTGAGCACGCGATCTGAGCGCAGCGTTCTGACAGCTAACGGGAAAGGCCGGTGCCACGCAGGTGGGGCCGGCCTTTTTGCTGAACGGTATACGCCCCGCGCAGGCATTTGTGGCGCGCAAAAAGCGGGATGCCTCTATTGCATTTGGGTGACGGGTCACTAAGGGCGGGCGCGTTCTGGCCTCACGAGTGGCATTTTTCGGGGATTCGCAATGAAGATCATGTCGGGTAACAGCAACCTTCCGCTGGCGCGCGCGGTTGCCGCCTATCTGGAGCTGCCGCTGACCGATGCCAGCGTGCGTCGTTTCGCGGACGAGGAAATCTTCGTCGAGATCCACGAGAACGTGCGCGGCGAAGACGTTTTTGTCGTCCAGCCGACCAGCTACCCGGCCAACGACAACCTGATGGAACTGCTGATCTGCATCGACGCGCTGCGCCGTGCCTCGGCGCGCCGCATCACCGCCGTGGTTCCCTATTTCGGCTACGCCCGCCAGGACCGCAAGCCCGGCCCGCGCACGCCGATTTCGGCCAAGCTGGTTGCCAACCTGATGACCGAAGCCGGCGCCGACCGCGTCCTCTCTGTCGATCTGCACGCTGGCCAGATCCAGGGCTTCTTCGACATCCCCACCGACAACCTGTTTGCAGCCCCCGTGATGGCGGCCGACATTCAGGCCCGCTACGGCGACCAGTCGCTGATGGTGGTCTCGCCGGACGTGGGTGGCGTGGTGCGTGCCCGTGCGCTGGCCAAGCGTCTTGACAATGCGCCGCTCGCCATCGTCGACAAGCGTCGTGACCGTCCGGGTCAGTCGGAAGTCATGAACATCATCGGCGACGTCCAGGGCCGCGCCTGCATTCTCATCGACGACATCATCGATTCGGGCGGCACGCTGTGCAACGCGGCGCAGGCGCTGATGGACCAGGGCGCGGCGAGCGTCACGGCCTACATCACCCACGGCGTGCTTTCGGGCGCGGCGGTTTCGCGCGTGAACAATTCGGCGCTCAAGGAACTTGTTATCACCGATTCGATCCAGGCGACCGAAGCTGCGCAGGCTTCCGACCGTATCCGCATCCTCACCATCGCCCCGCTGCTGGGCGAGGCGATCCGCCGCATCGCCGACGAGAGCTCGGTTTCGAGCCTGTTCGATTGATCGACCGGGGCAGAAGGCCCTCAGGCGGGGGGCTTCTGCCAAGGACGCGCGTCTCCGGGCGCGATTCGCTTGAGGTCTTCCAGGCGCCGTGCCTGGCGGGCCTCGAGCGAAAGCGTCAGCAGCGGTTGCGCGGTCGCGGCGAACTGGCTCGGCGAAACCCCGAACAGATCCGCGAATTCGTGGATCAGGTGACTTTCATCGTAATAGCGCAGCATGATCGCTTCGGCTTCGGAACGGTCACCCACCCCGCGCAGGTGGCTGGCCATGTCGAGCGCGCGCGCACGCCGCAGGACCTGCTTGGGCGGTAGTCCGTAGTCGCGCAAAATCACCCGTTCCAGCCGCCGCCGATCCACCCCGCATTCCCGCGCGGCCTGTGCCACCGTCATTGATGGCGTGCGGTAGGCCAGTTGCTCGAACTGGACCGAGATCGGGTCGGGCACGGCGCCCCCTGTTTCCTCCACCCGTTCGCGAAACAGGTCTTCCAAGGCTCGCGCCCAGTCCTCGGGAGTACCCTCAGGCGCGAAGCGGGCGAGAAGTTCGTCTTCGGGAAGACCCAGGTCGCCGGTGCGCACCAGCCGGTTGACGATCTCGCCCAGCGGTACGCCTTTGAGTGCCGTGCTGGCTCCGGGCCGGATTGCCACTCCGATGTTGGTGAAGCTCCCCGAAACCCGTATCGGCATCGGATGGGTCTGCGGGCCGAACAGGCAGGCCGAGCGTTCCGCCTCTTCCCAGCCATTCGCGGTCTTCGCGGCCCAGCGCCCCGCAAGCTGCAAGCGCAGGCACGCGATGTCGTTAAACTGGCTGCATTTGAGGGTGTAGCCTTCAGGAAGATCGACCTTGCTGATGTAGATCCGGCCGATCCACGGCGCAACATCGCGCGAGGGCGCGCGATTGTAGGACAGCGGCTGTCCGGTAGGTGTGGTCCCGAACTCGGGAACGATAAGGGGGTCGAAGGCGGGAGCCTTTTTCTGCATCAATTCCAACTCTTGTAGTCTGCTCCCTTTCGTTCGGCGTAGTCGGTGATTTGCGAAGCGACAAGCGTCAATCGCGCGGGGACGGTTGCACCATGGTCTTGACCTGGCCGGGATGCTGGGAGAACAGGGCAGCCATGACGATCGAACAGGACCTCGCCCTTGCCCTGCGCCTTGCCGATGCGGCTGGCGAGGCTATTCGCCCCTATTTCCGTGCTGCCAATCTCGACACCGAGAAGAAAGGTGATGCCTCGCCCGTAACCGTGGCAGACCGCGCCGCAGAAGAGGCTATGCGCGAAATTTTGCGGGTCGAAGTGCCCGAGGATGGCATCACCGGTGAGGAATTCGGCACCGAGAAGGGCACCTCGCGGCGCGAATGGGTGCTCGATCCTATCGACGGTACGGTGTCTTTCGTGGTGGGACGCCCGATTTTCGGCACGCTGATTGCGCTGCTTGTCGATGGCTGGCCGGTGCTGGGGGTGATCGACCAGCCGATCTTGGGCGAGCGCTGGGTGGGCGCGAGCGGGCGCGCGACCACCTTCAACGGAAAGCCCATCGAAACGCGCCGCTGCCGCAAACTCTCGGATGCGGTACTGGCAACGACGGGTCCGCACTATTTCGACAACCACCAGGGCGAGCACTTCATGGCGCTCGCCGCCAAGACCGACCACAAGCGCATGGTCATGGGCGGGGATTGCTACAACTACGGCCTGCTTGCCTCGGGCCATATCGACTTGGTCTGCGAGGCGGGTCTCAAGCTTTACGACTGGGCCGCGCTCGTCCCCATCGTCGAGGGTGCAGGCGGCATGATGTGCGACTGGAACGGCGATCCTTTGCACGCGGCTTCGGAAGGGCACGTGCTGGCGCTAGGCGACCCGGCACGCATGGAAGACGTGGTTGAGGCGATGGTTTGCAACCATTGAGTTTGCGCCGCCGGGCGGCGTGCACGGGAGTTCGGGGGTGAACGCGCCGCGCCGCTTCTTCTTCTACGGGACGCTGCTTGCGGGCATGGATATTGCTCTCACCCGCCGGGTCCATGGCCACCTTCTGGCGCTGGGGCCTGCGCAGGTGCGCGGGCGCCTTGTTGCGATCCCCGACCCCGACGGGTGGTATCCCGCGCTTCTGTCCGGAGAGGGGCGCGTTGCAGGGATGCTCTACGCGGCTCGGCCCTCCTTCTCACGTGCGACGTTGGACGAACTCGACGCTTACGAAGGCGGTTGTTCCCGGGCGCATGGGGCGGGCGAGTACCGGCGCGTGGCGATCGGTGTACGGTTGGACGATGGTCGGTGCCGGGCCGCGCAGGCCTATCTCTATGCCCGTCCGCTGCCGCGCGGGAGCCGGGAACTGCCCGGCGGGGATTTCGTGAGCTGGCTTGTGGGCACCGGGGCCTCACCCTTTCGGCAGGCGTGATGCCTCTGGCCACTTGTATTCACAAGGTGAGCCTCCATACCTGCGCGCAGGATGAGGATCGGGGTACGAATCGCAGCTGCGGCCTATAGTGTACCCGCAGCCGAGCGCGCGCCGTAAACTCACCTGGAAGAGGCTTTCGCACGCACCCTGGCGCGCGACAGGTGCGCCGATAGCCCGGGGCAGGCGGACGGCTGGCGCGCGCTGCCCGCAAGGGCGGACCGGTAGGGCGGCGTGGGGGCGCGCTGGCAGGTGCGCGGCCAGACCCGCTTTGCCTGATCGCTGGACTATTCCGACCAAACGCAGGCGGCGCTTGAGGTGGGGGAGCGGATGCTTGCGCGGATGGCGCAGGCGGGCCTGACGGGCACCGCGCTTGAAGCCGCGCTCACAGCGGCGAAGCGGGCGGCCAACCATGCGGCCACGCACTTGCCCGAGCACAGTCCGCTACAGACCCTGGCGCTGGGACAGGTAGAGGAGGTCTGGGCTCTCGCGCAGGACGTCGCGCAGCGGCTCGAGCCCCGGCTGCTCGACGCCACCGCCAGCCGCGGCGATCTGGTCCGTTTCGCACCAACTTTTGCGCCACGCTTTGCGGTTGGAGCGGACCTGGCCTTGCGGACGGGGCGTGAGGAGGCCGGGTTCCGCTACCTCCAGCTTGCCAACATGTCCGACATCGTGGCGGTGACTCGCGAAGTGGCCCCGAAGGCGCGGCGCAGCCTGGGAACTGGGCGGCGATGGTCCTGGTCAGCCACTGAGGGGCTTGCCTTCTGTGCCGTTGGCCGGTAATGGGCCGCCCTTCAATCGACACGGTTGAGTCTTTCACAAAGAGATTCGCGGGTCGGCCTGGCGACAAGGGCTGCCAGGGTCGACCGAACGTGTCCCTGTAAAGGAGACGAAAATGCCCAAGTTGAAGACGAAGAGCGGCGTCAAGAAGCGCTTCAAGCTCACCGCCACCGGCAAGGTGAAGCATGGCGTTGCTGGCAAGCGCCACCGCCTGATCAGCCACAACGGCAAGTACATCCGCCAGAATCGCGGCACCGAGGTCATTTCCGACGCCGATGCCAAGACGATCAAGAAGTGGGCGCCCTACGGGCTCAACTGAGGAGTACTGACCAATGAGCCGTATCAAGCGTGGTGTTACCACCCGTGCCAAGCACAAGCGTATTCTGGATCAGGCCAAGGGTTACCGCGGCCGTCGCAAGAACACGATCCGCGTTGCCCGTCAGGCCGTCGAAAAGGCTGGCCAGTACGCGTACCGTGACCGCAAGGTCAAGAAGCGCAACTTCCGTGCGCTGTGGATCCAGCGCATCAATGCTGCCGTCCGCAACGAAGGTCTGACCTACTCGCAGTTCATGCACGGCGCCAAGCTCGCCGGCATCGAGCTCGACCGCAAGACCATGGCCGACCTCGCCATGAACGAGGGTGCGGTGTTCTCGACTGTGATCGCGCAGGCCAAGGCCGCGCTTCCGGCGTAAGCATCGGATCGGATACGGGGCGGCTCTTCGGGGGCTCCCGTGGACGAAGCGCAAGGGCGCGGGCAACAATGTCCGCGCCCTTTCCTTTTGGGATATACTTATCCTCATTTTAACCCTTGTAACTTTTACTTAACCGTCGGAACTTTCTCGGCTATGGGTCGGGCATGACAGCTCGCTGTAAAGTTACGGCTAATTACTTGGATGTGGTTCCGGAACTGCATCGCTACTTTGCGAGCGTATTCCTGATCGAGATCGACGTTTCCGATGGTGGGATGGTCGAAGACTTTATGTTCCCGGATTGGGCGACCATGCGTTTCAATGCGCAAGGGGTCGTAGGGGGCACCACCCGTTCGGGTGAGGCGCTGCCCGGTTCGCGCTTCGTGGTGTCCGGCGCGCGTTCTCAGGAAGCCTATGTGCGGACCGGCAGCGTGCGGCAATGGGGTGTCTTGATCCACCCGCTAGGCTGGGCGCTGCTCGTGGGCAAGCCTGCGCGCGATTACGCCAACCGCCTTGTGGACGGGATGGCCGATCCTGCCTTCGAACGGTTTCGTCCCCTGGCCGACAGGCTCGCATCGGATGCGTTCGATCCGAAGGGCGAACTGTGCCGGATCACTGAATTCTTCATGGGGCTGGAGCCGATCGACGACCCGGCCGCAAGCACCATTGCAGCGGCTTACGAGGCGATCCTGGATCCTGAGGTGTGCAGCGTGGAGGACCTTGCCGAACGGGCCGGTGTCGCGCGCCGCACGTTGGAGCGGCTGTGCCAGCGCGCCTTCGGTTTTCCGCCCAAGCTCCTGCTGCGCCGCCAGCGCTTCCTGCGCAGTCTTGCGCATTTTGCTGCCGACCCTTCGCTAAAATGGATCGAGGCGCTCGATCCGGGCTACTGCGACCAAGCCCAGTTCGTGCGCGACTTTCGCGAGTTCATGGGCATGACGCCTTCCGAATACAGCCATCGTTCCAAGCCTTTCGTCGATGCCGTGCTCAAGGAGCGGGCGCGCTACATGGTGGAGCAAGTCGGCCCACGCGGCGCCACGCGTTCGCTGGTCGCCTGATCGGCGGGCGCTCCATCGTTGCGCTTCGCCGGAGAGGCTCCTAAAGGACCCCGCTCAGGACATTGACCAAAGAACAGGCAGAACTCGACGTGGACTACGCAGCAACAGGCCAGGACGCCCTTTCGCGCATCGAAGGGGCCGGGGATCTCGATACGCTGGAAGCCCTGCGCGTCGAGTTCCTGGGAAAGCAGGGCTCGATCTCGGGCCTGCTTAAGACCCTGGGCAAGATGACCCCGGACGAGCGCAAGGAAGAGGGCCCCAAGATTCACGCCCTGCGCGAGAGCGTGACGGCTGCCATCGCCACGCGCAAGGACGCACTCGAGAGCGCCGCGCTTGAAGCGCGCCTCGCCGCCGAGACGATCGACCTCTCGCTTCCCGCGCCCGAAACCCCGCGTGGGTCCGTCCACCCGATCTCGCAGGTCATGGACGAACTGGCCGAAGTCTTCGCAGACCTGGGCTTTGCCGTCGCGACTGGTCCCGAGATCGAGGACGACTGGCACAACTTCACCGCGCTCAATATGCCCGAGACGCACCCCGCGCGCGCGATGCACGATACTTTCTACTTCCCCGACCGGGACGAGAAGGGCCGCGAGATGCTGCTGCGCACGCACACCTCGCCCGTGCAGATCCGCTCGATGATCGAGAATGGCGCGCCGATCCGTATTATCGCGCCGGGCCGCGTCTACCGCTCGGACAGCGACGCAACACACACGCCGATGTTCCATCAGGTTGAAGGTCTGGTCATCGACAAGGGCATTCACCTTGGTCATCTCAAGTGGACGCTGGAGACCTTCCTCAAGGCCTACTTCGAGCGTGACGACATCGTCCTGCGCCTTCGCCCCAGCTACTTCCCCTTCACCGAACCTTCGGTGGAAGTGGACGTGGGCTACAGCCAGGAGAACGGACGCCGCGTGGTTGGTGGCTCGGGCGATGCGCCGGGCCACGCCTGGATGGAAGTGCTCGGCTCGGGTATGGTCAATCGCCGCGTCATCGAAGCGGCCGGGCTCGACCCCGACGAATGGCAGGGCTTTGCCTTTGGCACCGGCGTCGACCGCCTCGCCATGCTCAAGTACGGCATGGATGACCTGCGGGCCTTCTTCGATGGCGATGTGCGCTGGCTTTCGCATTACGGTTTTTCCGCCATGGACGTGCCGACCCTCTCGGGTGGCGTCGGCACCCCGGCCTGAGCGGAAAAAGAGGACTAGATACGATGAAATTCTCGCTTTCCTGGCTCAAGCAGTACCTTGAGACCGACGCCGGCATCGAGGATGTCGCCGCCACCCTCAACCGCATCGGCATTGAGGTCGAGGGCATCGAGGATCCGGCCGAGAAGCTTGCCGGCTTCCGCGTTGCCAAGGTCCTGACCGCGGCCAAGCACCCGGATGCGGACAAGCTGCAGGTCCTCTCGGTCGACACGGGCGAAGGGGATCCGCTGCAGGTCGTGTGCGGCGCGCCCAATGCGCGCGCAGGGATGCTGGGCGTGCTCGGCCTTCCCGGCGCCAGCGTACCGGCCAATGGCATGGTGCTAAAGAAGTCGGCCATCCGCGGCGTCGAATCGAACGGCATGATGTGCTCGGTGCGCGAGCTGGAACTGGGCGATGCGCATGAAGGCATCATCGAGCTTCCCGAGGATGCGCCGGTGGGCATGGCCTTTGCCGAGTACCACGGCGCCGATCCGGTCATCGACGTCTCGATCACGCCCAACCGTCCCGACTGCATGGGTGTCTACGGCATCGCGCGCGACCTCGCCGCAGCCGGTCTCGGGACGCTCAAGGCCATCGAGGCCGACGAAGTGGCTGGCACCTTTCCTTGCCCTGTCGAGATTCGCATCGAGGACGCCGAGGGTTGCCCGGCATATCTTGGCCGCGTCATCAAGGGCGTCAAGAACGGCCCTTCGCCGCAGTGGCTGCAGGACTGTCTCAAGGCCGCGGGTCAGCGCCCGATCTCCGCGCTCGTTGATGCCACCAATTTCGTGATGCTGGCCTATGGCCGCCCGGCCCACGCCTATGACCTCGCGAGGCTGACCGGGGTGGTCACCGCGCGCCGCGCCGCCGAGGGCGAGAAGGCCACCGCGCTGAACGAGAAGGAATACACCCTCGATTCCAGCATGACCGTGATCGCCGACGAAGCCGGTGTGCACGATATTGCGGGCATCATGGGCGGCGCGCACTCGGGCTGCGAGGAGGCGACCACTGACGTTCTCCTCGAGATCGCCTACTTCGATCCGCAGCGCATCGCGCTTACGGGCCGTGCGCTCAACCTGACCTCGGACGCACGTGCGCGCTTCGAGCGTGGCATCGATCCGGCCTTCCTCGACACCGGCCTCCATATCCTGACCCAGCTGATCCAGTCGCTGTGTGGCGGCGAGGTTTCCGAGGTCGTACGCGTGGGCGCTGCGCCCGCAACCCCCAAGATTATCCACTTCGACCCGGCGCTCACTGCTGATCTCGGCGGTGTGGTCATCGCGCCCGAGCAGCAGCAGGCGATCCTGGAAAGTCTCGGGTTTTCGATCGTTGCCGAAGAGTCGGGACACGACAAGGGCTGGGCCGTTACCGTGCCGGGCTGGCGCCCGGACGTCGATGGTGCCCCCGACATCGTCGAGGAAGTCGTGCGCATCTTCGGCCTTGATAACATCGAGAGCGTGGCCCTGCCGCGCGCCGATGGCGTTGCCCTTCCCACCGCGACCCCGGCGCAGCAGCTGGAGCGCCGGGTGCGCCGCGCTGCGGCTGCGCGCGGTCTCAACGAGGCGGTGACCTGGTCGTTCCTGCCGCAGGCAGAAGCCGAGGCCTTTGCGGGCGAGGCGCAGCTGTGGGTGCTGGCCAACCCGATCAGCGAAGATCTCAAGGCCATGCGCCCCTCGCTGCTGCCCGGCCTCATCTCGGCTGTCAAGCGCAATCTGGATCGTGGATCTTCCTCGCTGCGCCTGTTCGAGCTGGGCCGCCGGTACCTGCGCGGCAAGGGCGGGGCGAGCGATGAGAAGATGACGCTGGGCGTCGTGCTTGCGGGCGACAAGACCCCGCGTGGCTGGGCCACCGGGAAGGCCGTCGCCTTCGACGCTTACGACGCCAAGGCCGAAGCCATGGCGCTGCTCGCCGAAGCGGGCGCTCCGGCCGAGAAGCTGCAGATCATGGGCCAGGCAGGCCCTCAGTTCCACCCCGGCCAGTCGGCAACCCTGCGCCTGGGGCCCAAAAACGTGCTCGCGCGCTTTGGCATGCTGCATCCGGCCCTTGCCAAGCAATTCGATATCGCGGGTAGCGTGGTTCTCGTCGAGATCTTCCTCGATGCGATCCCGGGCAAGAAGGGCGCGGCAAGCTTTACCCGCACCTCCTACACCCCGCCCGCGCTTCAGTCGGTGACGCGCGACTTCGCTTTCCTTGTCCCCGCCGAGCTTCCCGCCGCCGACTTGGTGCGCATGGTGCAGGGCGCAGACAAAGCGAACATCGTTGCTGCCCGCCTGTTCGACGATTTCCGCGGCCAGGGCGTGCCCGAAGGCCAGAAGTCGCTCGCTCTTGAAGTCACGCTCCAGCCGCTTGAAAAGAGCTACAAGGAGGCCGATCTCAAGGCGATCAGCGAGAAGTTGACGCAGGCCGCCGCCAAGCTCGGAGCCACGCTGCGCGGCTGACGCGCGGCGAGGCAACGAACGGACAGGAGACGCACGCGTGTCGGACAGCGAACTGGTCACTATCCGCTCCGGGGACCTGACGGCCCGGATCAACCCGCTGGGAGCCGAGCTCTGGTCCCTCGTCGATGGCGAGGGCCGTGAGTTCATGACCGACGGCAATCCGGAATTCTGGGGCGGCCACGCGCCGATCCTGTTCCCGATTGTCGGGGGGCTCAACAACGGGCGCTATCGCCTGAACGGCACCGAATACGAATTGCCGCGCCACGGCTTTGCCCGGCACAGCGAATTCGAGGTGCTGATCGCCGAGGAGGAACGCGTGATGTTCAGCCTCGGGGCGAGCGAGGCGACCCGCGCGGTCTACCCCTTCGAGTTCAAGCTCAACGTCAACTTCCGGCTCATCGAAAAGAAGCTGGTGATTGGTGCGGGTGTGCAGAACTGCGGCGAGGTGCCGATGCCTTTCAGCATCGGTTTCCACCCGGCGTTCGCCTGGCCGCTCCCTGGCGCGGGCGCCAAGGAAGACCACAAGATCGTCTTCTCCGAGGACGAGCCGCACCGCATCCGCCGTCTCGATCCCGACACCGGCCTGCTGCTCGCAGACCGCAAGCACTCGCCGATCAAGGGCAATTCCTTCGTGCCGCGCGCCGAATTGTTCGAGGCCGACGCACTGATCTGGGACAAGCTCAACAGCCGCGTGGTCAAGTTCGGTCCGACCAACGGCCCGCGCATTGCGATCAAGAGCCCAGCACTCCCCATGCTCGGCATCTGGCAGAAGCCCGGCGCGGACTTCCTGTGCATCGAACCCTGGCAGGGGATTGCCGACCCGGTCGGCTTTGAAGGCGATTTTCGCGAGAAACCGGGCGTGGTCTCGGTGCCGGCGGGTCAGACGCGGTTCTTCGAATTGCACATCGCGGTTCTCGACGCGGGCTGATGCGTTGCGCGCGGGAGTGCTTTTCCGCGCGCGATGAGGTACTTGGGGGGCACGGCCTCTTGAATTGGCGGGCCGCCTGACGAATTTTAGCGCCCCATACGTCCCAAGGAGATCCCCATGAAGACTGCCCTCGTTACCGGAGCAACCTCGGGGATTGGCGCGGACACGGCGCGGGCGCTGGTCAAGGCGGGGTGGCGCGTGGTGGCGACGGGCCGCCGCGCCGACCGTCTGGCCGATCTGGTCAAGGAACTGGGCGCAGACAACGTCCATGCCTGTGCCTTCGATGTCTGCGATGAGGCCGCGCGCGACGAGGCGCTGGCGCTGCTGCCCGCCGATTTCGGCCAGATCGATTGCCTCGTGAATAACGCCGGTCTCGCGCTGGGTACCAGCCCGGCGCAGGAGAGCGACCTCGCGCAGTGGAAGACCATGATCGACACCAACGTCACCGCGCTGGTCTCGCTCACCCACAAGCTTCTGCCGATGTTGATCGCGCGCAAGGGAGTGATCGTGAACCTGGCCTCGGTTGCGGCGACCTATCCCTACACCGGGGGCAACGTCTACGGCGGGACCAAGGCTTTCGTGCGCCAGTTCTCGCTGGGCCTGCGCTCGGACCTTGCAGGCACGGGCGTTCGCGTCACCTCGATCGAGCCGGGCATGGTGGAGACTGAGTTCACCGTCGTACGGACCGGCGGCAACCAGCAGGCCTCGGACGATCTCTACCAGGGCGCGAACCCGATGACGGGCGCGGACATTGCCGAGACGATCCTGTGGGTCGCGAGCCTGCCTGCGCACCTCAACATCAACACGCTCGAACTGATGCCCGTCAGTCAGTCCTTCGCGGGCTTCAAGGTCGCGCGGGAAGAGGGCTGATCCGCCCCAGCTTTTGAGCGGGCGGGAGCCTCTCGCCCGCTTTCTTGGCTGTCCCGGCGTTGCGATACCCGAACAGGGCGCGTAAAGGCCCGCCCATGAGCAATTCACGCCGCACCTTCGCGATTATCTCGCACCCCGACGCGGGTAAGACCACGCTGACCGAAAAGCTGCTGCTGCAAGGCGGCGCGATCCACCTTGCAGGCCAGGTCAAGGCGCGCGGCGCAGCGCGCCGGGCGCGTTCGGACTGGATGAAGATCGAGCAGCAGCGCGGCATCTCGGTGACGAGCTCGGTGATGACTTTCGAGCGCACCGACGCGAATGGCGGGACGGTGACCTTCAACCTGCTCGACACCCCGGGCCACGAGGACTTCTCGGAAGACACTTACCGCACGCTGACCGCCGTCGATTCGGCGATCATGGTGATCGACGCGGCCAAGGGCATCGAGCCCCAGACCCGCAAGCTGTTCGAGGTGTGCCGCCTGCGTTCGGTGCCGATCATCACCTTCATCAACAAGGTCGACCGCGAAGGCCGGGCCTGCTTCGACCTGCTCGACGAAGTGGCTGACATGCTCGCGCTCGATGTGTGCCCGATGTCCTGGCCGGTCGGCATGGGTGGCCTGTTCCAGGGCATCTACGACATCGAGAGCGGCAAGGTCAGCCGCCCCGAAGGCCCCAGCAAGGAGTTCCTGGGCAAGATCGACGAGAATGTCGAACTACCCGAAGAGGTCGCCGAGGAAATGGAGTTGGCCCAGGTCGGCTATCCCGATTTCGATCTTGAGGCGTACCGCGCGGGCGACCTGACCCCGGTCTACTTCGGTTCCGCGCTCAAGAACTTTGGCGTTACCGAGTTGATCGAAGCCATTTCGCAGTACGCCCCGCCGCCGCGTCCCCAGCCGAGCGAGGAAGGCCCCGTCGATCCCGAGACACCGGAAGTCACCGGCTTCATTTTCAAGGTCCAGGCCAACATGGACCCAATGCACCGTGACCGCATTGCGTTTATGCGTCTTGCCTCGGGCACTTTCAAGCGGGGCATGAAGCTGACGCCGTCCGGGCTGGGCAAGGCCATCGCCGTGCACTCGCCGATCATGTTCTTCGCGCAGGACCGCGAGATCGCCGACACCGCCGAGCCGGGCGACATTATCGGCATTCCCAACCACGGTACCCTGCGCGTGGGGGACACGCTGAGCGAGAAGAACAAGATCCGCTACATCGGCCTGCCCAATTTCGCCCCGGAGATCCTGCGCCGCGTGGCGCTCAAGGATCCGACCAAGACAAAGCAGCTGCGAAAGGCGCTCGACGATCTTTCCGAAGAAGGCGTGATCCAGGTGTTCTACCCCGAGATCGGCGCGCAGTGGATCGTGGGCGTTGTGGGCCAGCTCCAGCTCGAAGTGCTGATCTCGCGCCTTGAGGCAGAATACAAGGTCGAGGCCATGCTCGAGGCCTCGCCCTTCGACACCGCGCGCTGGATCAAGGGCTCCGACAAGGCGCTCGACGAGTTCGAGAGCTTCAACAAGATGAACCTGGCGCGTGACCGCGACGGGGACCTTGTTTTCATGGCGCGCTCGGCCTGGGACGTGAACTACCAGCAGGAGCGCAACCCGGAGTTGACCTTCAGCGCGACCAAGGAGCGCTGAGGGCGGAACTCAAGCCCTTCCCGAGGCTTGCTTAAAGAGAGGTCTTGCAAGCGGGCGTGCTGTTCCTGGCTTGCCAAGGCCTGTCTGATGCCGGGAAGGGAGCCTTCGTGCCGCTCACGTTTGCCAGCTATAACATCCACAAGGCTGTCGGTCTCGACCGTCGGCGCGACCACGAGCGGATCCTGCGAATTTTGCTGGAAGTCGATGCTGACATTGTCGCGCTGCAAGAGGTGGACCGCCGTTTCGGGCGGCGCATGGCCGCGCTTCCGCTCGATGCCATTCACGCCGCGACCGACTATACGCCGGTTCCGCTTTCGATGAAGCCCGACAGCCTGGGCTGGCACGGCAATGCGCTGTTGGTGCGCAAGGGGATCGAACTGCTGGAGGCCGCGCCGGTCGACTTGCCCGTGCTGGAGCCGCGCGGCGCAGTGCGCGCCGATCTTGCGGTGGAAGGGCGCAGGGTGCGCGTGGTCGGCATGCACCTTGATCTTTCGGGGTTGCGCCGGCGCCAGCAGGTGCGCCGCGTACTCCATCACATCGCGCAGTGCCGCGAGAAATGTCCAACTGTATTGCTCGGAGATTTCAACGAGTGGTCGCAGAAGGGCTGTTTTCGCGAGTTCGGTCATGATTGGCGGGTGTTGGCACCTGGCCGGAGTTTTCCCTCCCGCAGGCCGATAGCTCAGTTGGATCGCATCATTATATCCGAAGGGTGGGAACTTCGTGGAACAAATGTCCATCGCAGTGCGCTTACCGCGATAGGATCTGACCATCTGCCTGTATTTGCTGCGCTTGACTTGCCTAAAATTTAGGCAGCTGCACAGGAATCGGGCTTTGCGCCAGTCGAAAATAGCGTTGCCGGTGCGTTAAGCGGCGTAAATCTCCGAATAGGTGATTTGGCATAGAACTTGCTGATCTGTTTTTAGCCGGCGTGGGGCCGGTAGCAAACAGGGGACAGGCATGAAGTTCATCATAGCCATCATCAAGCCCTTCAAACTCGACGAAGTTCGGGAAGCGCTTGGCGCGATCGGGGTCGCGGGCATGACCGTTTCCGAAGTGAAGGGGTTCGGGCGCCAGAAGGGGCAGACCGAAATCTACCGTGGGGCCGAATACTCCACCAACATGCTGCCGAAGGTGAAGATCGAAGTGGCCGCGCCGGACGAACTGGCGCCCAAGATCGTCGAAACCATCCAGCAGGTCGCCAGTACCGAGGCCATCGGTGACGGAAAGATCTTCGTTCTCGACCTCGCGTCCGCCGTGCGCATCCGCACCGGCGAGGCCGGCGATACGGCGCTTTGAGGAGGCTAACCAACATGAACCGCACGATTCTCGGCGGCGCAGGCGCTCTTACCGCGTCGCTGTTCGCTGCTATGCCCGCCTTCGCGCAGGAAGCTGCCGTGGCAGCGCCTGTGCCCAATCCCGGCAACAACGCCTGGATGATGACCTCGACGGTCCTCGTCCTGCTCATGATCCTGCCGGGCCTGGCCCTGTTCTACGGCGGCCTTACCCGTTCCAAGAACATGCTCTCGACCATGACCCAGGTTGGTGCCGCGGCCGCGCTCGCGATGCTCATCTGGGTGATCTACGGCTACTCGACCGCGTTCGGTCCGGAAGGCAACGCCTTCTTCAGCTGGGGCAACCTGTTCCTGTCGGCGACCACGCCCGACAGCACTGCGGCCACGTTCTCGGACGAGGTCATCAGCGAATACGTCTTCATCAGCTTCCAGATGACCTTCGCAGCGATCACCGCCGCGCTGGTATTCGGTGCGACCGTTGAGCGCATGAAGTTCTCGGCGGCCATGGTCTTTGTGGCCGTGTGGCTGACGATCGTCTACTTCCCGATCGCGCACATGGTCTGGTGGGATGGCGGACTGCTGTTCGACAGGGGCGCACTCGACTTTGCGGGCGGTACCGTGGTCCACATCAACGCAGGCGTCTCGGCGCTTGTTGCGTGCATCATTCTGGGCAAGCGCAAGGGCTATCCCAGCGAACCGATGCCCCCGCACTCGCTGACGCTGACCATGGTCGGCACTGGCCTTCTGTGGGTGGGCTGGTTCGGCTTTAACGCTGGTTCCGAGCTCGAAGCTGATGGCACCGCAGGCCTTGCCATGATCAATACTTTCGTTGCAACCGCATCGGCGGGCCTGTTCTGGATGCTTGCCGAGCGTCTGGCCGGGCACAAGGGTTCGGCCCTGGGCTTCTGCTCGGGTATCATCGCGGGTCTTGTTGCGGTGACCCCGGCAGCCGGGAACTCGGGCCCGTTCGGTGCCATTGTGCTGGGCGCGATTGCCTCGATTATCTGCTTCTTCATGGTCTCGAAGGTGAAGCCGGCGCTTGGCTACGACGACTCGCTCGACGCTTTCGGCATCCACGGCGTGGGCGGCATCATCGGCGCCATCGGTACCGGCTTCGTCTACCAGCCGAGCCTGGGTGGCCCCGGTGACGGTTCGACTGCGATGATGGCCCAGGTCATCATCCAGATCGAAGCTGTCCTGATCTCGCTCGTCTGGGCGGGTGTGGGCACCGTTATCGCCATCTTCGTCGCCAAGCTGGTCACCGGCCTGCGCGTCAGCGAAGAGGTGGAGCACGAAGGTCTCGACATCGGCGAGCACGGCGAGCGCGCCTACAACTGATCTTACCGAATTGGCTGCGGCGGCGCAGGCCGTCGCCGCAGCCTCACTATGTTCCTCCTGCGAACACAACCTTTCCGGGCCGGACGCGTATGCGCCGGCCCTTTTTTCATCTGGTTTTCCGAGAATTCAGCGTGGATTGACGCATGTTGTGCAGTCCCTAAGCTGCCCTGATCGGGCCAAGGCCAAGCAGGATGGGGAACTGCCATGAAATTCGTGACCGCCGTGATCAAACCGCTCAAGTTCACTGAAGTGAAAGCCGCGCTCGACAAGGCCGGGGTGTCCGGTCTCACGGTTTCCGAGGTGAGCGGGGTCGGGCGTCAGAAGGGGCAGACGGAAGTCTACCGCGGGGCCGAGTACACCTCGAACATGCTGCCCAAGGTCAAGCTGGAGATTGCGGTGTCGGATGCGTTTGCCGACACGGTTATCGGCGTCTTGCGGGAGGCGGCGAGCACGGGTGAGATCGGCGACGGCAAGGTCTTTGTGTTCGACCTCGCCGAAGTGCTGCGTGTGCGCACGGGCGAGCAGGGCGATCTCGCGCTCTGAGCTGCCGTCAGGTTTCAGGAAGGCGGACAGTCACAAGGATGATGCCCGAGTGCCACAGCCCTCAGGCTCTCCGAACTGTCTAGCCACCGTCCGAGCGCTCCCTCGGTGTCAGGAGGCGAGGGAGTCGATTCTAGGGGGCAAGGAGCGATCGCCCCTTGAAGTTGCTTTCTGAGAATCCCTGGACGAACTCCGTCAGCCTTTCGCGCTGGCTGCCAGCACGTCGACGATCTGGCGGATTGGCGAGATGTCATAGCCTGCTGCGGCGGCCTGTGCGGCGATGACGCCAGGATTGTCACCCGACTTTGCACGGGCGAGCGACCACAGGAGGGTCGAGCGAGTGCCCGAGCGGCAGTAGCCCAGGGCCGGGCCTTCGCTGCTTTCAAGTGCGGCGATCATGGCATCGACCTGGCCTTCGCTGAAACCACCGTGGGTGATCGGAATGGCCGTGTAGGCGATGCCCGCTTCCTTCGCTGCCGCTTCGATCTCGCTGCCGGGCGTCTGGTCGTCGCTTTCGCCTTCGGGGCGGTTGTTGACAATCAGCGTGATGCCCAATGCCTTTGCCTCGGCAATCGCGGACGCGTCGATCTGCGGGCTGGCGTACATGGAATCGGTAATTTTGGCGAACATGGATTCGAGCCTCCGGCCGGCGTTTTGCGCCTCGTAAGACGCGGAAATGATTCGCCCATCAAACGTGAGTCAGGGCTTCTGGCAAGCCCCAATTTCGCGCTCAAACGGCTCAGACTGTCGGTGCCGGACCGAATTGGCGTGTAATTCCGTTCGCTATCGGGCCAAGACTCGTGTATGAATCCTAAATCGCAGCAGAGCGATTGCGGAAATCGCAGGTAACTCTGGCTGACTCTCGGCACGGTTCGTCCACGTGTACGGGTGACTGCTTACTAGGACGCATCGAAGGTACGTTCGTAAACATGGGTTTTGATAGAGGTCGTCGCGGAAGGGGACGCGACAAGCGGGATCGGTTCGGAGAGGACGAATTTGATCCCTTCTTTGCCGGACAGGACCGTTTCGGCGGTGGTGACCGTTTCGGCGGGGGCGACCGCTTTGGAGGCGGTGGTGATCGCTTCGGCGGTGGCGGCGGCGGTTTCGATGACCGCGGTGGCGCGCGCAGCGGCGGTGGCGGCTTCGGCGGCGGCGCACCGCGTGGCGGCGGCGGTGGTGGCCGTGGTGGCGGCATGCCCGCACAGGTCGTCGGCCAGGGCCGCGGCGTCGTCAAGTTCTTCAACGCCTCGAAGGGTTTTGGCTTCATCCAGCGCGATGAAGGCGGGGACGATGTCTTCGTACACATCAGCGCGGTGGAGCGTGCAGGCCTTGAAGGTCTCGCCGAAGGCCAGCAGCTTGAGTTCCAGCTCGTCGATCGTGGCGGCAAGGTCTCGGCCAGCGATCTCTCGGTCGTGGGCGACGTGATCCCGGTCCAGAAGCGCGATGCTGCGCCCCAGCGTCAGCTGACGGGCGAAAAAGCTACGGGGACGGTCAAGTTCTTCAACTCGATGAAGGGCTTCGGCTTCATTACCCGCGATGATGGTCAGCAGGATGCCTTCGTGCACATCAGTGCCGTGGAACGTTCCGGCATGACCGGCCTCAATGAGGGCGACCGTTTGGAATTCGACATCGAGGTCGATCGACGAGGCAAGTACTCGGCGGTCAACCTGACGCCGCTCCAGGGTTGATCCCGGCGGGTAGGTCCCCGGTTATTTGACCGGGGGGCTGCAAAAGCCTAGAAGCGCGCAAATGGCGGTCCTGCAAGGGCCGCCATTTGTCGTTTGCGTTTGATTCCCCCCCCCTTCCTTCAAACTTCACTCGAGGAATTTTTCGAAATGTCGATCACTCCGTTGATGCCTGTGTATCCCCGGTGCGGTGTTCGGCCCGTTCGCGGCGAACATTGCCATCTCATCAGCGAGGATGGTCGCCGATTCCTCGATTTCGCGAGCGGGATTGCCGTCAACGCGCTCGGCCATTCGCACGAAGGTCTGATTTCGACCATCCAGAAGCAGGCCGAGACGCTGATGCACGTCTCCAATCTCTATGGCAGTCCGCAGGGTGAGGCCATCGCACAGCGCCTGGTCGACCTGACCTTTGCCGACACCGTTTTCTTCACGAATTCGGGTGCAGAGGCGGTCGAGTGCGCGATCAAGACCGCGCGCGTCTACCACCAGTCGGCGGGGAACGATGAAAAGTTCGAGCTGATCACCTTCAACAACGCCTTTCATGGGCGCACGATGGCGACAATCAGTGCGTCGAGCCAGGAGAAGATGCACAAGGGCTTCCTGCCCCTGCTGCCCGGCTTCAAGTACATCGATTTCAACGACCTTGAGGCCGCCGCCGCCGCGATCGGGCCCAACACGGCGGGCTTCCTGGTCGAGCCGATCCAGGGCGAGGGCGGCATCCGCGTTGCGGACGAAGCCTTCCTCAAGGGCCTGCGTGAGCTGTGCGACAAGCATGACCTCATGCTGATCCTCGACGAGGTTCAGAGCGGTGTGGGCCGGACTGGCACCTTCTACGCTTACGAGCAGTACGGGATCGAGCCGGACATTCTCGCCACGGCCAAGGGCATTGGTGGCGGCTTCCCCGTCGGCGCGTGCCTCGCCACCGAGCAGGCGGCGCGGGGCATGACCTTCGGCACACACGGCTCGACCTATGGTGGCAACCCGTTCGCGATGGCGGCCATCGGCGCCGTACTCGACGTCGTGGGCGAGGATAGCTTCCTTGCCGACGTGCGGGCGAAGGGGGAACGCCTCAAGGCGCGTCTCGAGCAGTTCATCGGCAATTACCCCGAGCTTTTCGAGGGTGTGCGCGGCAAGGGCCTTTTCCTCGGCCTGAAGATGAAGGTCGAGCCGCGGCCCTTCGTCGCCCACATGCGCGACAACCATCAGGTTCTCGCCGTTTCGGCAGGTGACCAGGTGATGCGCGTCATTCCCCCGTTGGTGATCGACGACAGCCACATCGATGAATTCCTCGAGAAGCTTTCAGCGGCCGCGGCCAGCTACACGCCCGAGGACACGGTCTGATGTCGCGCGATTTCCTGAGCCTTAGCGATGCGGGCGGCGACACCATCGCCGCGATGATCAACGATGCGATCGAGCGCAAGGCGGTACGCGCTGGCTGGCCCAAGGGCCAGGCAGACAGTGATGCACCGCTTGCAGGTCACACGCTGGCCATGATCTTCGAGAAGAACTCCACGCGTACGCGCGTGTCCTTTGATATGGCCATGCGCCAGCTGGGCGGCAGCACGATCATCATGGAAGCGGGCAGCACCCAGATCGGGCGCGGCGAGACGATCGCGGATACCGCGCGGGTCCTCAGCCGTATGGTCGATGCCATCATGATCCGCACCGATGATCACGCCAAGATCGAAGAGCTGGCGCACTACGCGGACGTTCCCGTGATCAATGGCCTGACCGATCTTTCGCACCCCTGCCAGATTGTCGCCGACCTTCTTACTATCGTCGAGCATGGCTTTGCGCTGCCTGGTCTGCAGATGGCCTGGCTGGGTGACGGCAACAACGTCTCGCATTCGATGATCGAGGCGGCCGGGCTGATGAAGTTCACGTTGCGCCTGGCCGTGCCCAAGGGGTACGAACCTGATGCAGGCTTCGTCGACCGGGCCCGTGCAGCGGGCGGTGAGATCGTCATCACGCACGATCCGCTCGAAGCGGCGCGCGGCGCGCAGGTTGTCGTCACCGACACGTGGGTCTCGATGGGCCAAGAGGGTGGCGAAGCGCACATCAAGGCGCTCGAACCCTACCAGGTCAACGAGAGCCTCATGGCCCACGCGGCCGAGGGGGCAATGTTCCTGCATTGCCTTCCTGCGCACCGTAACGAGGAAGTCACTGACGCGGTTATTGACGGTCCGGCCTCGGCGGTCTGGGATGAGGCGGAGAACCGCCTCTACGGCCAGAAATCGGTCCTGCTGTGGAGCCTCGGCAAGCTGTGAGCGAAGATCCGACCCTGCCGCGAGAGGACACCGGTTTCGACCGGGTCCTTGCCTTTTCGCTGCCCAATCGGCACGCGCGTGGACGTGTCGTTCGCCTCGGGCCGGTACTCGAAACCGTCCTTTCGGCGCACGCCTATCCGCCCGTGGTCAAGCACCTTCTGGCTGACGCGCTGGTGATGACCTCGCTCATGGGCTCGCTGCTCAAGGAAGAGGGGGCGCAGCTCACGATCCAGGCGCAAGCGGAGGGCGGCCTGGTCGACATGATGGTCTGCGATTACCGCGATGGCGAAGTGCGTGGCTATGTGCATTTCGATGCCGAGAAGTTCGCCAACATGCAGGACGAGGAGCTCCAGCTCGATCTCCCGGCCCTGTTCGGTACCGGGTATCTTGCGATCACCTTTGATCTGGTGGCTACGAAGAAGCGCTACCAGGGCGTGGTGCCGCTCGAAGGGTCTTCGTTGGCGGATGCGTGCGAGGCGTACTTCGCCCAATCCGAGCAGGTGCCCACGCTCCTTCGCATCTCGGTGCGTTCGAATGGGGAGCGCTGCATGGCAGGCGGGCTCCTCATGCAGTTCCTGCCCGATGGGGAAGAAGGCCAGGCACGGCTGCATGCCCAGGAAGATCATCCCGACTGGGAGCACGTTTCGGTCATGGCCGGCAGTGTGCAGCGCGATGAGCTGCTCGATCCTGTCCTGACATTGGAAGAGCTTCTTTGGCGCCTCTTTCACGAGGAGGATGAGGTCCGCGTCGAGCCGCTCGTCCTGCTCCAGCGGGGCTGCCGCTGCACGGTCGAGCACTACAAGACGATCCTTTCGCGCTTTCCCGACGATCAGCTCGCCGACATGCGCGAAGAGGATGGCACCATCCCGGTCGACTGTGCGTTCTGTTCCAAAGTATTGAATATTCCGGTTTAGGGGATGGCCGGGGCGCCAACGGCAAGAGAGCGAGGATGATGAAGAAGTTTGCCAGGACGTTCCTATTCGCAGGGCTGTGCGGGTTTGGCCTGATGGCCGGGCCAGCGCTCGGCGAGGGTGAAACTCTGGCGATGCTGGACCGCCTCGATCCTGGCAACTGGATGCTGCGTATGCGTGGCTCTGGCGGCGGTGAGGAGCGGATTTGCATTGGTTCCGGTCGCGATCTGGTGCAACTGCGCCACAGCGATCTGGATTGTGAGCAGGTCGTCGTACTGGACCGACCCAGCGAGGTGACGGTCCAGTATACCTGTCCCGGAAATGGCTATGGACGGACAACGATCCGGCGTGAGACCGACGGCCTTATTCAGATCGACAGCCAAGGGATCCGAAACGGTTTGCCCTTCGCCTTTGCCGCCGAAGGTCGGCGTCTGGGGACGTGCCCGCGCTGAACTGAGCGCCATCGGTGATGTTCTTGCACGCCGGGACATTCAAGCCTAGCGCAAGAGGCATGACGACTACAGGACAGGATTCGGTCAAGGATGCCGTTGTGCTCCTTTCGGGCGGGCTCGATTCAATGGTTTCGGCGGCGCTCGCGCGGGAGCAGGGCTACCGCGTCAACGCGCTCACGATCGACTACAATCAGCGGCACCAGTGCGAGATCGATGCGGCGAGCGCCATTGCGCGGCACCTCGGTGCTGCGCGTCATGTAATTCTGCCTCTCGATTTACGCCGCTTCGGAGGCTCTGCACTCACGGACGACATCGCAGTACCCAAGGAAGGTGTTGGCGAGGATATTCCGGTGACTTATGTCCCGGCGCGCAATCTGGTGTTTCTGTCGCTGACACTGGCCTGGGCGGAGGCGATCGGGGCCAGTGATATTTTCATTGGTGTGAATGCACTCGACTATTCAGGCTATCCGGATTGTCGGCCAGAGTTCATTTCCGCATTCGAGAATATCGCCGACCTGGCGACAAAGGCCGGGGCGGAAGGGCAGCCGTTCCGTATTCGCGCGCCGCTCCAGTTTCTGGGCAAGGCAGACATCGCGCGTGAATGTATTCGGCTCGGCCTGGACCCGGCGATGAGTTGGTCCTGCTACGATCCGCAGTCCGATGGGCGTGCGTGTGGGGAGTGCGACAGCTGCCGCTTGCGCAAGGGCGGCTTCGAGCAGGCGGGCCTGATGGATGGGACCGATTACGCGGCCTGATCGGCGAGGAACTCTGGTTTCCAGAGGTTAGGCCATGCACGCAGACCACAATTGAACAATCAAGAATACGATAGATAGATCGGAGGGGCGTCGCCCTCGGGCTCCTCAAGCCAGCTGGTAGCCGTTCCGTCTGGCGACCTGGCTGAGAAGGGTGCGTCGGCTGATCCTTGAGGGCTGCGGGGCGCGCCGAGTTCTCTCCATGGCTTGAAGCCGCGTTGGTCGCCCTGTGTGATCGGTGGCGATCACGATCCGGGCTCCTCGCAACAGCCCCTGTGAACGTGGAAGGAAGATGCGCCTTGCCCAAAGAAAAAGGGGCCGGATTTCTCCGGCCCCCTGATCTTTGTACCGTTGCCGGTCAGCTTACATGCCCGAACCCGGACCGTAAGTGATTTCGACGCGGCGGTTCTGCAGTTCGCGGACGCCGTCGGCGGTGGGAACGCGCTGGTTCTCTTCGCCGAAGCCTTCGCTCGAGATCGCCGTACCCGGGATGCCGTGCGAGGTCAGGTAAGCCTGAACCGAGTCGTTACGACGCTCGGAAAGACCCATGTTGTAGGTCTTGGCGCCCGACGAGTCGGTGTAGCCAGCGAGCATGATCGGAACGTTGTCGCAGTTGCCGTAAGCCGTGATCGCGCTGTCGAGGACCGTGGCGGCCTCAGGCGTGATGTCCGAGCTGTCCCAATCGAAGAACACGATGTACGGGCCCTTGTTGCAGACAACCTGCGGCGGCGGCGGCGGCGGCGGAGCCGCTTCCTCACCGAAGTTGTAGCTGATGGTGCCCATCAGCGAGTGCGAACGCCAGCGGGTTTCCAGGCTGTCGCCTGCCGTGGTCACCAGATCGATGTTGTCAGCGTTGAAGAAGCGATACTTCAGGCCGACATCGACATGGTTCGAAAGCGGAGCGCGAACACCCGCGAGAACCTGCCATGCGAAGCCCGTGTCGCTGTCGTCAACGAGATCGTAGCTGACGCGTGCGACACCGGCGCCACCGCCGACAAAGCCCTGGAGGCCGTCGTCGGGACCGAAGTCGAGAAGGCCGTTGACCATGAACGACAGCGCATTGGCGTCGCCGAGGTATGCAGCCGGACCAGCGTAATCGACATAGTTGTCGACGCTAGCTTCGCGGTAGCTGGCTTCGGTTTCGAGACGGAATGCCCCGAAGTCGTAGCCAACCACGCCACCGCCATCAAAGCCGGTGTTGAAGTCGAACTGGCCAACGTTGTCGACACCATTGATGTCAGCGTCAGCATCTTCGACGATCATGGCGCCGAAATCGAGCTCGACATACCATGCGCCATCGCGCGCGAGCGCGGGAGTGGCGATAGCTGTCGAAGCCAGCGCCAGTCCAATGACGAGTTTCCTCATACGTTTCCCCTACTGATAGAGATTTGGAGCCACCGAGTGCGAAGAGTCTCTAACCCTTCAACAATCTGCGCGCAAGCGCACATTGCGGACCACTGTTGCAAGAATGTCACGCCGGAAAGGGTCGTTGGCCGCGCATCGCTACCGCAGCGGTAATTTTGCATTGCCCCTTTGCCCTCGTCCTTGGTTGCCCATCAAGCCCCTGGGAGAATGCCCAGGATCTGCAGGGCCGAGACCAATTGCGTGACCGCGGCCCTTGCTTCGATGTCAACCACCGCCCCTCCGTTTGGTTCCTGAACACTTTGCGTTTTTTTCCAGCCTGCCTGGAAAAATCGTTCCTGTGCAGCGGCTATGTCGTAAATACGCAGACCATCCCGGGGCGGCACGAAGAGCCATTGCCCCCCCTGCCTGCAGGCCAAGGATTCGTCGTGGCCCGCCCATTCGCCTGTGGCGCCTGCGCCGATCAGCCAGGCTTGCCCATCTTCGGCAGTGGCAGGGGGTGTTGCAGCTACACCCTCGACCGTGGTGTGCAGCAAGGCGTCGAGACGAAAAAGGGCCTCGTTGATAAAAAATTCCTTCTGCGCCTGCCCCTGAAAAAGCAGCGGCAAGGTGTAGCGGGGGCTGGCGGCATTAAAGGTAACCGAGTCTGTCATGCTTGCACTCCTTGGAACGGTTTCGGTCGTGGGCAGGGCAATGCGTCAGGCCGGCTCGAGAGTGCCCAGGAGGAGGGCCGGGGAGAGGGCGTGGGAGCCTGCCTGGCGCACGTGCAACTGCGCTGTGTTGGCAGCTTCGCCGAGAGTGGCGGCCATCGCCGGTGAAATCTCGATCCGGGGCTCCTGGACCTGCCAGGAGGCCAGTGGCTGTTCGGGGTTCCCCAGAGTCAGGAGGTAGATCTCGGTCTCCTCCACCAGCGGAACGTCGAGTGTGTCGGCCCAGCGCCATGCGCCGCGCGCGCGGCGTGTCCAGGTAAAGCGGACGGTTCCATCGGGAAGGCGCGTGCGGCGCGGATGGACCGGGGCGAGCGGACGCTGTGTGATGCCATCAAGGTGCACCTTGGTGCGTACCGGTGCGGCATCGCCGCGCCCCAGTGCGACGACCTCGCGCTCCGCTGCGCTGCCCAGAAGAGCTGCGTCGAGGGGGCGGATGGCGGTGTCGAGAAGGGCAAAGGGCTCGCCCGTGGCATGGCCCGCCAGGCCAGCCTCGCTGCCAGCGAGGCCGCGCAGGAAGCCGGAGAGCCGCCATGAGCCAGGGCCTATCAGGTTCGCCTCGGCGAACTGGACAAGTTCTTCGCCAACAAGCGCGAGATTGACGCCTTGGGCGAGTTCGGCCGTGTTCGCTCCACTCAAAACCATTGCGGGATCAGGAAGGGTGACATCGAGCCAGGACGTCCGGTCGAGCAGAAGCAAACTGGCTGGGGCGAGAGCATTGGTGGTAACCCCCATCAGGGCCCGCGTCCGTCCGGTCGAGCCGAGCGGTTCCAGCGCTCCGCTGCCGGGATCGGCATAGAGCGCGGCGCCCGGCCAGCCTGCGCTGGAGGAGGAGGCCGCTACGTGGGGCCGCGGTGCGGCGCTGTGCGCGCTGGCGCTGTCCAAGGGAAGTTCGAACGCCACCAATTGGGTTTCGCCCGGGGGCAGGTCCACGGGAGGGGCATAGCGACCCGAGGTCCCGGTCAGAGGAGTGGTATCCAGTGCTGCTGTGGGCAGGCGGCGCTCCAACTCCAGCTCGACGCCCGCCTCGCACCACTCCCAGGCGCGCACGCGCCATGTGCCGGAATGTTCCGGTAGGCGCACTTCGACGCCCGGCGCAATGGCGGGATCGAGTTCGGTCGTGCGCCAGGCAATCGTATCGCGTGCGCGCTCCGCACGCCGGTGCGCACGGTGGATCAGGCGGGCGGCACTGACTGCATCGAGGCTCGCGGGCAGGTCGATGCCGACTGGCGCGCCTGGGGCGGGACGCCCGGCAACGCGCTGCACTCCGGGCAGGTAGTCCCGATCCTGGTCGTAGTAGCGAAGGAGTGCAAGCGGGCTTGGTGCGGCTTCGCGGCGGCTCCTGGCAAAGCCGCTCCGCGCGCCGAACCCGTCCTGGTCCTCGGGCACGGCGGCAGCGCCGAGTGTCTTCATTGCGCCCGTAGCGCTTTCCTGGCGCAAGATCAGGGTCTCGCCCGAGGCGTCGGTGTCGAGGGGGAAGACCGCGTCGAGCGCCTGAAGGCTTTCCACCACCGGACCTGAACAGCTGAAGCCTGTCAGTTCCGGCAGCTGGGCGCTGGTCTCGCAGGCCTCGAGCGCGTCGTCGAGGATATCCTGCAGGTGGACCGTATCGCCCGCGAAGACTTCGAAGGTCAGGCCAGGAATACGGTTGTAGAAGTCGGCGAGCTGCAGATCCTCGAAAACGACGTAGGCAAGGCCACGATAGGCGGGGCAGCTTTGTGTACCCTCGGCGCTGGCAAGCAGGGGGTCGAGGGGCTGGTCCCCGCGTCCTGTGTGAACGCGCACGGTGCCGCCGGCCTTGAGGTCCCCCTGCGCGCCGCGCAGCAGTTTGCCGTCAGCCCAGATACGCCCAATGCCCTCAATCGGACGGCTGGCAAGCGCAACGGCGAAGCTTGCACTATACGAGTAGGTGGAAAGGGCAGGGGAACCCTTGCCGGTGCCCACTGTCTCGCTGTGTTCGGTGAGTTCGGTGGCCCAGATCATGCTGCCCGCGACGCGCATCGCGCCGTAGTGGCGGGGGAGGACCTCGCCATAGGTCGAGCGCGTCGCATCGAGTTCGCTCAGGCGGGGTCCCTGGCGGGACGAGGCAAAGAGCGCGCCGTCGATCTGGCGTCCGACAAGCGAACCGATGGCTCCGCCAACGGGACCGGCAAGGGCCGTGCCCGCCGCGCTGAAGACAAGTGTGGCCATGAGGAAAGCATCCCGCAGGAGTGGATCAGGAGGAGAGAGAGGGAAGGCGCCAGGCACCAAGCTGCCGCCAGGAGGCAGGCAGCGGACCCTCGACGATGCGGCGGAGGCCCGCATGGGCATGGATCGCGATGTTGCTGTCGGGCGCGCTGTGGATGAGGAAATGGTATTGGCATGTACAGGTGCGGACCATCGCGATGTCTCCGGGCGCTGGCTTGCCAAGAGCTGGGTGCAGTCCGGCGGCAGCGAGAATGCTCCCGGCATCGGGGGGCTGCTCGGAGCGCAGCGTATAGCGCGCCGGTAGTGCGAGTGGCCGGTCCAGTCTCGCCAATGCGGCGCCGATGAGGCCTGCGCAGTCCAGTCCCGTCGCCGGATTACGCCCGCATAGTCGGAAGGGCGTGCCTACGAGAGCGCGCGCGGCTTCGATCAGGGCGGCAGGAGTAGAAGCGAGGTGCGTGGCGCGGGTCACAGGGCGGAAGGGTAACGCTGAAGCAGGTCGTTGCCGGGCAGGTGCGGCTCGCCCCTGAAATTGATGGCGTTGGCAAAGCGGGTGGAGCAGGTGTTCAGCGTGTGGTCGCAGCCCTCGCGCAGGCGCACGGGTGTGCCTGGCAAGGGAGCCGGCTCCATCGCTTGGTCGAGCACCAGCGCGCCCTCAGCGGTCACGCCGAGAATGGTGACGATCTGGCCCGTGCGTGCGCCATCGAGCCAGCGCAGGGTGCCGCCCGTAAACAGGACAGGATCGGTGAGGCTCGCAGGCGTGACGCTATTTTCCTCTTCGTTGGCATCGAGGATGTGCGTCTCGGTTTCGAAGCGACGCGCGCTGAGGTTGCAGCCAGGTCCTGCAAATTCCGCGCGGCACGAAGGGCTGGTGCGCGGCAGGGTGTCGCGCGCGAGTTCGCTCTTGCGCGAGGAAAGCTGAGCCTCGAAGCCGCCGTCGCTTTCGAGGATGGTGCCAAGGCTTCCGGTGTAGAGCAGGTGGTGCTCGAAGGTTTCCCAGTCGACAAGGCCAATACGTACCCCTGCGCCGTCGAAGCGACCCTGCTCAAGATCCTCCTGGGTGATCGAACCATGGGTGATGGCCCCGCGCACGTCGGCGCTGTCCGGTTCGAACCCGGCTGAACGGCGGATCGAGGAGGGCAGCATTCCGGGCGAGGCGCGGTGGAGGACCCCATCGAACCACAAGTCCGCATCGTGGGTGGTGAAACCCAGAGTGACGCCGTCGCGGCGCAGGATGCGCCAAAAAAGGGCTACGGTTTCAAGCTCCTCGGAAAACCAGGTGCGCATCACATGGCCTCCCGGATTTCGACGATGGGCACGCTGGGAGCCTCGCCGGCGGCGAACGAGGAGCCGGAAATTTCGAGCTGGTCATCGGCAAAACGCACGGGCACATCGAAGAGGAAGCCGGCGCGTACCACGCTTCCTGCTGGAGGCGCTTCGTCGAAGGTGATCACGCCGCCAGGCAAAAGGGTCCAGTTGCCCTTCTGGACCACGCCATCGAGCGAGACGAGCACGCTTGCGGCATCGGGCCGGGTAATCCGGCGCACTTGCAGGGCCTCGCCTTCGCCATAGCACTTGAGAAGCGCGAAATCGGCGCGCAGGCCATCTCCCTCTCCCAGTTCCTGGTCGAGCTCGGTGGGGGTGTCGACCATGCTGGCCGAGCTGAAGTCGCTGGGATCGCGCAGGCGAAAGCCACGCGCGGGACCACGGCGAGCACGGAAGAAGGCGATGAGCGTGCCCAGTTCGGCTTCCGAGCGCACGCCTGGCCCCACGTCGAAGCGCAGGCGGGCATTGGCCCAGAGGCTGTTGCGGCGCTCGAAGCCCGAAGCGGTCACCGAGACGCTGGTCGAGAATTCGGGGGTCACGGTGGCATCGCGGCCGAGCGCGAGAGGATAGAGGATATCGTCGAAGGCCTGCATTGCCTCGTCTCCGGTCGGGGGGGGAGGGGGCGCGGGAAGGCGCACGTAGCCATCGCGCATGATCTGGGGCAGCGCCCAGACAATGATCTCGTGGGGACTGCGGGCCTGGGCTTCGTCGATGCCGTCATCGATCCGCCGCCACAGGTCGGCGTCGTCAGGATCAAGGACGAAGCCCGCGAGGTAGTCCTGCTCTGTCGGGGGATAGCCCAGGCGTGTGTTCACCGTCTCGTAGGCGCGGCGGCGCGCGGCATCGCGCCCCTCAGTGAGCCAGTCGTAGTCCTCGACCTGGAGACGGTCGAAGGCCGGGGCCGCCCAGCCAACGGGCAAATTGGCGCGGTAGAGTTCGGGCATCGAAGGGGCGAGGATCGTGGGGGTGAAGACGAGCGCCAGCGCTTCGACGGGATCGGGCGCGACGGCGGCGCGAACTGCGCTCACCAGCGCGGCGGTGGATTGCGCGAGCAGGGCTCCGGCGGCATCGAGCAGGTCGGTCTGTGCGGGAGTGAGGGGCTCGCGCATGTCCGGGATGGTCACGGGATCGCCGCCCAGAGCTGCGGACGATGCCGCATCGTAGAGGCAGATGCTTCCCTCTGCGGTCGTCCACCACCAGGGCTCGCCGACCTGAAAGCGGACCTCGCACCCCGCGTCCGCCATCAGCTGGGCAAAGGAACCGCCGACCAATTGCAGCCAGGTCATTGCCTGGGCGTGGGCGGGGGAGAGCAACGAGGACGGTGGCTCCCAGCCGGTGAGCGCCGGATTGCCCAGATGGTCGCGCTGCATCCAGTCATCCGGGCAGTGCTGGGCGAAAAGTTCGTAGGAAAGGGACGCGATCGGGCGAAATCCTTGCGCGGCGCACGCGGCGAAGAAGGCCGCATGCCAGGTGCGGGTGGGGGTGTTGAGCGGATCGCCGGACGTCGAGACCAGAAAGTCGCCCGAGGCCTGGGCCAGGCGGAAGAAATGGCTCATGCCCACGTAGTGCAGGACCGTGCCGCGATAGCCGAGCTGGCGTATGGTGCGCACGAGCCGGGCCGGGGTCTGGACGCCGTCGTCATCATAGCCGGTCGCGATGGCAAGGCCGTGCGGGGGCAGGAAAACGTCGCCGATCTCCAGCATGGCGCGCTCGCCATCGCAGCTGATCGCGCTCACTTCGATCCAGCCTTCCGCCTCGGCGGGGAGCGGGGTTTCGCTGCCGGCAACGTAGCCCGGCGGCGCGAAGGAGATGAACATCCGGTCGATATCACCCGGCCACACCGGATCGGAGTCCGCCGGAAGAGAGAAGCCACCTTCAAGCTGCGAGAAGGGCAGCGTAATCACCGCATCCTCTGGGCTGCCCTGCGCATAGTTCCAGAGACGCACGTACCAGGTGCGCGCCGTCCCTTGCGAGTCGCGCCCCTCGATGGTCAGCGTCGGGCCATTGACCGCATCGAGCGCCAGCACGCCGCCCGAACGCCAGCGGAAGCTGAGGTGCGTGTGGGAGTAGTCACGGTCGGTGCGGTAAGCGAGGAGCGGGTGGTCGAGCGTGTCCTCGCTTGCCCAGATGAGACCGCCAAGGTCGATCTCGCGCAGGAAACTGGCCTCGACGCGCAGGGAATCGGGGCCAGTCGAGAGGATTGTCGCGACCATGGGGCGGGGGTAGTTGACGGTCCAGAAGCGTGGATCGAAGCGCTGGATCCAGTCACTGTCCTGTCCTTTGCGACTGTCGGCAAGCCAGAAGGCCATGGGCGGGTTCCTCGTCGGCGATAGAGTGGATGACCGAAACGTCAGGAGGCGGTGAGCGCACGGCGTACAGAGCTTGCAATCTGGCGCGAGGAGCGCTGCAAGGCGCGCGGGGTGCTCGCGCCGCGCTCCCCCGCAAGCGAGATGGCCACGCGTACGTCGCGCGGCGGCTGGCGGTTTTCTGCGGTCTCGATGCGGCCCGCCGAAGTGGGCACGAAAACTTCCGGCCCCCGTTCGCCCACGAGATAGCCCTGGCCAGGCGCCACGTTCCCGCCGGTCGCCCGGCCAGGCAGCCCGAGCAGCCCCGGGACCAGACCGGCCAGGGCGCCGCCCGCGCCGCTGCCGCCACTAACCGCGCCGATCAGCGTGGTCATGCCTTGCGCGGCAATGGCGTCAAAGGCGGAGAAGGCGGCACTCTTGAGATCCTCGAAGCCCAGGCTACCGCGGCGGATCGCCCCGGTCAGACTGCGCTCGAAGCGATCGCCTGCGCGGGCAAAGCCATCGCCAAGGCCGGTGTCGATCTCGCCGCGCAGGACCGCGATGTCGCGGGCAAAGGCCTGGGTGCTCGCGCGTACCTCGATCAGGAGTTCGTCCATGTCATCGCTCATTGTCTCGCTCCATCATGGCGTTGAGGGTGGCGCGGTCGAGCCCTTGGGAAGGGGCATCGGTCGCGGGCTGGAGGATCGTCGCCAATTCCTCGGGGGTGGCATTCCAGAACTCATGTGGTCGCCAGCCCAGCAGGCGGGCGGAAAGGGCGCACAGGCGGGTGGCACCGGCCCCGAACCGCACCGGGGTCTCGCTCACACCGTGCCCTTGAGGATCTGGCCGAGCAGGGTGCGTAACGGGACGGCACAGCGGGCCAGACCCAGCCGGGCGACAGCCTCGCCCACGGCTTCGCGCGGGAAGGCCGTGGCCGGCTGGAGGCAGTGCCAGAACAGCGTCGCCACTTCGCCCAGCCGCAGTTGGCCCTCGCCCGCCCGTTCGACCAGGGCATAGAGCGGCCCCAGTTCCTCTTCGGCGGCAACCAGCGCGGCGAACGAGGGGCGCAAGACATGCGCCTGACCTGCGATCTCCAGCGTGGCTTCGCCGCGCAAGGGGTTGGCAGGCGCGCTCATGCGGCCGCGATCGCGCCCGAGCTTTCCAGCTGGAGCGTGTAGTTGCGCTCACCGTTGAAATCGCCCGCATAGTCCAGGCGCTGGACGAGGAAGCGGCCACGCAGCTTCTCGCCGTCCTCGAAGCTCAGTTCGTAGTCGTCAAGTGTGCCTTCCATCGCGTTGACCCGGATGCGCGCTTCGGCCGCGCTGCCCAGGAAGATGCCCGCCGCGCTGACCGAGACCGTGCGGGTCCCTGCGCCCGAGAGCAGCTCACGCCAGCCCCCGCTGCCCTTGTGGGTAGTGACCACTGTCTCGCCGGTTACCGACATCTGCGTGGTGCGCAGGCCCGCGACGGTCTGATAGGTCGGCGGATTGGCGCCGTCGGAAATCTTGAGCAGGAACGCACTGCCTTTCTGGGCGGTCATGTCGGGTCTCCTGTGGGGAAGGGATCAGCTGGCGATGAGCCGGAAGGCGTATTCGAGAAGCACCGCGCGGCGGTTGCCGGGACGCTGCTCGGAGCGGGCGCGCAGAAAACGGGACGTGACGATCTCGATGCCTTCGTGCGCGGCGGGTAGGTTTTCGATGCGCGCCTCGATGTTGGCGACGAGCGCGGCCATGCTGGCGGGGACATCGCCACGGCCCTGTAGTTCAAGCGCCACGCGCACCTCGCGGCCGCGGTGGGTCTTGCTGCTCCAATCGGTGCTGGCGCTGGTGGCGATCGCCAGCCAGGGCAGGCTGGCGCGCGAGGGGGCTTCCTCGCAGATGGCGTTGAGGGAGCCGGAAAGGGCCGGGTCGCCTTGGAGCCAGGTAAGAAGGGCGGCGCGAAGGAGCATTTCTTCCATCTGTCATCCTTTCCCGAAAAGCGGCCAGACGAGGTCCGCGCGGCGCCAGGGGGCATCGCCGTCGCTGGACGCCAAACGGCGTGCGGCGAGCGTGGTCTCGGCAAGACGCCGGGCCTTTCGCGTCAGGTCGCGGGCGAGCGGCTCGAAGCTGTTTGCGCTGTCGCCTTCAAGGCGCCGTGCGCTCATGCTAGGCGCATCCGGCGCCAGGGCCGCCACAGCGCCGCGACCGAGGCCGGCGGCAGGGGCGAGGCGCCGCCGCCCTCGCGCTCGCGATGCTGGTGGGCGGCGAGGCGTACGATGCCGTGGCGCAAGGTGTCGGGCAGGGCGTCCCAGTCGGCCGCGAGCCCTGCGGTGAAGCGGACGGCGAGGCGGCCTGCGGCAAAAGACAGAAGGTGCACGCGGCCCGTCCCGTCCGCCTCGAGGTCGAGCGCATAGTCGCTGGCCGGGACAGGGGTGCGGGAGCCGTCTGCGCCGAGGATCTCGAGCGCGGTGATGGCCTGCACCGGGCGGGTGGCAAGGCTGGTCCAGTCGCGCGAGGAGGGGAGGACTTCCTCGCAGGTGCTTTCGAGTGGGAGCAGGCCGGTAAAGGCTTCGCAGGTCTCGAGCGCGGCGCCGAGCAGGCTGGCCAGCGCATCGTCATCGTACCCGGTCGTGATGCCGAGCCACTGCTTGAGCTCGGCAAGCGCCGATGACGGCAGCGCGGCCGGCGTAAGGATGACCCGGTTCATCGGCATCTCCGATCGTTGTCGTGGGCGGGAGAGATCAAAGAAAAGAAGGGCCCGCGCCGTCCGAGGGGAAGGCAGGCGGCGCGGGCCGGGCGCAAGGGCGAGCGGGGAGGGGAAGGCCCGCCAGGCGCGGAAGGAAGGCTTCCGGACGAGGGAAGAAGCCGTCCTTCTGTGCGCATCTTGCGCCGAGGTGGATCAGGCCGCGATCTTGAGCAGCTTGATCGCGTCGGAATCGAGCACCTGGCCGCCCACGCGCTTGGTCGCGTAGAAGTGGACGAAAGGCTTGTTTGTGAACGGATCGCGCAGGATCGCGGTCGCGCTGCGCTCGGCGATGAGGTAGCCCGCGCGGAAGTTGCCAAAGGCGATCGGGGTGGCGTTCGCGGCCACGTCGGGCATGTCCGAGGCCTCGACGACTGGGTAGCCGAGCAGGCGGTCGGGCTGGCCATCGACAAGGCCGGGCTGCCACAGGAAGGCGCCGTCGCTGGTCTTGAGCTTGCGCACCAGGGCCAGGGTCTGCGCGTTCATCACCCAGCTTGCGCCCTGGCGATGCCCGGCCTTGAGCGCGTGGACGAGATCGATCAGCTTGAGCTCCGGGTTTGCGCCAAGCGTGCTGGCGTTGCCCGAGACAACATGCTGGAGCGTGCCGAACTGGCGCGTGGCATCGCCCGCCGTGCTGGTCGTGCCGGTGATGAAGCCGCGGGGCTGGTTGGTGCCCGAACCCGATACGAAGGCAGCCCCTTCGGCGCGCGCGAACTCGGTCGCGATCTCGTCGGCGAGCCAGGTGGGCAAGTCGAAGCCGGCATCGTCGAGCATGGCCTGACTGGCGGCCGGGTTGGCATAGAGTTCACCCGTCGGCGGGGCGATCTCGGCGAAGCTGGGCGAGTCTGTTTCGGGGCGCGCGGCGGTCTCGCTGACCCAGCCCGATGCGGTGCCGCCGGTCGAGATCAGCTTGCGGTAGCCCGCCGAGCCGGTCTGGACGACCTGCGCGATCGAACGGATCGGGCTGACCGCCTTGAGGCGCGCGGCGATGAGTGCATCGATCTCGCGCGGGACGGCATAGCCGCCGTCGGCGGGGACGGCGCCGGAGATCGACTTCCACTCGGTCTCGCGCCCGGCGCGCAGGTAGCCATCGACGAAGCCCTTGAGTTCCAGGCTCGGCGCGCCTTCGGCGGAGCCGGCGATGACAGGGCGGGCCGCGGCACGGCTGACGCGATCGAGGCGCGCCTTCACCTCGTCAACATCGCCGCGCAGAGCCTCGACGCTCTGTTCGGTCGCATCCATGCGGGTGACGAGGTCAAAGGACGAATCGAGCGATTCGGCCGGGACGGAATTTTCCATGGGGTATCACCTTTCGCGGGGAGTGGAGCCGCCCGCGACGGGCGGCAGGGAAACGGGGAAGGAAGGGGAGCGGGGCGCGCGGACCTCAGGAGACGAGGTGGACGCGCGCGCCGTGCTGCATGGGGTGGGTGACGAGGCTCACCTCGAAGAGGTCGACGGCGAGTAACTCGCGGCCTGCAGGCCCGGTTCGGCTGGTGCGGGCCCGGTAGCCGAAGGAGAGGCCGGTCACGTTCCCGCGCTTCAGGGCAAGGCCAGGGGCGGCCTCGGGCCGGTCGAGCGCGGCAATCACGCGAAGGCCCCGGGCATCCTCGGAAACGGCCTCGATCCAACCGATGCGCAGGTCCGCGCGGTGTTGCCACAGGAGCGGCAACGGGTCCTCGCGCGCGGCCAGGGTGCGGGCGAAGGCGCCGCGTCGGATCGTGTCGCGGCCGGCATCGGGTGTGTCGAAGAGGGCTGCGTAGCCTGCAAAGCGCAAGGTGGAGCTGCGCGCGGGCGCGTGGGTAAACGGGGCAGGCGCGATCACCGCAGCATCTCTGTTGCGCCGAGCCGGACTGCAAGGCCGAGCAAGAGCAGGGCGAGGAACCCGCGCACCGCCCAGCCGACCGCGGCGTTGCGCGCGCTGGTCTTGGCATCGCGCCAGGCCCGCAGCAATTCGCGCAGTTCGCAGAGGTCCTCGGGTGCAGTGTCGTCATCGAGGCCGATGAGGGCCAGCATGCGCTGTGCGCCCACTTCGCTCGCCTCTTCGACGATCGCGCGCAGCGTCACCAGGTCCGAACCTTCGGCAGCGGCCTGCGCGATCAGGCCGACCAGCATATCCTTCTGATTCATGATTTGTTCTCCGGATGGCCAGTCGTGGCGGTGGGCAAAGTGGCGCGCGAGGACGAACGGGGCGATAGGCCGAGCAGGGCGCGCTTCTCGTCCACGTCGAGGAAATCGGCGTCGGAGACCTGCGCCCAGAGCCGCTCGCGGTCCTCGGCCAGCGCAGGCACTCGGTCGAGGTCGATGGCGAGATCGGCTTCGGGAAACCAGGGGCTGAGGGCTTCGCTCAGGCCGGCCAGCAGCTTGGCGGCTAGCGGCAGGAGGGTCAGGCGCCAGAGCGCGCGGTTGGCCTCGCGGTAGTTGGCATAGGTCGCATCGCCGGGCAGGCCCAGCAGCATTGGGGGAACCCCGAAGGCGAGCGCTACGTCGCGCGCGGCGGCAGCTTTCAGTGTTGCGAAGTCCATGTCCGCCGGGCTCATCGCCATGGCCTGCCAGGTAAGCCCGCCTTCGAGCAGCATGGGGCGTCCAGCGTTACCCACGCCCGAAAAGGCGCTGGAAAGCTCGCTCTTGAGGCGTTCGAACTGGTCGGGGCTGAGGGGCGTGCCCTCGCCCGTGTCGTAGACCAGCGCGCCCGAGGGGCGGGCCGCGTTCTCGAGCAGCTGGCGGTTCCATTCCGAGGCTGCGTTGTGGGTGGCGACGGCCTGATCGGCGGCACACAGGCAGCCCGCGCCGTAATGGTCGTCGCCGGGATGGAAGTGGCGGATATGGACGAGGTTGGGCGAGGCGTCCTCATCCAGAGCGGGGATCGTAATGCGCTTGCCCGCGACCTCGTAGCTGTAGGCCGTTGGCCAGCCGTCGCTACCGGCAAGGACGGTGATGCGCTCGGGGCGCAGGGCGAAGAGCTCGACAGGGTAGCCACGCGCATCCTTCAGGATCTGTACGTAGGCATTGCCGTGAAGAAGCAGCTGCGCGGCGAGCGTTTCGAGCAGCGACTGGCCCGCGCTGGTCGCGTTCACCAGCCGGGCGAGGGCGGGGTCGGCTGGCTTGAGCGGCGCGCCCGCGATGCCTTCGGCCACTAGGCGCACGGCGCGCTGGGCGACCGGGTTCTCGAGGTAGGCGCGCTGGACGGAGCCGGTGTACTCATAGGGCGCGCGGCCCGAGCCTCCCTCGGCGAAGTACCAGGGCGAGGCGGCGCCGCGCGCCAGCGGCACGCGCGCGGTTTCACCCTTGAAGGCGGCGGCAAGCGTATCGAGGAAGGACATGACCGGCCTTTCTCCCGCAAGCGGGACAAGCAAAGAGATGGGAGGGGGAGGGGGCGGAAGGCCTGATGGAGAGGGCTCCCTCCGTATCAGGCGAGGCGCACGCGCGGCTGCACGCTCTTGCCCAGAAGCAATTCGGTGAGTGCCCAGACCAGCGCATCGGCGCGGTCGGGCGAGCGGCCGGGACCCTGGTAGGTACCTCCGGCCAGAAGCCCGCACATCTCGTCCTCGAGATCGGGGAAGGTTCCCGCGTGACGTACCCGGCCCGCTTCGTAGAGCGCGGCAACAGGTTCGGCGCGGGCAACCTTGCCCCGGCTGGCATGGACGAGGCGCAAGGGGAGGGCGAAGTCTGCGGCGCGCAGGACGCTGGCGACCATCGCGCCGCCCTGGTTGGCTTCGGCAATGACGCGTTCGGCCTGCCAGGCCGAGGCGGCGGTAGCGGCCGCACGGGCCCAGCGCTCGGGGCTGGCCTTGCGCACCGAGGCATCGGCGAGGACATGGGCACGGCCCGTCGAATCGAGACCCGCGACCACGATTCCGCAGGCATCGCCGCCTGCCGACGCGGGAGGGTCGACCCCCACGACAACGCGTATGAGGTCGGTAGGTGAGGCTCCGCGGCAGGCTTCGAGGTGCGCGCGGCTCCACAGTGCGCCATCGATGTCGGCGAGAAGTTCGCCGTCGAGCTCCTGGCGACCCAGCTGACTTTGCCCGTAGGCGCGGCGCACGTGGGAGAGAAAGGTGGGCGGCAGGTTGGCCGCGTTGTCTTCGGTGCGGCCACGGGTAATGGCGAGCGTTTCGTCCGGTTCCGCAAGCAACCGGGTGACGAGGGGCACCGCGCGCGGCGTGGTAGTGGCGGCAAGCTGGGGGCGTTCACCCAGGCGCAGGCCCAGGACGAGGTTGTCGTAGGCGCGCACCGCGCGCTCGGAGGCATTGTCCCACTTGGCGATTTCGTCGCACCAGGCGTGGCTGTGCTGGGGACCGCGCAGGGATTCGGGCTCAGCGGCGGAGAACAGAAGGGCCTGTGCGCCATTGGGCCAGACGAGGCGGCGCAGCGAGGGTTCAAAGACAGGGCGGCGGCGCGCGGGGCAGATGGCAAGGAGGCCGCTCTCGCCCTCGACCATGACCGCGCGCACTTCGGGCAGGCTCGCGCCGACAAGGGCAATGCGGGCGTTCGGATCGACCTCGGCAACGCTGCGCACCCATTCGGCCCCGGCGCGGGTCTTGCCAAAGCCGCGCCCGGCCATGATCAGCCAGGTCCGCCAGTCGCCGTCAGGGGCCAGCTGTTCGGGCCGCGCCCAGAGCTTCCAATGGGTTTCCAGTTCCTCGCGCTCGGCCTCGGTCAAGGCGCGCAGGACCTGGTGGCGGTGCTCGGGCGCCATGGCCAGGAGGATCTGGAGATGCTCACTGTGCATCGGACGTTCCTGCCTTGGGGATGGAGGGGGCCGCGTCAAAACTGCGGGCGCGCATCTTCTCGATCTTGGCGTTGATGGAATCGAGAATGGCTTCGCTGTTGCGGTTCTCGACGATGGCACGCTGGCGGGCGGCGGATTCGCGGTGCGCGGTCAACAGGCGAAAGGCGGTGGCGTTGTCGAAAACGCGGGTGCCACGCTTCGCGCCCGTTGGCGGCTTGATCTCCCCTTCGCGCAGGCGCTGCAGGAGGGTCATTTCCAGGTGGTCGTAGCCCTCGCACAGGGCTTCCTGCCACTGGCAGTAGAATTCCGGATCATCGCGGCGCGCCTCGTAGGCGGTGGAGGAGGCAACCCCTGCCGCTTTGGCCGAGGCGCTGACGTTCGAGGTGGCCGCCAGTTCGGCCAGGAAGCGCCTGCGCCAGTTGCGCGGGGCCGCAGGCTTCTTGGCAGGGGCACGCGTCCGTTCCGGGCGCGCGCCACCTGCGGACGAGGTCGTGTCCGCCATGGGCTCTCCGTGTGGGCATCGATGGAAGGGGAAGGCCGGGAGAAGCGATTCGCTGGTCTCATCCGGCGTTGTTCCCCTTGTGTACCAATATCAATATAAAATGTCAAGAGTACTAACCAGACAGGTTATCTCTTGCCGCGCTCCAGGAAGGTCATTAAGCACACGAGCCTTAGTGATTAACCGGGGTTCCTGATGCTGCGACGCCTTTACGACTGGACCATGGCCAAGGCGTCGCACCGCCATGCCGAGCGCTGGCTGGCAGGGGTCTCCTTCGTAGAATCGAGCTTCTTTCCGATCCCGCCGCACCCGCTGCTGGGGCTTATGTGCCTGGCCGAGCCGAAGAAAGCGGTGCGCTTTGCCGCGATCACCACGCTGGCCTCGGTGCTGGGCGGTCTGTTCGGCTACCTGATCGGCTATTTCGTCTATGACCTGGTCGGTGAGCCGATGCTGGCCGCGCTGGGCCTTGCCGAAAGCTTCCCCAAGGTGCGCTGCTACTTCCAGGCGCACGGCGAACTGGCCGTGCTGCTGGGGGCGATGACGCCGCTGCCGTTCAAGCTGCTGACGATCATGGCCGGGTTCATGGAGATGAACTTCCTGACCTTCGTGATTTCCGCGCTGGTCGGGCGCGGTGTGATCTTCATGACGGTGGGCGTACTCTTCCGCCTGTTCGGGGCTCCGATCAAGGCGATTATTGACAAGCACCTGGGCAAGGTGACGGCGCTCTTCGGGGTTCTGCTGGTTGGCGGCTTCGCCGTGCTTTCGCTAGTGGGCGGCAGTGCGAAGGAAACGCAGGAGACCTGTGCGCCAAGCGAGCTCGCCGCTCCGGCCTGATCGGGGCGCCGGGTCGAAGGAACCTTGCGGGCCTTCCCGCGCTTCTCCTGTGAATTTCGCAGACCGGCCCCGCGTGTGAGCGAGGCCCTGCGCGCAGCAGGAGGAATTGACCGATGCCGTTCAAGATCGCCGTCGTCGTGGGGAGCATCCGCGCCGCGTCCACCAACCGCAAGGTTGCCGAGGCGCTGACCCGTCTGGACGTGGCCAAGGAGCACACCTTCACCTTCGCCGACATCTCCGGCCTGCCGCTCTACACCGAAGAAGATGACGAGGCGCAGGCCCCTGCGGTGAAGGCGCTTAAGACTTTGATCGAGGATTCCGACGGCGTGATCTTCGCGACGCCCGAGTACAACCGCTCGATGCCCGGCGTTCTCAAGAACGCGATCGACCACGCCTCGCGCCCTTGGGGCAAGAGCAGCTGGCTGGGCAAGCCCGCGGCGGTTTTCGGGGTCTCGCCCAGCGCAATCGGGACCGCGATGGCGCAGCAGCACCTGAGCAACGTGATTGCGTGCCTGGGCATGCCTACGCTGACCCAGCCCGAGGTCTTCCTGCAGTGGAAGGATGGCCTCGTTACCGAGGAAGGCACGATCGGCGAGGGATCGGCCGACTTCCTGGGCGATTTCATGGCAAGGTTCGTCGACCTCGTGGCGCTTCACGCCAAGGCCTGATCGCCTTCGGCCCTCAAGGACATGAAAAAAGGGCGGCCGGGTTTGAAACCCCGGCCGCCCTTTTTTGCGCTGGACTGTTTCTGGAAGAATCAGCCCAGGATGTTCACGGCCTCACCCGCGCGGGTGAACATGCCGATGATCTGCTGGACCTGCTCGGCCGAGTGCTCGGCGCACAGCGAGCAGCGCAGCAGCGTCATGTTGGCCGGGGTTGCCGGGGGACGTGCAAGGTTGACGTAGAGGCCTTCGTGCAGGAGCGCTTCCCACATCGCCGCGCCGCGTTCGAGGTCCGGCATGATGACCGAGATGATCGCGCTCTGCGGCTCGGTGGTGCCGAGCTGGAAGCCCGCGTCGGTCAGGCCCTTGTGCAGCGTCTTGGAGTTTTCCCAGAGGTGCGCGCGCTTTTCGCCCGCGTCCATCAGCTTGCGGATCGAGGTGCAGGCCGTTGCGACGACGCTCGGCGGCAGGCTGGCGGTGAAGACGTAAGGACGGCAGACGAGGCGCATGACCTCGAACTTGGGGTGGTTCGAGACGCAGAAGCCGCCGACCGTGCCGACTGACTTGGAGAAGGTGCCGATGACGAAGTCGACATCGTCGAGCACACCCTGCTCTTCGGCAACACCCCGGCCGTTGGGGCCGATGAAGCCCATCGAGTGCGCTTCATCGACGAGCACCATCGCGCCGTACTTCTTGGCGGTCGCGATCATTTCCTTGAGTGGTGCGATGTCGCCCAGCATCGAGTAGACGCCTTCGAGCACGACCAGCTTGCCCGCGCCTTCGGGAATGCGACGCAGGCGCTTTTCCATGGCTTCGATGTCGTTGTGCTTGAAGGGGACGACTTCGGCGTCGCCCATCTTGCACCCGTCCCAGATCGAGGCGTGGCTGTCGATGTCGAGGACGATGTAGTCGCCCTTGCCCGCGATCGTCGAAATGATGCCCAGGTTCGCCTGGTAGCCGGTCGAAAAGACCATGGCGTGCTTCATGTCGTAGAAGTCGCAAAGCGCCTGCTCGACCGCCTTGTGCGGCGAGTATGTGCCGTTGAGCACGCGGCTGCCGGTCGTGCCAGAACCGAAATCGTCGAGCGCCTGCTTGCCCGCCGCGATGACGTCGGGGTCGAAGGTCATGCCCATGTAATTGTAGGTGCCGAGCAGGATGGTCTCGCGCCCGTTGCACATCGCGACCGTGGGCGAGATCACGCGCTCCATGACGAGGCCGAAGGGATCGGTTACGCCCGTGGAAAGCAGGTCCGTGCGCATCTTGATGAGCGGGTCGAACTTGCTGAACAGGTCGGCGTGGTCAGCCGTTTGGTTTTCGCTGATCATGTCGGTCATACTGGTTTCTTTCAGCCCTGCAGCTTCATCACCGCATCGACGAGCTGGCCGAAGTTCTCGATCTCGGCCTGCTGATTCATCGAGATGATGATGTCGAATTCGTCCTCGATGGCGGCCACGAAGTCCATGACGGTCAGGCTGTCGAATTCCAGGTCGTCGGTGAAGCGCGTGGCGTCGGTGATCGCGACCTCCTTCTTGTTGAAGGGTTCGATCAGGGCGATGATGCGGGCCGAAACGTCTTGGCGGTCCATGGTCATTGATAACTCCGTAAGGTCCGGGGCGCTCTGTGGTCCGGAAATGCGGCGCAAAAGCGGCACGGGTGTAACATGTCAAGCGCGGCGGGACATAACGCACTCTTCTCAAGGGCAGGAGCGCGGGCGGTGTGGCCCAAGGGCCGCACTCAGATCAGCGCCCGCACGGCCTGCATGAAGGGACCGATCGAAACCGGCTTCGCCAGATAGCCTTCCGCGCCCGCCTCGCGAATCCGCTCCTCGTCACCCTTGCCCGCATAGGCGGTCACGGCCAGCACGGGAATGGCGCGCAGGACCGGGTCCTGCTTCGCCGCCTCGATGAGATCGAGCCCCGAGACATTGGGCAGCTGGATGTCCATGATGACCAGGTTGGGCACAAAATTGCGGGCCTTTTCCAAGGCATCGCGGCCATCGGCGACCGGCTCCACGGCAAAGCCCTGGCTGACCAGGACGTCGCAAAAGAGTTTCCGGTTGAGATCGTTGTCCTCGACAACGAGGATGCGCTTTGCCATGCGGTGCCCGAGCCCCATCTAAGGTTCATCGACCGCTCTAGGACAGCCAAGCGAGACTGACAATTCTTCCCAGATCGCCATCCCCCGCAAAGGCCGACGCGCCCGATCCGCAGGCCCTTTCCCTCAACGCACTGGGCTGGGTGCTGGCGGACGGCGACCGCGCCCAGCGCTTCCTGGCGCTGACCGGCCTCAAGCCTGATGATCTGCGTGCTTCGTTGGAAGATCCTGCAACGCTGGCGGGGGTGCTCGAATTCCTGTGCGCCTACGAGCCCGACCTTGTGGCGGCGGCCGAGGCGCTCGGAGTCGAGCCGCAGGTGATCGCCGAGGCCCGTGAAAGGATGGCGCGATGACGAAGTCACGATCCGGGGCACAATCGAGGAAACGGCCATGACCCGCCCGCTGCTGATTACCGACTGCGACGAAGTGCTGCTCTATATGATCGGTCACTTCTGCGAGTGGCTGGAGCAGGACAAGGGCGTCCTGTTCGACTTCGAGAAGCCCGGTTTCACCAATTCGATGACCCGCATCGGCTCGGGCGAAAAGCTCGACGAGGCGGAGATGTGGGGGCTCCTCAACGCCTTCTTCGATGACGAGATGCACCGTCAGACCCCGGTCGACGGGGCGATGGAGGCGATCGGCGCGATCCGCGAGCACGCCGACGTGGTGGTCCTCACCAACTTGATGGATCACCGCCAGGACGCCCGCGCGGCGCAGCTGCGCGAATTCGGGCTCGACCTGCCGATCTTTACCAACCAGGGCCCCAAGGGCCCTGCGCTCAAGGCCATCCTCGAGGAATACCGGCCGAGCCGGACAGTCTTCGTCGATGACCTTGCGCAACACCACGATTCGGTGGGGGACAGTGCTCCTGCCGTTCACCGCCTGCACCTGTGCGCCGAACCGCGCCTGGCGCGTTTCATACCCTGCGCCCACGAGGCCGGGCATGCCCATGCCCGGATCGATCGCTGGAGTGAGGCGTTGCCTTGGGTACTGGCTCGCCTCAATGGCGAAGATGAAGAGGATACGTCCCATAATGAGTGATATCGAAACCCGCCTTTCCGAACTCGGCCTGATCCTGCCCGAACCGGCCGCGCCCGTGGCGGCCTACGTGCCGGTGGTGGAAGCGGGCGGCATGGCGCACGTCTCGGGCCAGCTTCCCTTCGTGGGCGGCCAGCTCGTCACCGGGCGCCTGGGCGATGACGTGTCGCTCGAGGAAGGCATCGTCGCGGCGCAGGCCTGCGCGGTGATGGTTCTGGCCCAGCTCAAGGCCGCTCTCGGCTCGCTCGACCGGATCGAGCGGATCGTGAAACTCGGTGCCTTCGTCAACTCGACCGGGGATTTCACCGACCAGCCCAAGGTCGCCAACGGCGCATCGGAGCTGATGGTCGCTGCGCTCGGCGAAGCGGGCAAGCACGCGCGCAGCGCCGTGGGCGTGCCCGTGCTGCCGCTTGGCGCGGCGGTGGAAGTGGACGCCATCGTTGCTGTCCGGCCGGCTTGATCACTGGCTGAGCCCGGCTCCGCGTGGGGACAGGGTCGGCTGGATCTTCCAGCATGACTTTGCCCACCGGGGCCTGCATTCCGGGACGGTGCCGGAAAATTCCATGGCGGCTTTCGCGGCGGCCATGGCGGGCGGCCATGGCATCGAGCTCGACGTGCAAAGGTCGAGCGATGGGCAGTCGGTGGTCTTTCACGACGACGCGCTCGGACGGATGACCGGCGCGCAAGGGGCGGTCAACCGGCGCAGCGCCGTGCAATTGGCCGAGCTGCGTCTTCTGGGAACGGACGAAGCGATCCCGACCCTGCGCCAGGTGCTGGCGCAGGTCGCAGGCCGCGTGCCAATCCTCATCGAAATAAAGTCACGGCGCGAGGGGCGGGTCTCCGGGCGATGTCTTGCCGTGCGCCGCGTACTGGAGGGCTATACCGGCCCGCACGCCGTCATGAGCTTCGATCCGCGCATCGCGCGCTGGTTCTATCGCCATTCCCCGCACACCGTGCGCGGCCTGGTGATGAGCGAGGACGGGAACCGTACGCTGGCCGCGCGCGCGAAGCGGCGACTTGCAATGTGGAGCGCGAGACCCGACTTTCTGGCCTGTGACGTGCGTGATCTGCCGAGCCGCTTCGTGGCAACGCAGCGCGCGCGCGGCGTTCCGGTGGCGACCTGGACCGTGCGCAGCGCGGATGAGGCTTCCCGGGCCAAACAGTATGCCGACGCGCCGATCTTCGAGGTTGGCGCGGCGCAGGACTGAGACAGGAATCGAAGGGCAGGCGTGAGCGAAGGCGAATTTACCGCAAGGGTGCACGACGGCATCGGATCGCTTCCGGCCGGGGAATGGGACGCGCTGGTGCCGGGGGGCAACCCCTTCGTGCGCCACGCCTTTCTTTCCGCAATGGAGGATTCACAATCGGTGGGGGAGGAAGCGGGCTGGATCCCGGTCCCGATCACCATCGAAGGTGCTGACGGGCGGCTGGCCGCCGCGCTGCCCGCCTACCTGAAGGAACACAGCCAAGGCGAATACGTATTCGATCATGCCTGGGCCGATGCCTGGCATCGCGCAGGCGGAGCCTACTATCCCAAGCTGCAGATCTCAGTGCCCTTCACGCCCGCGACCGGCCCGCGGGTTCTCACGCGTGATCCGCGGCTGGGCCTTGGGCTTCTGCGGGCCGCCGAGACGCTGTGCCGCGACAACGGCTTTTCCTCCGCTCATGCCACCTTCATCGCGCCCGAGCAGGTGTCCTTGTTCGAGCGCGCAGGCTGGCTCCTGCGCGAGGATATCCAGTTTCACTGGGAAAACCGGGGCTACACGGTCTTCGACGATTTTCTAGGCGCCTTATCTTCGGCCAAGCGCAAGAACTTGCGTAAGGAGCGCGCGAAGGCACAGGACGGGGTCACGATCCGGCGTCTGCGCGGCGGGGAAATCTCCCCTGAGCACTGGGATGCCTTCTGGTTCTTCTACCAGGACACCGGCGCGCGCAAATGGGGACGGCCTTACCTGACGCGCGAGGCCTTCGACCTCCTGGGCGAGCGTATGGGCGAGGATATTCTGCTGGTCCTCGCCTTCATCGACGAGGCGCCGGTGGCGGGCGCGCTCAATTTCATAGGTGGGGACACGCTCTACGGCCGCTACTGGGGGGCCTCGATCGACAAGCCCTTCCTGCATTTCGAGTTGTGCTATTACCAAGCCATCGACGCGGCCTTGGAGTTGGGCCTCAACCGGGTCGAGGCAGGGGCGCAAGGGGGGCACAAGCTGGCCCGAGGCTATGAACCGGTCCGCACGGTTTCGGCGCACTACATCGTGCACGAAGGCTTACGCGCGGCCATAGCCGATTATCTGGAGCAGGAACGCGCCGGAATTGCGCGTGACCAACTCTTTCTTGGCGAACGCACCCCGTTCCGCAAGACGCCCGAGTAGGCCCGAAGGGCGGCGGCGACTTCAGGCCGCCTTGCGCAGTGCGGCGTGCGGGGTGGCGCGCAGCCACTGGCGGGCGCGGCGCTGGGCCTCGGCGATCTCGCGTGCGGTCATCTCTTCGGCGACGTCGGCGCGGCACTGCGCGGCATCTTCGTGTTCGCCGACAGCGGCGAGGTTGAACCACTTGTGCGCCTCGACCAAGTCGCAGGGGGCGCCATGGCTGCCGGTCGAGAAGGCGACGCCGAGATCGAAATAAGCCTCGGTATCGCCGACCGAAGCCGCAGCAAGGCAATTGGCAATCAGAAGGTCGCCGGTCTCGGCCGCGACCGGGGAAGATTTATTGAAATCGTTTGCGTTGATCCAGGCAGTACCCATATCGAAAAATCCCTTTTTGGCGGGCTCCGATTCTTGGGCCCCTTCGATAGCGTTCAGACTGGATTGTGCTGGTTGAGTTTGCGTTAACCGTGTTTGCGCAAAGTCGCGGTGGCGTTGTTCATGTTCAGCTGACGAAATCCATTCAGGAAATGTGTGGGCATCGTGTGATAACCGCTTGTGCCAACAATAGTGCGGAACTATAGGCCGCTACGACCGCGGATTGCTAACGCGCTACCGGAAAAAATCCGGAGCAGCAGGGCTGAAGCGATTCGGGGCGGATACCTGCGGAGTTTCTCTGGATGGCAACGGCCCTAGAAAATGAAATTGACGTACTCGCCAAGGCACGGCGGGTTATTGGCGGCGCTTACGTACCGAGCGACGATGAATCCTACATGTCCGAGCCACAGCAGGAGTACTTTCGTAACCTGCTTATGGCCTGGAAGAAATCGATCCTTGATGCCTCGGCCGGTACGCTGGCCCAGCTTCAGGACGGACCTTTGCGTGAACCCGATCTCAACGATCGCGCCTCGAGCGAGACCGATTGGGGCATCGAACTGCGCACGCGGGACCGTCAGCGCAAGCTGATCGCCAAGATCGACGCGGCGCTGCGCCGTATCGAGGAAGGCGAATACGGCTACTGCGAGGTGACTGGCGAGCCTATCGGCATTGGCCGCCTGCAGGCGCGTCCGATCGCGACGATGACCGTCGAGGCGCAGGAAGCGCACGAGCGCCGGGAAAAGATTTCCCGCGACGACTGAGGGTGGCCGGATCTGGCTCGAAAGCGGCTGTGAAATGGGTTTGGAGGCGCCGCTATCGGCCCTTTAAGACTTTGTTTGCCACTCTCGCTTACCAGTCTAGGAAAAGCAATCTGCTTGCCCGCGCGCCTCTGTCCTGTCATGTCGGGCCGCACGGGCAAGGCCGATCCCGGTGCCGGGCCATCGGCTGTGTCAGAGGCTGGACTTGATACCTATGGATGAACGCGAAAACCGCCAGATACCGCGCGACAGCCTGTTACTCATGGCTGATCTGCATGTCGACGGCCTCGAGGGCGAGCATCGTATCAAGGTCCGCAACCTCTCGGCGGGCGGCATGATGGGCGAGGGTCCTGTACGAGTCGTGCGCGGTTCGATCGTTCAGGTGAACATCCGGAATCTCGGCTGGGTCGAGGGTTCGGTGGCCTGGGTCCAGGACAGCCGTTTCGGCGTTGCCTTCCATACCGAGATCGATCCCAAGCGCGCCCGCGCGCCGGTCAAGCCCGGTGAAGACGTCGCGCCGCGCTACCTCAGCAACCACAAGGAACCTGGCCCCAGTGGAATGACCCTGCGCAAGATCTGATCCAGCCCAGTCCGGCAGGGGCAGGAATCGCGCGCACAAGCATTTGCGCAAGGTCCAAAATCGACTACTCGATGGACATGCCCGCTCTGCGCCTTTTCGTTCACACTCTCCTGCCCTCCTGCGCCTTGCTGCTTGCAGGCTGTGGGGACCAGGACAAGTCCGCTCTCGAGATCGCTGTGGTCGACCTGCCGTCCGAGGATGGACCGCTGGCCGAGGAGGATACGACCTCGGCGCGGCTGGTCCGCGCGGCAACGGTCGAGGGACTGGTGGCCTTCGACGCGGAAGGACGCGTCGTCCCCGCCCTGGCCGACCGCTGGATCGTCACCGACGACGGGCAAAGCTACATCTTCCGTCTGCGCGATGGCGAATGGCTCGACGGCGAGGAGCTGACGGGGGCCTCAGCGCGCACGGCCCTGCTCGCCGCGCTGCGCAACCTGCGCGGAACGCCACTGGAGCGCGACCTTGCCGGGATAGACGAGATCCGCGTGATGGCGGGGCGCGTGGTCGAGATCCGCCTTCTGCGGCCGATGCCCTACCTGCTCCAGTTGCTGGCGCTGCCCGAACTGGGTTTGCTCCACAAGGACATGGGGGCCGGACCGATGGCGCTTGTCACGGACCTGGAAGCGCAAATCGAAGGGGACGTTCCCGCGCCGCGCGCGGCGCCCGAGGCGAACGTAGCTGCCCAGAAAGAAGATGCGCCCGAGGACGGTACGGCGGAGCAGGCGGTTATGCGCTTGGCTCCGATCGAGCCATCCCGGCTGGGCCTCCCTGCCGTCGAGGCCTGGGAGGAGCGAACCCGGATGGTGGGCATGCATGTCCTGCCCGGTACCGAGGCCGTCGCCCGCTTCAACGCGGGCAAGGTCGATCTGGTCCTGGGAGGGCGGATTCAGGACTTCCTGCTCACCCGCAGCGTCGGGATCCTGCGCGGTACGATCCAGCTTGATCCGGTGGTGGGCCTGTTCGGGCTTCAGGTCATGCGTGAGGAAGGTTTCCTCGCCGACCCCGCCAACCGCGAAGCCATAGCCATGGCCATCGACCGGTCCGCTCTGATCGATCCCTTCGGCGTGGGCGGCTGGCGGCCGACGACCCGGGTGGTCTCGCCCAGCCTGGAAGGAGACCTGGGCACCATCGGCGAGCGCTGGAGCGAGCAGTCGCCCGAAGATCGCCGCGCCGTGGCTTCCTCGCGGGTCCGTGCCTGGATGGCGCGTACCGCGCTGGAGGCCGCGGAAGGTGAGAAGGCGCCGTCCAGTGCGGACGGTCCCGATGCCGCCGGTGCCCCGCCGGCCCCGCTCGACAACGCCCCGGAGCTGTCCCTCTGGCTTCCCGAGGGCGATGGAACACAGATCCTCTTTGCCCGGCTCGCTGCGGACCTTGCCGCCATCAGCGTGCGCCTGACCCGCGCAAAGGTCGCCAAGGAGGCCGATCTGGTGCTTATCGACGATGTCGCGCGCTATCCGCGCGCGACCTGGTTCCTCAACCGCCTCTCCTGCGCCGCCCGGCAGGGCCTGTGCTCGCCCGAAGCCGACGCCCGCGTCGATGAGGCCGCGCTCGCCTCCTCCGCCGAGGAGCGCGCGGCCCTGATCTCCGAGGCCGAGGCGGAACTTACAGCCGCGAACGTCTTTATTCCCTTCGGAACTCCCATCCGCTGGTCGCTGGTGCGCGGCACGGTCAATGGGTTTTCGACCAACAGCTGGGGCTGGCACCCCTTGATGCCCTTGTCCTGGCTGCCCAAGTAAGAGCGACGGCAGCGCCTCGGCTGCAGCAGGAAAGGCAGACAGGTGGTGACAGGACAGGGCTCGCCCCGGCGCATGAATATGGAGCTTCCGCTCGGCAACGATCCATTGGCGATCCGCCGCCGGGTGGAGTCGTTGGAATACATGCTCGAACGCGCGGTTACGGTGCCGGGGATCAACCGCAAGGTCGGGCTCGATGCCATTGTCGGACTGGTTCCGGTCGCGGGCGACATGATCGCGGCCGCCCTGGGCCTTTACATCGTCTGGGAAGCGCGCAAGCTGGGTATGCCCAAGTGGCAGATCGCGCGGATGATGGCCAATGTGGGCGTAGACACCGCGCTGGGCGCGATCCCGCTCGCTGGTGACCTTTTTGATTTCGTCTACCGCTCGAACAGCCGCAACCTGAAGATTATCCTCAAGCATCTCGACAAGCACCATCCGCACACGCGGATCATCGAAGGCTAGGCGGATGTACCTGCGACAGGGCGCGCTTGTCGTGCCGCTTGCCCTTGTTCTGGCCGGTTGCGGCCAGGCTGACAGCGAGCCGGGGCCGGGCGGCGTCACCGTGGGCGAAGCGCGCGCACTTGATGCCGCAGCCAGGATGCTCGACGAACGCCGGGTGCCGAGCGAGGCCCTTGTCCCATCGGGAATGGCTGCGCCGGAATCGAGCGAGGCTGCGCCGCGCTAGCGACAGTTCGGTCACTTCAGTCGGGATGTACCTTACCGCGCCCTGCCTTTACCGCGCTGCGAATTTTCTTGCCCTTCAGGCGCTGTGTCTTGCCCACTCGGTTGAGGCGGCTCTTGGCCCGCTTCTGGGGCAATTCGTGCGCGCGTTCAATGAGGTCGGCGAGCCGTTCGCGCGCGTCGGCGCGGTTGGCCTCCTGCGTGCGGAACTGGCGCGCGGTGAGGACCAGTTCGCCACTGGCGGTGAGGCGGCTGCCCGCCAGCTCCTTGAATCGCGCAAAGACCGGTGGACTGAGCCGCAGCGCGTAGACGTTGAGGCGCAGCTGCACTGCGGTCGCCACCTTGTTGACGTTCTGTCCGCCCGGGCCCGAGGCTGCGATGAAGCTTTCCGAGCAGAACGCCTGCGCGCGGTTGATGACGGTTTCGGCCTCGCTCATGCGTCTCCGAAACCGAGGGCGGCAAAGTCCGCAGGAAGCGGGGCCATCGCGCCGATCGGGTCCTTGGTGGGGCGGGGAACGAGAAGGCCGGCGGCGTGCAGCATGGTGCGCGGCGCGCCCTTGCGGCTGCCGTAGACCGGATCGCCGACCAGGGCAGCGCCGAGGCCCGAGGCCGCGTGAACGCGGATCTGGTGGGTACGGCCGGTTTCCGGGCGAAATTCGACAAGGGTGCGTCCATCGACCTCGGCCAGCTTGCGCCAGTGGGTGATGGAGGGCTTGCCCTTGCGCGCCGGGATCATCCGCCAGCCGCTCTTGGCGGTGCTGACCTTGGAAAGCGAAAGCGCGATCGTACCTTCCTGCTGTTCCAGCAGGCCATCGACGACGCCGAGGTAGCGCTTCTCCACGAGGCGCTCCTCGAAGGCGGCGGAAAAGCGCTTGAGCGCCTTGGGATTGCGCGCCAGCAGAAGGCAGCCCGAGGTGTCCTGGTCAAGCCGGTGGACGGGAAGGGGCGCGCGCTGGAAGCCGAGCTTTAGGTCCTCGAGGTAATCCTCAAGGCAGGCGCCGCCCGCGCGCGGACGGTCGATGGGAAGCCCGGCGGGCTTGTCGATGACCAGCGCCTCGGCGTCTTCGTAGAGAATGGGGATGTTCATGCGGCTAGGGCCTTTGCAATGCGGCGCAGCGCCTCGTCAAGCCGGGCCTCGTCGGCGGCGAAGCTGATCCGGAAACCGTCCCTTCCGCCAAAGGCCGAGGCCGGAACGATGGCGACGCCATGTTCGAGAATGTGAAGTGCGAGCGCGGTGTCATCACCGAAACGCTCCATCAGCGGGGAGGCATCGATCATGCAGTAGAACGCGCCATCGGGCGTAGGGGTAGAGAGACCGGGGATCGCGTTGATCGCGGCAACGACCTGGTCGCGCCGGGCGCGGAAGCGCTCACGCCACTGGCTAAGGAATTCCTGAGGTCCCTCCAGCGCGGCGACGGCAGCGGCCTGGCTGATCGAGCAGGGGTTGCCCGAGGAGTGCGACTGGAGCCGCTCCATCGCGCGGATCAGCCATTCGGGACCCGCGGCAAGGCCAATGCGGAAGCCAGTCATTGCGTGGCTCTTCGAAACGCCCGAGATGGTGAGCACGCGATCAGCCAGATCCGGGCACAGCGCGGCGAGCGTTGCATGGCCGCCACCTGTGTAATTGAGCGGGGCGTAGATATCGTCGGAGAGGACCATCACCCGCGGGTTACGGCGCAGGACCTCGGCGATGCCCAGAAGCATCTCGGCAGGATAGCACGCGCCGGTCGGATTGCCAGGTGAGTTCAGCATCAGCCACTGCGTGCGCGGCCCGATCTGCGCCTCGAAATCGGCGGGCGAGAAGCGGAAGTTGTCCTTAGGCGAGGTCCTCAGCGGCACCACCTTGCCACCGGCGAAGCGGATCATCTCGGGGTAGCTGACCCACCAGGGCGAGGGCACGACCACTTCCTCGCCCTCGCTGACGGTGGCGAGAAGCGCATGGAAGATCGCCTGCTTGCCGCCCGCGCTGACCGTGATCTGCGAGATCGGCACGTCGATGCCCAGATCGCGCCGGAAGTGGTGGGCCGCGGCGCGCTTCAACTGCGAAGTTCCGCCGACCGGCGTGTATTTGGTGAGTCCGGCCTCGAGCGCGGCGTGGGCGGCAGCCAAGACATGGGGCGGCGTGTCGAAATCGGGCTCTCCCACCGAGAGCGAGATGATGTCGCGCCCTTCCTCGCGCAATGCGATGGCGCGGTCGGTCATTGCGGTCGTCTGCGAGGGCGCGATGCGCGAGAGGGCGGTCGAAACGTGGGTCACGCGAGCAGCCTTGCCGGAAAGAGGCCACGCACCGCGTTGCCAAGGAAAAAGCCGTCCACGAGATCGTCCAGCGTGAGGTCGGCTTCCTGCGCGCGGCCGCTTTCGAGAAGCGAGCGGCGCAGGACACCGGGTAGAAGGCCGAGCGTGGCGGGCGGGGTCAGGAGCGCGTCGCCGCGCTCTACGAAGATGTTGGTGAAGCTGCCCTCGGTCACGCGGCCATCGTCGCGCAGGAGCAGGGCCTCGCCGGCCCCGGCCTCGCGGGCGAGCGCGAGGCTGGCCTCGTAGAAGGCGCGGTCGCTGGTCTTGTGGGCCAGGCGCCAGTCCGAGCTGTCGACCGGGATGCGCACAGCGGTCGCGACCAGCGGTTCGCTGGGGGTTTCGGGCAGGGGCCCAAGTTCAAGCGCAAAGGCCCCGCTGCGGGCGCTTACGAGGCGCAGCTTGGCAACCTGTGTAGCATCGAAGCACAGCGCCTGAATTGCGTTGCGCACCGCGTGGCGGTCGAACACGAAGCCCAGTGCCGCCGCGCTCGCCTTCATGCGCTCGAGGTGCATCTCGAGGAGCAGGATGCCCTCGTCGGGCGTGAAGCGCATGGTCTCGATGAGGTCGAAGCGCGCGGGCGATGGCGCTTTCCCCGATCCTTGCGTTCCCGAACCTCGCACGAAACCCCCTTTGACAAGACATTCCCGCCACTCCGGCAGGCTTTGCGAATCCGCAACGATGGCCGAGCCGACCCCCAGCGTCGCGCGGCCGCTGAGTACACCCGACCCGGCGTTTTTCGGGGTCAGGCGCAGCGTGCGGATTGCCACATTGAACGCGGCATCGCCAGTGGGTTCGATGTGGCCAATCGACCCGCAATAGACGCCACGCGGGCCCTGTTCGACCTCTTCGATCAGTTCCATCGCGCGGATCTTGGGCGCGCCGGTGATCGAGCCGCAGGGAAACAGCGCGCGCAAGAGGTCGAGCGGGCCCTTGCCCACAGCGAGCCGGGCTTCGACCGAGGAGACCATCTGGTGCACGGTCGGATAGCTCTCGATCGCGAAGGGGGCAGGCACGCGCACGCTGCCCGCCTGCGCCACCCGGCTAAGGTCGTTGCGCATGAGATCAAGGATCATCAGGTTCTCGGCGCGGTCCTTGACCGAGGCGGACAGCTCGGCGCGCAGGGCCACGTCTTCGGTGAGGTCGCGCCCGCGCGGGCGAGTGCCCTTCATGGGGCGGGCGTGGACGGTGCCGTCCCTGATCTGGAAGAAGAGTTCGGGTGAAAGGCTGAGATGCCAGTCGCGTCCATCGAAGATCACCCCGCCATAGCCCGCTTCGGAGGCTGGGCGCAGCTTGGCGTAAAGTCCCAGCGGATCGCCATGCCAGGGGCCTTCCAGCGGCATTGTCAGGTTTGCCTGATAGATGTCGCCCGCGTGGATCGCTTCCTGCAGTCGGTCGAAGGCGCGGGTGTATTCGCCGAGCGTACGCACCGGCTTCATCGGCCCGATCCACGCCTCGTCGCTGCCGGCATGGCGCGATAGCCACAGCTCCATGGCATCCGGCGCGATCGCTTCGTAGGCGGTGAAGGAGCCGAACCAGAGGAGCGGCCCGTCGACCTCCTGGTCTGCGAAGCGCTCAAGCCTGGCTTCCAGCACCAGCCCGGCCTCGTAGGTCATGTAACCGGCGAGATGCAGCCCTTCGTGCGAAAGCTCTTCCATCCGGGCAAGGGCGGGCAGCACCTCTTCGGGCGTGCGCGCGGAAACGATCTCCACCGGGCTGCGGTAGAGGCGGGCGTCCACGGCACCATGGGTGCGGGCATCGTCAAGGAGAATGAAGGGCTCGGTCATCGTCTTCGTCAGGCCCTTTAAAGCAATTATGCGTCCGGTGGAAACACCCGGAATGACACGGAAGCCCGGCCGCAGCGGGCCAGATGGCACTTGCCCACGGCAAAAACACTCTCGACCCCGCGCATGGCTCGCCTTTATCACCTATTGCGGAGCCGACCATTCCTGGCGAGCGGAAAAAAGAAGGCAAGACGAGGACGATGAGCGCACTCTATCTGGGATTGGGCGGAAACGGGCAGCGCCAAGAACTGCGGCTGGACCGGGCCAACCGCCACGGTCTTATCGCGGGGGCGACCGGCACGGGCAAGACAGTCACCCTCCAGACGTTGGCCGAGCAGTTCTCCGCACACGGCGTTCCGGTGTTCCTGGCCGACGTGAAGGGCGACCTTTCCGGCATTTCGATGGCGGGCAGCCCGCTCTTCAAGAATGCCGACAGGCTGGAAAGCCGCGCGCGAGAGATCGGGATCAGCGGTTACACTTATGCCGACAATCCCGCGGTGTTCTGGGACATCTACGGCAAGCAGGGGCACCCGATCCGCACCACGATTTCGGAGATGGGACCGCTGCTGCTCTCCCGGCTGATGGACCTCAACGACACGCAGGAGGGCGTGCTTCAGATCGTCTTCCGCTTCGCCGACGAGGAAGGCCTTCTGCTGCTCGATCTTGCCGACCTGCATGCGATGCTGGCCTATACGGCGCAGAACGCCTCGGAATTGTCCGCACGCTATGGCAACGTCACGAAGGCCAGCGTCGGGGCGATCCAGCGCCAGCTTCTCTCGCTGGAGGCGCAGGGGGCAGGCCAGTTCTTTGGCGAACCTGCGCTGGAGATCGAGGATTTTTTGCGTTGCAACGACAAGGGCCGCGGCTTCGTCAACGTACTTGCCGCGGATCAGCTGATGCGCAGCCCCAAGCTTTATGCGACGTTCCTCCTGTGGTTGCTGTCTGAACTGTTCGAGGCGTTGCCCGAGGTGGGCGATCCCGAGAAGCCGCGCCTCGTCTTCTTCTTCGATGAGGCACATCTCCTTTTCGACGATGCCCCCAAGGCGCTGCTCGACACGGTCGAGACGGTGGTCCGTCTGATCCGCTCCAAGGGTGTGGGCGTATTCTTCGTCACGCAGAACCCGGCCGACATCCCCGAGGACATTGCAGGCCAGCTGGGCAACCGCGTCCAGCACGCGCTGCGCGCCTTCACGGTGCGCGACAAGCGGGCAATTCGGGCCGCGGCGGGAACCTTCCGGATCAACCCTGACCTTGATGTCGAGGCGGCGATCACCGAGCTCAAGGTGGGCGAGGCACTGGTCTCCACGCTTGACGAGGATGGCACGCCCGGCGTCGTGCAGCGCACGCTCATCGCGCCGCCGCGCTCGCGACTGGGGCCTCTTGAGGCCCGCGAGCGCGCGATCATCCAGTCGGTCAGCCCCTTTGCCGGCAAATACGATGAAGCGGTGGACCGCGCTAGCGCCAAAGAAGTGCTTACGGCAAAAGCGGCCGATGCGGCGGTGACGGCTGAGGAAGTTGCCGAGAAGGGGGAAGAGGAAGTGCGCCGCCGCGAACGACGCAGTCCTAGCCTGTGGGACGGCCTTGGCGGCAAGGCCGCAAAGGCGGCTATGAGCGCGGCGGCGGCAAGCGCAGGTGCAATCCTGGCCCAGAAGCTGCAGGGCAGGACGAGCCGCGCCAACCCCGGCGCCTCGGCGGCGAGCGCGGCGGCTGGCACCTTTGGATCGGCGGTGGAAAAGGCCATCGGCATCCCGGGCATTGGTCGCTTTGCCCGCAATTTCATCGGCGGACTGATGCGCTAGGTCAGGCAATTTCGGGAGAAGGCGATGCGGACGCGGATCAGCTGTGCGGGCAAAATGGCGGGGGCTGCTCTCCTGGCGCTCGCGCTTTGCGCGTGCAGTTCTCAAGCGCCGGAGCCAGCGCCGACGCCGACCACCTACGACATCGACAAGGCGGACCTCTCCGCGCCCGAGCCCGGGGACATCTGCCGCACTCGCAATGCCGCCTTTCTGCGCGATGTCCTCTTGCAGATCAGCGCGGTCTTGCCTTCCGGCAGCCGCGGCCTCGATTTCCGGAAGTTCCGGGTTGATCAGGCGGACAATAAGGGCCTGTGGACGGCTACGGTAGGCTTCCAGGTTGGCTTGCCCGGCGAACCCGCACAGGCCATGCACGCCGTTGCTTCGTTCGATCCGGAAGACTGCACGACCGGGGAATGGTCGGTCCGTGATGGAGGGACGGGGGAGGCCTCGGAAAGATGACCTGGAAGATAGGTCCGAGGGCCATCGCCCTCGGGCTCCCCGAATTGTTGACCTCACCTTTCGCGCGCCGCCCTGGCGGAGAAAGGTGAGGTCGCCGAGGCTGGGGTCCAAGGGGTGATGACCCCTTGAAATTGTTCTTTCGTCCTTACCCTAGCGGAATTGTCAGGCGCGCGGTCAGGCCCTCGACGCGGCCTTCGGCACTGTGCCGGTTGGCCAGCGTCAGCGATCCGCCGTGCTGATCCGCGATGGCGCGGGCAAGCGCAAGGCCCAGGCCTGCTCCCCCGGTGGCCGAATTGCGAGAAGGGTCGCCGCGGGTGAAGGGATTCATCATGCTCTCGATGGAATCGTCAGGTATGCCCGGTCCATCGTCCTCGATCAGGATGATCGCCTGCCCGCCGTCCTTGCCGAGCGAAACACGGGCGGTGTTGCCATAGCGCAGGGCGTTGCCGATGAGGTTGCGCAGCGCGCGCCGCAGCCAGGTAGGCCGCAGTTCGAGCGCCATCCGGCAGGTCTCGCCCAGTTCCACCGGCTCGCCCATGTCTTCGTACTCCTCGACCACCGAGACGACGAGGGCGGAGAGTTCGGTGCGTTCAAGCGGGTCGCTCGGACGGCCCACGCGCGCCAGCGAAAGGATATCGTCAAGGGTGCGCACGATGTCCTCGATGGTTGTCGCCATGCGCGCACGTTCGATATCGTCCTCGACGCTCTCGATGCGCACACGCAGGGCTGCGAGCGGGGTCTTGAGGTCGTGGCCGATGGCGCCCAGCATCACGTCCTTTTCATCGAGCAGGTCGACGATGCGGGTTTCCATCGCGTTGTGGGCAAGGATCAGGCGCTGCATGTCGTCAGGACCCGACACGGGGATCTGTCCATCGAGGTCGCGCGCCACGGCGAAGTCCTCGACCCGGCGGGTGAGCGCGGCGAGTGGACGGGTCATGCGGCGAAGGATGAAGGTCACCGCCGCCATCAGCACGGCGTAGATGCCCAGCGTCTGGAAGATCAGGGGCATGAGCAGCAGGTTCATGGCGCGCGGCGAGAGCACGCGGGTGACGAGCCATTGGTCCTGCCCCTCGAGCTGTACGCCGACGACGATCAGGTGGTTGTCCAGGATCTCGTCTATCTGTTCCCGGGCCATACCGTGGTGGCGGGCGTGTGACAGGAACCGTTCGCTGGCGCGATCGTCGTCCCCAAGGCGGCGGTGGACGATCACGACACGCTCCACCTTGAGCGATTGCTCACCCAGGATCTGGGCCAGCTTGCTTTCGGCATGGCCGTCGCGCACTTCGCTGGCCGTGTTGGGCGCGGAGGAGGTGGTTTCGAGCGGGAACCCGCGTGGGCGCGGGCCGCCGAAGGGCGCACGGTCAGGCGGCTCGGCGCCGCGCAGCGCTTCGCGTCCGCGGGTTTCCATGACTATGCGGAAGGCCGCCACGTTGAGCATGCCGGTCTCGTAGCTATCGCGCTGGGCGCTGTAGACGAGGAAGGCGCTCAAGGACTGGACGAAGAGCAGGGCCACCGCCACGGCGAGCAGCATCTGTCCCATCAGACTGCGGGGAAGGAGGGCTTTCATTCGTCTTTCAGCGCCACCCGCTTGACGTCGGCGGCGAGCATGTAGCCGCCGCCCCAGACGGTCTGGATCAGCTGCGGATTGCGGCTGTCGATCTCGATCTTGCGGCGTAGGCGGCTGACCTGATTGTCGACCGCACGGTCGAAGAGGTGGGCCTCGCGGCCTTGTACCATGTCGAGCAGGCGATCGCGGTCAAGGACCTGGCGGGGATGCTCCAGGAAAGCCATGAGCAGGCGGAATTCGACCGAGGAGATCGCGACGACCGCCCCGTCCGCGTCGGTCAGGCGGCGCTTGAGGGGATCGAGCGTCCAGCCCTCGAAGAGAAAGGCCTCGTTCTCGGGGGCGGCAGGCACGCCGCGCGCTGCACGGCGCAGGACCGAGCGGATGCGGGCGACCAGTTCGCGCGGTTCGAAGGGTTTGACGACATAGTCGTCGGCGCCGATCTCGAGCCCGACGATGCGGTCGGTCGCCTCGCCGCGCGCGGTGAGGAAGATCACGGGCAGGTCCTGCGCCTCGACGAGATGGCGGCAGAACGAGAGCCCGTCCTCTCCCGGCATCATGATGTCGAGAAGGACGAGATCGGCCTTGTGGTCGCGCAGGAAAGTGCGCGCTTCGGCGGCGCTGCTGGCCTGGGTAACGGTGAACCCCTGGCGCGAGAGGTAATCGCCCAGGGGTTCACGCAGGGCCGCTTCGTCATCGACGAGAAGCAGGCGGACAGGCGCGGTGTCGTTCATAGCAATCCTTCGTTCCGCGCCCGTTCGTTACTTGGCCGAGCCTTCGGCCTTACGGGCCTTGAACTGGGCGCGCATCTTTTCGTGAGCCGCCTTGCGCTCTTCGGGGGTGATCTGTCCATCCTTGTCGGCATCGACCATGTCGAAGTGCTTGAGCGCCGCGGCAACAGCTTCCTCGCGAGTGATGGCGCCGTCCTTGTCGGTGTCGGCCATGCGCATCATCATCATGCCGCCGCCGTGGCGCGGGCCATGGTGACCGCGGCGCATGTGGTGCTTGCCGTGCTTGCCATGACGACCCTTGCCGTCGGCGCGCTCACCACGCTGGCCACGTTCGGCGCTCATGAATTCGTTCTTGGAGATCGCGCCGTCGCCGTTGGTGTCGAGCTTCTCGAACATGCGGGTGCGGCGTGCAGTCTGGCGCGCCTCGCGGTCGGCGGCGTCGATCTTGCCGTCCTTGTCGACGTCCATGCGGGTGAACATCGCCTCGGCCGCGGCCTGCGCTTCGGCGCGGGTGACGATGCCGTCCTTGTCGGCATCCATCATCGCGTGGCGGGGGCCGCGCGGCGCGTCGCCCTGCGCGTAGGCCGCGCCGCCAAGGGCGAGACTCGCCGCAGTGAGGCCAAGGGCGATAGTCTTGAAGCGGGTGGTCTTGAAGGTGGGGGTCATGTCCGGTCTCTCTTTCCTTTGGTTTCCCAAATGCGAATGGATCGAAAGTCGCGGCGGGCCTGGAAGGGAGGGGCAACCGCCCTGCTGCGACTTTCTGATAGCCGTTTTAAGGGACCCTTGTCGCGCAAGTTTGCCAGTCAGCCTGTCTTTTGTCGCCAATTGTCTCGGTCTGACAGACCCGTTCACACAGGCGCAAGAAGAGGAGAGGATCAGTCACACGGACGGCGCTGTGTGCCATGCCTCGGGGTAAGGAAAAGGGCGGTAGCGAAGCGTGCGACATCGGCGGTGTGCCAGACTCCGGCGGGGATGATGACATATAGTCCCCTGCGCGCAGGTCCTCGCGGATATGGCCCCCTTGGCGCTTTCCCGGATTAACAACAGCTTTTCAGCGAGGCAGGACCTAGGCTTGGCCTCCCGGTCCCAGGGGAACGGGCGTGCGGCCAGGTTCACGGACAAGCCGTGTCATGACGAGGTCTTTTTTCCAATACCGTCACCTGCCGGGAGGGAGGGCTCGGCGGCTCAGAGCGGCGCGCACTGCTCCTCCAGCCAGGTCTTTGCCGCGCCATCCAGTCGCGGACCGATCAGTTCATTGACGCGGGCGTGGTAGGCATTCCACCAGGCCTTTTCCTCTTCGGTCAGCAAGGCCGTATCGACCAGGCGTTTCTCGATCGGGGCGAAGGTCAGCGTTTCGAAGCCGTAGAACTCACCTTCCGCCCCCGGGATCGCGCGCGGGACGACGAGCACCAGGTTCTCGATGCGGATGCCGTATTCGCCTGCCTTGTAGTAGCCTGGCTCGTTGGAGAGGATCATACCCGGCAGTAGCGCCTGCTCGGTGCCCGGCTGGCCGCCGCCCGACTTGGCGATGCGCTGGGGACCTTCGTGGACGCCCAGGAAGCTGCCCACCCCGTGCCCAGTGCCATGCGCATAGTCGAGCCCGGCCTGCCACAGCGCGTGGCGGGCGAGGATGTCGAGCTGGCTCCCGGCCGTGCCCTTGGGAAAGAGCACGCGGTCAAGCGCGATATGGCCCTTGAGAACGCGGGTGAAGCGCTCTTTCACCTCGGCGCTCGGCTCGCCCGGACCGATCCACACGGTGCGGGTAATGTCGGTGGTACCCGCCGGGTACTGCCCGCCCGAATCGCACAGGAAGACTGAGTTCGGCTCCAGGGTGAGGTTGCTCTCTTCGGTCACCGCATAGTGGGGCAGCGCGGCGTGGGGGCCTGCGCCGGAAATCGTGTTGAACGAGGTGTCGCGAAGATCGCCGCTCTCCTGCCGGAAGCCGAGCAGCCTGGCGGCGGCCGAAAGTTCGGTGACCTCGCCCTTGGGACCTTCGAGAGCGAGCCAGTGGAGGAAGCGGGAGACTGCCGCGCCGTCACGCTCCTGCGCGTCGCGGTGCCCCTGCTGCTCGACCGGGTTCTTGATCGCCTTGGGCAGCACAACTGGGTCGCGCGCCTCTATCACCGTGGCGCCCGCGTGGTTAAGCGTGTGGGCAATCGCCACTACAGCGTTGTCGGGATCGAGCGCCACGCGCTTGCCAGCCAGGCACTCAAGGCCTGCGACGAAGCCTTCGCGTGGGAGGATCGAGACCGAGTTGCCCAGGTGCTGTTGCAGCTGCGGCGTCACCTTCTCCTCGGCGATGAAGAGGTCGGCGGTGCCATCGGCATGGGCGATGACGTAGGACAGCGCGACGGGGGTGTGCTCGACGTCCGAGCCGCGGATGTTGAGCAGCCAGGCAATCGAATCGAGCGCGGTAACGACTGTTGCATCGAGCCCGCGCTTCACAAGTCCTTCGGCCAGAGCCGCGCGCTTGGCCTCGCTTGATTGTCCGGAAAATTCCTCGGCGTGGACAAGCGCAGGGGCCGGGGAGGGGAGGGGCTGATCTTCCCACACGGCATCGATGGGATTGCCCTCCACGGCGACGAGCTTGCCACCCTTTGCCGCGATGGCCGCATCGACGCTGCGCGTCCAGTGCGCGGTGTGCAGCCAGGCATCGTAGCCGATTACGGCGCCTTCGGGCATGTGCTCGGCCAGCCACTGCGCGTGGCTGGTCTGGGGCACGCTTTCATAGGCGTAGAAGCGGGCATCGACCTGCTCGCGCACCTGGATGGTGTAGCGCCCGTCGGTGAACATGGCGGCGGCCGGTGTGCGGGCGGGGTCGGTGAGGACGATGGCTGAGCCCGCCGATCCGGCAAAGCCGGTCAGCCAGGGCAGGCGCTGGGCATAGGCGCCCACGTACTCGCTCATGTGCTCATCGCAAATGGGCACGACGAAGCCGTCGAGGCCGCGGCGCTTGAGTTCCTGGCGCAGCGCGTCGAGGCGCGATTCATGGGTGTTCATCAGCATTGTTTTGATGTCCGGCTTGCGGGAGTCATGGTGCACACATAGATGCAGGGCATGGCAGATTCCACCCAGGCACCCGTTTTGGCCCCCGTCGCGGCCAAGAAGCCCCACTCCTTCACCCACCACGGCATCACGGTCCAGGACGATTACGCCTGGCTGCGCGACCCCGGTTATCCCGAGGTGACCGACGCCGAGGTGCTTGCCCACCTTGAGGCGGAGAACCGCTGGTTCGAGGCGCGCATGGCCCCGCACCAGGAGCGCATCGACGCGCTGTTCAAGGAGATGCGCGCGCGCATCAAGGAAGCCGACAAATCGGTGCCGCAGAAGGACGGCGACTACCTGTACTGGATCGAGTTCGAGGAAGGTGCGGAATACAAGAAGTGGTGGCGCAGACCCGTCTCGGGAGGCGCGGACGAACTGATCCTCGACGAGGTGGCGCTGGCCGAGGGAAAGGAATACTTCCGCCTCGGCGCGCTTTCGCTGAGCGCCAACGGCAAGCTCCTCGCCTACTCGGTCGATGACAACGGTTCGGAGCGCTTTACCGTGCGCATCAAGGACCTCGCGACCGGCGAGCTGCTGGCCGACGAGATCCCGGGTACGCTCTCGGCGCTGGTCTGGGTGGCGAAGGACACCGGCCTTGTCTACTCGCTGGCAAACGAGCAGTGGCGCACGGACAACGCGCGCCTTCACTGGCTGGGCACACCGCTCTCGGACGACGTCGAGATCTACCACGAGGACGACGAGGGCTTCCGCGTCGGCTCTTCGCTCTCGGCCAACAAGAAGTGGCTCATCATCGGGACCAGCGACCATGAGACGAGCGAGGCGCGGCTGGTGCGCGCCGATGATCCGCTGGGCCCGCAGATCCTCGTCAAGGCGCGCGAGAAGGGCGTGGAATACGACGTCGACGAGCGCAACGACGTCCTGTTCATCCACACCAACGACACGCATGAGAACTTCCGCCTCGCCACCGCCTCGATCGATGCGCCAGCGGCCTGGAACACGCTCATCGAAGGGTCGGACGATTTCTACCTGACCGGCGTTGATCTCTTCCGCGACTTCTTCGTCGTCGAGGGGCGCGAGCGCGGGCTCGACCGTATCGCGGTCCACTACTACGACGATCCGAATCGGATCGAGCCCATCGACTTCCCCGAGGCAAGCTACTCGGCAGGCCTCGGCAACAATCCCGAATGGCACGTCGAAACTCTGCGCCTGTCCTACGAATCGATGGTGAAGCCTGCCTCGGTGATGGATTACGACGTGAAGGCGAAGACGCTCGAAACGCTCAAGGTTCAGGAGATCCCCTCGGGCTACGACGAAGATCTCTACGCCACCGAGCGCCTCGAAATCGCGGCGCGCGACGGCACCTTGATTCCCGTCTCCATCGTCTACCGCAAGGACCGCGAAGGGGCAGGGCCGCTCCACCTATACGGCTATGGCGCCTACGGCATCTCGATCGATCCGGGCTTCTCGACCTCGCGCCTCAGCCTTGTCGATCGCGGCTTTGCCTTTGCCATCGCGCACATCCGCGGCGGCGATGACATGGGCCGCGCGTGGTACAAGGCGGGCAAGCTGGAGCGCCGCACCAACACCTTCACCGACTTTGTCGACTGCGCGAAGGGCCTCATCGAGCGCGGCTACACGCAGGCGGGCAAGATCAGCATCTCGGGCGGCTCGGCGGGCGGCGAATTGATGGGTGCGGTCATCAATTCCGATCCGGAGCTGTGGGGGGCGGTTGTGGCTCACGTCCCCTTCGTCGACGTGCTGGCGACGATGCTGGATGAGACGCTGCCGCTTACTCCGGGGGAGTGGCCGGAATGGGGCAATCCCATCACCGACAAGGCGGCCTTCGAGCATATCGCGAGCTACAGCCCTTACGACCGCGTCGCGGCGCAGGCCTATCCGCCGTCGATGGTGACGGCCGGGCTCAACGACCCGCGCGTGACCTACTGGGAGCCGGCCAAGTGGGTGGCACGCCTGCGTGAGCTCAAGACCGATGGCAACGAGCTGATCCTCAAGACCAACATGGGGGCTGGCCACGGCGGCAAGTCGGGCCGATTCGAGAGCCTGAAGGAAACCGCCGAAGAGTTCGCCTTCATCCTGTGGCAACTGGGTATTGAGGGCTGAGCACGATGGCCGAGCCGTTCACACGCAGCTTCGAGGCAACTTCGGAGCACATTGACCAGCTCGGCCACGTCAACAATGCGATCTGGGTGCAATGGATGGAGGAGGTCTCCGTCGCCCATTGGGAGGCGGTCGCCCCGCCAGAACACCAGGCCGCCTATGTCTGGGTCGTGACCCGGCACGAGATCGACTATCGCGGGAACGTCCACGAGGGCGATCGCGTGACCGCCACGACCTGGATCCCCGATCCGCCCAAGCGCGCGACTTTCGACCGCTGTGTCGAGTTTCGCCGTGAGGGGGAAGAGGAAAAGGGCAAGGTTCTCGTGCGCGCCCGGACAACCTGGGCAGTGATCGAGGTCGCTTCGAGGCGGTTGGTGCGGATCCCCGAGGAGGTGGCCGCGCCCTTCTGGAACGGCTAGCCGACTAGCTGATCAGCCGACCAGTTCCAGGCGCGTGGTCGGGAGGGGCTCGATGGAGACGTTGCTGCGCACGCAGTCGCGCCCGGCCGCCTTGGCCGCGTAGAGCAACTCGTCACAGGCCGTGTAGGCCTCGGTAAACGAAGGTACGTGCGCGGGCGAGGTGTCCGGGCGATAGACACCCATGCTGGCGGTGACCAGCTTGCGTAGCCCTGCATGCTGCTTGGCGACCCGGCTGGGAATGGCCTGGCGCAGGCGTTCGGCGCGTTCCAGCGCGTCCTCACCGCGCAGGAGGAGCAGGAACTCCTCGCCGCCCATGCGCACCGTCAGGATGTCTTGGTCGTCCGTCAGCGCCTCTGCCACGGCTCTCAGAACCTCGTCCCCGGCGGCGTGGCCATGGGTATCGTTGATCGCCTTAAAATGGTCGATGTCAAGCGCGGCCATGGTGTGGAAACCGGTGCGGAAGAGCGTGTCGAACTTTTCCTCGATCGCGCGGCGATTGCAGAGGCCGGTGAGCGGATCGTGCAGCGCAAGATTGGCCTGGAAGCGCGCTTCGGCCAGGGCATGGTCGCGTTGCAGGCGGATGGTCATGATCCGTTCCGCTACGCCCAGCGTGGTCACCGCGACCTCGAAAGCAATCGCGAAGTGCTGCTCGACCATTAAGCCAAGCGGCGCGTCGGTCAGCCCCAGGATGGAGAGGTTGCGCGCGATGCCCAGCAGCATGAGCGGGGTCCAGCCCACGATCTGGAAACAGACGAGGCGGCTGCCCCGCAAGGCTGCGAGCACGATCGTGGCGAGCAACGTGGCGATGATCGGCAGGAACGACATGTAGTAGAGCGGCGCGACCGAGGGCAGCAGCACCCCGTCGGCAAGGAAGTAGTAGGCGCTCCAGAACAGGAACCAGGGGCAGAGCAGTTCGACGGCAAAGCGCTGGCGTGCGCTCAGCGTTTCGGGTTCGATCAGGCCGATAAAGAAGCGAAGAGTGGCGATGACCATGAACGCCCAGCTCAAAGTCGAGAGCAGGCACACTTCTGTGACCGAAAGACGCACGAAGCGGTTGATGAGACCGCTGCTGACGAGCGTCTGGGTGAGCATCGCAAGGACGGCTGCGGCATGCCAGAGGATGAAGCGCTGGCGCAGGATCCGGAAGAAGACGAAGTTCAGGATCAGCGGCATCAGCATTAACCCGCAGAGAGCGGCCAGGATCAGTTGCCGGTTGCCGACCGCCATGGGGGATGCGCGCGCGCCGATCTGTGCGTCGGAGAGGAGGCCGATATGGCGCGGTCCTGTTACTTTCAGGACATAGGCCTCTACCGGCCCGTCAAGGCGGGGGAGCGCGGTGTACATCTGCCAGCGCGTGGTGGAGAAGTGCAGGGCGCCGGGCGGGATCTGGCGCGTGACGTTGCGGCCATTGGCCCCGATCGCGGTGATCGACAGGCTGCGGTAACGCGTGAGTCGGGTGGTCAAAACGGCATCTTGGGGAAGTTTGCGTCCGGCGACATCGATGCGCACGAAGCTGGCCTGGCTCCCGCTGACTTGCCAGTTCGAGTGGCTGCAGTTCCAGGCTGCGCGGGTGCGGGCCAGCCAAGCGGGGGGCGTGTCCGCAGGGGCCAGGGCGTGGCACCGCGATTGGGCGGGGAAGTCATTGGCCGCCTGGGCGAATCCCGGAATCACTCCCGCGAAGAGGATCAGGAGACAGAACAGGAAAGGCCGAGCCCGCGGAAACATACACTGTTTCTTGGACCCGGCCTCTTCAAGATAAGGTTAATGTGCGCGCAATTGAACTCTACGCAAGCAGCTGCGAGACGGGCGTGTAATCGTAGCCCAGTTCGGTCGCGACCGCCATGTAGGTGACCTTGCCGGCGTGGACGTTGAGGCCCTCGGCAAGGTGTGGATCGCGCGCCAGCGCGCCCTTCCAGCCCAGATTCGCGATGGCAAGCGCGTGGGGCAGGGTCACGTTGTTGAGCGCGTAGGTGCTGGTGCGCGAGACCGCGCCGGGCATGTTGGCGACGCAGTAGTGGACGATGCCGTCGACCATGTAGGTCGGGTCGTCATGCGTGGTCGCGTGGCTGGTCTCGAAGCAGCCGCCCTGGTCGATGGCGACATCGACAAGGACCGCGCCCTTCTTCATCGTGCCCAGCATTTCACGCGTGACGAGCTTGGGAGCCGCCGCGCCCGGGATCAGCACGGCGCCAATCACGAGGTCGGCATCGGCCACGCTCTCAGCCAGGTTGGCAAGGCTCGAGAAGCGGGTCTTGGCGCGCGCCTCGAAGTAGTTGCCAAGGCGTTCGAGCACCTCGGGGTTGCGGTCGAGGATCGTCACGTCCGCGCCAAGCCCTGCGGCCATCTGCGCGGCGTTGAAGCCGACCACGCCGCCGCCGATGACAGCGACCTTGCCCGGCATCACGCCCGGAACGCCGCCGAGCAGCACGCCGCGTCCGCCCTGCGCCTTCTGGAGCGCGGTGGCGCCCGCCTGGATCGACATGCGGCCCGCGACCTGGCTCATCGGCTTGAGCAGCGGCAGCGCGCCGCCAGGGCCGGTGACGGTCTCGTAGGCGATGGCGGTGACGCCCGACTTCAGGAGGTCCTCGGTTTGGGCCGGATCGGGCGCAAGGTGGAGGTAGGTGTAGAGTATCTGGCCCTCACGCAGCATGGCGCGTTCGGGGGCGAGCGGTTCCTTCACCTTCACGATCATGTCACAGCCTGCGAAGACCTCTTCAGCGGATGCGATGACCTTGGCGCCGAGCGCGCTGTAAAGTTCGTCACTGGCGCCAATGCCTAGGCCCGCACCGCTCTGGACCCAGACCTCGTGGCCATTGGCAACGAGTTCGCTGGCGCTCTCGGGGGTCAGGCCGACCCGGTATTCGTGGTTCTTGATTTCCGTGACGGTACCGACGCGCATGGGCAAACTCCCTCATCCGTGCCTGGAGTAGGTCCAGGCGCCTGATGACGTCAGCCTACAGGAGGGCTCCCGCAAAGTTCTACCTCATTTGCCCTTGCGATGGGCTCAAGTTAGAATAATTTCGCTCTCTGATTTCAGTATGTGGGAAAATTTTTCATGGATCGAACCGACCGAGCCTTGTTGAAGGCGCTTCAGGCCGATTCCTCGCGTTCGATTGCCCAGCTGGCTGACGAGGTCCATCTTTCCGCCTCGGCCTGCCACCGCCGCATTCGCGCGCTGGAGGAGCAGGGGCTCATCGCGGGCTACGTGGCGCGGCTCGATGCGCGCCGGATCGGGCTGCCGGTGGAGGTCTTCGTCGAGATCGCGCTCACTAGCCAGAGCAGCGAGGCGATGGACCGCTTCGAGCGTTCGGTGCGCGACTTCGACGATATCCTCGAATGCCACCTGATGAGCGGGGGTGCGGACTACCAGCTGCGCGTTGCGGCGGCCGATCTCGATCACTACGAGACGATCCACCGCGATTGCCTTTCGCGCCTGCCCGGGGTGTCCTCGATGAAGACCAGCTTCTCCTTGCGCCGGGTGAAACGCTTTGCGGGCTACTCGGTGCCCTGAGGCGCTTCGCGGCCGCGCCCGAGGTGGAGCGGCTCGGTGATGATGCGGTCGTGCGCCACGCGCAGGTCGCGCGCCTCGTGCTGGAGCGAGAGGCGCTCCTTGTCCATCTTGCGGTAAGTGCCCTCGGCGCGGTCGATGTCGTCGACCGAGAGACCAAGGCCATCCAGGATCGCGCGCGAAAGCGTGACCGCCGAGCCGAGCACCTCGCGCACGATGAAGCGTGCGGGGCTGTCCTTGATCTTGAGGAGTGAGCGGCGGTCATACACGCGTGCGTAGATCGCGGCTTGCGGGAAGGCAGTCTGGACCGCGCGCAGGAATGCGTCGTCGAGCTGCTCGCCGTCGATGCAGAAGGCGATGATCTGAGCGTCCGAGCAGCCCGCCTGACGCAGGAGGTCGAGCCGGCGTCCATCCCCGAAGTAGACCTTGGCGCCGAAGCCCTGGGCCACATCGATCATCTGGATATCGGTGTCGATGAGAGTGACGGCGATGTCGGCGGCATTGAGAATCTGCGCGACGGTTTGGCCAAAGCGTCCGTAGCCCACGATGATTGCGCTTGCCCCGTCGGCACGCGGGCCTTCGCGCTCTTCCCCGGCATGCCCTTGTGGGGCCTCGCGGAACCGGCGGGTGGCCATCATCAGGAACGGGGTGGCGACCATCGAGAGGGTGACGATGGCCCCGAACAGGCTGGCGGCCTGGCTTTCGATCAGCATGGCCTCGCTGGCCTGCGCAAAGAGGACAAAGCCGAATTCACCGCCCTGGCTGAGCAGGAACCCCAGCGCGAGCGCGCTGCGCCATTTCATCTTGAAGGCAAGGCCAAGGGCAAAGATGATCGCTGCCTTCGCCGCAATGAGGGCCAGCGCCATCGAGACCACGAAGAGCGGACGCTCGGCAATGGCCGAGAGGTCGAGCATCATGCCGACGGCCATGAAGAAAAGGCCCAGGAGGAGAGAGCGGAACGGCTCGACGTCGGCTTCGAGTTCGTGGCGGTAGGGCGAATCGGCGAGCATGACGCCCGCGATGAAGGCACCGAGCGCAGTCGAAAGGCCAAGTGTCTGCATCAGTGCGGCCGAGGCGATGACCGTGAAGAGCGCGGCAAAGACGAACATCTCGCGCTCGCCCAGGTTGCCGATGAGGCGGAACAACGGACGGATCACGAAGCGCCCGGCGGCGACGAGGCCGACGATGGCGCCAACGGTGAGAAGCGCAAGCTGCCAGCCCGGAGGGCCCTCGGGCAGGTTGGGGTTGCGGTTCATCGCCGCGATGATCGTGATGAGCGGGATGATCGAGAGATCCTGGAAGAGCAGGATCGCGAAGGCGCGCTCACCGAAGGGGCTGTTGAGGCGGCCAGCGCTTTGCAGCATGGGCAGGACCTGCGCGGTCGAGGACAGGCCGAGCGGCAGGCCCAGCGCGAGCGAGGCCTGAACCGTAAATGGCGTGAAACTGTAGATTATCGCCGAGATGGCAAGCCCGCACAGCGCGACTTGCAGGAAGCCCAGTCCGAAGATCTCGCTGCGCATGCGCCACAGGCGGCGCGGCGCCAGTTCGAGGCCGACGATGAAGAGAAGGAGCGTGATGCCCAGTTCGGCAAAGTCGATCTTGCCCTGCGCATCCCCGATCAGCCCGAGAGCATACGGCCCCAGGATTGCGCCGGCGAGCAGATAGCCCAGTGTCGCGCCCAGCCCCAGCCGGCGGAACAGCAGCACGAAGACAAGGGCGGTTCCCAGCAGGAAAAACCCTTCCTGGAGCAGGAACGCCTGGCCATGCTCTTCCATTGGATCTTTCCTTGTCGTGTCGGCCAGAGCCGGTCAGGTTGCAGCTTGGCTGAAGCCGGGGGCGCTTAACCTAGGGATTGTCCTTGGCGTTACCAAGAGTTCAGCGTGGGAGAATGCCCCGGCAGACGTAGCCTAGCACCTTGCCCTGTGCGGTGTCCCATTGCAGCGCGCCGCTTTGCGATGAAGAGTTCGTGCCGCTTCCGATCGCGCGGCCATCGGGCGCGACGATCGACCAGCTCATGGTACGGTGGCGACCGCCCGCGCAATCGACGGCGCGTCTGTAGTAGAGCATGGTGCCCTTGGGGTAGGCCCCGCGCCGCGACTGGAGCACATTTGCCTCGATGTAGGTGCGGGTGTTCCCGGCGATCCGGATCGATCCCGTGTCGACGAGCACCGCGCGCCCCAGCGTGCGCTCGACATCGCGGGCGAAGAGGCGCTGCCACTGGCCCGGGGGCAGCGGGGCTGCGGCCAGGTTTGCGGGGAGGGTGAGTGCAACGACCGCCAGCGCGAGAGACACAGCCTTCACAGCGGGTTGCCGTTCTCGTCGCGGTAGATGTCGCGACGGCCGACGTGGTTGGCCGGGCCGACGTAGCCGTCGTTTTCCATGCGTTCCACCCACTTAGCTGCGGTGTTGTAGCCCACGCCCATCTGGCGCTGGAGCCAGGAGACCGAGACCTTCTGGTTTTCGAAGACGAGCTGGCAGACCTGGCGGTACTTGCGTTCCTCGGGCTGGTCGGAGGCGGTGGCGTCAAGGTCGTCGAAACCGAAGCTGCCTTCCTCGGGCTCTTCGGTCACGGCCTCGATGTATTCGGGCTTGCCCTGGCCGCGCCAGTGATCGGCGACGTGCTCGACTTCCTCGTCCGAGACGAACGGGCCGTGGACGCGCTTGATGGGGTCGGTGCTGGGCTTGTAGAGCATGTCGCCCTTACCCAGCAGCTGCTCGGCGCCCTGTTCGCCCAGGATCGTGCGGCTATCGATCCGGCTGGTAACCGCGAAGGAAATGCGGGTCGGCAGGTTGGCCTTGATGACGCCGGTGATCACGTCGACCGAGGGACGCTGAGTTGCCATGATGAGGTGGATGCCCGCCGCGCGGCTCTTTTGCGAGAGGCGCTGGATGAGCACTTCGATTTCCTTGCCCACGGTCACCATGAGGTCGGCGAGTTCGTCGACGATGAGGACGATCTGGGGCAGGACTTCGTAGTCGAGCTGGTTTTCCTCGTAGAGCGCCTCGCCCGTCTCGGCATCGAAGCCGGTCTGGACCCGGCGGCCGAGTGGCTCGCCCTTGGCGGCCGCCTTGCGGACCTTGTCGTTGAAGCCGGCGAGGTTGCGTACCGAAACCTCGCTCATCATGCGGTATCGCCGTTCCATCTCCTCAACCGCCCACTTGAGCGCGCGCACCGCCTTGGGCGGCTCGGTCACCACTGGCGAGAGCAGGTGGGGGATGTCGTCGTAGCTCTTGAGCTCGAGGACCTTGGGGTCGACCAGGATCAGGCGGCACTGCGCGGGCGTCAGGCGGTAGAGCAGCGAGAGCAGAATGGCGTTGAGGCCAACCGACTTACCCGAGCCCGTCGTACCGGCAACCAGAAGGTGAGGCATGGTGGCGAGGTCAGCAACGACGGGTTCGCCTGCGATATCCTTGCCCAGGATGATCGGAAGCATGCCCTTGTGGTGGGCGAAGGCCTCCGAGGCGACCATCTCCTTGAACGAAACCATCTGGCGGTCTGCATTCGGCAGTTCGATGCCCATGACGGTGCGCCCCGGGATCGAGGAGACGCGTGCCGAGATCGCGGACATGTTGCGCGCGATGTCGTCGGCCAGTCCGACCACGCGGCTGGACTTGATGCCGGGCGCGGGTTCCAGTTCGTACATGGTGACGACCGGGCCTGTGCGCACAGCCGTGATCTCACCCTTGACGTTGAAGTCGTCGAGCACGGTTTCGAGGAGGCGTGCGTTGCGCTCGAGGCTGAGCTTGTCGATTTCCCTGTCCGAGCCTTCGGGCGGATCAGTGAGAATGTCGAGCGCGGGCAGCTTGTATTCGTCGAACAGGTCGGTCTGGCTCGATCCCACGCCGATCTGTGCAGGCTTGGCCGCGCGCTGGCTGTCGACGATGGCAGGTGAACGGCGTGGGGCCGTGTCGGAAAGGCCGACGGCCGCGCCGCTGCGGGCGTCCTCGCGCACGGCCTTCGCCGGAGCGTCGGGCGTGAAGGGAAGGGCGTCCTCTTCCTCCTCGCGCGTCGCGCGGCCCTTGCGCCGTGCCTTGGGCGTACGCGGTTCCTTGCCTTCACGGGAGAAGCGCGAGGGGGAGGGCAGCACCTGGGGCAGGCGTCCGATGCGGCCGGGGAGCGAGAGCAGGCGCGCCCAGTCGAGCGCGAAGACGCGTCCGATGAGAGTGAGCCCCACGACGAAGAAGACAAGCGCGACGGCAATCTTGATCCAGACCACGGCGGCGGGCGGTGCCAGGCCAGCCAGCGCATCGACGAGGAAGGCGCCCAAGAGCCCGGACATGCCGCCCATCGAGGCGGGCAGAGTGCCGCCGGGCTCGGAAAACCACAAGGAAAGGACCGTCGTGATCAGCATCATTGCGACCACCAGCATGGCAACCGGCTTCCACCAGCGCTGGTTGGAAGGTTCGGCCTCGGCGTCCTCTTCCTCGACCAGCAGCCACAGCTTCCGGGCGAAGACATAGAGGAGCGGGGCGAAGAGCCAAGCGACGGGGCCGAAGTAGAACAGGAACTGGTCGGCTACCCAGGCCCCTACCGGACCCATCCAGTTCCGCACCTCACCGCCCGCGGCGGTCGAGGCGGACGGATCGGTCTGGCTGTAGGTTGCGAGCGCGGTGATCAGGAAGAGCATGGCGGCAAACAGCACCACGGCCCCGCCCAGTTCGCCCGCGCGACGTACCGAGCGCCGAAGCACGGCGCGCCAGTCCGGCTTGCCCGCGCGCTGTCCGGCGCCGATTGCCCGAGATGCCATGATCGAATTCCCGCGTATTGAAAATTGCGCCTTAAACCGCCCGATCATGCGCAGCCTGGGCGGTTTTCGTCAAGAACAGAGGGGGAATCAGGCTGTGGGCGGATGGCGCGAATCGCCGGAGAGGCCGTCGATTGCGGCCCAGCGTTCGATGCCCCGGGCCTGGGCGCGGCGGGCATTCATTCCCCCAAGTGCGATGACAGGGACATGCGCGCGCGCGGCGATTGCGCGAAAGCGCACGGGGCCCAGCACCTCCCCGGCCGGGTGCGAGCGCGTCACGAAGACGGGCGAAAGCAGCACCGCATCGGCGCGCGCGGCGTGAGCGGCGCGCAGTTCGGCGAGCGAGTGGACGGTGACGAGCCGAAGGCTCTGCCCGCCGGGTGCCAGCAGGCACGCGCGGCCATAGGCGCCGTCGGCCCCCCAGCGGCGTGCCTGCGCGACGGTTCCGGCCAGGATCACGGTATGGCCCTGGGCTCGCGCCGTCCGGGCAAGTCGGGTGAAGCGGGCACGCCGGGCCAGCTCGTCCAGGTGGTAGTGGCGGTAGATAAAGCCCGATCCACGCGGCAGGCAGGCCAGCGCGGGTTCCAGTTCGGCATCGTTGCGCGCATCGCTGATGAGCCAGAGCCGGGGAAGGGGGCTCGCTTGTGGCTTGCGCGGATTCGATGGGTGGCAGTTCGGCACGAGGACGCTATAGCAGCGCGCCATGAATGAGCCAGTCACTCCCCTTCACGAGGTGCGCGAAAGCATCGCGCACGCGGCCCGTATCGCCCAGCGCGAGACCTCGGGCATTGAACTCATCGCCATTTCCAAGACGCACGGTGTGGATGCGATCCGGCCGTTGATCGCGGAGGGCCAGCGCGTGTTCGGCGAAAACCGTGTGCAGGAAGCGCAGGAAAAGTGGCCCGAGCTGCGCGAGGACTACGCCGATCTGGTGCTCCACCTCGTCGGCCAGCTTCAGTCGAACAAGGCCGAGGACGCGGTCGCGCTGTTTGATTGCATCCACTCGCTCGACCGCCCCTCGCTGGTCAGCGCACTGGGCAAGGCGATGGCGAAGGCCGGGCGCAAGGTACCCTGCTTCGTGCAAGTCAATATCGGCGATGAGGACCAGAAGGGCGGCTGCGCCATTGCGGACGTGCCGGCGCTGCTGGAGGCCGCGCGCGAGGCCGAGATTCCGGTGATCGGCCTGATGTGCGTGCCGCCGCTCGGCATTGAGGCGGCGCCCTTCTTTGCGCTTCTCGCCAAGATCGCGCAGGACAACGGCCTCGACCAGCTCTCGATGGGCATGAGCGGCGACTTCGAGACCGCGATCATGCTGGGCGCGACCCACGTGCGCGTCGGCTCGGCGCTGTTCGGCGCGCGCGACTGAGCCGGAGCGCGCTCCTTGGCTGAGCGCCGGTTTAGCTGCGTGCGGTCAGGAGCGCGATTCCGAAGGCCACGAACAGGCCGCCGGTCAGCTTGTTGAAGAGGTTCTTGACGCTGGGGCGCTCCAGAACCTGACCCATCGAGCGCCCGCCCAGTGCATAGGTCATGTACCAGAAGCTCTCGATCACCGCGAAAGTGGCGAGCAGCACCGCGAACTGCGGGCCAGTGGGCTGTGCAGGGTCGATGAACTGGGGCAGCAGAGCCGCGGCAAATAGGATTGCCTTGGGGTTGCTCAGCGAAATCGCGAGGCCGCCCCGGTAGAGTGCCCCTGCACCGAGCCGTGCCGGGGGCAAGTTATTCTCGGCGACATCCAGCATGCCCGCCCGGGTGAGCCAGGCCTTGATCCCGAGGTACACGAGGTAAGCCGCGCCCGCATAGCGCAACGCCGTGAACAGTCCGGGCACCGCCACCAGCAGGGTCGACAGTCCCGCGACCGACGCGGTCAGCAGGATCATCAGCCCCGAAAGGCAGCCCGCCATCGCCGCGAACGTGCGCGCCAGGCCGAAGTCGACACTGCGCGTCAGGATATGCAGCATGTTGGGGCCAGGCGTGGCGCTGATCGCGAAGACGGTCAGGGCAAAGAGCCACCAGGTGTGGAGGGTCATTTCGAGAGTTCCGCGCAAACGACAACGCCGCGCCGGAGAGCGGATCCCCGGCGCGGCGCTGCGGCATGTGATGGGCTATCAGTTGGGCGTGTCGAGCTCGTTGCCCGTCAGGGTCACGATGTGCAGCAGGTTGGTCGAGCCCTTGGTGCCGAAGGGTACGCCTGCGAGCACCACCAGCTTGGTTCCGGCCGCGCCGAAGCCGTGGCGCAGCGCCATGCGCTTGCCCTTGGCGATCATTTCTTCAAAGGAGCCGATGTCGCGCGTCATCACCGTGTGCGCGCCCCACAGGAGGGCCCCGCGCCGGGCGGTTTCCTGGCTGGGGGTAAGCACCAGCATGGGGGCTGCCGGACGTTCGCGCGCGACGCGGCGCGCCGAGATGCCCGAGCCTGTGAAGACGATGATGCCTTCGATGGGGAGCGTGTCGGCGATCTGCGCGCACGAACCGGCGAGCGCGTCGGCGGTAGTCGCATCGAGTGGGGCCTTGGCGAGATGGATGCGCTCGCGGTAGGTGACATCGCTTTCCACCTTGACCGCGATGCGGTCCATGATGGTGACCGCTTCGACCGGCCAGTCGCCCGCCGCCGTCTCGGCCGAGAGCATGACCGCATCGGCGCCGTCGTAGACCGCGTTGGCGACGTCGGAGACTTCGGCGCGGGTGGGCGAGGGGCTCTTGATCATCGATTCGAGCATCTGCGTCGCGACCACGACCGGCTTGCCCCAGGCGCGGGTCTTTTCCACGATGTGCTTCTGGATCGGCGGCACTTCCTCGGGGAGGAGTTCGACGCCCAGGTCGCCGCGCGCGACCATGATGCCATCGGAAATCTCAATGATCTCATCCAGGCTCTCGACCGCGGCGGGCTTTTCGATCTTGGCCATGAGCGAGCCCTTGGGGCCCATCAGGCGGCGCGCTTCGGCCACGTCTTCGGGACGCTGTACGAAAGAGAGGCCGATCCAGTCCGCGCCTTGATCCATCGCGAAGTCGAGGTCGCGGCGATCTTTTTCGGTCAGCGCCGGGATCGGGACGAGCGCATCGGGCACGTTCACGCCCTTGCGGTCCGAGATCGGCCCGCCGACTTCGGCGCTGCACAGGATCTCGTCCGTTTCGGCCCGGATCACGCGCAGCTGCAGCTTGCCGTCGTCGATCAGCAGGCGCTGGCCCTTGGTTAGGATGCCGAAGAGCTCGGGGTGGGGCAGGCACACGCGTTCGTCGTTGCCTGGCGCAGGATCGCGATCGAGCGTGAAGTGCGCGCCATGCCTGATGAAGGCCTTGCCGCCTTCGAACGTGCCCACGCGCAGCTTGGGCCCTTGCAGGTCGCACAGGATCGCGATCGGACGCATCAGGTCCTTTTCCACCGCGCGCACGTTGGCGATGGTCTCGCGGTGGGTGTCATGGTCGCCATGGCTCATGTTCACGCGGAAGGCGTCGGCCCCGCGCTGGATCAGCTTGGCGATGGTCTCCTTGTCACGGCTGGCCGGGCCCAGCGTGGCCAGGATCTTGACCTTGCGCTGGCGCTTGATGCCACGGTGATGCGGAGAACGACGGTAGGGGATGCTTGCCAAGTTTTTTCTGCCTCTTTCGAAACCCGCCGCCCATATGGCAAAGGGTGGCTCCTAAACCAAGATCGAACGGCAGGAATATGGACGAGAAAGCAACGATAGACACGCTTGATGATGCAATTGCGGCAGCGGCGTTTCGCCGACTGGTGCATCATCTGCAACAGCGCCACGATGCCCAGAACATCGAACTCATGGGTTTGGCCGGCTTTTGCCGCAACTGCCTTGCCGACTGGATCCGCGATGCCGGCTTCGAGGGCGACAAGGCCGAGGCGCGCGCGGTGATTCATGGCATGCCCTTCGCCGAGTGGAAGGACAAATACCAGTCCGAGGCCACACCCGAGCAGCTGGCGCGCATGGAAGAGAGCCTGAAGAAGAACGCGCCGGGCCACTGAGCCCGCGGCGCGTCTGACCCCGGGGTCAGGCGTCTTCGGGCCCGATCTGCACGTCCTTGCCCAGCAGCGTCTTGATGTAGATACGCTGGACAAGGACGAAGGCGGTGATTGTGAGCGGGGAGGCGAGAAGAACGCCGAGGAAGCCGAACAGCATGCCCGCTGCCAGCACCGCGAAGAGCAGGATCGCGGGCGGGATGTTGACCGCCTGTTTCTGGATCATCGGCTGGAGCACGTTGCCCTGCAGCTGCTGCACCAGGAGATAGAGCAGGAGCGTCCACAGCGCCGTCATCGGCGAGACCGTGAAGGCGAGCAGTACGGCGGGGAAGCCGGCGATGACAGGGCCCAGCATGGGAATGACGTCGAGCAGGCCTGCCATGACGCCTAGGCCCGCGGCGGAAGGCACGCCAAGCAGTTCAAGCCCGATCCAGCTGAGGAGGGCAACCACGATGGAGGAGACGATCTGTCCCTTCATCCAGCCATTGAGGCCCATGCCCACATCGTCTAGCGCCTTGGCCGCTGTGGGTTCCGCGGCCTTGGGAATGAGCTTCAGTAGGCCGCGGCGGTAGAGGTCGGGATTGGCCGCCAGAAACACGGCTCCGGCCACCACCAGCACGAGGTTGGTCAGCGTGCTGCCCATGGTCAGGACATAGACGCCCGCCTGCGAGAAGATTCCTGAGATCTGCTCGCGCCCTTGTTCAAGGGCATTGCGCACCGTTTCGCCCAGGCCCAGGCTGTCCAGCAGGTCCTCGACGCGGGCGATGGCGCCCGGAATGGCGTCGCGGATCATGTCGAACTGGGCGGCGAGTTGCGCGCCGAAGAGGTAGAAAGCTCCGGCAAAGACACCGAGCAAGAGCAGCACGGCGAAGGTCAGGCAAATGCCCCGGCCCATTGGGGTGTGGCGGCAGATCACGCGGGTGATCGCATCGAAGACCACGCCCAATACGATCGCGGCAAAGACCAGCAGGAGGAAGCTGACCATGCGCACCAGCAGGAGGGCGACGCCGATGATCGCCAGCGCAGTGACGATTGCCATGGCAACTTTCGAAGGTGTCCAGTGCGGTGCGCTGTGGTGCGCGGTGGGGCCTTCCATGGCCGCTTCCCTTTCGTATTTTCCGTGGAGGTTCGAGGGGCAAACCACGGGGCCTTCTAGATGTTCCGGCAGGTGCGCTTCAGGCGGGCAGCAGACGGGCTCTGGAAAGATGGCTGACGAAGGCGGAACGCGCCGCTTCGAGAGTGAAAGCAAGCAGAGCCGTCTGGGCCAGCAACGAGGCCAAGATGAGAAGCGAGTGGCGTCCTGCGTAGATCCATTCCTGCGCAAGGTAGGTGCACAGGAATGGGTGGATCAGCCAGAGGGGAAGCGAATGCTGCCCCAGCCACGCGAGGGGCGCGCGGGACGCAGGCGTACGCCCGCACGCGATGAGGGAAGGGAGCGCCAACGGGCAGGCGACGATCAGAAAGGGGGTAAGTACCTTGGGAGCGGCGGTCTCGATAAGAAGGAAGCCTGCGCCAAGAACAAGCGATGCGCCCATCGCAAGGCGGCCAAGGTTAGCTCTACCCCTTGGCAGAGGCCGCATTTCCATGCGCGCGAAGGCCATTCCATACGCGAAAGGCAACTGCCAAATGAGCAGGTTCGTGAATGAGAAAAGCGCCGGATTGAGCTGGCGTCCGTCGAGAAACGCGCCGGACAGGAAGGCCAGCAGAGCCAGACCAATTAGCCAGGGCAACCGCTTGGTTAAACGGGCAAGAATGGGAAAGAGAAGGATGAGCGCCAGATAGGTTTGTGCGAACCACCATTCGTAAACGAGCGGCTTGCCCAGCGTGAAGAGCCCTTGCAGGCTTAGGTGCCCAGCGATGCTGGCAAGGCGCTCGTCGCCAGGCGTGAGAGAGGGCAAGGTCAGGACCAGCAAGCCCGCCAAGGCAAAATAGAAGGCGTATGTGCCGAGAAAACGTCCCGCCTTTCTGAGGTGCCGTTGCCATATGTCGGGCGCGGCGGCCCCTTGCATAAATCCGTAGCCGGAGAGGAAGATGAAGACCGCGACGCAGATCTTGCCGAGGCGTCCCACATGGTACTCCAGCGGCAAGGCTGCGAGCAAAGGTTCGAAAGAACTGGGCGGGCGGATCAGCGTGGGCAGGGCGAACAGGTGATGCGTGAACATCAGGAGGATGGCGATCCCCTTGATCGCGTTCGCATCGGCACGGGAAATGAGGGGCTGGTGCCCTCCGGCGAAGCCCTGATCCTGCGTTTGCTCAGGCGCGATACCGCAAGGATGTGCGCGAGCCACTGTGTCTTCCATCGCCACCCCCCGAAAGCGCGCATGTGATGGTGCAGGGTATGTCGGAGAGGGCGGTGCGCGGTATGCGAACTGCATCCGTTTTCGCGCACGGTGGGTCTTGAATAGGCTATCCACAGGATCACCTTTTGCGCAAAGGCGGCGCAGCGGCTATCAGCCGGCGCCCGTTCGCCTTGGCGACACCCGATTCTCAAAACTTCTTTCGGAGCTGAAATTCCATGGCCGAAACTGCCGACGACCGCCTTCGCCTGCTGATCGAACGCATCGAGCGTCTCGAAGAGGAAAAGAAGGGTATCTCGGACGACATCCGCGACGTGTACAACGAGGCCAAGGCTGTCGGCTACGACGTCAAGATCATGCGCCAGATCGTGCGCCTGCGTAAGATGAAGCCCGACGACCGTCGCGAGATGGACATGGTGCTCGAGACCTACCGCAGCGCGCTCGGTCTCGACTGATCCGGTTGGGAGCACCGGGGCGCTCGCCCCGGCGGCTCCTTACATTCCCGCGAGAAAGGCCAGCGCCATTGTCGCGGCATTGGCACCTGCGTGCTGGAGCATCCCTGCGCCCACGCCCAGTCTCTGGCGGGTATAGCCCAGCATGATCCCGGCCCACAGCTGGGGCAGCACCAGCAGCGCGGTCAGCGCCGAGGCGTTGCCGTAGTTGAAGATGTGAATCCCTGCGAAGACCAGCGCGGCCAGCCAGTAGATCACGGGGTAGCCGCTGCGGAACCATCCGGGCGCCGAACGAGGGCGTAGCGCGAACCAGCCCACCCCCGCGATGAGTGCCAGACCCAGCAGACCCCCGGCGATCCACAAGGGGCCAAGCCCATGGGCCTGCTCCGCAATCACGATGGCACCCAGAAGTCCGCTGCCCAGCAGCCACAGCGCGCGCGGGCGCCCGCTCTGCCACCCCCGAAACAGCACTTCCTCGATGATCGGCGCGGCAATCACCGTGACGGGCAGCAGCCATCCGGCTGGCAACTGGTCGAAGGCGTCGGGCGGCGTCAGGCCAAGCTGGCGCTGGATGAGCGCGGTCAGCGGCAGGGTGACCAGCAGCAGCACCGCTACATGCAGGGCATAGAGGACGCCCAGCACCTTCCAGCTGGAAAGGTGACGCAAACCTTCCGGCACGAGCACGCGCGGGCGGCGCACGAAGAGGGCAAGGTCGGCCAGAATGGCGGCGATGCCGGGCGAGGCGGCGTTTGCCAGGGGAACCGTTGGGCGTGTCATTGGCTATCTCCTGACCGATAGGTCCTTGCCAAAGCGTTGTGTTCCCGCTGCATTTCGGGAATGGCTTGGATCACGCACATAGATGGGAGCCTTGCCGATGATTGTCACCACCACGCCGCTTATCGAGGGCCAGCCTGTTCAGCAGTACTTCGGCATCGTAACCGGGGAAGTCATCGTGGGCGCCAACATCTTTCGCGATCTCTTCGCCTCGATCACCGATATCGTGGGCGGCCGCTCGGGCAAGTACGAGCAGGTCCTCCAGCGCGCCCGCAAGGAGGCGCTCGCCGAAATGGAAGCCGAGGCCGCGCGGCTGGGCGGTAATGCGGTGATCGGGGTCGACATCGACTACGAGACGATCGGCAAGACCGGCTCGATGTTGATGGTCAGCTGTTCGGGGACGGCCGTGCGGATTTGATCCGCGCGCGTCCCGGTCCTCGCCTGCCACTTAGGCGCTGACCCGGGCTTCCTCCTGGCACCGATCGAAGTCGGTACGCGCGGCATCGACCTGCGCCATGTTGTCGATCGTCCAGAGATAGAGCGCCTTGAAGGGCGGTAGGAGCGATTGGCCCAGTGGGGTCAGGCTGTATTCCACGGCCACCGGCGCTGCCGGAATTACCTGGCGCTTGACGAGGCCATTACGCTCCAGCTTGCGCAGGCATTGCGTCAGGGATTTCTGGGTCACGCCTTCCAGGTAGCGCTTGATTGCGTTGAAGCGTACCGGTCCGTGGTCGAGGACGGTGAGGACCATCATCGACCACTTGTCCGCGATCTGCTCGAACAGCTTGCGGCTGGGGCAGTCGACAGAGAAATGCTGGCACACGGGCATGGCGAAACTCGCAGGTAGACGGTTGGTCGAGGGGTGGTATCCTTGAGGATACCTGGCGAATTGAAGGTGCGTTCTTGAACTCAGGTATCAAAGATATACCTAGGCGGCTCTTCGAGCAATCTCTCCCCCGATCCTTGTTCCGATGGAGCCTCTCCCATGAGCACATCCGCCACCGACATCCTGTTCCAGCCCTTCCAGCGCGGCGGCCTCGAACTTGCCAACCGCATCGTCATGGCACCCATGACTCGCTCGTTCGCCGAAAATGGCATCGTCGGCCCTGAGCAGGCGGCCTACTATGCACGTCGGGCCGAGGGCGGGGTGGGCCTGATCCTCTCCGAAGGGACCGTGATCGACCGCCCCAATTCGCGCAACGAGCCGGGCATTCCTTTCTTCCACGGCGAGGACGCGCTCACAGGCTGGAAGGGCGTGCTGGATGCGGTCCACGCCGCAGGTGGCCGCATGGGCCCGCAAATCTGGCACACCGGCTCCACGCGCGGCATGAGCGGCTGGGAGCCGGAAACCCCGGTCGAGAGCCCTTCGGGCCTCGTCGGTCCCGGGGATCCGCGCGGCAAGGCCATGAGCGAAGAGGACATCGCCGACACCGTTGCCGCCTTTGCGCGGGCCGCGGCCGATGCCAAGCGCCTGGGCTTCGACACGGTCGAACTTCATGGCGCGCACGGCTATCTTATTGACCAGTTCTTCTGGGACGGCACCAACCATCGTGAGGATCGCTATGGCGGCGCGACGATTGCCGAGCGTTCGCGTATGGCCGCCGAAGTAGTCGCGGCCGTGCGCGAGGCGATCGGCCCGGACCTTCCGCTTATCCTGCGTCTCAGCCAGTGGAAGCAGCAGGATTATACGGCGAAACTTGCCACCACGCCTGCCGAAATGACATCCTGGCTGGCTCCGCTCGTTGATGCGGGCGCGAATGTTCTGCACTGCTCGCAGCGCCGCTTCTGGGAGCCCGAGTTCCCCGAGATCGACGGCGAGCAGGGCCTGAACTTCGCTGGCTGGGCCAAGAAGCTCACCGGCGCGACCACGATCAGCGTCGGCTCGGTCGGCCTTTCGGGCGAATTCCTTGCTGCGTTCGGGGGCGAGACGTCCAAGGCTACGGGCCTTGAGCAACTGACCGCGCGCATGGAGCGCGACGAGTTCGACCTCATCGCCATCGGCCGTGCGCTCATTTCCAACCCCGACTGGGTCGCCAAGGTGCGCGGCGGCGATGCGGACGGCCTCAAGGGCTTCGATCCGGCCGCGCTCGCCGAATTGGTCTGAGCGCAGAAGGGCGAAGAAGACGTTTCCAACAAAGGGCCATCGCCCATGAGCCCTTACCTGCGTGCTTCACTTTCTGCGCCACGCTGGCCGGCGTAAGGTGAGGCAGGCAGTTTGGAGAGCCCGAGGGCTTCCGGAAACATCTTCCTGAATTGCCCGCCGGTCCCGGCGTTTCCGAGACCTTTGCCGGGATTGCGCTTCCCAAAGCGGGCAGTGTCGCCCTGCATGAGGCGATAGGCTTCACGTTGGTGGGCATTTACCGCGAGGTTGGCTGGAAACCGGGCGCCTGACGCGACGTGGGATAGTGGCAAGTGTTGCTCTAGGGCGTTCGCTTGTTGTAAGGGCGCCCGACCAGATTTTCCAACGGACTCGCCCCGTACCGCCGCGCGCTGGCCTTCTTGAGGTCTGGCAGCCTGGGAGACACGCGGCGGGCACAAGACAAGAGCGGACCCGATGGCAGGCCATTCCAAATTCAAGAACATCATGCACCGTAAGGGTGCGCAGGATAAGAAGCGCTCGGCGCAGTTCAGTAAGCTGAGCCGCGAAATTACCGTGGCCGCCAAGATGGGCATGCCCGATCCGGACATGAACCCGCGCCTGCGCGCCGCGGTCAACGCCGCCAAGGCGCAGTCGATGCCCAAGGACAACATCCAGCGTGCCATCGACAAGGCCTCCAAGGGCGATGCCGAGAACTACGAGGAAGTGCGCTACGAGGGCTACGGCCCGGGCGGCGTCGCGCTCATCGTCGAGGCGCTGACCGACAACCGCAACCGCACCGCCACCAACGTGCGCACCGCTTTTGCCAAGAACGGCGGCAACCTGGGCGCGAGCGGCGCCGTTTCGCATGGCTTCGAACGCCTCGGCCTGATCGAGTACCCGGCAAGCGTCGGCGATGAGGAGAAGGTCCTCGAAGCTGCGATCGAGGCCGGCGCCGACGATGTCGAGAGCGACATGGGCGATGGCGACGAAAACCCGGGCAGCCACGCGATCTGGTGCGCGCCCGAAGCGCTCCACGAAGTTGCAGGCGAACTCGAGAAGGTGCTGGGCGAAGCTGAAGGCGTGAAGCTGGCCTGGCGTCCTAACATCAAGGTTGATGCCGACGAGGGAGTTGCGAGCACGCTGCTCAAGCTGGTCGACACGCTTGACGACGACGACGATGTCCAGACCGTCTGGGGGAACTACGAGATCTCCGACGAAGTCATGGAAAAGCTGGGCTGATCTGGCCCAGACCGGGCTGCGAAAGGCCGTCGACTGCGCTGCCGGTGCTCACATGCTGAAGCACGCTGCGCGCCAGTTCTCGTCGACGACCTCTCTCGCTCTGGCCTGAACCAGATCTCTGGATCGACAGAACGGGGCGTTTGCCGGCATGATCATCATCGGGCTCGATCCCGGTCTTACCTGCACGGGCTGGGGCGTGGTTGCCAAGAGCGGCAGCCGTCTCAGCCACGTGGCCAACGGGCAGATACGCACCAACGCCAAGGCCTCGATGGCCGAGCGGCTGTTCGAACTCGACAGCGCGCTGCTTGACGTGATCCTCCACCATCGGCCTGATACCGGCGCGGTGGAGGAGGTCTTCGTCAACGTGAACCCGCAATCGACGCTGAAGCTGGGCCAGGCGCGCGGCGTGGCCATGCTCGCCATCGCGCGCGCGGGGCTGCCGGTGGCTGAATACTCCACCAAGATCGTCAAGAAAGCCCTCGTCGGCACTGGCGGGGCGGACAAGAAGCAGATCCAGCATATGCTCAAAGTGCTGCTGCCCGGCGTCCAGCTTGCGGGCGAGGATGCCTCGGACGCGCTCGCTGTCGCGATTACCCACGCCAACATGCTGGGAAGCCATCGCTAAGCGGTGCCGGTTTGGACTGGCCATGGGATGGCCTTCCTGCCATAGGAACAAACCATGATCGCGAAGCTGACTGGATTGCTGGATGACACGGGCCCCGACTGGGCCGTGATCGATGTAAACGGCGTGGGCTATCTGGTCCACTGCTCGGCGCGCACGCTCGACCATCTGGGTATCCGGGGCGACAAGGTCGTGGTGCACACCGAGATGCAGGTCTCCGAGACCGACCAGCGCCTGATCGGATTTACCTCAGCGGCCGAGCGAAACTGGTTCCGCCTCCTTACCGCGGTACAGGGGGTGGGCTCGAAGGTCGCGCTCGCGATCCTTTCGGCCCTCACCACCGAGGAGCTCCAGCGCGCCTGCGCGGGCGGGGACAGCGCCATGGTCGCGCGCGCCAATGGGGTCGGCCCCAAGCTTGCGACGCGCATCGTCAACGAATTGAAGGAGAAGGCGGGCGGTATGCCGGTCGCGCCCGGATCGCCGGGCATTGCCGCCTCGGACGCGGCGAGCCCTGTCGGTTCGTCCAGTACGGACGCCGTCTCCGCGCTCCAGAACCTGGGCTTCAAGCCCGCCATCGCCAGCACCGCGGTCGCGCAGGCTGTGGGCGAACTGGGCGAGGATGCCGGGCTCAACGACCTCGTGCGCGTGGCGCTGAAGAAGGCGGCGGGGTGAGGCGCGCGTCGTTTCTCCTGTCGGCTGTGGTCGCGCTGCTTCCGGCTGCGACGATTGCGGCGCCTGACGCTCGCACAGGCCCCGTCTTTACCGAGTACGGACGTACCTTTGTCGTCGAGCCGGACATGCCGATCCCGGCCGATGCCGAATTCAAGGTTGCCTTCGATATCTCGATGGCGGCGCCACCGGGCGAGGTGAACCGCCATATCGACAGCGCGGCGCGCTTCATCAACATCCAGGTGGCCACCGGTGTGCCGCGTGAACGCATTCACGTTGCGATCGTCGTGCATGGTCCGGCAGGCGCCGACCTGCTTGCGGCTGAGGCGTACGCTGCGCGCCATAGCGGGACGAAGAGCGCCAGCGCCCCGCTGGTCCGCGCGTTGCTCGACCAAGGCGTGCGGGTGATCCTGTGCGGGCAGAGCGCGGCGGCCATGGACCTTGCCAGGGCCGATCTCATTCCCGGCGTGGAGCTGGCGCTTTCGGCCATGACCGCCCACGCCCTCTTGCAACAGGACGGCTACACGCTGAACCCCTTCTGATGACCGACAATCCCATCCTCTCGCCCGCGACGCAGCCCGAAGACGCCGATGCCGCGCTGCGCCCCAAGACGCTGTCCGATTTCGTTGGGCAGGAGGCGGCCAAGGACAACCTCCACGTCTTCATCGAGAGCGCCAAGTCGCGCCGCGAGGCGATGGACCACACGCTCTTCTTCGGCCCGCCCGGGCTGGGCAAGACGACGCTCGCCCAGATCGTCGCGCGCGAGCTGGGCGTGGGTTTCCGCGCCACCTCGGGCCCGGTGATCGCCAAGGCGGGAGATCTGGCTGCGCTGCTCACCAATCTGGAACACGGCGATGTCCTTTTCATCGACGAGATCCACCGCCTCAATCCGGTGGTGGAGGAAGTGCTCTACCCCGCGATGGAGGACCGCGCGCTTGACCTCATCATTGGCGAGGGCCCATCGGCGCGCTCGGTGCGCATCGACCTGCCACCTTTCACCCTGATCGGCGCGACGACCCGCCAGGGCCTGCTCCAGACCCCCTTGCGCGACCGTTTCGGCATCCCGGTGCGCCTGCAGTTCTACACCGTGCCCGAGCTGGAACACGTGGTGACGCGCGGCGCGAACCTCTTGGGCATCGGTATGGACAAGGGCGGGGCGACCGAGATCGCGCGCCGTTCGCGCGGGACCCCCCGCGTGGCAGGCCGGCTCATGCGCCGCGTACGCGACTTTGCGCATGTCGCGGGCTCGGACGTCATCACCCAGGCAATCGCGGACGACGCGCTGACCCGGCTCGATGTCGATTCGATCGGCCTCGACATGCAGGATCGGCGCTACCTGACGATGATCGCGGATATCTACAAGGGTGGTCCGGTGGGCGTGGAGACGCTCGCCGCGGGCCTCTCCGAGCCACGCGACACCATCGAGGAAGTGATTGAGCCCTACCTTATCCAGCTGGGCCTTGTGGCGCGCACCGCGCGCGGACGCTGCCTCAACGACCGGGGCTGGCAGCACCTGGGCCTGACGCCTCCGGCAGGGCCGCAAGGCGGGCTTTTCGATTCGTCGGCAGGCCCCCTGTCCGATTGAAATCACGCAGGACAGGCGGGGGCGAGCGTTTACGCTTGCCCCCGGAACAAGTCCCGTTTCGAAACACATGGTTAGAAAGAGCCACGTAATTGCGCGATAATTGGCGGGATTCGGACAAAAACACGGTTAACGCCGTTGCCCTGTTAACGTCTCTCTGCCTTGAGTGTGCTAGCAACCGTATTCGAGCAAAGTATCCGGGAGGGCCGTAGCCAGCCAGTCCGAAAGGGCTGCAGGACCTGCGCAGAGAGCAACGTATATGTCGATCCGTACTGCCATTGCCAAACTGTCCGCCTGCGCTGCGGGCTGCGCTGTGATCGGCGGGGGCGCGGTGCACGTTGCCGAGACCCAGTCGGAGACGACCGAGTATCGCAAGCTCAAGCAGGCGAAGGTCGCTCGTCCGGCAAAGCGCCTCAGTCCCAAGGAAAAGCCGCGCACCACCCGCCGCGTGCGCGAGATTGTGAAGCCGCCCGAGGACCCGCCCCTGGCGATGCGCCAGGGC
>NZ_VIRF01000121.1 GCF_008107685.1 Novosphingobium sp. BW1
ACACAAGTTTTTAAAACAGAATAAACTTGTAGATTAGACTTTTGTATAAACATTGTGATACAATCAATTTAAGTTAATATTTGAATCGAGAAGCGAGAGATTTGTTCGAACATGTACAATTGAAGGATTGTTTATGTGGGACAAGTCTCTCGTTTTTACATTTTTTAGGAGGCGTTTTGGAATGGCATTGTCTACTTTTAAGAGAGAACATATTAAAAAGAATTTAAGAAATGATGAATATGATTTAGTAATTATTGGTGGCGGTATTACAGGTGCAGGTATTGCACTAGACGCGAGTGAAAGAGGAATGAAAGTTGCATTAGTTGAAATGCAAGACTTTGCACAAGGAACAAGCTCAAGATCTACAAAATTAGTCCATGGTGGTTTGCGTTACTTAAAAC
>NZ_VIRF01000018.1 GCF_008107685.1 Novosphingobium sp. BW1
CTATGCCACTGTTCAAGACATGGAGCGCCGTCGGGCTGATCTTGAGAAGGGCACTGAGGACGAGAAGGCTGGGGTGGTTACTAACGCAGATCTCTCAAGCACTGTGGCCCATAGTTTTGCTAAGACTGTTGAAGGCATACTGACTGGTTGGCACTTCCCAGAGGTTGGGGATGTGTACTTCGATTCCAAGTCTCGAGATCTTGTAATTGCTGGAAAGTCGCGTAGTGCTTTTGGTAAGGGCCTTCGCGCCATTACGCATGCAGCTTTCACCCTCGGGCTGCTTGCTTTCTGCCGTGAGCGCCACACACCACACACGGGATTCGTTGTACTCGATTCTCCATTGCTGGCATACAGAGAGCCAGATGGAACAGAATATGATTTGACCGGTACTGACCTTAAAG
>NZ_VIRF01000037.1 GCF_008107685.1 Novosphingobium sp. BW1
GTCCAGACAAAGCATGTGGCTGAATCATAAGTGTTTTCCGCCCTCGGCCGACAGTCGGACGGGGACCGCCCATCGCGCCAGGGCAACCCTTGCGCGACCGCGCCGGTCTACCCTTCGGGCCCTGCCGGCCTGCCAACTCAGCGAAAACAAGGAGCCTACCCATGAGCGATTGGGCAATCACCTACAGCAAGGACGAAGCCACCGAGCGTCAAGTCCTGCCGTTCCCCCACAAGCCGAGCCCCGAAGAGGTCGCCGAGCACCTGCTGGAATGGGCCGAGGCCAACCTCAAGCCGGGCCACTACAGCACCGGCAAGCTGGAAAGCGACGAGCCGGCGGAACTGCTGCTGCGCCGCTTCGGCATCGTCGTCACCGGCATCGCCGAAGCGGCGCAGCAGCAG
>NZ_VIRF01000017.1 GCF_008107685.1 Novosphingobium sp. BW1
GGTAATCGAGATAGCCGTTGCGCACACCCGCCAACTGCTTGCCGGATGATGCAACCAGCGCCGAAACCGGGAACAGCTGCTCCAACCGTGCGACCAGTTGCGAGGTTTCCTGCTCGCTGCGAACGCTCACCAGGCGACAGGCTCGCACTGGCAACGCTTGCTGCGACGTTAACTGTTCGACCAGGGCATCATCGGACTCCGCAAGGCCACCGGCGACCGACCGCGCCGCCCCCTCGATGACCCGCCACTTGATCAGCGAGTTTCCACAGTCGAGCTCAAGAATCATTGACGCAACCTCAAACTAAGCTCCCCTCCACTGAACCCCTGCTCCACGCCATCCACCTCAAGACGCAGCGCTCCTCGGCTATCGACACCCAGCCCACGAGACGCTCATGAA
>NZ_VIRF01000016.1 GCF_008107685.1 Novosphingobium sp. BW1
TCTGAACGCGAATCTGGCCCGTGTTATCGATCAGAATGCTCTGGAGATCATTTTCGCCGCCGGTATACAACAACGGGCCGCGACCAACATGTTAATCAAACCACTGGTGGTCAGTATCATCAGGCAACGCCCCGTCATGGAATATGATGCATCCCATCTCGGCAATATGGTTAACCGACTGGAAGAAACATTACCCCCGGAGTTACCGGCATAACGGCTATTCTGCGCCTTTTACGTTTTATCACCTGATTTGTCAGTGTCATCGTCATGACTCAGAGAGGTAAATACCATGATTCACCTGTTCAAAACCTGCATGATTACCGCCTTCATTCTGGGGTTAACGTGGTCTGCCCCACTCCGGGCACAGGATCAACGTTACATCAGTATACGCAATAC
>NZ_VIRF01000086.1 GCF_008107685.1 Novosphingobium sp. BW1
GGATTATCCATTGGCAGATGATCGTAAAGTGGCTTTAGATGCCGCACTGAAAAAAATTGAAAAGAACTTTGGGAAAGGCTCTATTATGAAATTAGGCGAAAAAGCTGATCAAAAAATTTCAACTATCCCTAGTGGTTCTTTAGCGTTAGATGTTGCATTGGGCGTAGGTGGGTATCCACGTGGCCGAATTATTGAAGTATATGGTCCTGAGAGTTCAGGTAAAACAACTGTTTCTTTACACGCAATTGCAGAAGTGCAACGAAATGGTGGAACAGCCGCTTTTATCGATGCTGAGCATGCATTGGATCCTCAATATGCGGAGAAACTAGGCGTTAACATTGATGAATTACTTTTATCTCAACCAGATAAGGGTGAGCAAGGCTTCGAGATTGC
>NZ_VIRF01000015.1 GCF_008107685.1 Novosphingobium sp. BW1
TCGTCGGACCCTCCGGGGCCGGCAAGAGCAGCCTGCTGGCGCTGCTCGGGCGGCTCTACGACGTCGATGCCGGGCGTGTCCTGCTGGGTGGCGTGGATATCCGCCGGTTGAGCGAAACGACCCTCGCCGCCAGTCGTAACCTGGTGTTCCAGGACAACGGCCTGTTCCGCGGCAGCGTTGCCTGGAACCTGCGCATGGCGCGAGCGGACGCCGATCTCGAAGCGCTGCGCGAGGCGGCGCGGGCGGTTGGCCTGCTGGAAGAGATCGAGGCCTGGCCGCAGGGCTGGGACAGCGACGTCGGTCCCGGCGGCGCGCTGCTGTCCGGCGGCCAGCGGCAACGCCTGTGCCTGGCTCGCGGGCTGCTCTCGACGGCGCCGTTGCTGCTGCTC
>NZ_VIRF01000014.1 GCF_008107685.1 Novosphingobium sp. BW1
GAACAGAGACGCCAGATGGTTGGCATTCGCCAGCAGGATCCCGCCCAGCGCGGCAATTAACACCAACAGGTAGAACTCATCCTTGTTGTCGTTATAGCCTTCAAGCCACGGGTAGGCGAAAGTACAGGTGGCGAGGCTCGCCAACAATACCAGCCCGGTGTAAAGCATGGCGAAACCATCAACGCGCATCAGCGGCGTAACGTCCATAGCGCCCGCCTGGCCAACAAACCAGAGCGAAACCAGCGCCGCGTTAAGCCCAATAACCGAGAGCGTAGCGTTGAGGAAATGATTGCGTCGCCACGCAATGGAGAGCATCACAACCACCACCGTCAAGCCGACGATCAGCAACGGTAGCAGTGCGATCAGGTTTTGTGGAGTTATTGTC
>NZ_VIRF01000054.1 GCF_008107685.1 Novosphingobium sp. BW1
AATTTAGAGAATACTGCAGTACCTAAAAAAGCTAATATACCAATCATCATAATAACGACAATCATGTATTTAATATTTAATAAAATACTGAATAATGCTATAACTGCCATTAATTGAAGACCAATCGCATCTAATGCGACAACACGATCGGCAAGTGATGGGCCTAGCACAACGCGAATGAGCATAGCTAACATAGAAATGACAACTATGATTAATGCAATAACGATAATAACATTATGATTCATTATATTTCGCCCACCTCTCTTACAATTTTCTCTAATGATGTTTTAATACTTTCTACTTCTTGCTCTTTAGTTGAAAAATCTATGGCATGAATATAAATTTTTGTACGATCGTCACTTACACCAAGCACTACAGTACCAG
>NZ_VIRF01000013.1 GCF_008107685.1 Novosphingobium sp. BW1
GCCCTACAGTCGTCCGCTGCTGAACGGCGGTGTTGATGGTGTTTTTCAACGTGGCGGCTAGCGTCGGATCGCTAATGTTTTGCAGAATTTTGTCGAAGATATCCTGTAGCAACATCGGATGGGAGGCCAGCACAAAGCCCCCTGCGGCAAACGACACCATCAAAATGGGGATCATCGACAAAAATGAGAAATAGGTGATAGCCGCCCCAAACTGGTTACCCAGCCGATCGTTAAAGCGTTCTGTCGCGCGAATCAGGTGCGCAATAACCGGTTGGCGTTGGACTTTCTCGGCAGTGGTGGTGACGGTTTCCAGCGCCTGGCTAACTTTGCCGCCTTTCTCGCTATTATCCAACTGCTTAATCGGCTCGTGCTCCAGATCCTGGG
>NZ_VIRF01000070.1 GCF_008107685.1 Novosphingobium sp. BW1
TTCCTCGAGCGCTTCCACGCAGAAGTCGGCGTCCAGCGTAATCGAAATCCGGTGGCTGAGGACCTTGCGGCTGAACCAGTCGACGATAGCGACAAGATAGACGAAGCCCCGGGCCATGGGAATGTAGCTGATATCTGTCGCCCAGACCTGATTGGGCCTCACCATCGGAAGCTTGCGCAGGAGATAGGGGTAGATCTTGTGCCCTGGCGCCGGCCTGGAAGTGCTGGGACGGCGATAGACGGCCTCGATCGCCATCTTCTTCATCAGGCTCGCGACATGGCAGCGGCCGATCGTGATGCCCTCCTGACGAAGAAAGTCGCGCATCATCCGGCTGCCTGCGAACGGAAACTCCAGATGCAGCGCGTCGATGCAACGCATGATCGCAAGATCTTCGGACGAAACCGGCCGCGGCAGATAATAGACACTACCCCGGCTGATCCCCAGTTCCTTCGCTTGGCGCTTCACGGGCAAGGTATGCGAGCGGTCGATCATCGCCTTGCGCTCGGCAACAGACCTGCCTTGCCGAGCGCGCCTTCCAAAAAATCATTGGCCAACGTCAGCTCGCCGATCTTGGCGTGAAGCGTCTTCACGTCGACGGCCGGTTCGTCAGATGCCTTCTCCGAGCCGAACACGCCCGCCGCCCCTTCGAGCAACTGCGTGCGCCACGTCGTGATCTGGTTGGGATGCAGATCATAGTCGTGCGCCAGCTCTGCCAGCGTCTTCTCACCCTTGATCGCGGCAAGCGCCACCTTCGCCTTGAATGCCGGGCTGTGGTTGCGCCGGGGTCGTCTGCTCATTCTCTGCTCCTGTCTCGCAGCCCATCTGGCTGCTCTCAGGCAGAAAATCCAATTATCTCAGTGTGCAGATTCTCCAGGCCACCTCTCGAGGTCTCCAAACGTACAATAACGCCATGACCTTCTTCACGATTATCCTGATCGCCCTGGCCGTCTGGCTATTCCTGTCCTACAACAAGCTGCGCGGCCTTGCCGAAAGCGTGAAGCGCGCACAGGCCAATATCGCCGCGACCGTGAAGAAACGCCACGACATCGCCCAGCGCCTCGCCGACATCGCCGCAAGCTATGGCGATCACGAGAAGCTGACCCATTTCACCGTTGCCGAAGGCGAAGCCAACGTCGCCGAAGCCAGCGCGGCCTCGAGCGATGCGGCGCGCGTGATCGGCAACGTGCAGATGCTCGCCAACCGCTTCCCCGACCTCAAGGCAAACACCACCTACCAGCAGCTGATGCACCAGCTCGACGAGATCGAAAGCGCAATCCTGACCCGCCGCGAGGCCTACAACGCGGCCGCCGAAGCCTACAATGCGACGCGCGGCAGCCTGCCCCACCTGTTCTACGCTGCCCAGCTCGGCTTCTCCGAAGCGCCCTACTTCAACGTCGATGAAATGGGCGAGGAACAGCTCGCCACCTTCCGCACCGACGATGGCCAGGTCCTGCGCGACACGATGGGGCGCATGGCAAGCATGGCCAACACCCAGGCCCAGAACGCCGCGCAGCGCCTGCGCAGCGCCCAGACCGCACGGCAGGAGGCCCAGGCGCAGGGCGCGAGCGCAGCCGTGGACACGCCCGCCTCTCCGACCGGGGAGTGGCCTTCCGCCACATTCCAAGCGAGCAGCGACACGGCCCAAAACAGTTCTTCCTGAAACGACGAAGGGCCGCTCGCAAGAGCGGCCCTTCTACTTTGCCCCCGGCGCTCCCGGAGAGAGGGGAACGGAGCGCCGGGGGGCCGGGCGCGGGGCGCAGATCTTGGGATGCGACAGGAACCGGCATGAGGACGCCCTCGAAGGTGCGACCCGAAGGACTGCCTTGCGCTGCGCTGCCGTGCGCTCCCTTTTACTGCGCGGCGGGTTCCTCCGATCCCGCCGGCCCGGTCTGGCTCAGCTTGTCGAGGATATCCTGGCTGGAGGTTACGCCCGCCAGTTCGCCGTCTTCGGTGAGCAGCACCGGGTTGTCGGTCTGCGCGGCGATCTGCATGAGCGTGCGCACGTTGGTCTCGGCGGGCACCTGCGCGATGCCTTCGGGGAAGGTGTCCTGCATCTGGGGATCGGCGATGGTATTGACCGGCTGCCAACCCGCATCCGAATGGACGCGCTCACCCTCCAGACGGTAGTTTCCACCCTCGTCGAGCAGCAGGCCGCCGTCCACTTCCTCCAGCTCCGCAACCGGATGCATAACCGTGGCGCCGGTCATCACGTGGAGCGGGTTCATATGCTCGAGGAAGCTCGCGACATAGGGGGTCGCCGGGTTGTTGAGGATCTCCTCGCGGCTGCCGCTCTGGACAATGCGCCCGCCTTCCAACAGCGTGATCTGGTCGCCCAGCTTGAAGGCTTCATCCAGATCGTGGCTGACGAACAGGATCGTCTTCTGGACCTCGCGCTGGAGTTCAAGGAGGTCGTCCTGCAGCTTGGCGCGGATCAGCGGGTCGAGCGCGGAGAAGGGCTCGTCCATGAGGAGGATGTCCGCGTCCGTGGCAAAGGCGCGGGCCAGCCCCACGCGCTGCTGCATGCCCCCCGAAAGCTCGCTCGCATAGCTGTCGGCCCAGTCGGAGAGGCCGACCAGTTCGAGCTGTTCATCGACGCGGGCGGCCATGGCCGCCTTGCCCTCGCCGCGCAGTTCGAGACCAAAGGCCACGTTCTCGCGCACGGTTCGCCAGGGCAGGAGCGCGAACTGCTGGAATACCATCGCCACGCGCTTGCGGCGCACTTCGCGCAAGGTCGCGGGATCGCGCGGCGCGATATCGACGACGTCTTCGCCCTCGCTGCCATGGACCAGGACCTGCCCGCGCGTCACCTCGTTGAGACCATTCGCCGCGCGCAGCAGTGTCGACTTGCCCGATCCCGAAAGCCCCATCAGTACCGAGATGTGTCCGCGCTCGACCGTGAGCGAGGCGTCGTGGACGCCCAGGACCACGCCTGTCTCCTCGCTGATCGCGGCGCGCTCCTGGCCAGCCTCGGCCAGTTCCAGCGCGTGGGCGAGCGCGGCCTCGCGCTTGCGCCCCCGACCACTCGCAAAGAAGATGTCGACGTTCCGGAATTCGATCGCCGTGGCCATCAGCTGTCTCCCTTGGTTTCGCGCCGGGTCACGCGGTCGAGAATGATGGCGAGCAGGACGATGGCAAAGCCCGCCTCGAAGCCCATGCCCACCTGCACCGTGTTGAGCGCGCGCACCACCGGCACACCCAGGCCGCCCGCGCCAACGAGAGCGGCGATGACGACCATCGAAAGGCTAAGCATGATGCACTGGGTGACCCCTGCCAGGATCGATCCCGCCGCAGCGGGAAGCTCGATCTTGAAGAGGAGCTGGCGCCTGGTCGCCCCAAAGCTCTCCCCCGCCTCGATCAGCGGGCGCGGCACCGAGGCGATGCCCAACTGCGTCAGGCGGATCGGCGCAGGCAGCGAGAAGATGATCGTGGAGATCAGACCCGGCACCACGCCCAGCCCGAAGATCACCAGCGTCGGGATCAGGTAGACGAAAGTCGGCAGCGTCTGCATGAGATCGAGCACCGAGCGCAGATATTCGTAGGCGCGCGGGCGGTGCCCTGCCCAGATGCCGATGGGAACGCCGATCACGGTCGAGGTCGCTGCGGCAAAGACCACGAGCGCGAGCGTGTCGACCGTCTCGTCCCAGTACCCCTGGTTGATGATGAAAAGGAGGGCGAGCGGCACGAAGGTGGTGAACCCGTAGGACTTGCGCAGGAACCAGGTCAGCACCGTCGCGACCGCCACGAAGACCAGCGGCGGCACGGCGTGGAGCAGGCCCGTCAGACCATCGACGCCCCCGCTCACCGCGCCCGAGACGATGTCGAGAAGGCCGCTGTGTTCTTTGATCCACTCGACCGCGACAGCGATGCTGGCCCCCACCGGGATCTTGTTGGCGGTCAACCAGGAGTGGCTCGGTCCGGCGGCGGTGCGCTCCTTGAGCGCGGCTTCGGCCGGCTCGCCCGAAAAGGTGGAGACGCCTTCCAGCCACTCGGATACACGATCCGGGTTCTGCGCGATCCAGTCACGCGCGGCATCTTCAGGGTTAGCGCCGCCTTCGATGCGGCCCATCAGCGCGTTCTCTTCCTCGACCTTGAAGGAGAGGTTTTCAAGGAACCGGCCAAGATTGGGGCATTCCTCGCGGTAGCCCCGGCGCACGATGGTGCTCACCGTCGCGCCGCCGAAATTGGGACCGAAGACATCGTCGCCGCCCGCAAGGTACTTCATTTCGAAGCGCTCGTTCATCGGGTGCGGCTGCCAGCCCAGGAAGACGATGGCGCGCTTTTCCTTTACCGCACGCTCGACTTCCGAGAGCATCCCCTGCTCGCTGCTCTCGACCACCTGGAAATCGCCGGTGTCGAACGCATCGCGCCCGATCATGTCGATGACCAGCTGGTTGCCGTCGTTGCCCGGCTCGATGCCGTAGATCTTGTGGTCCAGCTGATCGGCAAAGCGGGCGATGTCGGCAAAGCTCTGCAGGCCCTCCTCGTAAAGGTAGTCCGGGACCGCCAGAGTGTAGCGCGCATCGACCAGGTTGGCGCGCACGCGTTCAAGCGTGCCGTCCTCGATATGCCCCTGGATCAGGCTCTTTTGCGCGGGCATCCAGTTGCCGAGGAAAATATCGACATCGCCGCGCGCCATGCCGTTGAAGGTCACCGGCACCGAAAGTACGCGCGTGCTCGGCTTGTAGCCGATCTCGCGCAGCACCTCGGAGGCCATGCTTGTCGTCGCGGTGACATCTGTCCAGCCTACATCGGCCAGCCGCACCGCGCGGCACGCCGGGGGATCGGCGGCCGCGATGGCCGAGCTCGATCCCAGGACGAGGCTGCAGAGGAGGCCCAGGGCCAGGAGAAGTCGCGTTGCCAGACGGCGCATAGGCTTCCTTGAATTCGCGTGATGCCCTGTGCCTATAACGCCATTGAAGGCTTATTCAATGGCAACCTTCCACCTTTTTCAGCCAAGACTTGCAAAGACAGGGCGAGAGGTATAGCTGGCACTTAAATCAATTGAACGGTCATTCAGGACAAGATCATGGCAACAGGTTCGGCGACAACGAAAGCTCCGTCAAGGCACGATGCCCGCGCGCGCCAGCTTATCGAGATGACAATCGACTCGCTCGCCGAAGTGGGCTTCACCGGCACCACGCTCGCCGAAATCGGCAAGCGCGCCGACGTCTCGCCCGGTCTTGTTGCACACTACTTCAAGGACAAGAACGGCCTTCTCGAAGCCGCGTTCCGCGCGCTCGCGTTCCGCCACGGCGATGCCGTGCGCATGCGCATGGTCGCCGCCGACAGCCCGCGCGCGCGGGTCCAGGCGGTGATCGATGCTTCGCTCTCGCGCACCGAAATCGACCTGCGCACGAGCATGGCCTGGCTCGCCTTCTGGGGCCAAGCGCTGCAGCACCCGCGCCTCCACCGCGTGCAGCGCGCCTACCAGAAGCGCATGCTATCCAACCTCACCCACGCGCTGCGCGCCATGGAAACGCCCGAGGAAGCGCGCAAGACCGCCGCCCTCATCGCCGCCATGATCGACGGCGTGTGGCTGCGCGGCGCGCTCTCGGGCTGGAACGAGGTTGACCCCGAAGCCGCGCGCGACATGCTCAATTTCGTCGTTGAGGATTCGCTGGCGCGCCACCCGATCGCCGCCGCTGCGGTTCCCGCCACCGTGCGTCCGGTCAACCCCGCGACCGGCGAGACCATCGCCGACCTTCCCGTTACCACGGCCCAGGACATCGACCGCATGGTCGCCAAGGCGCAGGAAGGCCAGCGCGAATGGGCCGCGCTCAGCGGCACCGAGCGCGGCCGCGTTCTGCGCCGCACCAGCGACATCCTGCGCGAGCGCAACGATGCGCTTGCCGAGATCGAAACCCGCAACACCGGCAAGCCGGTGCAGGAGACCAAGGCGGTCGACATCATTTCGGGCGCGGATTGCCTGGAATACTATGGCGGCATCGCCTCGACCGTGGCGGGCCAGTTCCTCGACCTGGGTGCCGCCGCCTTCGGCTACACCCGCCGTGAGCCGCTGGGCGTGTGCGCCGGGATCGGCGCGTGGAACTACCCCATGCAGATCGCCTGCTGGAAAGCCGCGCCCGCGCTTGCCTGCGGCAACGCGCTGATCTTCAAGCCGGCCGAACAGACCCCAATGACGGCGATGGAACTGGAAGGCATCTTCCGCGAAGCCGGCCTTCCCGAAGGCGTGTTCCAGGTCGCGCAAGGGTATGGCGAAACTGGCCGTTCGCTGATCGCGCACCCGGGCATCGCCAAGGTCTCGCTGACGGGTTCTGTCCCCACCGGCCGCCTCGTCATGGGTGAGGCCGCCAAGGGCCTCAAGCCCACGACGCTGGAGCTGGGCGGCAAGAGCCCGCTGATCGTCTTCGAGGACGCCGATCTCGACAACGCGGTGAGCGGCGCGATGATGGCCAACTTCTATTCCACCGGGCAGATCTGCTCGAACGGGACGCGCGTCTTTGTCCACCGCTCGGTCCTCAAGGACTTCCTTGCCAGGCTGGAAAAGCGCACCAAGGCGCTGCGCATCGGCGATCCGTTCAACCCCGAAACGCACCTGGGCCCGCTTGTCAGCGCGACCCAGCTCGATCTCGTCCTGGGGCACATCGCGCGCGCCAGGCGCGAGGGCGTGAAGCTGCTGATGGGCGGCGAGCGCCTCACCGGCGGCGAGTACGATCGCGGCTACTATGTCGAGCCGACCGTGTTCTTGGCTGAGGACGACAGCGCCTCGATCGTGCGCGACGAAGTCTTCGGGCCGGTCATGCTGGTCCTGCCCTTCGACACCGAAGAGGAAGTGATCGCGCGCGCCAACGACACCGAGTTCGGCCTTGCCGCAGGCGTTTTCACCCGCGACCTGATGCGCGCGCACACCGTGATCGCCGCGCTTCAGGCCGGAAGCTGCTGGATCAACGACTACAACGTCACCCCCATCGAACTGCCGTTCGGAGGCTACAAGAACTCCGGCGTGGGCCGCGAGAACGGCCTCGCCGCGATCGAGCACTACACCCAGCTCAAGAGCGTCTACGTCGCCAAGGGCGATGTCGACGCCCCCTACTGAGCCCCGAACGACCAACTGTACAGAGACACCTTCATGAACGCGCAATTCGACTACGTCATCGTGGGCGCCGGCTCGGCCGGCTGCGTGCTCGCCGACCGGCTCAGCGCGGACGGCAAGACCACCGTTCTGGTACTCGAATTCGGCGGGTCGGACCGCTCGGTGCTGATCCAGATGCCCAGCGCCCTGTCCTACCCGATGAACATGAAGAAGTACGACTGGCGCTACTACTCGGAGCCCGAGGAGCACCTCGGCGGACGGCGCATGCACACCCCGCGCGGCAAGGTGCTGGGTGGCTCGTCCTCGATCAACGGCATGGTCTACGTGCGCGGCAACCCGATGGACTTCGAGCGCTGGCACAACCTGGGCGCGCAGGGGTGGGACTACGCCCACGTCCTCCCCTACTTCCAGCGCGCTGAAACCCGCCAGGAAGGCGGCGATGCCTACCGGGGCGGCAACGGCCCGCTCAACACGAAGTACGGTACGCTCAAGAACCCGCTCTACTCCAAGTTCGCCGAAGCCGCGCAGCAGGCCGGTTACCCCTTCACGGCAGACTACAACGGCGCGCAGCAGGAAGGCTTTGGCCGGATGGACATGACCGTCCACAAGGGCCGCCGCTGGAGCGCGGCCAACGCCTACCTCAAGCCCGCGATGAAGCGCCGCAACCTGACGGTCGAGACCCACGCGCTTGCCGACAAGCTCCTGTTCGAGGGCACCCGCGCGGTCGGCGTACGCTATGTGCAGGGCGGCGAGGTGCGCGAAGTGCGCGCCGCGCGCGAGGTCATCGTGGCAAGCGGCCCGATCAATTCGCCCGCGCTGCTCCAGCGCTCCGGCATTGGCGCGGCCGAGCAATTGAAGGCGCTCGGCATCGAGGTCGTACAGGACCTGCCCGGCGTGGGTGAGAACCTGCAGGATCATCTGGAATTCTACTTCCAGATGGAATGCACCCAGCCGATCACGCTGTTCTCGGCCATGGGCCCCATCGCCAAAGCGCGCATCGGCGCACAGTGGCTCGCGCTCAGGGAAGGGCTTGGCGCGACAAACCACTTCGAGAGTTGCGGCTTCATCCGCTCACGCGCCGGGATCGAGTACCCGGACATCCAGTACCACTTCCTGCCGCTCGCCGTGTCCTACGACGGCTCCTCGATGGCTGACCGCCACGGCTACCAGGCCCATGTCGGCCCGATGCGCTCCAAGAGCCGGGGCACGGTGCGTCTACGCTCCGACAGTGCGCTCGACACGCCGGAAATCCGCTTCAACTACATGAGCCACGCCGAGGACTGGGAAGAGATGCGCGCCTGCGTGCGCCTCACCCGCGAAATCTTCGCGCAGGAAGCGCTTGCCCCCTACACCGGGCGCGAGATGCAGCCGGGCACCGATGTCGTGACCGATGAACAGATCGACGCCTTCGTGCGCGACAACGTCGAGAGCGCCTACCACCCCTCGTGCACCTGCAAGATGGGCGCAGACGGCGATCCGATGGCGGTTCTGGCCCCTGACCTTCGCGTGCGCGGCGTTCAGGGCCTGCGCGTGATCGACAGCTCGGCCATGCCCGCGATCACCACCGGCAACCTCAACGCGCCGACCATTATGCTCGCCGAACGCGGCGCCGACCTTGTGATGGGCCGCGAGACGCTGGCCGCCAGCGAGATGCCTTTCGTACGCAGCGCGAACTGGCAGACGACGCAGCGCTGAAGATAAAGGAAATTTTCAAGAGACCATCGCCCCTTGCCACCCAAACGGGGCGACCTCACCTTTCGCAGCCACTCGGGCGCGTGAAAGGTGAGGTTCCGCTTTGCGGGAGCCGGAGGGCAATGCTCCTCGGACTCCTGCATGCACCCGCGCTTGTACACCCACACGTTCCAGGCGCGCTGGGCGAAGGGCAGGTATCCGCGCAGGCCCGTATCGGCCAGCCGTCCGTGCGCCTTGGCGGGAAGATCTCCGGATTTTCCGCAGTAGACCCGGTCCGTCCCGGCGGTCGAGAACTCGAGCAAGTGCACCACGTCGCACCCGATCTTGAAGGCCTTGATCGCCTCGCTCGGCCCCATCGTGCGGGTGCGCTCGGCCTCGCGATAGCAGGCGCTGAAGGCGCTGCCACTCCACTCCGGCGCACGCGAGGTGGATGAGGACGACGAGCTCAATGAGGAACGCGCAGGCGTCGGCCACGATACCGCCGTGCGCGACCGGTTCGAGGACGACCCGGCAATGGAGATGGAAGGACTGCGGCTGCGCGAAGAGGACGAAGATGAGGGCACAGATGCCGACTGCTGGCGCGACCGCGCCATATTGCGCGCCACCCGCTGACGGCACTCGCGCTCGTACTGCGCGGCATTGGTCGTGTTGCGCGACATTTGGCCAAGGAGGTCCGCCGTCTGAGCACGCAGGGCCGCCACCCGAGCCGCACCGCGCCGCCGCGCCCCGGCCTGCTCGCGCTTCCAGCGCTGCGTTTGCGCGGTCCGCTCCGCCTCCCGGTTCGCCGACGCCTGCCTTGCGCGCTGCATCCAGTTCAGGCCCGTCCGGCGCGTCTCTTCCAGCTCCCACGGCCAATCGTTCTCCGTCTCTCCCAGATCGTAGGCGGTGAGCTTGTAGCGATCCTGCGCCCTCGTGTTGGCCCCTGCCGCCGGCAAGACATCCATCAACTCGCGCAGGAATTCTACGCTGCAGGTCCCCTGCACGGCCTCCGTGTCGAAGCGGCCTTGCCTGTTTCTGGCCCACCCCGAGGGCGATGGCCCTCGGATTCCATGTCTTTCCGGCTGACTTGAACCCAGGTCCAGATAGCGCGGCCGCAGGTGTTCGTCCGCGCGCGGCGCGATAGGATTTTCCTACACCCGGGCGCCTGCGCTATGTTGAAGTCAGACTATCGCGTCGGTGGTTACAGGTAATTAGGGAGGTGTGTATCGGCACGACATGGCAAGTCGGGATTGCGCGGCACAGCGGGGTCACTTTGCAGCGGGTGGCAGGTGACACGGCTTTCCCCCTGGACCGTGTCAACTGTGTCAACTTCGGTGTCACCTCGATGTCTGGTCCGGCTTCAGGGTCAGCACCTGGGGAGCATGGTTCCAGCGGGTGAGCGTGGCGACGAGGTCTGCAGTCTGCAGCGAAAGGGTCGCGGTGTTGCGCAAGGGGTGGATATTGATCGTGCCCCTGGGCGCGAGGGCGGCATCGAGGACGACCTGCACACAGCCTTCGGTGTCGTTGAAGGCGGCAAGCGGGGTGACTGAGCCCGGCACCACGCCCAGCAAAGCCACCATATCTTCGGCCTTGCCGAACGAAAGGCGCGGGGCGCCAAGGCGACTGGCCATGAACTTCAGGTCCGCGCGCTCCTCGGCGGGCATCGTCACTAGCCAGAACCGGCCGCGCCGGTCGGTCAAAAACAGGTTCTTGGTGTGGGCGCCCGCGATATGGGCCTTGACCGCCGCGCTCTCGGCCACCGTTGCGGTGGCTTCGTGCTCGAAGACGCGAAAGGCCGTGCCCGCGCTGTCGAGATCGGCCAGCAGCGCGGCCTCGCGTTCGTGTCGGTTTGCTGCCATGGTCGCAGCGACTATCGCGCCTCAGGGGCGCGGCGCAAGCTCCTCCTGGCGCAGGTGCAGCCAGTTGGTGTCCGCATCGACCCGCTGGCCGCTCTCGCGCTGCGCTCTGGCGCGCGCGGCCTTCGCCTCTTCCAGCGCTGCGGTCTTGGCCGCGCTGCGATCAATCCAGAGGCGAAGCCCTGAAGCCTGAAACAGCATGGCGCGGTCGCTCGGACTGTCGCCCGCCACCAGGAGCGGCCGGTTCACCGCGTCGATATACGTGCGGATGCCCGCGACCTTGCCCTCGTACCAGGTGTTGGGCGCCCAGAGGGTGGAGGTCATCTCCATGCCCATGTGCCGCTCGGCCGGGTAGTGCGCATCGAGGAAGTGCCCCTTGGCGATCTGGCTGCGCGCGGTGGTGAGCGCGCCGCTCCGGGGATCGCGCAGCACCATAGTCACCCCGACGATGTCTTCAGGCGCGATGTTCAACCCGTAACGCGGATCGGACAGCACCATGCGCGCCAGTTCCTCGGAGGCCGCCGTCACGACATAGACATGGACACCGCGCGCGCGCAGTTCATCCAGAAGTTCGCGCTGCGCTTCAAAGATATGCGGGCGCTCGACCGTTCCCGAGACGACCTTGCCGTCCTCTTCGTAGCGCACCGGGATCGGCGCGGTGCGCGCCATCAAGGCATCGACCTCGCCCTTCAACTCACCCAGCGTGTGCCCGGAAAAGACCTGCGCGATCCACGGATAGCACAAGTTGTCGTCGATCTCGCACAGGCGCAGATAATAGCCGTAGAGCGTCTCGCCCTTGTGAAAGGGAATGGGCTTCAGCGAGGGATCGAGTGCCTTGGGCGAGAGCTTGCCGCGCGCTTCCATGAAAGGCAGGAGCGATTCCTCCAGGTCGTTCTGCCAGATCGTGTTGTCGGCATCGAATACCGCGAAGGAACCTTCGGGCGCATCGGCTAGGGCACGCTTGATCGACGCCCGCGCCCCGGCAGGCCAATGCGCGAGGGGCTCGTTTGCGGCGCTGGCCGTAGCCGTCAACGCGGCCACGGCGCCCAGCAGCCCTGAAAGGATACGCACCTTCATGCCACCGCGCCCTGCTCGAAGGCCGGGTCGGAAAGGCTCGCCTTGCCGGTCTCGACATGGCCTGCGAAGCGGCGGCGGCGGGGCGAGCCCTGCTGGGTCACGACCAGATCGTACCAATGATCGCTGGCCGCAACCGACACCGGCACCCGCTGCTCCTGACCCGGAGCCACGGTCACGCTCTGCGCGGCCAGCTCGCCATAGGTGGGAGCGGCGATGGTGAAGGTCAGCGGCGCCGGCCCCGGGTTACGGATAACGAGATGGACGGTATCGCGCGCCCGTTCATCCAGTGTCACGACAGGAGCCGCAACGCCCTCGTCTGCGGCCTCGCCAGCCAGTTCGCGCAGCCAGCCGTTGGGCCCGAAGACAGCCAGATCATACACGCCGCTACGTGGCAGGCCGGGAAGGCTCGCCGCGATCTTCTTGCCCGGCTCCACGGTGTAGCTCCAGGGGCCGAGCTCGCGGCTGCCCTTGGCGTAGACCTGGTAGACGATGCCGCGAGTGCCCAGGTTGGCGAAAGTCAGCTCCAGGCCGTCTTCCGTGCCCCGTGCGTGCGCATCCATGCGGTAGGGCAAGGGGCGGGTCGGACGGCGTCCGGGCTCCTGGGCGGGCAGCGTTTGCGCTTCGGGCACTTCCGGCAAGGGAAGCTGCGCGACCGCCATGATCTTCTGCAGATAATCGTCAGTGGCCGGCAGCGTGTGGAGCGCCGAACCGTCGGGGTCGGCAAAGTCGAACAGGCTGGTGAGGTCGCCCGTCACCTGGCGGCGCCACGGCGTGATGTTGGGCTCCATCACTCCAAAGCGCTTTTCGAGGAAGCGGATCACCGAGGTGTGGTCATGGACTTCGGAATTGACCCAGCCCCCGCGCGACCAGGGCGAGACGACAAGGAGCGGCACGCGCATGCCAAGGCCGACCGCGTTGCCCTCGTAGACCTCGCCGCGCGTGTCGACCGTGCTCGCACCCGCAATTCCGGCGGCGGCCGGAACGGGCCCGGGCATGTGGTCGAAGAAGCCGTCGTTCTCGTCGTAGTTGATGATGAGCGCGGTCTTGGACCAGACCTCGGGATTGGCCACCAGCGCGTCGAGGATGCGCGAGACCATGTCCTCGCCAAACGCGGGCGGCGCCTCGGGGTGCTCGCAGAACTTGGTGGGCGTCACCACCCAGGAGACCTGCGGCAGGCTATCGGCCTCCACGTCGGCGCGGATCGCATCGACAAGGTGCTGGCCGGTGCTGTCGGCCGCGTTCTCGGCGGTCGAGCCGGGCACGAGGGCGCGGCCCCGGCGGTAGAGGTCGCTCTTGGTGTCGAGGCCACGGAACTGCTCGAAATAGGCGAGCGAGTTGCACCCGAAGTTGTCGTATTCCTGGTAGACCTTCCAGTCGACCCCGGCCTCCTGCAGGCGCTCGGCGTAGGTCGTCCAGCGTGCGACCTGGTCGAAATCGGCCTTGTCGCGGGCCATGTCGCCGGTCCAGTTGCCATCGTCCTCGTTGTGGACGGCCTGGCGGCGCGTATCGCCCACGGCCATGCCGCTGGTGCCGGTGAACAGGTACATACGGTTGGGGTTGGTGGGCCCGTGAAGCGAGCAGTAGTAGGCGTCGCACACGGTGAAGGCGTCGGCGAGCGCGTGGTAGAAGGGCACGTCCTCGCGTGTGAAGTAGCCCATCGTCATCTCGCCCTTGCGGCGGATCCAGCTGGCGTAGTCCGCCCACTCGGCCGAGGTCTGCCCGCCCTCGCCTTTCCAGCTGTGATCGAGGCTCTTGAGAAGCTGGCCACTGGTCGTCTGCCCGTTCATGCGGAAGGGCAGGATCGCGCCGCCGTCCGGGCGCGGCTGATGAAACACCGACTTGCCCGAACGCAGCGGCATGGGCCGGGGATCGGCAAAGCCACGCACGCCCGGCAGCGTGCCGAAATAGTGATCGAACGAGCGGTTCTCCTGCATCAGGATCACCACGTGCTCGACGTCTTTGAGCGTGCCGGTGCGGTGGTTGGCGGGCTGCGCCAGCGCCTTGGCGATCGGCGCAGGCACCGATCCCGCTGCACTCGCCGCGGCGAGGCGCTGGAGGAACAGGCGACGATCAATCATGAGCATTCTCCGGTGTGCATTACCGGCTGAATAACCATTCACTCAATCTTTCTCAAGGTCATAGGTCACATTTACAACCTCCTCGACCGGATATCGGGCGTCTCGGACACTCGAATCAAGATCATATTGAATGATCATTCAAAAATGAACAACGGCGCACATAAAGAAAGGGGGATGGCGCCCAGCGCCATCCCCCTCAGTCGTCAGAGTTCGTGAAAACCGGAGCGCTCAGAGTTCCTCGGGCCAGTAGAGCCGCATCGGATTGGTGATAAGCAGCTTCGTCTGCAATTCAGCCGTGGGCGCGAGGCGCGGAATCATGTCGACGATGTGACCATCGTCGGCGATCTCGTCCTGCATGTTGGGATGAGGCCAGTCGGTCCCCCAGATGACGCGATCCGGGTAATCGGCAACAAGCGGAGCAACCGCAGCCGCGAAGTTGTCCCAGGGATCGCCCATGCCGCCTTCCTTCAACGCATCGAGGCGCTCGGGGCAGGTGGCCTTGAACCAGATGTCCTCGCAACTGTCGAGGAAGGCGCGGAAGGCCTTCATGTCGGCGCCGTCAGGCCCTTGCGTCACGTCCGGGCGCCCCATGTGGTCGATGACCAGCGGCACGGGGATCGCATCCATGAACGGGCGCAGTTCCTCCAGAATATTAGCCTCGAAGTAGATCACCACGTGCCAGCCTTCAGGCAGGCGCTTGGCGACTTCGAGGAACTTGTCCTTTGGCGCATTGTCAACAAGGCGCTTCAGGAAGTTGAAGCGGATGCCGCGAATACCGCCTTCGTGAAGTGCGAGGAGCTCAGCGTCCGAAATATCGGGATCGACCACAGCCACGCCGCGCGCCTTACCGTTCGACTTGGCAATGGCGTTCAGCGTCGCGGCGTTGTCGGTGCCATGGCAGCTCGCCTGAACAACCACGTTGCGCGAAAAGCCCAGGTGATCGCGCAACGCGAACAGCGTTTCCGGGCTGGCGTCCTCGGGCAGGTACTTGGCCTTAGGGCTGAACGGAAACTCGGCCATCGGACCGAAAACATGGCAGTGCGCATCGACCGCGCCTTCGGGCGGCACGAACGAAGGCTTGCTGGGCGCGGAATTCCAGCAGACGATACGATCAGACATAGACCTCTCCATCCATCAGCTTGCGCGCGGTGCGCAGCAGGGCAGCGCTCGTGACCGAGCCTCCTTCGTTCACTTCAAGGACACAGCTCATCTCGCCGGTCGGATGCTCGACCGAAAGGGTCTTGCGCGCGCCACCCGGGATCTGCGCGACTTCGGCTGCGGGCGTTCCCTCGATGAGAGCGGCGGTCGCCACTGTCACCGCCGCCAGCACGCCGACTGTCGCATGGGCACGATGCGGAATGAAGCAGCGGGTGTTGATCGCACCTCCGTTCACAGGAGGGGAGACGAGGAACATCTTGGGCACCGACTTTGCGGTCACATCGCCCAAGTTCATCCGCTCACCCACGGCCAGGCGGATCGCCTCGACCTTTTCCTTGAGCTCGGCGTTGGCCTCCAGCTCCTCACGGGTCTCGGTGCCGACAATCCCCATGTCCACCGCCTTCATGATGACGCAGGGCATGCCGTTGTCGATAAGGGTGACGGCCACGCCATTCACCTCCTCAACGGGCTTTCCAGTAGGCAGCAACGAGCCGCACATCGAACCGGCGGTATCGCGGAACTCGACCGGGATAGGCGCGTGGGTTCCGGGCACGCCATCAATGGCCGCCTCACCCGCATACGTCACCATCCCGCCCGGGGTCTGCACCACCTCGACAGCGACCTGCCCGGTGTTGACCATATAGATCGCCACCCGTGTCTCATCGCCCGTCGCCGCGACAAGGCCGCGCTCAATGGCGAAAGGACCGATCCCGGCCAGGATATTGCCGCAGTTCTGCGCGTCCGAAACGGTCGCCTGATCGACGAAGACCTGGAAGAAGTGGTACTCGACGTCGATGCCTTCGCGCTGCGATGCCGAGACCACCGCGACCTTGCTGGTGAGCGGGTCCGCCCCGCCCATGCCGTCGATCTGGCGCGGATCGGGCGAGCCCATCACGCGCAGCAGGAAAGCATCGCGCGCGGCGGGATCCCTCGGCAGATCGTCCTTGAGGAAGTAGGCGCCCTTCGATGTCCCCCCGCGCATCCACATCACCGGAGCGCTGGTGGGAAGATCAGACATACTTGAGGCCTTCCTTCTCCAGGCGCTCGCGCATCTTGTACATGTCGAGGCCGAGGACGCCCGAGGCCAGCTTCTCGCGCTTCTCACCTTCGTTGGCCTCGCGCGCCTGCGCGGCCTTGAGGACTTCGGCGGCCTTTTCGCGCGGCACGCACACCACACCGTCGTCATCGGCCACAATGATGTCGCCCGGATTTACCGAGCAGTTGGCGCAGACGACGGGCACGTTGACCGAGCCGATCGTGTTCTTCACCGTACCTTGGGCGTAGACAGCCTTAGACCAGACTGGGAACTGCATTTCCGTGAGGTCACGCACGTCGCGCACGCCCGCATCGATGATCAGACCACGGCAGCCGCGCGCCTGCGCACTGGTCGCCAGAAGGTCGCCGAAGTAGCCGTCTTCGCACGGCGAGGTCGGCGCGAGCAGGAGCACGTCGCCTTCGTTGAGCTGCTCGATGGCGACGTGGACCATCCAGTTGTCGCCCGGAGGCGAACTGATGGTCACGGCCGAACCGGCGATGCGCGCGCCCGCATAAATCGGGCGCATGTAGCTGGCGAGAAGGCCCGTACGCCCCTGCGCTTCGTGCACGGTGGCAACGCCGCAGGCGGCCAGGCCGTCGATGATCGCAGGATCGGCCCGCTCGATATTCTGGACGACGACACCCGACATGGCAGCACTCCTCTTCGCTCGTTATCAATTCAGGTAGGTCCTGACATGGGCTTCGCGCGCGCGAGGGGGAAAGAGAACTTTGGCAATCGCCATTGGATTTGGCTAAAGATGCCCGCATGGACGTTTGGGAACTGAACTTGCGCCACTTGCGCGCAGTCTTGAAAATTGCCGAACTGGGAACGGTCAGCGCGGCGACGAGCGCGGTCAATCTTAGCCAGCCCGCAATAACACAGGCGTTAGGACGTCTGGAGGGAGCGCTGCAGGTTCCCCTCTTCGAGCGGCGCCACGACGGGATGGTGCCCACGCACGCCGGGCAGATCCTCCAGGCGCGTATTTCGGCCGCGCTCCTGCACGTGCGCAGCCCCCACGTCACGATGTCGCGCCTGCGCGCCCTACTAGCACTTTCGGACAGCGGCAGCTACGCAGGCGCCAGCCAAGAGACCGGACTTTCGCTGCCCTCGATCCACCGCGCGGTGAACGACCTTGCCCTCGCGCTGCGCCGCCCGCTGGTGGTTCGCCGAGGCAAGCACGTGGTGATGACCGAGACCGGCGCCCAGTTCGCACGCGAGTTCCGCCTCGCCGTAGTCGAGCTGGAAGCCGGGCTCTCCGAGATTCAGGCGCTGCGCGGGCACGAGACTCGCCGCATCGCCATTGGCGCCATGCCGCTCTCGCGCGCTCGCATCCTCCCCCTGGCCGTGGCCCGCTTCCACGCGCGCCGCCCGCGAGTGCAGCTCACCATCGTCGAGGGCTCGCGCGCCGAACTGGTCGAACCCTTGCGCAACGGCTCGCTCGACGTGATGGTCGGCGCGCTGCGCAGCCCGCTCGTCGAGACCGACCTCGAACAGCGCGCCCTGTTCGAGGATGTGCCCGTATTCCTGGGCCGCCACGACCACCCGCTCGTCGGCACGCGCCCGGAGGCCGCGGATCTCGCCCGCTACCCGTTCTGCCTGCCCGCACGCGGCACGCCGCTTCGCGACAGCTTCGAGCGTTACTTCGAAAGCCATGGCCAGAGCCCGCAGGTCCCACTGGAATCAGGCTCGGTGATGATGATCCGGCAGGTCATGATGGACAGCGATTTCCTGACCCTGCTCTCGCGTGACCAGGTGCCCGTCGAGCTAGAAGCCAGGTGGCTCTCACAGGTCGCTCAACTCCCCGCACAATTCCACCGTGTTATCGGCATGACCACCCGCCACTCACTGCGCCCGACCACTGTTCAGGAGGAGTTTTTCGCCGATTTGGAACAGGCCGCGCGTGAAATAACGGCAGGCACAAAAGCGCGCTGATTAGGCAAAGCTTATAAGACCAAGGCAGTTCCGATTAGCCGCCCGCCGCCCCCGGGGGCAGACATGCCCCCCATGACGCAGGTCCGCACCAAGTTCGCTTGCCTTATCGGCTTTGGAGAAGCCGGATCGACCTTTGCCCGCGCCGGAAGCTGGGGGCCGCGCGCCGCCGCCTTCGACATTGCGCCCACGCGCCGCGCGGTCATGGAGGAACTGAACGTCTTGCCTTGCGCCAGTGCCGAAGAGGCCCTTGCCGATGCGTCCCTGGTGCTTTCGCTCGTCACCGCCGACCAGGCGCTTGAAGTCGCGCACACCTGCGCGCCTCTTATTTCGTCCGACGCGCTGTTCTGCGACATGAACTCGGTTGCGCCCGGCACCAAGCGCGCCGCGGCCGAGGCCTTTGCCGCCGCGGGCAAGCGCTACGTCGACGTCGCCATCATGGCCCCTGTGAACCCGGCGCGCCTGGGCGTACCGCTCAACATCTCCGGGCCCGACGCGGCGGAGGCGAAGGACCTCCTGTCGGGCATGGGCTTTGAAAAGACCCGCATCGTGGGCGATGCCATCGGGCGTGCCTCGGCGATCAAGCTGGTCCGTTCGGTCATGGTCAAGGGACTGGAGGCGCTCACCGCCGAGATGATGCTGGCCGCCCACGCCGAAGGGGTAGCCGAAGACGTGCTTGCCTCACTCGATGCGAGCGAAAAGTCGATCACCTGGCCCGAGCGCGCCGACTACAATCTGGACCGAATGATGATCCACGGCCGCCGCCGTTCGGCAGAAATGGCCGAGGCCGCCGCGATGCTGCGCGACCTGGGCATCGATCCGCTGATGACGCAGGGCACGGTTGCGCGCCACCAGGAGATCGGCGAACTGGGCCTCACCCCGCCGCCCGAATGCTATGCGGCCAAGCTCGACGCCATTACCGCATCACAAAAAACCCATCCGAATTCGAACAAGGGAGAGAGCTGAAGCCATGTCGCTCGTCATTGACTGCCACGGTCACTATACCGTCCTGCCCAAGGGCCACGATGCCTGGCGCGAGGAACAGAAGGCCGCCTTCAAGGCTGGCACCACGCCCCCGCCCTATCCGGAGATCACCGACGAGGAGATCCGCCAGACGATCGAGGACAACCAGCTCAAGCTCATCAAGGAGCGCGGCGCGGACCTCACGATCTTCTCCCCGCGCGCCTCGGCCATGGCCCCGCATGTCGGCGACCAGGCCGTGGCCGCCGAGTGGGCGACCCACTGTAACAACCTCATCTACCGCGTCACGCAGATGTTCCCCGAGACGTTCGTGGGCGTGTGCATGCTGCCCCAGAGCCCCAAGGCGGACCTGACCGCCTCGGTAAAGGAACTGAAACGCTGCATCGAGGAGCTGGGCTTCATCGGCTGCAACCTCAATCCCGATCCGGGCGGCGGCCACTTCGAGCACCCCCCGCTCACCGATGAATACTGGTTCCCCATCTATGAGGCGATGTGCGAGCTGGACGTGCCCGCGATGATCCACGTCTCGGGTTCGTGCAACCCGGCGATGCACGCGACGGGCGGCTACTACCTTGCCGCCGACACGGTCGCCTTCATGCAGCTGATGCAGGGTGACCTTTTCGCGAAATTCCCCAAGCTGCGCTTCATCATCCCGCATGGCGGCGGCGCGGTGCCCTACCACTGGGGCCGTTACCGGGGCCTCGCCGACATGCTCAAGAAGCCCAGCCTCGACGAATACATCATGAACAACGTGTTCTTCGACACCTGCGTCTACCACCAGCCGGGCGTCGACCTGCTGGCCGACGTGATCGACAACAAGAACATCCTGTTCGGCTCGGAAATGGTGGGGGCGGTGCGCGGCATCGATCCCAAGACCGGCCACTACTTCGACGACACCAAGCGCTATGTCGACGCGCTCAACATCACCGAAGAGGAACGCCACGCGATCTTCGAGGGCAACGTGCGCAAGGTGTTCCCGCGTCTCGACGCCAAGCTGAAGGAACGCGGCCTCTAAGGGGCCGCCTTCCTTCACCTACCCAACCGACCCAAGGGAGAGGTCCATGGCTGGACACAGCGACATTCACGAGTACCTCGCCGACTTCGAGGACATTCCAGGCACGCGCGTCTACACCGCCGCACGTGCCCGCAAGGGCTACCACCTCAACCAGTTCGCGATGAGCCTGATGAAGCCGGAAAACCGCCAGCGCTGGCTGGCGGACGAGCGGGCCTACATCAACGAATGGCCGATGACCGAGGAGCAGAAGGAGGCCGTGCTCGCGCGCGACTACAACCGCCTGCTCGACCTTGGCGGCAACATCTACTTCCTCGCCAAGGTCTTCTCGACCGATGGCCTCAGCTTCGTGCAGGCCGTCTCGACGATGACCGGCATGAGCGTGGAAGACTACCAGGCGATGATGGTCGCAGGCGGCCGCTCGCCCGAAGGCCAGCGTTCGATAAAGGGAGACAGCTGAGATGGCCAAGATTACCGCAGGGGTGGCCTCCAGCCACGTGCCGCTGCTCGGCGTAGCCTCGGACCAGGGCAAGGACCGGGACGATTATTTCGGTCCGATCTTCGCCGGGTACGACTGGACCCGCGAGTGGATCGCCAAGCCCGAAAACAAGCCCGATGTGGTGATCCTGATCTACAACGACCACGCTTCGGCCTTCGACATGAGCATCATCCCGACCTTCGCGATCGGCTGCGGGGAGCGCTATGCGCCCGCTGATGAAGGCTGGGGCCCGCGCAAGGTGCCCGACGTGGAAGGCCACCCGGACCTGGCCTGGCACATCGCGCAGAGCCTGATCCTCGATGAATTCGACATGACCATCATCAATGAGATGGACGTTGATCACGGCCTCACCGTGCCGCTCACGATGATGTACGACAAGCCCGATGCCTGGCCGGTCAAGGTCATTCCGCTCGCGGTCAATGTCGTCACCTATCCGCCGCCGTCGGGTAACCGCTGCTGGGCGCTGGGCGAGGCGATCGCGCGCGCGGTCAACTCCTTTGGCGAAAATCTCAACGTGCAGGTCTGGGGCACGGGCGGCATGAGCCACCAGCTCCAGGGCCAGCGTGCGGGCCTCATCAATGCCGAGTGGGACAACATGTTCCTCGACAAGCTGATCGGCGACACGCAGGACCTGCGCCACGTCCCGCATATCGAGTACCTGCGTGAAACGGGCTCGGAAGGCATCGAAATGGTCATGTGGCTGATCATGCGCGGCGCGCTGGGCAAGAGCACGAAGTGCCTGCATCGCCATTACCACGTGCCTTGTTCAAACACCGCGATCGGGCATATCGTGCTCGAACCCGTGGACGGGAGCGTGCCGCCCAGCCCCACGCTCGAAGGCAACAATGAAGCGGCTCAGGCCGCGATCTGAACCGATGGGCAGGCGGCGCGGGAACAATCCCTGCGCCGCCCCGCTCACACGTACGAACAGACCAAGGAGTTCCCCCTCATGCGTATAGCTCTCGTTGGCGCCGGCGCCTTCGGTGAAAAGCACCTCGACGGCCTCAAGAACATCGACGGCGTGGAGATCGCGTCGGTCATTTCCCGCCGGGCCGACCAGGCCGCCGAAGTCGCCGCCAAATACGGCGCGCCCCACTCGGGCACCGAACTTTCCGAAGCTCTCGCGCTGCCCGATGTCGATGCCGTCATCCTGTGCACGCCAACCGCCATGCACGCCGAGCAGGCGATCGCCTGCATGGACGCGGGCAAGCACGTCCAGGTCGAGATCCCGGCCGCGGACACCTGGGCCGACGCGCAGGCGGTGATGGAGAAGCAGAAGGAAACCGGCCTTGTCTGCATGGTCGGCCACACCCGCCGCTTCAACCCCTCGCACCAGTACGTGAAGAACAAGATCGACGCGGGCGAGCTCAACATCCAGGCGATGGACGTCGAGACCTACTTCTTCCGCCGCAAAAACATGAACGCCAAGGGCCAGCCGCGCTCCTGGACCGACCACCTGCTGTGGCACCACTCGGCCCACACCATCGACATCTTCCAGTACATGACGGGCTCCAAGGTCATTGCGGCGAACGCGCTGCAGGGCCCCAAGCACCCGGAACTGGGGATCGCTATGGACATGTCGATCCAGATGAAGACCGAGGCCGGCCAGATCCTGACCCTCTCGCTTTCATTCAACAACGATGGGCCGCTGGGCACCTTCTTCCGCTACATCGGCGACACCGGCACCTACATTGCGCGCTACGACGATCTCGTCACCGGCCGCGAGGAGCCCATCGACGTCTCCAACGTCGATGTCTCGATGAACGGCATCGAACTGCAGGACCGCGAATTCGTCGCAGCCATCAAGGAAGGGCGTGAGCCCAACTCCTCGATCGCCTCGGTCCTCGACTGCTACCGCGTGATCGGTGAACTCGCCGCCAGCCTCGAAGCGCAGGATGGCTGGTCCTGAGCATGACCCGCACGATTAACGGCAAGGCCCTCAATCCCGTCGGGCTTGGCTGCATGAACGTAGCCTGGGCCTATGGAAATCCGCCCGAAAGGGCGGATGCCGAGGCCCTGTTCCGCCACGCGCTCGACAATGGCTGCGACCATTTCGACACGGCCAACATCTACGGCAAGGGCGTCTCGGAAGAAATCCTGGGCACCGCGATCATGGACCGGCGCGACGAGTTCTTCCTCGCCTCCAAGACCGGGATCATCGTCGATGGCGCGCGCCGCGGCATCGACTGCAGCCCGGACGCGATCACCGCGTCGATCGAGGCGAGCCTGGAGCGCCTGCGCACCGACCACATCGACCTGTTCTACATGCACAGGTTCGATCCCAAGGTGCCCATCGCGGATTCGGTAGGTGCCATGGTGCGCGCCATGGAAGCGGGCAAGATCGGCTCCTACGGCGTCTCGGAGTGGTCCTCGGCCCACATCCGTGAAGCCCACGCGGTGCACCCGATGGCCGCGGTCCAGACCGAGTACTCGCTGTGGACGCGCAACGTGGAACTAGGCGTTCTGGAAGCGACCAAGGAGCTGGGCATCGCGCTCGTTGCCTTCTCGCCGGTCGCACGCGGCGCACTGTGCGGGGAGCTGACCGATCCGGCCACGCTCACCGAAAAGGACCTGCGCCGCACGCACCCGCGCTTCCTGCCCGAGAATTGGCCCGCGAACCTGGAGCTCATCCAGCAGTTCAACGCACTCGCGGCAGAGGCTGGCGTGGTGCCCGCCCAGCTGGCGCTGGCCTGGGTCCTTGCCCAGGGCAAGAACATCCATGTGATCCCGGGCACCCGCTCGGTCGCGCACTGGGAAGAGAACAACGCGGCCGCCTCCCTCGATGTCCCCGTCGAGATCTTGGAGAAAGCCGCAGCCCTCATCAACCAGGAGAGCGTGCATGGCCACCGCTATCCCGAAGTGATGCGCGGCACGATCGACACCGAGGACTACGTCTGAGCCCCAGGGCCTGAGAGCCGCCATTTCGGCGTTAGCGCAAGAGCCCTCCCCCGGGCCTGCCGTGGGAGGGCTTTTCGCATCAGCTCTGCGCGCCCTGAAAAGCCGCGATCCGGCGCGCGACGTCCGCCGCGATATCGGCGTAGAAGGCCGCAACGTCGTGGTAATGGAGGTTCCCCGCCGGAAGCGGTGCATACTCCAGCTCCGGATTGACCTCGAGCATGGCGATGCCCTCCTCGCAGGTGACCGAGACCGCACCGGAGACAAGCGCCTGCAGGTTCCCCTCACCTGCCTTTCCAGGCAGCGCACCACTCCCGCGTGCGCGCCCGGCAAGCGTCACTGGGTCGTTGCACAGCAGTCGTGCATCACCCTCAGGATGTGCGGTGAGGAAGGGCCCCTGCGCCCGCGCACGGTAGGCTTGCGTATCGCTACCCGCGTGAAAGGTGTTCCAGCTGAGCACGCAGCCGGTGTCGTCCTGGCCCCGGCACGGGGAGAGCCCGGCCAGATCATGCGCGAAATCGCCCTCGAGCACGGCCACCCCCACGACATAGGCCGCGACCATGCGCGCGGCAAGCGGTGTGCCGCGCACGTGCTCCTCCAGCAGGCGGCGCACCATCAAGGCACCCTGGCTGTGGCCTACGAGGACGAAGGGCTGACCGTCATTGGCCTTAGCCAGATAGTACGCAAAGGCACGGGAGACATCACCATAGGCAAGATCGTAGGCGTGCGGCCCCTCCTCTCCGTCAAGGACGGCTGCAAGCGAGGCCTGGCGGTAACGCGGCGCGTAAATCCGGCAGCAGGCGTTGAACGCGCTGGCCTGGCGCGCCAGCGCCGAGATGTCGGTCCAGCGGTTGGTCGGGCCATCGGCGACATCCGCATTCCAGGCGCTACGCGACAGGAAGCTGGTAGGATGAACGTAAAAGACGTCGACCGCGTGCGCGCTGCCCTCGGCCAGCCCGCCGCCGGGCTGCTGCAAGGCGCGCGAAGGACGTCCGGGCCAGGCCGCCCAGGTACGCGGGTTGGTATAGTCGGGCGCCGGCGGAGCCGTACTTTCGGCAAAGGGCGGTGGCCCTTCCTCCACCACCGAAGCCGGGCCTGATGTGCCCACCGTCCCCAGACCGAATGCAAGTATTCCTCTCAGCATCGCGCCCCCTGAAATTCCCACTGTGCACCTCCTCCTGCGACACCCATCTTCGCTACCAGCAGGTCACAGGTATGACAGGACACGATCCTCCGTCTCTCGCTGCTTGAACAGCCCCTCTCGCCGCGCTGGCCATTTGCGCACAGGCAGGGCCCATTCGCCGATAGGGAACCTGGGCAGCGCCAGGGATTGAAGGAAAGGACACACGAGGATGCCCGAGAACCGCAAGACCGCCGTTGTTACGGGCAGTACACGCGGGATCGGACGCGCACTTGCCGAAGCGCTCCTGACACGCGGGATCAACGTGGTCGTCTCTTCCACCAACGCCGAGGAGGCCCGCGCGGTCGCCGAGGAGGTCGGCCGCGACATGCCCGCCAGTGCGCTGGGCCTTGCCTGTGACGTCACCCTGCCCGAGGACGTCAACGCGCTGTGGGCGCAGACCTGCGTGCAGATGGGCAAGGTCGACATCTGGATCAACAATGCCGGTCTCGCGCTTGGCGGCCCCCTCATGCAGATCACCGACGAGGACATGCGCTCTATGCTCGACGTCAATGTCATGGGCGTGGTCCATGGCTGCCGCACGGCCATTCGCGGCTTCGCGCAGGCCAAACACGCCGGCGCGCTCTACACCATGCTCGGCGCAGGGGCCGATGGCAGCCTCGTGCCCCAGATGAGTGGCTATGCGGCAAGCAAAGTGGCGGTCACTTACCTCATGGATTGTCTGGCCGAGGAGACGCGCGACACACCCGTCCTCACCGGATCGCTGAGCCCCGGCCTCGTCATTACCGAAGGGTTCCTGCGCGAGAACCGCAAGGCAGGCGGCATGACCCCGGAACGCCGCGCCCAGGTCAACCTCATTGCCGACCATCCCGCCACCATCGGACGCTGGGCCGCGCGCATCGTCGACACCAACACCGAGCACGGCAAGACCTTCCACTGGCTCACCCGCCGCAAGATCCGCGAACGTGCCCGCAGTGGTCGGCGCGAAGTGCTTTCGGCCTACCCCGAACTCGCGGGCGGTGCATCGCAAGCCGGCCTTTCCGGGTGATGGGACAAGACAACTGACAAAAGTACAGTCTTTCCGAGGGCCATCGCCCTCGCCCCCCCAAACTGTCCAGCTCACTTCTCGCGCACGACGTTGGCTGAGATAAGGCGAGGTCTCCCGTTATGAGGTCGAAGGGCGATGCCCCTTTGTTCGGTTCTGCCTTCTTTCAAGTCCGTTCTCGGCAGATGAACAGCGCTGCGCAAAGCCCCCTGCCCCAACGCACCTCTTGCGGCACACTCGCCCGATGACCAAGACGAGACGAGCCGCCACGCAGCCGAAGCACGTCGCCCTTATCACGTTCGCACTCGCCGCTTTCGGGCCGGGCCTGCTGCAGATGCCGATGATGGCCTACGTGCCCCAGCTCTACGCCAAGGAATTCGGCATCGACCTCGCCGCACTGGGCGGCGTGCTCGTCAGCCTGCGGGTGTTCGATGCCGTCACCGACCAGCTCATGGGCTACGTCTCAGACCGCACGCGCACGCGCTGGGGCGCGCGCAAGCCCTGGATCGTGGCGGGCGGCCTGCTCTGCCTCATCGCCTCCTTCTTCCTGCTGCGCCCGAGCGGACCTGTCGGCCTTGTCTACCTTGTCGCGTGGAAGGCGCTCTACGACTTCGGATTCACGATAATCGACATCAACCAGCAGTCTTGGGGCGCGGAGCTGACAACCGACTATAATGCGCGCTCGAAGATCACGGGCGCCAAGGCCATCGTCACCCAGCTGGGAAGCCTGGGCAACTACGTCCTGCCCATCGCGGTCGCCTGGTTCGGCCTCGCCGAAAGCTCGGCCTACTCGATCGACATGCTCGCCTATTTCTTCGTGGCGGCCGCAGTGATCTTCCCCATCACGATCGGCATCAGCTTTTTCTTCGCGCCCAAGGGGATCGCGCTTCCGGCCAAGCGCCCCAAACTGATCGGCTTCCTGAAGTCGGTGCGCTCCAACAAGCCCTTGTGGATCTACCTCGCCTCTTTCACCTTGTGCGGGATGGGGATGGGGATCCTGCAGATCATCTTCACTTTCTACGATGGCTACCTGAAACTCGGCGCCTGGTACCCCTATCTGATGACCGTCTTCGCGATCACCATGACCGCCTCGATGCCGCTATGGATCTGGGCCGCAGGCCGTTTCGGCAAGCACAGGAGTTATGTCGTTGCGGTCACGATCTCCAGCCTCGCGATGCAGGGCTACTGGTTCGTCGATGTCGCCACGATGAGCCTCGACACGATCCTCGCGATCAGTTTCGTTGTCATTGTCTTCATCGGCGCAGGCGCGTCTGCCATCGTCGTCATCAGTCCCGCGATCCTGGCCGATGTTGCCGACTATGGGCGCCTTCGCACTGGTGAGCAGCGCACCGGGGGCTATTTCGCCTTCTACCTTCTCACCAACAAGGTGGCGCTGGCCATCGGCGCGGGCGCGGCTTTCCTCCTTCTCAGCCTGTTTGGCTACGATGCGCGCGCGGGCGCCACCAACGGTGCGACTGCCGCCTTCGGCATGCTGTTTACCGTCGCGCTGCTCCCCGCAATTCTCAAGATCGGCGGCGCGCTCATCATCTGGCGCTTTCCGATCGACCAGCGCCGCCACGCCGTGATCCAGCGACGCATCGCCCAGCTCGAGACCCGCCAACTCGAAGCCCAGGTGCCGCTCGCGCCCGTATGAGCCCCTTGTCCACGAAAGGCCATTGCCATGTCGCACCCGAACAATCCGCCCGCACACCGCTATCTCGAAGCCATGGACACCGAAGATCTCGCCCGCATGGTAATGAGTCTGCTCTCCGAGCTGTGGATCACGCGCGACCGCCTTGCTGTCGTGGAGGAACTGCTCGAGGATAAAGGCGTGCTCGAAACCGGCAGCGTGGAGAGCTTCGAATGGACGCCCGAGCGCGAGCCCAAGGTGGAAGCGCTGCGCGACCGCATGATTGCCTCGGTCATGGGCGCACCGCTTGCGGCCAAGGAGCGCACGTACCAGAAGATCCTGGAGCGTGCCGGCTTCACCACAGAGTAACCGGCACGCTCCAGGGCAATCAGGGCAGGACCTGGCTGCGCGCCATTCCGCCCAGCACCCGCCAGGCACCGTCTTCGCGGATCCAGGTATGGGTGACATCGAAGCGGTCGTCGGCGGGCGTCCCGTCAGCGAGCCGCGTTCGGTGGGTGCGATAGTAGATGATCGCTGTCTCGCCGTGCAGTGTGAAATCGATCAGCTTGATCGCCAGTTTCTCCTGCGAGGCCTGGGGGTTGGCAGGGGCCGCATCGAACCCGTCCACCCGCATCGGTGCTGCCAGCACCGGCGGCCAGGCCATGTACCCCTTGGCGGTCGTGTTCGCATAGGCTGAAATATCGCCCTTGCTGCGCCCCTCGTAGATCGCCTGTTCCAGCGTCCAGATCGCCGCGCGCGCGGTTTCGGTCTCGTCCGCCCGGACAGGCGCACTGCCCACTCCGACCACAAGTGCGGCCAACAGTGCGCCGATGCGCCATCTCGAACCCGTCATCGTCCTTATCCTCCTGTGCTGGATCGTGTGCTCATCACAGCACGCCCCGGGCCCTTTGCCGCAGTGCCGATGCGCCGCCTGCTCACCTGTTGAACAGCGCCTGGGAAAATGCGCGCGTGGCGGAAGCCCTTGCCGCACCCTGCCGGAAGGTAGAAACTGATGCCCTAGCCGAGGATGGAGGCGCGAAATGAGTGAGGCGAGGCCGGAAGGAACCGGCATCCAGGCCGTGCGGATGCCCGTCGCGTCCCAGACCATGTCGCAGCGCAGCCGCGCCGGGCTCGACGTGCTGGGCGGCATCCTCAAATTCACCTCAGTCGCAACGCGCGAAGCCGCACGCCAGGACTTCGAGAGCAGCCCTGAAGGCCGCGCGCTTACCGAGGCGCACGCGACCGGCACCGCCGATACGCCCGAGGCGATTGCAGAACGTGTCGACAAGGCCAAGGCGCTTGCCGCCAGCCTTCCCGACTACCGCATGGAACGCTTCGCCCAGCGCTACGTCGCCGAGGAGATGATGAACCGCAACCTCGTCGCCGCCGAGGAAATGCGCGCGATGCATGAGCATCTCGACAGCCTGCCGGTAAACAGCGCAGGCGGCCGCCTCGCCCTCGATCCAGAAGCCCCGCTGCCCGACTGGTACGAGGGCATCCACTTCCATCTCGCCCCCATCGGCGTAGGGGACTACGACCTTGGCACCAAGGGCGCCGGGATCGGGCGCGTGTTCCGCTACGGCGGCTTTGCCGCAGTGCCGCCGGGCTCCAACATTGGCGGCCAACGCATCGCTGTTGTCCATCACTTCCGCCGGCGCGACCACAAACGTATCCTTGAGATCGGCTGTGGCAGCGTGTTCACCCTGCTCGCGATCTCCAAGGTCTTTCCCGAGGCCGAACTGATCGGCTGCGACCTCAACGGCCGAGGCCTGGAAGAGGGCCACCGCCTCGCCGAAAAGATGGGTCTCAAGGTGGACCTGCGCCAGTGCGACGCGCGCAGGACGGGCGAGGCGGACGAGAGCGTGGACGCTGTCTTCAGCTACGCCGTCCATCACGAAGCCCCCATTCCCGTGAACCGCGAGATGTTTGCCGAGGCCTTCCGCATTCTCAAATCCGGCGGCGAGATCGTGATCTCCGACCCACCCCCGTTCCGCGCGGTCGATATGTTTACCGCCGTACTCCTGGAATGGGACAACGACCACCGCGAGGAGCCCTATTTCCGCGAGACGTGCCTGGCCAACTGGGAAGACGAACTGCGCGCGGCCGGCTTTGTCGAGGTCGAGGCCTATGGCCTCGGCGCCCAATCCTACCCTTGGGTCACGCGCGCGGTGAAGCCCTAGGCCCGCCAAAGGCGACACACAACCCGGCGCATGCCTCCGTGATATTGCGCCCGCTCCGGCAATGCCGCATGTCCGCACCATGGACCAGGCAAATCGCCAGATACTCGCGCGGGGCATCTCGACAGTGGGACATCCCGCGATCGTGCTGCCAACCGCGAGTGTCGTAACGCTTGCAGGGACAGGTGAGGCAGGCCTACGCGTACCTTCGCTCATTCTGGGGCTGGCGCTGGTGTCGGGACTCCTGCTCTGGAGTTGGAAGAAGGTGCGGCATGGTCATTGGCGGCATTTCGATGCCTCCGCCCTGTCTGAAAGGGCCCAATGGAACCGGCAGGGCCTGCTCGCCACGCTGGCAGCCGCCATCACCGCAGCCTTTCTTGGCGACAAGACCCTTGCAGGTATCCTCGCAGCGAGTACCTCCATTTTCGGGATCGCCTGGATTTCAGGAGACTACCTGAAACTGTCCCAGCATGTCGCCTTCGCTATCCTCGCCGCTGGCATCTATGCCAGAGTCCATCCTGAACTGGCGCTGATCCAGGGACTTCTCACGGCGACCATCGCCTGGTCGCGCCTCGAACTTGCGCGCCATGGCCGCCTCGAGATACTTGCCGGTGTCCTGACCGGCATTCTTGCGGCATGTATCGCGACGCTTTGGGAGAGCTGATACCAACCTGTGCATTGTCTGACGCCCAGGGGATTTCCAGCCCGGCAAAATTGGTTCATATATGGACGCCCCCCTTGGCAATGGCATCGTTGTTGGGACGGGTTTGACCGGTTCTTTTCATATGTCCGGCCTGTTTATGCGGCATTTGTACTGCCGCTGGCCTTGATGGAAATCCGCCGGTGAGGTCCCTAAACACGCTCCCACGCCGTGAAGCCCATTGAATCAGATGGTCTGGTCTCAGCATTGCCTCGATCGTTATACCAACGCGCATAGATCAGAACCCATGGGCCCACTGGCGCAATCCGAGCGAGATGATCCGCCATGGCTGATCGACGAGTTGGTTCCAAGCGAAGCCGCAATGATCGACGATATCGTCGTAGGATTTGAAGATGCGGTTTGACAGCCAGTTGTCGGGCATGAACTGCCGGACGTTCTCGACCGGATTGAGCTCCGGGCACCTCGGGGGCAGCGGCATCAGCGTGATGTTGGGCGGCACGACCAATTCGGCCGATCCGTGCTATCCGGCCTGACCGAGCAGGATGACCGCATGTGCGCCGGGCGCGACGTGGAAGGCGATTTCCTCGAGGTGCATGCTCATCGCCTCGCTGTTGCAGCGGGCCAGTACAATGCCGACGGCTTCACCTTCGGCGGGACAAATCGCGCCGAGCAGCCATGCCGAGGAGCGCCGCTGATCCTTGGGTGCCGAGGGCCGCGTGCCGCGCTTCGCCCAGCGCCGGGTGAGCCTGGTCTGCTGACCGAGGCGAGCCTCGTCCTGCCACCACAGCTCTACCGGCGTTCCTCGCGGGAGTCGCCGCTTGATTTGCGCCAGACGGGTGGCGAAGCTTTGTTACAATCGACAATGTCGTCAGGCTGTTGGCCACGATGGCAGGGCCGCGCCGAGAGCTTGCGGTAGCCCATAGCGCGAAGCTCGCGCCCGAGGGTGTGGCGTGTGACCGACAATTGAGCCTCGTCCCAGATCCACTGCGCCAGATTGCACAGCCGTCAGCGCACTACGCCATGCGCTGCAGGAATTGGCCCAGCCTCGACGATCTCGGCAAGCCGGGCGCGCTGCTCATCGTTCAGGATCGAAGCCCGCCCCCGGGGCTTGGGCGTTTCCAGACCGTCGGGACCTCCCTCATTGAAGCGCAGAACCCAGTCGCGCACGATTTGCAGCGTCACGCCGGCTATCTTCGCAGCTTCGCTGCGGCTCCCGCCGTCTAGGATCAGCGCGACAGCCAACAGACGTCGGACCTGATCGGCATCGCCACTTCGTCGTGCAAATCGACGCAAATCCAACCCGGTGTAGTCAGATCGAACCCCAATCGCTGCCGCCATCGCAAGCCTCCATGTGCTTGCAACGTCGAAACAGATTTTCATCAGCTTGGGAATCCGTCGCGTGAGTCAGCCTCAGCGCGCCTTGGTATTACTCATCATCGAGTGCCATTACCATTTGGGGTTACCTGGCGTGATCAGATGAGATGGGCGTAGGGGTGATAGGCCTCCTTGCGGGTCGACACGACCCAAACGATCCGGGCGAGTTTACTGGCAAGGGCCACCGAGACGAGCCGGAAGAGCTTTTTCTCGGAAAGCTTCCTGATCCAGTTCGCCATCGGCGTACGTATTGATCGCCGCTCGAGCATAGGACGCTGCACTGCTTCGCAAATCGCCTCGGCATCAAGCGCGTCGCTCTTGCCGCGCTTCCCAAAGGCCTTGACATAAGATGGCGAGATCAGGCGGATCTCGCGCCCCATCGCAAAAAGCGTGCGGGCTCAATAGAGTGCCGCTCCGCAAGCCTCCACCGCGATCAGGCAAGGCGGCAGCTTCGAGAAGAAGGGCAGCATCTGTTTGCGGCGCAGCTTCTTCACCAGCACCGTGACACCGCTCTCGTCGATGCCGTGCGCCTGGAATACGCTCTTCGCCAGATCGAGACCAATCGTCGTGATCGTCATTGCAAACGCCCTTCTTCCTCTCGGTTGTCCGACCGGAAACATGGCAATCGCTGGGCAGTGCGGGGCGTCCACATCATCAATGTGGCTGCGACTTTGGAGTGTGGCGTCATGGGTTCAGCGACTAGTTTGCGAGAAGATTATGACGGGGCAGCGCTGCGACGAATGTCGCGGACGACGAAGAGCGCGAACCAGGCGCGCCGGTTGCTGGCCTTGGCCGAAATTTACGACGGAGGCGGCTGATCGATCTGGCCCAACAGCTCTATGACGAATTTGCAGTCTCGCTCGAAGAGACGACCAACAGCCGTGAGTTGAAAAAGTTGGGCTACGTCAACCTCACGGCGCGGCCTCGCCACCATGCCCAGAACGAAGATGCCATTGAGGCCTTCAAAAAGGGGGCCTCGCTGCCGTGCTGGCAAAGGTCAAAGCGACCCTCGTGAAGGGCATACCCATAGAAATATGGTTCCAGGACGAGGACGCGTCGGCCAGAAGAATACAATCACGCGACGCTGGGTCAGACACGCAACGCGGCCATCGGCGTCGAAGGATCAAAGGACGAAATCGGTCTATTTCCTTGGCGCGATCTGTCCGGAACTGGGCAAGGGCGCCGCGCTCCCGGCCAGATGCCCAGAACTCAACCCGGTCGAGAATGTCCGGCAGTTCATGCGCGACAACTGTGTCTCCAACCGTGTCTTCACATCTTACGCAAACATCGTCGCCCCCTGCTGTGAAGCCTGGAACAAGCTCATCGATCAGCCTTGGCGCATCATGACCATCGGAGACCGCAAATGGGCCTGGTAGGTTCTGATCAATGCTGGTTAGGTATAACTGAGCCCTGTACCAGCCGCGCGGCGCTGCGCCCGGCCACCTTGCCCAGCGTCGTTGCCGTAAGGAGGCCGTTACCCGCAAGATATCCGTAGGAACCCGTGCCCGAGATCCCACGCGCCGCGCCGCCACCGGCAAAGAGATTGGGCAGCGGCGTGCCGTTTGCGCCGCATACGCGCGCCTCGGCATCGACAACCAGACCGCCCTGGGTGTGGAACAGCGCCCCCGTGACACGCGCGGCGTAATAGGGCGCTTCCAGCAAGTGGCGCTCCTCGAAACGGCGCCCCCAGGCATCTTGCGCCTCGCCGCGCGCGATAGCGGCGACATCGGCCAGCGTGGCGCCGAGCGCCTTGGCCGGGAGGCGGATCTTCTCGGCCAGTTCCTCGAGCGTCTGCGCGCTCACCACGGCGCCTGCCTTCAAGGCATCACGGTAGTCGTCGAAGGCGCACATGAGCTGGTGCAGGCGTTCATCGAAGATCGACCAGGCAACGTGCTCGGGCTGCGCGTTGACCTTGGCGGCCTGCTCGGAATAGCCCGCGCTTTCATCGGAGAAGCGCTTGCCCTCCAGGTTCACCTGGAAGCCGCCTTCCATGATCAGCGGCCACAGGATCGGGATACCATGTCCCATGGCGAGACCGCCGTGGCCCTGGTAGCCGGTCATGTCTTCTAGCTTGGCGCCCAGTTCCTCGCCCCAGCGCACTGCATCGCCCTTGTTGCCGGGATGGCCATGGAAGGTGGCCGCAGCCATGTCGGGGATGAACTTTGCCACCATCTCGGGATTGCCCGCAAAGCCTGAGCAAGCCAGGATCAGCGCGTCGCAGGTGACATCTTCCAGCACGCCGTCGGGACGGCGGTAGCGCACGCCGGTCACCCGCGCGCCGTCATGCAGCACCTCTTCCACGGTCGCTTCGGTCAGGATCGGGATTTCGGCCTTGCCGCAGGCATCTTCCAGCGCGGCCATCAGCTCGCCCCCGGTGCGGTTAGGCGTCCCGTACATGCGCCGAACGCTGTGCCCGGGATAGAGGAAGCCATCGACCAGGTCGAGCGGCACGCCGTGTTCGTCGCGCATCCAGACAATCGTCTCGACCGACTCGCGCGCGATGGCAAGCGCCATGTCGGGATCGGTCAGCCCCTTGGTCTTGGCCATGATGTCCTGCGCAAACAGTTCCGGCGAATCGGTGATCCCCTGCGCGGCCTGCTCGGGCGTGCCCGAGGCCGGAATAAGCCCGGTCGACATCGCCGTAGAGCCGAGAGGGGTCGCGTCGCGCTCGATTACCAGCGCCTCCACGCCCGCATCGTGCGCGGCCAGCGCAGCGGTGAGCCCCGTGCCCCCGGCGCCCACGACAACGACCGGGAAATGCAGGGTATCGCTCATCGTAAGGTCTTCCTTCGTCATCTCGAAACAAGCCGCGCACACTAGCGTCGCGGAAGCGCCTGTCCTGCCCTGAAGCGCGCTGTTTTCAGCAGGTGAACAGCTGTGCCCCCGACCTCTGGGAAGCGGCTGTTCATCACATGAATTCGCATCGAATGAGCGCGCGCCTTGGGCCTATGGGCGCGGTAGCCTTCCCCTTCGTGCACCAAGCGTGCGAGACGAGTGGGGAAGAAGCCAAGATGACAAGCAAGGTCGCCGACGCCAGCGGGGAGGACGCATTCCTGCCCGATCCGGCCCGCGATACCATCGAGAACCCGCGCCAGGTTCCGCTACGCCTGCAGTACAGCTGGGGCTCGGGCGCGCTGGGCATCGCGATCCTGATGAACTCGATCGGCGGCCTAATCCTGTTCTACATGGTGAGCGTGCTGCAGATCGGCCCGGCTCTCGCGGGGACCCTAATCTTCGTGAGCAAGCTGCTAGGCGTGGTCACCGATCCGGTCGTGGGCACCTGGAGTGACCGTCTGCGCACCACCGGCAGCCGTCGCCGCCCGTTCCTGTTGTGGGGCTCGTTCGCCTGCGCAGGCTCGTTCATCATGATCTTCACGACCCCGATGTTCGCGAGCGAGATCCTGCGCGCGTCCTACGTCTTCGGCGCCCTCCTCATCTATACCTGCGGCTACGCGCTCTTCAACGTGCCCTACATGTCGATGCCGGCCGAGATGACCGACAGCTACCACGAGCGTTCGGCCATCCACGGCGTGCGCATGATGTATGTCGCGATCGCTTCGCTGGTAGTCGGCACGATCTCACCCATCGCGCTCGAGGCACTTGGGCGCACGAGCCAGTTCTCCTACACGGTGATCGGCCTGTGCGGCGGGGCAATCATCTTCGGCGCCACCATGATTGCCTATCTGGGCACGCGCAGAGCGCGCTTCACCGCCAGCCAGGTGGAGCGTCCGAAGATCCTGAGCGAGGTCGGCCACGTCTTTTCCAACCGCCACTTCATCCGCCTGCTCGGGGTCAAGGCCACGCAGCTGATCGGAGTTGCCTCCTCGCAGGCGGCCGCGATGTTCTTTCTCCTCAACGTGCTTCAGCGCGACCTCACGATCCTGGCGCCCGCCGCGGTCGTGGGCACGCTGGTCCAGCTCGCCTCGGCCCCGCTCCTCGTCCGGCTTTCGCGCAAGATTGGCAAGAGCCAGACCTACATCGTGGGCGGCTGCTTCTACCTGCTGGCCGTGCTGAGCTGGTACTTCGCCTCGCCGACCGAGCCGCTGATATTCTACGTGCTGCGCATGGCCGTGGTCTCGTTCGGGGCCTGCGCCAACGTCATAATGGCAATGTCGATGCTAACCGATATCATCAGCTTCGACGCGCTGCGAACCGGCGTTCGCCGCGAGGGCGTCTACACCGCCTTCTACAGCTTCACCGAGAAGTTCACCTTCGCCGTTGGACCGCTGATCGTGGGCATCGCGCTTTCGGCCGCCGGGTTCGACAAGACGCTGCCGCCCGAAGCCATGCGCACACCGGAAATCCGGCAGGCGCTGCTGCTCGGCGTATGCTACATTCCCGGTTTCCTGAGCATCGCGGCGATCACGCTGCTTGCCGGATACAAACTTAAGCAGGAGGACGTCTCGTGACCCAAACCCTGGCCGCACCTGACACCGACAACCCTCTGGCCTTCACCGCGCAGCAGCGCGGACGCGCCTCGCTCGACTTCATGATCCACCTCGCGCGCGGCGGTCAGCCGCTGCGCAACCAGGTGAGCGCGGAGCAGACCGAGATGCTGCCCGACCCGGCGGTTCTTCCCGACGATCTCGATCTGCGTGACCGGCAGCTCAGCCAGACCTGCCTGGCGAGTCCCGCCTATCGCACCAGCCAACTCCTGGACGAATACCACGCGCGCATGCACGGCCTCGTTGCACGCGAGGCCTTCGAGGACGTGCGCGCGGATCTGGATCCGATAATCGAACGCTACCAGTCGCAAGGTCCAACCACGCTCGAGCCCGCGCCCGAAGGCGCTGTACCCCCGGCCTATTTCGAAGGTGTCAACTTCCACCGCACTGCGGGCGGCTGGGAAGATCATGCGATGCAAGGGTACATCCACGGCGAGATCGTCCACCGCAAGCTGGTGGAAGCGCTCTATCCCGGCGGCATCTACAGGCAGCGGCGCGCAGTCGCCGCGATGGCGCCGCGCGACGATTACAAACGCATCCTCGACATGGGCGCCTCGACCGGCCATTTCACGCAAGCCCTGCAGGAAACCTACCCCAAGGCTGAGATCACCGGGGTCGATCTGTCGCTGCGCGTTCTTGAACATGCCCAGCGCATCGGCAACGCACAGGGCTGGGACTGGAAGCTCTACCAGCGCCCCGCCGAAGACACCGGCTTTTCCGACGCCTCCTTCGACCTCGTCGCCTCCTATATCCTGCTCCACGAGATCCCCGCCGACGTCATCCGCGCCGTCTTTGCCGAAGCCTTGCGCGTACTGGAGCCGGGCGGGGACATGATCATGTCCGATGTCACTCGCTACGCCGACATGGACAAGCTTGCGGTCTGGCGCGCGGACAGCGGCGCGCGGCTGGGCGGCGAGCCGTTCTGGCGCGAATCAGCCAGCCTCGATCTTGCCGAAGTAGCGCGCGAGGCTGGCTTCGTCGAAGTAACGGTGCACGGTATTTATCCCCACGTCGTCCAGGGCCGCAAGCCGGTCTGAGGCTTCCTTTCCCCGCTGTGGCGTTCACCCTGCGAACAGCGGTGAACGCCACAGCGGCTTGCGAATTCGCCCCTTGAACAGCGCCCCCCAAATAGTTTGGGGGCGCGCTGCCAACGGGACACCTTCCCCCCGAGGAGACGCGGGCCGATGCGCCCGAACACGACCATCCAGGGGGAACCATGATCCATCGCCATACCTACAAGACGCAGGCCCTGTGTTCGATAGCGCTGGGCGCGCTCGCCATCGCGCTGCCCGGTGCCGCTCGTGCCCAGGAAGCTCCGACCGCGAGCGAGAACCAGCCGGCCGGCACCATTGTCGTCACCGCGCGCAACCGTGCGGAGAGCATCCAGGAGGTGCCGATGTCGATCACCGCGCTCAGCGACGAAGTGATGGAGAAGAAGTCGGTCCAAGGGATGAGCGACATTGCGCGCTTCACCCCTGGCCTCAGTTTCGAGAACTATTCCAGCGGCTTCCAGGTGCCCGTCATCCGCGCCCAGGCGCAGACCAGTGTGACCGCGCTCGAAACCAACGTCGCCACCTTCTATGACGGCATCTACATGCCGCGAAGCTGGTCGGTCGACATGGGCGTGGCCGCGCTCGACCGCGTCGAGGTGGTCAAGGGCCCGCAAAGCGCACGCTACGGCCGCAACGCCTTTGCAGGCGCGGTCAACTTCATCGCCTACAAGGCCACCACCGACGGCAACTTCACCGCCGAGGGCGAAGTGACCGCCGGGATCTACGACCGCTACGATGCCAGCGTGAAAGCCAAGCTGCCGATCAGCGACCAGTTCGGCCTTGCCGCCACATACAACCACTCCGAGTTCGACGGCACCTGGAAGAACTCCAACCCTTGGGCCAATGCCGGGGTCAGCCCGGGTACGGACGGGCGCATCGGCGGGTGGAATAACGATTCCTGGTCGGTCTCGGCCATCGCCCGGCCGACCGAGGGCATGGTAATCGAGGCCAGCTACTCCGAGTTCGACATCGAGCGCGAATCCAACCCCAACGCCAATTACGAGGAAGCCAACGGCCAGCTCAACTGCGGCGCCATTCGTGCCAGCGGCAACCCCAGCCTGATGTGCGGCGAAGTGCCCGGCACCGGATCGCGCGCCAATGTCGATCCGCGCAGCTACGGCGCATGGACCAGCACGCAGATCGCGCGCATCCGCGCCGCCTACGAGTTTGCACCGCATTGGAACGCCAGCTACCTGTTTGGCCGCGTCACCGGCGATGTCAGCATCGGCAACATGACCGTGTCCGACCCGTCGAACTGCGTTGCCAGCTGCGTCTTCCAGAACGCGCCGGTGGGCGAGATCGACTACGATTCGCACGAATGGCGCGTCGACTACGATGGCTCCGGCTTCGACTTCGCCTTCGGCGGGTTCATCTCCAAGGGCGATGACGACTACAACTTCAACCTCGTCTACGCCCCGCCACTGAGCGAGGGCCAGCCGGTCGTGCCCTTTACCGAAAACGCGACGCTCAACCTCACGCTCACCAACACGACGACGACCACGCTGGTGCGCTCGGTCTTCGGGGAAACCCAGTGGACCTCGCCCTCCGGGAACCTGCGCCTGGGTGCAGAAGGGCGCTATTCCTGGACCGACCTCTCGGTCCTCAACAACCGCAACGGGATGGGCTACGCCGACACCTTCCGCGCCTTCACCCCGCGCTTCACAGCCGAATTCGACGCCTCGGCCGACACCCTGCTCTACGCCTCGGCCGCGCGCGGCACCAAGGCAGGCGGCTTCAATGCCACGGCCGCCTCGGACACGCAGCGCACCTATGGCGAGGAATCGAACTGGACCTACGAAGTGGGCGCCAAGAACACCCTCATGGGTGGGCGCCTGACCTTCAACGCCGCCCTGTTCTACACGGACTGGAGCGACATCCAGATCAACTCGGCCGACACGTACGCTAACGATCCCAACGCGGTGAACATCGTCCTGAACCTGGGCAGTGCCACCGTCTACGGCGCCGAGTTCGACACCGCGTTCTATCCCGACGACCACTGGTCGTTCGATGCCAACTTCTCCTACGCCCATGGCGAGTACAGCGACGAGACGGTCGATGCCCGTTTCAGCCGCACGGTTTCCCCCTGCGACGGGATCGTCTGCACGCCCGATGGCAGCGTCGGTGGCAACCAGATCGAGCGTACGCCCCGCGCCAAGGGCTCGTTCGGAGCGCAGTGGCAGACCGAGATGCCTTGGGACAACGGCTCGTTCTTCCTGCGCGGCGATGTCAGCTGGCAGGACAAGATGTACACCACGCCCGCCAACGAGGCGACAATCCCCTCGCGCACGCTGTTCAACGCGCGCTCGGGCATCTCCTTGGGCAACTTCGACCTCAGCATCTGGGCGCGTAACCTCTTCGATAAGAAGTACGTCTCGAACGCCTATGTCGTGCTGCTTCCCTCGGGCAACAGCTACCAGCTGTTCTACGGCGAGCGCCGCACCATGGGCATCACCCTCAAGGCGAAGTACTGATCGCAGGAGCTATCCCCCGCGCTGCCAGGCGCGGGGACAAGGCAGATAGAGAAAGGGGCCCGGATCGCATGGTTCCGGGCCCCTTTTCGTCTCAACTGCGCGGCGCGTGACAGCTCAGTCAGCGAAAAGCCCTCGCAGGATGAGGTTGGGCAGCACGGTGTTGTCCCAGACCGGCTCCTTGGGCGGGCTGTCGCCGGTGCGAAGCACCACCAGCTGACGCGAGGGCACAACGTAGACCACTTGGTTGGAATTGCCGTCGAACAGGAACAGGTCGTCCGTGGCATAGGGCTCGGAATGGTAGCTGCGCCCATAGGTAAGCTCCGGATTGGCTGGTCCGCGCCACTCGACATAGGGGGCACCCACGTAGACACCGAGCCCGGCGTGCGGGTTCTGCGCCGAAGGCGTGCGCATGGCGGTCACGAAACCTTCGGGCAGCAGGCGTGCGCCCTCCCAGGTTCCGTCCTGTACCAGCAGCACGGCAAGGCGCAGGTAACTTTCAGCGGGAAGCAGGATGCAGCAACCCGAATGCGGCGTGCCGCCGGGATGATCCATCCAGATCTGCCCGCCGCGCGCGCCGATCTTCGCCAGCACCTCGCGGCCCAGCCAGTCCTCGTAAGGGGTGCCCGTTGCGCGCTCGATCAAGAGCGCGACAAGATCGCCATTGGCGTTCGAATATTCATAGCGGCTGCCCGGCGTGTCCACGAGCGGGTAGTCCTCGATCAGCACCCGGTCATGGAAGGGGTGCAGGTACGCGCGGTTGAGCACGCTGTCGGGATCGGTGGAACTGCCCTGCGGCAGGAGCCCCGAGCGCATGCCCAGAACCTGCCGAATGGTGATCGCGGCCTTGGGAGTGCCCTGCCACTCGGTCAGGAAATCGGACATGGGCTGATCGAGCGAGGCGATATGCCCTGCTGCCATGGCCCGGCCCACCGCGATCGTCGCTAACGGCTTGGCCAGCGACTTGGAGACGACCGGACTGGTGGCGGCGGTATCGCCAAAGTAGTCCTCACTCACCATCTCGCCATCCTGCCAGACTAGGAACGCGGAACTGTTCGCCTGCGCGGCATAGGCGCGCGCGGCCGTAACAGCATCGGGCGCCACGCTGCCCCCCTTCGGGAAAGGCCTCCAGGCTGTCGTGCCCTGAACCGGAGCGAGAGTGTCGTAGCCGGCAAGCCCCGCGCCGGGCTGGCGCCGCATGTAGCGCGCAAAGCGCTCCTGGTAGAGCGCCTCAGCCTCGGCCTCGCTCAACGCGGTATCGGCGCGCGCGGGCGTCTCGGACACCGGCGCAGCGGCGCAGCCAGCCAGCAGCACGGGCAACAGCGTGGGCAGGGCAAGGAATGCGAAGGATCGCTTCATGCAGAGTTTCTCCTGATCTCGTGGCCTGTGTTCTGCACCGCGCTCCCCCGCACCTGAATGCAGGACTGCATGCGTTTTCAACTGACGAACACAGCGCACAAAACGGGGAGCGCTCGGCCGCCAACTCGTCGATCATTGCCGTCATGACGAGGTTTCCAACATTGCTTCAGGCAACCGCTGCGCTTTCCCTTCTGGCAAGCTTTCCGGCCTGTGCATCCACCGTACCCGGGGCACCCACGATGCGGGTAAATGCTGCCGAAAAGAGCGCGCCTGGCGTGCGCAGGCAAACCGTGACGCTTACGACCGAAGACGCACGCAAGCTTGCCGTCACCGTCTACGCGCCCGAGGCCGCGTGCCATGCCTGCGCGCTGGTGATCTTCTCGCACGGCAATTTCGCAACGCCCGAACGCTATGACCGCGTGCTGCGCGCCTGGGCCGCGCAAGGCTTTGTTGTCGCGGCCCCGCTCCACACCGATTCCGAGGAATACCCCGAACCGGACAAATACCCCGACAGCCGCGCCACCCGTCTTGCCGACTGGCGCGCGGTCGATGCAGCCTTTGCTACGACGCTTCCCAAGAACCTGAAGCTGGACGAGACGACCCTGTCGGGCAAGGCAATCGCCGCCGGGCACAGCTACGGCGCGCTCATCGCGCTGGTCGCGGGCGGGGCAACGCTTGCCGAACCGGCCTGGACGTTAGGCATGACTCGCGCGCCCGAGGCGGTCATCGCGCTGTCTCCTCCGGGCGAAATGAAGGGGCTCGCGACGCGCGAAGGGCTCGGCGCGCTGAAGCGCCCCGCGCTCGTCGTCACCGGAACCACAGATGTCCTGCCCGGCTTCATCGACGACTGGCACCAGCACCTCAACGCCTATGAGGCCGCACCCCGAGGGCTGGGCTACGCGCTCGTCTTCACTGACATGAATCACTATTTCAACGGGGCCTACGGACGCCCGACCGAGGACGGTGCGCGCGAGGCCGCCGACGCGCTCGCCCGGATGACCCGCGAAACCGCGCACTTCATGCGCGCGGCCCTTGCCGGCACGCTCCCCGGTTCCACGATCTGGGCCCAACGCAGCGACCCCATGGCCGAGGCCCGTGCCCACTAAGGACACCCGCCAGGGGCACATTGGTACCCACCCCCACGAGAGCTTGAGAAGAGAATGCGCATGACCAACCCACTTGAACCGCCCTTTCGCCAGCGCGGGCGCGCCTCGCTCGATTTCCTGCTGCACTTCGGACGCGGCACGCAAGGCTTGCGCGGCGAGGTCGAGAAGGACATCGCCCGCGTCGTGCCCGACCCTGAGAAGCTGCCGCAGGACATTGACCAGCGCAGCCAGCAGATCGAGCAGCGCCTGATGGCAAGCCCGCTCTGGCGCACCCAGGCCCTGATCGGTGAGTGGAACGCCCGCAACCACGGCCTCATCGCGCGCGAAGCCTTCGAAGAAGTGCGTGAAGACGTTGATACCGTGATCGAGCGCTACCAGTCGCAAGGCGCGACTACCCTCGAACCGGCTCCCGATGGAACCGAGCCCCCGGCCTACTTCGAGGGCGTCAACTTCCACCGCACCGCAGGCGGCTGGGAAGACCACGAGATGCAAGGCTACATCCACGGCGAGATCGTCCACCGCAAGCTCGTCAACGCCTTCTTTCCGGGCGGCATCTTCAAGCAGCGCCGCGCAGTCGCCGCGATGGCCCCGCGCGAGGACTACAAGCGCATCCTCGACATGGGCGCCTCCACCGGCCACTTCACACAGGCCCTGCAGGAGACCTACCCCGGGGCCGAGATCATCGGCGTCGACCTTTCTCTGCGCGTTCTCGAGCACGCCCAGCGCATCGGGAACGCCCACGGCTGGGCCTGGAAGCTCTACCAGCGCCCTGCCGAGGACACCGGCTTTGCCGACGCCTCGTTCGACCTCGTCGCCTCGTACATCCTGCTCCACGAGATCCCCGCGGACGTGATCCGCCGCGTCTTCGAGGAGGCCTTCCGCGTGCTGGAGCCGGGCGGCGACATGATCATGTCCGACGTCACCCGCTACGCCGACATGGACAAGCTCTCGGTCTGGCGCGCGGACAGCAACGCGCGCCTCGGGGGCGAACCCTACTGGCGCGAATCCGCCAGCCTCGATCTTGCCGAAGTGGCCCGCGCGGCCGGCTTCGTCGATGTCACGGCGCAAGGCATCTATCCCCACGTCGTGAAGGGACACAAACCGAAATGAACGCCGCAGCCATGAACACGATTGCCACGCCCACCAACCCCAAGGCCTACAACCACCCCGACCGCCCGACGCTGGTCGATGCGGACGTGGGCCGGGTGGGCAGCGCGGTGCTCGCCCTCACCCGCGAACTCTGGGTCCTGACCGACCGCGTCGCGGTGATGGAGGAACTGCTTACGCAAAACGGCATCAACATCGCCGAACAGATCGAGACCTTTCAGCCCAGCGCCAAAATGCAGGAAAAGCTCGACGCGCGCGGCAAGCACATGGTCGAGATGATCGTCGCCGCGCTGGCCGGAACCGAGGGCGCGTAGGAAGCAATGGGGTCAAGGGAGCATCACCCCTTGACCCCATGACCGTTCACCTCACCTGGCTGCGCAACGGCGGTGCGGGAGAGGTGAGGGGGACAGGTTGGGAAGCCCGAGGGCGATGGCCCCCAGAGTGGTTTCCTTTCCGGCTTGCAACCAATGCCACGCTGCCCCTTTCTCTTCGCAGGCAATCAGGCCAGACGTTCCTCGTCAGGTTCTCCAATCCAAGGCCGTGTTTCCCGATGTCCGACGCCCCGCTTGCTGCCCGCGATGACACCACGGCCCAGTCGCTACGGCGCCGGGCCCTTATCGCGATCATCCTTGTCAACTTCGTCTCGCTGGCAGGCTTCGGGCTGATGTTCCCGGTCTTTGCCATCTACAGTCGCCAGATCGGGGCGAGCGGGATCGAAATTGCTGGCGCGGTCGCCGCCTTTTCGCTCGGCCAGTTCCTCTCCAGTCCGCTATGGGGGCGCTGGTCGGACCGCTGGGGGCGCCGCCCGGTGATGATCGGTGGTCTGGCCGTGGGCGCCTTTGTCTATGTCCTCCACATCTTCGCGCTCTCGCCGCTGACGCTGTTGGCTGCCCGCTTCGTGAGCGGCCTTGCCACGGGCAGCTTCTCGATCACCTTCGCGGTGGCCTCGGACCTGTCCACGCGTGACAACCGCACCCACGTCATGGGCATCGTCAGCGCCGGATTTTCACTTGGCTTCATCTTCGGCCCGGCCATCGGCGGCGTGACCGCTAGCTTAACCGGCGAAGACAACGCCTTTGCGCTGGTCTGCGTGGTGGGCGCGCTGCTGGGCCTTGTCGCCGCGCTCCTGACCTGGTGGCTGATGCCCGAGACCCGTCCCGAGGCCGCGCCCATCGCCAGTGAGCCCAGCGCGGCCGACAAGGGCCCGCTGCTGCGCCGCCCCGGTTTTGCCGCGGCCATTGGCTTTGCACTCATGGTCTCGATCGCCTTTGCCCAGATGGAGGCGATCCTCGCGCTCTTTGCCGACGACGTGCTGAGCCTCGATCCGCTTGGCATCGGGCTGCTGTTCGGCGCCATGGGCCTTGTCACTACGGTGACCCAGTTCACCGTCACCGGCCCTGTTGCCAAGCATCTGGGCGAGGCCGCCATGCTCGCCCTCTCGCTCGCAATCATCGCGGGAGGGCTGGTTGTACTCGGCTTCGCCCATGGCCTTGCGCTGGCCGGTATAGGCCTGTTCCTGACCTCCAGCGGCTTCGCCCTCGTCAACCCGGCGATCTCGGGCCTGGTCTCGATGGCTTCGCCCGCGCATGCGCAAGGAACCGGGCTGGGGGTCATGCAGTCGGCCAACGCGCTGGGACGCGTCTTGGGGCCGCTGGCAGCAGGTCCGCTCTACGACCTCCAGGGCGAAGCGGCGCCGTTGTTCTGGGGCGGTGCACTACTCGCCGCGACACTGCTCGCCATGCCGCTCGCCACGCTACCGTCGGGCGAAGCTCCCGCCTGACACCACCCTTTTTATCCGCGTGACGGAGGAACAGGCACAAGTTTGGCCTTCGTTCGCCCAACTTGCGAACGAACCGCTTGCTGGCCTCCCGACCGAGCCGCACTCTGTGCCCAAACCGGCACAAGCAACGCGGAAGGACAGGCGCAGGCAGTGGACAACGGGGTTCCCATCCGGGCGGTCAGCCGCACGCTTTCGGTGCTGCGCACGATCAACCACGAGCGCGAAGTCTCGCTCACCGACCTCGTCCGCATCGAGAACCTGCCCTACCCCACGATGTTCCGCATCGTGCAAACGCTCGTCCATGAAGGACTGATCGAACGCGACGCCAGCGGCAAGCGTTACCGGGCGACAGCGCTCGTCCACACGCTTTCCAGCGGTTACGACGACAGCGCCCTGCGCTCACGCGCGCAGCCGCACATGAGCGCGCTGACCCGCGAGGTAGGATGGCCCTTGCTGCTGTCGGTGCGGGTTGGCTCGCGCATGGTCATTCGCGCCTCGACCCACCATGAGACCACGCTCACCTTCCACAACTGGGAAGCCGGTTCGGCCATGCCGATGGAAGGGAGCGCCACCGGCCTTGCCTGGCTGGCCTACCTGCCCGAGGACCATGCCCGCGACCTGGTGAACTGGGGTAGCGACTACCACACCGGCGGCGAAGGCCCCGATGCGGACCGCCAGGAGACGATGTTCGAGACACTCGCCCGCATTCGGAACGAGGGCTACGCATGGCGCCCCTCGCTGTTCGGTGACGAAAACAAGACCTCCTCGATCTCGGTGCCGGTGCTCGATGGCGAGCGCATCCTCGCGGTTCTCACGCTGACCTACTTCTCTGCCGCGATGAAATCCGATGTCGCGCGGGAACGCTATGTGCAGCCGCTGATGGAAACTGCCGCCAGCATTGCCCGCAATGTCACCCCGGACTGCCCCTGAAAGCAACTTAAAGTCCTTCTCACAGAATGGATTTTCTCAAAAAGTTTCCATTAGGTGGAAACACTTTGCATTTCCTGCTGCGGCGCAGCGCAATTTGCCGATCCTCCTCCCACCACGACGCGAAACCGCGCGAACACAGGGGGAAGTACACAAATGGAAGGGGTTCCTATTCGCTCCGTCTGCCGGTCCATTTCGGTCCTGCAAGTCATCAATTCGCATGGGCCGCTGCCGCTAATGGACATCGCGCGCATCGGCAATCTGCCCTATCCCACGGTGTTTCGCATCGTGCAGACGCTCGTCCATGAGGGACTGGTCGAGCAAGAGCCGACGTCCAAGACCTACCGCCCGACCGCGCTCGTCGAATCGCTGGCCCACGGCTACCGCTCGGACGGCCCCTTGAGCGAGGCCAGCCGCGAGCCCATTGCCGCGCTCACCCGTGAGATCGGCTGGCCGGTCTTCGTCGCCGTGCGCGTCGGCCAGCGCATGGTCGTGCGCGAATCGACCCACGCCCAGACCTCGATGACCTTCGAACCGTGCAATCCGGGCGTCACCATTCCACTGCTCAGCAGCACCACGGGCCGTGCCTACCTCTCGGCCCTGCCGATCGCGCGCGTCCACGCGATCCTCGACAGCGCCGAGCGCAACCGCTGGGGTCTCGATCCCAACTTCGAGCGCGAGGCCTTCCTCGCCCGTCTCGAGCAGATCCGCGGCCGCGGCCTCAGCGCCGCCCCGTACACCTCGCGCGAAGCCAACCGTACCGCCTCGATCGCCGTGCCGATAGTGGCCGACGGCGAAGTGGAAGCGACACTCACGCTGACCTACTTCTTCAACGCGATGAACGAACAGACCGCGATCGCGCGCTACGCCGACCGTCTTCACGCGGTGGCCACGCGCATCTCCGACCGGCTCGAATGCCGCGCAGTGGCCGCCTAAAAACGGAAAGAAGATGAAAAATACCTTTCGAGGGGTCATCGCCCCTTGACCCCGTAATCGGCGACCTCACCTTTCTCGGCCAAGCCGGCGCGACAAAGGTTAGCTCGACAGGCTGAGGAACCCGAGGGCGATGGTCCTCGGAATCTTCTTTCCGTCATTCCGCTTCTTTCCTGCAAACTCCGGCGCTTGCAGATTCAGTCCCCTAGACCTGCCGGGCCGGGCGTCCTTGACAGCGCCCGGCAAAATGCAATGCTAACCCGAAATGCGTTGCCCAAAAACGCGCACCTCGGAGACATCATCACGCGATGCCGGCATTCTCGCGCTTCCTGCGCTACTTCATGGCCGTGGGCCGCCTCGGCTCGATCCGCAAGGCCGCGGACGAGCTGAACCTGTCGGCGTCGGCCATCGACCGCCAGATCCTCAACGTCGAGGCCGAACTGGGCATGCCGCTGTTCGAGCGCCTGCCCACCGGCCTCAAGCTGACCGCGGCGGGCGAACTGATGATGGCCAGCGCCCACCAGTGGGAAAAGGGCATGACCGAGGTCCGCGCGCGGATCGAGGACCTGCGCGGACTCAAGCGCGGTCACGTCGAGATCGCGGTAATCGATGCACTCACCCGCGGCTACATTCCCGAAACCATCCACCGCATCCAGCGCGACTATCCGGGCATCACGATCTCGCTGCGCGTGCTCGACAACGATTCGGTGCGGCGCGCGGTCGCGGAGGGCGAAGTTGATTGCGGGATCATGTTCGATCCCCAATCGCTGCGCGAATTGAACGTGCGCGCCTACGTGGAAGTGGTCCTCGGCTTCGTCACTCCGCCCGGCCATCCTTTCGGCGCGCGCGCGGAAGCCCGCTTCTCCCAATGCGTGGGCGAACCTATCATCGCGCCGGGCGAGCCGCTTGCCGTCGGCCAGCAGGTCGCCCTTCTCGAAGCGGCCACCAGCGCCCCCCTCGAACGGCGCGTCACCTCGGATAATATCCAGATGATAGCGGCACTTGTGCGCCAGGACGCGGGCATTGGCATCCTCACCTCGCTCGACGTGATGACCGAAGTGCAGGAAGGTCGCCTGCAGTTCACCCGCATCGCCGAACCGCTGCTGCGGCCCATGACGCTGGCGCTGTGCACCGCCTCCGCGCGCACGCCGTCCTACGCCGCCGCGTTGGTCCTGCGCGAGATCGGTAATGGCTACACCCGCCTTGACCATCGCAGCGCGCTGGCCGATTTCGGGACGGAAACGGCGCGCAAGGCAGGGGAATAGCGCGCGTTCCAATATTGTTTGCAGGGCCGGAATTGGGTAATTCGAAAGGCTCTCCCTCCCCCAAGTTTTCCTCTCAGGAGTCCCCCATGGACGACACGTCCGAGCCCCAACTGCAGTACCTCGAATACTACGAGGACTTCCTTGCCAAGGTGCGCGTTGTCTCGCGCAAGGTCACCGACAGTGACTGGATGCCCGATTTCGTGATCGGCATCGGACGCGGCGGCCTCGTCCCGGGCTGCTACGTTTCGCACCAGCTTGATGTGCCCATGCTCTCGATCGACCATTCCGCCAAGCAGCCCGACTTTGCCGACGAACTCCTCGCCAAGCTCGCGGTGATGAGTGCGCAAGGCAAGAAGCTGCTGTTCATCGACGACATCAACGACAGCGGCGGCACCATCGAGTTCCTGCGCGCGCGCCTTGCCGAACTGGGCGCGGACGCCAGCTTCGTGCGCTTTGCCGTCATCATCACCAACACCAGTTCGCGCGCGAAGACCGACTACTGGGCCCAGACCATCGATCGCAGCCACGACAAGCGCTGGTTCGTCTTCCCCTGGGAATCGGTCTCGACCCGGGAAACCATTACCGCCGAGGCGCTTTCGGTACCTGAAAGACTTGCCTGAGGCCTTCGCGCCTGCCCCTCCCGTGCGATAGCAGAAAGAATATCCCGTTCATGCGCATCTGTGTCTACCTCGGTTCTTCCCCAGGCCGTAACCCGATCTACCGCGAGACGGCCGAGCAGTTCGGCACGCTTCTCGCCAAGCGCGGCATAGGCCTCGTCTATGGCGGCGGTGAGGTGGGCCTGATGGGCGTGATCGCGGACGCGGTCTGCGCCGGGGGCGGCGAGGTGATCGGCGTCATCCCCGAAGCACTGCGCGCGCGCGAGAAAGACCACCAGGGCATCACCGAGCTGCACGTGGTCAAATCCATGCACGAACGCAAGGCGCTGATGGCCAAGCTCTCCGATGGCTTCGTCACGCTTCCGGGCGGCATCGGTACCTTCGAAGAGATGTTCGAGGCCTGGTGCTGGTCGCAGCTGGGCTACCACGCCAAGCCCGTGGGCCTGCTCAACGTGGGCGATTTCTACAACGGCCTCATCCAGTTCGTCGACAAGATCGTCTCCGAGGGCTTCCTCCAGGACCGCCACCGCGACATGCTGCTGGTCGACGACAACCCCGAGCGGCTCCTCGACCGCATCATCGAATTTATCCCGCCCCAAACCGAGCACTGGCTCCACGAAGGCGAAAACTGAGGCACAGTTAAAGCGGGTCGGCGGAAAAACACCTTCCGCCGGCCTGTTTCGCATGTCGCCCTAGGCAAAGCCCGCCTGCGCGAGAATGCCCCGCAACTGGGCATCGCGGGCCGAGGCGAGGTCGAGCAACTGCAAGTACGGATCCCCTGCAAGGCCCAGAACCTGTGCGAAGGCCGGTTCGGTCTTCACCCCGGAGCGGCGAAGCGCCCGCACCGCAGCGTGCAAAGCCCCGTCACCCAGGGCCAGCAAGCGCTCTTCGACCTCAAAGTGGCGCCATCCCGCCTGCATTATGACCGGCACTGGCGCGCCAAAGACTTCGAAGGGCAGATCGCAGATGGAAAACTGCGCGATCACCGCGCGCTTCCCGTGCGCCCACTGCCGCAGGGCAAAGTGCTCGCACCCTGCGAAACACGCCCATAGCTCCTGTGCAAACACCTCAGGTTCGGGCGCATGGCAAATGATGTCCACATCGCTGCCTGCAACGTCCAGTCCGAGCGGGAACGTGCCAACCACACGGGCATCGTAGGCCGCCAGGACGTCGGGCAGACCGCTCGTCGCGAGGATGCCGCGCCAGTCCACCCGATCAGTTGCCCTGCCGCTCGGCCCCTTCGCGCATGGCCGTGACCATCAGGTCCTCAAGCCTCACCGGGTCGATTGCCAGCACCACGTTCGCCTTGCGCTCGCCAAGCCCTGGTTGGTAGTGCTCGTGCCAACTCAGTGTAGCCCCGTACTTGGGCCCGAAATCGGTAACGTAATCCACGTAGAGCTGATCCGCCTTGGTGACGATGCCTGCGTCGAGCACATAGCCTGCCGCGATCTCGTCCCAGAGCGGGAAGCCCGGCTCGAGGCCTGCGATGAACGCCGCAACCTTGGCGGGCGCCACCTTCTGCAGCCGCGCTAGAAGTTCGGGCGTGCGCTGTGTGGCGGTGGAGGGATCGACCGGGATCACCGTCAGCTTGCGCCAGGGGCTGCGCGAGACGATGCTCGCGGCCTCGGGATCGAAGGCGACGTTGAACTCGCGGCGCGGGGTGTTCTCGAATTCGCGCGCGAACTCGGCGGCGGACTGACCCTCGAGCACCTGCTGGGGATTGAAGCTGCCGCCCATGTAGACGAGTTCCCCCACCAGCCCCGCAAATTCGGGATCGAGCCGCTGGGCGAGCGCCAGGTTGGTGAGTGGCCCGCACGCCACGATGGTGATCTCACCTGGGTACTTGCGCACCATCCGGATCAGGAAATTGGCCGCAATCTCATCCGACTTCTGCAAGTGCGGATTGCCGCCGGGCAGGTCCACCGGAGCGAAGGGGCCATGATATTCGGGCGTCGACTGCACGGTAGGCTCCACCCATTCGCGCATCCACGCACCTTTCCAGACAAGCTTGCCGTAGAGCCCTTCCCAGCGCGCGGTCGCGGCCTCGGAGTTGAGGAGCGGAAAGGTCGCCCCTTGCGCAACGGGAATTTCCTCGCGGCCCGTCAGCTCCAGCCCGCGCAGCGCAAGCGCGGTCGCCCGGTTGGCCCAGACATCGCCCGAGACCGTGGTAATGCCCACCACGTCGATCCTGCGGCTTTGCAGCAGCATGAGGTGCATGAGCGCAAAGCCCTCATCCTCGATGATGACCTTGCGGGGAGCGCCCTCCCCCACATGCGCCGCAAGGGCCGCCACCGGCACAAGGAACAAAGCCACGAGCAGCGCCAGCGCAAGGCTCGCACGCCTGTGCATCAGGCGACCTCGGCGACGAAGGCATCGATCGCGGCCAAATGGCGCGCGATGTCCTCTTGCGGCAGAAACGATCCGGTAAAGCTGTTGCGTGCAAGCGTCACCAGATCCTCGCGGCCCAGCCCGCGCGCCTGCGCCACCGCCCGATAGTTGTCCGCGATGTATCCGCCGAAATAGGCCGGATCATCGGAATTGAGCGTCGCCTTCAGGCCCGCCTTGAGCATGGTGTCGATGGGGTGCTGCACGATATCGTCGATCACGCAAAGCTTGAGGTTCGAGAGCGGACAGACCGTCAGCGTCATGCCGCTGTCCGCCAGCCGCTTGGTCAGCGCCGGGTCCTCGAGCGCGCGGTTGCCGTGATCGATGCGGTCAACGTCGATCAGGTCGAGCGCCTGGTAGACATATTCCGGTGGCCCCTCCTCGCCCGCGTGCGCGGTGAGCTTGAGGCCCTTTTCGCGCGCCGCGGCAAAGACCTGCGCGAACTTGATCGGGGGATGGCCGATCTCGCTGGAATCCAGCCCCACCGCAGCGATCCGGTCCAGCCAGGGCTCGGCCGCGGCCAGCGTATCGAACGCCGCCTCTTCGCTCAGGTGCCGCAGGAAGGAGAGGATGAGGCAACTGGTCATGCCATGCTTCGCATGCGCCTCGTCCATTGCCGAGAACAGCCCTTCGATCACTTCGGCAAAGGGGATGCCGCGATCGGTGTGGGTCTGGGGGTCGAACATCAGCTCGGCATGGACCACCCCGTCCCTCGCGGCCCGGTCGAAATAGGCCATGGCCATGTCGTGAAAATCGCGCCGCGTGCGCAGCACGTTGGCGCCTGCATAGTAAATGTCGAGGAAGTCTTGGAGCTTGGTGAACGCATAGGCTGCCCGAACCTCCTCCACGCTCGCATAGGGGATCTTGACCTGGTTGCGACGGGCCAGTTCGAACATCAGTTCGGGCTCGAGGCTGCCCTCGATATGCAAGTGCAGTTCGGCCTTGGGAAGCCCTGCAATAAACGTCTCAAGATCGGTCATCATGCTGTCCTTTCCCAGACGCATTCGCCCAGAATATAGGTGCGGGCAACAGCCCGGTCATCGCCCAGAACCTGAAGTGCAAACAGACGCTGCGCAAGAGGGGCCGCATGTGTACGACGTGCAAGGAGCGGCGTTGCGGCGGGATCGAGCACCACGAAGTCCGCCTCTTGCCCGACCTCGAGAGCGCCGACATTGTCGGCAATACCCAGAAGCTGCGCGCTTCCCAGCGTTGCCAGATACAGCGCACGGTATGGCGAGAGCCGGTCCTCACGCGCCAAAGCGGCCTGGTAGGCCAGTCCGGCAGTGTGCAGAAGTGAGAAGGTCGTGCCCGCGCCGACGTCACTGCCCAGCCCCAGCTTCACGCCAAAACGATCCGCCTGCCCGAAGTCGAAATGGCCCGATCCCAGGAACAGGTTGGAACTAGGACAGACCGCGATGCCTGCCCCGCTTTCCCACAGGCGCGTACAGGCGCGATCCGGCAGGTGAATACCATGCGCAAAGACCGAGCGCGGCCCGACCAGCCCGAAACGGTCATAGACATCAAGATAGTCCTCCGCCTCGGGAAAGCGCGCGGCAACCGCCGCGCACTCGTGGACGTTTTCGGCCAGATGCGTGTGCAGCAAAACCTCGGGATGGTCGGCCAGGAAAGCGCCCGCATCGGCCAGCTGCGCGTCGCTGGAGGTAAGCGCGAAACGCGGCGTCAGTGCATAGCCCAGCCGCCCACGTCCACGCCAGCGCCGGAGCAGCGCCTCGCTCTCGGCCCGTCCCGAGGCGACACTGTCGCGCAGGCCCTCGGGGCCTTCGTCCATCAGCACCTTGCCCGAGATCACCCGCATGCGCCGCGCCAGCGCCGCCTCGAACAGCGCGTCAACCGAATGTTCATGGACTGTTGCAAAGACCAGCGCGCTTGTCGTTCCGTTGCGCAGCATTTCGGTCAGGAACGCCTGCGCCAGGGCATCCGCATGGGCCCGCTCGGCAAAAGCCATCTCGGACGGGAAGATGTGTCGCTCCAACCAATCGAGCAATTGCTCGCCGTGCGCGGCCATGCTGTCCATCTGCGGATAGTGGACATGGGCATCGATGAAGCCCGGCACGACAAGGCCGGGCAGCGTCTCGGCCGGCACCTGGGCGAAACGCCCGGCCAGATCGGCATGGTGGCCCCGGGCCACGACGATCCCGTCCTCAACCACGAGCAGGCCATCCTCCTCGTGGCGAACCGCCGCCCCGTCGTCTGGCCCTGCATCGCGCGGATCACAGCTCACCGACAGGAATTCTCCCCGGAACGCGCGAAGTCCCATTACTGCCCCCTTAACTGAAGGAGCTGGGCCAGCACCGAAATCGCAATCACGTCGGGCTCCTTGCCTTTCACTCCCGGCACGCCGATGGGCGTCGTCAGGCGCGCGAGGGCCTCCTCGCCAATGCCATCGGCCTTGAGGCGCGAACGGAAGCGGGCGATCTTGGTCGACGAACCAATCAGCCCTACGAAGGCCATCGGATCGCGCGTAAGCGCGGTCAGGGTCAGGTGGTAATCGAGAGGATGGTCGTGCGTCAAAATCGCGATGGCCGCCTCGGGCGGCGCTTCCTCGATGCAGGTTGCAATGTCCTCGACGTCGACGATGGTCACTCCGTCGAGATCGGCCAGTTCCGGACGAATGTCGAACCAGGCCAGTTGGAGCGGCAGCCCCGTCGCGTGCCGCGCGATGGCCTGCCCGACATGGCCCGCTCCGAAAAGGTAAACTGGGCGCGAACGCTCCCCCACCGGCTCGATGATCCGCGCGCCCACCCCCGGTTTGTCGCCGCGCGCGGACTGGCGCGTTGCCGTCTCGCGGTCATGGATGCGGCGCAGTACGGCGCCGTCCTCAAAGCGTGTCTCCAGCATGCGGCCGGGCTCAGCCTCGTGCAGCCAGTCGAGCCCTGCGGGATCCAGATGCTCGATGAGGAGACGCACACGCCCGCCGCAGCATTGGCCAAGGAGAGGGCCGAGCGGATAGTCCTGCACGCGCCAGGTCCCGACCGGCAGGTCCAGGATCGCGCGCGCCTGTTGGGCGGCGCGAAACTCCAGTTGGCCGCCGCCAATCGTGCCCTGCTGGCCCGAAGTGGTCACCAGCATGCGCGTGCCGCCACCGCGCGGCGCCGAGCCCTCGGTCGCGAGCACGGAAACCATGGCGCACCGGCCAGGCTCAAGCCGCCGCAGCCAACCGATCCACTGCGTCATGCCGCAGCGTCCTCCTTGCGATGCCCCGAAATCGCGGCAAGCACCTTTTCGGGCGTTGCCGGTGCATCAAGTGGCGGCAGGCACCGCGCCTCGGGCACGCAGGCTCCTACCGCGCGGTTGAGGGCGGAAAAGACGGAGATCGCGAGCATGAAGGGTGGCTCTCCGACGGCCTTGGAACGGTTGATCGTAGGCTCGACGTTCTGCCCGTCCCATAGCTCGATGGTAAGGCGCTTCGGGCGGTCCGAGGCGGTCGGGATCTTGTAGGTTGCCGGGCTGTGGGTGAGCAAGCGCCCCTGCGCGTCCCAGACCAGTTCCTCGGTGGTGAGCCAACCCTGGCCCTGTACGAAACCGCCCTCGATCTGTCCCTTGTCGATGGCCGGATTGAGCGAGGCCCCCACGTCGTGAAGGATGTCGACGGCCAGCACCTTGTGCTCACCTGTCAGCATGTCCACCGCGACCTCGCTCACTGCGGCGCCATAGGAGAAGTAATAGAACGGACGGCCCTTGTGGGCAGCCCGGTCATAGGCAATGTCGGGCGTCGCATAAAAGCCGGTGGAACTGAGCGACACGCGGCCAATCTGTGCGCGCCGCGCCACTTCGCCGAAAGTGAGCCGGGCTGCGCCTGCCTGCACCCCCTCCGGGCCGAAGGTCACGTCCTCGGGCGTGCAGGCGTATGTCCGCGACAGGAAGTCGACGAGGCGCGCCTTGATCGTAGAGGCCGCGTTGAAGGCGGCCATGCCGTTGAGGTCCGCCCCGGAACTCGCCGCCGTCGCGGACGTGTTGGGTACTTTGTCGGTGCGGGTCGCCGTGCAGCGAATGGTGCCGAGCGGCACGCCGAAGACATCGGCGACAACCTGCGCCACCTTGACGTAGACCCCCTGCCCCATCTCGGTCCCGCCGTGGTTTACCTGGATCGAGCCATCGGCATAGACATGGACGAGCGCGCCCGCCTGGTTGAGATGGGTCGTCGTGAAACTGATCCCGAACTTGACCGGCGTCAGCGCAATGCCGCGCTTGAGAACAGGGCTTTGCGCATTGAACGCATGGATGGCCTTGTTGCGCGCATCGTAGCGCGCAGTTTCGCGCAGGCGCGCGATGATCTCGGGCGCGATGTTGTCCTTAATCTCCATGCCATAGGGCGTTTCGCTGCGCCCGGCCGCGTAGAGATTGGCGAGGCGCACTTCGAGAGGATCACGGCCCAGGCGCGTGGCGACATCGTCGAGGATCCGCTCGATGGCCAGCATCCCTTGCGGACCACCAAAGCCCCGAAAGGCGGTGGCCGAGACGGTGTTGGTCTTCAGCCGTTCCGAGACGATCTCGACGTTGGGCAAGTAATAGCAATTGTCCGCGTGGAACATCGCGCGGTCGTTGATAGCGGGCGAAAGATCGACGCTTGCCCCACACGTGCTCGAGAGGAACAGTGAAAGCGCCAGGAGATGCCCCTCCTCGTCGTAGCCGACCTCGTAGGCGACTTCGAAAGGGTGGCGTTTGCCGGTCATCACCATGTCGTCATCACGATCGCAGCGCAGCTTCGCGGGACGGCCAGTCCTCGCAGCGACGAGCGCGGCCGCAGCGGCAAAAAGCGCGGCCTGCGTTTCCTTGCCGCCGAAGGCCCCGCCCATGCGCCGCACTTCCACTGTCACATCGGCCGAGCTGAGGCCGAGCATGTGCGCGACCAAATGCTGCACTTCGCTGGGATGCTGGGTGGAGCTGACGATGTGCACAGCGCCGTCCTCGCCGGGGGTCGCCACCGCGATCTGGCCTTCCAGGTAGAAGTGGTCCTGCCCGCCCATCTCGAAGGCGCCCTTGGCGCGGTGCGGGGCGGATGCCAGAGTCGCCCCGGCATCGCCGCGCGCCATGCGCTGGGTCGGCTCGATCAGGCTGTTTGCCGCGCGCGCCTGTGCGGATGTAATCGCGGCGTCGAGCGGTTCGTATTCGATTTTGGCAAGACGTGCCGCACGCCGGGCGGCATCTCGGCTGGTTCCTGCGACCAGAAATAGCGCCTGCCCATGGCTCACCACTTCGTCCTCGGCCAGTAGCGGATCGTCATGCGCGACAGGCGCGACATCGTTGGCAGCGGGAATATCGGCGGCGGTGTAGACACTGTGGACACCGGGAGCCTGACGTACCGCCTCCAGGTCCATCGACACGATACGGGCGTGGGCCTCGCTGCTTTGGCCAAAGCACAAGTGCAGCATATCAGCCGGTTCGGCGAGGTCATCAGTATAGCGCGCTTGCCCCGTCACGTGCAGGTGTGCGCTTTCGTGCGGGTGCGAGGGCTTGGCGAGGACGCGCGCACCGAGATCGCAAGAGGGGTCACGATCAGCCATCGAGGGCCTCCAGATCCAGCACCGCCACAGAGTTGCCCTGCGCGCGCAACCAGAGGCGGTGCAAGAGATTCCCCCCAGCAGCCAGGCGGTAGTCGGCAGACCCGCGCACATCATCGAGCGGCGTGAAATCCTCGCGCAGCGCGCTGGCGGCGAGCGCCATGGTCTCCTGCGTGAAAGGCTGGCCGACCAGGGCCGCTTCGCACGCCGCCGCGCGGCGCGGGGTTGCCGCCATACCGCCAAAAGCTACACGGGCACAAGCAACGTCCCCCTTTTCCAGGGTCAGGGCAAAAGCCCCGCACACCGCGGAAATGTCGCTGTCGAAGCGACGCGAGAGCTTGGCGATGTGGATCACGGTACCGCTCGCCGGACGCGGGATGCGCACCCCGGCCACGAACTCGCCTTCGCGCAGGTCCTGCTTGCCGTAGTCCAAGAAGAAGTCTTCGAGAGGCAGCGTGCGCGTGCCCTCAGTGCTGCGCAACTTAAGCTGCGCGCCGAGCGCAATCAGCGCAGGCGGACCATCGCCAATGGGTGAGCCGTTGGCGATGTTGCCACCAATGGTGCCCGCGTTGCGGATCTGCAGCGCGGCGAAGCGGCGCCACAACTCGCCCAGGTCGGGATGAAGCTGCGCCAGGGCCGCATGCGCATCGGCGTGACGCACATTGGCGCCAAGAAACAACGCCTCATCGGTCGCTTCGATTGTAGCCAGCTCGGCAATGTCTCCGATGAAGATCGCGGTCTCGAGGGCCTTCAGGCCCTTGGTGATCCACAGCCCCACGTCGGTCGCTCCGGCCACCAGCGTGGCGTTCGGGTACTCACGGCAGAGCGAGGCCAACGCATCGGCGCTGCGCGGCGCAAACCAGCGCCGCCCCTCCCACTCGCCCGAGGCCGCTCCCCCTTCGATCTCGGCAAGCTGCGCGATCACCGCGGCATCGTTCTGCGCAAGAACCGACACCTCCTGCGCGGCCTCCAGAATGGGGCCATAACCGGTGCAGCGGCACAAGTTGCCCGCGATCACGTCCTCGACCGGAAGCTCGCAACCGGTTGCGCCAATGGCGCGGCCATGGAGCGACATGACGAAGCCCGGCGTGCAGAAGCCGCACTGCGAGGAACCGTTCGCCGCCATGCACGCCTGCAGCGGATTGGGAACGCCGTCATGGGCGAGGCTCTCCACCGTCATCAGCGCCTTGCCGTGCAGCATGGGAAGGAACTGGATGCAGGAATTGAGCGCCCGCCACTGTACCCTGTCACTCGCCTCCAGCGTCCCGACCAGCACCGTACAGGCGCCGCAGTCGCCCTCAGCGCAGCCTTCCTTGGTGCCGGTGCGGCGAAGCTGCGTGCGCAAAAAATCGAGGACCGACCCCGTCGGATCGACGGTATCGAGATCGATACGCTTGCCATCGAGAAGAAATGAGATCGCCATCTCAGCTGCCCCGATACGTCGAGTAGCCATAGGGCGAAACGAGCAGCGGTACGTGGTAGTGCGCGCCTGTTTCGGCAATGCCGAAATCGATCTGGACGACATCGAGGAACGGCGGTTCGGGCAGGTGCACACCCTTTTCCCGAAAATAGTCGGCGACGGCGAAACGCAGGTGATACCCGCCCGAAGGCACCTGGGGTAGGTCCGGGCAACGCCCGTCCGCGTTGCTCGTGCCTGTGAACAGCACCGAACCGCCTTCGGCGATCAATTCTATTGCGACCCCGCTGGCGGGCGTCCCATGGGCGGTGTCGAGAATGTGGGTCGAGAGAGTGTTCATGCCGCGTCTCCGACTTCGGGGAGTGGCCATTCGCCGACGAATTCGGGATCGTCGTAGGCGAGGAATTCTTCGACAAGCACGTCCTTGTCATCGAGAAACAGCTGGTCGGCAATGCTGCGCAGCAAACGCGGCAGAGCCAGATGCAGGCCCGAGAGCGCCGAGGCCGAGAGGCCCAGGCTGATCAGCGCGGAATAGTTGAAAGCGAACAGACCATGAAGCGGCGCGCCGTCAACACTTTTGCGCGGGCAGAACTCGAAACCGTCGCCGAGGTAGGGATGCGCATCGATGAGCGCGTTACGCGCGCCCTTGGGCGTCACGACCTCACCCCAGCGCGCGATAAGATCGGCGACGTCGGCAAGTTCCGGGCGAAGTGCCGGGTCACTGATGAGGCCGGTCGAGATGACCACGAAGTCGAATTCGTGATGGCCATGCGGCGTGGTCACGCGCACCAGGTCATTATGCTCGGCAACGTCCAGCCAGGGCGCGCCGGTGTGGAGGTGAAAGCCCGGCCAGGACGCGGCGCGCGCGAAGGTGTCGTTGGTCGGGGGCTGATTATGGCCCAGGAAGCAGTCCATCGCGGCGTACTTCGTCGCATCGTCAAGCGCCGGGTAGCGCGCGGCGAAGCCCACCTTCTCCATGAACCGGATCGGGTTCACGCGCGGCAGCTGTCTGCGGCGGATGAATACTTCGGCCGCTTCCACGCCTTGCGAAAGCGCGAAGTGCGCATTGTCGAAGGCCGAGGCCCCGCCCCCCAGGATGCCGATGCGCTTGCCATGAAGTGCGGCAAAGTCGATGGGCTCGCTCGTGTGCGCCCAGAGCGACTTGGGCAAGTTGTCGCGCACCATCGCCGGTGTGTGCCATTCTCCCCCGCCCTGGATGCCGGTGGCCAGGACCACCTTGCGCGCCAGTTCGCGACTGCCGTCGGCAAAGTGCAGACGGTGGAGCGCCTCATCCGGCAGCGGCTCGATCCGCACGAGCTTCGCCTCGTTGACGACGGGGAGGTCGAGGACACGGCGGTACCAGCGCAGGTAGTCCATCCAGTCGCCCCGCGCGATCTTGTCGAGCTCAGCCCAGCCCGCAGCGCCATGTTGCGCCTCCCACCAGGCCTGGTAGGTAAGCGAAGGCACACCGAAATCGAGGGGGGTAAGCGTCTTGGGCGTGCGCAGCGTGACCATGCGCGCATAGGTCTCCCATGGCCCCTCGAAGCCTGATGGGCTCTCGTCGAAGATCATGACGTTGGTCACGCCTTCGCGCCTGAGGCCAAAGGCCGTGGCCAGGCCGCACTGGCCGCCGCCGATGACAGCGACGTCGAGCACGTCTTCGCCCGCGAAGGTGCGCGGACGCACCCATTGCGGGCGGTTGAAGGCGACAAGCTCCAGTTCGCGTTCTAGGCGCTGTTCCAGTGCGCGCAGGCCCATCTGTTCGGTCATGCGAGGTCTTCCAGGCGCAGGCGGACAATCTCACCGATCTGCAAAAGGGCAGTGGCGATCTCGGTCTCGCGGTCGTTGGCGAGGCGTGCGCGCATGGCGGCAAGGATTCCGGCCTTGTCGGTCAGGCGCACGCAGATGATGAAGGGGAAGTCGAAGCGTTCGCGGTAGGCCGCGTTGAGCGCGTGGAACTCCTCGTATTCGGCAGGCGTAAGCCGGTCGAGCCCGGCGCTCGCCTGTTCCGATGCGCTCGCCTGGGTCAAGGTGCGGTCAATGGCGGCCTTGCCCGCAAGTTCGGGATGTGCGCGGATGAGCGCGAGCTGCTCGTCACGGCTGGCCGCATGGACCACGGCCATAAGATCGGCGTGCCGGTCTCCGAGTGTCGGGGCTGCATCGGCGCGCGCCTCGACCCAGAGGCTGTGTTCGAAGAGCGCGCCCATCAGTGAGTGCTTCCTTCCAGGCTGACGTGCGCGGAGACAACCTTCCAGCCGCCGAATTCGCCGTCATCGAACTTCACCCAGCTTTGCGTCTGGCGCCCGCGCCGCTCCAATCCCTCGCGGAAGAACTCGGCATCGGCGGTCGCGAAAGCATCGCCGTAGGTCACGATCGAAACCTTACCGAGCGTGCGCTGGGGCGAACCTCCACGCCCCTTTCGAAACGCGCGGATTTCCCCGATGCCGTAAAGCACTTCGCCTACGCCGTAGCGGTTGGTGGTTTGCGCCTCGTGAAAGAGCGCGTCCATCGCCGCGATGTCGTTCTCCATCAGCGCGCGTTCGTATGCGTGGAACGCGGCCGTGACCTCGGCGAGGAGAACGGGATCGTTGATCTTCATGCCTTGTCTCCGGCGTAAGGGTGCGTGGTCTGCCAGTGGCGGGCGATATCGATACGGCGCGCGATCCAGGCCTCGCCGCTTTGCGCGACATGGTCGAGGAACCGGCCGACCCAACGCGCGCGGCCCGGCTTCCCCGCGATGCGCGCATGCAAGCCTACCGACATCATCCGCCCGCCCTCCTCGACCAGCTGGTCATAGGTGTCGCGCATATGACGGAAGAACTGCTCGCCTTCGGTAAAGCCGTTGTAGGCGACGATCTTCATGTCGTTGACGTCGAGCGTATAGGGCACGACCAGCCGCGCACGGCCGTGCTTGTCGTCCCAGTAGGGCACGTCGTCGGCGTAGCTGTCGGCATCGTACACGAAACCGCCTTCCTCAGCCACCAGGCGCGCGGTGTTGGGCGAGGTCCGCCCCTGGTACCAGCCGAGCGGCCGGGTGCCCGTGACCTTTTCGTGGAGCGCGATGGCTTCGGCGATATGCGCGCGTTCGATCTCTTCGGGGACATTCTGATAATCGATCCAGCGCAGGCCGTGGCAGGCAATCTCCCAGTCGGCCGCGCGCATGGCGGCGACCGCTTCGCGATTGGCTTCAAGCGCTTTTGCGACGCCGAACACGGTCACCGGGAGGCTCCGCGATGCAAACAGGCGGTAGAGCCGCCAGAACCCGGCCCGGCTGCCGTATTCGTAGAGGCTTTCCATGGCCATCGCGCGGTCGGGGTGGCTGGCCGCGCCCACCATTTCGGAGAGGAAGGCCTCGGAACCCTTGTCGCCGTTGAGGACGCTGTTCTCCGCGCCTTCCTCATAGTTGATGACGAACTGGAGGGCGACGCGCTTGCCGCCCGGCCAGTGCTCCTCGGGCGGGTTGGCGCCGTAGCCAACAAGGTCGCGGGGCGTCGTGTTCATGCGATTTCTCCCACTCCGGCACTGTCCCAGGCTTCGATCGCAGCGGGCACCGCTTCGCCCAGCGGCAGCACGAAACCATGGGCGCGCAGGCTCGCCTCGAGCGCACCAAGCGTGATCAGCACCTTGTGCTTCATCGCGTTGTAGCCCATCGCGCCAAGCCGCCAGATCCGGCCCTGCAAGGGGCCGAACGCAGTGCCGATCTCGATCTCGAAGGTGTCGCGCATCATCGCGCGCACCGCCTCACCATCGACGCTGCCCGGGATGTGGACGCCCGTGACGTTGGTCATGCGGTGCGCGTCATCGCCAAAGACGGTGAGGCCCATCGCGCGCAGCCCCGCCGCCATCGCGCGGCCCGAGCGGGTATGGCGATCGTAGCGTGCGGCCAGTCCCTCCCCCAATGCCACGCGGGCACATTCGCGCGCGGCATAAAGCATCGAGGTCGCCTCGGTATGGTGATTGAGGCGCTTTTCCGACCAGTAGTCCATAATCATGGCGAGGTCGAAGTAGTTGGAGGCGATGCGCGGCCCCTGCCCATCCTCAAGCCCCTTCATGCGGATGCCCGCCTCGGTGTGGCGGCGCGCGAAGATATGCTCGGCCGCCGCGTCCGAGATGGTGATCGGGGCCGAACCGGAAGGCCCGCCAAGACACTTCTGCAGGCCACCGGTCACGACATCGACATCCCAGCGGTCGGCGGCCAGTTCCATGCCGCCGATGGTCGCGGTGGCATCGACGTAGGAGAGCGCGCCCGCCGCCCGGCACAGCGCGCCCAAACCATCAAGGGGCTGCGCCATCGTCGTCGAGGTATCGCCATGGATCGTCGCCACCAGTTTGGGCGAGGTGCGCGCGATGGCCTCCTCGATAGCCGCGAGCGGAACTACCTCGCCCCAGGGCGCCTCGATCGTTTCAATGCGTGCGCCGATACGGGTAAGAATCTCGGTAAGGAGCAGGCCAAAGCGGCCGAAGTTGACGACAAGCACCGTCTCGCCCGGCGCAACGAGGCTGACGAGGGCCGCCTCGATCCCGGCGCGCGCGGTCCCATCGACCAGCATCGTCCAGCGGTTCCGGGTGCCGAAGATCGGGCGGTAGAGCGCCATGACCTGCTCCATGTAGCCGGTCATTTCGAGATCGAACTGGCCCAGCAGATCCGCCGACATCGCGCGCAGTACGCGCGGGTGCGCGTTGACGGGGCCGGGCCCCATGAGCAGGCGCTGGGGCGGGTCGATCTCCCCGAAGAGAAGGGGATCGAGTTCAACGGGCATGGTGGCGCTCTCCGAGGCGGTCGAGAAAACCGAGCATGACGGCGAGCGCGACTTGCGCGTCGGCGGGCTCGACATGTTCGGCCGGGTTGTGGCTGATACCGCCCCGGCAGCGCAGGAACAGCATGGCGGTGGGGCACAGCGCGCCCAAGTTCATGGCATCGTGGCCCGCCCCCGAAACGAGGCGGAAAACGCGCTGGCCTGCGCTTTCGTGCGCGGCGTCGAGCAGCTCCATCAGCCCCTCGTCGCACGGGCTGGGCGGCAGGTCGTGGATGCACGCGACGTCCAGTTCGAGCGTGCGGGCCGCGGCAATCGCCTGACAGCGCGCCAGGATCGCCTCGGCCACGCGGTTACGGCGGCGGATATCGCCCGCGCGCACGTCGAGCGTGAAGCGCACTTCACCCGGAATGACGTTGGGCGCGCCGGGCAGTGCCTCGATCCGGCCGACGGTGGCGACGGAATCGGACATGTCGGCGGCGGCCACTTCCTCGGCGGCAAGCACCATCTGCGCGGCGCCCGGCAGCGGATCGCGGCGCAGCGGCATCGCGCTCGTCCCCGCGTGTCCGGCAAGCCCCTTAAGGGTAATCGCATAGCGCAGCTGCGCGGCGATGCCGGTGACCGTCCCCACGGCAAGGCCATTGGCTTCGAGCACCGGGCCCTGTTCGATGTGGGCTTCCAGATAGGCGAAGATGTCGCCCCGTGCGCGCCTGGCGGTGAGATATTCAGCCGGGTCCACTCCGGCCTCGGCCAGCCTCACACCTTGCCCATCGGCGATGTCGAGCGCGCCGCGCTCCAGTGTTCCGGCCACCGCACGGCTGGTCAGCATCGCGGCGGGAAAGCGGGAACCTTCCTCATCGCCAAAGGCATAGACCTCTATCGCGAAGGGAAAGCGGCGCCCCTTGGCGTTCAGCGCGGCCACGCACTCGATCCCCAGCATAATGCCCAGCGGTCCGTCGTAGGCACCGCCATCGCGCACCGAATCAAGGTGACTGGCGATCATCAGCGCGGGCACATCGGGACGGCTGGCCTCGTAACGGCCGATGAGGTTCGCAGCGGTATCGCGGCGCACCTGCATCCCGGCCTCTTCCATCCAGCCGGTCAGCGCCTCCTGCGCGGCGGCATAGGCAGGCGTCAGGTAGCCCCGGTAAAGCCCCCCTTCCATGTCGGAATAGGGGGGATCGCGCAGCGCGTCGCAGCGCGCGACGGCGCGGGCACCACCCGGCTTTGAAGGCGCGCCTACCATCCCAGCGCCGCCCCGTCGCTGCGCGGATCGCTCGCGCCTTCAAAGCTGCCTTCGGGCAGGCGCACCAGCGCGCCGGCATGCCCCATCATGGCGTTGGGCGGGCCGACCCGCTCGACATCGTGCCCCGCCGCCTCGAGCGCTGTGTAAAGCGCGGGAGCAAAACCGTCCTCCAGCTTGAGCGAGGTCGTGACATCGCCCCAGGTGCGCCCGAGCAGCCAGCGCGGTGCCGAGATTGCCTCCTGCAAGTCCACGCCGTAACGCGCATAGCGGGTAAAGAGCGCGGCCTGCGTCTGGGGTTGCCCCTCGCCGCCCATCGTGCCGTAGGCAATGATCCGCCCATCGTCGAAAAGCGCCATGGCGGGATTGAGCGTGTGGAAGGGCTTGCGCCCGGGGCTGAGGGCATTCCAGCCCTTTTCGGCCAGACGGAAGGACGAGCCCCGGTTCTGCCAGGTGATCCCGGTCTGCGGCAGGACCAGCCCCGAGCCGAACTCGAAGTAGGTCGACTGGATGCACGAGACCATCCGGCCCTCCCCATCGGCGGCGGCGAACCAGCAGGTATCACCCCACTGCGGGGGCTGCGGCCAGGCCATCGCTTTTGCAGGATTAATGCGCGCGGCCAGGACGTCGAGCGCCTCGGGATCGGAAAGCAGGCCCTGAAAATCGAAATTGGTGAAGGAAAGATCGCCCACGTGTGCATCGCGGAGCAGGAAGGCCTGCTTGGTCGCCTCGACGAGGCCGTGGACGTGATCGAAGCCATCTGCAGCCTCGGCCTGCAGTCGGTCGAACAGCGCGAGGATCAGGAGCGAGGCGAACCCTTGCGTGGGCGGTGCGGTGTTGAAGAGACGCGCGCCCATGATCGGCACCGAGAGAGGCGTAGGACGGCTCGCAGCATGCGCAGCGAGATCGGCGGCCGAAACCGGACTGCCCAATGCCACGAGGTCCTCTGCAATGCGCGCGGCCAGCGGGCCTGTGTAGAAACTCGCCAGTCCTTCGCGTGCGAGCGTACGCAGCGTTTCCGCGAGCGCAGGCTGGCGCAGCACGTCGCCTTCGGCCAGCGCGCGGCCTTCGGGCTCGAAGATTTCGGCATAGGCACCCGGCTGGCCACGCAGTTCCTCGCCCTTGGCCTGCGCAATCCCTGCCCCGCCTGCGGTCACCGCAACGCCGGTTTCGGCATGGACGATGGCGTCGCGCAGCAAACGGTCGAGCGGCAGCGTGCAGGCCGGATCGGCCAGCGCCGCCTCCCAGGCCGAGACCGTGCCCGCCACCGTGTTCGCAGCCAGAGGTCCGCGCTGAGGCACAGCATCAAGTCCCGCGTAGAGAGATAGGTCCGCGCTGGCCGCCGCTCCGCCCACACCGTGGATCGCATGGAGGCGCCCGTCGGGTTCGCGGATCAGCCAGAAGCCGTCGCCGCCGATTCCGGTCATGTGCGGATAGACCGCGCTCAGCGTGGCGGCGATGGCGACGCAGGCTTCCAGAGCCGTTCCACCCTCGGCGAGCACGTCACGGCCCGCCTGCGCGGCGAGGTGGTGAGGGGCGGTGGCAATGCCGTTTGGGGCGATGACGGTCTGCATGGGTGGGGGCCTTCTGTTCAGTCCGGAAGCGCAGCGAGGAACGCGCGAACGACATGCGCGGAATTGACAGACGCAAGCGCCATGAAAGTGTTCATCTGGTTCTTGCCATCGTCGCCGCCCGCAAGGTCCGAAAGGCTGCGAAAAACGATGGCGGGCACCTCGTTGGCATAGGCGACCTGGACCACCGCCGCGCTCTCCATGTCGACGACACGTGCGCCCCAGGCGGACTGGAGATACTCGCGAAATTCCTTGTTGTCGGCAAAGACACCTGCGCTCACGCCCGTGCCGCCGACCACCACCTTGGGCTCCTCGATCAGGCAGTGCGGTCCGCTTGCCGCGCCCGAAGGGCCGGTGCAGCGCTGCAGGCTGATGCGTGCGGTCACGTCTTCGGCGAGCTGCAGCAGCGCAGGGTCCGCACCCAGCGTGTAGTGACGCACCGGGGCCTCGCTAGCGTTACCCACGCGTACGCCGCGCGGGAACATCATCTCCCAGTTCGAAGGCGCCTCCGCATCGACCGGCTCGGGCGTCTCCCATCCCTCTGCGGAGCGGCGCGCGAAGGAGACTTCGAGGTACTGTGCCCAGTCCCTGGCCACCACCACATCGCCAATCGAAAGTTCCGGGTCGACCCCGCCTGCGATGCCGGAGAAGACGATGCGCTTCACCTTGAAACGGTCGAGCACAAGCTGTGTGTTCATCGCCGCGTTGACCATGCTCACCCCGCTCTGCATCAGCACCACGGGCTTTCCTTCGAGAGTTCCGGCAAGGAAGGTGAGGCCATTGGCGCTGTACTCGTGCGGCTCGGCAATAGCCGGGGCAAGCGCATCCCACTCGGGCGCAAAAGCGGTCATCACCACCGTGCGCGGGGTGGGATCGAAGGGCTCGGCCAGCGCAGGAGAGGACACAAGCGCAAGCGCAGTGGCGAGAAGAGACATGGCACGGCGCATCAGGCAGCTCCCATCCAGATGAAGCGGGCAACGAAGAGAGAGGCGAGAACCAGCAGGAAAAGGTCACTCTTACCGAAGGTGCCGCGCACGATCTTGAGCACCGCATGGGCGGTGATCCCGAAGGCAAGGCCATTGGCAATCGAGAAGGTGAAGGGAATCATCGCGACAGTCAGGAAAGCGGGGATCGCGCAGAGCGGATCCTCCCACTCCACCTCGGTCAGCGGCAGGCACATCATGCCGCCCACGATGATAAGCGCAGGCGCCGTGGCGGCGAGCGGAATGAGCTGCGCGTACGGCGCGACAAACATCATTGCGAAGAACAGGAGGCCGGTGACAATGGCAGTGAGGCCCGTACGCCCGCCCACCTGCACGCCCGATGCGCTTTCGACGTAGCTTGTCACCGTGCTCGTACCCGCCATCGAGCCGACCACGGTTGCCACCGCATCGGTGACCAGAATGCGGTTGAGGCGGGGGATCTTTCCGTCCGAACCGATCAGCCCCGCGCGCTTGGTGACCGCGACAAGCGTGCCGATGTTGTCGAACAGGTCGACGAAGAGGAAGACGAAGAGCACTTCGAGAAGCCCCAGGCCGTGCTGCCCTTCGGAGCCGAACACACCGCCCAGGTCCAGCTGGAACAGCGTGCCGGTCATCGCCTCGAGCGAGTAGGGTTCAGGATTGAAGCTGACGAGGCCGAAGACCCAGCCCAGCGCCGTGGTCGCGACAATCCCGATCAGCATGGCGCCGCGCACGTTCCAGGCGCTGAGCCCACCGATAAGGACAAGCCCGAAGAGCGCGAGCGCCGGGGCAGGCTGGCGCAGGTCACCCAGCGCCACGAACGTCGCCGGGTTGGCGACGACAATGCCGGAATCGCGCAGGCCAATGAAACCGATGAACAGGCCGATACCGCCCGCTACCGCGGCAAAGAGATACTGCGGTATAGAATGGACGATCAGCTGGCGGATGCCGGTCAGCGTCAGGACAAGGAAGGCCACTCCCGAAATGAACACGCAGCCCAGAGCCACCTGCCAGGGAACGCCCATCTGCTGCACCACAGTGAAGCTGAAATAGGCGTTGAGGCCCATGCCGGGCGCCAGCGCAAGCGGGGTGTTCGAGGCAAAGCCCATCAGGATCGAGGCAAAGGCTGCTGCAAAGCAGGTCGCCGCCGCAACCGCCGCGACAGGCATTCCCGCCGTTCCCAGGATCGCGGGATTGACGAGGACGATGTAGGCCATTGTCAGGAAGGTGGTGAACCCGGCCAAAACCTCGGTGCGCGGCGTGGTGCCGCGCGCGCGCAACTCGAAACGGCGTTCCAGCCGGGCGTACCAGGCGCTGTCCTGTCGGGCCAGCGTCTCTGTGTCACTCATTGCGCAATCCCCTCTTTGCGTGTCTCGGCCACAAAGGCCGGCGCGCTCACCCCCGTGAACCCGCGCATTTCCAGCTCGCGTGCCAGCGCGAACAACCTGTTCTCCTCGCCCGGTTTGCCGATCAGCTGAAGGCCGAGCGGCAAGGTGCCTGGTCGCTTCATGGGCACGGCCAGGGAGGGGAAGCCCAGGAACGTGATCGCCTGCGTATGAATGCCAAGGTCCGCGCGTGCGGGCCGCATCCCGCCATCGATCTTGATACGCGGTTCCTCGATGCGCGGGGCAGTGCCGGGCGTCGCCGGGGCCAGGACCACATCGTAGTCCGCCAGCATCGCCGTAACCCTGGCGATATAGTCCGCCCGGAACGCACGCGCCTCGTCCACGATGGCCTCGGGCAGGAGGGCACCGGCGATCAAACGATCGCGCACTTGCGGATCGTACTCGAGGGCCTGCTTGGCCAGCGCAGCCCGGTGGAGCGTTCCGCCTTCGTGCGCGGTGATCAGAAACGCTGCCGAGCGCGCCCGGCCGATTTCGGGGATCTCCAGCAAGGGTCCCTCGTCCGCAATGGCGTCCATTGCAGCCAGCTGGTCGGGATCGGCATTCATCCGGAAGCGTCCGCCCAGCCCTGCAATCCGCAGTTCCGCAGCCGTGTGCGGCATGGTCGGCTCCCCGCGCAACACCGCCCAGACCCGCTCCATATCCTCCACCGACGTTGTGAAAGGCCCGACATCGTCGAAACTTTGCGCGAAGGGAAAGACCCCGTCCAGCGGCAGTGCGGTGTGGGTGGGCTTCAGGCCATAGAGCCCGGTGAGGCTCGCGGGTACGCGCACCGAGCCGTTGGTATCCGATCCCAGCGCCAGCGGCATAAGCCCGGCCGCGACGACGGCGGCCGAACCGCCCGAAGACCCGCCGGCAAGGCGCGCCAGATCATGCGGGTTGCGCGTCGTGCCATAGGCCGCGTTGATGGTCGCAAAACCATAGGCGAACTCGTCCATATTGAGCGTGGCGACAAGCACCGCGCCCGCCGCCTTCAGGCGCGCCACGGCCTTGGCATCGCGCGGCGAAGGCGGCGCATCGGCATAGACGCGTGAGCCTGCCGTGGTGGGCAGTCCGGCGACGTCGAAAAGATCCTTCACCCCATAGGGCACGCCCGCTAGCGGCCCCGGATCCTCGCCCCCAGCGATCCGGGCATCGACAGCGTCCGCCTCGGCACGTGCGCGTTCGGCCAGAAGCTGCGTCACCGCGACCAGCGGCGCAGCCCGCGCCTCGATATCGGCAAGGCAGCCTTCGAGGACCGCGCGGGCGGTGACATCGCGCGCCCGTACCACCCGGGCGATGTCGCAGGCCGTCATGCGGTGCCAGAGGGTCATTCCCCGTCCTCTCCGCGCATGCGGCGCACATGACTTGCAAGCAGCTCCAGATTTGCTTCCACGCCGGGACGGCATGCCTCGGGAATAGGCAGCCCGACAGCAGCGGCGACTGCATCGATGGCCACGCGCGAACGCGGGACTGCAGCGCCACCGGGGCGGGGCGGTGTGGGCGTGGTCATGCGGCCTCATCTCCTGGCTGGAGGACGCGCTTGGCGCGCGCCAGCACGGGAAGGCATGCGCCAAGCCCCTGTGCAACCACGCGACCATGCCCCGTGGCAGCCCTGCGGGCAACGGGCCAATTGCCCCCTCCTGCTCGAGGTGTGAGCAAGACGAAGCGCGGATCGGGTCCAATCCGGGAGTAAGGCAATGCGCGGCACATGTCCCCCTCCTGCCCGCCGCCACCCTAACCAGCAAACGCAATGATCAGGACAGATCGTTGCAAAAAAGAGCGCACCCTCATCAAGAGCGCCTCAAGCGCTCTAATTTTCGCAACACCTTGTAAAATTCATTGCATTTGCCTGCACATCGATGCGCCACTAGCCCTACGCACCAAGAACAGGGAACAACAGTCCCAGACCGGGCCGAAATATCCGGCATCAGAGGACGTAAAGACCACCGAAACGGGGCGAGGGCAACTGAAAGGGAGAGCAGAACAATTCGGTCGCGCCGCTTGTGGATGGCGCGTCGGGGCATTCATGAGGGGGTTGAAATGCGGATTTCACGTTGTTTTACAGGCAGGTCGCGCAGGTCTGCAACGCCTAGTCATGTGTTTGTTGCAGGTCTTCTGGGCTGCACCGCGCTGAGCACGCCCGCGCTTTCGCAGGAACCGGCAGAGCGCGATCCGGCTTCTGAAATTGTCGTCACCGGCTCGCTCGATGCGCTGCCCGTCGCCGACGTCGGCTCGGTCTTCGGCTTCGACAAGACCATCGTCGAAACGCCGCGTTCTGCCTCCACCGTCAGCGCCGAACAGATGGAACGCTTCGGTATCACCGAGATCTATGACCTCGTCGCGCAGTCGCCGGGCACCTTCACCAACTCGTTCTTCGGCGTGGGCGGTGCGCTCGACATTCGCGGCACGCCGGGCGAAGTCTACTTCCGCGGTGTGCGCCGTCTCGACAATCCCGGCAACTACCCCACCCCGATCGCGGCGGCGGACCGGGTCGACATCGTGCGCGGTCCCGCCTCGCCGATTTATGGCCCCTCCAAGACCGGCGGCTACATCAACTTCGTGCCACGTTCGGCGCGCGCGAAGGGCGGTGCCTTCATGTCCGGTCCGGAAGGCAAGGTCGGCCTTACGCTTGGCAGCTGGAACAAGACCGACCTCACCGCCCAGATCCGGGGCCCCGGCCACATCGGCACGCAAGAATTCGGGTACAGCCTCTACGCCGAGGTCGAAGATTCGGGCAGCTACTGGGACAATATGTCCACCAACCAGACGATCCTGCAGGCTGCCTTCGACACCGACCTGACGCCCGATCTGCGGCTGGAATTCGGCGGCATGTACCACCGCTTCCGTGGCCAGCAGAACGGCGGCTGGAACCGCCTGACGCAGGACCTGGTCGATGACGGCACCTACATCACCGGTAACGCCATTTCGCTCGACACCGATGGCGACGGACAGATGTCGGTGGAAGAGATCAACGCGGCAGTGCCCGGCGGTCTCTCGATCTTTGGCGGCTTTGCCTGCGGGGGCGGCGTGTTCCCGGATTCGATCACCGATGCCTGCTACACCTCCAGCCCCAACAACCTGCTCAACCTGCAGAATACCGGCACCACCACACTCAGCCGCCGCAAGACACTGACCGGCAAGGACGACCGGCTCGACAATAACGCGACCACGCTCTACGCCGACCTCATCTGGACGGGTCCGGGCGACATCGAGATCAAGAACCAGGCCTTCTACGACAGCTACGAGAACATCAACGAGAACGCCTACGGCTTCTCGCAGCTGCACGATTCCTGGATCTTCGAGGACAAAATCGTCGTCTCCAAGACCTTCGAGTCAAGCGCGGGCACCTTCGCCTTCCAGCTCTCCCCCTCGATCCGCTACACCAGCTTCGAGCACGGGGAGGACTTCAACTACGAGTACTTCCACCGCGTCGACCTGACGCAGGGCTACGACCCGGCCAGCGACCGACTGCTCTCGACCGAGTGCGACTGCAACTACACCTCCTACGTCGATGGCCACTATACCGACGTCGCCTTTGCTGCGCTGACCGACCTCGACTTCGCCTTCGGCCTCGATGTCACGCTGGGCGCGCGCTACGACCACGTGAAGGCCACATCGACCTCGGACATCGGCCGCATGGAGGCCGCCCAGGTCGCCGCCGACCGCGACGCCGGCATCCCCGACAGCGCCAAGGGCAGCAAGGGCGCCTGGTCGTGGTCGGCCAGCGCCAACTACAAGCTCCCGCTCGGCCTCGTCCCCTACGCCACGATTGCGCGCCAGTCGGTCGTGATCGCGGGGCAAGGCGCGGAAATCGCCGTCTCGAACATCGCGGGCGACACGTTCATCACCGCCTCCAAACTCTACGAAGGCGGTATCAAGGGATCGTGGCTCGACGACACGCTCTACGCCGCGATCTCGGTCTACAAGCAGGAACGCACCGACTACAACGCGCAGTCGAGCACGGTGAACCAGGCGGTCGAGACCAAGGGCCTGGAGGCCGAACTGCGCTGGGCGGTGGACGAGCACCTGCTCATCACTGGCGCCTATACGCGCACCAAGGTCTATAACCTCACCTTCTACGAAGCCGGCAGCACCTTCAGCTTCCTGGGCATGGAAGACCTCATCAATGTCGAGGACCAGACGCTGCACCTGGGCGGCCAGCCAGGCGGCCTGATCCCGATCAATTCCAAGAGCGATTCACGCCGCGCGGGCATCCCGACCAACCTCTACGCGCTGACGGCCACCTACGCCTTCGACAACGGCCTTGCCTTTGCAGGCAGCATGGTCGCGGTGGATTCGGTCTACTCGGGCCAGTCGCAGGCGGTGCGCCTGCCCGCCTACACGCTGTTCGATGCCAGCGCGTCGTACAGCACGGGCCCCTGGGACCTGCGCGTCGTGGTCAAGAACGTGACCAACGAGAAGTACTTCCGCGCGAATTTCACCGAATTGTTCGGATCGACCATCGCGCTGCCCGAACGTCCGCGCAGCGTCCAGGCAACGCTGTCCTACAACTTCTGACGCTCCCCCAGGCGCAGGGACGAAGCTCCCCTCACGGCACCGTCCCTGCGCCGCACCTTTTCGAAAAGACGAGACCCTGCATGCGCCTTTCCCCGCTCCGCTCGCGGCGCCCGTCCCGACTGCGTTTCCTCGCGGCGGCCCTTCTGGCAAGCTACACGCTCGCCCCGGCGGCCCAGGCGCAGGACCCCGCCGCCCATGCTGCGCGCACGCTCGCCGCCTGCAAGCCCGCCGCCCCGTGCGACAACCCGCTGCCGGTCAAGGTCGTCGTCGTCTCGCTCTTCGAGATCGGCGAGGATGAAGGCGACACCGCAGGCGAATTCCAGCTGTGGAAGGAGCGCCGCGGCCTCACCACCCGCATTCCCTTCCCGCAAGGGTTTCACGACCTCTACTACAACCCCGAGACACAGGTGCTGGGTGTGGTGACCGGGATCGGCACCGCGCGCTCGACCGCCGCGACGATGGCGCTCGGCCTTGATGACCGCTTCGATCTCACACAGGCCTACTGGCTGGTGGCAGGCATTGCCGGGATCGACCCCGAAGACGCCTCGATCGGGTCAGTCGCGCTCGCCCGCTATGTCGTCGATGGCGACCTTGCCCACGAGATCGACGCGCGTGAGATCCCGGCGGACTGGGACTTCGGCTATTTCGCGCGCGGCACGCAAGGGCCCCACGACACACAGACCCCGCTCGATCCCTCGGGCGGCGAGGTGTTCCAGATCAATCCCTCACTCGAGCAATGGGCCTTTGCGCTCACCCGGGACATTGCTCTGCCCGACACATCCGAGATCGCGCGCGAACGCGCCAGCTTCGCGGGCTTTCCCAAGGCGCTCCAGCCCCCGCGCGTGCTCGAAGGCGAACAGCTCTCGGCGATGACCTTCTGGCATGGCGCGCGCATGACGGACTGGGCCAACCACTGGGTGCGGCAATGGACCGGCGGCAAGGGCGAATTCGTGACGTCCGCGATGGAGGACAGCGGTATTCTCCAGGCCATGACCTACCTCGATGCGGCAGGCCGCGCGGACCGCGACCGGGTGCTGGTGCTGCGCGCGGGCTCCAACTTCACGATGCCCCCGCCCGGCGCCGATGCCGCGAGCTACCTCCTGCGCGAGAACGAGGGCTACGCAGGGCTCGAGGCGGCGGTGGAAAACCTCTACACGGTCGGCTCAGTGCTGGTCGACGAACTGCTGGGGGACTGGGCGCGATATTCCGAGACAACGCCCTGAAGAAAGCACTTAGGATTGAAGGGGGTCATCACGCCTTGCCCCCATACCAATCGACCTCACCGCTCTCCGCCACGGTGGCAGGGAAAGGTGAGGTCGATTGGTATGGGGAGCCCGAGGGCGATGGCCCTTGGAAACCCTCTTCTTCTATCCTTCAGACAGGCAAGCCTACGTAGTTTTCCGCAATGGAACGCTGCGCCGCTTCGCTGCTGGCGATGTAGTCCAGTTCGGCCTGCTGCATGCGGCGCTCGAACGGGCCGTCTTCGGGGAAGCGGTGCATGAGCTTGGTCAGCGACCAGCTGAAGCGTTCGGACTTCCACACGCGTGCCAGCGCTTTCTCCGAATAGCCCGCGATGGCATCGGCATCGTTGCTCTTGAAAAAGGCAAGCAGAGCCTCGGCGGCATAGTACACGTCGCTGGCGGCCAGGTTCAGGCCCTTCGCTCCAGTCGGCGGCACGATGTGCGCGGAATCGCCGCAAAGCATCAGGCTGCCATGGCGCATCGGTTCGAACACGAAGGAGCGCAGAGGCGCGATCGACTTTTCGATCGAGGGGCCGCGGGTGAGGTTGGCGCCCGCCTCGGGGCCAAGGCGCACGGCCAATTCCTCCCAGACGCGCTCGTCCGACCAGTCCTCGATCTTCTCGGTCAGCGGTACGTCGACATAGTAGCGGCTGCGCGTCTCGCTGCGCATCGAGGCCAGCGCGAAACCGCGTTCGTGGTTGGCGTAGATGAGTTCGTGGTTGCACGGCGGTACATCGGCGAGGATGCCCAGCCAGCCGAAGGGATAGACCCGCTCGAAGCTGCGCCCGACCGATTCCGGGATGGCCTTGCGTGAGGGTCCGTGAAAGCCGTCGCAGCCCACTATGAAGCGCGCATCAACGCGGTGTGAGGTCCCGTCCTTGGTGTAGGTAACGTAAGGCGCATCGCTTTCGATATCGAAGAGCGCGACATCGGACGCCTCGTAGACCACTTCCAGCCCGCGCGCACCCGCGGATTCCATCAGGTCACGGGTCAGTTCGGTCTGGCCGTAGACCATGACTTCCTTGCCGGTCAGCGCCTTGATGTCGATGCGAATGAGGCGTTCGCCGTCGGCAAGGTTGAAGCCGTCGTGCGGTAGGCCTTCGGCCTTCATGCGCGCGTCAAGGCCGAGGCGCTCCATGAGCTGAACGGTCACCTGCTCCAGCACGCCGGCACGGATGCGCGAGAGGACATAAGGCCCGGTCCGGCGTTCGACGACAACGCAGTCGATTCCCGCCTGACGCAGGAGATGCCCGAGGAGGAGACCCGAAGGTCCCGCACCGATGATGACAACTTGTGTACGCATATGCCGTACTCCTTTCCCGATGCGCGCCATGTCGGCGCTGCACATGCGGCGCGACGCGCGCGCCTGAATTGTTTTGCTCTTGCAAGCGTAATGCGCGTCTGCGCTCTCGACAGGAAGGGCCGGGGGCGTCACAATTCAGGTACTATTCGGACACAAGACATGGCACCTGGCACAATTCCCACCTTCCTCCTCTATGGCGAAGACCTTGGTGAAATTCCCTCTCAATTCGCGCATATAGAGACGATTGCCGCGCGCAGCTCGCTTCTGGACTGGGAAATCGGCGCGCACCGGCACCTTCATAGCGTGCAGATTCTCTTGGTATCGAAGGGACAGGTCACCTTCCGATGCGACGGCCGGGTGGAGACGCTGCAAGGTCCCTGTTTCATGGCCGTCCCGATCGGCAGCGTGCACGGTTTCCAGTTCCAGCCGGACACACGCGGCTACGTGCTTTCCCTTTCCGCGGCCTTCATGGCACGCGGAGTGAACGCGCAGGACCCGCTGCTCCACATGCTCACCCATGGGGCGAGCGGCGAAGTCGCTCCCGGCGCCGTGGCGCGGGTCGACTGGCTCTGCCGTGAGATGCTGACGATCCAGGCGGACTGGCGGCTTCCTTCCGCGCTGTTCCTGACGCTCGCCGAAGCGCTCGTGCGCAGTCTGGAGGCCCCGCATAGCGAGTCCCCACCTGCCCAGTCGGACGAAGCACGCCTCTCCGCCTTTCGCCAGCTGATCGAGCTGCACCTGACCGAACACCGTGCGGTCGAATGGTACGCCGCGCAGATGCGCGTCAGTGGCAAGACGCTCACCCGTATCTGCAAGCGCGCAGCTGGCTGCACGCCATCCGAGATGCTGCACGCACGCCTGCTATTGGAGGCGCAGCGGCTGCTGTGCTTCACCAACGCCAGCGTGGTGCAGGTCGCCAATGACCTGGGCTTTTGCGATCCCTCGTACTTCTCGCGCTTTTACCAGCGGCTGAGCGGGCGCCGCCCGCAGCAGGACAAGTCGAGCGCCACCGGACGCAGCTAAGACCCGTTCAGGCGCCGTCCGGCCGCAACCGGGCCACCGCCTCACCATCATCGCGCAGGCGCAGGTAGAGGCCATCCGCGCCGGGTGCGGGCACCTCAAGGCGCTCCCCTGTAAAGCCGGGGGGCACGGCCCGCGCATCTGCAAAGTCCGCGCCTTGCGCCACGGCGGCGACAAGGAACAGGTTTCGCCCCTCCAGCGTGCAGTGCGCCGCCTTGCCCCTGGAGCAGACAACCTCGTCGATTGCGGGGAGTCGCACCAGCCGCGCCAGGTCCTGCCAGCGCCCCGCCACGCCATTTGCAACGAGCCGGTAGCGCAGCGGCCCGAAGCTGCCGGGCGCCAGCGCACCAGTATCGAGCCGCGCGATCAGCACGCCCGGGCTCGAGGGCATCAATCCCGACCCGATCCCCATACGCACCGGCTCCGCCATGTCCTCAAGCGCGACCTCGACCACGGTATCACGCCCGAGGCGCTGTCCCGGCGGGGCCTGGAGCGAGAAGACGAGCTCTCCGCCCGCCGGGAGCAGCGTGTCGGACGTCAGTTCCAGTGGCCGCTTGCCCTGGGCCGGTTCGGGCATGCGCACCGAGCGGGAAAGAACCTGCGCATCGGGGCGCGGCGGTGCGATCGTCACCAGCACGGTCTGCTCGCGCCCATCGGCCAGCAGGACGCGGGCCTCCAGCGTGGTGCCAGCCCCGGGCATCCCGGCCGCATCCAGGGCGAGGGTCAGCACATCGCGCCCGTCGCGGCGCTGCAAGGCCCCGGGTTCCAGTGTTTGGGCTCCCAGGATAAGGGCACGCACCTGGTCGAGCCGCTGCCCGGTCAGCCGCGCCTCCCCGTCGCCTTCATGCAGCTGAAGTCCGTCGATCCGACTTGCCTCGGCACGGGTCTCCAGCGTCAGGGTGACCGGATCGGCCTCTCCCTGAAGATGCAACGCCAGCTGCACAGGCCCGGGCCGAGCACCTTCCAGCGGGACGCTCACGGCAAAGCGTTCTGTGTCCTTCACCTCCCACTCCAACGCCCGGCGTGTGTCCCGGCCGGTCAAGGTAATCGCGCTGACGCAGGCCGGAGCAGAGCCCGCAAGAACGGCCGTGCTGTTGCGCCCGACGACGAGCGTGCCGTTGTCGCCCACCGAGTGCCAGGCCCCCGGCCCTGGGCGTTGCAGCGTGAAGTCGGGCCCCTCGAACGGGGCGAAACCCCAGTTGCCATGAAGGTGCGCACGCAACGACCCAGAGAAGGACGCCGGGATCGCGCGGGCATCGAAGACATAGCCGCCCCGGTCGGCGCGCGCAGTAACCGGCACGTCCACCGTGCGCCCGTCCGAGGCCGTGATGCGCAGCGCCATCGCGTGCGCGAAGTCACTTGCGTACACCAGCGGCGCGCCTTCCACCGGCAGGAGGACGTGGCCCTGCGCGGCACAGATCGGCGCTGCGTGCGTGCTGCGCAGGCGCGGCAGGACATCGGCCTCGACAGAGGGCATGCCCACGACCAGCACCGACTTGGGCTTGGTGAAGGAGGGCGCGGTGTTGAGTCGCAGCGCCAAACGGTCCCGCCGCCGCTCAGTCAGCGCGGGCAGATAATCGAACTGCGGATTGTTGAAGGCGCCGAACAGGCGCGCGATGTCGCGCGCGACGCCGATATAGGCGCTGTACGAACCCGAGCCGGCCTGTGGCGTCGCGCTCAACTGCAGGGCCAGATCGGTCGGTGCGCCCGCCAGCGTATCGGCCAGCGAACTGGTGTGGACATCGCTCAGGACCAGCGCGCCGCGCCCCTCGATCAGGCACGCGGCCTGCTCCTCCAGCACCTTGTCAAGGCAATCGGCCTGGAGGCGCATGCCCAGGCTGGAGGCGAGCACGGGGGCGACCTTGCGCAGCGCTTCCGGGTTGCGGTCGCCCTGCGCCCGGATCGAGGCCATGAAGGTTTCCAGCCGCGCATGGTCGAGCGAGGCCTCGTACAGTTCACCGCCCGCGCGCACGAACTCCCCGGGCTTGCCCTGCACCGCATCCTCCAGCACGCCGTGCGCGCCCTGCGTGCGCGGAACCATGAGCACCACCATCTGCTGCGCGCCCTCGGGCACGGTAAGGTGCAGGGTGTTGTCCTTTTCCTTGTCCTTCCAGCCCTGCCCGGTCGCGATCCAGTCGTCGGGCGGCGGGTTCACGGCTCCGCGCAGGAACGCCGCAACGAAGAGAAAATCACGCAGCTTGTCGTCGGGATCCTCGCTTTTCGGCAGGTGCAGGGTCACCTCGTCCCCGGCGAGAAGGCTCGGGACCTGCGCAGCGGGCAGGGTTGTGTCCCCGCGCGTCACCTCCATCACGAGCTCCGGCCCGCGCAGCTCGAAGCCGGGGCCACCACTGCTAGCCGCGTCTGCAGACGCGCCCCAGAACAGAGCAAGCGCGGAGGCAGCGCAAAGCGCGCGCGGCAGACTTCGGGAACGGAGCAAGGTCAACACGGGCAAGAGCGATCCGAAAGGGCATCCGGCGCAATCTGCGCATCGGGGCTGCAGCCACGACGCCCAAGGCGCGGAAGAACAGGGAGTGTCCCACTCCTAGAAAGGCGCGCGTGGCCCCGTCAAGGTGCGTGGCTATCCGCCCGGCGCGGCGGCCACCCCGCCGGACGCAGGCGCCGGAAGGCTGCAAACGGAAACAGGAAGAAATGAATGATACAAGGGGTTATTGCCCCTTGCCCCCAGAACGGGTGAGCTCACCCGTCTCGGCCAAGGCAGCGTGCAAAAGGTGAGCTCGACAGTTCGGGGAGCCCGAGGGCAATGGCCCTCGGATCTGTTCGTATACCTTCTACGCCAGCGCACGTACCTGCGCCGGGCTCATCGCCATGATCGGGTCGAGCGGCTGTCCTGCCATCACGCGTTGGGCAATCACGCTCAGCCAGGGCGTAATATAGCGGAAGTAGCGCTCCTAGCCCCGGCACAGGTAGTTGAGCCCCTCTTCGCCCTCGCGCGTGGGGGTAAAACGATGCTTGGCGCAGCCTCCCCAGCACAGTGTCAGCTGGGCGCAGGAGTGGCACTTACCCGGCAGATCGCGCCATTTGGCCTCACCGAACGCCTGCTGGCGCGGGGAAAGAACCATGTCGGCATGCTGTCCTTAGCAAGAGGGCCCAGGCGATAGTCGGCATAGACGTAGTGGTCGCAGGAATAGACATCGCCATTGTATTCGCTCGCCAGCGCATGCCTGCATTGCTTCTGGTGGAGGCACACCGCGCCCGGCTCTCCCATGTAAGATGCCAGCGCCCAATCGATGTTCATCACGAAGATGGCCCCGATGTCGGCCTTGCGCCAGTGGTTGTCTCGGCTCTCGCCCTGCTGCGCGTTTTCCCTCGCGCCTAGCAGCAAAGACTAGCACGGCGGCGGGCTCGCAAACCCGATGTGGATCAAGAAACGGCCCTTTCTCCTGGAAAAGACGCTGCGCCCTTATCAGGAGTGGGCGGGAGCGCCCATGTCACCGTTCACCTCGCCAGCGATACGGCGGCGCAGCTCGGCGCGGAACAGGCGCGGTTCGAGAATGCGCCCTACCACATAGAGGAACGCGAAGATCCCGGTAAAGACGAAGCTGGGCGTACGCGATTCATCGAGCAGCCAGGCAACGCCGAGGAAGAAGAAGGGCAGGCAGAAGCAGAACATCAGCGCCGGGCTTTGCATGTCCCAGGCCAGTGAGCGCCCCTCGCCTTGGTGGCATACGTTCAAGGTGCCGCTCTTGTAGATCGACATCTTGTCCTGCGAGAGCGGATCCTTCTTGCGGAAGGTCAGGGCATCGTTCTCGATCTCGTAGCTGGTGCCGGCCACCTCGAACAGGCTTTCAAGGCGCGCGAAGATCTCCGAGGCGGGCGCGGCGGTGTCGAGCGGAAGTGATCCTCGCACGCGCCAGATGGTATCGATAAGGGGCAAGTTCACGCGAAGGGTACTCCCGCAATGGCATACGGAGGACATAGCTGTCCTGCGGACCGGCGCACCGGTCCCGAAAAACGATAGGGGCGCATGCGGGCGCCCCGCAAAGGGCGCCCTGCCGGCATCATTCGGCAGGTACGGTCGAGCCCGAGGCGCCCGGATGCAGCCGGCGCTGGACGAAGGCCTTGCTGGTCTTCCAGGCCTCCGTGAAGGGGTAGTGCATCTGCTCCCAGATCGACATGCGGCGGCCGCCTTCCATGCCCAAGACTTCCGCCTCGCCATCGACACAAGTGCCGAAGATACGGTCAAGGAAGATGTAGGTGTTGCAGTAGTTGCTCCGGCTGCCCTCGAAGTCCTGCGAGTGGTGTACGCTGTGGTGTTCGGTGGTGTTGAACACATAGCCCCACCAGCGCGGCGTGTTGAAGCGGATGTTGGCGTGCTGGTAGATGCTGATCGCCATGCCCAGCGAGCCGGCCAGCAGCGCGGCGTGCGGCAGGAAGTCGAAGAAGCCGCCGATGCCAAGGCCGATCAGGAAGATCTCGATGGGGCTGCCGATCGATCCCTTGTTGATGTTGAGCTGGGTGATGTAGTGGTGGACCGAGTGGGTCAGCCACAGCGGGTACCAATTGTGCATGCCGCGGTGCATCCAGTAGTAGCAGATGTCCGCGAAGAGCGTGATCAGGAAGGCCTGTAGCAGGAGCGGCATGTCCGTGAACCAGGCGAATTTTTCCCAGTTGAAGGCCGCCAGGATGTGTTCGGCCCAGACATCGCTGCCAAAGTGCTTACCCACGGCGCGGATCAGCGTGTAGGCAATGGCGACGTAGAACAGGTCAACGACCAGTTCCTTCCAGGTGAGACGCCAGCTCTTGTAGCGCGGGCTCACCCATTCCAGCACGTAGAGCAGCGCCTTGAAGCCGATGCCGATGCCGATCGCGGTCGAGGTCTTGGCAATGGACTCGGGCGCGTACATCCAGAACAGCACGAGCGCGACAAGCACTGCGGGCTGAAACCAGGTGAAGATAAAACGCTTCACTGTGCCACCCTCGACCCGGCCGAAGTTCTCCCAGCCGACAGTGACGGGAGAGTCAGCCCCGATGATACGCTTTCCTACGCGAACTCCGTCCATATTACCTACCCCCGTAATACGCAGCCAATCGTTCTAGTAATACTGAATACGGGTATCGTAATAATCGATTCTGCAGCTGTCCATGCCCAATTGGACTTGGGGCGCATATTATTGCCGCAGCACTGTTTTTTCCGGTTTTCTTCGTGCGTCGAGGGGCACCAGCAGGCACAAAATGCGCAGAATCGCGGAGTTTGCGCCCGGCCGATTGGCTGGCCGGCTCGCCTGCTCCCTGAACGCGAAGCGTCTCACGAAGCCCCCTTACGCGCAAGGCCGGGCCGTCAAGCCGTTGGACCAACTTGCAAACCCGACCGCTCAGCCTCTTGCACACGTCACTGATTCGCGCGCCCGCGCGCATGACGCGCGTGCTACGCGTGGACCTGGCCTGGCAGGCGCAAAGGCAATTGCCGCCTCCCGCCTGCCCGGTTAGGCTCGGAAAAACCGGCGCCGCGCCGTCGCGCGGCGCCGAAGCACCCCCGCGACAGCGAGCAAGGATGCCATGACACTCGAAGACCAGGCCCGCGCGGCCCTGCGACGCGGCGACATCCCCGGTGCCGCCAGCGCCGCGCAAACCCTCTGCCAGAGCGCACCCGGCGATCCCGCAGGCCCGTTCCTGGCCGGGATGGCCGCGGCGGAAAGCGGGCAATTCGGAAAGGCGCTTCCCCTGCTCCAGCGCGCAGCGCAGATGGCCCCCGGCAACGCCGAGTATCTCGCCCAACTGGCCAAGACGCTGATCCTGCTGCGCCGCGACGGCGAGGCGGGCCAAGTCGTCGCGCGCGCGCTGGCTCTCCCTTGCACGGATCCGCTCGCGCTCGACACGCTGGGCTGCGTGCTGGCGAGGCTGGGCGATCACGAAGCCTCGCTTGCGCCCTTCACCGGCGCGGTAGCGGGCGCGCCCGACAACCTCGACTACCGCTACAACCTTGCCGCAGCGCTGGGCTTTACCGGCAAAGTCGATAAGGCACGCGCGCATTACGAAGCGATCCTCGCCGCCGATCCGGGCAACGCGCGCGTGCATTATGCCCTTTCGATCCTGGAGCGCCAGACGCACGAGACAAACAATGTCGCCCGCCTTGAAGACGTACTCGCCAGCGACCCGCCGCCCGGCGACACGCTGCGCCTGCGCTATGCGCTGGCCAAGGAACTGGAGGACATCGGTTCCCCCGCCGAAGCCTTCGCCCAGCTGCGCGCCGCAAACACCGCACACAAGCGCGCGACGGGCTATGACTTTGCCCAGGACGCCGCCATTTTCGAAGCGCTGGAAGCGCTCTTCCAGCGCACCGACACCACGCTCGCGACCCGGCCCGGCTGCCCCGATGCCGCCCCGATCTTCGTTGTCGGCATGCCGCGCACGGGCACCACGCTGGTCGACCGCATCCTCTCCTCCCACCGCGACGTGGAGGCAACCGGTGAGTTGCAGGCGATGCCGCTGGCGGTGAAGCAGATGGCCCGCACGACCTCGCGCCAGGTTATCGATGCCCAGACTATTGCAGCAAGCGCAAATTGCCCGCCCGCCGCTATTGGTGAGGCCTACCTTGCCCGCGCGCGCCATCATCGGCGCAGCAAGACGCCGCGTTTTACGGACAAGCTGCCCGCAAATTTCCTCTATATCGGCCATATCTTGCAGGCGCTTCCGAACGCGCAGATCGTGTGCCTGCGCCGCGGCGCAATGGACACGGTCTGGAGCAACCTGCGCAACCTGTTCGCCACGCAGTCGGCCTACTACGCCTATTCCTATGACCTCATGGACACGGCGCGCTACTACGCGCGTTTCGACGCGCTGATGGCGTTCTGGGAGACGCGTTTTCCGGGACGGGTGCTCCAGTTCGGCTACGAGGCGCTGGTCGACAACCAGGAGAAGGAAACCCGCCGCCTCCTGGCCCATTGCGGGCTCGACTGGGATGCGGCCTGCCTCGACTTCCACCGCAACACCGCCGCCGTTGCGACCCCCAGCGCCGCGCAGGTGCGCCGTACACTCAACCGGGACGGGATCGGGCGCTGGAAGACCCATGCCGCCGATATGGAAAAGGTCGCCGCCTTCTTCCATGCCCGCGGCATTGCGCTCGACTGATCCTCTTTCACGACGCTTATAGACGAAAGGGCGCGGACACCCAAGTGCCCGCGCCCTTTCGTCTTAGGAGCCGTCAGCCCGGCCCTGTGCTTTAGAAGCGCACAGTACCCTGCACGCCGATGGTGCGCGGCTGGGCCACCGAACGTGCGTAGTAGCGCGAGATCACCCCGTCGTTGACCAGATTGCGGCGGGTCAGGTCGTTGCTGACGCCGGTTACCGCATAGGTATCGAAGATGTTGGTCGCGTACACGCCCACGTCGAAACGGTCGGTCTTGTAGGTGATGTTGGCCTGATGCATCCAGTAATCCGGCAGCTTCTCGCCGCCGCCACGGCGGCCCACTCGGGTCAGGATGTTCCCGGTATAGGTCGCGGTCCAACCGAAGTTGAGCGCATTTTCGCCCACAGGCATCTCGTAGGTCGCCCCGATCGCGCCCTTGTTCTTGGCCGAACCGGGCAGACGGTCGCCCGAGAAGGCACCGACAAGATCGCCACCTGCAATCGAGAGCAGATCGGGTACATCCTCGGTCAGGTGCGCATCAAGGTAGGAGTAGTTGCCGCGGATCGAGAGGCCGGGGAGCGGCTGCGCCTGGAACGAGACGTCAATGCCCTTGGAGACCGCCTTACCGCCGTTCGAGGTAATCCCGATGGCACCATAGGTGGTCTGACCGTCAAGCTGGATACCATCCCAGCCGACGTGGAAGGCGGCCAGCGTGAGCATCAGCTTGTTGTCGAAGAGCTGGGCGCGCATGCCGATTTCGGCATTCTTGGTCTCGTCGGGGCCATAGTCGAGTTCGCTTGGCAGGGCGCACAGCGTCTGGCCGTTCTGTTGGCCTCCGGATTCATGGATGTCGATGACTTCCTGGCTGCACGGGGCGACGCGGTTCACGCCGCCAATGCGGTAACCAGTCGACCAGGTACCGTAGACCATGAACTCGGGCGTGATGTTCCACGAGGCGTTGATCTTGTAGACAAGGCCGTCCTTCGAGGTACTGCCCGAGCGCGAGCTGTAGTCGTCGGCCCAAAGCGGCAGGTAGGAGCCGCCATTCACCCAGGCATCGTACTTGTAGTAGCGCAGACCGCCGGTGACCTGCAGGTCATCGGTGAAGTGCACCGTCGCCTCGCCGTAGAGGCCCTTCTCATCGTTGGTCGAGCGCACGAACGAGGAGTACTCGTGCGCGTAGCCGTCCACCGAGGGGTCGGTTTCGAAGTCGGTGCCCCAGTTCTCGTTCGCCCAGGCCGGAAAGCCGGGCACGTATTCATCATAATTCGAGCGGTAGGACTGGCGATTCCAGAAGGCACCGGCCACGAAGCTGAACGGTCCGTCGAAAGTCGAGACGAAGCGCAGCTCGTTGGTGAAGGCGTGCTCCTTCTGGTTCGACTGGTTGTAGCTCGAAAAGCCGGGGAACAGTTCGTAGTCGTAGTCGAGGTCAATCAGGAGGTCGGTGTTGTCCCCCTGGTACTCGGATTTGCGCTGGGTGTAGGCCGAAACGAACACCACGTTGACCGCGTCCGCGACGTTGCCCTCAACCTCGAGCGAGAGGAGATCACCGCTACGCTTTGCCGGCTCCGTGAAGCGCCACGGCGCCTCGTAGCGGCCCTCACCCACGACACCGCCGCCGTTGGCCGAACGGCCATCGGTCTTGGTCTCCTGGTGCGCATAGGTCACGTAGACCTTGAGATCGTCGGCGTAGAAACCAAGCTGGTTGCGGGTGGTGAAGGTGCGCTCGAAGTTGAGGTCCTTGCCCCGCGTGAAGTTCGCGTCCTGGTCAGCTTCGCTGCCGAGCGGATTGTCGACCCCGCCCGGCTGCGGAATGGACGTTCCCGGCTCCTGCAGCAGGTAGGGATAGTCGATGAAGCCTGGGTTGAAGTAGTAGCCCGTCGCCGAGCGGAACGCGATCGTGTCCTCCACGATTGGCACGTTGACGACGCCATAGCCGTTGTAGCCGGTGTCGCCCGAGTGGGCCATGTCAAAGACGCGGCCGCTGCCCTCGAAGGAGAATTCGCTCGCGTCGGGGCGGTTGGGCATGTTGCGCATGGCGCCAGCCAGCGTGCCCAGACCATAGAGCGTACCCTGGGGACCAAGCAGCGTCTCGACGCGATTGATGTCGATCAGCTTGAAATCGTAGTACATGGGCACTTCGCCCAGGTACATGCCAACGGCCGAGTTCGAATTGTCACCGGCCGTGGCCGACGTGTCGCTGGCCGACAGGCCGCGCATGACAATCGTGCCTGCGCCACGCGGACCGTTGTCGAGGATCGTCACACCCGGCGTGAAGGCGCCTAGGTTGCGCATGTCGTCGATGTGCTGTTCCTGCAGATCTTCGCCGCTGATCGCGCTGATGTTGATCGGCGTTTCCATGATCGTGGTGTCGCGGCGGGTGGCCGAGACGATGATTGCCGAGCCGACCAGTGCAGGCGCCTCGGCTGCCGCTGCGGCCGTAGCCGCAACATCCGCCGGTGCGTCGGCCGCCTCACCGGCCAGCGCGGGCGCGGCCAGCGCGGCGCAGGTGATGCCGGTCGCGCACAAGAGCCCGGCCTTGAATTGTCCCCGAATTGACATGCAAACCCCCTGTAGATTTTAGTTAAAGCTTGCCCGTTACCTGACAGCACGCCGCCAGGGCCGGATCCGAATAGTTGGTGAAACGAAGACCCGGCGCACACGGGATGCTGCGCGCACCGGATGCTCCCGGCGCGTTACGGCTGACCGGTCGACGTCTTCATGGTTTTGGTCGTGCTGCGCAGGCGATCGATCACCGGCTGGAAGGGAAACAGGAACTGCTCCCGGATCGTGAGGCGCCGCAGGTCGTCCTGGCCGACCACCGAGGCCTCTCCCTCGCGGTAGGTACCCATCAGGCGGTCGAGCAGGATAAGCGAATTGGCATAGTTGCAGCGCGTGCTCTCGTAGTCGGTCGAGTGATGCAGGCTGTGGTGGCGGATGGTAGTCAAGAAGAAGGAATAGAACGCCGGCGGGTTCGCGCGCACGTTCGCGTGGGCGTAGGTCGAGACAACGCCGAGCACGTTGAAGGCGCAGAACACCGGAACCGCATCGAAATCAAAGAAGGCAAGGACGCTGAGACCGATCAAAAACAGCTCGATCGGGTTGCCCACATAGCCCTTCATCGCGTTAAGCTGGGTAACGTGGTGGTGCGGCGCGTGGGTCAGCCAGAATGGCGTCGAATTGTGCATCAGGCGGTGCATCCAGTACTGCCCGAACTCGAACAGGACCATGACCATCACGACCTGCACGAGAAACGGCAGTTCACCAGCCCAGGGCGTCGCGATACCAAGCGTCTCCTTGAGAGCGAACAGCGGACCATCGCCCGCAACTTCGACCAGCCAGCCGATGGCGGTGTAGCCGAGCACGACGTAAAAAACGTCGGTCGCCAATTCGCGGGCGTTCATGCGCCAGCCTTGGTGGCGCTCGAACGCCCACTCGAGAAGTTGAACGAAAGTCGTCACCGCAAGTCCTGCAACGACCAGCGCCCAGGGGCCCTGCGTCAACGAGGCGGGCGCGAACATCCAGAAGAGAACGACGGCCAGAACCGTGAAGGGCGGAAGAAGATCGACGAACAGCGCCTTGAAACCTGCTGCACGTGCAGCTGGAGCAAAGTCAATTCGGACAGCCGAAGCGCTCGAACACACAGGTTCGTGCTCCTCGTGGCAATCCGGACTGAAGGTCGGCGTTCGAGCCATTACGAATCTCCCTCATCGCGCCGAAATACGACGCAACCCTTGCGTTCTCCTCCCCGTGTCCAAGCTCGCTCTCAGTGGCGAATACGGACACGGTATTGATATTACAGATCGGGTCAAGAGTATTAATTCGCGACCGCAACATTGCGCATTAAATAGTCGTAAGTCGCGCAAATGCTTACCCTACACTCCATGCCGGCGTGCGCAGAACACTCCGGGATGCTGCCGATTGGCAGCACGAAAGCGTGATTCGCCGCACTCTGGCGACTTGTTGTGCCCCTTATGCCACACCGAGGATGCGAGCGGTCGTTCGGGCACCACACCACGAACATGACCTCCCGACCCTCCTCGATATTACCGAAGAGCGAATGTGGTAATATTGCCGATGGACAAGCCGGATACTTTTCGCGATTGAGGCCGAGGAGCGCGCCCTATCCTTCGAGGATGCCTTGCCCCAGCGCGGGCACCAAGACGAGACGAGTTGAGAGACCAATGAGCACCGAACTTGCCCGCCTCAGCATGAGCCTGCCCGCCGACCTGTTCCGCCAGCTCGACATCATGGTTGAGGAGCGCGGCCTGCCCTCCCGCTCACAGCTGATCGCGGAACTGATCCGCCACTCGCTCGCCAAGCACGAGGCGCGCACCCGTCCCGACGAGATGCTCGCGGGTACGATCACCATTGTCTATCGCGGCGACCGGGGCCGTGTGCGCCAGCAGCTTGCCGAGCGCCAGACCGAATTCCTCAAGGAAGTGATCTCCTCGCAGCACGTATTTCTCGAGGACGACCAGTCACTCGAAGTGCTGCTTGTCCAGGGTCCGGCCGTGCGTCTTGCCGACCTTGCCGATGCCCTGCGCGGTATCCGCGGCGTCAGCCAGCTCGAGCTTGTCACCACGACCGCATTGCTGCCCCCGCTGCACGAGCAGGACGGTCTGGAAGCCGCAACCTCGGCGGTGACCGGAAAAGCGGCGCGAGGCGCCGAAGCCGCCTGAATGCGCGCCTTCGCGCACGGATCACGATCACACGAGAAAAGAACCCCGCCGTGTTGGGTAGCGGCCAAAAGGCCCGGAAATGCGCGCCTGAAGAAGTTTACGGCACACTTCGCTCCCGACATCACCCGGGCAGCGCCGCCTCTGCCTCGGTATTACATAATCTTCACGACGTAATACATTTTGGATGGACAAGACCTGCCAGACGCGCAATGTTGCATTGCGAAAGGGGACTGATTCATGCTCGTATCCATCCGCAAGGCCGCCACCCTCGCCGTGACCGCCGGAGCGCTCTTCACCGCTTCGTGCTCCGGGCCTGCGGACGCGCCCGAGACCCCGCGCACCGAGTTCAACATCGGCTGGTCGATCTACGCCGGCTGGATGCCCTGGCCCTATGCCCAGCAGGCTGGCATCGTGAAGAAGTGGGCCGACAAATACGGCATCACGATCAACATTGTGCAGGTGAACGACTACGTCGAATCGGTAAACCAGTACACCGCAGGCAAGCTGGACGGCGTGACGGTCGCCAACATGGACGCGCTCACCATCCCGGCCGCTGGCGGCAAGGATACGAGCGCGATCATCGTGGGCGACTACTCGAACGGCAACGACGGCGTGCTGCTCAAGAACGCGTCGGATCTCAAGGCGATCAAGGGCCAGCCGGTCAACCTGGTCGAACTTTCGGTCTCGCACTACCTGCTCGCCCGTGCGCTCGAATCGGTAAACCTCACCTTACGCGACGTGAACACCATCAACACCGCCGATGCCGACATCGTGGGCGCCTTTGCCAGCCCCGACGTCAAGGCCGCGGTGGCCTGGAACCCGCAGCTCTCCTCGATGAAGGCACAGGACGGTGCCAACGAGGTGTTCAGCTCGGCCGATATTCCCGGCGAAATCCTCGATCTTCTCGTTGTCGATACCAAGACGCTGAAGGGCAATCCGAAACTCGGCAAGGCGCTGACCGGCATCTGGTACGAGACGGTCGCGCTGATGCAGCAGCAGAATGAACAGGGCAAGGAAGCGCGCGCAGCCATGGCCAAGCTCGCCGGTGCCAGCCCCGCCCAGTTCGACGATCAGCTGAGCACCACCCGCCTCTACGCCGATCCCGCCGAAGCGGTGAAGGCGACCGACGATGCTGCACTCATCACCACCATGACCCGCGTGCGCGACTTCAGCTTCGCGCAAGGGCTCTTCGGCGGTGCGCCCTCGGCCGAAACCGTGGGCATGTCCTTCCCTGGCGGCAAGACGTTGGGCAATGCGCAGAACGTCACGCTGCGTTTCGACGACAGCTTCATGAAGATGGCGGCCGACAAGAAGCTCTGATCGGCCGGTTCCCTTCTCTTCCCCCCGAAATATCGAACCTGAGGTGAGGCGCCGCTTATGCGTTGGGTGAATCGCCAGGTCGGCCGGAGCAACCGGATTTTCCTCGGATCGCTGCCGATCCTGCTCCTCGTGCTGACCTACCTGTTCCTGGCCGTCCAGCGGCACGAGGCCAACCCGGCCGACAAGATCCTGCCGCTTCCCTCGGCCATGGTCTCGAGCATGTCCGCGCTCATCATGGTACCGGACAAGCTCTCCGGGCAGTTCATCTTCTGGGCCGACACGCTGGCGAGCCTCCAGCGCCTGGGCATCGGCCTTGGCATCTCGACGCTGATGGCGCTCGCCGTCGGTCTCGTGCTCGGCATCCTGCCGCCTGTGCGCGCCACCTTCGGGCCGCTGGTGACGGGCATTGCAGTGATCCCCCCGATTGCCCTTCTTCCCATCCTCTTCATCGCGCTCGGCCTTGGCGAGACGGCCAAGGTGGCGCTTATCGTGGTGGGCATTGCGCCTGTCATGATCCGCGACATCGCCGCCCACGTCCAGGCGCTCCCGCGCGAACTCATCATCAAGGCCCAGACGCTGGGCGCAAGCAGCTGGCAGGTAATGATCCGCGTCGCGCTGCCCCAGGCCATGCCGCGCCTGATCCATGCGATCCGCCTCGCGCTGGGGCCGGCCTGGGTGTTCCTGATCTCGGCCGAGGCGATCGCGTCGGACGTCGGGCTTGGCTACCGCATCTTCCTTGTCCGCCGCTATCTCTCGATGGACGTGATCCTGCCCTATGTCGCCTGGATCGCGCTCCTCGCCATTGCCATCGACTTCGCCCTCGTCACGATCAGCAAGCGCGGCTTTGCCTGGGCCCATGGAGACGACCATTGAGTACGATTCTCAGTCTGCGCAACGTCTGGGTCGAGTATGGGGACAAGGTCATCATCGAGAACCTCAGCCTCGACATCGAGGAGGGGTCCTTCGTTTCGGTGGTCGGCCCATCGGGGGCTGGCAAGAGCAGCTTCCTGCGCCTGATCCTGGGCCAGGAAGGCCCCAGCCGCGGGAAAATCCGGCTCGACGGCACGCCGCTGCCGCCCGAATGCGGGCCTGACCGGGGCGTTGTCTTCCAGCGCTATTCCACCTTTCCGCACCTGACTGCGCTGCGCAACGTCATGTTCGGGCACGAATGCGACGGCGCGCCCTTCTCGGCCCGCCTGTTCGGTTCGGCCAAACGCAAGGCCCGCGAGGAAGCCGCTGACATGCTGACCGCGGTAGGCCTAGGCGCCAATCTCGACAGCTATCCGGCCGAGATGTCGGGCGGCATGCAGCAGCGCCTTGCGATCGCCCAGGCGCTCATCAAGCGCCCGCGCATCCTGCTCCTCGACGAACCGCTCGGCGCGCTCGATCCGGGCATCCGCGCGGACATGCACGAGCTCATCTTGCGGCTGTGGCGCGACTATGCGCTGACCATCGTCATGGTCACCCACGACATCCGCGAAGCCTTCACTCTGGGGACCCGTGTGCTCACGCTCGACAAGCGCCGCCATGATCCCCAGGCGCCGCACCGTTACGGCGCGACGGTGGTCTACGATCTGCCGCTCGACAAGGAGAATGCGCAGGTCACCTACCACGCTGAGCGTATTACTATTGACGAAGTTAGTAATAACTGAGAGACCACAGGCATGAGCTCCGAATCCGCTTCCCTTGCTCGTCTCAGCATGAGCTTGCCCGCCGAACTGTTCCGGCAGCTCGACGTGATGGTGGCGGAACGGGCCCTGCCCTCGCGCTCGCAGCTGATCGCCGAACTGATCCGCCAGGCTCTGGCCGAGCACGAATCCCTGTTCCGTCCCGACGAGATGCTCGCCGGCACGATCACCATGGTCTACCGCGGCGAGCGCGGGCGCATGCGCCACCAGCTCTTCCGCACCCAGTCCGGCTTCCTGAAGGAGATCATCTCCTCGCAGCACATCTTCCTCGAGCACGACCGTTCGCTGGAAGTGCTGCTGGTGCAGGGCCCCTACGCCCGCCTCAAGGAACTGTGCGACGCGATCCGCCGCCTGCGCGGCCTTCAGCAGCTCGAACTGGTGACCACCACCTCGCTTCTGCCGCCGCTGCACAAGCAGGACCGCGGCGCGCCCGACACGCCCCCTCACATTCCCGGAGCGAATGCATGACACAGACCCTGGAAAATCCCCTTGCCGCGCGCGACCATGCCCGCAGCATGGAAGGCACCGTGGTGGAGAGCATGCCCGTGCTGCCACCAGTGGCCGACGATCTTCCCGCCGGCATTTCGCCCAGCGACCTCGTCTGGGAAGAGACCATCGCGGCGGGCGGCTACGCCACGCGGCGCCTTTCGCGCGGCTCGCGCCTGCGCCTAGTCGACCTCAAGGGCGATGCCTGCGCCTCGCTCCTGATCTTCAACGCCGAGATGCCCAGCGAACGCCTCAACGTCGCCGACACGGTGAAAGTCCAGTGGAACGCCTATCTGGAGAAGGGGCGCCTGCTCCTCTCCGACATGGGCCGCGTGCTGATGAGCCTGATCGAGGACGAGGCCGAGACGCACGACTGCTTCTGCGGTGTCTCCAACGCCAGGCTGAGCGCGGCCAAGTACGGCAAGGGCCAGGAGCCCGCCCCCTACTTCTCCAACGGGCGCGACCGCTTCCTGAACGGGGTTGCCAAGCATGGCCTGGGCCCGCGCGACGTGCACCCTTGCATCAACCTGTTCAAGGGCGTGCGGGTTGAGGACGACGGGGTCATCACCCCGCTCACCGGCCCCTTCGATGCCGGGCGCAGCGTGATCCTGCGCGCGGAAATGGATGTGATCGTGGTGATCGCCAACTGCCCCCACGTGATGGACCCGCGCGAAGCGTGGACGTGCACCCCCCTTCGCGCGACCGCCTGGCGCGGCCCCATCACGCCCGAGGACGACGCGGTGCGCAACGCCACGCCCGAAGGCCGCCGCGCCTTCCTTAATGTCGATGACTACTTCCGTCGCTGAAAGGACCAAGTGCCATGACCACTGATCCCTACCTGGCCGATCTTTCCGGCGCCGTTGTCCACGACGAGACCGTTCCCGCGCGAGGCCCCTGGCTGCACCACATCAAGGCGGGCGAAACGCTGCGCATCGTGGACCTGGAAGGCAACCAGGCCGTCGACTTCCTGCTCTATTCCGAGGCCGACGATGCCGAGCGCTACAGCGCGCAGGACACCGTTTCAGCTCAGGGCAACCTGTTCCTGCGCGAGGGCACCGTGCTGCGCTCGAACGAGGGCAACCCGATGATGACCATCGCGGGCACCTCGGTCGCCTACCACGACACCATCGGCGGCGCGTGCTCGTGCGAGTCGAACACTCTGCGCTACGGCCACCACACCAAGGCCCAGCACGCCTGCGTCGAGAACTTCCTCAACGCCAACCTCACCGAGGGCCGCACCAAGCGCGACATCGTCTCGAACATCAACTTCTTCATGAACGTGCCGGTCGAGGCGGACGGGTCATTGGGCATCGTCGATGGCATCTCGGCGCCGGGCCTCACCGTGGATCTCAAGGCCGATATGGACGTGATCGTCGTCGTGTCGAACTGCCCGCAGATCAACAACCCCTGCAACGGCTTCAACCCGAGCCCTGTCCGGATGATCGTGACCGCATGAACTTCGACACCGTCCTGATCGCCAACAGGGGCGCGATCGCAACGCGCATCATCCGTACCGTGCGCCGCATGGGCCTGAGATCGGTGGCGGTCTACTCCAAGGCCGACGAGGGCTCGCTCCACGTCTCCGAGGCCGACGTCGCGATCTGCATCGGCGAGGCCAAGCCCTCCGAAAGCTACCTCGACATCGCAGCGATCATCGCCGCGGCGAAGGAAACCGGAGCGGGTGCGATCCATCCGGGCTACGGCTTCCTCTCCGAGAACCTGGAATTCGCGCAGGCCTGCGCCGATGCGGGAATCGTCTTCGTGGGCCCGACGCCCGAGAACATCTCGACCTTCGGCCTCAAGCATTCCGCGCGCGCGCTGGCCGCGGCGCACGACGTGCCCCTGGCGCCCGGCACCGACCTCCTTACCGACGAGGAAGAGGCCGTCGCCGCCGCCGCCAGGATCGGCTATCCGATCATGCTCAAGGCCACCGCAGGTGGTGGTGGCATTGGCATGCGCGTGTGCGAGAACGAAAGTGACGTGCGTGAGGGCTTCGCCTCGGTCAAGCGTCAGGGCCAGTCCAGCTTCGGCGATGCGGGCGTGTTCCTCGAAAGCTACATCCGCCGCGCGCGCCACATCGAAGTCCAGCTCTTCGGCGATGGCGAAGGCAAGATCGTGGCGCTCGGCGAGCGCGACTGCTCGCTCCAGCGCCGCAACCAGAAGGTGGTCGAGGAAAGCCCCGCCCCCTGCCTCTCCCAGCCCATGCGCGAAGAGCTCATAGCCTCGGCCATTCGCCTGGGTCAGGCAGCGAACTACCGCTCGGCAGGCACCGTGGAGTTCCTCTACGATGCCGACAAGGAGCAGTTCTTCTTTCTGGAAATGAACACGCGTCTCCAGGTCGAACACGGCGTCACCGAGGAAGTCTTCGGCATCGACCTTGTCGAATGGATGATCCGCGGCGGCGCGGGCGATTACGCATTCCTCGATGACGACCACGGCGCGCCCAGGGGCCACGCGGTGCAGCTGCGCATCTACGCCGAAGACCCCTCGCTCGACTACCGTCCGACCACGGGCATTCTCACCAACGTCGAATTCCCCGAGGACATCCGCGTCGAGACCTGGGTCGCGGGCGGCAGCGAGATCACCGCCTGGTACGATCCCATGCTCGCCAAGCTGATCGTCCATGCCCCCACCCGCGAGGAAGCTGTCGCGGCGGTGCAGAAGGTTGCCGACACGGCGCGCATCGACGGCATCGAGACCAACTTGCGCTGGCTGCGCGAAGTGACCCGCTGCGAAGAATTCACCAGCGGTGCGGTCTCCACCCGCGTGCTCGACACCATTGCCTACCAGCCCAACGGCTTTCGCGTGGTTGCAGGCGGCACGGCAACAACCGTGCAGGACTGGCCGGGCCGCCAGAAGTACTGGGCGGTCGGCGTACCCCCTTCAGGTCCAATGGACGACCAGTCATTCCGCCTCGGCAACCGCCTTCTCGGCAATCCCGAAGGTACAGAAGGCCTTGAGATCACCGTCACCGGCCCAACGCTCGCCTTCACCGCCCCTACCCGCATCTGCCTGATGGGCGCGGACTTCGGCGCGCGGCTCGATGAGCAGCCGATCGCGCGCGGCACCGTGCTCGAGATTGCAGCTGGCCAGACTCTCTCGATGGGCCGGGCGACCGGCGGCGGCATGCGCGGCTACATCCTCTTTGCGGGCGGCCTCGATGTCGCGCCGTACCTGGGCAGCTGCTCGACCTTCGAGCTCGGCCAGTTCGGCGGCCCCGCTGCGCGCCGTCTGCTTGCAGGCGACACGCTGCACTTGGGCGGCAAGCCCACGGGCACCGCACTCCCCACACCCGAGATCCCCAAGGTCTCGACCGAGTGGACCCTGCGCGTCCTTTACGGCCCCCACGGCGCGCCCGACTTCTTCACCGATGACGATATCGCCACGCTCGTCTCGGCGAGCTGGCAGGTCCACTACAACTCCAACCGCACCGGCGTGCGCCTGGTCGGCCCCAAGCCGCAGTGGGCGCGCACCGATGGCGGCGAGGCGGGCCTGCACCCCTCCAACATCCACGATAACGCCTACGCCATCGGCGCGGTCGACTTCACCGGCGACATGCCGATCATCCTGGGCCCCGATGGCCCGTCGCTCGGCGGTTTTGTGTGTCCCTTCGTGGTGATCGCGGCGGACCTGTGGAAGGTGGGCCAGCTGACCGCGGGCGACAAAGTGCGCTTCGTGCCGGTGACGATGGACGACGCCGATGCGGCCCACGCCGCGCAGCGCGCCTTCATCGACAACGGCACACCCGTACCGGCCACTCCGCAGCGCGACGTTGCCGAGCTCGACCCGATCCTCGCACAACTGCCCGAAGGTCCGGGGCGTCCGCGCACGGTCTATCGCCAGCAGGGCGATCGCAACATCCTCATTGAGTACGGCGACATCATCCTCGACGTGGAGCTGCGCATTCGCGTCCACGCGCTGATGGCCGAACTGGAGAAGATGGCGCTGCCCGGCGTGATCGACATCGTGCCCGGCATCCGCTCGCTGCAGTTCCACTTCGATGGCGAAGTCCTGCGCCAGAAGGACGCGCTCGACGCCCTCATCTCGGCCGAAGAGCGCCTGGGCGACCTTGAGGACTTCACCGTTCCCTCGCGCGTTGTCCACCTGCCCTTGAGCTGGCGCGATCCGGCCACTCTCGAGACGATCGAGAAGTACATGTCGATCGTGCGCGACGATGCGCCCTGGTGCCCCGACAACATCGAGTTCATCCGCCGCGTCAACGGGCTTCCCGATGCCGATGCGGTCAACAACATCGTGTTCGACGCCAACTACATCGTGCTGGGCCTGGGCGATGTCTACCTTGGCGCGCCGGTGGCGACCCCGATGGACCCGCGCCACCGCCTCGTCACCACCAAGTACAACCCGGCCCGCACTTGGACGCCGCCCAACGTCGTGGGCATCGGCGGCGCCTACATGTGCATCTACGGCATGGAAGGCCCGGGCGGCTACCAGCTCTTCGGGCGCACCATCCAGGTCTGGAATACCTACCGCCAGACCGACGCCTTCACAGACGGCAAGCCTTGGCTGCTGCGTTTCTTCGACCAGATCCGATTCTATCCGGTCAGTCCGGACGACCTGATGGAATGGCGCCGCGAGTTTCCCAACGGGCGCCGTTCGATCCAGATCGAGGAGAGCGAGTTCCGCCTCGCAGACTACCGCAAGTTCCTGGCGGACAACGCGGAATCGATTGGGGAATTTCAGGCCACCCGCCAGGCCGCGTTCGACGAGGAACGCGCCGAATGGCACCGCAACGGCGAATTCGACCGCGTGGCTGAGGCCGAGGACGTCGAAGACCTCGAACCCGTCGCCGTGGACGTGCCCGAAGGCGCCGACCTCATCGAGGCGCCCTATGGCGGCGTCGTTGCCCAGCTTCTCGTCTCGCCCGGCGACATCGTGAAGGCGGGCGATCGCATCGCGGTGGTCGAGGCGATGAAGATGGAAGCCCCTGTCGAGAGCCCACGATCGGGCACGATCTCGGCAATTTACATGGAAGAGGGCAAGTCGCTGCAGCCCGGCTCGCCGATGCTCGCCCTGTCGAGGACCGCATGATGGACCTGAGCCGCCGCAGCGCTGCGGACATTGCCACCCACGTCAACGCGGGAACCCTGACCGCCCTTGCCGTTGCTGAGGAAACCCTCGCGCGGGCCGAAAGCTACGACGCGATCCAGCCCCAGATCTGGATCAGCCGCGCCGCGCCCGAGGACGTGTTGGCTGAGGCCCTCGCCGTCGACGCGCGCGTGGCAGCGGGCGAAAGCCTGCCTCTTGCGGGCGTGCCCTTCGCGGTGAAGGACAACATCGATGCGGCTGGGCTCCAGACCACCGCCGCTTGCCCCGCCTTTGCCTACGCACCGGACGAGGACGCCACCGTGGTCGCGCGCCTGCGCGAGGCGGGCGCCATCCTCATCGGCAAGACCAACCTCGACCAGTTCGCCACCGGCCTTGTCGGCACGCGCAGCCCCTATGGCATCCCGCGCAACGCTTACAATCAGGCCTACGTCAGCGGCGGGTCCAGCTCGGGCTCCTCAGTGGTGGTCGCGGCGGGCATCGTGCCCTTTGCGCTGGGCACCGATACGGCCGGTTCAGGACGCGTTCCCGCCGCCTTCCACCACCTCATCGGCTTCAAGCCCACCAAGGGTCGCTGGAGCACGAAGGGGCTCGTCCCGGCTTGCCGGACCATCGACTGCATCACCGTCTTCACCGACGACACCGCCGACGCCCGCATCGTGGACGGCGTGATCGCGGGCTTCGATGTCGCCGATCCCTATTCCAAGCCGCTGGCCGACGCGCCGCTGGCGCCCAAGGTCATCGGCGTACCTCGCCGCGACCAGCGCCAGTTCTTCGGCGACGGGGCAGCCGAGCACTTCTACGAGCAGGCGCTCGACGTCCTGGGTCGCGAGGCCAGGATCGTCGAGATCGACTACGCCCCGCTCCAGGAAGCGGCGCTCCTCCTCTACGGCGGCCCGTGGGTCGCCGAGCGTACCGCCGCCATCGAAAGTCTGCTCACGAGCGATCCCGAGTCCATAGACCCGGTCGTGCGCGAGGTGGTGGAACCGGGCCTGAAGATCGGCGCGGTCGAGCTCTTCAACGGCATCTACCGCATGGCCGCGCTGATGCGCCACGCCGACCTTGTGTGGGAGGAGGTCGATATGCTCGCCTTCCCCACCACCGGCACCACCTACCGTGTAGGCGAGTTGGCCAAGGCGCCCGTCGCGCTCAATTCCAACCTTGGCTACTACACCAACTTCGTGAACCTGCTCGACATGGCCGCGCTGGCGGTCCCGGCAGGGATCCGCGACAACGGCACCGGCTTTGGCGTGACCCTGATCGGGCCGGCCGACACCGACCGCGCGCTGCTCGACGTGGCTGACGGCTACCTTGCCGCGCGCACTTCTTCTCCTTTGCCACCGCTTGATCTTGAGGGACGTATGGAAACCGTGAAACTGGCCGTTGTCGGCGCGCACCTGAAGGACATGCCGCTCCACTGGCAGCTGACCTCGCGCGATGCCAAGTTCATCGGCGCCTTCGACACCGCGCCCAGCTACCGCCTCTACGCGCTGGCCAACAGCACGCCGCCCAAGCCCGCCCTCGTCTTCGAGGAAGGCGGCACCAGCCTGCCGGTCGAAGTCTACGAACTGGGCGCGGCGGAGTTCGGCAGCTTCGTTGCCGAAGTGCCCGCGCCGCTGGCCATCGGCACGGTGACGCTGGCGGACGGCTCCAGCGTCAAGGGCTTCGTGTCCGAACCGCGCGCGACGATCGGCGCCACCGACATCACGGCCCTTGGCGGATGGCGCAACTACATCGCCAGCCTCGCCTGAGACGAGAGCCACGCTTCGGGTCGCACCAGGCACTCTTGCGCACACTACGTTGAATGGGGGACATCGGATGAACAGGTATACGCGCACTCTGACGGCAGGCGCCGCCGCCGCCATGGCATCGCTTGCGAGCCCCGCGCTGGCGCAGGATGAGACTGTCATCCATGTCCCCGATTTCGCCGACTTCCTGGCCGTCGACGGCGACAGCGTGTGGGCAACCAATCGCGGCCGCATCGAGAAATGGTCGCGCGAAGGGAAGGAAGCGCAGATCCCGCTCGGTCGCCCCTGTGGCACCATGAGCATCGCGGCGGGATCGCTCTGGGTGGCGGACTGCGGGGCGGGCACGATCAACCGCATCGACCTTGCCAGCGGCAAGCTCCTCGCCGCGATCTATACCGGCATCGCCAACCAGGCGGGCGAGCTGAACGTGGCCTTCGGCGCAGGCTCGATCTGGGTCGCGAGCAATCCCAACGGGCAGGTCGCGCGCATCGATCCCGCCACCAACGCCGTGATCGCCCAAATCACCGTGGATCCGGGCACCTGGTACCTCGCTTATGGCTTTGATGCCGTGTGGGCCGTCAGCGCCGAGAAGCAGACTCTCCAGCGCATCGATCCTGCCACCAACGACTTGACGGGAAGCACTTCTCTTGGCGCCATGCCCGGCTTTCTGGCCGCAAGCGAAGGCGCGGTCTGGGTGCAGGAACAGGGCGATGGGACGCTGGCCCGAGTCGATCCGGACAGCGTCGAGGTGACCGGCCGGATCAAGGTGGGCGACAACCTCAAGTGGGGCGACATCGATACCGGCGCGGGCAAGGTCTGGCTGCGCACCACCGACGACCAGCGCTTCGTCGTCATTGATGCAGCGACCTCGAGAATCATCGCCCGCATGGGCAAGGCCGCAGGCAGCGGGGCGCTGCGCCACACCCCCGAGGGCGTGTGGACCTCCGCCCACGACGAGCACATCATCACCTGGTGGCCCACCGCCATGCTGCCCGACTGACCAGGGAAACGCGCGCGGATCGCGCTCTGGTCCGTGCCATAACACGATCCTACCCATGCAAAGCGGGCTCGCCGCGGTCGTCCGCGTCGGGCCCGCTTTGCGTGGACCCAGTGCCTTGGCCATGGGCACAAGCATGTTCGGCAAGGAATTCGCACGGATGGTCGACGTCGGCGTTGTCGCAGGGACCGAGTTCGAATACGGGCCTTCGCATAGGTCTCGCCCAACTTTCCGTGACCCGACGCCACAAAAGAGAAGCCCCCTTGATGTCCGCTCCCTATGCAAGGCAGCCAGATGGCTTACCAATGACTTTGTTGCGCAAATCGACCACAGGGTAGCGGTCGGCCTTTGATGGCATTGGGTTACGCGACACGCTGCGTTTGAGGTCTTCCGAACGCGGTCAAACGGTTGACGATCGCGGCGCCAATCCCTCGCGAGCCGCCCATGACAAGAGCGGTTCGGCCCTTCAATCGATCGACGGGCGCGCCGCAGCCGATGCTCACATGATTGCCGGACATGGTTGGCTGACTTTCTTTTCTGGAAATTGGGAACGGGACGCCCCGCCGCGCCGGCAGGGCGTCCTCGCGGTCACATACTGATGGCGCGGGTAAGTCTTACGCCCCATTCTGCGTCAGGAGGCACGCCCTCGCCCATCCGCTCCATGACGATCGCGAATGTCAGGTCGCGGCGCTTGGGCAGGCGGTGCCGCTCCGCGGCCGCCAGCGCCGGCCCCATCTCGTCGCGGGTCAGATCGGTGCAATAGGCGGGGGCACTGGGCTGCTGCCGCCACGATTCCGCAAGCACGCCAGCGTCATAGCCGTCGAAGCCGGTATCATTGACCAGACCAATGGCGGTCGCCCGCTGGTCCTCCCGGTCGCCCGAAATCGGGATCGCGATGCGCTCCGGTTCTCCCTTTGGCCTAGGCTTGGTGGCGAAGCTGTCCGAGCCGATCGCGTTCCACGCCTTGACGACAGTGTGCCCGATCTGCTCACCCACCCACTCACTTTCGATCTGACCGCCATCGATCGCGGCGATCTGACCATCGCGGCCGGGATAGTAGTTCGACGTATCGATCACCACGACATCCTCGGACAGGCCCTCAATCAGGTGCCTGATGCCCGGAAGGGCCTTCAAGGGGATCGAAAGGATCGCGACGTCAATGTCGGTCAGAGCCTCCTCTGCCGTGACGGCACGCGCGCCATTCTTGAGCAGCGCGGCGTCGATAGTATCCGGCCCACGCGAGTTCGCGATCTTCAGGTCATGGCCGGCGGCCGGGAGCCTCAGGGCAAGCGTCTTGCCGATATGCCCGGTTCCGAGAAGTCCAATCTTCATGAGGATGATCCTTGCTGGAGGTTTACATAAACAGCGCGCGGTTCAGGCGGACCAGCGTGTCGCCATCCGGGTAGGTGTCGCCAAACCGCTCGGTGATGGCCGAGATGATGATGTCTCGACGCTTGGGTGAACGTTCCTTCGCGGCTGCGGTTAGCGCGCTAGGGATTTCGTCGCGGGAAAGGTCCGTGCAATAGACCGGGCTGCCCGGTTGCTGCTGCCAGGAATCGGCGAGACTGCCCGCATCCACCGCATCAAAGCCGGTGTCGCTGACGAGCGCCATGGTCACGCGCCGATCCTCGTCGCGGTCGGCCGCGATCGGGATTGCAATCCGATCCGGATCGCCAACAGGTTTGGCCTTGTTGGCGAAGGACGGCGAGCCGATCGCATTCCACGCTTTGGCGAGCGGGCGGCCGATCTGCTCCGCAACCCACAGGCTCTCCACCTGCCCCTGATCGATGGCATCGATTGAGCCATCTCGGGACGGGTAGTAGTTGGATGTGTCGATCACGACCGTCTCAGCCGGGATCGCGGAGAGCATCGGCGCCGCATCAGGGATGCGGTCGAGCGGAATGGACATGATCACGACCTCGACGTCGGTGATCGCCTCCTTCGCGTTGACCGCTCGGGCACCGTTTGCCAGCAGGTCCCGGTCAATCGTGTCCGGGCCGCGCGAATTGGCGACCTTCACATCGTGTCCCGCGCCGGAAAGCCTGGTTACGAGGGTCTTGCCGATGTAGCCGGTGCCGAGAATGCCAATTTTCAAGGCTGAACTCCTGACTTACGTTAATGAAAATGTGGAGCTAGGAGTGCGCGGACTAATCAACAAGAACCCACCGGACGGTGGGATACTCACCAGAAGGTAAGTAGATGAAGCAGGCACGTCCCTGTCAGGATCCGAAAGAGCAGCACGCCTGGGCGGCGACCACCGCCGAGGTGCTGCGGGTGCTTGAGGGCAAGTGGAAGATCGTCATCATCGTCCAGCTCCTGGCTGCCGACGGTCCACTACGCTTTTCCGAGCTGGAGCGGCGCATACCCGGCGTTACCCAGAAGATGCTGATCCAGCAACTCAAGGCACTGGAGGGGGACGGCATCGTCGTCCGCACGCTGTATCCGCAAGTGCCACCCAAGGTGGAGTATTCGCTGAGTGTAATCGGTAGCGCGCTTGGCCCAGCGTTCGATGCTTTGGTGGACTGGGCCAAACTCAAAGACAGTGGTCGACCTTCGCGCTAACGGTCGACTGGCAGCTTTCGCCGCAACCGGTCATTGGCTGGCGGGATCGCAGCCGGTCCCATAGCCGTACTGGCCCTTACCACTTTGAATTCCTTGCGGATACGCCCGATCGATAGAGCTGCATCGCGTGCTGTTCGTGATCCGAGGCACTTGCTGCGCCGCCGTGTCCTGAAAATGTAAGACTGGGGCCCTAGGGCGCAGGCGGCAATCAGGAGTTCACCTTGGCTTGGCTACGCGACATCGATTCTTGGTTCCTTGCCGAAGTCTTGCCGCATGCTGCGGCGTACCTGGCAAGGGCCGCCCACTTCTGCGGCCGCGATGAGGCAGACGACCTCGTTCAGGAGGCCTACGCCCGCGTGTTGGGCACCAGCGATTTTCGGGCGATCCAGGCACCACGGAGCTTTGTCCTCACAATCGTGCACAATCTTGCGATCGAGCGACTGCGCCGCGCTAGTGTCGTGCGGATCGATTACCTGGCCTCACTTGAAGTGCTCGAAATGGCGGACCCGACACCGGACGCTTTCACAGTGTCCTCGGCTCGTTCCGAACTGACCCATCTCCTGAAACTCATCGATGCCCTGCCGCCGCAATGCGGCCGGGTCCTGCACATGCGCAAGATACAGGGCATGGCTCCAGCGCAGATTGCCGAAGCACTATCTATTTCGCTCTCGACAGTCGAAAAGCACCTCGCCAAAGGTCTGGCCCTTGTAACGCGAGCACGCCGTGACAATAATGCAGGGCTGGAGGTAGCTTGCTCGATAGTCCCGAACTCGAAACGCCTGGCGACGACCTGATAGAGGACGCCGCGCGGTGGCTTGCCAGCCTTGATGCTGGCTCGGAAGACATGCGCGCATTCGAGGCGTGGCGCGATGCCGATCCGCGCCACGCCGCCGCCTTTGCCGAGGTCGCGGGCACCTGGCATGCCTTGAACGATCTCAAGCATTTCAAGGCCGCTCCATTCGCCCCTGCAGGCCCCGTGACCGACGCAGAGGTCGCCGAGCAAGACGAAAACCCCGCCAGTTCGCCCACCGGCAGCCGCCGCACACTTCTGAGGGCCGGGATCGGCATTGGCGTCCTGGCGCTCGCGGGCGGCAGCTTCACTTACCGCGCGGCCGCGCGCGATATGGCCAGCACCGACATCGGGCAAAGGCGCAAGATCGTGAGCGGCACGGATATGGCGGTCGATCTCAATACGGACAGCCGCATCTATTGGAAAGACGGCGCGCCGCTTCAGCTATGGCTCGAACGCGGCGAGATCGCCATCCGGTTGGTCGCCGGGAACAGTCTTTCGCTTATTACCCAAGGCGGAACATTCCATCTCGCGGCAGGCTTCTACAACGCCCGCCTCCGGGACGAGAGCTGCGAGCTGACGATCATCCAAGGGCAGGGCCGACTGGGCGATGACCCAAAAATCCTTGCTGCTGGCGAAACCGCTCTCGCAACGGCGGGTCTCGCCACCGTGCGGCGCGATGAAAACGAAATTGACCGCGTCACCTCATGGCGGAGCGGGACGCTCGTCCTGAACGGCGAGAGCCTTGACTATGCCCTGGCGGAAATGAATCGCTATCTTGAGCACAAGATCGTGATCGGCGATCCCGGATTGTCCAAACTGCGCATCGGCGGTACGTTCGACACGGCCGATCCATCCGAATTCCTGCTCGCGCTGCAGACGTCCTTCTCCATCCGGACTCGTCGCGACGGCAATGGCGGCGTCGTGCTCACTCGCGCCTGAATTTTTTGCAGTGCGGATGGCGGTTTTGGCGGCCCCATCCATCCATGCCCCGACACTTGCACCAACCGGGGTCCATCCATGTATAAGTACTTGCTCACGACTGCCATGATGGCGGCCGTAACGCCTGTCGCTGCCCACGCCCAGAACGAGGAACGGCAAATTGCGTTCGACATCGCCGCAGGCGATACGGCCAATGCGCTCAACGCCTTTGCGCGACAGGCAGAAGTCCACGTCTCCTTCCCCTATGATGCGATTGCCGGCCGCAAGGTCCAGGCCATGCGAGGGCGCTTCACGCGAAGAGAGGCACTGCGCCGCCTGATCTCAGGTCAGGGCCTTGTAGTGGCAAGCGAGAGTGCAACGCTCATTTCACTGAAAGCCGCTCCGGAACGTGCCATTCCAATTGCAGGGGGGGAGCCACAGAGCGAAATCGTTGTCAGAAGTGGCTCGGTTTGTCTGAACAGCCTTTGACGTTTGATAAGTGGATCGTCTGCGGTTTGGTTGTTCAAGCTGGCGCCTGCGGGGCGTCATGGAGGTCGGGCGTAGCCCGGCCGGAGTGACGCCCCGCAAGTCGCGGCCAATTCACGCTGCCACGGCCTGTGGCAGATTGTCAAAGTAGGTTTGATCGGGCGTACGTCCGCCGAGGCTCGAGTGAGGTCTCCGGGCGTTGTAGAAGCCCAGGTATCGGCCGATCGAACTGCGCGCTTCGCTGACGCATGCGTCGGCGTGCAGGTAGACTTCCTCGTACTTCACCGAGCGCCACAGCCGCTCGACCACGACATTGTCGCGCCAGGCGCCGCGGCCGTCCATGCTGATGGCGATACCCTCGCGCCGCAGCACGCCGGTGAAG
>NZ_VIRF01000012.1 GCF_008107685.1 Novosphingobium sp. BW1
GTGATGGAGGCCATCGAATCTGTTGCCGATGCCGACCATGTGCTGGTCATGATGGATATGGGTAGCGCATTATTGAGTGCTGAAACTGCGCTGGAATTGCTGGCTCCCGAGATCGCCGCAAAAGTACGTTTGTGTGCTGCGCCGTTGGTCGAAGGTACACTGGCAGCAACGGTCAGCGCGGCCTCGGGGGCGGATATCGACAAAGTGATCTTTGACGCCATGCATGCGCTGGAAGCCAAACGTGAACAACTGGGTTTACCGTCCTCCGACACTGAAATCTCTGACACATGTCCTCCGTACGATGAAGAAGCCCGTTCTCTGTCGGTGGTCATAAAAAACCGTAACGGCCTGCATGTACGTCCGGCCTCCCGGCTGGTTTATAC
>NZ_VIRF01000047.1 GCF_008107685.1 Novosphingobium sp. BW1
GGTTCTGAGCTGGTCGAACAACGGCTTTCCCGCCTTCACGTCGACCCGTAACCAATCCCGCAGCTCCACGTACCCAGTATCTACCAAGCACAGCTATGTTTGTGGGATGCGAGTGGCGGTGCTCAGCGGCGCGGGGATCTCCGCGGAAAGCGGTGTACCGACGTTCCGCGATGACAAGAACGGATTGTGGGCCCGATTCGACCCTTACGAGCTGTCCAGCACGCAAGGCTGGCTGCGCAACCCCGAGCGGGTCTGGGGATGGTACCTATGGCGCCATTATCTGGTGGCCAACGTCGAACCCAACGACGGGCATCGCGCGATCGCCGCCTGGCAGGACCATGCTGAGGTCAGCGTCATCACCCAGAATGTCGACGATCTGCACG
>NZ_VIRF01000011.1 GCF_008107685.1 Novosphingobium sp. BW1
CGCTATACCCAGCCCGAACTCCTCGAGCATTCTCAGCAGCTTATCGGCATCGCCCGTAAGCTGACCGCGCCGCAAATCGGCAAGCTGATGAGCATTAGCGACAAGCTGGCGGATCTAAACGCCACCCGCTTCCACGACTGGCACCCTGACTTTACGCCGCAAAATGCCCGCCAGGCGATCCTCGCCTTTAAAGGCGATGTCTACACTGGCCTGCAGGCAGAGACACTCACCGAGGACGACTTTGACTTCGCCCAGCAACACCTGCGCATGCTCTCCGGGCTGTATGGCGTGCTGCGCCCGTTAGACCTGATGCAGCCCTACCGCCTGGAGATGGGGATCCGTCTGGAAAATCCGCGCGGCAAAGATCTGTACCAGTTCTGGGG
>NZ_VIRF01000010.1 GCF_008107685.1 Novosphingobium sp. BW1
TATCCGTGGCCTGAACCTGACGGTGAAGGCTGGCGAAGTTGCCGCTATCATGGGGCCGAACGGCTCCGGCAAGTCGACGCTCTCCTATGTGCTGTCCGGCCGCAGCGACTACGAAGTCACAGAGGGCGACATTCTCTACAATGGCGAGAGCATTCTCGAGCTCGATCCGGCCGAACGCGCCGCCAAGGGCATCTTCCTTGCCTTCCAGTACCCCGTCGAAATTCCGGGCGTTGCCACCATGCAGTTCCTGAAGGTGGCGATGAACGAGCAGCGCAAGGCGCGCGGCGAGGACGAGTTGACGACGCCGGACTTCATGCGCCGCGTCAAGGATGCCGCCGGCAAGCTGCAGATCAATACCGAGATGCTGAAGCGGCCGCTGAA
>NZ_VIRF01000009.1 GCF_008107685.1 Novosphingobium sp. BW1
ATTTAGAAGAGGCGCTGGCGGATGTCGTTCGCTGATGTGGTTTACAGCAAACATCCGCCAGTTAACTCCCGGTGTTACAGGATTAGTGGCTTTGCGCGATAAGATCGTCTGGTGAAAGTCGGGTCACCATCATAACTAACTCTCTGTCTAAACCTCTATCCAGCATCTCCTGAGCAATACGCAGGGCTTCTTCGTGTTTGCCCTGCATTGCGCCTTCTTCACGTAATCTGTCAGCAATGGTCATCAGTTTCTCCTTTTCTTGTGGTGCGCGTTCCGCTATCTCACCAATAAATGCACGAAAACGCTGGGCATCCCCTGTTTGTAATACGTAATTAAACAGGGCTTTTAGCTGTCTGTCATTAGTGTTCCCTGTAACTAGC
>NZ_VIRF01000008.1 GCF_008107685.1 Novosphingobium sp. BW1
AGTATATAAAGTCTGGTAGAGCCTTAGATGATAAAGATAAGGAAATACGAGAGAAAGATGATTTATTAAATAAAGCAGTTGAGCGTATTGAAAACGCAGACGATAATTTTAACCAACTTTACGAAAATGCAAAGCCACTTAAAGAGAATATAGAAATAGCGTTAAAGCTTTTAAAAATCTTACTAAAAGAGTTAGAACGAGTTTTAGGAAGAAATACCTTTGCGGAAAGAGTTAATAAGTTAACAGAAGATGAACCAAAACTAAATGGTTTAGCAGGAAACTTAGATAAAAAAATGAATCCAGAATTATATTCAGAACAGGAACAGCAACAAGAACAACAAAAGAATCAAAAACGAGATAGAGGTATGCACTTATAGAA
>NZ_VIRF01000029.1 GCF_008107685.1 Novosphingobium sp. BW1
ATGCTACATGCCAGTCAGTTGTCATTGACGCATCCTTTTACTGGCGAGCCGCTGACTATTCACGCGGGCCTGGACGACACCTGGATGCAGGCGTTATCACAATTTGGCTGGCGCGGTCTGCTTCCTGAAAATGAAAGGGTTGAGTTCAGTGCGCCATCGGGTCAGGATGGAGAGATAAGTTCCTAATCCAGGGAGAAAACGGTATGGCGGAAATTGGTATTTTTGTCGGCACCATGTACGGGAATTCACTGTTAGTGGCCGAAGAAGCGGAAGCGATTCTGACCGCGCAGGGCCACAAAGCAACGGTATTTGAAGATCCTGAATTAAGCGACTGGCTGCCCTATCAGGATAAGTATGTTCTGGTGGTTACGTCCACGAC
>NZ_VIRF01000020.1 GCF_008107685.1 Novosphingobium sp. BW1
GCATCGACGCGCTGCATCTGGAGTTTCCGTTCGCAGGCAGCCGGATGATGCGCGACTTTCTTCGTCAGGAGGGCATCACGATCGGCCGCTGCCATGTCGCGAGCCTGATGAAGAAGATGGCGATCGAGGCCGTCTATCGCCGTCCCAGCACTTCCAGGCCGGCGCCAGGGCACAAGATCTACCCCTATCTCCTGCGCAAGCTTCCGATGGTGAGGCCCAATCAGGTCTGGGCGACAGATATCAGCTACATTCCCATGGCCCGGGGCTTCGTCTATCTTGTCGCTATCGTCGACTGGTTCAGCCGCAAGGTCCTCAGCCACCGGATTTCGATTACGCTGGACGCCGACTTCTGCGTGGAAGCGCTCGAGGAA
>NZ_VIRF01000007.1 GCF_008107685.1 Novosphingobium sp. BW1
CTTCACCGGCGTGCTGCGGCGCGAGGGTATCGCCATCAGCATGGACGGCCGCGGCGCCTGGCGCGACAATGTCGTGGTCGAGCGGCTGTGGCGCTCGGTGAAGTACGAGGAAGTCTACCTGCACGCCTACGCATGCGTCAGCGAAGCGCGCAGTTCGATCGGCCGATACCTGGGCTTCTACAACGCCCGGAGACCTCACTCGAGCCCCGGCGGACGTACGCCCGATCAAACCTACTTTGACAATCTGCCACAGGCCGTGGCAGCGTGAATTGGCCGCGACTTGCGGGGCGTCACTCCGGCCGGGCTACGCCCGACCTCCATGACGCCCCGCAAGTCGCGGCCAACTCGGGC
>NZ_VIRF01000006.1 GCF_008107685.1 Novosphingobium sp. BW1
GGCGTGCAGGTAGACTTCCTCGTACTTCACCGAGCGCCACAGCCGCTCGACCACGACATTGTCGCGCCAGGCGCCGCGGCCGTCCATGCTGATGGCGATACCCTCGCGCCGCAGCACGCCGGTGAAGGCCTGGCTGGTGAATTGACTGCCCTGATCCGTATTGAAGATCTCCGGCTTGCCGTAGCGCGCCAGGGCTTCCTCGAGCGCTTCCACGCAGAAGTCGGCGTCCAGCGTAATCGAAATCCGGTGGCTGAGGACCTTGCGGCTGAACCAGTCGACGATAGCGACAAGATAGACGAAGCCCCGGGCCATGGGAATGTAG
>NZ_VIRF01000073.1 GCF_008107685.1 Novosphingobium sp. BW1
CGCCCGCACCGTCCAATGGGTGGCCTCATGGCTGGGTGGTTCCAGCGTCAGCGCAACGACCTTGTCGACCAAAGCCGCATCGAGAGGCGCGATCCCCGGAGGTCGGGTCTTGTCGCGCAGCAGCCCATCCACGCCTTCGGCCATGTACCGTTCCTGCCAGCGCCACACGCACGGCTTGGATTTGCCAGTCGCCTCCATGATCGCCTGCGTTCCTAGCCCTTGAGCCGTCAGCAGAATGATCCGCGCCCGCCAAACATGCTTTTGAGGAGAACTACGCGCTGCGACAATCGCTTCGAGCCGCTTGGTGTCCGGTCCTGTAACCTCAATCTGGATGCCCGTTCGCATGCGCCATCTTCGCATGTCCCCCCGTTCAAGGGAATCCCGAAAACGGAATCATCTGTTCCGATCAATCCACTAGTTCGCGGCGCGAAAGTTGCCGAACAGCAACTGGGCGTTGTTCCGCGTACGGGTGGGGGCGCTGATGAAGAAGTAGTGCGGAAGCTTGCCTGTGAAGGCGCGGGTGTCGGCGATCTTCTGGTCATCGAGGTAGACCCGCAGCATTTCGCCCTCGACCGCAATTGAGATATGCATGACGCGGTTGGCGTAGTGGCGCAGGTCGAGGCGCTCGGCGTGGTAGTAATCGGTCGCGCTGCTGGCGACGCTGGTGCTGCCTGCATAGTTCACGTTGACTGCTGCGATGCCGCCATGGTTGTGCGCGTTCATGATGTAGTCCGCCACGCTGTTGTCGCGCGCGAAGCCAAAGTAGAACCCGCCCGCATCGCGCGCGGTGTCCGCTGCGGTGAGGACGTCGAACTCGACCGTGAAGCTTTCGGGCAGGGCCTTGCCATCGTTCAGCTTGTAGGTGGAGAAGGGCTGGAGCTTGAGCCAGGTGCCCGCGATCCCGCCGACCGAGACGACGGCGCCGGATCCGTTGGTTTTCCAGGTGTCGGGCATCGTGCCGAGTGGTGCGTCCGCAAAGTCGGTCTTGACGATGGTACGGCTGCCGGGGGTGAAGGCAAAGCCTTTGTTGATCTGCAGGCTCTGACCGCCTGTGGCGCTGTTCTGTGGGTTCGAAGCGTTGCCGCCGGTGCTCCGGACCTGCCGCTCGACTTCGTTCTTGATCGCACCGAAGACGTCTCCGAACTGCGCGGACGCCGGGGCAGTTGCCAGCAGCAGGGGGCAGGCAAGACCGGCATGGAGAAGCAGGCGGGCAAGATAGCGCATTGAAAAGGTTCCCGAACAGCTTGGAAGAACAAGGTCGGGCGTCGTAGTTGCGAGGCTCCTCTTGTTCAAGATGTTCGTGAGGTGTGACCTCGCACTGCCCGGTGCGTGCATGCGGACCGGATCCCCACATTTGCGAGGACGCATTCGTTTGCATCTTGTGCGCTATTGTGAAGCATTTTTTGTATGCACACGTCAGGTTGATTGTGTGGACGCCGCATCGGTTCGGTGAAAAAGGGTGGGCGGCGGGGGTATCTGCCCGCCGCCCACACGCAATCAGTAGCGGTCCGCGTTCATCACCTTGGTCCAAGCCGCGACGAAGTCGGACACGAACAGGTCCTGTGCATCGGACGAAGCGTAGACTTCCGAGACCGCGCGCAGCTCCGAGTTGGAGCCGTAGATCAGGTCCACCGGGGTGGCGGTCCACCTGGCCTGGCCGCTAGCGCGGTCCTTGCCTTCGTAGAGGCCGGGGGTGGCCGACTTCGACCAGACGGTGTCCATCGTCAGCAGGTTGACGAAGAAGTCGTTGGTGAGCTGGCCGGGGCGGCTGGTCAAGATCCCCGCCGCAGACCCGCTTGCGTTGGCGCCCAGCACGCGCATGCCGCCAACAAGGACGGTCATTTCGGGAACGGTTAGGCCCAGCATGTCGGCCTTGTCGACCATGGCATCGGCGGGCGCGTAGTTGGCGCCTTCGCTGTAATAGTTGCGGAAGGCGTCGGCCTTGGGCTCAAGGTAGGCGAAGGACGCCACGTCGGTCATGTCCTGCGTGGCATCGACACGGCCGGGCGTGAAGGGCACCTTGACTGGGTGTCCGGCGTCGCTGGCGGCCTTTTCGATCGCGGCAGCGCCGCCCAGTACGATGAGGTCGGCCATTGAGATCGGTGAGCCTGCATCGGCCGCGCTCGCGCGGATCTTTTCCAACTGACCCAGTACCATCTTCAGTTCGGCCGGATCGTTGACCGCCCACGAGGTCTGCGGATTGAGCCGCAGGCGCCCGCCGTTCGCGCCGCCGCGCATGTCGGTGCCCCGGTACGTCGCGGCGGAGGCCCAGGCGGTGCGCACGAGCTCGGGTACGGTGAGGCCTGAAGAGAGGATCGTCGACTTGAGCGCATCGGCCTGCGTGTCGCTGAGCGGGGCAAAACTGGGCTCGGGCAGCGGGTCTTGCCACACGAAGGTTTCACCCGGCACGTCGGCGCCTAGGTAGCGGGCCTCGGGGCCGAGGTCACGGTGGGTCAGCTTGAACCAGGCGCGCGCGAAGGCTTTGGCGAAGAGGCTCGGGTCCTGCTGCCAGCGTTCGAGTACCGCGCGGAATCTCGGATCGCGCTTGAGGGCGATGTCGGTGGTAAACATGATCGGTGCATGGAACTTGCCCTCTACGTGGGCGTCGGGGACGAGGCTGGCGGCGGCCGGGTCGGTCGGGACCCACTGGGTGGCACCGGCTGGGCTCTTGGTCGTCTTCCACTCGAAATTGAGCAAGTTGTCGATGTACTGGGTGGTGAACCTAGTGGGGGCGGCCGACCAGGCACCTTCAAGGCCCGAGGTCAGCGTGTCCTCGGCGTTGCCCTTGCCGCATGTATTCGTCCAGCCAAGGCCCTGCTGTTCGACGCCCGCCGCGGTGGGCTCGTCACCCAGGCAGTCCTCGGGCTTGTGCGCGCCATGCGCCTTGCCGAAGGTGTGCCCTCCCGCGATGAGCGCCAGCGTTTCCTCGTCGTCCATGGCCATCTGGCCGAAGGCAACGCGGATGGCCTGCGCGGCCGAAACCGGATCGTGGTTGCCGCCCGGACCTTCCGGGTTGACGTAGATGAGGCCCATCGTGGTCGCCGCGAGTGACTTCTGCAGCTTGCCGTCCTTGGTGTAGCGCTTGGAGCCCATCATCTCGGTTTCCGGCCCCCAGTAGACGAGGTCGGGCTGCCAGGCATCGACGCGCCCCCCGGCAAAGCCGAGCGTCTTGAAGCCCATGTCTTCCAGTGCCACCGTGCCCGACAGCACCATGAGGTCACCCCACGAGAGCTTGCGGCCGTACTTCTGCTTGATCGGCCAGACGAGGCGGCGGGCCTTGTCGAGGCTGACATTGTCGGGCCAGGAGTTCAGGGGATCGAAGCGCTGCTCGCCGCCATCCGAACCGCCCCGGCCGTCGCCCACGCGGTAGGTTCCTGCCGAGTGCCAGGCCATGCGAATGAAGAAGGGGCCATAGTGTCCGTAGTCCGCGGGCCACCAGGGCTGGGAGGTGGTGAGGACCTTGCGGATGTCCTCCTTGACCGCAGCGAGGTCGAGGCTGGCAAATTCGGCGGCGTAGTCGAAGTCGGCGCCGTAGGGGTTGGACATCGCCTCGTGCTGGCGAAGTTGGGCGAGGTCGAGACGCTGGGGCCACCAGTCCTCGTTGGTCATGCCGTGAATCTTGGTGCGGACCGAAGTGTCCTCTTCCATCACGGTTTCGTTCTCGACCGCTGCGGACGCGCCTTGCGAGACAAGAAGAGTGAGCGCGCTACCCAGAAGGGCGGCGCGAAGGATCATCTTTGTGTTCTTGGGCATGGAGCCTCTCCACCTGTTGCGACGAACGCGGCGCTGGTTTCAGCGCACGCAAGGGAGAGTAGGCCCCTGCGCGGGCAGGTCCAAACGGGGAGGGCAGATAAGTGTGATCGATCATGTCGATCAAATTGGCAAAGTTTCGGCATTATTGCGATTGGTTCGCGCTTGCGCTTGCGCCAAGTTCCGAGCGGAAACTGGAAAATTCGCAAGGACCGCGATGAAACGCATTGTATGTGCGGCCTAAGGATATGTCGCGGGTAGGTCTGATCTGGCAAGCATCGTCATCTGCCACGATGCAATCCTGTCAATTTCGGGCTTTCTCCCCTGCACGCCTTGGGTTTTGCGACTCGGGTGGCTATGTCCTCGGCTTATGCAGACAGGAACCTTGATATCGTTAACCCTCTACTTTGTCCTGATGCTTGGCATCGGTCTCTATGCTTGGAAGAAGTCCACCGAGGATTCTGAAGGCTACCTGCTGGGCGGGCGCAACCTGCACCCGGCAGTCGCGGCGCTCTCCGCCGGGGCTTCGGACATGTCGGGCTGGCTCCTCATGGGCTTGCCGGGCGCGCTCTACGCCTCGGGGCTGGTTGAAGCCTGGATTGGCATTGGCCTTTTCCTGGGCGCGCTGGTGAACTGGGTGGTCGTTGCACCGCGCCTGCGCGAGCAGACGGTCTCCTACGGAAACGCCCTGACCATTCCCGAATTCCTTGCCAATCGCTTCCCTGACAAGGCAACGCTGCTGCGCGTGGTGTCGGCGGTCATCATCGTCGTCTTCTTCACCGTCTATACAGCGGCCGGTCTCGTCGGCGGCGGCAAGCTCTTCGTCACCAGCTTTGCCGGGCTCTTCGGCGATGTCGGCATGAGCGACTACATGTTCGGGATCTGGATGACCGCGGGCGTGGTGCTGGCCTACACGATGATCGGCGGCTTCCTGGCCGTCTCGCTCACCGACTTCTGCCAGGGCTGCATCATGGTCGTCGCACTGATCCTGATGCCCGTCGTGGTGCTCTGGGGTGGGCAGGGCGATGGCTTTGCCCAGATGGAAGTGACGTTGACCGAAATCGATCCCAACTTCCTCAGCCTTACCCACGGCCTGACCTTCATCGGCTGGCTTTCGGCGGTGACATGGGGGCTGGGCTACTTCGGACAGCCGCACATCATCGTGCGCTTCATGGCCGTGCGCAGTGTCGAGGACGTCAAGGTTGCGCGCAACATCGGTATGGGCTGGATGCTGGTCTCGCTGATCGGCGCGCTGGGCGTGGGCCTTGCGGGCCGCGCCTACATGCAGCGCAACGGCATTCCGCTCGATGATCCTGAAACGATCTTCATCGCGCTGGCGCACCTGCTCTTCCACCCGCTCATCACCGGGTTCCTGCTCGCCGCGCTCCTGGCTGCGATCATGAGCACGATCTCCTCGCAGCTGCTGGTCTCCTCCAGTTCGCTGGCAGAGGACTTCTACCGCCTGTTCCTGCGCAAGGACGCATCGGAGCGCGAGATCGTGAACGTGGGTCGCGTGGCGGTCCTTATCGTCTCGCTGGCGGCCATCGCCATCGCTGGCGATCCCGAGAGCGAGGTGCTCCAGCTTGTTTCAAACGCCTGGGCCGGTTTCGGCGCGGCGTTCGGTCCGATGATCCTGCTCGCGTTGACCTGGCGCGGCATGTCGGGAGCAGGCGCAGTCTCGGGCCTCATTGTGGGCGCACTGGTCGTGATCTTCTGGATCGCCATGGAATGGAACGCGAGCTTCCTGGGCGGACCCGGTGTCTACGAAATCATTCCGGGCGTCATCGCTTCTACGCTTGCCATCTTTGTGGTGAGCAAGATGACCTCAAGCCGGGAAGCAGCCGCCGCCATGGCGTGATAGCCAGGCCCGATAGAGCCTGAAAAGACAAAAAGGGGGCGTCCCGGCATCATCCTCCCGCAATGCAACCGCTCGCCCCACTATCGCGTCCACCTGAAGCAGGACGCTATTGACTCAGACTTTCGCCCCGGTGGGAATCCCCAAATGAGTCAGCCTCAGCGCAGGTTGGTATCAGTCGCAGTGGGCAACGGTCAGGCCTTGTGCGTTGCTCAGTTCCTGGTTCTGCCGCCCGCGCACATTGAAGGCGCTTTCGTACCGGATCGTGCCGGGATTGAACAAGGCGGCGACGATCAGCGGCTGGTACGCGTAACTGGCTTCCACGAACATGATCGCGGTGTTCGAGGACGCGGCAATGCGATGCCCGTTGCGGCCCATGCCCTGCGCCAGCGCGTCATTGGTGCGGCCTGTGCCCTGCGTGCCATAGGCGGGCTCGAAGTTACCATCGCCCCAGCAGCGCTGCCAGCGGATCATCTGACCGGCACTGCGGCCATTGCGGCCGTTGCTCTCCAGCGAGGAGAGGACGATGCGGCCATTCGCCTCGAAATCGATGCTCTCACCGATGGAGGCGGCTCCGGCGAAGACCTCCTGGACATTGGCCTCGTCAATCCCGCCCATGACGCGGCCTGCGTTGTCAGCGACACTCATGGCGATCTCGCTCACGCGAAGTTGCGCGCGGGCGTAGTTGGCAAGTTCGAGGCCGGTGCAAAGGACCATCAGGAAGAGCGGCGCGATAAGCGCGAATTCAATGATCGCGACGCCGCTCTCATCGGTTTCCAGTTCCCGCAGGCGGGTGGGCAGGGGGCTCATCAGCGCCGCTCCCCGCACAGGACCGGCGGTACGGCCTGGGCGCTGTAGGGCTGGTTTCGGAAGGCGCTCTTCGCGGTGAGGGAAACGGCTGCGTCGGCGTCTGTGAAAAGATGGATGGGAAGCAGGCGATCAACCTCTATCGTGGCTTCATAGAAGGCGATGTCGTTCGCGCCTCCGATGCCGCCGCGGCCAGCATCGAGATCGTATTCGCCGTTGCCGTTGGTGTCGAGCCAGCAGTCGCCGTCGTCATAATCGAAGCGGCCGTTGCCGTTGACGTCGGTCATCAGCTTCTCGGCATTCCCGATGCCGCTGAAGTCGTAATAGTTCTTGATCGTGACTTGCGGATTGGCACCGGGGGCTACGCTGGCAAGCTGCTGGCGGATCTGTGCGGCCACGCGCTCTTCGGTCGTGTCCCCCTCGGTCATGAACTCAGGCTCTTCCACCGAGGCGCGCCGTGCGGCATCCGAGAGCGTGCCCTGGAGAACCGACAGCACGTAGGACTGGTAACCGAGGTCGAAAGCTCCGGTCAGGAGCACCATGAGCGGGCCAATGAGAAGTGCGAACTCCACGGCGGTGACGCCGCTCCGGTCCCGCCTCAGGCGGCGCAGAAGGGGAGCAAACGTCATCGCGTCAGCCTCAGGTTGCCGATGCCGCGGCCAATGTCTTCGAATATCTGTTCCATGTCCGAGCCGTCGCTGGTGTAGAACTGGGAGGAACTCGTCGCGCAGGACTCGATGTCGTCGGTGTCCGTTACGTCGAGCGCGATGACCCATATGGTGATGCCCATCGACTTGGCGACCGTGCAAGCCGATTCGAACCGGGAGATATGCCGGTCGCGCATCGCGCCCGAGCCCCGGACGCGCTCCTGATAGTATTGCAGGCCATAGGCGGAATAGAGGTTGTGGCCCCCGTTGCCCGCGTCGGTATCGAGCCGGCCATCGGTCATGAACACGATGTGCTGGCGCACGGGCACGTCGTCGCGCTCAAGCGGATTGTCGCTGGCGAAGAAGCCGGTGCGCGAGATGAAGCGCACGCCCCAGAGCATGCCGATGTCGTGATAGGTGCCACCCGTGACACGCGCGGTTGCATCGTTGACGGCCGTCTGGAAACGGCTTTCCGAGCTGTATTCGCGCAAGGTCGTCGCCTCGGAAGGACAGCCATGCTGATCTTCCATCTCCTGTACGCCGGGATCGTAGCGGCCGAACTGGAGCTCGGGCTGGTTACCCGCGTTGCCAGCGCGGGTATCGATGTCCTCACGCGTCACGCGGGTCTCGATCTCGAAGGGATCGAGCGTGTTGCCGATCGAGGGACGCTCTTCGATGCAGCCGTCGCCGCTGGTGCGGAAGTTCTGCGTGTTGCCGCCGGTGTCGCCACCGCCACGGCCGATGTTCCAGGAGGACTCGTTGATATCGACCCACTTGGTTTCCAGTCGGTTGTAGCAACTCTGGTTCCTGCCATTCCCGTAGCACACGCGCCCGACGTGGACGTAAGGCTGCTCCTTGAGGATATCCTTGTTCATCAGCGAACGTCCCACGTTCACCGTGTGCGAATAGGGCATAATGCCAAAACGCGTGACAGAGCCGTTGTCCTCGTCGAGGGCGCGGTAGAGCCCCATCGCTCCCGAGCGCAGGCGGAGGATCTTGGTAGAGCCACCCGAGCTGGGCGCATTGTTCATCGAGCCGGTGACGTCGAGTACGAGCATGACATCGTTGTGGCCCATGTCGCGCTTGGCGTTGCAGTCGACCGTTACCTCGGTCTGCTGGTATCCGAAGATGCGCATGAGCGACATCGGCACGGTCGCGTGCGCGGTGCCAAGAATCTCGTTCGTGTCGTCGGCGTTGGGCCTGGCTTCGAAGGCGACCTCGCGTGTGCCCAGAAGGCCTTCTTCGAAATTGAAGTCAAAGAAGCGATCGGCTTCGTCTTCGGCGGTCCGGTTCCAGCGCGAACCTTCCATGATCTGGCGTCCGGCGAGAACGCCCGCGTCACAGGCGTTCTGAAGCTTGCCGCGCACAAGGTAGGCTACGCTCATGTCGAGCCCGCCACCGATGATCGCGATAAGGGGCAAGAGGGCGGCCGCCACGATCAGCATCGTGTTGCCGTCGGGCTCAGCGATCAGACGTTTCAGGTGCGGCAGCAACGCCATGCATGGAGACTCCGGCTTGACTTCGGTCGCGTGGTTAATTCTCCATTTGTAAAGAATTCGATAAACTTCCGATTATACGTGTTTATCGATGGTGGATGTGGGCCATGTTCAGTCATCCTGACGATGTGCGTTATGTATACGCCGTGCCAACGGCGCAGGTATTCAGCGGCGCCAGGATGCAACGTGGTTGGCTGCGTCTGCGCTACGGCCCGGCATGGAGCCGGACTCGCTTTCCTGTGAGGCGCAGCAAGGCGCGGGTCCTTGACCCAACCACTGCTTTTGCGTAAGGGCTCGCATCTCCTCCGGACATGCTTCGGCGGAACAGCATAGAGCTGAACACTGCTCGTACGTGGTTTTCGGTGGCTTTCCAGCCTCTTGATGGTGGAAGCCGCGATCCTTTGGGTTGCCTCCTGGTCCGATTCGGTCCGGAGACGCCGCGAAGCCCGCGAGCAGAGTAATCCGGCGCCGACTGGGCCGGGTGGAGTGTTTTTCGGCTCGCGCTGGATGCGGCGTGACGTGCATGTGCCTCGGTTTTGAGGCTTGTGTGCAGTTTGCCGGGATCCGCGCGGCGCGCTTGCACTCTTCCATTCCAGCTTGGCATCGGCCCTGAGGCCCGGGGTGCGAGGGGTCCGTCCCGTGGTCGGGTTTCGCACCATGGAGCGGGCCGGATCCATCGCACTCCCATTTGAAAGAAGAGTATAGATGCCCACTATCAACCAGCTGATCCGCAAGGGTCGCGAGCCGCAGAAGGCCAAGTCCAAGGTCCCGGCCATGGAGCAGAACCCGCAGAAGCGTGGCGTCTGCACCCGCGTGTACACCACGACCCCGAAGAAGCCGAACTCGGCACTTCGCAAGGTCGCCAAGGTGCGCCTCACCAACAGCCGTGAAGTCATTTCGTACATCCCGGGCGAAGGTCACAACCTGCAGGAGCACTCGGTTGTGCTTATCCGCGGCGGCCGTGTGCGCGACCTTCCCGGTGTGCGTTACCACATCCTGCGCGGCGTGCTCGACACGCAGGGCGTCAAGGATCGCAAGCAGTCGCGCTCGAAGTACGGCGCGAAGCGCCCCAAGTGATCCGGCAGCGGCGCCCTTGAGCGTCGCTACATGATATTTCACGGTCGGTGATGCGCTTCGGTGCCCGGCCGCAAGAACAAGGAATTCAAAACGATGTCACGTCGTCGTCGTCCCGAGAAGCGGGAAATCCTGCCGGATCCGAAGTTTGGTGATCTGGTCCTGTCGAAGTTCATGAACAACCTCATGTACGACGGCAAGAAGTCGGCTGCCGAGCGTATCGTCTATGGCGCGCTCGACACCATGGAAACCCGCGCCAAGGCCGATCCGGTCCAGCTGTTCCACGATGCCCTGAACAACGTGAAGCCGCAGATCGAGGTCCGCAGCCGCCGCGTCGGTGGTGCGACCTACCAGGTCCCCGTCGAAGTGCGCCCCGAGCGCGCCCAGGCTCTTGCCATCCGCTGGCTCATCTCGGCCGCGCGCGGCCGTCCCGAGACCACCATGTCGGCGCGCCTTTCGGGTGAGCTCATGGATGCGGCCAACAACCGCGGCAACGCCGTGAAGAAGCGCGAAGACACGCACCGCATGGCGGACGCGAACCGCGCCTTCTCGCACTACCGCTGGTAAGACGCTTCGTGGCGCGCCTTGGCACCGTTTCGGCGGCGTCATGGGCGCGTCACACTTTCAATTCAGGAGGCACGGGTTTATTTGGGCCCGCATCCGCCTCCAAACCCTCCTGCTAAGGAATCCGCACCATGGCACGTAGCCATCCGATCGAACGCTACCGCAATATCGGTATCATGGCGCACATCGACGCCGGCAAGACCACCACGACCGAGCGTATCCTCTACTACACCGGCAAGTCCTACAAGATCGGCGAAGTGCACGACGGCGCCGCTACCATGGACTGGATGGAGCAGGAGCAGGAACGCGGCATCACCATCACCTCGGCTGCCACCACCACCATGTGGAAGGCGCAGGACGGCGAAGGTGAAGAGCACCGCATCAACATCATCGACACTCCGGGCCACGTTGACTTCACCATTGAAGTCGAGCGTTCGCTGCGCGTGCTCGACGGCGCGGTTGCCGTGTTCGACGGCGTTGCCGGCGTTGAGCCGCAGTCGGAAACCGTGTGGCGTCAGGCTGACAAGTACGGCGTTCCGCGCATGTGCTTCGTTAACAAGCTCGACCGTACCGGCGCTGACTTCTACTACTGCGTTCAGTCGATCATCGACCGTCTCGGCGCGACCCCGCTGGTCCTGACCCTGCCGATCGGCGCGGAAGCTGACCTCTCGGGCGTCGTCGACCTCGTCAAGATGCGCTCGATCGTCTGGGAAAACGACGGCCTCGGCGCTTCGTTCAGCTACGGTGAGATTCCGGCTGACCTGGCCGACAAGGCTGCGGAATACCGCGAGAAGCTTCTTGAGACCGCCGTCGAGCAGGACGACGATGTCATGGAAGCCTACCTCGAAGGCACCGAGCCCGACGTCGACACGCTCAAGAAGCTGATCCGCAAGGGTACGCTCGAGCGCGCCTTCGTGCCCGTGCTGTGCGGTTCGGCGTTCAAGAACAAGGGCGTGCAGCCCCTGCTCGACGCCGTTGTCGACTACATGCCGAGCCCGATCGACGTTCCCGCAATCAAGGGCGTGCTGCCCGACAGCGAGGAAGAGCAGACCCGCCCCTCGAGCGACGAAGCTCCGTTCTCGGCTCTCGCATTCAAGATTATGAACGACCCGTTCGTCGGCTCGCTCACGTTCTGCCGCATCTACTCCGGCATCCTCCAGAAGGGTTCGTACCTGAACTCGGTGAAGGACAAGAAGGAAAAGATCGGTCGCATGCTGCTCATGCACTCGAACAACCGCGAAGACATCGACATGGCCTATGCCGGTGACATCGTGGCTGTCGCGGGTCTGAAGGAGACCACTACCGGTGACACGCTGTGCGCCGAGAAGGCTCCGATCATCCTCGAGCGCATGGAATTCCCCGAGCCGGTCATCGAGCTGTCGGTGGAGCCCAAGACCAAGGCCGACCAGGAAAAGATGGGCCTCGCCCTGTCACGCCTGGCTGCCGAGGATCCCAGCTTCCGTGTCTCGACCGACCACGAATCGGGCCAGACCATCATCAAGGGCATGGGCGAGCTTCACCTCGACATCATCGTCGACCGCATGAAGCGCGAGTTCAAGGTCGAGGCCAACGTCGGCGCACCGCAGGTCGCCTACCGCGAATACCTCGGCAAGCCCGTCGAGCTGGTCTACACCCACAAGAAGCAGTCGGGTGGTTCGGGTCAGTTCGCAGAAGTGAAGGTCAAGCTCACCCCGGGTGAGCGCGGCGCCGGCATCAACTTCATCGACTCGGTGAAGGGCGGCAACATCCCGCGCGAATACATCCCGTCGGTTGAGAAGGGCATGCGTGAGACCGCCGACACCGGCGCGCTCATCGGCTTCCCGATCGTCGACTTCGACATCGAGCTCGTCGACGGTAAGTACCACGACGTTGACTCGTCGGCCTTGGCCTTCGAAATCGCCGGCCGTGGCTGCATGCGCGAAGCCGCGCAGAAGTCGGGCATCAAGATCCTCGAGCCGATCATGAAGGTCGAGGTTGTGACCCCGGAAGAGTTCATGGGCGACGTTATCGGCGACATGAACAGCCGCCGTGGTCAGATCCAGGGCACCGACAGCCGTGGTAACGCCCAGGTTGTCGAGGCCAACGTGCCGCTCGCCAACATGTTCGGCTACGTGAACCAGCTGCGTTCGTTCACCCAGGGACGCGCTCAGTACTCGATGATCTTCAGCCACTACGACGAGGTTCCGGCCAACGTCGCGGCGGAAGTGAAGGAGAAGCTTGCTTAAGGGCAAGAATGGTTCTAGGGGCGGCGCCTGCGATTCTGTGGGAGCCGCCTCGAATTCCCCAGATTCAAGTTCATTGTGAAAGAAGGTTTGTAAGATGGCCAAGGCAAAATTCGAGCGGAACAAGCCGCACTGCAACATCGGCACCATCGGTCACGTCGACCATGGCAAGACCACCCTCACCGCGGCGATCACCAAGGTTCTGGCAGAAGCCGGCTTCGGTGAAGCCGTCGATTTCGCCAACATCGACAAGGCTCCCGAAGAGCGCGAGCGCGGCATCACCATCTCGACCGCACACGTCGAGTACGAGACCGCCAACCGTCACTACGCGCACGTCGACTGCCCGGGTCACGCTGACTACGTCAAGAACATGATCACCGGTGCCGCTCAGATGGACGGCGCCATCCTCGTGGTGAATGCTGCTGACGGCCCGATGCCCCAGACCCGTGAGCACATCCTGCTCGCCCGTCAGGTTGGCGTTCCGGCTCTCGTCGTGTTCCTCAACAAGGTTGACCAGGTCGACGACGAAGAGCTCCTCGAGCTCGTCGAAATGGAAGTCCGTGAGCTTCTCTCCTCGTACGACTTCCCGGGCGACGATATTCCCATCGTCAAGGGCTCGGCTCTGGCCGCTCTCGAAGGCCGTGACGACGAAATCGGCAAGAACCAGATCCTCGAGCTGATGCAGGCTGTTGACGACTACATCCCGCAGCCGCCGCGTCCGACCGACCAGTCGTTCCTGATGCCCGTCGAAGACGTCTTCTCGATCTCGGGTCGTGGTACGGTTGTCACCGGCCGCGTCGAAACCGGCATCATCAAGGTTGGCGAAGAAGTCGAGATCGTCGGCATCCGCGACACCCAGAAGACCACCGTCACCGGCGTGGAAATGTTCCGCAAGCTGCTCGACCAGGGCGAAGCTGGCGACAACATCGGCGCCCTGATCCGTGGCCTGAAGCGCGACGACGTCGAGCGTGGCCAGGTTCTCGCCAAGCCGGGCACTGTGACCCCGCACACCGAGTTCTCGGCTGAGGTCTACGTGCTCTCGAAGGACGAAGGTGGCCGTCACACCCCGTTCTTCGCGAACTACCGTCCGCAGTTCTACTTCCGCACCACCGACGTCACCGGCGAAGTGATCCTTCCCGAGGGCACAGAAATGGTGATGCCGGGCGACAACGTGACCATCTCGGTCAAGCTGATCGCACCGATCGCCATGGACGAAGGTCTGCGCTTCGCGATCCGCGAAGGCGGCCGCACCGTCGGCTCGGGTGTCGTTGCCAAGATCACTGCCTAATCCGCAGGTCTTTGACGACTAAGGTGATTGGCCCGGTCCTGCGCAAGCAGGGCCGGGCCTTCGCGTTTGTGGCGCTGTGGCTGCGAGTCGCGCGGGGCTCTTGAGGCTTCGTGAGCGGATGGTCGGGCTGCCGGAGTGGGCCTGGTGTGATCGCTTCACGGCGGGGCTTGCCCGTGATAGAATCGTGCGCCGCCATGGCCTTGTTGGATACGGGCCGGGCAGGGCGCAGAAAATCGCAAATCAGGGCTTGCTAGACTGCGCATCAGCGTGTAGTTGCGCGGCTCGAATTTAACAGGGCTTCGCGCCCTTTGGCTCTTTCTCATCGGTAGCAGGTACATGGAAGCTCAGAACATCCGCATTCGCCTCAAGGCGTTTGACCACCGCGTGCTCGACCAGGCGACTGGCGAAATCGCTGACACGGCTCGCCGCACTGGCGCGCTCATTCGGGGCCCCATTCCGCTGCCGACGAAGATTGAGAAGTTCACCGTGAACCGCGGTCCGCACATCGACAAGAAGTCGCGTGAGCAGTTCGAAGTTCGCACGTACAAGCGTCTGCTTGACATCGTGCAGCCGAACGCTGCCACCGTCGACGCTCTGATGAAGCTGGACCTCGCGGCCGGCGTGAACGTCGAGATCAAGCTGGCCTGATCCAGCTCGGGGTCGCCTCAGGTGACCCCGTCCGTCTTTCTGATCGGACGCTAAACGATCGGGCGAAATTCGGACCTTCGGGTTCAGATAACCTTGTCGATCCACAGAGATCGGCTTTGCGCGGCAAAACGTGCAGAGACAGAGCCTCCAGAGCCACCGGCCCGAGAGGACACAAGGGATACCTCTGGTTCCATCCTTCGGGATTGAGCTGGGAATGCGTCCCCCGTCTCGTTTCCGCCGGGCCATTCGGGCCTTGAGCAGGGAACATTCCAGCCCGGACGGGGCATGCATCACATCTTTGGGCTGGACACGCCTGTTCGGGATGGGCCCGGGCAGGCCTCTGTTGAGGAGACAGATCATGCGTACTGGCGTGATCGCCAAGAAAGTCGGGATGACCCGCCTTTTCCAGGAGGACGGCCGGCACGTGCCCGTGACCGTTCTGGCGCTGGAAGATTGCCAGGTGGTTTCGGTCCGCACCAACGATCGTGACGGCTACGTCGCGGTTCAGCTCGGTGCCGGCGAAGCCAAGCAGAAGAACGTTGCCAAGCCGCAGCGCGAGCACTTTGCCAAGGCAGAAGTTTCGCTCAAGATGCGCGTTGCCGAGTTCCGCGTTGCCGACGACGCGCTGCTCGAAGTCGGCTCGACCATCGCGGCCTCGCACTTCGTGCCCGGCCAGCTCGTCGACGTTGCCGGCCACACCCAGGGCAAGGGCTTTGCAGGCGCCATGAAGCGTTGGGGCTTCGGCGGTCTGCGCGCTACCCACGGTGTGTCGCTCTCGCACCGTTCGCACGGTTCGACGGGTAACCGTCAGGATCCGGGCAAGGTGTTCAAGAACAAGAAGATGGCCGGCCACATGGGCGACCGTCAGCGCACCCAGCAGAACCTCGAGATCGTCCGTGTGGACGACGAGCGCGGCCTGATCTTCGTTAAGGGCTCGGTCCCCGGCGCGAAGAATGCCTGGCTCACCGTTTCGGACGCCGTCAAGGTCGCCCGTCACGCCGAGGCTCCGTACCCCGCCGGCCTCAAGACGGCCGCCAACAGCAACGATTCGGCTGCTGACACCCCCGCGGAAGACACCGCGGCTGTCGAAGCGACCGAAGGCCAGGAGGGCTAAGTCGTGAAGGTTCAGGTCCTCAATATCGACGGTTCCGCCAGCAACGGCGACATCGAGCTGTCGGACGACGTGTTCGGCCTCGAGCCGCGCGCGGACATCCTGCACCGTGTCGTGACGTGGCAGATGGAAAACCGCCGCGGCATCGCCCGCGCTACCCGCGAACGTTCGGACGTGGCACGCACCGGCAAGAAGTGGGGTCGCCAGAAGGGCGGCGGCACGGCTCGTCACGGTGACCGTGCAGCTCCCGTCTTCATCGGCGGTGGTAAGGCCCACGGTGCCCGTCGCCGCGAGTTCGGCCAGTCGCTGAACAAGAAGCTGCGTGCGCTGGGTCTCAAGATGGCTCTGTCCTCGAAAGCCAAGGCTGGTCTCGTCATTGTCGACACCCTCGACGTTGCCGACGCCAAGACCAAGGTTCTCGCCGGTCAGCTCGCCAAGGCGAACTTCGGCAAGAAGGTGCTCGTGATCGACGGTGAAGCCGTCAACGACAACTTCGCCAAGGCCGCTCGCAACCTCATCGGCGTGAACGTTCTCCCCGCCCAGGGCGCGAACGTCTACGACATCCTGAAGCACGACACGCTGGTGCTTACCCGCGCCGCTGTCGAAAAGCTGGAGGCGCGCTTCAATGGCTAAGACCGCTGCAGAAATCCGTCACTACGACGTGATCCTTGCACCGCACATCACCGAAAAGGCGACGCTTCTCTCTGAGAACAACGCGGTCGTCTTCAAGGTGGCCGGCGATGCGACCAAGCCCGAGATCAAGGCTGCCGTCGAGGCGCTGTTCGACCGCAAGGTCAAGAGCGTCAACACGCTGGTGACCAAGGGCAAGACCAAGCGCTGGCGCGGTAAGGATTACCGCCGCAGCGACGTGAAGAAGGCGATTGTCACGCTGGCCGAAGGTCAGCAGCCGATTGACATCACCGAAGGCGTACAGGGCTGATCCGATGGCACTCAAGCATTACAACCCGACCAGCCCCGCCCGCCGCGGCCTGGTCCTAGTCGACAAGTCGGCGCTGTGGAAGGGCAAGCCTGTCAAGGCTCTGACCGAAGGCAAGCGCAAGACCGGTGGCCGCAACAACAAGGGTCATGTCACTTCGCGTGGCATCGCTGGTGGTCACAAGCAGAAGTACCGCTACATCGACTTCAAGCGTCGCAAGTGGGACGTTGAAGGCACCGTCGAGCGGATCGAATACGATCCCAACCGCACCGCCTTCATCGCGCTCATCAACTACGCGGATGGCGAACAGGCCTACATCATCGCTCCGCAGCGTCTCGCTGCCGGCGACAAGGTCATCGCTGCCGAGAAGTGCGACACGAAGCCGGGCAACGCCATGCTCCTGTCGCAGATGCCGGTCGGCACGATCTGCCACAACGTCGAGATGAAGCCGGGCAAGGGTGGCCAGATCGCCCGTTCGGCCGGTGCCTACGTTCAGGTTGTCGGTCGTGACCGCGGCCTGGTCATCGTGCGCCTCAACTCGGGCGAGCAGCGCTACCTGCGTGGCGACTGCATGGGTACGGTCGGTGCGGTGTCGAACCCCGACAACCAGAACCAGACCCTTGCCAAGGCAGGCCGCAAGCGCTGGATGGGCCGTCGCCCGCTGACGCGTGGTGTTGCCAAGAACCCGGTCGATCACCCGCACGGTGGTGGTGAAGGTCGCACCTCGGGTGGCCGTCATCCGGTTACTCCGTGGGGCAAGCCGACCAAGGGCGCCCGCACTCGCAACAACAAGCAGACGGACAAGATGATCATCCGTTCGCGCCACGCCAAGAAGAAGAGGTAAGACACGATGGCACGTTCCGTCTGGAAAGGCCCCTTCGTCGACCTGTACCTTCTCAAGAAGGCCGAGGTCGCGCAGGATGCCGGCAACCGCGCTGGTCCGATCAAGACCTGGTCGCGTCGCAGCACCATCCTTCCGCAGTTCGTTGGTCTGACGTTCAACGTCTACAACGGGCACAAGTTCATCCCGGTCTCGGTCAACGAGGACATGGTCGGCCACAAGTTCGGTGAATTCGCGCCCACGCGTTCGTTCCCGGGTCACGCTGCCGACAAGAAGGGCAAGCGCTAATGAGCAAGCAGGCAGCACCCCGCCGCGTCGGCGAAAAGGAAGCCCTGTCGGTCGGCACCACGATCCGTGGTTCGGCGCAGAAGCTCAATCTCGTTGCCGCCCTGATCCGTGGCAAGAAGGCTGAGGAAGCGATGAACATCCTCGCTTTCTCGAAGAAGGCCATGGCCGTGGACGCACGCAAGGTTCTCGCTTCGGCGATCGCCAACGCGGAGAACAACCACAACCTCGACGTTGACTCGCTGGTCGTCGCCGAGGCGTCGGTCGGCAAGTCGATCACCATGAAGCGCTTCCACACCCGTGGTCGTGGCAAGAGCACCCGGATCCTCAAGCCGTTCTCACGTCTGCGGATCGTCGTTCGCGAAGTCGAGGAGGTCTGATCCATGGGTCATAAGAGCAATCCGATCGGTCTGCGTCTGCAGATCAACCGTACTTGGGACAGCCGCTGGTTTGCGGAAGGCCGGGACTACGGCAAGCTGCTTGAGGAAGACCTCAAGATCCGCAAGTTCATCCTCGAGAACGCGCCCCAGGCTGCAATCTCGAAGGTGGTCATCGAGCGTCCGGCCAAGCTGTGCCGCATCTCGATCTACGCGGCCCGTCCCGGTGTGATCATCGGCAAGAAGGGCGCGGACATTGAGAAGCTGCGCAAGAAGCTTTCGATCATGACCTCGAGCGAAGTGAAGCTGAACATCGTTGAAATCCGCAAGCCGGAAGTTGACGCGAAGCTGATCGCTCAGGGCATTGCGGACCAGCTGATCCGCCGCGTTGCCTTCCGCCGTGCGATGAAGCGCGCGATGCAGTCGGCCATGCGTCTGGGTGCCGAAGGCATCAAGATCATGTGCGGTGGCCGTCTGGGCGGCGCTGAGATCGCGCGTGTCGAGCAGTATCGCGAAGGTCGCGTGCCGCTTCACACTCTTCGTGCGAACATCGACTATGCCGAAGCCGAGGCGCTGACCGCCTATGGCATCATCGGCATCAAGGTCTGGGTCTTCAAGGGTGAAATCCTGGGCCACGACCCGACGGCGCAGGACCGGCTTATGATGGAGGCTCAGACCTCCGGCGTTCGCCCGGCGCGTTGAGGCTTAGGATAGAGTAAGCACCATGCTGCAACCGAAAAAGACCAAGTTCCGCAAGGCTTTCAAGGGCAAGATCAAGGGCGCTGCCAAGGGTGGCACCGATCTGAACTTTGGCTCCTACGGCCTGAAGGCTCTCGAGCCGGAACGTATCACCGCCCGCCAGATCGAAGCGGCTCGCCGCGCGATCACGCGTCACATCAAGCGCCAGGGTCGCCTCTGGATCCGCGTCTTTCCTGACGTGCCGGTTTCGAAGAAGCCTGCTGAAGTCCGTCAGGGTAAGGGCAAGGGTTCGGTGGAATACTGGGCCGCTCGTGTGAAGCCCGGCCGCATCCTGTTCGAGCTGGACGGCGTTGCCGGCCCGCTCGCCGCTGAGGCTTTCAGCCGCGCTGCGATGAAGCTTCCCATCAAGACCAAGGTCGTTGCCCGTCTTGGCGACACCTCGCACCTGGAGGGTTAATTCATGGCTGACAAGACTGAAGACTTCCGCGCCAAGACCGACGACCAGCTCACCGAAGAGCTGGTTGCGCTGAAGCGCGAGCAGTTCAACCTCCGTTTCCAGGCCGCCACGAGCCAGCTCGAGGCCCCCGCCCGGATCAAGGAGGTTCGTCGCAACATCGCCCGCATCAAGACGCTCCAGGCTGAGCGTTCGGCTGCGGCGAAGTAAGGAGGAAACACGATGCCTAAGCGTATTCTGATCGGTACCGTCGTTTCCGACAAGACCGACAAGACTGTTACCGTGCTCGTCGAGCGCCGTGTGAAGCACCCGCTTTACGGCAAGATCATCCGTCGCTCGAAGAAGTACGCCGCCCACGACGAAGAGAACGCGTACCACATTGGTGATCGCGTCCGCATCGAGGAAACCAAACCGATCTCAAAGTCGAAGACCTGGAAGGTTCTCGATACGTTGCAGGCCGGAAAGGGTATTGCCATCGAGGCTAATCTCGACGTAGAGGCCGCCAACTGATTTGAGATGCCCCCGGCTTAACCGCCGGGGGAGCTTTTTTGGAACTGCCGGACTGGTTCCGGCAAGCCGTTGAGAAGGAACCGGATCAATGATCCAGATGCAATCCAATCTCGACGTCGCGGACAACAGCGGCGCCAAGCGCGTCCAGTGCATCAAGGTACTGGGTGGCTCGAAGCGTCGTTTCGCAGGCGTCGGTGACATCATCGTGGTGTCGGTGAAGGAAGCGCAGCCGCGTGCACGCGTCAAGAAGGGCGACGTGCACCGTGCTGTCATCGTGCGCACTCGTAAGGACGTTCGTCGTCCCGACGGCAGCGTCATCCGCTTCGACAGCAACGCTGCCGTGCTCATCAACAAGAGCGAGGAGCCGATCGGCACCCGTATCTTCGGCCCCGTGGTTCGCGAGCTTCGCGGCAAGGGCTTCATGAAGATCATCTCGCTTGCTCCGGAGGTGCTGTAATGGCTGCCGCGAAGATCAAGAAGGGTGACCAGGTCGTTGTTCTGTCGGGCAAGGACAAGGGCCGCACCGGCGCTGTTCTCCAGGTCATGCCCAAGGACGGCAAGGTCCTGGTCGAGGGCGTGAACGTCGCCACCCGCCACCGCAAGCCGACCCAGCAGAACCCGCAGGGCGGCATCGAGCGCAATCCGGCTCCGATGGCGATCAGCAAGGTCGCGGTTGCCGTTGACGGCAAGCCGACCCGCGTTCGCTTCGAAGAGAAGGACGGCAAGAAGGTCCGTGTGGCCGTGAAGACCGGGGAGACCATCGATGGCTGATAAGTATACCCCGCGTATGCGTTCGAAGTACGATGCGGAAATCGTTAAGGCGATGACCGAAAAGTTCGGCTACAAGAACGTGATGGAAGTGCCTTCGATCGAGAAGATCACGCTCAACATGGGCGTGGGCGAGGCGAGCCAGGACAAGAAGAAGGTCCAGACCGCCGCGGCCGAAATGGAAAAGATTGCCGGCCAGAAGCCCGTAATCACCAAGGCCCGCAAGTCGATCGCGCAGTTCAAGCTGCGTGAAGGCATGCCGATTGGCTGCAAGGTCACCCTTCGCCGCGAACGCATGTATGAATTCCTCGATCGCCTCATCACGATCGCGATGCCCCGCATCCGTGACTTTCGTGGTCTGAACGCCAAGTCGTTCGATGGCCGCGGCAACTACGCGATGGGCCTGAAGGAGCAGATCATCTTCCCGGAGATCAGCTACGATCAGATCGAGAAGGTGCGTGGCATGGACATCATCGTCACCACCACCGCCAAGACCGACGAAGAAGCACGCGAGCTGCTGCGTCTTTTCGGTTTCCCGTTCCCGGTTGAAGAAGCCGCGGAAGAGAAGGAGGCGGCGTGAGCCGCCGCTGAGGAAGAGAGCTTAAGTCCATGGCGAAACTGAGTTCCGTGAACAAGAACGAGCGTCGTAAGAAGCTCGTCAAGAAGTACGCTGGTAAGTACGAACGCCTTAAGGCGATTGCCGATGACACCTCGCTCGACGAAACCGAGCGTCTCATCGCACGTCTGAAGCTGGCCGAGATCCCGCGCAACGGCAACCCCACCCGGGTTCGCAACCGCTGCGCCACGACCGGTCGTCCGCGTGGTTACTACCGCAAGTTCGGCCTGTGCCGCGTTGAGCTGCGTGATCTTGCCAACAAGGGCATGATCCCCGGCGTGACCAAGTCGAGCTGGTAAGGGATACATAAGCAATGGCTATGACCGATCCCCTGGGTGATATGCTCACCCGCATCCGCAACGGCCAGCAGGCGAAGAAGGACTCCGTCCTTTCCCCCGCCAGCAAGCTGCGTGCGCGCGTGCTCGAGGTTCTCCAACGTGAGGGCTACATCCGCGGTTACAGCGATGACACCACCGGTGGCCATCCGCAGCTGCGCATCGAGCTGAAGTACTTCGAAGGCGAGCCTGCTATCAAGCACATCGCTCGCGTCTCCAAGCCTGGCCGCCGTGTCTACTCGGGTTCCAAGGAACTCCCGGTTGTGCGCAATGGCCTTGGCATCACCATCGTCTCGACGCCCAAGGGCGTGCTCTCGGATGCCGAAGCACGTGCCGACAACGTCGGTGGCGAAGTGCTGGCGGAGGTGTTCTGATGAGCCGCATTGGTAAGAGGGCGGTTGCTATTCCGGCCGGCGTTACTGCCAAGCTCGAAGGCAACGTGCTGACCGTCAAGGGTCCTAAGGGTACGCTCGAAATGGGCGTGTCTGACCAGGTTACCTACACCGTCGAAGATGGTTCTGTTGGCGTGTCGCCGATCAACCAGTCGAAGGTGGCTCGCAGCCACTGGGGCATGCAGCGCACGCTCGTCGCCAACCTCGTTGGCGGCGTGACCGAAGGTTTTTCGAAGGTCCTTGAACTCAAGGGCGTCGGCTACCGCGCACAGGTCCAGGGCAAGAAGCTCAAGCTGCAGCTCGGCTATTCGCACGATGTCGACATCGACATCCCCGAAGGTATCGAGATCAAGGCGCCGGATAACACCACCGTCGAGATCTCGGGCATCGACAAGCAGAAGGTCGGCCAGATTGCGGCCGAGATTCGTCGCTGGCGCAAGCCTGAGCCTTACAAGGGCAAGGGTATCAAGTACCGCGGCGAGTACATCTTCCGCAAGGAAGGGAAGAAGAAGTAATGGCAAAGCTTTCCCTTTTCCAGCGCCGCCGTCAGCGCGTGCGCACCGCCCTTCGCGCGTCGGCTTCGGGTCGTCCGCGTCTTTCGGTGCACCGCACCGGACGTCACATCTACGCCCAGATCATCGACGATGCGCAGGGCCGTACGGTCACTGCTGCCAACACGCTTGGCGGCAAGGGCGCTGACACCGATGCCGCCATCCGCGTGGGCAAGGAACTCGCCGAGGCCGCCAAGAAGGCGGGCATCACTTCGGTTGTGTTCGATCGCGGCGGCTTCCTCTATCATGGTCGCGTCAAGGCGCTGGCCGATGCCGCCCGCGAAGGCGGGCTGGAGTTCTGAGCATGGCTGACGAAAACACCAACACCACCAGCAGTGAGCAGCCTATCGCGGCTGACAACCCGCAGGGCGGTGCTCCCCAGGAGCAGCGCGAGAGCCGTGATGGCGGTCGTGGTCGTGGCGGCCGTGGCCGTGGCGAGCGCGGTGGCCGTGGCCGTCGTGACGACCGTCGTGGCCGTCGCGACGACGAGGAGCAGGGCGAAGAGCTGATCGAGAAGCTGGTTCACATCAACCGCGTCTCGAAGACCGTCAAGGGCGGTAAGCGCTTCGGTTTCGCAGCACTCGTCGTCGTGGGTGACGGCAAGGGTCGCGTCGGCTTTGGCCATGCCAAGGCTCGCGAGGTTCCCGAGGCGATCACCAAGGCAACCGCTTCGGCCAAGAAGAAGATGATCCGCGTCGCTCTGAAGGAGGGGCGTACCCTTCATCACGACGGCAAGGGCCACTTTGGTGCGGGCCGCGTCAATGTCCGTACGGCTCCGGCCGGTACCGGCATCATCGCCGGCGGTCCGATGCGCGCCGTGTTCGAGAGCCTGGGCGTCGCTGACGTCGTGACCAAGTCGGTCGGCACCTCGAACCCGTACAACATGATCCGCGCCACCTTCGACGCCCTGACCGACCAGTCCTCGCCGAAGGCGGTGGCTCAGCGTCGTGGCAAGAAGGTCTCCGACCTGCTGGGTCGTGGCGGTGCGACCGAAGCTGAGGCGGAAGCCGCAGCTGAAGCCATCGTGGAGTAAGCGACAATGGCCAAGATCAAGATCAAGCAGATCGGTTCGCCGATCCGTCGCCCCGAGAGCCAGAAGAAGATCCTCATCGGTCTGGGCCTCGGCAAGATGCACCGGGTTGTCGAACTCGAGGACACCCCCGAAGTTCGTGGAGCGATTGCCAAGCTCCCGCACATGGTGGCCGTGGTCGACTGACCTGGCTGCCGCTCCTCCGGGGGCAGCGAGCTGATAATTGAAAGGGCTCCGGTGCTTTGCATCGGGGCCCTTTTCGCATGGGTTTGGCGGGGAGCTGCGCGATGCAGCTTTCATTCAGGGGCACCTGTGCTATGCGCTCTCGCCTTCTACTCGTCCTTCCGGGATGTCTTCCAGATGGTAATGCCTGCATCGATGTTACGTGGCCTGCTTGGTTCGGTGTTGTCGCGCCGGTGCGCGCTGGCGGGTGCGCTGGCGCTTGGTCTGAGCGCGTGCAGCGGGGATGAGCCTGGTTCTGACGGAGCCCTTGTTCCTGAAGGTGAGGCCGTGGCCGTGTGCAACGATTTTCGCGCAGATCCTAAGGTGCTGGCATCAATGCGTGCCGGAGACATCGCTCTGCGTAGGGCGCTGGCCTCAGGCGCGAGTCCCGATGCCGCTGCGGAGGCAGCCAGCGCCATTGCGCGCGGTGATTTTCGCCTTGCCGCGGCGACGACACCGAAGGGTGTCTCGCTCGATCTCTACAACGCGCAGTGCCGGCTTCTGGGCAGTCCGGCGGCCTGGTCAATCCGGGCGCTGGCGTTTGTGCCGGATCTTGCCGCGGCTGAGGGCAGGGGGGCTGATGTTCCCGCCACGGCTTTCGGGCGACAGTACAATGCGGCCCTCATGGCCGACCCGCACTATCCCTATCGTGATATCTGCCGCCCCGTCTCGGATGTGGGCCCCGAACCCGAGATACGGCCGGACGAGCCGATTTCGCAGCCCTATGGTTTTGCCGATCTCCAGTCAGGCGAGGCGGTGGACACGATGGGCTATGCTGCGCGCCACAATGCCGTCGGCCAGTTGCGTCGGCTTGTCGAGGCGCGGCCGCAGGACATCGACAAGCCAGACATGTTCGGCCTCACGCCGCTTGCCTGGGCCATCGCCTATCAGCGCTGGCGTACAGCGGACGTTCTGATCGAGGCCGGGGCCAGCCCGACAGGGGCGCGTTGCCAGACCGCGATTGATCGCCAGTCGCCCCTGCAAGTCGCGCGCCTCATGCGCTGGACGGATATGATCGGACGGCTGCGTTCGTATGTCAGCGAGGAGGAATTCGCCAGCCTGCGGCAGAACCCGCGCTACGACGATGCGAGCCTGGCCGATTTCAATCGTGCGTTTTTCCAGATCAAGCACCGCTACGATCCGATTCTGCGTCAGCGCCGTTTCTCGCGCTATGAGTTGCAGTTTACCATTGATGAGGCTGGCAATTCGACCAGCTGCGAGCTGGTACCTGCCTCGAATTCGGCCGAATTCGATGCCGAACTGTGTGAAGTTGCGATGAAGGTCGTGCGTTGGACTCCCGCGCGAGACGCTTTTGCGACCACGGTGTCAGGTGATGCCAAGCTGGTCTTCGGTCTCGGCAAGTAGGCGCCGGTTCACGATTAGGGGGTGACAGTCCCGGGCCTTTCACCTATGGGGCCCGCTTCCCATCCAGCGCGATGAAAAGCGAAAGCGAGTGCAGATTATGAATCTTAACGATCTCCGTGACAATGCCGGTGCCCGTCACCGCCGCATGCGTGTCGGCCGTGGTATCGGTTCGGGCAAGGGCAAGACCTCCGCACGTGGTCAGAAGGGCCAGAAGAGCCGTTCGGGCGTTGCCGTCAAGGGTTTCGAAGGCGGCCAGATGCCGCTTCACATGCGCCTGCCGAAGCGCGGCTTCACCAACGCAAAGTTCGCTAAGGACTACGCGGAAGTGAACCTGGGCATGATTCAGAAGGCGATCGACGCCGGCAAGCTCGACATCTCGGGCACCGTCGATCACGCAGCTCTGAAGGCTGCTAACCTTGCTCGTGGTGGCAAGGACGGCGTGCGTCTCCTGGGCAAGGGTGAACTCACCGCCAAGGTCGAATTCAACGTTGCCGGTGCCTCGAAGGGCGCTGTGGAAGCCGTTGAAAAGGCTGGTGGCAAGGTGATCCTTCCCGCCAAGGAAGCCGCCGAGGCCTGATTCGCCGAGGTGCGGTAACGCAATAAGGAGAGGGCGGAGCGCAGCGCGTTTCGCCCTCTCGTGCGTTTCGCCACCACGGTACTGCGCGATTCATGTGGGATTCGCACGCCGAAGGTGGCACGGAGGGTTCCCGCCCTCCTACGAATGTCTATATGGACGGACTGGAACGCGGGTTCGACAAGGGTGCTCTCAGCAGCTAAGGCCGAATCCGATCACGCTATTCGAGGCTTAATACACTCATGGCTTCCCGTGCCGACAATATCGCCAGCTCGCTGAGCCTGAGCAATTTCTCCAAGGCCACCGAACTGAAGAAGCGCATCTGGTTTACGATCGGTGCGCTTATCGTTTTCCGTTTTCTGAGCTTCGTACCGCTGCCGGGCGTGGACGCCCGTATACTCAGCGAGCTCTACAGCCAGACCCAGGGCGGCATCCTCGACCTGTTCAACACTTTCTCGGGTGGTTCGCTCTCGCGCATGAGCCTGATTGCCCTGGGTGTCATGCCTTACATCACGGCCTCGATTGTGGTGCAGCTGGCTGCCTCGCTTCATCCCGCGCTCATGGCGTTGAAGAAGGAAGGTGAGGCTGGTCGCAAGAAGCTGAACCAGTACACCCGTTACGGCACGGTCGGCCTCTGCGCCATCCAGGGTTACTTCCTGGCCGTGAGCCTGGAAGCCTACGGCGCCTCGAGCGGTCTTCCCGCCGTCGTTGATCCGGGCATCCTGTTCCGCATTGGCGCGGTCATCAGCCTGGTTGGTGGCACCATGTTCCTGCTGTGGCTGGGTGAGCAGATCACCTCGCGCGGTATCGGCAATGGCGTGTCGCTGATCATCATGGCCGGTATCGTCGCGCAGATGCCGACCTTCGCGTCCAACCTGGGTCAGGCCTATTCGGCCGGGGACACCGGTTCGCTGCTCATCATGTTCCTGATCGCACTGATCGTTGCGATGATCCTGCTGATCTGCTTCTTCGAGCGCGCTCAGCGCCGCTTGCTGATCCAGTATCCCAAGCGTGCGACTCAGCGCGGCATGATGCAGGCCGACCGCAGCCACCTGCCGCTCAAGATCAATACGGCCGGCGTAATCCCTCCGATCTTCGCGAGTTCGCTGCTGCTGCTGCCGCTCACCATCACCCAGTTCGCCGGCAATTCGCTGCAGCCGGACTCGACGATGGGCAAGATCGTGGTGTCGCTGAACCAGTATCTGGGGCACGGCAAGCCGCTCTACATGCTGTTCTATGCCGCTGGCATCATCTTCTTCAGCTTTTTCTACACCGCGGTTGTGTTCAATCCGGAAGAAACGGCGGAGAACCTCAAGAAGAACGGTGGCTTCATTCCCGGCATTCGCCCGGGCAAAAACACCGCGAACTACCTTGATTACGTGCTGACCCGCGTGACGGTGATCGGTGCGGCTTACCTCACGGCGGTGTGCTGCATTCCCGAGTGGTTCCTGGCCCAGACCGGTCTTCCGCTGCTGTTCATGGGCGGCACCAGCCTGCTGATCGTTGTCAACGTGACCGTGGACACCATCACGCAGATCCAATCGCATCTGCTGGCGCACCAGTACGGCGATCTCATAAAGAAGGCGAAGCTGAAAGGTCGCATGCGCTAAGCGCAAGCGTACGCCGAAACGTAGAACTGAGGGGGTTACGCGTGAATATCATTCTTCTTGGGCCGCCGGGGGCGGGCAAGGGAACGCAGGCACAGCGCCTGGTTGAGCGCCATGGCATGCGCCAGCTATCGACTGGCGACATGCTGCGGGCCGCGGTCAAGGCGGGCACGCCGACAGGGCTCGAGGCCAAGGCGATCATGGAGCGGGGCGAACTCGTCTCGGACGCCATCGTTTCGGCGCTGATTGGTGATGAGCTCGATGCGATGGGGCCGGATACCGGGGCCATTTTCGACGGGTATCCGCGCACGGCCGCCCAGGCTGAAGCGCTGGATGGCATCCTTGCCGAGCGCGGTCGCAAGCTCGACCACGTAATCGAGCTGGGTGTTGACGAGGAAGCGCTGGTCGAGCGCATCACGGGGCGCTTCACCTGTGCAGCGTGTGGCAAGGGCTATCACGACAGCTTTGAGCAGCCCAAGGTTCCGGGAACGTGCGACAAGTGCGGTGGCACCGAGTTCAAGCGCCGTCCGGATGACAACGCCGAGACCGTACGCACGCGCCTGGCCGAATACCGTGCGAAGACGGCGCCGATCCTTCCGATCTATGAAGAGCGCGGGATCGTTGCCAAGGTCGACGGGATGGCCGACATGGACGATGTGACCGCCTCCATCGAAGGCGTCCTCGCCAAGTAGGCATTGGAAAACAAGCCGGGGCGATTGTCCCGGTTTTTTTCTGGCCTTCGTACGTCTTTGTCGGCAAGACTATAGGCTTCATGAAGATCTCGCGTTTCCGCCATCGCACTGCTGTTCTCGCCGCCGCCACTTTGGGCCTGGGCGCACCTTATCTGGCCGAGGCCAAGGTTGCCGAAGTCAATGAGCGTGGCTTCGTCGTGCGCCACATGGTTGAGATTCCTTCCAGTGTGGACAAGAGTTGGGACGCGGTAGTGCACCCGGCAGGATGGTGGGATTCGGCGCATACCTGGTCCGGGGACGCTGCCAATCTCTCCATCGATCCCAAGGCAGGTGGCTGCTTCTGTGAGTTGCTGCCTCACGACACGTCGCCGCGCGGGGCACCCAAGGGCAGTGTCGAGCATATGCGGGTGGTCTATATCGAGCGTCCGCGCGTGCTGCGCATGACAGGCGCGCTTGGTCCGCTGCAGTCCGAAGCGGTGAACGGGACACTCACGATCCAGCTCAAGCCGCGGGATGGGGAGGGCGATGCTACGGTTCTGCTCCTCGAATACGTGGTTGGCGGCTATATGCGCCAGCCCGTCGAAAGGATGGCCGGATCGGTCGATACCATGCTCGGAGCCCAGCTTGAGCGCCTTACGTCCGAGCTTGGTGGGGCTTTTGCACAGGCCTTTCCCGGCGGCGATCTCGGGCTCGATCCCGTGCCTGAGGCGGATCTCAAGGTAGAGGCCAAGGTCGAGGAGGCGCCGGTTGGCATCGAACCGCTGGCGCCCGAGCCTCCAGAAGGTGAGGTAATCGAGCGTTGAGCGTGCAAGAAGAGCAATCCGTTGTGCGAGGTGCACTTTGACGCGAGAGCCCTTGCAAGGTATAATCGATTCAGCGCTTGACCGGGCTGCGCAAATCTTGGCGCAAGGCTCGCAATTCGTGTCGGCTGCATTGACAGGTCTGCCGAATCGTTTTAAGCGCCCCCTTCACTCGACAGAATCGCTGCGTCCGGATGGTCTGGCTTTGAGTAAGTCGCCTGCCGGTCGGTTCGCGTTTGTGGATCGGGTGGTTTGTTTCAGCGTTGAGATAGGGGAGCGGCGACGCGCCCCTGTGGAGCAGGAGATTTAAGTGGCTCGTATTGCCGGGGTGAACATCCCCACCAACAAGCGCGTGATCATCGCGCTCACCTACATTCACGGTATTGGTCGCACCAAGGCCGTCGAGATCGCCGACAAGCTCGGCATTGATCACACCCGCCGCATCCAGGATCTTTCGGACGCCGAAGTGCTCCAGATCCGCGAAACCATCGATGCCGATCACCTCGTGGAAGGTGACCTTCGTCGTGAAACCGCGATGAACATCAAGCGCCTGATGGACCTCGCCTGCTACCGTGGCCTGCGTCATCGCAAGGGTCTTCCGGTCCGTGGCCAGCGCACGCACACCAATGCGCGCACCCGCAAGGGCAAGGCCAAGCCGATCGCCGGCAAGAAGAAGTAAGCACGGGAACCTTAAAGGTTTTCGGTTTCCCGCAGCGACTATTCGACAGGATACACGAACATGGCACGCGAACCCCAGCGCATTAAGCGGCGCGAGCGCAAGAACATCACGAGCGGCATTGCCCACGTCAACGCCAGCTTCAACAACACCATGGTGACCATCACCGACGCCCAGGGCAATGCGATCAGCTGGTCCTCGGCCGGCATGATGGGCTTCAAGGGCAGCCGCAAGTCGACCCCGTACGCCGCTCAGGTGGCTGCGGACGACGCTGGCAAGAAGGCCGCCGAGCACGGCGTCCGTACCCTCGAGGTCGAAGTCAAGGGCCCGGGTTCGGGACGTGAGAGCGCGCTTCGCGCCCTTCAGGCTGTCGGCTTCACCATCACGTCGATCCGCGACGTGACCCCGATCCCGCACAACGGCGTTCGTCCTTCGAAGCGCCGCCGCGTCTGATCGACCTTTTTGCGGGCGGCGAACCGGTCGTCGCCCGTTTTCAGGAGCGTTTCATGGGCTCATTTCAATGGGCTCCTGGGCGCAACCGCCATCGTAATCCCAGGGGAAGTCCATGACTGTCAACATCAAGAACTGGCAGGAACTCAAGAAGCCGAACAGCCTTGAGGTCAAGCCGGGACCCGACCCCAAGCTGAAGGCAACCTTCGTTGCCGAACCTCTCGAGCGCGGTTTTGGTCTTACGCTCGGTAACGCGCTGCGGCGCGTTCTTCTGTCTTCGCTGCAAGGCGCTGCGATCACCTCGATCAAGATCGAGAACGTGCTGCACGAGTTCTCGTCGTTGGCGGGTGTGCGTGAAGACGTCACCGACATTGTCCTGAACGTGAAGCAGATCGCCCTCAAGATGCAGGGTGAAGGCCCCAAGCGTCTTCAGCTCTCGGCCACCGGCCCGGCGCAGGTGAAGGCGGGTGACATCGCCGTTTCGGGCGACATCGAGGTCATGAACAAGGACCTCGTGATCTGCACGCTCGACGAGGGTGCGGTCCTGAACATGGAACTCACCGCGGATACCGGCAAGGGCTATGTACCTGCCGTCGGTAACCGTCCGGTTGACGCGCCGATCGGTCTCATCCCGGTTGACTCGCTCTACTCGCCGGTTCGCCAGGTGAGCTACAAGGTCGAGAACGCCCGCGTTGGCCAGGAGCTCGACTACGACAAGCTCAGCTTGACTGTCGAAACCGACGGCACCGTGACTCCCGAAGATGCCGTGGCCTACTCGGCCCGCATCCTGCAGGACCAGCTGGCGCTGTTTGTCCACTTCGAGGACATCGCCCCCGTCGGTCAGCCGGCGATGGTCGGCATGGCTGCCGGCGGTACGCAGAGCCAGGAAGAGAGCGACACCAACCAGCTCAACCGTTACCTTCTCAAGAAGGTCGACGAACTCGAGCTGTCGGTCCGCTCGGCCAACTGTCTCAAGAACGACAACATCATCTACATCGGCGATCTGGTCCAGAAAACCGAGGCCGAGATGCTGCGAACGCCGAACTTCGGCCGCAAATCGCTCAACGAGATCAAGGAAGTTCTCTCCTCGATGGGTCTGCGCCTCGGCATGGACATCCCGGGCTGGCCGCCCGAAAACATCGAAGAGATGGCCAAGAAGCTGGAGCAGGAACTGCTCGGCTGATCGGTCCTTCCGATACCAAATTGAAGAGGCCCTGCAGGAAACTGCGGGGCCTTTTTCTTCGGAGGTTCGAAAAGGGGGATTTCGAGAGCCGTCGCCTGTCTTGGCCAGGGTATGCCGGATGCACTGGCTCACACGTTCCCTAGGTAAATCCTACTTTTCGTTGAGGGTGTGCCTTGGCGGGGGGAGGTCGATCAGACAGTCCGCAGGGGCAAGGGATGATGAATCGCTTGCTTGCCTCTTTTCATTCTTCGTTTAGAACATATAAAGAACGCAAGGGGAGTGTGATGGCCCGCCTGAACTACGTCGAACTGCCGGTGCGCAATGTACCCGGCCAGAAGGAATTTTACGAGGCTACTTTCGGGTGGTCCTTTACCGACTTCGGTCCAGATTACGCGTCGACGATGACGGGCGATGTCGACATGGGCCTCAACGGCGATGCGGCGCAGTGGACTGCACAGATGCTCCCGGTGATCGAAGTCGAGGACCTTGAGGAAACCCTCGCGCGCGTGCAGGCCGCAGGCGGCTTCGTCACGTTACCGATCTTTGCTTTCCCGGGCGGGCGCCGTTTCCATTTCCGCGATCCGCATGGGCACGAACTGGCTGCAATGGTGGCTGAAGGGGGTGGCGTGTAGGAAATGGCGTCCCGGATTCCCACGAATCCTTGACTCTTTCCTGAAAATCCGCATTAGGGCCGTTCTTCGCGGATACCCGTGAGAAGGTTTTGGGCGGTGGCCTTGTCCACATCGCCCGGCGGGCAGTACCTAACCGGCTGCCTGACGAACAGGAAGATGACCCATGCGTCACAAGTATTCCGGCCGTAAGCTGCAGCGCAAGTCCGGCCACCGCGCCGCCCTTCTGCGCAACATGGCCGCAGCCTTGATCAAGCACGAGCAGATCCAGACCACCACGCCCAAGGCGAAGGAACTGCGTCCCTACATCGAGAAGCTGATCACGCTTGCCAAGCACGGTGGCCTGTCCAACCGTCGCCTTGCGCACGCCAAGATCATGGACGAGGCCCAGGAAAACAAGCTGTTCGAAGTTCTGGCCGAGCGTTACGCCGGTCGTCCGGGCGGCTACACCCGCATCATCAAGGCCGGTTACCGCGCTTCGGACGCCGCGCCGATCGCGATCATCGAACTCGTCGACCGTGACACCGAGGCCAAGGGCCAAGATTCGGGCCCGGTCATGAACGAGGCCGAAGATTACGCCGAAGCGTAAGGCCTTGGGCAGGGCCTACCGGTCCTGTTGACAAGCAAAGATACGTCCGTTTTCCGAAATTGACGGGGGCGGCCGCGAGATGCAGTCTCGCGGCCGCCTTTTCGTTTGGGCGCAACGTATCTTCCCGGGAGTTGTTCTTTTTCATGCGCAATATCCTTCGTTGGACGACAGCCCTGTCGGTCCTCGCGGCCTCGTCTGTTTTCGCGAACGAACTGACAGATAAGAATTATCCCGAGACCCGGCGCGGCGACGTTGTCGAGGTGCTGTTCGGGGAAGAGATCGCGGACCCCTACCGCTGGCTTGAAAACGATGTGCGTGAGGACAAGGAGGTCGCTGACTGGGTGGCCCGGCAGAGCGCCTTCACCGATACTTATCTTAAGCAATTGCCCCAGCGGGGCTGGTTCGAGGAGAAGGTGCGTGGCCTTCTCAATTTCGAGCGCTTCGGGTTGCCGGAAAAGGCGGGCGAGCGCTACTTCTACACGCGCAACTCAGGGCTTCTGAACCAGTCGCAGCTGTTCATGCGCGATGGGCTGGATGGCGAGCCGCGCCTGCTGATCGATCCCAATACCTGGGCAAGCGACGGGGCCACAGCGCTGTCGGGCTGGAGACCGTCGAAGGATGGTTCCTACCTCCTCTATAGCGTGCAGGACGGCGGCAGCGACTGGCGTATCCTCCATGTCCTCGATGTGGGGACTGGCAAAGTCCTTGAAGACGAGATCCGATGGGTCAAGTTCTCGGACCTTGCCTGGGTCGGCGAAAAGGGCTTCCTCTATTCGCGCTATCCCGAGCCAGGTGAGGGTGAGGCTTTCCAGAGCGCCAATTTCGACCACACGGTCTATTACCATGAACTGGGAACTCCCCAGTCCGCAGACACCGTGGTCTACCGCACGCCTGAGCATCCTGAATATAATCACTCGGTCTCGACGACGCAGGATGGCCACTGGGCCGTCGTCACCAGCAGCATCGGCACCGATGCGCGTTTCGAGATCCACGCGATCGATATCACCAGCAAGGACTGGACCCCGCGCGTGGTTGTCGGCGGCTTCGATGATGCCTGGGAACTTGTTGAGGGTATGGGCGACAAGCTCTGGTTCGTCACCAACAGGAACGCGCCGCGAAAGCGCCTCGTCCAGATCGATCTGGGTGGAAAAACGCCCAAGATGCAAGAGGTTGTGCCCCAGGCCGAGGACATTCTCGAGCGTGCGGGTATCGTGGGCAACCGCCTCGTCCTCAACTACATGCGCGATGCGGCAAGCCATGCGGTTATTGTGGGTCTCGATGGCAAGAGTGCGCAGGAATTCTCGCTGAGCGGGATCGGGACGGCCTCGGGCTTCCACGGCAAGCCGGGCGACCCTGAGACCTTCTACTCCTTTACCAGCTTCAACCGCACGCCCTCGATCTTCCGCATGAATATCGAGACGGGTGAGACCACGCCGTTTGCCGAGCCCGAGATGGACTTCGATCCTGAAGACTTCGCGATTGAACAGCGCTTCTATGCTTCGAAGGATGGCACGAAGGTTCCGATGTTCATCGTGCGCCGCAAGGATGTTGTCGCCGCGGGCAAGCCGGTGCCGACGCTGCTTTACGGCTATGGCGGTTTCGACATCGCGCTCACACCGGACTTCTCGGCCTCGCGGATGGCTTGGATCCAGGCTGGCGGGGCCTATGTACTGGCGAACTTGCGCGGGGGCGGCGAGTATGGCCGTGCCTGGCACGATGCCGGACGGCGCGAGAACAAGCAGAATGTCTTTGATGATTTCATTGCGGCGGGCGAGTACCTGAAGGCGCAAGGGATTACGACTGAGGACGGTCTGGCGATCAACGGCGGCTCTAACGGCGGCCTGTTGGTTGGCGCGGTGACGAACCAGCGCCCGGACCTGTTTGCGGCTGCCGTGCCGCAGGTCGGGGTCATGGACATGCTGCGCTTCGATCGCTTCACCGCGGGGCGCTATTGGGTCGACGACTTTGGCTATCCCGACAAGGAAGCCGACTTCAGGATCATTCGGCGCTATTCGCCCTACCACAACATTGCCGAGGGGCAGGACTACCCGGCCGTACTGGTGACGACGGCGGATACCGATGACCGCGTGGTTCCGGGCCATTCGTTCAAGTACGCGGCCGCCATTCAGCATGCGAAACTGGGTGACAAGCCCCATCTCATCCGTATCGAGACGCGGGCGGGGCATGGCTCGGGCAAACCGACCGACAAGGTTATCGAAGAAGCGGCGGATATCCTCTCGTTCATGGCGGAGTGGACAAGCCTGGACGTTCCGGATTCCTGATTGTTCAGGTATTTCGGTATGAATATGAACAATGGCTGATGCCCGGGTTCAGGCGGGTATCAGCGCCTCTTTGCTAAACCGTGTCTGTCGCCGGGCATTGGGCCCGGCGCGCCGAAACAAGGAGGAACGCCTCATGCACACCCTGATGAAATCCGCTCTCGGCAAGGGACTGGTCGGGACCATGGCGGTCGGCGCAATGGCGGCCTCCACGGCAACCCCGGCCATGGCGCGCGATGGTGGTGGCCGGGTCGATGCAGGGACGGTGATTGCCGGCGCGCTGGTCGTGGGCGGTGTTGCCGCGCTGGCCGCGTCGGCCAGCAACGACCGGGATCGTTATGCCTATGGCCACCCGCGCGGGCGCGATCGCCGTTACGGTCGTGGCTTTCGCGGTGTAAGCTCGCGCGATGCGGTGGATCGCTGCGTCGCGGCGGCGACCCGTACCGCACATCGTTACGGGGAGCGCGCCCGTGTGACCGATATTCGCGAGGTCGACCGCAAGGACTATGGCTACAAGATCAAGGGCCGGATTGCGCTCGAGCATCGCCGCGGCGGGGGGTGGGATCGCCGCAGCCGTGTTGATACCGGCAAGTTCACCTGCAAGGTGAATTACCGTGGAGGTCTGCGTGACCTCGACTTTTCGGGTATTCGCGGCCTGCGCTGATGGCGTGCTGTCCGCCTGTGCGGTTCAGCGCCGGGAAAGACGCTTTGGCGCATCCGGAAACCTGCTGATTGGGATGGCGCGGATCGTGCGCGCCGATTGGGAACTTGAGTTATGAACATCCTGCGTTCGCGTACCAGTGCTTCGCTGGCTGCCCTGGCGGCCACGGTCATGACCGTTTCGCCCGCCATGGCCCATGGCTGGGGCCGTTATCCGGGCCCGCCGCGCCACCACCACCACCATCGTGGCGGCGGTGGTGGTGGCCTGCTTGCCGGACTTCTGATCGGCGGAGGCTTTGTCGCCATTGCCAGCGCGGCGAGCAAGTCCAACCAGCCCGAGCGCGTAGCCCGGCCTCGGGACGCTTACGAAGATGATGACTACGGTCGTGACTACGAACGAGGCGATGACCGTCCGGCTTATCCTGGTGGCCCGGTGGTGGGCGATCCGGGCTATGCGGCGCCCTATGAGGATGACCGCTTGCGCGAGGAGGTCGGGGCCTCGGGTTTTGGCATGGCCGTGGATACCTGCACCGACGAGGTCGAGGGCGGTTCGCGTTACAGCGTACGCAGTGTCGACAAGGTGGATCGGATGAACGGCCGCGTTGCGGTTGAAGGGCGGCTCAAGGATGGCCGGGGGTTTGCCTGCAGTATCGACGGAGATGGGCGTGTGCGCTCGGTCGCGGTCGATGGGCGCGCGATGATCTGATGAGAGCCGCGTCCCGACCAGCTCAGGTCTGTCGGGGCGGGCCCTCGTCCTCGCCGCCGTGGGTGGGCAGGCCAATGGACCAGTGGATCGCTATTCCGCGCAAGATGAAGCCGGCCAGCGCGCCGCAGATCCAGGCAGTGATCGGCGGGGTGTCGAGCGCGATCAGGAGCGCGGCACAGCCTGAGGCGAGGGCCGAGGCCGTGACGTAAAGTTCCGGACGCATGAGGATCGAGGGTTGGCCTGCGATAACGTCGCGGATAATGCCGCCCGCACACCCCGTCATCACGCCCATCAGGAATGAGGGGACAGGCGGCACACCCCAGCCCATGGCCTTGATCGTCCCCAGGACGGAATAGACGGCCATACCCAGTGCGTCGGCCCAGACGAGGATCCGGGCGTTGTACCAGTTGGCGGGCGTGAACCAGGCGAGCGTTGCCACGGCGAGGCAAACCGGCGCCACGAGCCGGTCGTGAACCCAGAATACCGGCGCATCGATCAGGAGGTCGCGTACCGTGCCGCCGCCCACGCCCGCGATCAGCGCGAAGAAGGCCACCGTGACGTAGCTTTGCTGGGTCCGTATGCCCGAGAGCGCACCGGAAAGGGCGAACAGGCCGATGGCGAAAAGGTCTACGGCGGCGGGTAGCACCGGCGTCTCGGGAGGCGTGATCATGAGTGTCTCTTATCACCCGTTCGACACGGGACCTACCCTGCCGGGCAGAACAGAACGCCATGAGTTCCGGAAACTTGTATGCCCGCGTGAAAACATTAGGTTGAAGCCCAAATACCGGCGCCCCCTATCGCCAGTCCGACCCTGCCAAATATGGATTTTCTCCCATGTTCACCCGTACTGTTCTATCCTCCCTTGCCCTGCTGCTGGCGGGCACGACTCTTGCGCCGAGCAGCGCCTCGGCTGCGCAGACCTCCGCCGCCGAGGCGCCTTACAATCTGGTCGTGGCCAAGGCGGCACTGGTGCCGGTCGAGATGGATGTCGACACCGTCTTTCTGAACGCGGAGGAGCGCAAGGTCGTCAACCTGCTGATCCAGGCTTCGGACCTTCTGAGCGAGGTCTATCTGCGTCAGCGCTACGAGGCCAATCCCAATGTGCGCATGGCGATCTCGCGCAGCCGACGGGCGGACCGCGACCTGTTGCTGGAGATGTTTGACCGCAACTTGGGTCCCTGGGATGAGATGGCCGAACTCCATCCCTTCTGGGGCGGTGAGGCCATGCCCGAGGGCGCGGGCTTTTATCCCACCGACCTGACGCGTGAGGAACTGGAAGCCTACGTCGCGGCCCATCCGGATGAGAAGCAGGCGCTGCTCAGCCCCTATACGGTAGTGCGCCGTGACGGTGAGGCGCTGGTCGCCATTCCCTATTCAAAGGCGTACGCGCAATGGCTGGAGCCGGCTTCGCAGCTTCTGGACGAGGCGGCGGCCACCACCAGCAATCCCAGCCTTAAGCGTTTCCTGTCGCTTCGCGCCAAGGCGTTCCTCTCGGACGATTACTACGAGAGCGAATTGGCCTGGATGGACCTGGAGGACACGCCTATCGAAATCGCCATTGGCCCCTACGAGGTCTACACCGACCGTCTGATGGGTACGAAGACCGCCTTCGAGAGCTTCGTGACGCTGAAGAACCCGGAAGAATCAGCCGCGCTCGCCAAGTACAAGAAGTACCTGCGCGACATGGAAGCGAACCTGCCGATCCCGGACGAGGTCAAGAACTTCCAGCGCGGCTTCGCGAGCCCCATTGTCGTCTCCGAACAGGTCCATGGCGGGGGCGACAACGTGCCCGGCGCGCCCACCATCGCCTTCAACCTCCCCAACGACGAACGCGTGCGTGAGGCCAAGGGGGCCAAGAAGGTGATCCTCTCCAACGTCCTTGGCGCCAAGTTCGACCGCATCCTGAAGTCGATGGCCCCGATCGTGCTCGAGCCCGACCAGGCCGCGCTCGTCGCGCGCAAATACATGCAGTACGAGACGCTGTTCCACGAACTCTCGCACAGCCTCGGGCCGGGGACCATCACCGTCGATGGCGAGGAGACGACCGTCAATGCGCGGCTCAAGGAGCAGGCTTCGGCGCTGGAAGAGGCCAAGGCCGATGTTGCGGGTGTCTGGAACATCCTGTTCATGATGGACAAGGGGGAGATACCGGCGAGTGAGCGCGACCAGCTCTTTGCCACCTACTTCACCGGCATCTTCCGCTCGGTACGCTTCGGCGCGGTGGAAGCGCACGGAAAGGGAGCCGCTCTCCAGTACGGCTATCTCCAGGCCAAGGGGGCGTTTCGTTTCGATAAAGGGGCAGGGCGCTTCGTGATCGACGATGCCCGCATGGAAGCGGGCCTTCGCGATCTCCTGCACGATATCCTGATGCTGCAGGCGAGGGGCGATTACGAGGGGACCAAGGCATTCATGGCGAGCTGGGCGAAGCTGGATGGCCATGCCGAGAACACGATTGCCGCGATGGGCGATGTACCCGTCGACATTCTTCCGATCTATCCCAGCGAAGTCTGACGACGTGCGCCCGGCGAACCCAGGTCGCCCGGCACAGCCCTCTCGCTCAGAGCGCCCACCATAGATAGCCGGTGATCGTGACGAGCGAGAGGATCGTGGAGAGAAGTACGGTGCGCGCGGTCACATCGGCCTCGCGGCCATAGAACTCAGCCAGCATGAAGGGGCCGGTGCCGGTCGGAAGGGCCGAAAGAATGACGGCGGCGTGAATAGCCATCGTCTCGATCTGGAAGACCCGGGCCGCCAGGAACCAGACAAGGACAGGCTGTGCGATCAGTTTGACCGCGATCAGTCCTGCGATCCGCATTCTGGGCGCGGGAGCGGCGCTTCGCTCGGCCGCGAGGAATAGCCCGAGGGCGACCAGCGCGCAGGGCGAGGCGGCAGCCCCCAGCATTGTCAGGAAATTGTCGAGGGGAAATGGTACGGCCAGCCCCGTAATCGGAAAAACGCTGGCGGCAAGCGGCGCGGCGACGAGTGGATTGGCAAGCAGCCGGCGCGCGACCTTGATGGCGAGCTTGCCCGGAGTTGCGGCCTTCTGGGTCGCGGCTTCGATCAGGATGATGCCCAGCGCGAAAACCACGCACACGGTCATCAGGACCGAGAGAAGCGTCAGCGACCGTGCCTCGCTGCCCAGCACGATGGCGATGATGGGAAAGCCCATGTAGCCGTTGTTCGCATAGCTCGAATTGAGGCCATCGATGGCCGCATCGGCGAGGCCGTGACGTAGGCGCACGAGGACCGTGAATACGAAGGTGCCCAGGGTGCCCAGCGCCAGTGCCGCAAGGAAGCTGAGGTGCCAGAGCTGCACAGGGCTGGGCCTTGGCGACGATCTCGAACAGCAGTGCTGGCAGTGCCAGCCAGACGACGAACCGGTTGAGCTCGCTTGTCGCCTGGGCACCCAGCGCCTTAAGGCGCCGCGCCAGCCAACCGGCAAAGATCAGGCCGAAGACCGGGAGAACGGTCAGCAGGGGCGTGAGCATGAAAGCGCTCTTGCGCGGGGGGGGATCAGAACGAGATGCGCATGTAGCCCGCCAGACGGGTGCCGGTGTGGCGGTCCCAGTAGCGCGTGTCGCGGGCGGCGTCCTGATTGATGCTGGTTCCGCTCAGTTCCATTCCGATCGCGAGGTTAAGGCGCGAACGTTCCAAGGCGAGGTACCAGTTGGTGTAGTCGCCATCCGGGCGCAGGCGCACCGCGCGCTCGGCATCGTTGGTCGAGCCGATGGTCTGGCCAATACCTGCATATAGGGCGAGGGGGCTACCGGGGATGCCTGCGCCGATGTCGGCGGACAAGTAGAGGTTGTCGCCGCCAATGGCGTCCTGCGATGGGGCGTAGCTGGCACCTAGCGACAGCCAGGCGGGGCCCAATGTGCGTGACAGCGAGCCTTCGATCTCGACGTAGTCGAGCTCGCCTGCATCGATGAAAACGTGGCCGCGTGCGCCTGCCGAGAAGTCCCAGCCATCGCTGGAGGTCACGTACCTGGGTGCGATCTCGATCCCCAGTTCACTTCCGCCGTGACGCCGCGCGCCGCGCAACGTGGTGGCGTTGGCATCAACGACGATGTGCGAGATGATGGGAAGCGATCCGTCTACCTGAAGGGCGAGTTCGCCCTCATTGTCGCTGATGCCGCGGCTGCGCATGTCGGCGCGCGCTTCAAGTGCGGCGCTGGCCGTGCGCATCGCTTGCGCATGGGCTTGGCGGGGAGCGGCGAAAGCGCTCAGGGAGAAAAGCGAAGCCGCGAGAACTGCGGCAGAAAGTGTGCGCACCATGCGGCTTCGCATAACGTCCTATTAGCGCGCGGCCAAGGACCTCGCTGCGGTGATCGTGGCCGCCACGTGGGGACGGTCTTCCTGTGCGGTCAGCGCCAGATATTCATCGATGTCAGCGGAGGACTTCGCAACGAGATCAGCGTGCATGGTGTCGCGTGCCACGCAGCGGCCAGCGCGCGTGTGCGAGACTTCGCTGGTTCCCGGCAGCATGGCGGTGATCGCCTTGCCTGAAGCGCTGTCAGTGATGTGGCGCTCGATGGTAACGAGGCCCGAGACCTCGCAGCGCTTCATCCCGCGGCGGCCTGCGGGCGCAATGCCGACCTGTCGGGCCGAAGATTGGACGTGGGCGGCATAGGAAACGGTGTAGGCCTTGCCGTTCTGCTCATGCTCGACCGTGTGGGCGGGAGCCATGGCTGCGGCAGCGGTGAGGGCGATGGCGAGAATGCTCATAAGAATCCTTGCTAGGTGTGGTGCACGTGGCGGGCGAGAGGTGGGCGTGTGCCCGTGAGAGGACCCGGCCTAGGCCGCAAGGAGACGTCCCGGTCAACGCGGGCGCGCGGCTTCCTTCGCACAGTGAGAGAATGGGAAGGCCCCGGCGTCCGGGAATGCGGACGACCGGACACCGGGGCTGCGGCCTATGGCGCTGCGTGTACGCCAGAAGCCGCGGGGGCTGAGGCGCTACCGGTTGATGGATGGCGCGGCCGGGCAGGTCCTGTTCGGGGACGCGGCGAGGGGCCTGGGGATCGGCTGCAGGGAAGCCATCGACATCGTACTCTCTCCCAAAAGCAATAGCGCGCTCAATACATGTGCATATGTGCCTTTTGTTCGAGCGAGATCTGCCTATCCCCTGGGCAATGCCGCAATGTTTCTGGATCGAAAGAATGATTGGCCTTGGTTCATAGCGTTCGCCCAACCGTGCCCTCGGAACAGTGATGAACTCAGGAAAGGTCCACGTGGGCTGCGGACATGAAAAAAGGGCGGCGCCAGCGGCACCGCCCTTTTGGCTATTTCGTAAGGACTTCGATCAGGTGTGGATCGGCTTGCCCTGAATGCCCATCGCGGCTTCCTTGATCGCTTCCGAGTGGGTCGGGTGAGCGTGGCACGTGTAGGCGATGTCTTCCGACGTGGCGCCGAATTCCATGGCTTGCGCAACCTGCGCGATCATGGTGCCAGCCACCGAGGCGATGCACCACACGCCGAGGACGCGGTCGGTTTCCGCGTCGGTGATGACCTTCACGAACCCCTCGGGCTCGTGGTTGGTCTTGGCGCGCGAGTTGGCCATCATCGGGAACTTGGAGGTCTTGACCTTGCCCTTTTCCTTGGCGGCTTCCTCGGTGAGGCCCACGCCCGCGATTTCAGGCTGGGTGTAGACGACGCTCGGGATGACGTCGTGGTTCACGATGCCGGTGAGGCCGGCAATGTTTTCCGCAACGGCAATGCCCTCGTCCTCGGCCTTGTGCGCGAGCATCGGGCCGGGGATCACGTCGCCGATCGCCCAGACGCCTTCGACCTTGGTGCCGAAGTCGTGGTCGGTCTCGATCTGGCCGCGCTGGTTCAGCTCAAGGCCGATCTTGTCGAGGCCGAGGTTGTCGGTGTTGGGCTTGCGGCCGATCGCGACGAGCACGACGTCGGCGTCCAGCACTTCCGCGTCGCCGCCCGCAGCGGGCTCAACGGTGACCTTGGCCGCGCCGTCCTTGACCTCGACGCCGGTGACCTTGGTCTTCAGCTTAAGGGTCATACCCTGTTTCTTGAAGATCTTGCCGGCTTCCTTGCGCACGTCGGTGTCCATGCCGGGCAGGAGCTGGTCGAGGTATTCGACCACGGTGACCTCGGCGCCGAGACGACGCCAGACCGAACCGAGTTCCAGACCGATCACGCCGCCGCCGATGACGACCATCTTGCCCGGGACCTTGCCCAGTTCAAGCGCGCCGGTGCTGTCGACGACCACGCCGCCTGCGTTGTCGACCTCAACGCCGGGAAGCGGCGTGACCGACGAGCCGGTGGCAATGACGATGTTTTTGGCGGTCTTGGTTTCGCCGTTGACTTCGACGGTGTGCGCGTCCTTGAACTGCGCGTAGCCCTTGAGCCAGTCGACCTTGTTCTTCTTGAAGAGGAACTCGATGCCGCCGGTCAGGCCCTTGACCGCATCCTTGCGCTGGCCCTGCATCGTGTCGAGGTCAAGCTCGGGGGTGACCTTGATGCCCATGCTGGCCATCGCGCCATTGGCGGCGGCGTCGAAGTATTCCGAGGCGTGCAGAAGCGCCTTGGAGGGGATGCAGCCCACGTTGAGGCAGGTGCCGCCCAGAGTCTCGCGGCCTTCGGCGCATGCGGTCTTGAGACCCAGCTGCGCGCCGCGGATTGCCGCGACGTAGCCGCCCGGGCCCGCACCGATGACAAGGAGGTCGTAATCGTATTCAGCCATAACCTGGCTCCAATCCTTCGTTCGTCATCCCCGTGTATAGCGGGGATCCCGTTTGTCGGGAGAGAAAAGAGCGGGACCCCCGCGACGCGGCGCGGGGGTGACGCGATCAGAGGTCGATGAGGAGGCGCGTGGGGTCCTCGATCGCTTCCTTGATGGTCTTGAGCGCGGTAACCGCCTCGCGACCGTCGATGATGCGGTGGTCGTAGGACAGCGCGATGTACATCATCGGACGGATCACGATCTGGCCGTTACGCACGACCGGACGGTCCTCGATGCGGTGAAGGCCGAGCACCGCCGACTGCGGCGGGTTGATGATCGGGGTCGACATGAGGCCACCGAACACGCCGCCGTTGGAAATGGTGAAGGTACCACCCTTCATGTCTTCCATGGTCAGCGTGCCTTCCTTGGCCTTCTTGCCGTAGTCCGCAATCGCCTTCTCGATACCCGCGAACGAGAGCTTGTCGCAATCCTTCACAACGGGGACGACGAGACCGTTGGGGGCCGAGACCGCAATCGAGATGTCGACGTAGTCGTGGTAGACGATCTCGTTGCCGTCGATCTGCGCGTTGACCGCCGGGATGTCCTTGAGCGCGAGCACCGAGGCCTTCGCGAAGTAGGACATGAAGCCGAGCTTGATGCCGTGCTTCTTGGCGAAGATGTCCTTGTACTTGTTGCGCGATTCCATGACGGCCGACATGTCGACGTCATTGAACGTGGTGAGCAGGGCCGCATCTTCCTGCGCGCTCTTGAGGCGCTTGGCGATCGTCTGGCGCAGGCGCGTCATCTTTACGCGCTCTTCCTGACGGGCCGGAGCCGCAGCGACCGAACCGGCTGAAGCCGGCGCGTCGGCGGGCTTGTTCTTGGCGGCGGCGATCACGTCATCCTTGGTGATGCGGCCGTCCTTGCCAGTGCCCTTGATGGTGGTCGGATCGATGCCGTATTCCAGCACTGCGCGGCGCACGGCCGGCGAAAGCACGGCGGCATCGGTCGTGGAACCTTCGCTGGCGGCAGGCGCGGGAGCCGGGGCAGGGGCGGCGGCGGGAGCCGAAGCCTCTTCCTTCTTGGCGGCCGGTGCCGGAGCGGCCGCGCCGCCGGAGCCGGACTCGATCGTGGCGATCAGCGCGTCGACGGTGACGGTGTCACCCTCGGCGGCAAGCTGCTCGCCCATCACGCCGTCGTGCGGCGCCATGACGTCGATTGCGACCTTGTCGGTTTCCAGGCTGCAGATGGGCTCGTCGGCGGCAACCGCTTCACCGGGCTGCTTGAGCCATTCGCCAATGGTGGCCTCGGTGACGGATTCGCCGAGAGTGGGGACCTTGATTTCGGTGGACATGATTTACTCTCAAGCCTTCTGCTTGCGACGGAGTTCGGAACGGACGGAGAGGTGGAGTGCGTCGGCGACCAGGGCCGACTGCTCGGCCACGTGGCGCTTGGCAAGGCCGGTTGCAGGCGAAGCCGAAGCGTGGCGACCGGCGTAACGCGGACGCGGGTTAGAGACGCCGGCTTCCTTGGCCGCGGCTTCGATCTCGCTTTCGACGAAGAACCAGGCACCGTTGTTCTTGGGCTCTTCCTGGCACCAGCAGATTTCCTCGAGGTTGGTCATGCGCGAGAGGCGCAGGGCCAGCGGCTCGCCCGGGAACGGGTAGAGCTGCTCGATGCGGATGATCTGGGTATCGTCGATCTCATTTTCATCGCGCGCTTCGATGAGGTCGTAGTAGATCTTGCCCGAGCACAGGATGACCTTCTTGGTAGCCTTGTCTTCCGGCGCCTTGGGATCGGAAAGGATACGGTAGAAGTGGCCGTCGCCGGTGAAATCCTCGGCCTTCGACTTGGCCGCCGCGTGACGCAGCAGCGACTTGGGCGTCATGATGATCAGAGGCTTGCGGAACGGACGGTGCATCTGCCGGCGCAGTACGTGGAAGTAGTTGGCCGGGGTGGTGATGTTGCACACTTGGATGTTGTCGTTCGCGCACAGCTGGAGGTAGCGCTCGAGGCGGGCCGAGGAGTGCTCGGGGCCCTGGCCTTCGTAGCCGTGGGGCAGCAGCATCACGAGACCGTTTGCACGTAGCCATTTCGATTCCGCGGAGGCGACGTACTGGTCGATGATGATCTGCGCGCCGTTGGCGAAGTCACCGAACTGAGCTTCCCACAGGACCAGGGTCTTGGGGTCGGCGCTGGCGTAGCCGTACTCGAAGCCGAGCACGCCGTATTCCGAAAGCGTCGAGTTCAGGACCTCGAAGGTACCGTGGGGCAGGGTCTTGATCGGCGTGTACTTGCGCTCGTCCTTCTGGTCGACCCAGACGGCGTGGCGCTGTGAGAAGGTTCCGCGTTCGCAGTCCTGGCCAGACAGGCGCACACCGTAACCTTCGGTCACGAGGCTGCCGAAGGCGAGCGCCTCGGCGGTAGCCCAATCAAAACCTTCGCCCTCGGCGAACATCTCTTCCTTGGCCTTGAGTACGCGGCTCAGCGTCTTATGGACGGTGAGGTCCTCCGGGACGGTGGTCAGCGTACGGCCCAGGCTGTCGAACAGCTTGGTGTCGATGCCGGTCTGCACGTTGCGGCGCGCGGTTTCGGCGTCGGCAGGCTTGTGGAAGCCCGACCAGCGGCCCGAGAACCAGTCGGCGTGGTTCGACTTGTAGGTCTTGGCCGCTTCGAACTCATCCTCAAGATGCGCGGTGAACGCGGCTTCGGTCTCGGCGAGGAAGTTCTCGTCGATGACGCCTTCGGACTTCAGGCGCTCCGAGTAGATCTTGGCGACACCGGGGTGCTTCTTGATCTGGGCGTACATCAGGGGCTGCGTGAAACCGGGCTCGTCGCCTTCGTTGTGGCCGAAGCGGCGGTAGCACCACATGTCGATCACGATGTCGCGGCCGAAGGTCTGGCGGTAGTCGATCGCCAGCTTGCAGGCGAAGGTTACGGCTGCCGGATCATCGCCGTTCACGTGCAGAATCGGCGCCTGGACGCCCTTGGCGACGTCCGAGGGGTATGGCGAGTTGCGCGCGAAGGCGGGGCTCGTCGTGAAGCCGATCTGGTTGTTGATGACGAAGTGGATGCAGCCGCCGGTGTTGTAGCCCTTGACGCCCGAGAGGCCGAAGCACTCCCAGACAACGCCCTGGCCGGCAAAGGCGGCATCGCCGTGGATGAGCACGGGAAGGACGGTCTTGTGCTTGGCACCGGGGCCCACATCGTCGCCGATGTCGTCGTGGCTGACCTGGTAGCTGCGGACTTTGCCGAGCACGACCGGGTTCACGGTTTCGAGGTGTGAGGGGTTGGGCATGAGGCTCATGTGAACCTTGATGCCGTCGAACTCACGGTCCGCCGAGGTGCCCAGGTGGTACTTCACGTCGCCCGAGCCACCCACGTCCTCGGGGTTGGCGGTGCCGCCCGAGAATTCGTGGAAGATGACTTTGTAGGGCTTGGCAAGGACGTTGGCGAGGACGTTCAGGCGGCCGCGGTGGGCCATGCCGTAGACGATTTCCTTGACGCCGAGCTGGCCGCCGTACTTGATCACGGCTTCAAGAGCCGGAATCATCGACTCGCCGCCATCGAGGCCGAAGCGCTTGGTGCCGACGTACTTTTTGCCAAGAAACTTCTCGTACTGCTCGCCGCGTACGACGGCCTGAAGGATCGCCTTCTTGCCTTCGGGAGTGAACTCGATTTCCTTGTCGGGACCCTCGAAGCGGTCCTGGAGGAAGCGGCGCTCCTCGACGTCGGCGATGTGCATGTACTCGAGGCCGACGTTGCCGCAGTAGTTGGCGCGCAGGATCTGCACCAGCTCGCGCACGGTCGTCCACTCGAGGCCGAGGTTGCCGCCGACGAAGACCGGACGGTCGAGGGCTGCGCCTTCAAAACCGTGGTATTCGGGCGTGAGGTCCTTGGGCAGCTCGCGCTTGGCAAGGCCCAGCGGGTCGAGGTTGGCGGCCATGTGGCCACGCACGCGGTAGGTGCGGATGAGCATCATGGCGCGGATCGAGTCCGCAGCAGCCTGATCGATGCTCTTCTGGTCGACCTTCGCGCCGCCCTTGCCGGCGGCCTTCTCGACAGCCATGCGCAGAGCGGAAGGATCGAGGCCCTGGGTCAGGTCGTCTTCGAACTCGGCGCCGACGAGGGGCCAGTTCTTGCGCTGCCAGCTGGGTCCCTGCTGGGGGCCGTCAAGGCCCGTATCGGGGGTGAACTCGAAACTTTCGTCGCCCATGGAATCACCTTTTCACGCCAGTATCGTCTCTGCGGCGCATGGAGGAATAGTTTTGGGACACTGTCGGGGGCCGGAGAGGAAGGCGCGGCAGTGGGATTACAGTTCTGTCGGCGTTTGGACGCCTTGTGTTTGTTGCCGCGTGGAGGCGGCTACCCGGAAAAACCGAAAGGCCGCCTCCACCGGGAATAGGGTCAGGCCACTTCCTTGATGGCTTCGACCAGCGTCTCGCCGAGAAGCGAGGGGCTGGCAGCCACGCGGATGCCGGCCTCTTCCATTGCTGCGATCTTGTCTTCGGCGCCGCCCTGGCCGCCCGAGACAATCGCGCCTGCGTGGCCCATGCGGCGGCCCGGAGGCGCCGTACGGCCCGCGATGAAGCCAGCCATCGGCTTCTTGCGGCCACGCTTGGCTTCGTCCTTGAGGAACTGTGCAGCTTCCTCTTCGGCCGAGCCTCCGATTTCGCCGATCATGATGATCGACTTGGTCTCGTCGTCGGCGAGGAACAGCTCGAGGACGTCGATGAAGTTGGTGCCGTTGACCGGGTCACCGCCGATGCCGACGGCCGTGGTCTGGCCAAGGCCGGCGTTGGTGGTCTGGAACACGGCTTCGTAGGTCAGCGTGCCCGAGCGCGAGACCACGCCGACCGAACCCTTCGAGAAGATGTTGGCGGGCATGATGCCGATCTTGCACTCACCGGGGGTGAGGAGGCCGGGGCAGTTGGGGCCGATGAGGCGCGACTTCGAACCCGACAGCGCGCGCTTCACGCGAACCATGTCGAGCACGGGCACACCCTCGGTGATGGCGACGATCAATTCGATCTCGGCGTCGATGGCTTCGAGGATGGCGTCCGCGCAGCCCGAGGGCGGAACATAGACGCACGAGGCGTTCGCGCCGGTCACGGCCTTGGCCTCGGCCACGGTATCGAACTGGGGCAGGCCCAGGTGATCGGTACCGCCCTTGCCGGGGGTCACGCCGGCAACCATCTGGGTGCCATAGTCAAGCGCGGCCTGGGTATGGAAGCTGCCGGTCTTGCCGGTCATACCCTGCGTGATGACCTTGGTATTCTTGTCGACGAGAATGGACATAGGGTTATTCCTGTTCCTGGGCTGGATCGACCTCAAAGGTCGGGGTCCGGTGTACTAGGAGTAATGCGCGGTGCGGACCAGAGCCTCCGGTCCGCAACACACAAGTGTATTTGCTCAGGCGAGCGTTTCGTCGATGCCCTTGCAGGCTGCGACCAGTTCCTTGACCGCGTCGATCGAGACCTGGAGGCCTGCCTTGGCGGTCTCGTCGAGAGCAATCTCGATGACTTCCTCGACGCCTTCGGCGCCGATCTTGACGGGAACGCCGACGTACATGCCGTCCACGCCGTACTGGCCTTCAAGGAAGGCGGCGCAGGGCAGGACGCGCTTCTGGTCGAGCAGGTAGCTCTCGGCCATCGAGATGGCGGAGGCGGCCGGGGCGTAGAAGGCCGAGCCGGTCTTCAGCAGCGAGACAACCTCGCCGCCGCCGCCTGCTGTGCGCTTGACGATGGCGTCGATGCGCTCCTGGGTGGTCTTGCCCATCTTGATGAGGTCGGGAACCGGGATGCCCTTGACGGTCGAGTAGTCGACAACCGGGACCATCGTGTCGCCGTGGCCGCCGAGCACGAACGAGGTAACGTCGCGCACCGAAACACCGAACTCCCAGGCAAGGAAGGTCGAGAAGCGGGCCGAGTCGAGAACACCAGCCATGCCGACGACCTTGTTGTGCGGCAGGCCCGAGAATTCGCGCAGCGCCCAGACCATCGCGTCGAGCGGGTTGGTGATGCAGATCACGAAAGCTTCCGGAGCGTGCTCCTTGATGCCTTCGCCCACGGCCTTCATAACCTTGAGGTTGATGCCGAGCAGGTCGTCGCGGCTCATGCCCGGCTTGCGGGGTACGCCGGCGGTGACGATGATGACGTCGGCGCCTGCAATGTCGGCGTAGTCGTTGGTGCCGGTGATCTGGGCGTCGAAGCCCTCAACCGGACCGCACTGGGACAGGTCGAGTGCCTTGCCCTGCGGGATGCCTTCGGCGATGTCGAACAGGACGACGTCGCCCAGTTCCTTCTGCGCCGCGAGGTGCGCGAGGGTGCCGCCGATGTTGCCGGCGCCGATGAGGGCAATCTTCTTACGTGCCATGATGCGTGCTTGTCCTTCCCAAGGCGGGATTGACGGACGAAAAGGGAGCCTGCTTCATCCCGCGAAAGGCAGGCACCGGGTACTTGCAATCGCGGCCCTAGTCCTCTCGCGGGGACATTGCAACCGTGAAAGGGCGCGAGAACCGCCGAATTCGGAGGTTTTTGTGATAATAGTTCGCAATTGCATTAAGGTGTGTTGTCGCGGTTTTGTTAACCTATTTCGGCGGAATTTCGTATGCGGGGCGGGCGTCGTTCCTTCTGTCGGACGGCCCCGGTGATCCGGTTTAGTGCAGGTTCGTTGTGCACGTGTGCAGGGCTTGTGCGATGCTCGCAAGACGGATGGTCCGAGTCGCCCGGTGGCGTCGATCTGCTGCTCTGCATCGGCGAGGCAGGTACACGAAAAAGCCCCTCGACCATGGGGGCAAAGGGGCTTCGCGAGTGCGGTTTGCCGGAAGGTCTCAGAAGCCGGTGGCGAGATGGCTTTCGAACTGTTCGGCCATGCGACGATCGAGCTGGCGGCAGATCGAGATCCACCAGGTGCAGGAGCGCGTGTCCCCCACGAGCCGCGCGGCCTGAGCGTTGTGGCGGGCATGCTCGGCTGCGGACAGGCCGTGGCGGGCGAAGTGCTGGAGCGCTTCGGTAAGGAGGGTCTCGTCGTTGGCAGGTGCTGGGGTCGGGTCGATCTCGCGCGAGACGATCGAGACGTCGATCGAGCCTGAGCGGCACTTGCGGTCGGCGTTGTCGTTGGTGCTGTCGAGCGGGGCCGAAACGCATTGAATGCGCTCGAGGAAGGGGATGGCTCGTCCTTTCGCAGCTGCGAAGCGTATTGCCATTGTGTGGTCGAGGCCTTTCCGTTTCTCCAGAGTTCGGCTCCTCTGCTCCGTAAGAGCGGGCCCGTGAGAGAATCCCTATCACTCAAGGCGCTAAGTCTTTGTGTGGGGCTATGGTTTCCAAATGGTTTACGGCGTCTCAGGAGCCCCCGTGGCGCTGCGGTCGCGTTCGATCCAGCGGCCCGAGTTGCGGTATTCGGGGCGCACGCGGGCGCCTGCGGGAAGTCCGTCGGCCGCCGGGGCAGACGGGGATGCCGTCGCCGTAACGGTTGCGCTCTCCGGTGGGCCGAGTGCAGGTGGTGCGGCGAAGGTTCTTGCGATGTCCTCGTAGGCTTGCTGGATCGTGGCAGGATCGCTCTGGGCGTTGGAGGCGGGCGTCAGGGTGTTGGCTGCGGGGCTGCGCAGTTCGCTCGCCGGCTCCCTGCCTGCATAGAGGTAGCGGAAGGTCGCTGCGCGGCCAGCTGCCCCCTTGAAGCTGTAGAAGCGATGCGCGCCGATGGTTGTCAGGGGCTGGAGGCTGGAGGTCCAGTACGGCGCTACCTGGAGCGTATGGTAATGGGTTGCAAGTCCGGCGGGGGCATAGACCTCGCCGGACAGCGCGCCCTTCGCCACTTTTTCGGCCCGGTTCCAGAAATAGGTCGCGGGCCGGCGGGACAGGGAGCCGTCACAGGTGAAGGAGAACTGGCAGCCGGTGGCGAGTTCGGACCCTTGATAGACCACGCCGCACACGGTGTCGGGGTAGCTGGGATGGGCAAGGCGGTTGAGAACGACCTGGGCAACGGCGCGCTGTCCGGCATCAGGCTCGCTCGCGGCTTCGTAGTAGATCGCACTGGTCAGGCATTGCAGCGCGCGCGTGCGATCTGTCGGCGAACTGGTGAAAGGCAGGTCGAGGACGTGGAGGGCCTGAGCTGTGGGGCTCTGGCCGTCGGGGTGCCCGACAATCGTGCCTGTCAGGCCATCACCCTCCACGGCCTTTTCCGCTTCGAGATAGTAGAACGCCGAGCCCGGGAAGCTGGCTCCCGCCTGCTCGAACGGCATGGGATCGGGCGTGAGGTGCTGGGTGGCGGCATTGGCGATTCGGAAGCGTTCCCATGCGCCGGGCATGGCGAAGGCGGTCAGGACGGCCATCGTGAGTATGGTGCCGATCCGCCTGGTGTGGGCGCGGCGCGGTGCGGCGGTGCGGCCGGTGAATGGGCGGGGCCCGCGCTTGCGGGCAAAGCGTCCCTGGAAGTCGGCAGGGCGGCCATCGCGTAAATCGGGCAGGGCAGGCACGCGCGACATGGGGTTTCGTTCCGGATCCTTGGTTCGCTCGACCCCCATATCGGACGGGGCGCGAGCGGTGGCGGCACTCTTTATACGTCAAGCATCGTGGGTCGCCGTCATGACTGTGTGCCGCGTCCCACCTCGGTACATGGATCGAGGTTCGCCAGGTTAGGGGGAAAGGTTTAAGAAAGGCCCTGCTTTCTGCCAAGATGGTGCCGCGCAATGATTGCAGGGCGAGAGGTGTTTGAGTTGCAATTTCCCCATAGCGCAACTAAAGGCCGCGCGCACGCCACGGGTTGCTTGCCCGCGTTGACGCGGGGGCAGGCCTAAGAGGGAAGCCGGTTGCAACTCCGGCGCTGCCCCCGCAACTGTGACCGGGGAGCATCCCCTCCATTCGCGCCACTGAGCAATCGGGAAGGCCGGACGGGGATGCATCGATCCGGAAAGCCAGGAGACCTGCCCGGGGTCGTCGTTTGCAAACCGGGCGAGGGGACCGGTGGGCAGCGGTATGGGGCGCCACTTCGGGACCGGCGCGATCCTTCCGCCATGAACGGCCACACGTTCAGGGGGTTCCGGAAGGGGTATGAAATGAAGAGCCGTTATTTCGTGGGCGCCGCATTGGGCGTGGTCCTTGCACCTGTCTGTGCGCAGGCCGCTGACGTGGGGCCGCTCGACGAGACAATCGTCGTTGCCGCGACGCGTACCGAGGTTCCGCTCAGCCAGGTTGGCCAGTCGGTCAGCGTGGTGACGCGCGAGGACATCGAGCGCACCCAAGCGACCACCGCCAGCGAAGTGCTGTCGCGCCTGCCGGGCCTTCAGGTTACCAATTCGGGCGGCTTCGGCCAGCCCTCCAGCGTGTTCATCCGCGGCGCTGACAACGCGCAGAGCCTGGTCCTGATCGACGGCGTGCGCGTCAATGATCCGGGCGACGTGGGCGGCGGCTTTGACTTCGGCGCGCTCACCATCGGCCAGTTCGACCGGGTCGAGGTGGTGCGCGGCTCGTCGGGCGTGCTTTATGGCAGTCGGGCCATCGGCGGCGTCATCAACCTTGTCACCCAGCGTCCAGAGGAGCAGTGGCACGGCCGCGCGAGCGCCGAATACGGCTGGCGTGATCGCCGCCAGGTCTCGGCCTCGGCGGCGGGCCTGATCGGTCCGGTCGGCCTGACGGTGGGCGGCAACTGGCTCAAGGGCGATGGCTATTCCGCCTTTAACGAAGATCGCGGCGGGACCGAGAAGGACGGCTTTGAGAGCAAGAGCCTGAACGCACGCGCGCAGGTGGAACTGACCGAGGGCCTGTCTATCGACGGCGGTACCTTCTGGACCCGCGCGAACTACGACTACGACAACACCGGCGCGGACGCGCTCAATGTCGGGTTAAAGCGCGATCTCACCGGCTATGCCAACATCCGCTACGCCGGACTTGATGATCGCCTTCACGCCCGCGTGGGTTATGGCGTGGTCGATACCCGTCGCATCTCCGACGACGCAGTCTGGGGCCCCTACGAGACCAACGGCAAGAACGAGCGGTTCGAAGGCCAGGTCGATTTCACCCCTATCGAGGCGGTGACGTTGCTGCTGGGCGCGGAGACCGAGACGCAGGACTTCTCGGACACTTACGATTCGAACGATTCGATGACGATCGACAGCCTCTTTGCCAACCTGACGCTGCGCCCGGTGCGCGGGCTGACGCTGAACGGTGGGCTTCGCTATGACGACAATTCGCAGTTCGGTGACCGCACGACCTTTGCAGTCAACGGCGCCTACGCCTTCGCGGGCGAGGATGGCCCGGTCGTGCGCGCGAGCTACGGCGAAGGTTTCAAGGCGCCCTCGCTCTACCAGCTCTACACCAATGCCGGGTACCGCGCGCTGGAGGCAGAGACGTCCAAAAGCTGGGATGTTGGCGTGGAGCAGCCCTTCGCTGGTGGCGCAGGGCTCTTCTCGGTCACGTATTTTGATCGCAAGACGAAGAACATGATCGACTATGACATGGCTCAGTGGAACTACTACAATATCGGCCGGGCGCGGGCGAAGGGTGTGGAACTGGGCATGCAGGTGATCGACTGGCAGGGTTTCGACATGAACCTGGCCTATACCTACCTCGATGCCACCAATACCCTGACCGGCGCGCGCCTGCCGCGCCGCACCAAGAGCAACATGACCGCGAGCCTCGACAAGCGCTGGAGCGTCAATGGCCACGGAGGTCTGCGCCTTGGCGCGGAGCTGCGCGTCGGTGGCGCGCGTTGGGACGATGCGGCCGAGACCTACTATGTCGAGGGCAACACGGTTGTGAACCTGCGCGGCTCCTTCGCGGTGACCCGGAACGTCGAGGTGTTCGCACGCATGGAGAACCTCTTTAACGAGCACTACGAAGTGGTGCGCACCTACGGCACGCCGGGCCGCTCGGCCTATGCGGGTGTGCGTGTGAAGATGTGACCGGCGCCTTCCCTCTTGCTTCCTGGCGCACCGCTATGGCGCGCGCGGGCTGGGCGCTTCTTGGCACGCTGCTGCTGAGCGCCTGCAGCGGCGCGCCCGCGCGCCCGCAGGATCAGGGGGAAGGGGCTTCCTCGGGGGGCGAGCGGCCGAGCATCGTCTCGCTCAACCCCTGTACCGATGCCATCCTGGCCGAGGTTACCGCGCCCGGCCAACTGCTCGCGATTTCCGGCTATAGCCACGATCCTTCTAGCACCTCGATGGGGCTCGAGGCTGCCGCACGTTACCGCGGGGTTTCCGGCTCGGTCGAGGAGGTGGCTGCGCTCGACCCCGATGTCGTTGTGGCAGGCAGCTTTCTCGCCCCGCCGACTGTCAACGCGCTGCGCGACCTTGGCATCCGCGTCGTTCTCGAGCCCATCGTTTCGGACGTGGAGGGGGCACGTAACCAGGTGCGCATGCTTGCCGAGTTGAGCGGGGACAGGGCGGCGGGCGAACGGCTTGTCGCGCGTATCGAGGATGCGCTCAGGCGCAACACCGCGCCGGAGGGCTGGTCTCCGGTGCCCTCGCTGGTATGGGAATCGGCGGGGCTGGTCGCGGGCAATGACACCTTGGTTGTGGACCTTCTTGAACATTCCGGCTTCGTCAACAGCGCGAGCACACGCGGGCTTGGGCAAGCCGAGTTTCTGCCTCTGGAACAGGTGCTTGCCGATCCTCCCCGCGTTATCTTCGCGGTCGGCAATCCGCTTGCCGAGGAAGACCGCATGCTCCATCACCCGGTTCTTGCCGATATGAAGGACACGCTGCGGGTCCCGCTCTCGCGCTCGCTGATCTGGTGTGGCGGGCCGACCGTGCCACGTCTGCTCGATCGGCTGGGCCGCGCGCGGCGGGCCTGGCTTGGCCGTCACGTGGACACGCGCGAAGGCCCAGAGGACGCGGCGCGCGCAAGGGGCTTTGTGCAGAAGGACACATGACCCAGTTACGCCTCAACCTGTTGTTGCTCTTCGGGCTTGCCCTTGTCGTGCCGCTTTCGCTTCTGGCAGGGCGCGTGTGGATCGACCCGCTTTCGCCCGAGACCCACAACGCCTCGCTCATTCTTATGCATTTGCGCCTGCCGCGCGCGGTCCTGGCCGTCACGCTGGGGGCGGGGCTCGGCCTTACCGGAGCGGCGATGCAGGCTTACCTGCGCAACCCGCTCGCCGATCCGGGCCTCTTCGGCATTGCGCCGGGCGCGGCGCTGGGCGCGGTGTTAAGTTTCTGGACCGGCTACGCGGCTTCGCCCTGGCTGCTCCCGGCCTTCGCGCTGCTGGGAGCCTCGGGCGCGATGCTGCTGCTCGCCCTCATTGCCGGGCGCGGCGGCGGCGTGGCTCTGTTCACGCTCGCTGGCCTTATGGTATCCAGCCTTGCCGGGGCCTTGATGAGCCTTGCCATCAGTCTTTCGCCTTCGCCCTTTGCGATGACCGAGATCGTCACCTGGATGATGGGGGCACTGGCTGACCGTTCCTGGCGCGAGGTCTGGATCGCGGTGCCCTGTACCCTGGCCGGAGCCGCTGCCATCTACGCCGCGCGTCGCAGCCTCGATGCCCTCACGCTGGGCGAGGCGGCGGCCCGTTCGCTCGGTGTCGATCCGCTGACCCTGCAGTTGCAGATCATCGCCGGGGTTGGTCTCATCATCGGATCAGGGGTGGCGGTCGCCGGCATCATCGGCTTCGTGGGGCTCATGGTGCCTCACCTCGTGCGGCCTCTGACCGACCGGCGGCCGAGTTCGCTGCTGGTGCCAAGTGCGATTGCGGGGGCTCTGCTGCTGCTGGTCGCGGATTGCCTGTGCCGCATTCTCCCGCTTGCCAGCGGAGAGCTGCGCCTGGGCATCGCGCTCAGCCTTCTGGGAACGCCCTTCTTCCTCGTCCTGCTGCTGCGCATGCGCAAGGGGCTGAGCTGGTGAGTCTGGCGACGGAAAATCTGTGCGTGGGCGAGCGCCTGCGCAATGTCTCGATCCAGTGCCGTCGGGGTATGATCACCGCGATCTGCGGGCCCAACGGGGCGGGCAAGTCGACTCTGCTGTCCTGCCTTGCAGACCTGCAGGAGGCCACGTCGGGCCGAGTCATGCTGGGCGAGCAGACCATGCGCTTCAAGTCCCCGCGCGAGCGCGCGCAGTGGCTGGGCTATCTGCCCCAGGCACCCGACATCGCCTGGGACGTGGCGGTGGAGGTGCTGGTCTCGCTCGGGCGCCTGCCCTGGAGCGATGCGCCGTCCGGGGAGAACGCAAGGGCCATCGAAGATGCGATCCGCGCGATGGATCTGGAAGAGCTGCGCCATCGCCCGGTCTCGCGGCTTTCCGGCGGTGAGCGCGCGCGCGCCCTGATGGCGCGCGTCCTGGCGACACAGCCCGGCTGGCTGCTGGCCGACGAGCCACTTGCCAGTCTCGATCTTGGCCATGCGGCCGCCCTGATGCGGCGTTTCCGACAGCAGGCGCAACAGGGGCGCGGGGTGGTGCTGGTTCTCCACGATCTCGCCACCGCGATGAACCATGCCGATTGCGTGGTCGTGCTCGACAAGGGCGAGGTCGTTGCCGAGGGGCCGCCGGAGACCGCGCTGACCCGCGACATTGTCAGTCGCATCTGGAAGTGTCGCGCGCAGTGGCTGGGTGATCCGGGCGAGCGTGCGCTTTCGATCGCCTCGCCCTCGCCAGCGAGCGAGCGGGGGATGCGTATCCTCGACTAGGCGATCCGGCTGCGCGAGCGAGGCTGTGAACATATGAAAAAAGGGCAGGAGGCGTGCTGGCCTCCTGCCCTTTTTCATCTTGTGTCGGGTGAAAAGTCTTATTTCTCCGACAGGCCCCGGGCCTCAAGCATCGGCTCGATCTCGGGATCGTGGCCGGTGAAGTCGCGGTAAAGCACGTCGAGGTCCTTGGAGTGGCCCTGGCCCAGGAAGCTCTCGCGGATGTGGTCGCCGTTGGCACGGGTCATGCCCCCATGCTTGGCGACCCAGTCCCAGCCATCGTGGGCGAGCAGCTCGGTCCAGATGTAGGAGTAGTAGCCCGAGGCATAGCCGTTGTCCCAGATATGGCGGAAGTACGGCGTGCGGTAGCGCGGCGGGATGAGGTCGGTGCGAAGGCCCATTGAGTAAAGCGCTTGCTTCTCGAACGCCATCGGGTCCTGCGCAGCCGCTTGCGGGCTCAGCGTGTGCCACTTGATGTCGAGCATAGCTGCCTGGAGCGTTTCGCCAAAGCCCACCGATTGGTTAAACTTGGCGGCCGCGTTGATCTTGTCGATCGTACCTTCGGGCAGCGGTGCGCCGGTCTCGTAGTGCTTGGCGTAGTGGGCCAGCACTTCGGGCACAGTTGCGAAGTTCTCGTTGAACTGGCTGGGGAACTCCACAAAGTCGCGCGCGGTGTTGGTGCCCGAGAGCGCCGGGTAGGTCTGGCTTGCGAAGAAGCCGTGGAGCGCGTGGCCGAATTCGTGGAACATCGTGGTCACGTTGTCCCAACTCGCCAGCGCAGGCTCACCCTCGGCAGGCGGATCGATGTTGAGCGTGTTGGTGATGACAGGCGTGTTGCCGAGGAGGTCGGACTGCTCGACGAAGTTGTTCATCCACGCCCCGCCGCGCTTGGAGGGGCGCGAGAACGGGTCGAAGTAGAACAGGCCGAGCGCGCTGCCGTCCTTGTCGGTCACTTCGTAGACGCGCATCGTCTCGTGGTAGACGGGGATGTCGGTGCGGCGCTCGAAGCTGAGGCCATAGGTTTGGCTCGCGGCGTAGAACACGCCATTTTCCAGCACGTTGTAAACCTCGAAGTAGGGCTTGATCGCGCTTTCATCGAGGTCGTACTTCGCCTTGCGCACCTTCTCGGCGTAGTAGGTCCAGTCCCAGGGCTGGAGCGTGGTCACGCCATCGGCCTTGGCGGCCTCCAGCAGCAGTGCGGCCTCGCGGTCCTGCGTCTTGCGCAGTGCGGGCGTGAAGCCGGTCATGAACGCCATCGCCTTTTCGGGCGTGTTGATCATGCGGTCGTACATCTGGAACGTGCCGAAGTTCGGCTGGCCCAGCAGCTCGGCCTTCTTGGCGCGCAGGGTGGCCAGCTTCGTCACGATGCCGGTGGTGTCGAATTCATCGCCCGAGGAAGCACGGTTGATGCTTTCCTCGAAGACGCGGCGACGGCTGTCGCGGTTGGTGAGGCTTGCGAGCACGGGCTGCTGGGTGAAGTTGATCAGCGGCAGGACGTAGTTGCCCGCCTTGCCTTCATCCTTGGCGCGCTTCGCGGCCGAGGCAATCTGGCCTTCTGTGAGCCCGGCGAGCTCGTCGGCGCTGTCGAAGACGACGGCGTGGGCGTTGTTGGCCTGGGTCAGTTGCTGCGCGAACTCGGTCTCCAGCTTGGAGATCTGCGTGTTCATCGCCTTGAGCTCGGCTTTTTTCTCGGCCGAGAGGAGCGCGCCGCGATGGACGAACTTGGCGTACTCGGTCTTGAGCAGCATCGCGTCTTCGCCGGTCAGGGCCTTGCCCGCGGCGCTGTCATGGACGGCCTTGACCCGGGCGAAGAGCTTGGGGTCGAGGTAGATGTCGTCCTGCATGGACGATACCTGCGGCGAGATCGCGGTGTCGATGGCATCGAGCGTGTCGTTCGTCGCCGCCGATGTGAGCTGGCCGAAGACGTTGTAGACGCGGTCGTAAAGGACACCGGCGCGCTGCATGGCGACGAGCGTGTTCTCGAAGGTCGGCGCCTGAGGATTGTCGGCAATGGCTTTCATCTCGGCGCGCTTCTGGGCGATGCCGGCCTCGATTGCGGGCTGCCAGTCGGCGTCGCGGATATTCGCGAAGTCGGGGGCCTGGAAGGGAAGCGTGCTCGGCTGGGCGAAGATTCCGTCGTAAGCGGTATCGCTCGCAGCATGTGCGGGGGAGATGGTCATGGCAGCTGTTCCCGAAAGGGCAAGAGTGGCGAGGACAGCGGGCGCTGCGGCTGCAAGGAGCCGTTTTTTCATCAGGTCATTCTCCGAAGGGTCTTCAGGCATGCGACGGGGGTGTGGGGGAGGCGTGCCGGCGTTCTTTTCTGCGCCGGGTTGCCGGGCCTGAAGGCTATGTCATGGGCTGCAATCAAGCGTGGTGGCGAGGCTATTGCAAGCCTGATTTGAGGCAGGATGACCCGGTTGCACAGAACGCTGTCGCGGCCTTATTTGTGTGTCCGGACGAGGCCTATGGAGACATGATCTTGCCGAGCGCTGGGAAGCAGCGCGCGACGGGATGTACGCACGACAGATGGCGGAGCGGGGCCACCGCCCCGGCGATGCCGGGACATGGTTGATGGAGGGGGGTAAGCTCTGGAGCCCGGCTATCAGGGCTTGCGGAAGCGCCCCTGCATCCAGATGCGGAAGTCGGACTTTTCGGTGTCCCTGCGCGCGCGGTCTTCGCGTTCACGATCAAGGATGAGCGATCCGGTCTTCCGGCTGAAGCTCGCGCGGCGGAACGGCATTTCGGCTCCGATGTTCATTATTTTTCTCCTCTATCCGGAGAGGAGAACGTGGGCGGATCAGGATGGGTTCCCGGCGGCTGGCATATTTTTCGCTTCATGGCGCCCTGACCTGAAACGCCAATCCTGCGAGGGCCCATGCCGATCTACGATTTTCGCTGCCCATCCTGCTCTGCCGAGTTCGAACTGCTGGTTCGCTCCGGCGATGCCGCGGTGTGCCCGCGCTGCGGTGGTGGAGGTCTCAACCGATTGGTTTCGCGCGTTTCTCCGCCTGGCAAGGCCAAGGCTCTGGCCGCCGCAGGGCGGGCCGCGGCGCGGCGTGAAGGGCATCTGAGCAACTTTTAGGCGCGGAGCCTTACCCTCCGCGCGGGGGAAGGTGTAACGACACGGCCGTGTCGGCTTTGCGACATCTTTTCTCCGCGTCGGAAAAAAGGTCAGAGCGCGCCGACGCGGCGTTCGAACTGGCGTTGCAGGTTGCCGAGCGCCCGGGAGTCGAGCGCAGGCAGCTTGCGGGCGGGCTTGCCTTCGCGCAGGCGCTCACGGTCCTTCGCCGCGGGCTCGACGCGGCGTACGCGTACGGCGGCTACACCCTTGGCGCGGATGCCCAGTTCCTCGGCCGCGCCGCGTGAGAGGTCGATGATACGGGAGCGCTCGGCGAAGGGCCCCCGGTCGTTGACCCGCACGAGGATGCGCCGCCCGGTGTCAAGCGCGGTGACCTCGACGTAGGTCGGCAGCGGCAGGTCGCGGTGCGCGGCGGTGATCCAGGCCGGGTGGAACTTCTCCCCGTTGGCGGTCTGGCTGCCGCTTTCACTGCCGTACCAGGCGGCATAGCCGAGCATGTCGTAGTCGGGCTGGGCACGCGGCGTGTAGCGTTCCCCGCGCACCTGGTAGCTGGGACCGATGCGGACCGGGGTGTCGCTGACCGGGCGGTATTTCGTGCCGCCCCCGCACGCGCTCAGGACGAGGCAGGCGAGGGCGGCGGTGAGGGCAGGGGCGCGCACGAGGAGGCTCAGTTGCGCTCGGCCGCACTTTCCTCGCGCTGGGCCTTGAATTCAGAGCCTGCCTTCCAATGCGGCCAGCGCGGCGTGCTCGCCAGCTCCCATCCGATCTGACCAATCAGGTCGATGTCCTGCACAGCGCCGCCCAGATCCCAGTCTGGCCCGATGGCATCGCAGGCCTGATGGTAACAGTCCCCCGTGTAGGCATCGATCCAGGCCTGGCCTGCCTCGCGACCGCCGTCTTCAAGGTCGGCGGCTCCGGCAATGCCCATGAGCAGCATCACCGGCACACCGCGCTTGGCGAAGGAGAAGTGGTCCGCGCGGTAGAACAGCCCGCGCTCGGGCAGGCCCTCGGGCGTGACGGTGCGTCCTTGCGTGGCGGCCACGCGCGCCATGTCGTCCTCCAGCGTGTTCTGCCCTTCGCCGACGAGGATCACGTCCCTTGCCGGGCCCGCGGTCTGGAGAATGTCGATGGCGAGGTTGGCCACGGTCTTCTCGAGCGGAAGGACGGGGTTCGCCGCATAGTATTCCGAGCCCAGCAGCCCGCGCTCTTCGGCGGTCCAGGCGGCGAAGACGACCGAGCGCGCGGGCGCTGGCCGCGCCTTCATCACGCGCGCGATGTCGAGCAGGGCTGCGACGCCCAACGCATCGTCGTTGGCGCCTGCACGGTAGATGCGGCCCAGTTCGTCGGCCTGGCCCTTGCCGTAGGCGTCCCAGTGCGCGCCGTAGATCACGGCTTCGTCGGGGCGGGTGGTGCCCGGGATCTTGCCGAGCACGTTGTGGCTGGTGATTTCCTCGTGGGTGACGGGAACGTCGGCGGAGAAGGTCACCCCCTCCAGCGGTATGGGGCGAAAGTCCTTCGAACGGGCCTGGGCCTGGAGGGCCGCCAGGTCGAGCCCGGCGCGGGTGAAGAGATCCTGCGCGGTCTCGCCTGACATCCAGCCCTGGAGTTGGAGCGGGGTCACCTGATCGGCAGGTTTGACCACGTCGAAGTTTTCGCCGCCCGGGCTCTCGATCACGTTCCAGCCGTAGCCTGCGCCTTCGGTCTCGTGGATCACCAGCGCGCCGACCGCGCCCTGCCTTGCGGCTTCCTCGAACTTGTAGCGCCAGCGTCCATAGTAGGTCATCGTGCGCCCGCCGAACTTGCCGTAGGGATCCATGTCCGGGGTGGCGTTGAAGTCGGGGTCGTTGACGAGAAAGACGAGGACCTTGCCCGCAAGGTCCATGCCCTTGAAATCATCCCATTCGCGCTCGGGCGCATCGACGCCGTAGCCCACGAAGACGACCGGTGCCTGCGCGATGATCGCGCTGTCCCGCGCTCGCAAAGTCGACACGTAGATGTCTTCGGTCTGATCGACGGCCAGTTTGCCTTTCGGCGTGGCGAAGGCAAGCGTGCGCGCCTTGCCAAGCGCTGTGTGGAGTAGGGGCACGGGCTGGACCCAGCTGCCGTCCGGCCCGGCCGGTTCAAGGCCAAGGTCCTGCATGCGGGCGATGAGGTAGCCGATGGTGCGGTCGTCCCCCCGGGTTCCCGGTGCGCGGCCCTCGAAGACGTCTTCAGTCAGGGTCGTTACATCGCGTGCGATCCGCGCCGCATCGACCGCGATGGGCGGCGGCGTGGGCGAATTTGCCTGCGCGGGCGTGGAGAGGAGAGGGCTTGCGGCCAGGGCCAGGGCCAGCGAGAGAAGGGACCGGGTGTGCATGACCGGGTATAGTAAGCCGCGCGAAACAGGACACAAGCGCCCAGCGTTACGGGCGGGAGGCACAGCTGTGCACGGCGACCGGAGGACGAATGGCGGTGGGCTGCGGCAACCGGCTACATGCTCATTCGTTTAGGTGCCCGATGGGCCGCGCACTACCAAGGCCTGCAACCTGGAGCCCTTTCGGTCGTGATGCCCCGTTTCTTGCGTTCGTTGATGCCTATTTTTCTGCTTGCCCTTTCGGCCTTGCCACTGGCCGCGCAGGAGAGCTCGCCAGTGGCCGAGGCCGCTGATGCGGTCACGCCCGATGCGCCTGACGAGAACGCCAACGCAGAAGGGCAGGCTCCGGCCCCCCAGGAACCCGTTTCCGATCCCTATGGGCGGACCACGCCGCGTTCGATGGTCCAGGGACTGATCGAGGCGCTGGCGGCTGGAGACGATGCGCGGGTGGACCGCTTCTTCGAGGATGCCGAGCATGGCGCGGAGAGGGCGCGCCAGTTGCAGGCGCTGCTCGACAAGGGGGGCTCGCTCAACGCCTTCGCGGGGCTCTCCGACAAGCCCGAGGGCGTGCTAGACGATGACCTGCCCGCCGAGCAGGAATACGTCGGGCACCTGGGCGATGAAGGCAAGACGCCGATCATGCTCACCCGCACACAGTCGCCTGAAGGGGCGATGATCTGGCAGGTTTCGCGCCAGACGGGCGACATCGTCGGGCGGCTGAACCCGGAAACCACCTGGCCCGAGGAAAGTGGCGAGCTGACCGTGGCCGGAGCCAGCGTCACCGACTGGGGGGTGCTGATCGGGCTGGCCGCAGCGGTGTTCGTCGGTTTCCAGCTGATCTCGATGGCGCTTGTCGCACTTGCCGGGCGGCTCGTGCGCGGGCCCAAGGCTGAGGCGGGCGTTGCCTTCGCCCGGGCGGCGATGCCGCCTTTCAGCCTGTTCCTGGCCACGGTTGCTTTCCAGATCTGGGCCGACAGCCTGCCGGTCTCGATCATCGCGCGCCAGTTCATGCTCAAATACATCGGGCTCTTTGCGGCCGCCGCGCTGACCTGGCTGCTGGTGCGCCTGATCGACGCGATCTCGCGCACGGTTATCACCCGCATGGAGGCGCGTGGCCAGCGCCAGGTCGTCTCGGTTGCCTCGCTCCTTCGCCGCGCGGCCAAGATCCTGCTCCTGTTCGGCGTGCTCGTCGCCATCCTCGATACCTTCGGGATCGACGTGACGACGGGCATCGCGGCGCTGGGGATCGGCGGTATCGCCTTGGCTTTGGGCGCGCAGAAGACGGTCGAGAACTTCGTGGGCTCGGTCTCGCTCATTGCGGACAAGCCGGTGCAGATCGGCGACTTCTGTAAGATCGGCGATATCCTGGGCACGGTCGAGGACATCGGCATTCGCTCCACGCGCATTCGCACGCTGGCGCGCACGGTCGTCACCATCCCCAACGGCGATCTGTCCTCGCAGAACATCGAGAACTACGCCAAGCGCGACCGCTTCCTGTTCAATCCCGCCGTGGGCGTGGAATACGGCATCGGTTCGGCCAAGCTGCTCGAGGCGGTGGAGATCGTGGAAGGCGTGCTGGAAGAGCACGAGCGCATCGCCAAGCCAGGCCACCGCGCACGGTTCGTGGCCTTTGGCGCCAGTTCGCTCGACATCGAGGTCTTCGCCTACATTGAAGCGGCGGACTACGACGAGAGCCTCGTCATCCAGCAGGACCTCCTGCTGATGATTTTCGCACGGCTGGAGAAGGAAGGGATCGGCATTGCCTTTCCGACCCGCACGCTGCACCTTGTGCGCGAGGGCGGACAGGAGGCGGCCGCCGGGTCGCAGGCAAAGCCCGACACGATTCTCGCGGATACCCACCGCGAGGTGTCGCAGACCGTGCCCAAGGGGCCTGCGCCCTCGCAGGTACAGGACAGCGAAGACGACGACGGCGAGGACTGATCGGGCACGCCCCGGAGTAGAGCGGGGGCGCGCTTGACCGTCGGCGCGCCACGGTCCATCGCTCTCTTCATGATTGCCCGCACGCTTCGCACCGCCGCCCTTGGCGCGGCCTCTCTCGCTCTCGTACTCCCCGCGCTTGCAACCTCGGCGGCGCCTGCCCGGGATACGCTCGACACCATGGCCAACGACCAGGTCGACGAATACGACTGGGTGCGCCCGCAGGCCGACTATGTCCGGCGCGAGGTCATGGTGCCGATGCGCGATGGGACGAAGCTCTTTACTGTCATCGTCTACCGCAAGGGGACGAGTGACGGGCCGATCCTGCTCAGCCGCACACCCTACAACGCGGGGCGCGCGACGAGCCGCAACCGCAGCCAGAAGATCGAGGAAATCCTGCCCGTCATGGACAAGGAGTTCGTCAACGATGGCTATATCCGCGTCTATCAGGACGTGCGTGGGCTCGATGGTTCGCGGGGCGATTACGTGATGAACCGGCCCCTGCGCGGTCCTCTCAATCCCACCAAGGTCGATCACGCCACCGACGCCTACGACACGATCGACTGGCTGGTGAAAAACGTGAAGGAAAGCAACGGCAAGGTCGGGATCATCGGGTCCTCGTACCTGGGGTTTACGTCGCTGATGGCGCTGATCGATCCACACCCTGCGCTCAAGGCTTCGGTGCCGCAGAGCCCCATGGTCGATGGCTGGATGGGCGACGACTGGTTCCACAACGGCGCCTTCCGCACCTTCGGCTACGACTACGATCTCTCGCAGACGGTGGCCAAGGGTGGCGGTTCGGTGCCGCGCGGCTCGGGCGAGGACTACGCCGCCTACCTGAAGGCCGGTTCGGCCTACGACTACGCCAAGGCCTATGGCCTCCTTGATATTCCGGCGATTCGCAAGGTGCTGGAGCATCCTTTCTACGATGCCTGGTGGCAGGGGCAGGCGGTCGACAAGCTGCTCGCCGCGCGTCCGCTCAGTGTGCCCACGATGCTGGTGGTCGGGCAGTGGGACCAGGAGGACAGCTACGGGGCTCCCGCCGTCTACAAGGCGCTTGAGCCCAAGGACACCAACAACGACATGGTGAGCTTGGTGATCGGGCCCTGGCGCCACTCTCAGGTCAACTACGAGGCGCGTTCGCTCGGCGCTCTGGAGTGGGAGGGGGACACCGGCCTCCAGTTCCGCACGCGCTGGATGAAGCCCTTTCTCGATTGCCATCTGAAGAGCGAGGCGCCTGCTTGCGACACGCCGCCGGTGCTGACCTATGCGACGGGCACCAACCGCTGGGAGGTTTCGCGGGAATGGCCGGGCGGCGCCTATACCCCGCTTTATCTTGCCGAAGACTTCGGTCTTTCGTGGAGCAAGCCGGAAGCTGGCGAGGATAGCTACGTGTCGGATCCGGCCAAGCCCGTGCCGATGCTGCCGCGCCCGATTCACATGAGCGGGGAGGAATGGCGCACCTGGCTGGTGCAGGACCAGCGTTTTGCCGAGAGTCGCACCGACGTGCTGAGCTACTCGACAGGAACCTTGGCACAGCCCGTCCACATCAAGGGCGCGCCCAAGGTGGATCTGCACGCCTTTACCAGCGGCGAGGACAGCGACTTCGTGGTCAAGCTGATTGACGTCTATCCCGAGGAGTATTCGGAAAAGCCGCAGATGGCCGGCTACCAGCTGCCGATGGGGATTGAGATCTTTCGCGGGCGCTACGTCCACGGTTTCGCGACGCCCGCGCCGTTGGAGCCGGGCAAGAGCTACAACTTCAAATGGTCGCTCCCCAATGTCGACCATGTCTTCCTGCCCGGGCACCGCATCATGGTGCAGGTCCAGTCAAGTCTGTTTCCGCTCTATGATCGCAACCCGCAAGGCTGGGCGCCCTCGATCATGAAGGCGCAGCCGCAGGACTACAGGAAGGCGACCGAAACCGTGCAGCGCGGCGGCGAGGCGGCGAGCGCGGTCTGGCTTCCGGTCGTCCAGGACGATTGAGGCTTTGGCGCGCGCGACGGCTCAGGCGTAATCGTAAGTTCCCCCGGCCTCCAGCGCGCGCTGGTAGGCTGGGCGGGCATGGAGGGTGTCGAGCCATTGGCTGATGTGCGGGTGGCTCTGCGCATCAAGGCCCGCCAGCACGCGGGCAGCTTCCAATGGAAAGCTCATCATGACGTCGGCCGCCGTCAGCTCGTCGCCGGCGAACCAGGGGCGGGCGACCAGCTCGCTTTCCACGAAGTCCAGATGCAGCTTGATCATCGGCTGAATCTTCTTCGCTGCCATCTTCCCCATGATCGGGATGCGCCCGATGATGAGCTTCAGGAGAAGCGGGACCATCATCGAGGCTTCGGCATAGTGCAGGTACTGGCGGTAGCGCAGCTTGTCCTCCAGGCCAGCGGGCGCGCCCATGCGCCCTCCGGCGACCTCGACCAGGTATTCGCAGATCGCCGCGCTCTCGATCAGCGTGCGACCTTCGTGCTCGATCATCGGCGACTTGCCCAACGGATGCACGCGGCGCAGTTCCGGGGGCGCGAGCATCGTCCTGGCGTTGCGCTCGTAGCGCCGGATCTCATAAGGGAGGCCCAGTTCCTCCAGCATCCAGATCACCCGCTGCGAGCGTGAGTTGTTTAGGTGGTGGACGGTTATCATCAAGGGCTCTCCCGGTTTGTGCATTTACCGTCACGGCGCCCACGCTTGGGAATGGGGGGCACGCCATACAGCAAGGCCGCCCCGGCATCGCACCGAAGCGGCCCTGATCGTGTCACCAGCGGACTGATGTCAGCGCTTGCGTGCGCGCATCAGCGGCACTGGATATCGTCGCGGCTGATCTCGCGGCCCGCCAGCGCGCCGCCACCCGCGCCCAGCAGCGTCCCGAGCGTTTTGGAGCCGTCAGGCGCAATGAGGTTGCCCAGAACGCCGCCAGCCAGACCGCCGATGATCGCGCCTTCGGTGCCGTCCTTGCGTTTGCAGTAGTAGTGCCCGTCGCGCGCGCGATAGATGCGGTCGTTGTCGCCCAGGCGATAGCCGCGCGAGGAGCCGTAACGATCATTGTAGCCGTAGCCGCCGCGGCCGTAGCGGTCCGAGGCACAGGCGCCGAGCGCCATCGAAAGCGTCGCGAGGGCAAGGATGGGGGCGTATTTCACGAGACAAGTCCTTTGTTATGCGAAGGGGGCGCTTGGCCTTGTCGGCGCGGCACTTGTGCAACCTTCGGGGGAATGGGTAGATTTGTGCTCAAAGCAAGTCGCCAAGTCGGCCTTTGTTCCGCTTTGAATTTTCGGGAGCGCTCAACGGAGGCGATGCCGCGCTGGACCGGAAAATTTCCCCTCTTCTTGCGCGCATCTTTGGGCAGTCATCTATGTGCTTGATCGCAAGGCGGCTTTGCTCAATACTGACTTGGGTGAGCGAACCGATCGTAGATCCCGCCCCGCAGCGTTCCAGCCCCTCGGTCGTGCTGCCTGCCCGCCCCGAAGCGCTGCGCATCGATGCCTCGACTAGCGTGGTCATCGTCATCGACATGCAGAACGCCTACGCCTCCAAAGGCGGCTATGTCGACGAGGCGGGTTTCGATGTAGGTCCTGCCGCCGGTGTGATCGGCCACATTGCCGAGGTGCTCGACGTGGCTCGCGGGGCTGGCATGCCGGTCATCTTCCTGCAGAACGGCTGGGATGCGGACTATGTGGAGGCGGGCACGCCGCAATCGCCCAACTACCACAAGTCCAATGCCTTGAAGACCATGCGCGCGCGGCCTGAACTTGCCGGCAGGTTCCTTGCACGCGGCGGCTGGGACTATGAGCTTGTCGAGGCGCTGACGCCGAAGAAGGGCGACATACGCGTCCACAAGCCGCGCTATTCGGCCTTCTTCAATTCGCAGCTCGACACGATCCTGCGCGCGCGCGGCATCCGCACGCTCATTTTCACCGGCATCGCCACCAATGTCTGTGTGGAATCGACCCTGCGCGACGGGTTCCACCTCGAATACTTCGGTGTGGTGCTGGAGGATGCCGTCCATCACCTCGGCCCCGATTTCATCCGGGAGGCCAGCCTCTACAACATCGAGAAGTTCTTTGGCTGGGTAAGCTCGCTCGCCGATTTTCGAACCGCCGTGGGGCAGTTGCCGCCTGCGGACTGACCCGGAGGGCCTGCCAGTCCGCGAGACCAGAGAGGGATAAGACAGATGCCGTTCGAGCCGATCAATCCGCCGCAGTTCCCCGCGCCCATCGCCCCCTACTCAGCAGGAGCGAAAGCGGGAAACACGGTCTACGTCTCGGGCGTGCTGGCGCTGGGGGAAGGGGGCACGGTGCTCCACATCGGCGATGCGGCAGGCCAGACCCGGCACATTCTGGAGGTCATCAAGGTGACGCTAGAGGCTGCCGGGGGCACCATGGCGGACATCGCCATGAACCACATCTTCCTCAAGGACCTCGATGACTATGCCGCTTTCAACGCGGTCTATGCCGAATACTTCCCGGACGACAAGCCGGCGCGCTACTGTATCCGGGCTGACTTGGTGAAGCCGGAGCTCCTTGTCGAGATCGCCTCGGTCGCACACCTTGCCTGAAACGGGCGGGCTCTGGTTCGAGGAGCATGGCCGCGCCGGGGCGCCGCCGCTGATCCTTTCAAGCGGTCTTGGTGGCAGCGGTGCCTATTGGCTCCCCAATATTGCGGCGCTGGCGCAGGACCACCGCGTCATTACCTACGACCACCGCGGCACGGGGCGCAGCGACCGCACGCCGCTTCCCGCGCTTGGTGTCGAGGACATGGCTAGCGATGTCATTGCCCTGATGGACGCGCTGGAGATCCCCAAGGCGCATTTCATCGGTCATGCGCTGGGCGGCGCAATCGGGATCGAAACCGCAATCCGCACCGACCGGATCGGGCGGCTGGTCGTGGTCAACGGCTGGCGGACCTTGTCGCCCCATACCCGCCGCTGTTTCGCCGCACGGCTGGCCCTGCTGTACGGCGCGGGTGTGGAGGCGTTTTTGGAGGCACAGCCGCTGTTCCTCTATCCGCCGGACTGGATTGCCTCCCACGAAGCCCAGCTGTCCGCCGAAGTGGCCCACCATGCGGCAAATTTTCCGGGTGTCGAAGCCATGGTTCAGCGGATCGAGGCGGTTCAGGCCTACAGCCCCGATCCGGCGGGCCTTGCCGCGCTTTCCAGCCTGCTGGTCATTGCCACGCGCGACGATTTTCTGGTGCCTTACGTCACCGCGCTCGATCTTGCCGGCTTCGTGCCGCACGCAAAGGTCGATAGCTTTGCCTGGGGCGGGCACGCCTGCAACGTGACCGACGCCGCGCTCTTCAACCGCTATGTGCTCGACTATCTCAGGAGTTAGCGTCCCATGCAGGTCGGTGTCTTCATCCCCATCAACAACAACGGCTGGCTGATTTCCGAGACGGCGCCGCAGTACAAGCCGAGCTTCGATCTTAACAAAGAGATCGCGCTCATGGCCGAGGCGCACGGGCTCGATTTCCTGCTCTCGATGATCAAGCTGCGCGGTTTTGGCGGCAAGACCGAGTTCTGGGAGTATGGGCTGGAGAGCTTCACGCTCATGGCGGGACTTGCCTCGGTGACCGAGAAGATCAAGCTCTACGCGACGGCGCCCACGTTGATCCTGCCGCCCGCTTTTGCCGCGCGCATGGGCGTCACCATCGATTCGATCAGCCACGGCCGCTTCGGGTTGAACCTGGTCACCGGCTGGCAGCCCCCTGAGTACACGCAGATGGGCCTGTGGCCGGGTGATGAACACTTCCGCAACCGTTACGACGTGCTCGACGAATATGCCCATGTGCTGCGCGACCTGTGGAACACCGGGCGCAGTGATTTCAAGGGCGACTATTACACCATGGACGATTGCCTGGTGCGCCCGAAGCCGGGCGCGGACATGAAGATCATCTGTGCCGGTTCTTCCGATGCAGGGCTCGCCTTTTCGGCGAAATGGGCGGACTACGCCTTCTGCCTCGGGAAGGGCGTGAATACGCCCAAGGCCTTTGCCTTCAACAACGAGCGCCTTGCCATGTTCACTGCCGCGACTGGCCGCGATGTCTCGATGTTCGTTCTTGTCATGGTGATCGCGGCCGAGACCGATGAAGAGGCCATGGCGAAGTGGAAGCTTTACAACGATGGGGTCGATATCGATGCGATCTCGTGGCTCGCGGACCAGGGCGCAAAGGATACGGTCAACACCGACACCAACGTGCGCCAGCTTGCCGCGCCCGAGGGGGCGGTGAACATCAACATGGGCACGCTGGTAGGCAGCTATGAAAACGTGGCACGTATGCTCGACGAGATGAGCGAGGTCCCCGGAACGGGCGGTGTGCTCCTCACATTCGATGACTTCCTGACCGGCGTGGATGGTTTCGGGACGCGGATTCAACCTCTTATGAAGAGCCGCGCCGGAATCGCGGGCTAAGGGTGAGAAGCCGATTAAAGGTTCGGAACCGGCCCAATTAGCCATTGCATCTGGGCTATGGTGCAGTGCAGTAAAGTGGCATGCGTATCGCGATTGTCGATGAGAGCGCCGCGCGCGCCTCCATCATTGAAGAAGGCCTGTCCGAGCTTGCCGATTGCGACCTTGTCGTGATCACCGAGCGGCGTGGCATGCTCGCGCGTATGTCTGAGATCGATCCCGATATCGTGTTGATGGACCTCGGAAATCCCTCGCGCGATATGCTTGAGGAGTATTTCGCGGTGAGCCGCGCGCTGGCCCGGCCCATTGCCATGTTCGTGGACGAGGCCGACGACGAGGCCATCGTCGCCTCTGTCGAGGCCGGGGTTTCGTCCTACGTGGTCGATGGACTTGCGGCGGGACGCATCCGGCCCATTCTCGATCTTGCGATCACGCGCTTCAACGCCTTTGCCCGGCTGCAAAGCGATCTTGCCGAAGCGCGCGGCAAGCTCGCCGAGCGCGAACTGGTCGACAAGGCCAAGCGGATACTGATGCAGAGCAAGGGCCTGCCCGAACCCAAGGCCTATGCCGAACTGCGCAAGACCGCGATGGACCAAGGCAAGCGCATCGTTAACATTGCCGAAGCCGTCGTCACCGCCCACGAACTGATGAGCGGGACATGATCGGCTGGGACCGACAAGAGGTGTCTTGAGGTGAATACGCAACTGACAATCGGCTTCCTGCCGCTGGTGGATGCCTGCCTGCCAATCCTGGCGCTCGAGCATGGTTTTGCCGAGGACGAGGGGATTTCGCTCAGCCTGGTCAAGGACCTGAGCTGGGCGACCGTGCTCGACCGACTGCTCTACGGGCACAGCGATGCTGCGCACATGATCGCCCCGCTGGCGATTGCCGCAACGCTGGGGCGCGGGCGTCCCGCACAGCCGCTGGCCGCGCCTTTCGTGCTGGGTCTCAATGGCAATGCGATCACGCTTACCCCCACGCTCGCACGGCGCGTCCGCGGGGACGAGAAAGGGCTGGGCGATCCGGTCAAAGTGGGCGCCGCGCTGCGCGAGGTCGCGCTGGAGCGGGCGGCGGCGGGCAAGCCGCTGACCTTCGGCGTCGTCCATCGTTATTCCAGCCACAACTACATGCTGCGCTACTGGCTCGCTTCGTGTGGGATCCGGGCGGACAAGGACGTCGACATCTCCACGGTGGCCCCGCCGTTCTGCGCCGAAGCGCTTGAACTGGGCGAAGTCGACGGCATTTGCGTGGGCGAACCCTGGAACAGCGTTGCGGTGGAAAAGGGCGTGGGCGAAATCGTCCTATCCACCTCGCAGATCTGGCGGCGCGGAGTGGAGAAGGTGCTGGCCCTGCGCGAACCGGTGCTGGAGGAAAAGCGCGACGCGGTGCTGCGCCTTATCCGCGCCCTGTGCCGGGCCGCCGCGCATTTCGTGGACCCGATCAACTGGGAGCACAACGCCGCTATCCTGGCCCGGCCGGAGTATCTGGACGGCTCGCCCGAACTCATTCGACGGGCCATTGCCGATCAGATCCTGATCGCGCGGGGCGGGACGATGATCCACTATCCTGATTTCATGTTCCAGTACCGGGAGGCGGCGAACTTTCCCTGGGTCAGCCAGGCCGAGTGGCTCTATTCGCAGATGGTGCGCTGGGACGGCCTGGCGTTCGACCGCGCGGATGCCGACAAGGCGGCGCGCGTATTCCGTCCCGACATCTATCGCGCCGCACTGCTGGGCACGAACGAGCCGCTGCCGGGGGCCAGTTCAAAGGTCGAAGGCAGCATCGTCACGCCCACTGTGGTAGGGACGCAGCAGGGCAACATGGTCCTTGAGTCCAACGCTTTTTTTGACGGGAAGGTGTTTGATCCACAGCGTATCGAAGAGTACCTGGCGCAGCTCTTCTGACAGGCAATTTCGATGTGCAGTGCAAAAAGAGCTTGCCGCTTGCCATGCGAATCGCTTACTAAATTAAGCGAACAGTCCGGTGGGCCCCCAAGGATGGGTGCTTAGTATAGCTGGTCTGAACTTTCTTAAATTCGTGGCACCGTAGCCGCCTCGTCGTGGTCCATTTGGGACTTTCGTCGTGGCGGTTTTTTGCGTTTGGGTTTTGGAATTGGGGGTCGGTTCGATGACGAAGTTTGGGCAATCCGGTTTTTCGCGCCGCATGGTAGTGGGGGCACTCCTCGCCAGCGCGGCCTTGGCCGGATGCGGGGGGAGCAAGGACGAGACGAGCGCGCAGCCGGGTGTCGCGGCCGCATCGGCAGGCGGCGCGGTGGAAAAGCCCGTGCTCAAGCTCGGCTTCATCAAGCTGACCGACATGGCCCCTCTGGCGATCGCCAAGGAAAAGGGCTTTTTCGCCGAGGAAGGGCTCAATGTAACGCTCGAGCCCCAGGCCAACTGGAAGGTCCTGCTTGATGGCGTGATCGGCGGCCAGCTTGACGGTGCGCATATGCTCGCCGGTCAGCCGCTTGCCGCGACCATTGGTTATGGCACCAAGGCCCACCTGATTGCGCCGCTCAGCCTCGATCTCAATGGCAATGCGATCACCGTCTCGAACAAGGTCTGGGACATGGTGAAGGGCGATCTGCAGCGCAGCGCCGACGGCAAGCCCGTCCACCCGATCTCGGCCTCGGTCTTGAAGCCCGTCATCACCAGCTTCAAGCAGCAGGGCAAGCCCTTCAACATGGGCATGGTCTTCCCGGTTTCGACGCATAATTACGAGCTGCGCTACTGGCTCGCCGCGGGTGGTCTCAACCCTGGTTTCTACACGCCGGGCGACATCAAGGGCACCACCTCGGCCGACGTCCAGCTTTCAGTGACGCCGCCCCCGCAGATGCCCGCGACGCTCGAAGCCGGCACTATCGAGGGCTACTGCGTGGGCGAGCCCTGGAACCAGGCCGCGGTGCAGAAGAAGATCGGCGTGCCCATCGTCACCGACGACCAGATCTGGCACAACAACCCGGAAAAGGTCTTCTCGATCCGAAAGGATTTCGCCGAGAAGTATCCCGGCACCACCTCGGCCATGCTGCGCGCGATCATCCGCGCCCAGGAGTGGCTCGATGCCGATGGCGGCGCGAACCGCAAGGAGGCGGTGAAGATCCTCTCTCAGCCCAATTATGTGGGCGCTGACGAGGCGGTGATCGCGGCCTCGATGACCGGCAAGTTCACTTACGAGGCGGACGACACGCGCGATGCGCCCGGTTTCAACATCTTCTTCGTTAACTACGCGGGCTATCCCTATTACTCGGACGCGATCTGGTACCTGACCCAGATGCGCCGCTGGGGCCAGATTCCCGCCGACCATGACGACCAGTGGTACTTCGACCAGGCCAAGGCAGTCTATCGTCCGGATCTTTATCTCGCTGCGGCCAACCAGCTCGTCGAGAAGGGCACGATTTCCGCCGACGATGTGCCCGAAACGGATGGGTTCCGGGGTGAGCAGGACGGCTTCATCGATGGTATTACCTACGATGGCAAGCAGCCCAACGCCTACCTCGCCAAGTTCAAGATCGGCCTCCAGAAGGGCCAAAAGGTGTCCGCTTCGGGCGTGACCGGAAGCTGATCGATAGCGTCCGCTCCAAGGAGAAGAACGATGGCAACAGTCTATGCACCACGTGCGCCTCTCCCGGGGGCGAGCGCCGATAGCACGAGCAAGGAGGCTTTCATGGCCACGCAACCGTCCGTCCCGGCCGAGCCGGCCGCGGCCGCGTCCTCCGCGGCGCCCGAGCCAATCGCGGCGCAGCCCGGGAAGGTCCAGGCTTTGCTTGCCAAGAACACCAAGGTAATCCTGGCGCCGGTTATCGGCATCCTTGCCTTCCTGGGATTGTGGGCCGCGCTGGCGCCGATGGTGGATACCTCGCTCGGCGCGCTGCCGGGGCCGCTGGAAGTGGCCGAGCAGGGCGCCGCGCTCTACGGCGAGTGGCAGGCATCGAACGAAGCCGCGGCCGAGTTCTACGCAGCGCAGGATGCGCGCATCGCGGCCGGAACACAGGCCATGGCTTTTGACTACGCCGGCCCGCCGACCTTCCTCAACCAAGTCGTGACTTCGCTGGAAACGGTGGCGCTCGGCTTCATTCTCGCAACGGTCGTGGCCGTACCAATCGGTCTGGCCGCCGGTCTCTCACCGCTCTTCAACGCCGCGATCAACCCGCTGATCCAGATCATGAAGCCGGTCAGCCCGCTCGCCTGGCTGCCGATCGTGACAATGGTCGTCTCGGCGACGGTCACGAGCGCGGACCCGATGCTGGCCAAGAGCTTCGTGATCTCAGCGGTTGTAGTGACGCTGTGCTCGCTTTGGCCCACGCTCATCAACACCGCCGTCGGCACCGCGTCGATTGACAAGGACCTTCTGAACGTGGGGCGCGTGCTCAAGCTCGGCACCTTCCAGAAGCTGACCAAGCTCGTGCTGCCGTCCTCGCTTCCCTATATCTTCACCGGTATGCGCCTTTCGCTGGGCGTGGGCTGGATGGTGCTGATCGCGGCGGAAATGCTCGCGCAGAACCCGGGGCTGGGCAAGTTCGTCTGGGACGAGTTCCAGAACGGGTCCTCCCAGAGCCTTGCTCGCATCATGTTCGCGGTGATCGTCATCGGCCTCATCGGCTTTCTGCTCGACCGCCTGATGATGACCTTGCAGAACCTCGTGAGCCGCAACCACGCGGTCTGATCGCGGCCCTTCGCGCCACACTTCCTGCACTTACCGTAAGGGACCAATGACATGGGTACGATCCTCTCGCTCCAGGGTGTGACCAAGGCCTACACCGGCCAGACCGGCGACGTGACGCGGGTGCTCGATGGCATCGACCTCGATGTTGAGGAAGGCGAATTCATCGCCATTCTGGGCTTCTCGGGGGCAGGCAAGACCACGTTGATTTCCACCATCGCCGGGCTGGTGGAGCCTGACGCCGGGCAGATTCTCTTGCACGGTCGTCCGGTGGACGGGCCGGGCAAGGACCGGGGGCTGGTGTTCCAGTCCTACTCGCTCTTCCCCTGGCTGACGGTGGAGAAGAACGTCGCCCTGGCGGTCGATGCCGTGCACAAGGACCGTTCGCGCGCCGAGCGTGCCGCGCTGGTGCGCCAGAAGGTCGAGCTCGTCGGGCTGGGCCATGCGATGGACCGCAAGCCGGGGCAGCTTTCGGGCGGCATGCGCCAGCGCGTCTCGGTCGCCCGGGCGCTTGCGATGGAGCCCGAGATCCTGCTCCTGGACGAGCCGCTCTCCGCGCTCGACGCGCTGACCCGCGCCAAGCTCCAGGACGAGATCGAGCGCATCCGCAAAGAGGAGAAGCGCACCATCATCCTTGTCACCAACGACGTGGATGAGGCGCTCCTGCTGGCCGACCGGGTGGCTGTGCTGACGCCCGCACCGGCTGCGCGGATCGGCAAGGTCTTTATCGTTGACGTACCACGCCCGCGCGAGCGGGAGGTGGTCAATGACGATGTCCATTTCCAGTCCCTGCGGCGCGAGATCGTAGGCTATCTGGGCCATCTCAACGAAGCGGGATCGAGCGTGGGCGAGGCGAGCGTTGCGCTGCCAGAGGTGACCCCCCTCGACCTCTCTGTAAAGAACGGGCCGCAGCTGCCCAAGGCTTGTGTCGAGGCGGGACAGTCGGCGGTCGAGCAGCGCTACCTCGAGTTCTTTAAACTCAACAAGGTTTATCCCACGCCCAGGGGGCCGCTGACCGTGGTGGAGGACTTCAACCTCCTGATGGAGAAGGGCGAATTCATCTCGCTCATCGGCCACTCGGGTTGCGGCAAGTCGACTGTGCTCACCATGGCAGCCGGACTCAACGCGATCAGCAGCGGAGGCATCGTCCTCGACAACCGCGAGATTTCTGGGGCGGGACCGGACAAGGCGGTGGTATTCCAGGCGCCGAGCCTGATGCCCTGGCTGACCGCGCGCCAGAACGTCTCACTGGGCGTCGAACGGGTCTATCCGCACGCAAGCAAGGCCGAGCGGGCGGATATCGTTGACTACTACCTGGAACGGGTGGGGCTGGGCGATGCCATGGACAAGATGGCGGCGGAAATGTCGAACGGGATGCGCCAGCGCGTGGGCATCGCGCGCGCCTTTGCGCTCTCGCCGCGCCTTCTGCTGCTCGATGAACCCTTCGGCATGCTCGACAGCTTGACCCGCTGGGATCTGCAGGACGTGCTGGTCGAGACCTGGAACCGCACCAAGGTCACTGCGATCATGGTCACCCACGATGTCGACGAGGCGATCCTCCTTGCCGACCGCGTGGTGATGATGACCAATGGCCCGCGCGCGACCATTGGCAAGGTCCTCAAGGTGGACCTCCCGCGCCCGCGCGACCGCAAGGCGCTGCTCGAGGATCCGAAGTTCTACCAGTACTGGCAGGAGGTTCTGCACTTCCTGGCCGAATATGACCACGGTCCGGCCTCCAAGGCGGCCTGACTGAACGGGCCGCACCGCGCGGCCAGCATACCCTGTGTCCGGGGGAATGTCCGGACGATGATGCGATCCTGCCCGAAAGGGGCAGGGCCCGGCGCGCGCTCATGAGGGGCGGGGGGCAGGCAAGGGCGCCTGCCATCAGAAGCGCAGGACAACAGGCTGCGAAGGCGCGAAGAACGCCCGGCCTGGTGCGGCGGACAAAGAAGTCTGCCTTCGATCCAGTTTCTGGAAGCAAACGGCGTGCCCGCGTGGGGGTGGGGCGCCATCGGAGGTACACGACGATGAAGACCGCCTATTCCACTTTTGTTACGCTCGCAGCCAGCACCGCCGCACTCGCGCTCTCGGCTCCGGCCCTGGCCAAGGCGGGCGCGCCTGTCACCGTGGCGGACGGGGTGACCATCGATCCGATCATCGATGGCATGCTGCGCTACGAACATGTCGACCAGGGCCAGCTCGGCCTTGACGCCGATGCCCTGACCCTGCGCCTTCGCGGCGGTGTCGAGGTAAAGGCCCACGGCTTCTCGGCGCTGGCCGAGGCCGAAAGCACGCTGGCGATCCTCGACAATTACAACGACACGATCCCCGGCAACAACGGGTACCTGGGCGCCGAGCCGTATTCGGTCGTGGCCGATCCCGAGAACGTGGAAGTGAACCGGCTGCAGGTGGGATATTCGGGCAAGATCGGCTCGATCACCGTGGGGCGTCAGCGTATCATTCACGACGATGCGCGCTTTGTCGGCAATGTGGGCTGGCGGCAAAACGAGCAGACTTTCGATGCCGTGCGCGCGCAAGGAGCGCTTGGTCCGGTCCTCGTGGATGCCACCTATTCGCTCTCGCAGCGCTCGATCTTCGGCGCCGACAGCCCGAACAAGTATTGGGACGGCGATTTCGTGCTGCTGGACGGCGGCGTGAAGGTGAAGGGCGTGGCGGTGAAGGGCTTTGCCTACCTGCTCGACTATGACCAGCGCCTCGCCATGTCGAGCCAGACTTATGGTGCTATGGCCGCGGGCGCGATCCCGCTCGGCGGTACGGCGAAGATCGACATCAAGCTGCGCTACGCCCGCCAGAGCGACTACGGTGCCAATCCCATCAATTACGCTGCGGACTACTATGACGCCGAACTCGGCGTATCGGTGGCGGGCTTCGGGCTCAAGGGTGGCTACGAGGAGCTGGGGAGCGACGGTGGCAGCGCTGCCTTCCAGACGCCGATGGCGACCGCGCACGCCTTCAACGGCTGGGCGGACCTGTTTCTGACGACGCCGTCGACGGGCCTGCGCGACTATTTTGGCGCGGTCTCCAAGGGCTTTGGCGATGTAGGCCCGCTCAAGGGGCTGAAGGGCATGATCGTCTACCACCAGTTCGACAGCGATGTGGGCGGTATCGACTACGGGCGCGAGTGGGACGCGAACCTGGGCTTCAAGGTCGCGGGTTACGGGGTCCTCGTCAAGTACGCCAACTACCAGGCCGACAGCTTCGGCACCGACACCGAGAAGTTCTGGGTCCAGTTCGGCTTTTCGTTCTGATCACGCGGGGAAAGGGAGTAGTTACCGATGGCCTATCTTGCACCAACTGAATTCGTCACCAAGCTCATCGACGCGGGCGAGTCCAAGATCATGATGTCGACCAAGGACACGTTGGTCCGCGCCTACATGGCCGGCGCGATCCTGGCGCTAGCGGCGGCCTTTGCGGTCACCATCAACGTCCAGACGGGGCAGCCGCTGGCGGGCGCGGTGCTGTTCCCGGTCGGCTTCTGCATGCTCTATCTGCTTGGCTACGACCTCCTGACCGGGGTGTTCGTCCTGTGCCCGATGGCAGTCTGGGACAAGCGGCCGGGCTGCACCTGGGGCGGCGTCGCGCGCAACTGGGGCCTCGTATTCACCGGCAACTTTGCCGGCGCGCTGACCACGGCGGTCCTGATGGCGATCTACTGGACCTACGGCTTCTCGACCGAACCGGCCGAAGTGGGCGCCAAGATGGCCGTCATCGGCGAGAACCGCACGGTTGGCTACGCGGCCTACGGCGCGGCGGGATGGCTCACCATCTTCGTGCGCGCGGTGATGTGCAACTGGATGGTCTCGACCGGCGTCGTTGGCGCGCAGATCTCGACCACCGTGTCGGGCAAGGTCATCGCCATGTGGATGCCGATCATGCTCTTCTTCTACATGGTCTTCGAGCATTCAATCGTGAACATGTTCCTGTTTCCCACCGGCCTGATGCTGGGCGGCAACTTCACCATTGCCGACTACCTGGTGTGGAACGAGATCCCGGTTGTGCTGGGCAATGTCGTGGGCGGTCTCACTTTTACCGGCCTCATGCTCTTCAGCACGCACCGCAAGACCGCGCCGTCGCGGGTCGTCAAGATCGCTGCCTGAGCGTCCCCTGGCAGTGCGAAGGGGGAGAGTGGGTGCTGGCATGCCACCACTTCCACCCCTTCCTTGCCATCTGCGAAAGGGAGCGTGATGGGATCGCGGCTTGTTGTCCGCCTCGGCTATTGCTCCGATGCCGGAGCCAAGGAGGCCAACCAGGATTTCGGCGATGCGTTCGTGCCCGAGGACGGGGCGAGCCTAGCCACGAAGGGGATCGCGCTGGCGCTGGCCGATGGCATCAGCACCAGCGCGCGGGGGCGCGAGGCGGCCGAGCTTGCCGTGTCCTCCTTCCTGACCGACTATATGGCGACGCCCGAGGCCTGGTCCGTGCCGACAAGCGCGGAGCGGGTCATCGCGGCCATCAATTCCTGGCTCTTTGCCCGCAACACCGGCGGGCAGGGTCCGGCGCTGGGGGACAGCGCGCGCGAGCGCGGCCTTGTTACGACATTCAGCGCGCTCATCCTCAAGGGCCGGTCGGCCTTTGTCTTCCATGTGGGCGATGGCCGGGTCGCGCATCTCTCGGACGGGACCTGCCGGGTCCTGACGCAGGCGCACCGGGTGAACCTGGGTGGCGGGGAGAGCCTTCTTGCCCGCGCGCTCGGCATCGATCGCCGGGTCGAGGTCGACCACGTGCAAACAGCTATCGCCGCGGGCGACGTCTTCGTCCTGACGAGTGATGGCGTGCACGAGCATCTTGGCGATGCGGACATGCGGGCGGCGCTTGCCCTGCCCGATGCCCAGCGCGCCGCCGAAGCGCTCGTGGAAGCGGCCCGCGCGGCAGGTAGCGGGGACAACCTTACTGCGCAGGTTCTGCGCGTGGAGGCTCTGCCCGACGGCGATCTGGCCGACGTGATCGGGGATGGGCGCGAGCTGCAACCCGCGCCGCCGCTCATGGCCGGACAGAGCTTTGAAGGGCTGAAGGTGCTGCGCACGCTCCACGCCGGCCATCGCAGCCATGTCTATCTTGTGCGCGAGGATGCGCGTGGGCACCGCCTTGTCCTCAAGGCCCCTGCGACCGAGCAGGCCAGCCACGCGCAGGAACTTCAGCGCCTGATGCTGGAGGAATGGGTCGCGCGGCGCGTGAAAAGCAGCCACCTGCTATCCTCCCCGCCGGCCAGCAGCAAACGCCGTCACGCCTATGCGCTGTTCGAATACCTGCCCGGCCAGACTCTGGAGGAATGGGCCCACGCGCAGATTGAAACCGACCTTGCGGCCGTGCGCAGCCTCGTCAAGCAGGTGGCGCGCGGGCTCCTGGCGCTCCATCGCCGCGAGATCCTGCATTGTGACCTGCGGCCCGCCAACGTCATCGTAGATGCCGATGGCACGGCGCGGATCGTCGACTTTGGCTCCGCGCTTGTCGCCGGGCTCGAGGAACTGGCCCCGCGCGCAGGCGAGGCGCTCTATGCAGGCACGATGCAGTTCACCGCGCCCGAGATCTGGCTTGGTCATGCGCCCACGCGCGCCAGCGATCTGTGGTCGCTGGGCGCACTCGCCTATTTCCTGCTCACCCGAAGCCTGCCCTATGGCCCGCGTCTCAGCGCGGCCGAGACGCGGGCCGCGCAGCGCAAGCTGCGGTATGTTCCCGCGAGCGAGATCAACCCCGAGGTGCCCGACTGGATGGACGCGGCGCTGGCCTGCGCGCTCGCGCTCGAACCCGCGCAGCGCTACGCCGAGCTATCGGAATTCACCTACGATCTTTCCCGCCCGAATGCGGCGCTGCGGCCCGTCACCGCGCGGCCGTTGCTGGCGCGCCGTCCCGAGCGGGCGTGGCAGGCAATCAGCGTGCTTCTCGCGTTGGCGCTGGCCGCCTCGTTGCTGTTTGGCGGGCAGCTCCCGGGGCGTCCTGCCTCCATTCCATCCCGAGACGTAAAGGAGAGAGACCAATGATGACCAAGTCCGATGTCACCACCATGATCCGAGCGGCCAAGCGCGAGAAGGGGATCGGCTGGGCCGCGATTGCCGAAGAAGTCGGCCTCAGCGAGGTCTTCGTGACCTCCGCGTGCCTGGGCATGAACAGCCTTTTGCCCGAAGCTGCGGGGAAGCTGGTGGACTTTCTGGGCCTGCCGGCGGAGGCCGCGGTGGTGCTGAGCGAGTACCCGACCAAGACGTTCGTTCAGACCGTCCCGACCGATCCGTGCATTTACCGCTGGTACGAGATCACCGGCGTCTTCGGGGAGGCGTTCAAGGAGCTGGTCCAGGAGAAGTTCGGCGACGGGATCATGAGTGCGATCGACTTTGATATGCAGATCAACCGTGTCGCACACGAGAAAGGCGACCGAGTAGAGGTCGTCATGAGCGGCAAATTCCTGCCCTACAAGAGCTGGTAATCGCTTGGCAAAGTCGTCTTCGAGGAGGAGGTGGCTTTTCCCTTTTTCGCTGCAGGCGCAAAAACAGACTTGCCGGGAACTGTGCGAATCAGTTAAAAACGAAATCAGCGAGAATGCGCCGTCCGCAGAAGGACGATGTAAGCGCCTCGCCGCACTTTCTGACAACGCGTGGCAACGAAGCCGCCCGTACCATCCCTGCAAGGGGCGTGGTCCGAGGCGGTTTTTTTGCGTGCGCGTCACGAACGGAGACGCCGACGTGAATGCACCTGTGAACTTCGAGGGGAATGCCTTTCCCGAAGGGCCGCGCGAACGGCTCGTGGTGATCGGTAACGGCATGGCCGGGTGCCGCGCGGTGGAGGAGATCCTGGCGCGTGAGCCCGAACGCTTCGAGATCACGATCTTCGGCGCCGAACCGCGCGTGAACTACAACCGCATCATGCTCTCGCCCGTTCTCGCAGGTGAAAAGACCTTCGATGAAATCGTCATCAACACGCCCGCGTGGTACATTGATAACGGCATCACGCTGGTATCGGGCGACAAGGTCGAGCGGATTGATCGCGATACGCAGACCGTCATCGCCGCTTCGGGTCGCACCGAGCCCTACGACAAGCTGCTGATCGCGACGGGTTCGGACCCGTTCATCATCCCCGTGCCGGGCAAGGACCTCGACGGTGTCGTGACCTTCCGCGATCTCGATGACGTCGACCGGATGCTGGCGGCGGCGGACAAGGGCGGAAGCGCGGTCGTGATCGGGGGGGGGCTCCTTGGCCTCGAGGCCGCACACGGTCTCAGCCTGCGCGGCATGCAGGTGAGCGTGATCCACCTCATGCCCTCGCTCATGGAGCGCCAGCTCGACGAGGCAGCGGGCTTCCTGCTGCGCAGCGAACTGGAAAAGCGCGGCCAGACCATCCTGACCGGCGCGAACACCCAGGAGATCATCGGCAAGGACGGGCACGTGGCCGGCGTGCGCCTGGAAGATGGTACCGAGATTCCCGCCGACATCGTCGTCATGGCAGTCGGCATCCGTCCCGCGACGGGGCTTGCCAAGGAGGCCGGCCTCGAGGTTGAGCGCGGCATCCTTGTCGATGACCACATGGTCACCTCCGATCCGAATATTCTGTCGGTGGGCGAATGTGTCCAGCACCGGGGCCTGTGCTATGGCCTTGTCGCGCCGCTATGGGACATGTGCCGTGCGCTTGCCGACCATGTCACCGATCGGGCGACCGGCTACGAAGGCTCGGTCACTTCGACCAAGCTCAAGGTTTCGGGGATCGACCTGTTTTCGGCTGGCGACTTCTCAGGCGGGGAGGGCTGCGAGGACATCGTCATGCGCGATGCCGCGCGCGGGATCTACAAGCGGGTCATCGTCAAGGACAACCGGATCGTGGGTGCGGTGCTCTACGGCGATACCACCGATGGCTCGTGGTACTTCGACCTCCTCAAGAAGGGCGAGGACGTCTCGGAGATCCGCGAGGCCCTGATCTTCGGCCAGGCCTTCGCGTCGGGAGGTGCGCTGCTGGACCCTAACGCGGCCGTTGCGGCCCTCTCGGACGATGCCGAGATCTGCGGGTGCAACGGCGTTTCCAAGGGCCAGGTGGTCTCGTGCATCGAAGGCGGTGCGCATTCGCTCGACGCGGTGCGGTCCGGGTGCAAGGCTTCGGCCTCGTGCGGTTCGTGCACCAATCTGGTTGAGAGCCTGCTGGCCGTGACGCTGGGCGGCGAGGTCGAGACCGGGCCCGCCACGATGTGCAGGTGCACCAGCTTCAGCCATGACGATGTGCGCGCGCTCATCATCGAGAAGGAGTTGACCTCGATCCCGCACGTCATGCAGGAGCTGCACTGGTCGACGCCCGATGGCTGCGCCTCGTGCCGTCCCGCGCTCAACTACTATCTGCTCTGCGCGCTCCCCGGCGTTTACGAGGACGATCAGAAGAGCCGCTTTGTCAACGAGCGCATGCACGCCAACATCCAGAAGGACGGCACCTACTCTGTCGTTCCGCGCATGTGGGGCGGGCTCACCAACCCGCGTGAACTGCGCGCGATTGCCGATGTCGTGGAGAAGTACGATGCGCCCATGGTCAAGGTGACCGGCGGGCAGCGGCTCGACATCTTCGGCATCAAGAAGGAGGACCTGCCCGCGGTCTGGGCCGATCTCAACGCGGCCGGGATGGTTTCCGGTCACGCCTATGGCAAATCCCTGCGCACAGTGAAGACTTGCGTCGGTTCGGAATGGTGCCGGTTCGGGACGCAGGACTCCACGGGGCTCGGCGTCAAGATCGAGCGCATGACTTGGGGCAGCTGGATGCCACACAAGTTCAAGATTGCCGTCTCGGGATGCCCGCGCAACTGTGCGGAGGCGACCATCAAGGATTTCGGCGTGGTCTGCGTCGACAGTGGCTACGAGCTGCACGTGGGCGGCAATGGCGGCATCAAGGTGCGCGCGACCGATCTGTTGTGCAAGGTGGCCACCGAAGAGGAGGCGATGGAGATGTGCGCCGCCTTCATCCAGCTTTACCGTGAGGAGGCGCGCTACCTCGAACGCACCGCGCCCTGGATCGAACGTGTCGGGTTGGAGCACGTCAAGCTGGCCCTCGCCGATGCCGAGGCGGTGCGCGCCTACGCCGCCCGCTTCCACCATTCGCAATGCTTCATGCAGGATGACCCCTGGGCCAAGCGCGCCGCGGGTGAACGCGCCGATCTGCACCAGCACCTGGCAACGGTGCGACCCTCCGATTCCTCGTACCAGCTGGAGAAGGCATGATGACTGGCGATTGGCTCGATATTGGCCCGGTCGGACAGATCGAGGCGGGCACCGCGCGCACGCTTCCGGTAGAAGGCGCGCAGGAACTGGCGATCTTCCACACGCTGCGCGGGGAATTCTTCGCCATCGTGAACGCCTGCCCGCACAAGAAAGGGCCGCTTAGCCAAGGCATCGTCCATGGCGACGTGGTGACCTGCCCCTTGCACAACTGGAACATCTCACTGCGCGACGGGCGCGCATTGGGCGATGATGAGGGCTGCGTGCCCACGATCCCGCTCCGGGTCGATGCCGGGCGCATCTATCTCCTGCGCGCGGCGGTGCTGGGCGGGGGCGCTGAGGCGGCGCCTGCCGAGGCAGAGGTCTGAGCGCCATGGGCGACACAGGCCCGATCTGCACGACATGCGCCTATTGCGGGGTCGGCTGCGGCATCACGGCCGACGTTGCAGAAGGTGCCCGCCGCGAAGTCTCGGTCTCCGGCGATCCCAGCCACCCTGCCAACGCCGGGCGTCTGTGCTCCAAGGGCACGCACCTGGGGGAGACGGTCGGGCTCGAGGGGCGGCTGCTTCACCCCCAGATCGCGGGGGAGCGTGTGTCCTGGGACAGGGCGAGCGCGCAGGTCGCCGAGCGCATGCGTGCCTGCATTGCCGAACATGGCCCGGACAGCGTCGCCTTCTATGTCTCGGGCCAGCTTCTGACCGAGGACTACTACGCCGCCAACAAGCTGATGAAGGGCTTTGTCGGCTCGGGCAACATCGATACCAATTCGCGCCTGTGCATGGCAAGTGCGGTCGCGGCCTACAACCGCGCCTTCGGCGAGGACGTCGTCCCGTGTTCGTATGAGGACCTGGACGCGGCTGATCTGATTCTGCTGGTCGGCTCCAACACGGCCTGGTGCCATCCTGTCGTCTGGCAGCGCATCGAGCGGACCCGTGCGCGCCGGGGTACCCGGATCGTGGTGATCGACCCGCGCCGTACCGAGACCGCCGAACAGGCTGACCTGCACGTGCCCATCGCGCCCGATGGCGACATCGCGCTGTTCAATGCGCTGCTCGCCCACATGCACGCACAGGGTCTTGTCGATGCCGCCTATATGTCCGCCCATGTTGAGGTCGCGCCCGACTTCTGGGATGATCTTGCCTGCGATCCGGGTGTCGATCCCGCGATTTTCGAGGAACTGTGCGCGCTCGTGGCTGCACATCCGCGTATGGTCACGCTGTTCTCGCAAGGAACGAACCAGTCGGTCTGCGGGACCGACAAGGGCAACGCCATCATCAACCTGCACCTGGCGATGGGCAGCATCAACTGGATTGGTGCGGGACCGTTCAGCATCACTGGTCAGCCCAATGCGATGGGCGGTCGCGAGGTGGGCGGACTTGCCAACACGCTGGCCTGTCACCTTGGCTTTTCGGAGGAGGAGCGGCGCGCGGCAGCGGCCTTCTGGAATGCACCTGTCCTGTGCTCTGGGCCGGGTCTGAAGGCCGTGGACCTGTTTCGGGCCGTGCACGATGGCCGGGTGAAGTTCCTGTGGATCATGGCGACCAATCCGGCGGTCTCGATGCCCGACAGCGCCTTCGTGCGCGAGGCACTTGCGCGCTGCCCGACGGTGGTACTCTCCGATGTCATCGCGGACACCGACACCGCCCGGCTTGCCGATATTCTCCTGCCCGCCGAAGCCTGGGGCGAAAAGAATGGCACGGTGACCAATTCGGAGCGCTGCATCTCGCGCCAGCGCCGCCTGTTCGATGCGCCCGGCGAGACGCGGGCCGACTGGCGCATCATCGCCGATGTCGCGGCGGCCATGGGCTGGGGCGAGGCGTTCGCTTGGAAGGATGCCGCTGCGGTTTTCCGTGAATACGCAAGGATGACAAGTCTCGCGGTTGCGCGCGGAAAGTGCCTCGATCTCACGCGTCTCGGCGACATCTCCAGCGCCGACTATGACGTGTTTGAACCCTTCCAGTGGGGCGGTGCACGGCCTCTGGCCTCAGGCTATCCGACACCCTCCGGCAAGGCGCGGATGGTCCGCGTCACGGTGCCCGAACGGATGCAGGATGCAGCGTTCCCGCTTCGCCTCAACACCGTGCGCTACCGTGACCAGTGGCACACCATGACCCGCACGGGCCTCTCGCCAACCTTGTCGCAGCACCGGCCCGAGCCCCTGCTCGAAGTGCATCCGCGCGATGCAGCGCGCTATGGCGTATCCGCTGGCGGGCTCGCGCGGGTCGTGACCCGGCAGGGCAGCACGGTCTTTCGCGTTGATGTGCGCGAGGGGCAACGCCCTGGCGAAATCTGCGTGCCGATGCATTGGAGCGATGCCATGAGCGGGGAAGGGCGGGCCAACCGCCTGCCGGGCGCGCAGGTCGATCCGGTGTCCGGACAGCCCGGCTTCAAGAATAGCGCGGCGACGCTCGAGCCCGTTGCGGCTGACTGGCAGGCGTTCCTTGTCCGCCGCGATGCCATCGCGCCCGAGGGCCTTGCCTACTGGGCCCGCGCACGAATCACGGAAGGCTGGCTTTACGAACTGGCGGGAGAAGGCCCGGTCGATCTCGACGCCTTGCTGCCCGAAGGCGAGCGGCTCGAAGTTGCCGACACCGTTCGAGGTATGCGCCGCGTGGCCGTGCGCGCCGGGGACGGCACGCTGGCCGCAGCGATTTATCTCACCCGTGCGGGGCAATTGCCGGCACGCACCTGGGTGGCGGGCCAACTGGGACGCGACAGCGCAAGTGCCTGCGAACTTCTCGCGGGCCGCCCGAGCACGCCGCTTCCGGATCGAGGCCCGATCGTGTGCGTGTGCCATGGCATCGGCGCCAACGATATCGCTGCGGCTTGCGCGGACGGTGCGGACAGTGTCGAAGCCGTGGGGCAGTGCACTCAGGCCGGAACCAACTGCGGGTCCTGCCGCCCGGCCATCGCGCGCCTTCTCGAAACCTGTGCAACCCAGCCAAGGGAACCTGCCGAATGACTGCCCCCCGTTACGACGACTTTTGCGAAGGTTCGGTCTGGCTCGTGGGCGCAGGCCCCGGCGATGCCGAACTGCTCACCCGCAAGGCCGAGCGCCTGATCGGCGCGGCCAGCGTGATTTTCCATGATGCGCTGGTGGGCCCGGGCATCCTTGAGCTGGCAAGCCGGCGCGCGCGCCTTGTCTACGTGGGCAAGCGTTCGGGGCGTCATTCCAAGGACCAGAAGAGCATCGATGCGCTGATCGTCGAGGCGGCGCTGGCGGGCGAGCGCGTAGTGCGCCTCAAGGGGGGCGACCCCTCGATCTTCGGGCGGGCTACTGAGGAACTGGACGCGTGCCGCGCGGCCGGTGTGCCGGTGCGGGTGTGCCCGGGCGTCACCGCGGCCAGCGCGGCTGCGGCGGGCATCGGCGCTTCACTGACCCTGCGGGGACTTGCCCGCAAGCTGACCTTCGTAACCGCCCATGCGCGAGCAGGCGAGGAGTTGCAACTCGACTGGGAGCGGCTGGCGGATCCCGAGGCGACACTGGCGGTTTACATGGGCAAGGCGGCGGCTCCTGCGCTGTCGGCGCAGCTGATTGCCGCGGGCCTTCCTGCCGACACCCCCGTCGCTCTGGTCGAGAACGCAAGCCTGTCCGAGGAGCGCCACTTTCACACCCGTCTCGACCTGCTGCCACTGGCCTCGCGAACCGCGCTTGGCGAGGGTCCGGCGCTGCTCCTGATCGGCTCGGCGATGGAGCAGAGCCCGAAGACAGAGCGTGAGGAGGTCGTGAAATTTGGCGTTAAGATTCTGAAATAGATTTATAATGTCAAAAAATTGGGATACGCGGCCAAGGACCTCGACCATGGGGAGTGGACGAGCCGCGAGGCCGGTTTCCGGCTGCCGAGTTACGGGGCCGGTCTCGCTTTTATCTCGGCTGTGCCCTCAAGGGGATCGGGCATGTGGCATTCACGGCCAGCCTGCCGAAAGAACCTCGGCTTCGGCTTCTGCCGAAAGCGGTTCTCCAAGTTGCCGTCCCGGCTGTGTCGGGCCGGCGCGCCCACTAGCATCAAGGGCGATGAGCCTCCAAGCATCTGCCCTCCGGCAGGCGAGACCCGCGCCGATCAAACCTGCAAAGCGGCGACAGTAGGTGCCATCATCACTCTTGTAGGTCGCCAGGACGGCAAACAGCCTCTCGTCCCGGCGGGATGTGCGCGGGGAGCTCTCAAGGGCTCTGGCAAGGGCGCCGGTGGCAAGCAGCCTGTCGCCTGCATCGCGGATGTTGCCCACACTTCGTCCGACAGTATCTTGTCCGGACGTGTCGGCAAAGCGGTCGAGGTCGAGGCTGCTCCCGATCAGGACCCCCAGGATAAGTGCCAATGACAGGCCGAGCGCAAGGCCGGGGCGCTCGAAAACCGGGACTTTGCCCTTTGTCGCAGCGCCGGGCCGGCGGGGCTCGCTTGTGGCGTTCGCCTGTTTGCGTCGCGCCTTGGCAGCGCTGAAATCCAGAATCGCGCCCTTACGCAATGCAGCGTGATCCTCGCCTGCCCGCCGCGCTGTCGAAAGGTGAAGAGGCCGTACCTTGCCCTTCGCGCGGCGCACTTTTTGGAGCCGGGCGGCAAGTACGGGATCTGCGGCAATGGCCTCTTCGACCGCGCGCGCTTCTTCGCCGCTCAGTTCCCCATCCGCATAGGCCCGGAATTGCTGGGGGCTTATGTTCATGCGGTCTCTCCCGATGGTTCGGGGCGCGGCCTTTTCGCCATCGTCCCGACGCGATCCTATTTCCTCTCAGGACTCGTGATGGCCCTTGCGCAAGGGAGTGTACGCCAAGGCGTGCAGCCTGACGAGAGGCTGTGCAACCGCGCGCGATTCGAAGAGGCTATGCGCCGCCGGGAGCAGGTGTCAGGCTGCGCTGTCCACGAAGTGGAAGGTGACGGTATCGGACTGGATGAACATCGTCTTGTCGTCGGGTGAGAGGCGATAGCGGCGGTCTCCGGGTAATTCACGGCCGACCCGGTTGGCGATCTCGGCATCGAAGCTGGCGCATGCCGACGTGGTGGCGAGCAGAAGAGCGGTGCAGGCGGACCTGCGGATCGGGGGGGCGTGCGCCTGAAAGAAGGGGTGAGCCCGGGCCAGGAGCGATGGGTGCGCTCGGCGGGGGAGCTATAGGGCCGGAGAAACCCGGTGGCGATGAGCCTTTCCGACCCTGCGCCAAGAATGCCCCTCGGCCTTGCTATGAGCCCATCGGGATTAGGCCGGATAAACGGGGGCGGAACCACCCGGCTCCGGACCGGCGAAGAGCGCAGGCAAAGGGGCGGGGCATCGCATTCCTGGGGCAGCGGATGCCGTGTCGAAGTCGTGGGGAGGGGGACCTCGAGCAGTTTCAGAACAAGGCCCCTTTTCAGAACAAGGCCCCTTGAGATGGGCTATTCACGAACGCCATCTGAAACGGAGTGGCCCTCATACCAACCTGCGCTGAGCCTAACTCATTTGGGGATTCCCACTGGGGCGAAAGTCTGACTCAATAGCGTCCTGCTTCAGGAGGGCGCGATAGTGGGGCGAGGCAGCGCGGATTGGGGGTGTCACCCTTCAGATCGTCCGCGACTGGGTAATCCGTTTCAATGACCGCGGTCCTGACGGGCTGCTGGACGGTAAGGCCCCAGGCAAGGCATCGATCCTCAATGATGCGCAGCGACGCGCACTGGTCGAGGCGGTCGAGCGCGGGCCGAGCCCTGCGATCCATGGCCTCGTGCGCTGGCGGCTGATCGACCTGGCGCATGGGCTCTACGAAGAGTTCGCGGTGTCGCTCGACGAGACGAGCGTCAGCCGCGAACTGACGAAACTGGGCTATGCGCAGCTGACCGCTCGGCCCCGTCACCATGCGTAGAACGCACACGCCATGGAGGCATTCCAAAAGGGGGCTTTACCTCTCCCGACAACATCCTCGACCATTGCTGCCAGGCCTGGAACACGCTCGTTGATCAGCCTTGGCGCATCATGACCATCGGCCGCCGCAAATGGGCCCGTAGCCTCTAATCAATGCAGGTTGGTATTATTCACTATCGCGCTCGCGCCGCGCACGACGCAGCGAAAGCCGACGTGGCTGGTGGAAGTGCCGATCGGCTGTGCGTGCCGAGCCGCAGGACGGTAGTGACAGCGGTAATTGGGGGAACACACGTGTGAGCCTCCCTTCAGAACCTTTCGCGCGATCCCGATGCCGGACATGGCCGGGTCGTAGCTCTTTTCCTGTGGGTCTCCGAGCGGGTTGCGCGGCGCGCAGCACCCTTCCTTTTCGGTGTGCTCCTGATGGCTTTGCGAGTAAAAGTCGCCTGTCCACTCCCAGACATTCCCGATCAGGTCATAAATCCCGTGTGGATTGGCGGGGTAGGTACGCACGGGCGAAGTGCGCAGATAGCCGTCAAGCGGCGTATTTTCGTTGGGAAACGCGCGCTGCCAGGTGTTGGCCTGGGCAATGCCGCCTGGAAGCAGCTCGTCACCCGAGGCGAATTCCCGCTCGGCCTCGGTCGGCGGGTCCTTGCCGGCCCAGTTGGCATAGGCACGTGCGTCCTTGCAGGCGATGTGTACGACCGGGTGGTCCTCCAGACCTGCAAGCTCGAATCCTTTGCCCAGCGGTTGTTTCCCGTTTGCGTCGCGCCTGTAATCCCACCACTGGGAAATGTCGTGCAGCGAAACAGGCCAGCGGGGCGGTTCGAACACAAGCGAGGCGGGATAGAGCAGTTCGGGCAGGGCGCCGGGATAGTCCGCCGGGGCGGGCGTAATTTCGGCGAAGGTAACGTTCCCGGTAGCCGCGAGCATGCGCGTCGAGGTCGCGCCTGCCTGGATTTCCGCTTGCAGCGAGTGGTGGCGATTGAGCTCGAAGTTGAATCCCGCCACCAGCGCGCAAGGGTGGCTCGTCTCCATCCCGACCTCGTAGCGCAGGCAGAGCGCCTCGCCGTCCTCGAAAACCGGGCCACTGGCCACGACGCCGCGGACAGTGGTGTCGAGGTCGAAGTAGTTTCCTCCTGCATGGGGTGCGAAATAAGTGTCCTCGCCCCGGCGAAAGCGGGGGCCTGCCTACAGGCCGACGTTGGTTGATTGACGTCGGAGCGCTCCTTGGAAGAGATGCTCACCGTCTTCGCAATCGAGCCGAGCTCGATCTAGTGTTCGTTGCCGTAGACGAGCAGCGTGCCCAGCGTGACGGTGGTGTTGTTGACCTTGGTCTCTACCGGGAGATGCACCGTGGTGCACGGACGCGCAGGGTGGCAGAAGGGATAGGGGATGACGGCCTCGGCATCTATGTCGATGCGGTTGGTACCACGCACTTTGCCGATTGAAGCGAAGACGTCGACCCCGGGAAAGACCTATAGATCGGCTTTGAAGCCGAGCATGCGGTTGTCGACCTCCAGCCGGCTTGTGGTGACCGAAGGCAGGGGGAGCATGTTTGCATCCGGCTCCGGGGCCGCCCCTTTTCCCAGAGAAGCCGAGAGGTCGTGCGAATTGAAGTTGGTCGTGTTCCACACCATCAACATGCCCAGGCCATAGGGTTCCGGTATGCGGTAGCCCCGGGGGCGTGCGGCATTGCCGCGCAGGGGAATGATGCGGCGGTGCGGTTCCTGCGGTGCGCTTTTCTCTTCGACCTGGGAAGGCGCCTTGGCTTTGGGCGAGGTGCGAGTTTCTGCCTCGAATTCGTTGGTGGGAGCGGCCGGGCCGACAGGGCCCTCGTCTCGGTCCTGCGCCAGAGCGGGAAGCGGTGCGCCGAGCAGGCAGGCGGCGAACGGGGCGAGCGCTATGCGGTGCGACATGGTCCGAGCATCGCGGGGGCACGCACCTGCGGCTATCGGGGGAAATCCCGAGGCGGCTGTGTGCGCGCCCGAACCGGACCGGGATGTCATGTCCCGGCCAAGGGGGAATACCCGATGGCCGCTCCGGTTCAGGCCGGGCTAGTCTGCCTGTTACCACTACGGTGCGAGGAGCGCGATGAGGACAGGGCGGCAGGTATCGGAGCCGGGTATACCAGCACCGATACCTGGGGGCGGGCTTCGACCACCAGATGTCCTTTGGTCAGGATCGGTTCCGGGTAGCGGCGATGGGCGGTTATGGCGATGCCCGGCTTAACTTTTACGGCGTCGGTCCCGATGCCGGGGATGCTGGGCTCTCGGTCGACCTGTGCAACCGGGGAAGTTCGGCCTATCTCGATGGCGAGGTCCGGCTGTTCGACAAGGGGCTGATCTCCAATTTTCATGTCCGCGCGCGCGTGAGTTACCTGCGCATTCGATCGAGCATCGACATTCTGATACCAGACCGTCCCGACCTGAACCTGCCCATCATCGAGCGGCGCAGTACGGTTGCGACCATAGGCCCCTCTTTCACCTTTGATACCCGCAACCATCCCTTCAACCCCAGCAAGGGGGCCTTGTCACGGGAACCTATATATTCGGCGCCGACTTTCTCGGCAGCGATTTCGCGCACCGCAAGCTGGAGTTGCTGTCGACCGGCTACTTTTCGCTCACTGACAGCACGGTGCTGGCCGTGCGCAAGACGGCCGGCGCGGTTAAGGGTAACGCGCCGTTTTATGACCTGTGCTTGTTCGGCAAGAACGGGGATCTGCGCGGCTACGAGGCGGGGCGCTACCGTGAGGGGGAACCTGGGCCTTTCAGCTGGAGGTGCGCCAGCGCCTTACCCGGAAGGTGGGTGTGCTCAGATTCGCCGGTGTCGGGGGTATCGCCGCATCGAGCGGGGATATCTGAAAACACAGCCATACGCTGGCCTCGGGCGGGGCAGGCCTGCGTTATCTCTCATCGAAGGCCAACAACATGAACCTGCGCCTCGACATGGCCTGGGGCAAGGACGGTGCAGGGTACTACTGCGGCATTCGCGAGGCGTTCTAGGCGCGCGTGTGGGGAACGATCCACGCCGTGCCTGCGGGTAAATCCGGATTCGCCGCCGGGCTCGGCATCGTAGATTGTCCACGATCCCATAGGAGTGAAGAAATCCTATGATGAAGTGGGTATGTCACCGGCCTCTGGACCTCGTCCTGGGGATGGCGGGCCTTGCGTTCGGGGCTCTCGGGCGCCGAGGCGACCGAGAGCGGAGCCTCGCTTTGCTTGCTGGGATCGGGTGGCCCTGGAACCGCGGTGATGCCCCCGCTCGAAGGGCTCTATTTCGACAAGATGATCTGGGTCTATGACGGCTCGGCAGAGGCGAACCGGCGCATTCCGGTCAATGGCAATATCACGCTGGGCCTCGACACCACGATCGTTGCGGGCTTTTCCACCCTGCTTGTGGTGCCTTCGATCGATTTCCTGGGAGGAACGCTGGCGGTGGGCGTGACCCTTGCCGCTGGGTGCGCCGATCATCGATGCCAAGGGCCTGCTGACGGGGCTGGCTGGCGGGACGACGCTGACAGGCTCTCTTCATGACAGCGCGCTGACCACCGGGGACCCGGTGTTCCTCACGCAACTGGGGGGCAGGCAGACAATCTGCATATCCAGCTCTCGACGATGACCAACGTGCCAATCGGGCACTACCGCGAGAGCGGCCTTGTCAATCTCTCGCTGCACCGCTGGGCGGTCGACGGTTCGCTGGTCCTGAGTTGGCACGACCCGGAAAGTGGTTGGGATATCAGCGCCAAGGCCGGGTACACGACAAACGGCGACAACCGCGATTCCGGCTATGACAGCGGCGATGAAATCCACATTGAGGGCGCCATCGAGAAGGCGCTTCCGCTCAAGTTCTCGCTCGGCGTCCAAGGCTATTACCAGAAGCAGGTTGGCGATGACCGCGGAATGCTGGGGCCCTTCCGGGAGGATGTGCGACGCAAAGTCACTGCCAGAGGAAATTCCGACATGAAAAGAGCCATAGCTGTTGCGAGCGGCGCGCTTCTGATGCTGGCGCCGCCGCTTGCTCATGCGCAGGATGACGAGGCGGTCTCAGTGGCAAGCGATGCGCCTGCGGAACAAAGCTTGAGTGCGGGGTTCGCCGAGCAGCTCGCCAATCCCGTCGCCAAACTCATCTCGGTGCCCATCCAGTTCCACTACGATTGCTGCTACGGCCCTGCCGACGGGGGCCGGCTTACCGTGAACGCGCAGCCGGTCATCCCCTTCTCGGTCGGGGAGGACTGGAACCTCATCACCCGCACCATCGTCCCCATCATCACCCAGGGCGAGACGATCCGCGGCGCGGGTGGGACGAGCGGCCTTGGCGATGTGGTGCAGAGCTTCTTTTTCTCGCCCAAGGAGCCGAAAAACGGGCTGGTTTGGGATGTCGGACCGGCTATCCTCTAGCCGACTGGGAAGACCGGGTTCTCGGCCGAGACGTGGGGGCGGGGCCGACGGCGGTATTCCACGGCTTTCACGATCAACACCGAGACCACGCGCGACTGGAAGCGTGACACCTGAACGGTGCCGATTAACATTATGGTGAGCCATGTCTACTCGGTCGGCACGCAGCCGATCAGTCTGGCGGTCGGCGCGCGCTACTACCCTAAGCGGCCTGAAGGCGGCCCGAACTGGGGCGCCCGCTTCGTTGCCACCTTCCTGTTTCCCCAATAGTTCCGATTTGCCGGGAAGGGATGGGCAGCCAAGGGTCAGACCTCCGGGTACCTAGTGGATTGATTCCAACGTTTGGTGCCCGCGCCTGACAGCGGCGATGATGTCGTGGGGGTCGGCTTTCCAGACGAAGGGACGCGGATCCTCGTTGTGCTCTTTGATGAAGCGGTTGATGGCTGCC
>NZ_VIRF01000005.1 GCF_008107685.1 Novosphingobium sp. BW1
CGTCACTCCGGCCGGGCTACGCCCGACCTCCATGACGCCCCGCAGGCGCCAGCTTGAACAACCAAACCGCAGACGATCCACTTATCAAACGTCAAAGGCTGTTCAGACAAACCGAGCCACTTCTGTCTTTATTCCCGTACCAATCCTTCAGTCGGGAGTGGCTTAACGCCTTGTTCGAAAAACCGGCACCACCTCAATCCTCCCTTCCAACCGCAGCTTCGCAGAGAGGGGGGAGATCTTCGGCGACGCGGTCGTTGCAGCGGCTCTCTTCGACCGCCCGTT
>NZ_VIRF01000004.1 GCF_008107685.1 Novosphingobium sp. BW1
TCGATCGCCATCTTCTTCATCAGGCTCGCGACATGGCAGCGGCCGATCGTGATGCCCTCCTGACGAAGAAAGTCGCGCATCATCCGGCTGCCTGCGAACGGAAACTCCAGATGCAGCGCGTCGATGCGACGCATGATCGCAAGATCTTCGGACGAAACCGGCCGCGGCAGATAATAGACACTACCCCGGCTGATCCCCAGTTCCTTCGCTTGGCGCTTCACGGGCAAGGTATGCGAGCGGTCGATCATCGCCTTG
>NZ_VIRF01000003.1 GCF_008107685.1 Novosphingobium sp. BW1
TTCCTCGAGCGCTTCCACGCAGAAGTCGGCGTCCAGCGTAATCGAAATCCGGTGGCTGAGGACCTTGCGGCTGAACCAGTCGACGATAGCGACAAGATAGACGAAGCCCCGGGCCATGGGAATGTAGTGGATTGATCGGAACAGATGATTCCGTTTTCGGGATTCCCTTGAACGGGGGGACATGCGAAGATGGCGCATGCGAACGGGCATCCAGATTGAGGTTACAGGACCGGACACCAAGCGGCTCGAAG
>NZ_VIRF01000002.1 GCF_008107685.1 Novosphingobium sp. BW1
GAATGCCGGGCTGTGGTTGCGCCGGGGTCGTCTGCTCATTCTCTGCTCCTGTCTCGCAGCCCATCTGGCTGCTCTCAGGCAGAAAATCCAATTATCTCAGTGTGCAGATTCTCCAGGCCACCTCTGGGCTGCTGCGCGACAAGACCCGACCTCCGGGGATCGCGCCTCTCGATGCGGCTTTGGTCGACAAGGTCGTTGCGCTGACGCTGGAACCACCCAGCCATGAGGCCACCCATTGGACGGTGCGGGCG
>NZ_VIRF01000001.1 GCF_008107685.1 Novosphingobium sp. BW1
ACGCATGCGTCAGCGAAGCGCGCAGTTCGATCGGCCGATACCTGGGCTTCTACAACGCCCGGAGACCTCACTCGAGCCTCGGCGGACGTACGCCCGATCAAACCTACTTTGACAATCTGCCACAGGCCGTGGCAGCGTGAATTGGCCGCGACTTGCGGGGCGTCACTCCGGCCGGGCTACGCCCGACCTCCATGACGCCCCGCAAGTCGCGGCCAATTCACGC
>NZ_VIRF01000060.1 GCF_008107685.1 Novosphingobium sp. BW1
CACCTGGCCGAGATCGCGTTTGCGGTGGCCCCCGGTGCGCATGCTGTCGTGCTGATGGATCAGGCCGGTTGGCACATGACCGGCAAGCTCAAGGTGCCCGCCAACATCAGCATCGTCGCGCTGCCGGTCAAATGCCCCGAGTTGAACCCGGTAGAGAACCTCTGGCCGTTCATGCGCGATAATTGGTTCTCCAACCGCATCTCTACCTCTCCCGACAACATCCTCGACCATTGCTGCCAGCCCTGGAACAAGCTCGTTGATCAGCCTTGGCGCATCATGACCATCGGCCGCCGCAAATGGGCCCGTAGGTTTTGATCAATGCAGGTTGGTATTACTCATCCCCGCCCATTAACTGACTGGATTCGCGAACGGAATCCTTCCCTCATTTGCGCAACAAAGCCTCGCGCATGTCGTCTATCGCGGCGGGGTCAGAACGTGATCTAACGGCACCCGTCACGGCGGCGTTTGACGACTGCCTTGCGAGAGAGCGCGAGCGAGAGGCTCGATCTGATCCTCGGGAATGCGCCTTGCGATGACCGGCATGGGCAACTGAGACTTGTGGAGGTCGATGACGGTTTTGTCCCCCTGCCAGGCCCGCAGGCGATCGGCAAGGTAGTCCGCCCGCTGTCCGGCCAGGATCGGCGCGGTCTTGCCCGGCGCGTGGCAGCGCGCGCAGGCAGGCAGCTGCCGAGCGCGATCCCCTCCTTTTACCAGAGGATGCGCGGTGTCGAGCGGCGTATCGTGCAGTCCGGGCAGCTGCGCATAATGCGTTGCCAGAGCCTGCATCTCGCTGTCGGTGAGCGTGGCCGCGGCCACCTGCATCGGACCGCTGTGACGCACTCCCGACGCGTAGCGGCGCAGCGCAGTGTAGAGATGGGCGCGCTTCTGGCCTGCGATGATGGGGATGTCGGGTTGGCCGTGGCCAAGGCCATCGCTCCCGTGGCATCCGGCGCATTGGCGGACGAGGGGGGGAGATATTGCGACGTCCGAAGTGGCCATGCTCAGTTGGGCGTAACGGCCCGCGTCCATCGTCGGCAGCTGGCGCAGAAAGCCGACCATGCGGCGCACCTCGTCGGGGCGATCCTGTGTCGGCCAAGCCGGCATGCCGGTATATTTCACCCCGTGTGTGACGATCCAGAACAGTTCGCGGTCGGAATAATGCGTAACTGTCCGGGCCAGATCGGGAGCGTGGGGCGTGGCGCTTTGCATGGCGGGGGAGGGGGCCTCGCCGGGGGCTCCGTGACAGACCTGACAGGCCTGCCGAAAGTGCCCTGCAGCGCTAGTGAGCGCATCATCGTCGCGCACGTGCTCGGGGGTCTGAAACGCCGAATAGGTGCGTGCCGAATTCTGCATCGTCCAATGCAGGAACCACTCGGTCACGGCCCAGTGGCCCGTTGTCGCGGCTAGCGGGAAGAGGCCCGACCAGGCGAAGAGCAGGCCTGCGGCGGCAAGCGCTGCAAGGCTGGCAAGGACGCGTTTCCAGGTAAGGCGCAGGGTCATGCGGTCTCCTTGGGGCCAGCGCGCAGAAGGGTTAAAAGGAGGGCAAGGCCCCCGATCAGATAGCTGGCGCCGCCGACTAGCAGCATCACCACACCGCCCAGCTGCTGGTCACTCAAGGCATCGAGACCGAAGGGCCCAGATCCGCAGATGTAAAGCGGGCGCGGTGCCAAGCCGATGAGAACGCCCAGCAGCGTCATATGCATGGAGGTCAGCAGGAGGGCGCCGATCCCGGCGGCGCGCGCCTGCACGTTCAGTGCCGCACACCACAAGAGCGTGCCGGCTGCCAGAAAACTCGCCTGCTCCAGTACGGCCACCACCAGCGAGCTGTCCGCCAGGGCGCGCAGCAGCGGCAGGTGCCAACCCCAGACCGTCATCAGTTCGAGCAGCATCATTGGCAGCGGCGCAACGATACCGGAGTGTCTGCGGGCAGGATCGATGCCGCTTCCCGTCAGGCCCCAGGCGAGCAGCGGCGCGGCTATGGCGACGGCCAGCATGTGGCCGGCCATGTGCCCGGTCATGCCCCACCGCGAGGCGAGGACACCCAGCGGGACCAGCGCAAGGCCAAGCCCAAGTGGCGCGCGCTTCATGTGCAATCCCGCAGAAAGACGACGGGGAGCGCGGTGAAGAGCACCCCCACGGCGCTGAGCGCGGCCAGAAGCAGCGTCGCCGTGGCGAGGAAGCGCAAGCGGTCGATCCGGGTGCTCTCTTCGTGGGGAGGCGGATCGCCGGGCGTGCGCGCCTGATGCCAGGCAACCCAGCCCGCTAGCGCGATGACCGCCAGCGCCAGAACTGTCCCGCCAATGTAGAGCCAGGGCATCGTCGCGAAGTGGCCGGTCTTGGCGCAGGAAATCGCCGCCCACAGGTAGGAGAACAGGAAGTGCGCGGCCCAGGCCGTGGGCGGCACGATCAGAACCCACAAGGTGATGCGCAGGCGATGCCGCCACCCGCTCGGCGTGGGATCGGACATCACGACACCTCCGGAAACAGGCCGATGGTCGCGTAGGTGACGACGACGCTCAGCACGAAGAAATGCATGAAGAGGGCGACATTGCGGATGTCGGCGTCGTGCTGCACGGTCATGCGCCCGGCAAGCCCGCGCGCAAGGGCGTAGGCCTGCATGATCACCGCGAGCCCGGCGTGAGCAACTGTCCAGATGGTCAGCGTCCATACGATGGCGGGATAGGAATGGGCCTCGGGGTCCAGCCCTGAAAGCCAGGGCCCGGCGAGCCCGGCAAGTCCGCTGCCCACTGCGGTGAGCATCGCGGCTGTCAACAGCACGGCCATCACGCCTGTTCTCCCCCGGCTGTTGGCGCTGCGGGCCGCAAGAGTGAGAAGCCAGCTTGCCACCCCCAGTGCCAGCGCCACCATCGGCCACAACCAGCCCGGCCTATCGGCCAGCGCCATGGGTGGAAACGTCTCGTGGCGGGTCCAGAAGAAGTAGTAGCCAAAGACCAAACCAGAAAACGCGGTCGCGTCGGCCATCATGGTGATGAACATTGCCCACCAACCCGGAGAACTGCGGCCCGAGATGTAGAGCGGCAGTTCGAGGCCATGGCCGATGGGCTTGGAGGGCTTTTCCGGGATCTCGGCGGTGCCCGTCCACAGCCACCAGACCACGCAGCCCAGCGTCAGCAAGGCGCCCAGCAGCGCAATGCCGTAGAGATGATAGGTCGTCAGGATGAACACCGAGCCGAGCGCGAAGGCCGTCAGCATCGGCACCCAGGCCGGGGTGCCAAGACGGATCACGGCAAGGGGCCTGGCGTCGATCACGCTGGTCACGATGGTCTCGCGCCGGCCTTCCTCGGCATCGGGAAGGAAATAGCGGCCCTCGTCCACTTTTCGCATGAAATCGGGCTGGTCCCAGATCGGGTAGCGGCTCTCGATGAGGGGAATGGAGCGGATGCCCCAGTGCTCGTCCTGCGGGTGGGCCAGCCATTCGAGGGTGCCCGCATGCCAGGGGTTGCGCGCGGCAAGCGGGCGACGCGGGCTCAGGCACATGTCGAGGCAGATCACCGCGACGCCCGAGGCGAACAGGAAGGCGCCGGCTGTGGAGGCCATGTTGAGGTCGCCCAGCCCCAGTTCCTCCGGATAGGTGAAGACCCGGCGCGGCATGCCCATGAGGCCAGAGAGGTGCATCGGGAAGAAGCACAGGTTCACGCCTGCAAACAGGATCCAGAAGGCGATGCGTCCCAGCCTGTCGGACAACTTCTTTCCGGTGATCAGCGGCCAGTAGTAATAGAGCCCTGCAAACAGCGGCAGCAGCGTTCCCCCGATAAGGACGTAATGCAGGTGGGCGACGACGAAGTAGGTGTCGTGGGCCTGCCAGTCGAAGGGGGCGACCGCCACCATCACGCCGGTCAGCCCGCCGATGACGAAGACGCCAAGGCTCCCCGTCGCATAGAGGAGCGGCGTCGACCAGGTCACCCGGCCCGCCCACAAGGTGGCGATGAACACGAAGATCTGCACCGCTGTTGGAATGGCGACCGCCTCGGAAGCCGCCGAGAAGAAACCGAGGCTGATCTTGGGCAGGCCCGTGGTGAACATGTGGTGGACCCACAGCCCGAACGAGAGGAACGCGGTGCCGACCGCTGCCAGCACGATCCAGGGATAGCCCAGTAGGTGGCGCCGCGCGAAGGTGGGCACGAGCATCGCGAAAAGCGCAATGGAGGGCAGGAAGACGATGTAGACCTCCGGATGACCGAAGATCCAGAAAAGGTGCTGCCACAGCAGCGGATCGCCCCCGCGCGTGGCATCGAAGAAGGGCCAGTTGAGGAGCCGTTCCATCTCGAACAGGACATCGCCCGCAATGAGCGGCGGGAAGGCGAACAGGATCATTACGGCAACGACCAGGATATACCAGGCGTAGAGGGGCATGAGGTTGAGGCGCATGCCCGGTGGGCGGCACTTGAGCACGCCCACGATCAGCTCCACCGCCGCCGCGATCGAGGAGACTTCGATGAAGGAGAGGCCCAGCATCCAGATATCCGCGCCAAGCCCCGAAAGGTCAGTTCGGGTGGTGAGCGGGGGGTACATGAACCAGCCCCCGTCGGGCGCTGCGTTGAACAGGATCGAGCCCCCCACGAAGATGCCGCCGAGAAGAAACGACCAGTAGCCGAAGGCCGAAAGGCGCGGGAAGGGCAAGTCGCGCGCGCCCAGCAGCTGGGGCAGGAGGATGATCGAAACCGCCTCGAACATCGGCACGGCGAACAGGAACATCATCATCGAGCCGTGCAGCGTGAAGAGCTGGTTGAATGTGGCCGGACCGACCAGATCGTTTTCCGGCACGGCCAGTTGCGCGCGCATGAGAAGCCCGAGGACGCCTGCAAAAAGCATGAACACGAACCCGGTCAGGACGTACCACGCCCCCACGGCGTCGTTGTTGCAGTCCGTCCACTTGAGGAAGATGCCCTTGGGAGCGGCCCAGACGGCACGCAGGCGTTCCTCCTGGGCGCGGCGCAGGGCCGGATCGTCCTGATCGTGGAGGCTCATTCGCGGCCTTTCAGGTAGCGGGCGATGGCCATGGCCTCTTCGCGCGAGAGATCAGAGTATGTCGGCATTCGCGCGCCAGGCTTGAGGTCCTGCGGCGCACGGATAAAGGCGGCGGTGTTGGCCAGCGAGGGCTCCTGCGTGCCCGCGCCAAGACTCCGGCGGTGCGCATAGCGGGTAAGATCAGGGCCGATCTGGCCTGTATGTTGGGTCCCCCGGATGGCGTGGCAGGCGCCGCAGCCCTCGTCCGCAAAGAGGCGTGCTCCTCGCCTGTCCGTGGGGGAAGCGGCTGTACCCGTCCGTTGCTCGGCCAGCCAGGAGTCGAAGGCGGAAGGCTCCATTGCGACGACCTCGAAAGCCATGAGTGCATGGGCAAGCCCGCACAGTTCAGCGCAAACCCCACGGTATCGGCCCGGCTTGGTGGCCTTGACGACAAGCCGGTTGTCGCGGCCGGGGATCATGTCCATCTTGCCCGCAAGGCCCGGTATCCAGAAGCTGTGGACGACATCGTGCGCAGCCAGCGTGAAAACCACGGTGCGCCCGGTCGGGATCCGGATCTCGTTGGCATCGATGAGGCGCCCTTGCGTGTCTTGCGGATCGTAGATGACCCGCCACCAGAACTGTTCGCCCTCGACTCGGATCTCCAGATCGCCCGGCGCACTGTCCATCGGCCGCATGGCAGGGAGGGCGTAAAGGAGGAGACCGGTCAGCAGCACGGTCGGCACGATCGCGCCCATCCAGAGTACCAGCTTCATGCCGCCTGTGTGGCTGAGGCTGCCTTCGGGTGCCCGTACCGCCCGAAAATAGAGCGCAAAAGTGATCGCAGCGAGGCCGAGTGCGACCAAGGCCATGACCAGCGTGAGCGTGCGCGTCTCCCCGGCCTCCACGCCGAAAGGGGCCAGTGCGGACTGGTGGGTATTGCAGGCCGTGGCCAGCAGGCAAGCCGGCAGGATCGCGTAGCGCACAGAAAGCCCCTTGCTATGGACTGGGCGAAACGTTCCGCACGCGCATTTGTTCGGGGTTCGTGCGCGGCAAAAGTATTTCAAAGTGTGTCCGGGCCACGACCAGGCAACGCCGGTACGCGTTCGGCCATTCCTCTTGCTCGCAGGAAGAGGATGCGCAGATGGCTGATTGGATACGCGATTTCGTGGCGGAGGGAGGCTATCCCGCCATCGCGCTCCTTATGTTCCTGGAGAACGTCTTCCCGCCCATTCCTTCTGAGATCATCATGCCGCTGGCGGGAGCGGAGGCGGCGAACGGAAAGCTTGCCATCGTCGGCGTGGTCCTGGCTGGCAGCATCGGATCCCTGGCGGGTGCGCTGCTGTGGTACGCTCTGGCCCGCTGGCTGGGTGGGAAGCGGCTGAAGGCCTGGTCGGCGAAACATGGGCGATGGACGACGTTGTCGGTCCAGGACATCGAATGGGCCGAGCGCCTCTTTTACAAGTTCGGCACCCCACTGGTCTTTGGCGGGCGCCTTGTGCCCACAGTGCGTACGCTCGTTGCCATTCCTGCGGGGATTTTCGCCATGCCGCTTGTGCGCTTCGTGCCTCTGACGCTGGCGGGCACGCTCTTCTGGGAGGGCGGGCTTGCCTATGCTGGCTATGCGCTTGGAGAGGAGTACCGCAAGGTGCAGGATTATCTCAACCCCGCAACCACTGGGATCCTCCTTGGCCTTCTGGGCTATTACATCTACCGCCTTGTCACCTTCAAACACTGAAGGAGCGCGGCTGTCCTGTCGCGGTCGGTCTCACCTATCGTACGGGCACCAGGCGCCGCTTCTCAGTCACGTCGATCTCGACCACGCGCCCTTCGTGAACGGTCAGCGAGACACTGCCGAACTCAAGGCCGCTGAGCGCCTCGCGCACGCTCGCCTGGCTGGTTTCAAGTGTATGGTCAGATGTACCGGCGGGAGTGATATGCGACGGGGCCGTCATGACGCGACTACGTCCAGTCCGTGAATGATGTGAAAGCGGCGCGGACGGATATGGACTGTGTCGCCCGCGACTGGCTGAGAGCGACGCCCGTGGGCATCGAACTCGATGAGCCCTGCAAGCTCCTCGCTGTGTGCCTCAATCCGCCAGATGCCGCCCTTGCGAAAGACATTCGCGACCTGCACTCGATGTCCCACGTCGCCCGACGTCTCGATGTCGTGTACGCGTACCAAGTGCCCACCGGGGAGGCACGTGCTTTCGCCCACGAAACGGGCGTCGAAGGGGCTGGCTGGCGCCATGTAAATCTCCTCAGGTGAGCCGACCTGCTCGATCCGGCCACCCTCCATCACCATCACACGGTCCGCCAGTTCAAGTGCCTCTTCCTGGTCATGGGTGAGGAATATCGTGGTCAGGCCTGTCCGGCGTCAGCGCCCATGGCACAGATTAGGGGTTGAGATTTAAGGAGGGTTTGGGCTTCGTCGTAGTGCTGAAGGAACGAAAATGAAGCCCAAACTCTCCTCGCGAAAAACGCCAACCAAGACCTCAGCCGAAGCCGTGGTGAAGGACATCCGCCGACAGACGCGGCGACATTTCTCGGCCGAGGACAAGATCCGTATCGTGCTCGACGGACTGCGCGGCGAAGACAGTATTGCCGAGCTATGTCGGCGTGAAGGCACCGCCCAGAGCCTCTACTACACCTGGTCGACGGAGTTCATGGAAGGCCGGCAAGCGCCGGCTCGCGGGCGACACCGCTCGTGCTGCAACCACGGGCAAGGTCCAGGATCTGCGCCGCGAAGCACGGGCACTCAAGGAATGCGTGGCCGATCTGACGTTGGAAAACCGCCTGCTGAAAAAAGCATGATCGCGGATGGGGGCGACGACGAATGAGGTACCCCGCCGCAGAAAAGCTCGAGATCATCAGCCCGGCCTACATCGTGATCAAGGCCGCTGAGCAGTTCCATACGAAGACCACCCGGCCAACCGAGATGTGGCAGACGGACTTCACCTACTTCAAGATCATTGGGTGGGGCTGGATGTACCTGTCGACCGTGCTCGACGACTTCTCGCACGACATCATTGCCTGGAAACTGTGCACCAACATGCGGGCCGAAGACGTGACCGAGACGCTGGACCTCGCCCTCAAGGCATCGGGCTGCGACTGCGCCACGGTGCTGCACGAGCCCCGGCTCCTATCCGACAACGGTCCCAGCTACATCGCGGGTGAACTTGCCGAGTACATCGAGGCTCAGCACATGAGCCAGGTCCGTGGCGCCCCGTTGCATCCGCAAACGCAGGGCCAGATCGAGCGCTGGCACCAGACCTTGAAGAACCGCATCCTGCTGGAACATTACTTCCTGCCCGGCGACCTTGAAGCCCCGATCGAGGCGTTCGTGGAGCACTACAATCACCAGCGCTACCACGAGTGCCTGAACACCGTGCCCCCCGCTGCCGCCTACTTCGGCAGAGCGCTCGCCATCATCAAGCGCCGCGAAACCATCACGCGAAAGACCATCGAACATCGCCGCTTGCTTCACCGCAAGCTTGCCGCCTAACATCAAACCTCAGATGAGGCTCGCTCTCCGGAAATCCACGGCCCAATCTGTGCCAAATGTCTCGACGACGGACAGATAGGGCGCGACCAGGCCCACCAGTTCGATTTCATGCGTAGACATCGCCATTTCCATCCATTCCGACAGTAGGAGGCAAGGGCTGGGGGCGGTTTCAGGCGGCGCAGCGCCTGCGTGTACGATCCATCAGTTCGGCGCCGAAAAGGCGGGCATCGGTGATCGCATCGTAGCCACTGATGATGAATTTGGAGAAACCCAGTTCATGGTATTCGGCCAGCGCTTGGGCAACCTGGTCATGGCTGCCCACCAGGCATCCCAGCGCAGGACGTCCGGTCGGGACGCGGGTAATGCCCGCCCAGAGCCGACCGGCCAGGGCATCGCGGGTGCACTCTTCCTTGGCGCGTGCGATGGTGGTCGCCCGGGTTTCGCCGGGCAGGGGCGCAAAGCGGCCGTTGTCGACGACTTCGGCGATCAGTTGATCCTGCATGGCGTGCGCGCGCTCCCAGGCCTGGGCCTCGGTATCCGCGCATAGGACCCTGAGTGAGGTGAGCAGTTCCATCGGTCGTCCCTGCCGCTTTGCGCGTTCGCGCACGTCCTGGGCCGGTGCGCGCAGCGCCTCGGCCGCGAAGCCGGGAAAGGCGTAGACATCCGCCACGCGCGATCCGTAGTCGAGCGAGGCTTCGGAGCTGCCCCCCCAGAAGATCGGTATCGTGCCAGCACTCGCGGGGCGAACCTGCGGGCGCACATGGGCAAAGCCGTTCTCGATGGTGTAGAACTCGCCCGCGTGATCGAACGGCGCCGGGCTCGTCCAGGCCTTGCGCATCACTTCGACGTATTCATGGCTACGCCGGTAGCGTTGCTCCTTGGTCGTGTAGTCGCCGTCTGCCTTCACTTCCTCATCGTCGCCTCCGGTGATGATGTGGACACCGCAACGCCCATTGCTCATGCGGTCGAGTATCGCAAACATGCGCGCGGCCATTGTCGGGGCAATGAAGCCGGGGCGATGCGCGAGCATGAAGCCCAGCTTCGAGGTCGCCGCGGCAGCCCAGGTGGCGATGGGCAGGCTGTCGGGCCGGTGCGCGGAATTGGCGATGAGCACGCGGGCAAACCCGGCCTCTTCATGCGCCCGTGCGCAGTCTTCCACGAATTGCGTATCGACGTCCTCGTAGGACGTCGGGCGAATTTCGGAATAGTCGTTCCAATGCAGGATGCCGAAGAATTCGATCATGGAGTGTCCGTTTCGTGGATCGTTGCGAGGTGGTGCCTCAACGCTCGGCAGGCTCGGCCGCACGGGGCGTGACCGGGGTCACGTCGGCCAGAAAGGCGTCGATCAGGTTGCCGAAGCGTTCGGGCACTTCCAGCGGGGGATAGTGTCCAACATCGCGAAGAAGCAGGGTGGAAACAGGCGCGTTCACCAGAGTGGCGGCAAGTTCGCGCGAGGCGGCTACCGGCAGCACCGCGTCGCGCGTGCCCCAGATCAGGAGGACCGGAACCTGGATCGCGGCGAGGGCCTGTGCGGTTGCCGGGGCATCGTCGAGCGCTTCGACGATCGCGAGCCGGTCGGGGAAAGGCGGACGGCGGTTCATGTCGTAGTATTCATCGACGATGGCATCGGACGCGCGCTCGGGTTCGCCGGTATAGAAATCGAAATAGGCGCGCCAGTAGGAGCGGGGACGGAAGATCTTGCTCTTGCGGCCCGTGGCGGGCGTCGAGCGCGCCAGTTCGCGGGCCAGCGCGGCGCTCAGTTCCATGCCCTTGCCGTCGGCGCGCCCGATGGGCGTGTTCGAAAGTACCAGCCTGTCCACCTTGTCCGGATTGCGGGCGGCGAAATAGAAGGAAATCGCGCCACCGCTTGAAACGCCCACGAGGTTGGCGCGCGACACGTTCAGGTGATCGAGCAGGGCTTCGAGAACCAGGACGGGGTAGAGGGGCTGGTTGTACAGCGCTTCGGGGGGCGGGCTGGAAAGACCCATGCCGGGCACGTCCCAGGCAATGACGCGATAGTGCTGGCTCAGCGTATCGATCATGGCCGCGTAGGTGCGCAGCGAGGAACTCGACCCATGCGATAGAACGAGCACGGGGCCTTTGCCGACATCAATATAGTGCACCTGCGTGTCCAGCAGCGTGGCGTAGCGTGTGCGCGGCATAGCGTACTTTTCCCGCAACTGCGTGAGGGTGATTGTCGGTAAGTCGGATGCGGGCTCTGTCGCGGCGCGTACAGGTACACTGGAGACGAGGCTGGGAAGGAGAAGCGAAAGCGCCACGGCCAGGAAGCCGCGCAAAACAAGGTTGGTCACGTGCAGGCCTCCCGTGTGCCGACAGGTGGAGAACCGCCCGCCAGGCGGCGTTCCGGAGCGGTCAGGAACCAGTCGATGTCGCGTCCGGCTCGCGGGGCTTCGCGCGGCAGGAAGTGGCCCGCGCCCGGATACCCGATCAGGAGGGGCGCACTCGGCGATACCGTGGTGGCGACCTTGCAGCCGATGGAAAGCGGCAGCATGGTTCCCGCATCGCCCCACATCACCAGCGTGGGCACGGTGACCGATGCAAGCTGCTCGGCTGTCGATTTCGATTTGGTTCCGTATTCCTCGGCCTCGAAACGCAGCGCATCGGTGAAGGTCTTCAGGTTACGTTCGTTGCCGGGCTTGCGGTGCATGTCGTAGCTTTCTTGGATGAATGCGTCCGTCAGCACCGCGCGGTTGGCAATCAGCCGGTCGAACAGGTAGCGGTAGAACGCCTTGGGCCGGTAGATCGGCTTGAACACGTTGCTTTCCAGGAACCGGAACGAGGCTGATGTCTTGGGGCGCATTTCCGGGGGCAGTGGGACGAGGGGGGCATTGGCCAGGATCAGGGCGCGGACCTGATCGGGGTGGGCCAGCGAATAGCGCATAGCGATGGCGCTGCCCGTGGAAATGCCGCCCATCGCGAATGGCCCAAGCTTTTCGCGTTCCACGAGCCGTTCGATCAGTTGTTCCACCCGTTGCGGGCTATAACGCCCGGAAGGGTCGGGACCAGACAGGCCGTAGGGCGGCATGTCGATGCGGATGACCCGGTGGTGGCGGGCGAGATCGCGGGCCCAGTCGTCCCAGATGCGCAGGGACTGGTAGTGGCCATGGACAAGCAGCACGACAGGGCCGGTGCCCCTTTCGTCGACGTGCAGTTGGACGCCGTCCAGCGTAACATAGCGCGAATGGGATGTTTCATACCGCGCCCGCAGGTCCTTGAGCGGAATGGAAAAGGCGCCAAGGCGCGCGGACACGGCAAACGCGGCACCGGCAAGGACGAGCAGGAGCACGATGGCTCCTGCGACGCGAGGCAGTTTTTTCAGCATGGCATCGGCGGGCCCTTTGCCGCGCCCTTTGCTGCGATTGTCTTCGCCGCGTCGGGAATGCGGCGCTGTCGTGTCGGTGTCATGCGCGCAGTATGGTCGGCAAAGAAGCCTCGCGCCCAATCGAAATGCGCGCCGCTGCTATGCGGCACGCGCATGGCTGGAATAGGGGGGCGCCGGTTCGGGCGCGCTCTCGGCAAAGACCTTGCGCAGATGCGCGGTCACGACCCGCAGGGCTCCGCTCATCTGGGTGCGGCGCCGGGTGATGAGGCACAGCTGCGTGCCCACTTCGGGGACGTCGCAGTCGATGGCCCGCAAGGTTCCGTTGGCGAGGTCCTCGGTCAGTTCGTTGCGGTTCATCAGGCCGATCAGATCCGCTTCCAGCAGGAACTTGCGCAACATCGTGGGAGAGGAACTGCGCACGCGGATGTTGTGCTCCTCCTCGACCAGGCCGAGCAACCGGCGATAGAATGCCTCGGCGTTCGGTTGGTGGAAGATGGCCCAGGGAAGACTTGCGAGGGTGCGGGCCGAGATGCGCTCCCGACGATGCACGGGATGCTGCGAGCGTGCCACCAGGATCATCGGGATGTCGGTGATCGGGCGAAAATCAAGGTCGCCGGTATCCAGGTCGGACCGGCGCGCTTCGATCAGCGCGTCCAGTTCGCCGCGTCGCAACTTGGCGAACTGGATGTCGGGCACATCGTACTCGATCGAGAGGGTGATGTTCTGCTCGGAGACCGCCAGGCCGGCAAAGACGGCGGCCAGCCGCTCGTCGGACGCGGTCGAGCCGATCCCGATGCGCACGTGGCCCAGCCCTCCTGCGCGCATGGCGCCCACATCGTCCAGCGCCTGTTCCATGCCATGCACGATCGAGCGGGCATGGTCGGCAAGAAGCTGTCCGTAACGGGTGGGGCGTACGCCGCGATGCCCGCGCTCGAACAGCTCCACCCCGAGAATGTCCTCCAGAGTCTTGATGCTGCGCGACAAGGTCGGCTGGGTAATGTTCTGCGCACTCGAGGCCAGTGTCATCGAGCCGGTGTCCACGGCGGCAAGGAAATGTCTGAGCTGGCGTAACTGCATGCTTTTCCTCCAGTCATTCATTGTTTGCATGGAAGAGGGCGTTGTTTCGATTATTCGAGCCAGTCAGCCCACGATAGTCTCCGCCTGTCAGACAGCGGATGCGGGTTTTCTTCCGCGCAAGTTCAGCTTGCTCCTGCTCTGGCGGCGCATCGCATTCGGTATCTTCCGGCATGAATAGAGAGGGCAAGACTTGGCTCCAGAACCACCTGTCGCGCGTAGCAAGCAGATAGGATGGGCCGTTGGATCGGCCGGGAGTACGACGATCCTCTACGTGCTCAACGTTATCCTGATGTACTACATGGTCACCGCGCTCGGCCTCGATCCGGTCGTGGCCGGGGGCTTCATGCTCGCCGGGCGGGTCTACGATGCGGTCATCGATCTGCTGGTCGGCCATGGCAGCGATGCGACCCGCAGCCGTTGGGGGCGCCGTCGTCCATGGATGGCCGCCGGAGCCGTGCTCAGCGCACTCGGCATGGCGATGCTGTTTTCGGGCGTTTACGGACAAGGGCCAGCGGGCAACGCCTTTCTCATCTGCGGCCTGCTCCTGACATTTACCGGGTATTCCACCTTTTCCATTCCGGCCTCTGCGATGCCCGCTGAAATTACGCGCAGCGCCGAGGTGCGCACCAGCCTGATGGCCTGGCGCACGTTCTTTATCCAGCTGGCCTCGCTGGCCGGTGGGGCTCTAGCGCCGGCGATGATTGCCTGGGGCGGAAGCTCGTTGGGGGCCTTCGCGCTCATGGGTTATACCATGGCCGCGTTTGTCTTCGTGACCATGGCCACCTCCGTCGTCGCGGTGAGAGGACTTCCCGAAGGCGACCTGACGCGCGAGCCGTCCCAGCCGGGGCTTCGCCATGGCCTTTCAGGGTTTCGGCAGCTTTTTTCCAACCGGCCCTTCCTCGTGCTGCTTTGCGTCAAGTTCTGCGGCTTCGTCGGATCCGCCGCGATCGGTGCGACCGGCCTGTTCTTCATGCGCGATATCCTCGGGCGGGGCGAGGTCGGCATGGCGCAGTTCGCGCTTGTCAGTGGCATCCTGGGCACTTTGAGCGTGCCGCTTTGGCGCTGGCTCGCGCGCGGGGCGAGCAAGCCGGCGATCTGCGCCGCAGCGCTTGGCCTTTCGTGTGCGACAAGCGCCAGCTGGCTTCTGGCCAGCGCGCAAGAGCACGACCTGGTGTTCCTCGCGCGGAGCGCAATGGCTGGCTTCGCGACGACGGGAAGCCTCCTGATGACGCTTTCGATGCTGCCCGACACCATTGCCCATGGGGTCGTGCGCAGCGGTCAGCGCAAGGAGGGTTTATACGCCGCATTCTTCGAATTCTTCCAGAAGGCGGCCTTTGCAATTGCGCCGTTTCTTGTTGGCTATCTCCTGCAGGCGAACGGCTATCGTTCCGGCCCTGGCGCCGTGCAGGACGCTGCCGCTCTTGAGGCAGTGCGTCTGTCCATGGCGTTGATCCCGGCTGTGGCACAGGGGCTCGGCATCGTCCTGATCCTGCTTTTTTATAGACTCCCGGACCCTGGCCAGAGTGTGTCCGGTAACGAGGCCCTGCTCGCATGACCATCGAGATTATCGGAACCTTCAACCACCGTGATTCCTCGGAGACGCGGCCGCGTTCGATGGGCGAAATCGAACCCGACTTCATTGCCCGGCTCGCGCAGGGGATGGAAGAGGCAGGATTTGATCGGGTGTTGATCGCGCAGGCAGCGAGCTGGCCTGACGGGATCGTCTTTGCCACGCATCTGGCCGGGCTGACGCAGCGTCTCAAGTTCATGATCGCGCATCGCCCCGGCTTCATCGCGCCGACCATGGCCGCGCGCATGTTCGCAACGCTCGACCGATTGAGCGGGGGGCGAGTGGGCGTCCACATCATTTCCGCGCCCAACGATGTCGAGACCCAGGCTGACGGGGATTTCATGACACGTGATCGCCGCCATGAACGCAGCGCGGAATATATTCCCTTGCTGCGCCGAACCTGGAGCGGGGAGCGTTTCGATCATGATGGCGAACACTTTCGTCTGCGCGGTGCCCAGTCGCTGGTTACCCCGCAGGGGAGCACTTCGCTGCCGATTTTCTTTGGCGGTCAGTCCGAGAAGGCGCTGCAGGTCGCCGGGGCGCATGCCGATGTCTACGCGATGGGGATTGACCGGCGCGATGCCATCGCCGCTCTGATCGATCAGGTGCGCGCCGCGGCCCGGGCAACGCCGGGGCGCACCCACGCGCCCGATTTCTGCCTGTCGACGCGGATTATCCTGGGCCGGACGGAGGCCGAAGCGTGGGAAAAGGCGCAGGCTATCCTCAAGGACGTGGTGGCAGGGGTTGAGAAGACCCGTCGCGAAGGCACCGATGTGGGGGCGCTGGGCAAGAATGTCCTGGCCGAACAGCGTGCCCGCGAGGGGGACGTGCTCGATGATCGGCTCTGGGTGGGTATCGCCCGCGCCACCGATTTCCAGAAGGCGGCAAGTGCCCTCGTAGGCACGCCGGACACGGTCGCTCAGGCGCTCGAGCGCTACCACGAAATGGGCGTGAATCGCTTTCTCTTGAGTGGCTTCGATCCGCTCGAGGACAACGCGCAGATGGGGGAGCATCTCTTCCCGCGTCTGCGCCAATTCGATCGCTGTACGTCCTAGGGGGGCGCACACGAATTCAAGAATAAAACATGGGGATGAAGTGTGACTACAAAGTTCAGGGTAAAAGCATTCAAGTTTGGTCTGGGCGGCAGCCTCGTGGCTCTGGCGCTTGCGGTGCCGCACCTCGCGCAGGCGCAGGGTGCGGACACCGCCCCTCCTGCGCCCGAGAGCGCATCGGCCGACAAGGGGGCGGGCAATGCCATCGTCGTGACTGCCCGTCGCCGTGAGGAAAGCCTGCTGGAGACGCCCGTCACGCTGAGCGTGATGACCGATGAGAATCTGGCGAAGTTGAACGTCAACAACGTGCTGGACCTCCAGGCCTTCACGCCTGGCCTCTTTGCCCAGCAGACGGCATCTGGCCGCACCGACCGCAGCCGTACGGTGCTGTACATCCGCAATATCAAGGACACGCTCAATCCGACTGTCTCCGTCTTCCTGGACGGTGCGCCTGTCAATGCCGACCTGCTCAACAACCTGGGCAGCGACGTAGCCCGCATCGAAGTGCTCAAAGGGCCGCAGAGCGCTGCGTTTGGCCGCCAGTCCTTTGCAGGCGCAATGAACATTGTCACCAGCGATCCCGGCAATGACCTTCATTTCAGTTTCGATGGCAAGGTCGGGGCTTACGATCTCGTAGACGTGCGTGGCAGCATCGAGACGCCGATCATCAAGGACGTGATGGCGCTGCGTGTGACGGCACGTCGCTATAGCTATGGCGGGCAGTACACCAACAGCTTCGATGGCAGCGCGCTGGGCGAGCAGAGCACGCGCTCGATCAACGGTACGCTCCTCATCACGCCGGCCTCCAATTTCAAGATCAAGGCCTTCGGCATGCTGCTTGAGGACAAGGACGGGCCCGGTTCGGGCGCGTTCGCGAGCCAGCAGCCCAGCAATCTGTTCAACTGCAATGCGGGCGGTTCGGCAGATGGTTCGAACAACTGGTTCTGTGGCCAGATCCCGCTGATCAAGGCCGCCGACATTGGCCAGAACCCGGCAACACCTGCCTTCGGTGACCAGGTCGTGAACAACTCGCTGGGGGTGATCGATCCCATTTTCACGCCGTTCACTACGCTTCCGGGCATGGAGCGGCGCGAATACGTCACCAACCTGATCGTCGACTGGACGCTGCCTGGCACGGATATCACCTTGTCGTCGTTGACCGGCTACAACAAGACCCGCAACCAGGTGAACCAGGATCTTGATGGGCGCGACACCAGCATGCTGCCCAACACCACGACACCCGCCATTCCCGGCTTCGTGGGTGACCCGTACATCAACTACCCCGATATGGTGATGGGCAGCGACGAGAACTTCAGCCAGGAGTTCCGCGTTACCTCCGGCTCCAACCAGCCATTGCGCTGGATGATCGGCGTCAACTACTTCAAGCTGGACAACCGCAGCTATGTGGCAGGCATGTTCCCGAACCTGGTTGTCCCCTTCACCGACGGTTCGCTCAATACGCTGGTCGACAAGAGCGTGTTCGGCTCGCTTTCGTACGATATTACCGAGGAACTGACGCTCAACCTTGAGGGGCGTTACATCGAGGAAGAGCTGACTACCTACTTCCGCGATCCCGAGACGATCCGCGACCGCGGCAAGTACAAGCGCTTCGTACCGCGCGTCTCGTTCCAATACCAGTTCGATCCCGACATGATGGCCTATGCCACCTATTCCAAGGGCATGAACAAGGGCGGCTTCAACCTTTCGGTGCTCCCGCTTACCGATGCGCAGCGCGCATACCTGGCCGAGCAGGTGGACGTCACCAACATCTACAAGCCGGCCTCGCTCGACAACTACGAAGTGGGCTTCAAGGGGACGCTGTTCGATGCTCTGACGCTCAGCGCCGCAGTGTTCTATGCCAAATGGAAGGACCAGGCGATCAGCAACTCGCTGCAGGTCCCCAATTCGGTGGAAGGTGCCAGCGACATCGGCGTGTCGGTCACCCAGAACACCGGACGCTCCACCGTCAAGGGCGCCGAAATCGAGGGGAACCTGCGTGCAAGCGACAACCTGACCTTCGACTTCAACGCGGGATACAGCAAGGTCACGCTGGACACGGATATCCCCTGCGCATCGTGCGTCGCGATTTCGGGGAACGACACCGTATATGCCGGTGCGATCAATCCGGCAGGTCCCGTTTTCTCCAGTAACGTGGGCGCCGAATACGGCTTTGCAGTGAGCGATGACTACCGCTGGTTCGTGCGCGCCGACTACGCCCATCGCAGCCGGGTCTATCTGACTTACGAGAATCTCGCCTGGATCGGGGATCAGGACACGGTCAATCTGCGCACGGGCCTGACCGGCGAGAACATGTCCTTGCAGCTTTACGTCAACAACGTGTTCGACAATCGTACGTACGGCGCAGCGCAGGCCACCACCAGTCTGCTGGGAGGCAATGGTGTCGCCCTGTCGATGCCGACAAAGCGCGAAGGTGGCGTTCGCCTGCGCTTCGGCTTCTAAACGGAAGGTGGGGCTCGCCTGACCCGCGGACATGTCAGGACCTGCATTCGGCGACGTTCCTTGGCTTTCGAGGAATAAGGCCGGATGCAGGTCTTCACGTGCCAAGGGGCGAGTCTGTTGCGGCGTAACGCCAGCCCTCCCGCGCATTCGGAAATACCGCGTTATGACAACTCAACGCCATATGACCCAATTGGCAACGCTGCCACTCGTCGCCTACAGCGCGATGACACTGGGGCCGTCGATCTTCCAGTTGGTCATCAACGTCATGCTTCCGCAGCTCTATGCCAAGGAGTTGGGGCTGGCTTTCGCCAAACTGGGTATCGCGCTTCTGGCGATCCGCATTATCGATTCCGTCTTGGACCAGGTTGCAGGCATTCTGTCGGACTGGACGCGTCACAGGCTGGGCTCGCGCAAGATCTGGATTGCCTTGGGCATGGCCTTGATGCTGGGAGCATGCTTCAAGCTTTTCATCCCTCCTGCCGATGTCGACATCTTCTACTTCGTGGCCTGGCGGGTGGTCTACGACATCGGCTGGACGCTGTTTCACGTGAGCTACACTGCCTGGGGGGCGGAACTCAGCACCAACTACGAGGACCGCTCGCGCATCGCGGGCTATTCTGGGATCGCGACGAATCTGGGCGTCGTACTCAAAAGCGTCGCGCCGATTGTCCTGTTCTGGGCAGGGCTGACGCAAAGTTCGGCGTTCACCATGGAATCGTTCACCTACCTCTACTGGATTGCGCTACCTGTTATCTCGCTGATCACGCTGGTCACGGTCCTCAAGACTCCGCCCGGCCCCGAGGTCTCGCGCAAGTCGACCGATCTGAAGGGGCTGTTTCGCTCGGTCCGCTGCAATCCCCCTTTCTGGATATATATCACCAGTTTTCTGGTCACGGCCCTGGGGCAAGGCATCACCGGGCTGCTGTTCACGTTCTATGACAGCTACCTCCAGCTGGGGCCGTTCTATCCCTACCTCATGACCGGCTTCGGGGTGATTACGGTGCTTTCGATCCCGCTGTGGATACGCATCTCGAACCGGGTCGGAAAGCACCGGGCCTATGCGGCTTCGGCGTTCATCGCAGCCTTGTCGCTGCAGGCGTTCTGGCTGATCGATCCGGTCCAGAATTCGCAGGTTCAGGTCGCCATGTATGGCGGCGTCGTGCTGCTGCTGGTGTCCTTTTCTACCTCCTGCGCCTTTGTTGCTCCGGCGGCGATCCTTGCCGATGTCGTTGACTACGCTACCTGGCGGACAGGGGTGGCGCGTGCAGGCTCCTATTTTGCCTTCTATTCCCTGGTGACGAAGATCGCCATGGCCGTGGGCAACGGGTTCGGTTTCCTGCTTCTGGGCGCCTTTGGCTACGAAGTCGGGGCAGGTGCGGTGAACGATGCCTCGGCCACGTTCGGCCTCATGTTTACGGTCCTGTTGCTTCCCGGCGGGTTGATGATAGCAGGTGGTCTCATCATTCTGCGCTTCCCGCTCACCGCGCGGAGGCACGCCATTCTTCAGCGCCGCATCGCACGGCTTCAGGCGGCGCTCTAGACCGGGAAGCCATGCGTCTTTTACGCCGGATATTTCTTTCACGTTCTTACTCAGGGGCATCCAAACAATCATGATCGACATGCATCGTGTGGTCGTATTCTTTCACATCCTGCTTTTTGTGTACTGGCTCGGCGCCGACCTCGGGGTACTTCTCAACGGGGTTATCGGTAACCGGGGGCGCATTTCGGATTCGGGGCGTGCAGCCTTGCGCGAAGCGGCCGACTGGGTCGACATGGGGCCACGGACCTGCATGGTGCTGATGGTCGCGGTGGGCCTGACGCTGGCGCGCGCCTGGGGCTTTCCGCTCAGCGCCGGCGAACTGGCGGGCGTCTGGATACTCGATCTGGTCTGGCTGGGGCTGGTCTGGGGGCTGTTCCTGCGGCGCGGCACACCCCTGGCCAAGAAGCTGTTCTGGGCCGATCTTGCTCTGCGCGTGATCGTCACCGTGGTGTTCCTGGGCCTTGGCATCTCGAGTTTCCTGCTCGGTTCGCCTGTGGAACTGGGCTGGCTCGCGGCCAAGCTCGTGCTGTTCGGTACGCTTGTTCTGCTGGGGGTCATTATCCGCATCCTAATCCTGAGTGGAGCGCTGGCTCCGCCCAAGGCTGGAAAGGCCGCCGATGGCAGCTATATCCCGCGCCCCTTCTGGGATCCGCTGCGCATTACGGTTCTGACAATCTGGGCGCTGGTGGCTGTCATGGCATTCCTGGGCACGGTAAAGCCGTTCTGAGGTCGCAGTGGGGTAGGAGGCTCGCCCAACAGGCAGCGGAAAAAGGCGCTTTCCTGGAGGTGGCATTGTTGATTCCAGAATTGCGTAGAGTGATGTTGAAGGGATCGGGATGCGCGGCTGTGATGAACGCAGAGAGGGGCTGTTTTCGTACGTCAGCTGTTAGGCTGGGGTGCCTATGAACCATCCCCTTCGCGCCATCCGGGCGATGGTCGATGAAGCGCTGGAGGTGCTGCCTGCGGATTTCGACGGCCGGTATTCTTGGGTCGTGAGGCTCTCGATCCGGCCGAGTAACTCCTTCGGGCGTTGCTGGCGCAGGCCTTCTCTTTGATCTGCGCGGAACACCGGTTTATGGTGCAGATGGACTACAATCTGCTCTTCCGCTGGTTCGTGGGTCTGGCGATGGATGCGCCGATCCGGGATGTCACGGTCTTGACCCGGAACCCGCGAGAGGCTGCTGTCCGGGGACGTTGCCGACAAGGTCCTGTCGGCCATCCTCAGCCTGACGCGTGTGCAGGCGCTTCTCTCGAACGATCATTTCCCGGTGGACGGCACGTTGATCGAAGTGTTGACCCGCGTGAAGAGCTTCAGGCCGAGGGATGAAGGCGCCGCTGGGGATGACGATGACGGCGGCTCGGCCTCCGGCCGCGGCGAGCAGGCAGCAACACCAACCGGCGTTCTGCCATCGACGGGCGCACGACATGCCATTCCGGCTAGGGCTTCTCTCGGGAAAAAATCGCAAACGGATCGAAGAGGTGTTCGGATGGGCGAAGACATGCTGCACCATGCGCAAAACCTGTCACTGCGGGCAGGATCGCGTCGGATGGTCCTGTCAAACCGCCATGACGGGCAGATTTTTGGGGACGTAGTGGTCAGTCTGCTTATTGGTCCTTCCTGAAAGGAAGCTACCACTGCCGGTCTATCCATTCGTCTGCATCGCGGCACAGAGAGGCAGTGCAGACGTGGCCAACGAAAGGACGCCATCGTCGAGCAATTCCTGCCTCGCCGTGGCTTAGATCTGGTCGCAGTCTGTCATCTGGGCTCGGGGATCGAGCAATTGGTTCTCGATCAGGGCGATCCAGAACGTTTCAGGGATCGGATGTGCCATCAGTTCAACGGCCTTCTCCAGATGGCGCACGGATCCCACGCCAGGGATTACGCTATCGACAAGTGGATGACGCACCGGGAATTGCAAAGCTGCAGCCGCCAAAGGAACGGAAAATGCTGCACACAGGTCTTCGATAAGACCTACTCTTGCGATGACCTCCTCGGGGGCCTGCCCATATTCAAAGTTGGCCGGAGTGCCATGGCGCACGCCTTTGGCAAGAATGCCTGAATTGAAAGGTGCCCCTGCGACCAGACGGACTCCCCGCTGAGCGCAGAGCGGGAAGAGACTGTCGAGAGGCGATTGCTCGAGAAGCGTGTAGCGGCTCGCGAGAAGGATGACGTCAAGATCGGCGCAGCCGAGTACTTCCTCGCACACCGCCGTCTCGTTGACTCCCAGCCCAATGGCGCCGACCAATCCTTGCGCTTTGAGATCCTGCATTGCACGAAGCCCTCCACCAAGAAATTCATTCAGGCGGGCCTGGTGCGTGTCGCCATGCGCATAGCTGCCGATGTCGTGGGCGTAGATGATATCGATGCGGTCACGCTGGAGACGGGCCAGGCTTTCTTCGAAGGAGGACATCACCGCATCGTAGGTATAGTCGAAAACACTTTGGAAGGGTTCAGGAGAAACGAAACCCTGCCGCAATTCCTCGTAATCGCCCGTCAGGTCTGGATCTAGGCGGCGCCCGACCTTGGTCGAGATGAAGGCGTCTTGATGGGGGTCGAGTTCCGCGAGCGCCACGCCGAGGCGCTTTTCACTCAGGCCAAAACCATAATGGGGCGCGGTGTCAAAATAGCGCATTCCCTTCTCCCAAGCCGCGTCGATAACCGCACGCGCCTCGCCATCGGAGATCGCCTTGTAAAGATTGCCGATTGCCGCGGCGCCGAAGCCGAGCGTTCCGGGGATATTGAGCATGGATTGAGCATCCTTCTTCACAGACCGTAAAATTCGCGGGCCGCTCCTTCGAACAGGCGGGCCTGTGCCGCCTCGTCTAGCTCGGGAAGAAGCGCAAGGAGGTCGTCCAGAGCCCCTTCATAGCTGGCGTCCATGTGGTGCATTACCGGCCAGTCGCTGCCCCACATGGTGCGCGGGCCGAAGCTTTCGAGGATATGCCGGACATAAGGCGCAAGGCCCGCGACGGAATCGCCACATGCCTGCTGCGTGCGCAGCCCGGAGAGCTTGCACCACACGTTGGGAAGCGTGGCCAGTTCCGCGAGTTGGGCGCTCCATGTTGGCGGGACGTCGCCGCGTGCATCAGGCTTCGCGCCATGGTCGATCACGATCGCAAGCTCTGGCCAGCGCTGCGCGAAAGCCATCAGCGCCTTGAGGTGGCGTGGTTCCACCAGGGCATCGAACCGCAATCCGTGTTTGCACATGGCCGTGAGCCCTGAGTGCAGGTCGTCTTGCAGGATCCAGTCTGTCTCGGGTATGGCTTGGAGCATCGGCCGCAGCCCGCGCAGCTTGGCGTTGCCGGCAAGGTCGCTCACGCGCGCGCGCGCTTGAGGGGAAGCGAGGTCCACCCAGCCCACTACGGCCAGAACAGCGGGGTCGTCCCTGGCCAGTGCAAGCAGCCAGTCGGTGTCTTCGTCCGCGGGCTGGGACTGGACGAGGACCGATCCCGCAAAGGCAAGATCCTCTGTCTGCCTGACCAGGTCTTCAGGTAGGAAGTCACGGTACAGGCGCGGCCAATTGCGGTCAGGCCAGACGCACCAAGGGGCATCTAAGCGCCAGAAATGCTGGTGGGAATCGAGCACTCGCAGCCCCTGATGGTTCTGGCCGCGGCTGTCGACGCGTGGAAACTGTGCAGACATGACCTCTCCTTGCTGTTCGCTGCCTATTGCGCATCGAACAAACATACGACATCATACAACATTGCAAGTGGCTGTCCATGCCACTGTTTCCACAAAGACCGAGGATACAGATTCATGAAATTGTGCCGAGTTGGGGATGCCGGGGCCGAACGCCCCGCGATGATCGACGCCGAGGGCAAGCTGCGCGACCTGTCCGGCCATGTACGGGACATTGGCGAAGACGCGATCTCACCCGCCGGGCTCGCCCAGCTCGCCAAGCTCGATCCTGCCAGCCTCCCGCTCCTTCCCGATGATATGCGCTATGGCCCTTGTGTCGCGGGCACCCGTCAGTTCGTGGCGATTGGTCTCAACTACGCTGACCATGCTGCCGAATCGAACCTGCCGATCCCCGAGGAACCGGTCGTATTCAACAAGTGGGTCAGTTGCATCCAGGGGGCGAACGATCCTGTCACCATTCCACGTGCATCGGTAAAGACCGATTGGGAGGTCGAACTTGGGGTGATTATCGGATCTACCGGACACAATGTCAGCGAGGAAGAAGCCCTCAGCCACGTGGCCGGATATTGTGTGATCAACGACGTGTCCGAACGCGAATGGCAGACCGAGCGCGGTGCGACCTGGGACAAGGGTAAGGGCTTTCCTTCCTTCGGGCCGATTGGGCCCTGGCTGGTGACGGCCGACGAGGTGGGCGACCCGCAGGGCCTTGCGATGTGGCTGGAGGTGAACGGCAAGCGCGTTCAGGATGGCAATACCTCGACCATGATCTTCAGCGTGGCCCAGATCGTATCCTACCTGAGCCGCTTCATGACGCTGTTGCCGGGGGATGTCATCACCACGGGGACCCCTCCCGGTGTCGGCCTCGGCCAGAAGCCGGAGCCCTGGTACCTCAGGGATGGCGATGTCGTGAAGCTGGGAATCGCCAAGCTGGGTGAGCAGCGTCAGGATTTCGTCGCGGCCGATTGACAACCTCGATCTCTCCCCATAATTCATAATACATATTATGTAATTCAAGGAGAGTGATGATGGGGCGTCTTGCCGGGAAAACAGCGCTGGTCACGGCCGCAGCACAGGGCATCGGCCGGGCCAGCGTGGAGGCATTCCTGCGTGAGGGGGCACGGGTGATTGCGACCGACATTGACGATACAGCGCTAGCGGATCTGGCTGGTCCACTGTGCACCTGTGTCCGCCTCGACGTCACTGATGCGTCGGCGGTCGCAGACATTGCGGCGGCACATCCCGGGGTCGACGTTCTGTTCAACTGCGCTGGTTTCGTTCATGCAGGCACGATCCTGGAATGCGACGAAGACATCTGGTCTTTTTCCAATTCCCTGAACGTGACTGCGCAGTACCGCATGATCCGCGCGATCCTTCCCAATATGCTTGAAAAGGGGGGCGGATCTATCATCAACATGTCCTCGGTCGCCGGCAGCGTAAAGGCAGTTCCCAACCGTTTCGCCTATGCCACGACGAAGGCCGCAGTGGTCGGCCTGACCAAGTCAGTGGCGATGGATTTCGTGACCCGGGGAATCCGCTGCAACGCGATCTGCCCGGGCACGGTCGAGACACCTTCGTTGCTGCAGCGCCTGCGCGACACCGGAGACTTCGACAAGGCCTATGCTGAATTCACGGCACGCCAGGCGATGGGCCGCTTCGGGAGGGTCGAAGAAGTAGCGGCTCTCGCGGTTTACCTGGCTTCCGACGAATCCGCATTCACTTCGGGAATGACGCACGTCATCGACGGGGGATGGACCAACTGACCGCGAGACGCGGCGGTACCAATTGGGAGAAGTGATGATGAAACGGCGCGCGAGCGTGTCGCTGCTGGCCTGTGCGCTGGCCACAGCGAGCTTCCTGCCCGTCCTGGCCGAGGCTCGGACCGTGGAAATCCATGTCTCGCCCGAGGGCGACGACGCCAATCCCGGCACCCAGGCCCGCCCGGTACGCACCCTGCCGTATGCACAGACACTGGTACGGCGCGCGAACGCCGACGCCGATGTCATGGTCCTGTTGGGGGAGGGGACCTATCGCCTTGAAGCACCGCTGCTATTTCGCACGGCCGACGGCGGTCAGAACGGTCATGACGTGACCTGGCGGGCACAGCCTGGCGCGCATCCCCTTCTTTCGGGCGGCTTCCAGGTCACCGGCTTCACCCTCTTCGATGCCGAGCGCCATATCTGGGTGGCCGACGTCCCGCGTGGTCTCGACACGCGGGACGTCTGGGTCGACGGCACGACCGCCGAACGCCCTTGGCTGAAAATTGCCCGCAGCGATGTCCGCTTCGATGCGAAGGGCTTTACCATCATAGCTCCAGAACTGGCCTGGTTGGGTGGCATTGTTCATCCCGAGCGCCTTGAAGTGGAGGCCACCGGCTTCTTCACCGATCGCTATTCGCCCGTGAAGGCGATCGCGGGCACGCGGGTTACCATGCAGCAGCCCGCCTGGGACAATAACACCTGGGGCTACGATACGCTCTCGCAGCCGATTTTTCCCGACGACAGCCGCCTCTTTCTCGTCAACGCTCTGGAGTTCATCGGCCGCACCAACGACTGGCACGCACGCCCCTACCAGTGGGTGATTGATCCTGCGGAGGGCAAACTTTACCTCCGAACCGGCGAGGACGAGAACATTGCCGAGCGCACGATCATCGTGCCGCGCCTTGAGGCGCTGGTCTCCATTGCCGGAACGCCGGAGGCCCCGGTGGAGCGGCTGCATTTCGAGGGGCTTGGCTTTGCCCATACCAGTTGGCTGGGGGCCTCCCGGCGGACCGGTTATGCGAACCAGCAGAGCGGTGCGTACCTGCTTGAGACGACGCCGTTGCGTCCGAAGGATGCCTGGGAAAGCTGTGACTGGGGCTGCGTAGAGTTCGAATCCTTGCGCCAGCGCTGGCATCAGATGCCTGCGGCCGTGCAGGTGGCCGCAGCGCGTGACATCTCCTTCTCCGGCAACACGTTCTCCCAAATCGGGCAGATCGCGCTAGGCATTGGTAACGATGCCAACGCCAATCTCTCGGGGGTGGGGCTGGCCACGCAGCGCATCACGGTCCAGCGCAACCGCTTCGCGGTGCTTTCCGGAGGGGCAATCATGGCGGGTGGGGTACGCCTGGAGGCCCATCACCCGGAAAATCCCAATCTCGTGAACAAGGACCTGATGATTGCGGACAACACCTTCGCCACCGTCAGCCAGCACTACAAGGACAATGCCGTGATCCTGTCGACGTATGTGGAGGGCGCAAGCATCCTCCACAACGACATTACCGATGCGCCTTACGATGGGATCGCAGTGGGCTGGGGCTGGGGCTACAACGATGCGGGCGGCAACCCGAACTACGCCGAGAACCAGCAGGGCTACGTTTACAACCCTCGTTTCACAGCGCCCACCACTTTGCGTGGCACCCTTGTGGAGGGCAACCGAATTCATGGAGTGAAGACCTGGTATATGGACGGCGGTGCGATCTACAACCTGTCCGCCAATCCCGATGCCGTGATCCGAGCCAACCACATCTTCGATATCCGCGACCGTATCGGGATCTATCTCGATGAAGGCTCCAAGCATTTCACCGTAACCGGCAATGTCGTGGAAACCGCCGGAAAGTGGCTCAACATCAACACCGCGGGCGACATGTTTCGGCGACGTGTTTCTACGGATAACCGGGCCACGGGCAACTGGCATACGACGAACACGACCGGCGGACGCTGGCTTCCCGAGATCGGCAACGACGCACGGGGCAATATCCTCGTGCCCGACCGTGACTGGCCCGCGCAAGCCGCGCGGGTGATCGCTGAGGCCGGTGTCCGCGCGGCGCGCGCCGAAGGTTCGAACTAACCTCGTCCCAGTTCTTGAGCACCCACCCTCCCTGACGGCCATCTGCCAACGGCAGATGGCCGTTTTTTTGTCGTATCGAGGGTGTCGCAAAGTGCGTCAGGAAAGCATGTCGCGGCCGATCTTTTCGACCGAGGTGACACCTCCCAGGGCCATCGTGACCTGCATGCCTTGGGCGATCAGGTCGAGAAGGTGCGCAACGCCAGCCTCACCTTGTGCGGCCAGCGCATAGACATAGGCGCGGCCCAGCAGAACTCCCTGAGCGCCGAGCGCTAGCATGCGCACGACATCGAGCCCGGTGCGCACCCCCCCATCGACCAGTACTGTCAGGTCATCCCCGACCGCTTCGGCAATCGCGGGAAGGGCTTTTGCGCTGGCCAGCGCACCGTCGAGTTGACGCCCGCCGTGGTTCGAAACCACGATTCCGTCAGCCCCGAACCGAACCGCGTCGCGCGCGTCCGCGGGATCGAGAATGCCCTTCACGATCATCTCGCCCTTCCACATGTCGCGGATCCATTCGAGATCCGACCAGGTGATCGAGGGGTCGAAATTGGCGCCTAGCCAACCGATGTAATCGGACAGATCCGTGGGCATGCCCCGATAGTCCGAAATATTGCCCAGATTATGGGGGCGGCCCATGAGACCTACATCGATGCTCCAGCGCGGATGGGTCATCGCCTGCAATGCGCGGCGCAGCGAAGCGGCCGGGCCGCTCATGCCCGAATGGGCATCGCGGTAACGCGCACCGGGCAGCGGCATGTCGACCGTGAATACAAGTTTGGTCACGCCTAAGGCCTGCGCACGTTCGAGGACATGGCGCATGAAGCCCCGGTCCTTGAGGACATAGAGCTGGAACCAGACCTGCCCACCACTGGCAGCTACGACATCCGCGAGCGGGCAGACGCTGACCGTGGAGAGGATATAGGGCACTTTCGCCGCGTGGGCCGCGCGGGCCACCTGAAGTTCGCCGCGCCGACGCATCATTCCGCCCAGCCCGATCGGGGCCAGCATCACCGGCATCGCCAGATCTTCGCCGAACAGCCGCGTTTTCAGGCTGAGATCGGAAACATTGCGCAATACGCGTTGGCGCGGATGGACCTGCCCGAGAGCTGACTGATTGGCGGCCAATGTTTCCTCGCCGAAGGCGCCACCGTCGAGATAGTCGAACAGGAACGGCGGCAGGCGCCGCCGTGCGGCTTCGCGAAAGTCCAGGGGCGAGGAAATGATCATGGCTGGGACCTCAGGCTTCTGTCTGGCGCAAGTTGCAGGACCAGGTCCGCCCGCGCTGGCATCTCGTCGAGAATATTACGGGTAAGGCGTTCGTAGTGCTGCACGAAGCGGTCGAGCCGCGGGGCATCCATGACCTCGCGCCCTGCCTCCGAAGAAGCCGATAGGCGCGTGCGCAACTCGGCCTCCTGCTCTCCGCGCCAGCCTCTCACGACCTCGAAACCGGGCGCGGCGAGCAGGACAAGGCGGTCGATGGCCTCGAAAAGCGGTGCGTAGTGGCACGCAAGCGCGGTGTTGACGTGCCTGCGCCAGGTCCCTTCGGGATCTTCCTCGCGTTCCAGCGCGTTGACCGGGGGCGAGAGCTGCGGTTCGGTCTGCGGGCGTGCACCGACGCACCATCCCTCGAAAATGAGAACATCGAGCGGCGCGTCAACCGGCTCACCCTGAGGGGCAGGCTCGTCACGGCCTTTGTCGAAGCGGGGCAGGACCAGCGGCAAGGTGCCTGCCCGCAGCGCGGCAAGAAGGGCACATCCGCGTGTGACATCGTGCGTACCGGGGACCCCGCGCGTGGCGAACAGGGGGTGCACCGTCGCGGCAAGATCCTGGCGCTGGACTCGGCCAAGGTAGAGGTCGTCGATCGAGAGGATACCGGCGCGCATTCCCATTCCGCCAAGCCGCTCGGCGAGCCAGGCCGCCAGCGTCGACTTGCCCGAGCCTTGTGCGCCGCATAGCCCCAGGATCAGCGGGCGCGGGTGGTCGTGTCCCAACCACCCGGTCAGTGCGGCGAGCACGGCCTCCCCGGCCGGATAGGCTTCAGGCGACGGGATCAAGGAGTGGTTCTCCGGCAAAGAAGCGATCGAGGTTATCGGCCACTTTCATGCCCATGGCTGTACGCGCTTCCAGCGTCGCACTGCCCAGATGTGGCAGAAGTACCGCATTGGGCAAGCGCATCAGGGCAGGGTTCACCTTCGGCTCGGCCTCATAAACGTCGAGCGCGGCCGCGGCGATCGTGCGGCTGGCAAGGGCCCTGGCAAGAGCCGCTTCGTCAATCAGTGAGCCGCGCCCTGTGTTGACCAGCACCGCATGGGCGGGCATGCGCGTCAGCATTGCGGCATCGATCATGTGACGTGTTCCGGGTCCGCCGGGAGCGTGAAGGGAAAGCACGTCGGCACGCTCGGCCAGCTCGCCAAGGCTGGCGTAATAGGCCTCCTGGGGCATGTCGGGTACTGCGCGTCGGCTGTGGTAGGCGATTTCCATGCCAAAGGCGCGGGCCCGATCCGTCACTGCACGGGCAATCCGTCCAAAGCCGACGAGGCCGAGGAGCTTGCCGTCGAGTGAGCGACCCAGCAGGTGCGTCGGGCGCCATCCGGCCCAGTCGCCCGAGCGCAGTTCGCGTTCCCCTTCTCCGGCACGGCGCATGGCCATCAGGATAAGCGTCATCGCGATGTCGGCGGTCGCTTCGGTCAGGACATCGGGCGTGTTGCTGATCGCGATACCTTGTTCACGGGCGGCGGACAGGTCAATATGTTCGAAGCCGGCGCCATAGTTGCCCACGATGCGCGCGCGCCGCCCCTCCGCGGCAAGGACGTTTCGGGTGATTTTGTCGGTCACGGTGGGGCAGAGCGCATCGTGCGAGCGCATTGCCGCAATCATCTCGGCTTCGTCGAGTGGCGTGTCGGCTTCGTTCAGTGTCACGTCGTAGGTTGCGGCGAGCCGCTCCTCGACGATGCGGGGCCAGCGACGGGTCAGCAGAATTCTGGGCCTGGTCATCAGATCAGTCCTCGTTGCGCGAGGTTTCGCATCAGTGCGGCGGCACCGAACGTCCAAGCTTCGCAAGCATCTGTCGCCTGAACACGATTGGCAAGCGTACCCAGGGCTGCACAGTGGATGCGCACCTCGTCACCCACGGCATGGGTAAAGCCGCGTCCCACCTCGCCCCGGTCCTGGGTCGGCGCGAACAGTGTACCCAGAAAGAGCACCAGGCCGTCGGGATAGGGATGGTGGACGTTGCAGGCCTGGCTCGCAAGTTCGGCGGGGCTGCGGCTTATCTCACGCATCTGGGAATGGCCCTCCAGGCGAAAGCCGTCCTCTCCCTGGACTGTCAGTGTCAAGCTGAGCTGCTCCACGGCCGAAAGATCGAAATCACCTTCGAAAAGGCGCACGAAAGGCCCGATAGCGGCCGCCGCATTGTTGTCCTTGGCCTTGCCCAGCAGCAGTGCCGAGCGCCCCTCGACATCGCGCAAGTTCACATCGTTGCCCAGCGTCGCACCCAGAATCCGGCCATCCGAGGCGATCACCAGCACGACTTCGGGCTCGGGATTGTTCCAGTCCGAGGCCGGATGGACGCCGATATGATGCCCCGCGCCTACGCTTGCCAGAGGCTGCGCCTTGGTGAAGATTTCGGCATCAGGACCGATGCCGACTTCAAGGTACTGACTCCAGGCACCAGCCTCGATCAGCGTCTGCTTGAGCGCCATTGCCGCAGGCGAGCCGGGCTGGAGGCGGCGCAGGTCATCGCCCACCAGCGCCTGCACCTGGGCGCGGATCGTCTCGGCCGCACCAGCATCGCCGCGGGCGCGTTCCTCGATCACGCGTTCGAGCATCGAGGTCGCGAAAGTGACACCGGCAGCCTTGACCGCCTGCAGATCGACCGGAGCCAGCAGCCATGGCCGTGTCGGCTCACGCGCCTGCGGGTCGCTGTTGCCAAGGATGACGTCAACAGGACCGAGGCTCTCCCCGTGCGCGGCGCGCAAGGCTTCGGTTGGATTGGCGCTCTCGCACAAGTCCCGAACGGTCGGGAAAGCATGTGATATGTCGGTGAGCAGCTCACCGTCGACGCGCACAACCGACGGACCGGCAAGGTCGGGGCGCCAGACACGTCCCACGAGCAGGGCTGCGGGGTCTTCGGGCAAGATGGCGCGAGGGGAAAGATCGAGAGGCATGGCTCAGCGTCTCCTGAAAACGGGGGGGCGGCGTTCGGCGAAGGCCGCGCGCCCCTCTGCCGCGTCTTCGGTGGCGAAGCAGATGGCCTGGAGATCACGTTCGTATTCGATGGCCTTCTCGTAGGGCATCTGGTGCGCGGCGCGCAGGTTCAGCTTGGCCGTCTCCGCCGCGATCGGCGCGCGCTGCGCGATCTGCGTCGCGACCTCACGGGCGCGCGGCATCAAGGTCTGGGGGGAGGTGACCTCGCTGACGAGCCCCCAGGCCAGGGCCTGTTCGGCTGTGACCATCTCGCCTGTAAAAAGCATCAGGGCCGCGTTCGACATTCCCATCGACTGGGCAAGCCCCACGGCCATGCCTCCCCCTCCGATCCATCCCAGCTTGATCTCGGGGGCGGCGAAACGGGCACTGGAAGAGGCGATGCGGATATCGCAAGCCATCGCCGTTTCCAGACCGCCGCCAAGGGCATAGCCATTGATCGCGGCGATGACCGGCTTGCGGCAGGCGCGCAGGGCATCGCAATAGTCCTCGCGGTTGCGAAAGTCCCAGGGCGTAGCATACGCATCAAGCGTCGAAATGTCCGAGCCCGCACTGAATGCCTTGGGCCCTGCCCCGGTCACGATCAGGCAGCGCACCTCGTCGCTGGAGTTACAGGTTGCTACGGCCTCGACTAGCCCCCGGGCCATGTCCGGCGTCATCGCGTTGAGCTTGTCGGGGCGCTCCAGCGTGAGCGTGGCAACGTGGTCGGCGATCTCGAAGCGCAGATGGGCGCTCATGTCCTGGTTCCTTTTTCGTGGTGACGGGCATACGCGGCTTCGATCGCGTCGAGAACGGGCCCGCTGCCTTCCCCGAGGAGGAGCCCTTCGCGCAGGCGCCGGGCGATCTCGGTCTGCAAGGCGATGGCACCATCGTGCCGCGGGCGCAGAGCTGCGTTTTCCAGTGTCGCACGGGTCGCGCTGTAGAAGTTCCCGGCTGCAGCATCGCAGGCGCTATCACTCCACGCTACATGAAGGGCAGGCTGTCCGGCGTTGGCGGGAATGAAGCGGCATTGCGTTTCACTCGACATGAGCCAGCGCAGATGCCGGCACAGGGCCTCCGTCACGGGGGCCCGGCGCGACACCGCGATCCCCGTCCCGCCCAGGATCGACCCTATCCCGGCCGGACCACGCGGCGCGTCGGCGAAGCGCACGCGACCGCTGCTTGCGTAGTTGACATAGCCGTAGACCAGCGGGACAAGCGCAAGATCATCCCCCGCAGCCAGGGCTTCTAGCAGCGTAATGGGGTTGTGCCCTGCGTGTTCGCGGGTGGTCTGTGTCGTCAGGGCCTGCATGATAGCGTAAGCCTCTCGTCCCGCCTCGGGCGTGACGAAGCGGTCGTTCGGCCGGCTGCGGCCCTGGAAGGCGGCGGCAATGGACTGGAAGGTCAGAGCCGCGTGGGGACCGGACAACGAGAGCGCGACGCGCAGCTTGCCGGCAAGCGCAAGGACTTCGTCCCAGGTGCGCGGAACATCTTCCACTGCACCAGGCGTGAAAGCCATGACCTGACTTGCCGCATCGAGCGGAAGGGCCCAGTGCGCTCCGCCATAGCCGTAACTGGCCATCGAAGGGCCAATGGTATCACGCGTCAGCGCCGCGACGTCTTCGGCACCCAGAATGTCCTCCATCGGGCGCAAGCATTCGCCAGCCAGCGCTTCCCCAATGTGGGGGTGGTCGAGTACGATGAGATCGTAATTCGCGGCGAGATCGACGATGGGGTGGGATTCGAAACCTTCGAGCGGATGACGCTGCCAATGTATCGAAAGGCCGTGCCCCGGTGCGACCTGGGCCGCTGCGGCATCAAGTGCCTGATAGCCGCGGGGATGGTCCCAGGTCAGGCCAAGGTAGCGAGGCGCGCTCATGCGTGCTGGCGCACCACGCCCGATTCGATCAACTTGGCGATTTCCTGCTCGCTGCGTCCCGTCTCAGCCAGTACGTCGTGGCTGTGCTCACCTACCAGCGGCGCGCCGCGCGTGATTGCACAGGGCGTGGCGGAAAAGCGGATGGGGAATCCGGGTACCTTCACGCGGCCCTCGGTGGGATGCTCGTACTCCACGAACGTGCCGTTGTGCTTGATCTGTGGGTCCTCAAGGAGGTCGGCATAGCCGTAAACGGGGCCGCACCATATGTCGGCCTGGCGAAACTTTGCGAGCCAATGCTGTGTGCTGGCCGTCACGAGGTGTTCGCGCACGCGGGCGAAGATAGCATCGCGCTGGGTCCAACCATCGCGCTCTTCCTCAAGTTCGGCGAAGAACGGGTCGTCAAGTTCGCGTGCGAGCGCTTTGAGCGGCGCCATGGCCAGCGTCATGTAGCCATCGCTGGTGGCAAAGACCCCATATGGCGCACGGATGTAGCTGTGAGCATGGGGTTCCGCCGAGCGGGACTGGGGCTTGTGGCCCACGGTGAAGACGGACAGCTCCTGCATCTGTATGGTCGTGATTGCATCGAGCATATTGACCTGAACCAGCTGTCCCTCGCCTGTGCGTTCGCGATGGAAGAGTGCTGCCAGAGCCCCTTCGAAGGCGTTGTAGGCCGCCACGGCATCAACCAGGTATTGCCCTGCCGGACTGGGCGGAGTGCCCTCCACGCCGGTCGAGAGCATGGCTCCCGACATTCCTTGCAGCAGCAGGTCCTGGCCCGGCAGGTTGCGGTAGGGGCCGTCCTCGCCGTAACCCGACATCGAGACGTAGATGAGGCGTGGATTGATTGCGCTGAGCGTGGCGTAATCGACGCCCAGGCGTTCGGCCACCCCTGGCCGGTAGTTCTGGAGGAAGACGTCGGCGTTCTTTACCAGATCGAGCAGAACCGCCTTGCCTTCGGGCGACTTGAGGTCGATCGCGAGCGAGCGCTTGTTGCGGTTGAGTGAGAGGAAGGAGACGTTGATGCGGTTGCCCTGCGCCCCTCCGGCGGATGCATGGCGCTGCCATTCGCCGCTTGTCGGTTCAACCTTGACGACATCCGCGCCCATGTCGCCGAGCCGTTGCGCGGCGAAAGGACCGGCCATCGCGATGGAGCAGTCAAGTACCCGGATATCCTTGAGAATTGTCATGTGTCTGGTGCCCTTCAGGACATGGTCCAACCGCCGTTGACGTGCAGCGTCTGGCCCGTGATGAAACCTGCCTCGTCGGCAGCGAAGAAGCCAATGGCGTGGGCGATGTCAGAGGCGCGCCCGCGCCGCTTGATTGCCTGCGCCTCAAGGACCATCGCCTCGTAGCCCGCCGGGTCGGGATGGATCTTCTCGGCATCGGTCGGGAAGGCGCCGGGAGCGATCGCGTTGACCGTGATCCCCCAGCCTCCGAACTCGCGCGCCCAGGCCCGGGTCAGGCCGATCAGTGCGCCCTTGGACGCGACATAGGGCGCAAGGTTGGCCCAGCCGCCCGAAATGGTGATGGAGGATATGTTGATGATCCGTCCGAAGCCCTTGGCGCGCATGCCCGGAAGAGCGCGTTGCACGGCCACAACCCCGGCATCGACATTGATGCGCTGGACGTACTGGTACTCCTCGATAGAAAGGTCCTCGAACGACTTGGAGGGGTAGATGGCCGCGTTGTTGATGAGGACATCGATACCCCCGAAGCGTTCGACGAAACCGTCGAGTGTGGCCTCCAGTCCATCGAGATCGGCGAGGTCGCAGCGCGACACTGTAAGCGAGCCGGGGCCGTGGCCTTGCGCGGCAGCTTCGAGGGCGGCGATCTTGGCCACGTTGTTGTCGAGTGCGATGACGTTTGCGCCACGAGCGAGGAGTTGCAGGCTCGTTTCGAGCCCGAGCCCGCCAGCCGCTCCGGTGTAGAGGACGGTGCGGCCCTTCATAGGGCACCTGCCAGAGAGGGGAAGTTCCCGGTCGGCGCAGGATAGTCCTCAGCAGGCTGGCGCGCGCAGTCCTCGATCCGGGCGATGGCCGCGGATACCGCGTCGGCGTCGGGGAGGACGCGCAGGACCGTCTCATAGATCCGCTCTTCCCCATGGTCGAGCTCGATCAGTTCACCGCGCTCACGGGCGAAGTCCTTGCCATGCACGTGGTTTGTCGAAGGTTCAATGCCCACCGCGTAGTGCCCGGCATGCAGGTTTTGCCATTCGAACATGCACGGGAACTGGTCTTTGCGGGTAAGGACGCTGAAGCCAAGGCCAATCCGTTCGTTGACAATGGCCACTTCGACCTGCCCCTGGGCATCGGGCACCATCTCGTGCTGCCAGACCTGTTCGTGGAAGTTGACGATGGGCGCGGGCAGCGTGCGGTAGCCGACACCCTGCTTCCTGTAATTCTCGGCGTGAGCCGCCCAGAGCACCTCACTTACAGGCGCTACGTAGCGCGCGCCCTCGGCAACGACGGGATGGCCGACGTTGATGTGGTAGCAGAACATGTGCGGGGTCGTGTAGAACCCGTGGTTGACGACGCGGTCGGTTAGCCGGATCTCGTCGCTGCCCAGGTCCGCCTCGATCCGCCGGACGAGGTGCAGGTCTTCGCCGAACACCGTGGCCTGGCGGACGATGCCTTCGGCCCAGAATGTACAGACATCCCCGGTCCAGCGCTCTCCGTAGCCGGTCAATTGCGCCGGGATGGTGCCGACGCGGCCATGCAGTGAGGAGGCGACCTTCTCGCGCGGGGCGTAGTGGTAGTGGCTGGCCGTATCCTCATGCATGAACAGGATGTGGTCGAGCCCGCAGGTCACGTTCAGCCCGGACATCGCCCGAAACCATCCGAGCCCATCCTCGCCTTCATAATCGTGCAGGGAGGGGTGGCGAAAGCCAGACGGTGAATGCCATCCGATCGCCCGTCCGGCGTGTTCACACTCGGCGATGTCCATTGCTCGGTCCACCATCACGGTGAAGCGCAGACCCGTGCCGGTGCGGAATTCCAGCATTCTGACGCCCCGCTCGGCCCCGTCGGCCAGCGTCATGAGCCGCACGCCCGCGAACTGTGAAAGCGATCCGGTGTGCGCCGCAAGGTGCCTTCGTGGCACTTGGGCCCCGTACAACCAGGCCATTCCTGCTCCCTTCATCTTGTAAGATGTATGATGAATACGTAGGAAGGGGAGGCACGTCAACAGGGAGAGTTCAATGTCTCACATCACACGTCGATGCTTTGCCGTGGATCTCGTCGATGAGCCGGAATTGATCGCACGCTACCGCGCCTGGCATGCGCCGGGAGGACCGCCCGCAGCTGTAACCCAGGCGATCCGGGACGATGGTGTGCGGGACCTCCAGATCTGGCTCGTGGCCGATCGGATGTTCATGATCATGGAGCAGGATGCCGCGCAGGCGCAGGACGATGCGGGCAAGGCCGCGCGCGATGCCGCCAATCCTGACGTGCAGGCCTGGAACGCGCTCATGGCCCGCTTTCAGCGTTCCCTTCCGGCAGCCTCGGACCGGACATGGGTAGAGATGGAACGGATCTACGCTCTTGACGAGCAACCCTGACGGCAGGCCCAGTTCTTCTGGGGTTGGACCGACCCCGACGGGGATCAGGCCCCCATTGGGATCAGGTGGGGGCGGCCGAAGGTCTGTCCGAGGCCCGACGCTTTGCCCAGGAACTCTCGATATGTTCCTTCATCGCGCGGGCGGCCAACTCCGGATCCCGCGCCGCAATCGCGTCATAAATGCGGCGGTGGGCTTCCTGCGTTTCTCGGACATGCGCGACGCTGAGGCGTCCGGCGTAGCCGTGGTTGTTGAGGGCGCGCGACTGGACGCGGTCGATGATGGCCTTGCTCAGTCGGTCTCCGGACATGCGCATGATGACATCGTGAAAGAGTACATCTTCCTGCACGTAGGCCGCCGGCATTTCGACGAGGCTCTCCAATTTGGTGATCTGGGCCTCGAGCTCGGACAGGTTTTCAGGTGTGGCCTTGCGCGCGGCCTTGGCGGCCATCCCGCCTTCGAGCGAGGCTCGGATTTCTGAAAGATTGTCAAGGTAGGCAAGACCATCGTTGCGACGAAACAGCGCGGCCAGGATCATCGGGTCGAGAAGGTTCCAGTTTGACTGGTCGCACACGATCGTACCGCGCCCCTGCCGTGAGACGACGAGGCCCTTTTCGGTCAGTGCGGTGGTCGCTTCGCGGACCACTGTACGGCTTACCTCGAAACGGTCGCACAGCATGGCTTCAGGGGGAAGGGCAGTTCCCGCAGGATAGACCTCGGTCACGATCGCATTGACCAGTTCCTCGACCACGGCAACCGCAAGCCGGGGCCGGCGCCGTGGGGGGACGCTTACCGGGCTATTGCTGCTTACCTTGTCCTGCATTTTGCTGTGTGCTCGCTTCAATTCTGGATCTTGGACGTCCGAGGCGTCCCGGGAACGCTGACCCGACCGGGAAAGATTCGTCAAGGCTTGCCATACCAGATAGATCATACATAATATGAATTACTAGTGATGCCATGGGCAGAGGATGCATAGATGAAGATCACCGGCTTTCGAAGCCTTGTCGCCTTGCATGACTGGGGGCGCCCGGTTGGGGACGTGAACGGGCTTGTGCCATCGGGGATCACCGAAGTGCCGATCCTTCTTGTCGAAACCGACGGAGGGCTGACCGGCATCGGCCTTGGCGCCCATGCCGAGATAGAGCGCGTGTTCCCAGCTGTGGAAGGCGCGGATCCGCGCGCAGTGGCGAGCCTGTATGATGCGATGCTGGCCCATGTCTTCAAGAGTGGCCATGCGGGGACGACCTTCGGTACCATCGCGGCCGTGGACATGGCCTTGTGGGATCTGAAGGCGAAGATGGCGGACGAAGCGCTCTGGCGGACGCTGGGAGCTGGCGACCGTTTCGTGCACGGCTATGCCTCCGGCCTGTGCTATGGCCTTGAGGACGACGCCTTTGCAGCCCACTACGAACGTTGGGCGGATCTTGGCTTCACGGCGGCCAAGGTGAAGGGGGGGCGCGATCTCGATCGTGACATTTCGCGCCTGAAGACTGTGCGCGCGATCCTTGAGCGCAACAGCCCACGCCCGGCCCTGATGCTCGATGTCAACGAAGCCTGGAACTGTAAGCAGGCGCTGCGCCATCTGGCGGAGATCGAGAAGCGGGTGGACCTCACCTGGATCGAGGAGCCGGTTCGGCGCTGGGACGCGGCGGGGCTTGCCCGCATCGCAGCCTGCAGCCGAACTGCGGTGGCGACGGGCGAGAATCTTACCGGGATCGAGCAATTCAACCCTCTCTTCGACCAGCGCGCGGTTGATATTGTCCAGACCGGCAGTTGCTGGGGCATCACCCATTTCCTGCGCGTGGCGATGGCCGCGCACGCGCAGGGGCTTCCCGTCTCGCCGGTTGCCTACAACGCCAACCCGCTGGCTCATGCCGCAGTCGCTGTGCCGAACATGATCGGCCTGGAGATCCAGGATTTTTCCTTCCCGGAAGGTTTCAGTGTCGATCAGGAGATCCGGGACGGGGGGCTGGTGCTGGGGGATCGGCCGGGCCTTGGCATCGAACTCGATGAGACCCGTATCGCCGAACGCGCGAGCGCGCTGGGCTGGAACGTGCGCGGCGGCCCCCATCGGCGGGCCGAACGCACCGGGCTGTGCCTTGCTCCTTCTGCCGGGCTTGCGGCTGACCAAGGGAGGGAGCGTTGAAACACGATACCTCTTTCGCCACCACACCAGGTCGGACGGCATGGGTCAGCGGGGCCCGGCGCTGGCGGCTGCAACTGTCCCTGATGGTCAACTTCTTCCTGCTGATGGCGCTCTACAGCGGGGTTCTGGGCGTCCTTCTACCCAACCAGATCGCCGAGATATCGCCCTCCTCCAAGGAGACCAACCTGGCGATCCTTTTTGCCATCACATCGGTCTTCTCCACGCTGACAACGCCGATCGCCGGAGCACTCTCGGATCGAACCCGGACTCGCTGGGGCAGGCGGGCCCCGTGGATGGCGCTTGGATCGGTGATCGGATCGGCCTGCCTTTTCGGTATCTCCGGTGTGACAGGGTTGGTTTCGCTGATCGTGTTGTGGGTCATGGCCTCGGTTGCCTACAATTCGGTGCAGCCGGCCATGACCACGCTCATCGCCGACCGCTTTGCGCCAGAGACCCGAGGCGCGGTCTCGGGTCTCGTGGGCGCGGGCATGACGGCAGGTCTTACTGCGGGAACCGTCGTTGCAGGTTATCTCGCGGGGGACCGGGGGCTTGCTTACGGCTTGTTTGCCGGTGCCATCGCGGTTTCGTGCCTTGTCTTCGTGGTTATCAACCGCGAGCCGCCTAGCCACCAGATGCCGCGCCGCCCGATCCAGTGGGGCGCCTTTGCCAAGAGCTTCTGGATCAGCCCGCGTGCCCACCCCGACTTCGCCTGGGCTTTCGCCAGTCGCTTCACGATCTACATGGGCTATCAGGCCATCGCCGCCTACCTGCTCTATATCCTGCGCGACTATATCGGCCTTGAGGACGCGGCCTCCAACCGGGCCATTGCAAACCTGGCGATGGTCACTCTGGTGTGCTTGGTGGTGTCTTCGCTGGCGTCTGGCTGGTTGTCGGACCACTGGCAGAGGCGCAAGCCGTTCGTCGTCGCCGGGAGCCTGATCATGGTGACAGCCATGCTGGCGCCCCTTCTATATCCTACGATGACGGGCATGTGGATCTACGCCGCTATTATTGGCGTGGGCTATGGCATGTTCATGTCGATCGACATGGCCCTGATGACCCAGGTCCTGCCCGAGGCAGCGTTGGGCGACGAGGGCAAGGACCTCGGCGTACTGACCACCGCTGTCAACATTCCGCAGATCATCAGCCCTGTCATGGCGGCCGTCCTGCTCGGTATATTTGCGGGCGATTACAGGGCCATCTTCGTGACCGCCATCGTATTCGTTTTCGGGTCCGCCCTATGCGTGCTGCCCATTCGATCAGTTCGCTGACGCGTCGGATCGATTGCAACAACCATAATACGTATGATGTATGTTGACTCTCCGAAAAGGAGGCGTAATTACATCAGACAATAGATAAGGGAGAGTAGAGAATGCCCACTCAGGGAAGGTTTCGTCGCGCGGCGCCGACCGCGCTGCTATGCTCGGCCGCCATTCTTGCCCTGGCCGCAGCGCCACAGGCCTTTGCCCAGGAGGCCGGGGATGCCGCGGAGGAGGAGCAGGGCACTTTAAGTACCCCTGACGCTGAAGCCGTGATTATCGTTAGCGGCATCCGAGCCAGCCAGCGCGCGGCCATCGACATCAAGCGCGATGCGGTTTCCGTGGTCGATTCCATCGTGGCCGAGGACCTCGGCAAGCTGCCCGACCAGAACGTCGCGGAATCTCTCCAGCGCATTGCAGGCGTCACCATCGAGCGCAACCGTGGCGAGGGGCGGTACATCACGGTGCGCGGGTTCGGCCCCAAGTTCAACGCGGTCACGGTCAACGGGCGCACCCTTGCCACGGACAACAACGGGCGCGAATTTTCGTTCGACGTTTTGCCCTCCGAGATCATCTCGGGCGCCGATGTCTACAAGTCGCCCCAAGCGAACGTGAACGGTGCCTCGATCGGGGCGACCGTTGACGTGCACACGTTGCGCGCGATCGATCAGTCCGAGGCTTTCGCGTTCAGCGCTTCGGCTGGACAGATGTGGGCAGAGATCGCCGACAAGTTTAACCCGGAAATCTCGGGCGTCATGTCCTGGCGCAACGCGGACAGCACCCTGGGGATATCGCTCTCGGGGGTCTACACCAAGCGTGACACCCGTAACGACGAGTTCACCATCGGGGCCGGCCATGTCCGTCGTTCCAGCGATGATTCCTATTACGATGCCAATGGGGTTCCCGGAGGGCGTCTCGGGCCTGATGTTGCCCCCTTTGCCAACGTGTCGATGCCCTCCAATCTCTCGCCCTTCTTCTTCGAGCGCAGCTTGGAACGCTACGGATTTTCGGGTGCCCTCCAGTTCCGTCCGACGGACAATCTGACGGTTTCGTTCGACGGGATCTATTCGAAAGCCGACTTCACCGAACAGCAGACCGGCCTTGCCTATGACTTTTCGGGAGGCAGCCTTGTCGAGCAGATTGTCGAGGATGGTGAGGCGGTCTATCAGCGTTACGAGAATGGCTTTGTCGACCAGATCGTGCAGTACGATCACCGTGACGTGCTTACCACCCAGTTCGGCGCCAATGTCGAATGGATAGCCACTGACCGGCTCAAGCTGAATGTCGATGTTTCGCGCTCCAAGGCCGAACGCCGCGGCAAGGAGGATGGCTTGTTCACCACCATCCGTCGCAAGGGCATGGACATGTGGTTTGACCGCCGGGGAGGCAGTCCGATCTACGAGTATGGCTTTTCGAATCCGGCCTACCCCAACGCTGCCACCAACCCGCAGGGGATTACCGCTCACTACTATACCTGGGGCGCGACCAACGACGTTGACGACAAGATCAGCGAGTATCGCTTCGATTCCGAGTGGGAAGCGACTGACGAACTGACGCTGTTCTTCGGCGGCATGTACGCGCGGCGGACCAAGACCCTGACCGGGGATGAAATGCCCTTCGAGCAGCAATGCGCCTACTGCGGTTCCGACCGGGTACTCTCAGCCAGCCTGTTCCGCCCCACGGGCCGTGATTTCTTCCAAGGCTCCGGACCGGACAACATTGTGCGTGACTGGGTCATCTACAGCCCGCAGGAAATGATCGGTGTCATCGACGCCTTCGCCGAAGAGGACGGTATTGCTTTCGCGCCGGCGGTCTATTCCCCGGCGGCCTCCTCGGTCGTCGATGAAAAAGTGAAGATCGGCTATGTCATGGCCAACTACCGCACGATGCTCGGAGACATGCCGCTCACCATCAATGCTGGCTTGCGCTACGAGGGGACGAGCTACACGTCAGATGGGGCCTCGCGCACAATCATCAGCGCGCGGCCGAACGGCCAGGGCCAGAACATCATTGAAGTCTCCGATGTCGTGCCGGTCGGCTTCAAGGGCCAGTACCACGACTGGCTACCCTCACTGAATATCAAGCTGGAGCCTACCCCGGACCTGATCCTGCGCCTTTCGGCCTCCAAGGTCATGACGCGGCCCACGCTGACCGATCTTTCTCCGCGTCAGACCATCCAGACCAATCCCGGCAACGAGACGATCAGCCGCGGCAATCCTGACCTTGATCCGTTTCGTGCCAAGCAGGTCGAGGTGGGCGCGGAATGGTATTTCGCGGACAGCTCGCTCCTGTCCTTTGCGGCCTTCTACAAGAAGATCGATTCTTTCGTGACGCTGGTGACTACCCCGCAACTGGTTGACGAGGTCACTTTCCAGGTCACCGTTCCGGACAATGGCCAGGGCGCGACCGTCAAGGGCTTCGAACTGGGCTACCGCCAGGCATTTTCCGGGCTGCCTTCGCCGCTCGATGGTCTCGGTGTTCAAACGAGCTTCAACTACACCGAATCCAACGCGAACTACACGAACGCGGTGGCGGGCGTATCCTACGGACTGGAAGGCCTGTCAAAGACATCCTACAGCCTCGTGGGATTCTATGAGAAGTACGGAATCCAGGCGCGTGTGGCCTATACTTGGCGCGACAACTTCCTGCAGGTCGCCTCTGGCCGCAACGGCGAACCGGAATATTTCGATGCCTACGGCCAGCTTGACGCGGGGCTCTCCTATGAAGTCACGCCGCGCTTCACCGTTTTCATGGACGCAATCAACCTCAACGATGCAAAGGAGTTCATCTATTCGGTGAGCCCGAACCGGACCAAGGAGTATCGCCGAACGGGACGACGCTTCTCCGGCGGTGTGCGCTTTCGCTTCTAGAGTGGTTTTCGACCGCTTTGTATCGTTGGGGGGCCTCGATGCCGACTTCTGATTGAGAATCCTTGCTGGTGAAAGAGGCTGGCATGGATGGGTCATCCGCTTTCACTGGATTTGCGTTCTCGACTTCTGGCGGCGGTGGATGAAGGTCTGAATTGCCGCGCGGCAGCAGCGCGGTTCGGCGTTGCGCGCTCAGCAGCACTTGCCGCCGCCCGCACCGCCGAAGCGGGCCGCCTCGCGGTTTCGGAAAAATTCGACGCGGCTCATCGGCGCAACGTCTGGATGGCGGCGGGCCATGTGGGCCAGATAGACCTCGTAGGGGGGCTGCCCTACCATGAGGCGCAAGGTATCGCGCAGGATCTTCATGATGCGGCCAGCACTTGCGCGGGGCTTTCCTGGACACTGGGCGCTTCGCTTCGCAGCGCCGCAAGGCATGTGCGCACCGTGAAGCCGAGCAGCGAGAGGACGACAGCAAGGAAGATGACGCACAGGCCTGCGTCCACCCGGTCGTTGAAGATGATCGCCTCCATCTCGGCCATGGATTTGGCCGGGGCCAGCACGGTGCCACTTGCCGCGGCAGCTCCGAACTTGGCGGCGTGGGCGAGGAAACCGACCGCGGGATTGGCCGAGAAGAGCTTGAGGAACCCGGCGCTCAGCGTGCAGATCAGCAGCCATACTGTGGGGATTACGGTGACGAAGGCAAAGCGCTCGCGCTTCATGCGGAACAGGACACAGGTTGCCAGCATGAGCGCGACCGCCGCCAGCATCTGGTTGGAAATGCCAAAAACCGGCCACAACGTGTTCACCCCGCCCAGCGGATCGGTGACGCCCTGATAGAGGAAGAAGCCCCAGCTTGCGACGCACAAGCCCGTGGCGACGACGCCCGGGACCCACGAGGTTCCGGTCCGGAACGAAGGCAGGGCAAGGCCGATCAGGTCCTGAAGCATGAAGCGCCCTGCGCGCGTGCCCGCATCGACTGCGGTGAGGATGAAGAGCGCCTCGAACAGGATCGCAAAGTGGTACCAGAACGCCTTCATCGCGCTGCCGCCCGCGATATGGCTGAAGATTTCAGCCATGGCGACGGCAAGGGTGGGGGCGCCGCCCGTGCGCGAAATGATGGTGTGTTCGCCCACGTCGCGCGCGGTTCGGGTCAGCAGTTCGGGCGTGACCGGGAAGCCCATGGCCGAGACCGCCTGCGCGGCGCTGGCGGGATCGGTGCCGAGAACCGCGACGGGGCTGTTCATGGCGAAATAGATGCCCGGATCGAGGATCGTGGCCCCCACCAGCGCCATGATTGCGACGAAGGCTTCCATCAGCATCGCGCCGTAGCCGATGAAGGGGGCATCGGTTTCGGTCGCGATCAGCTTGGGGGTTGTGCCGCTGGCGATGAGGGCATGGAAGCCCGAAACCGCGCCGCAGGCGATGGTGATGAAAAGGAATGGGAAGAGCGCGCCCGACCAGGCCGGGCCGCCGCCGTCCACGAACTGGGTGAGCGCGGGCATGCGCAGCGGCGGCGCCATGACCACGATGCCGATGGCCAGGGCACTGATCGCGCCGATCTTGAGGAAGGTGGAAAGATAGTCGCGCGGAGCGAGCAGTAGCCACACCGGCAGCAGCGAGGCGAGCGCGCCGTAGCCAATGAGGATCCAGCACAAGGCCTCCGGGCTGAATGTGAAGAGCGGACCCAGGACCTTTGATGCTGCGATATCCTGCCCGAAGACGATGGCCGCGATCAGTCCGAGGCAGCCCAGAATCGAAACTTCGCCGATCCTACCGGGCCGGATCCAGCGGGTATAGACCCCCATCGCAAGCGCCAGCGGGATCGTGGCGGCGACGGTGAACATGCCCCAGGGACTTTCGGCCAGGGCGCGCACGACGATAAGCGCGAGGACGGCAAGGATGATGACCATGATCAGGAAGGCCCCGCCAAGCGCGATCGTGCCGGCGACCGGCCCCATCTCAAGACGCACCAGTTCGCCCAGCGACTTGCCGTCGCGCCGCATCGAGATGAACAGCACCATGAAGTCCTGCACCGCGCCTGCCAGCACCACGCCGAAGATGATCCACAAGGTTCCGGGAAGATAGCCCATCTGTGCAGCCAGCACCGGCCCGACGAGGGGGCCGGCTCCGGCGATGGCGGCGAAGTGGTGGCCGAACAGGACGCGCTTGTCGGTGGCGACATAGTCGAGCCCGTCGGCACGGGTGTGAGCCGGTGTCGCGCGCCGGGGATCGAGCTTCATCACATGGCGCGCGATGTAGAGCGCGTAGTAGCGGTAGCCGACCAGGAAGCTGCTGACTGCCGCGACCACGATCCACAGCGCGTTGACATCCTCCCCGCGCGACACGGCCAGCACGGTCAGGCACACGGTGGCGGCGAGGGCGAGCCCGACCCAGGGGGCGTGGCGGAGCAGTGAGGAGGCGTTCATGCTCCGGGTATCGGGCGCTTTGTGCGTTCTGGCAATCCTGTGTGTGATGCGCGCTGGCTCACACGGCTCCGCCGATAGCAAAAGGCGTGAGGACAAGGGCGAGGAGGATCAGCGCCAGACTGGCCCAGGCCCAGGCACCCATCCCCTGCCAGCCCATGGTGACAGCGCCGCGCGCGCCGCGCTCGGCCTTTTCGAGGCGCTTGGCATAGATGATGACCCCGGTCACCGACATCCCGGTGAGGATCAGGCCAAAGAGGAACCAGATGACCTTGGTGAAGAGCCCGCCGAAGGTGCCGAAATGCAGCGGGTCGGCCATCTCCGAAATGCGTTCATGCAGGCCCAGGTCCTCACCCGCCAGCTGTGTCAGTACCACACCGTCTGCAGGGTCGAGTGCAACCGCGTTCGCGCGGTCGCGCACTAGCCAGGCGGCGTCCTGCCCGAGCAGGATAACGCCCTGCCGGGGCGTGAAGCGGATCTCGCGGATGTCGAGGGCAGGGCGCAGGTGCCGCGCGCGCGCGACAAGCCGGTCCAGCGCCGCACCTGTCGGCGCGGCGCGCGGCTGTTCGGTCCGGGCCAGCTCGGGAACAGGCGCGTGGCCACCCAGGGCTTCGACCAGATACCATAGGCCGGTCAGTGAAATGAGGGCGATGAACCACAAGCTCCAGAGCCCGCCGAGGCGATGCAGGTCTCCGCTCAGGCGCCGGGCATCGCCGCCCCGCGGCCGCTTGAAGAATCCGCGCCACCACTTCTTGTACGTGATGATGCCGGTCACGAGCGAGGCCAGGAGGAGGAGCGCCAGCGCGCTGACGATGGGAATGCCGACTTGCGTCGGCAGCATCAGATGGCGGTGGATCTGGCGTAGGAAGCGGTGCACGTTGGCCCAGCCATGCGTGCCGGTGACCTTGCCGCTCCACGGATCGACATAAACCCTGCGGGGCGAGCCCGCTCCGGTGTCGACCCAGGCTTCGGCGGTGAACCATGGATCGATCGGAGTGTGCAGTGATTGCAGGCGTCCCTCGGGCACGGCCTCGGCCGCAGCGGCCGCCAGAGTGCCCCAACTGGCGCGCGGCCCTGGCTGCGGGGCCGCGTGCATGGCAGGCGTTACCAGCCAGTCGATCTCGTGGGCGAATACCGCAAGCGTGCCGGTCGCCAGCACGAAGGTCATGAAGATCGAGAGCTTGAATCCCGCCCAGCTGTGGATCCGCCACCACAGCGAACGCCCCTTGGGTTTGCGCGCCTTTGCCATGCGTGCCGTCCTGCTCAGAACCGTACGCGCAGTTCGGCCAGGAACGTGCGCGGCGATCCGGGGAAGTGGCCGCTGCGATTGGAGAAGCCCGAGGCCGCGTAGACCTTGTCGAAGATGTTGTCGGCGCGCAGCAAAAGCTCGGCAAAGCCCAGGCTCTTTGTGATCGAGGCGTCAAAGATGGTGTAAGGCTTTACGGTCTGGCCCGAAAGGCTGATGCGGCGCGAGACATGTTCGCCTCCGAAAGCGAAGGCAGCGGCGATGGCGGGAACCTGGTAGCGCGTCCAGAAGCCGACCTTGTGGCGCGGCGCGTTGGCGAAGCGGTCGCCCACGCCGTTGGTGATCGCCTGGCCCTCGACCGTGTCGGTGATGCGCGTGTCGTTGTAGCCGTAGTTCACCATCAGCACCCAGTCGGGGGTGATGTCGGTGGTGAGGTCGATTTCGAAGCCCTTGCTGGTGACCTCGCCGATGGGCGCGAGCTGGTCGACGCCGTTGACGGGCAGGAGGGTGGGGTCGACCTGCAGGATGTTGCGGCGTACGATCCGGTAGAGCGCCGCGTTGGCCTGGAGGCGGCCATCGAAGAGCTGCGTCTTCACGCCGCCTTCGATCTGGTTGCCGGTGACAGGCGCAAAGGGGCCGCCTGCATCGCTGTTCTGGTCGGCTGCGCTTTGCGGCTCGAAGCTCTGCGACCAGCTGGCGTAGAGTGAGACGTCGGAGCGCGGCTTGAAGATCGCGCCGCCGCGCAGCGTCACGTCGCTGTCGGCGTAGCGCGTACGGTCCTGCAGCGCGCCGCCAAGGCTGCGGATCACTTCGTCCTCGAAATGATCGTAGCGAATGCCCGCCACCAGCAGCAGTGCTTCGGTGAGGCTGATCTGATCCTGCAGATAAGCGCCCTTGCGGCGGGTGCGCGTGTCCGTGGTGGTATAAGGAAGCTGCGCGGCGCGCCGCGCGTCGCCCGCTCCCAGGCCATAGACCGGATTGCTGAGGCTGAGCGGGGCGACGTCGGTGCGCAGGATGCGCGAATGCAGCACGCTCGTCTCATCGTACCAGTCGGCCCCGGCCTGGAAGCTGTGCTCCATGCCCAGCAGATCCACCCGCGCCGCTGCGTTGACCATGAATGAAAGCCCGTCGACGGGGCGGATCTGGTCGCGGAATTCGCGCACGACCAGGTCTGGGTTGTCGGCCACGAGCCCGCGCGGCTCGTGGTACTGCTGCGTTTCCTTCGCCTTGAAGTAGCGCGCGCCCGCGTTGAAGGTCACCGCCTCGCAGATGCGCGTCTCGTAGCGCGCCTGATAGGCTTCGGAGCGTAGGTTGAGAAAGTCGGTCTTCTCGTTTGCGTTCCAGCGGATGTCGGTGAGAAAGTTGCCGTTGTCATCGACAAGCACCCCCCGCAGGCGATTGGCCTGCAGTTCATTGTCGTAGACGGTGGCCTGCAGGGTCAGCTTGCCGCCCTCGTTGGTGCGGATGGCAAGCCCGGCATCGCCGATGCGCGACTTGTTCTGGGTGTTGCGGCGGTAGGGATCCATCGATTCGTAGAAGCCGCCGAGCCGGTAGGTGACGATTCCGTCGCGGTCGATCGCCCCTGTCGCTTCGGCGGACAGGCCGATCCGGTCGTAGGTGCCGCCGGTGAGGACGGCGCGCAGGCCGCTTTCCTCGGACGGGGTCTTGGAGACGTAGTTGATAATGCCGCCGGGCGAGCCGGGCCCGAAGAACAGACCGGCCGGGCCCTTGAGCACTTCCACCCGCTCGATATTGAAGAGCTGGGGAACCGAGAAGCCGATGAAGGGGTTGCCGCGCTGCCCGTCGTAGAAGGACTGGTCCTGCCGGAAGCCGCGGAAGGTGACGCCCGCATAGCTGAAGAAGCTGACGCCCGAGATGTTGCGGTAGATGTCGGTCGCATCGCGTGCGCCCTGGTCGGCGAAGAGGTCGGAGTTGATGACCTGGAGGGCTTGGGGAATGTTCATCGGGTCCTGCGCGACCTTACCGACGGTGGTCTCCTCGACACGGTAGAGGCGCTGCGCGCGGCCGGTGACGAGGATTTCGTCCGCGGTTGTCCTGTCCCCGGCGGCCTTGGCCGCGGCATCGAGGGGCGTTGCCTTCTGGTGCGACTCCCCGCGGGCCTCTTGGGCGACGGCGGGCATGGCAATGAAAGCGGCTGCCGACGCGATGAGCGCGGCCCGGAATGAAAGCACGTGTATCTCCCCTGCTACATTGCTGCGAATTATTCGCAGGTTCAGCGGCGTCCTAGCTACCACGCCTCACATTGCAATAGCTATTGCGAATTGTTTGCATTTTGCGCGGCATGGCTGCGCATCACTCGCCCATCTTCCGCCGCGGGCCGGAACCTGGCGGGGGGGCTGTCTGCGCCTCGGCACTGCCGACAGGAATCCGGGGCCGCCGGGCTGTCCGCGTCTAAGCAGAAAGGGGATTGCGCTTTGAAACGCGCAGGCGGTTGTGCGTTTATGCACCGGGGATTGCGCCGCCATCGGCAGGGATCGCCCCCCAGAAATCGCCGCGCCACGCGTGTTTGCGAGGAAGTCCCTCCTATCGTCATCGCCGGTCATGTTGACCATGAACATCGCCGGCTCGACTGCTCCGGGCAGCACTGCATTGATCCGGATCCCGTACGGACCGGCCGCACGCCCGGCTGTTTTGGTGGTCATCAGCATGGCAGCTTTCGATCCGCAGTAGGCGGCTCCTGTCGGACTTCCCGTTCGTCGTGCGGTAGCGGGCCCGGGGCGGTTTGCTCATCGCGGACCATTAACTGACTGGATTCACAAACGGAATCCCTCCGTCATTTGCGCAACAAAGCCCCGCCAAGGGGTACCATCAGGCGTTGCATGTTTCTTTCGAGGTACCCGCTGGGTAGGGTTCGACTCCCCGAGGACATGGGGAACGGGTCATCGACTACCGCGGCCCGTTCCTGGTTGGTGCGCGGGCAGACGCCGTGAGAGGCAGAATGTCAGTGCGTCCAGCTGATACCGAGCGAACCGACAAAGTGGTGCCCATCGATGCCGCTCGCGACCTTCGTGTTTGGGAACCACAGGTCCGCGCCGGCGCTCAGGGTCAGGCCCGGCAGAGTGTCGGGCGCGGGCTCGCCCGAAAACTGTACGCCGGTCCGAAAATAGCCGAATGCATAGGTGCCGCCCTCGCGCCCGTCGTAATAGTGATCGGAGAGCCCAAACATCAGCGGGACAGCGACGTGGACGCTGCCCGTGCCAAGATCGACGTCGAAGGACGGTGTGATCGAGGGCTGCAGGTAGAGAGCATCGCGGCGGTTGGGGCGGCTGCCTTCCTGGACCGAACGCAGTGAAGGGCTCAGCTTGAAGTTCTTGAGAAGCGGGGTGTGCGCCCACAGCTTGGTGTCGTCGTAGGTGACGATCAACTCGAAGTCGTTGTACGACGCAAAGGCGCCGCTGATCGACCCATAGCGGTAATAGGTTGCCGAGACGCTCCAGTCTCCGGCCACTTGAAAGGCGAGCCCGGCATAGACATCGTCCTCGTAGAAGCGGTTGGAATCGTCGGGATCCACGCCTTCGGGTGTGGGTTCGATCTTGATGTTGTTCCAGGTGCCCACGTGGAAGCTGACGTCCGATACAGGGCCTGTGTCGAGTTCGGGAACCGCGACGCTTAGGCGCGCGGAGGGCTGGACACTGGCCTCGGCCGCGAAAACCAGTCCGCGCGAAATATAACTGGTAACGAGTGTCGCGCCAAGCGTGAGGGTCAACCGGTCGACCTTGGTGTCGGCGTCGTCAGAGGGTTTTGGGGCTTTGGGCATACCTCCAGCCGCCGGGCTTTCGCCCTGCTGCGTATTTTCCGGATTGTTTTCCTGCGCCTCGGCCGTGGTGGGGAATGCCGCGGCCAGAGTCAGCGCCGGAAGCAGGATCTGCCGCATAGCCACCTTCCGCCTTCCCGTTCGACCACTGTGTGCACAACACATCGGACGACGCGCGCAGTTGTTCCGAGCCATTTTTGACGCCGGGACGGTACGCTGTGCCCGTGGTGACACGCGCGCGGCAGGAAGGCGAGACCGGCACGGCTTCGGGTGAACGGCAAGGCTGTGACGAGGGAGATCACGCAAGGTGGCGGTAAGAATGCTGCCGCCTCAGTGACTTGCTACGCGCTTACTTGGCTTGGCGATGCACATGCCGCCGTCGGGACCAACGCTGCCGTGACAGGTTCGCTCGGCAATGACGGGTTCGTCGATCTCGGTCAGGTGGTTGCGATTGGCGCGGCGCTCGAGCTCGAAGCCGTCGCAGAGCTTGCCCGAGGCGGTGTAGGTGCGGAATCTGATGTGGTCATCGGCGACGTCGATTATCTGGTAGAGTTCGTTCGCCTCGGCCACCCGGTCAGACTGGTTGGGGGCACGGTCGTTGAGGCCGTACATCTTGGAGCCGGTCGCCGAGGTAGAGGAAGCGGAAGGGTTTGGCTTCCGTCGCTGCCGTGTGGAACTGGCGCCATTCTCCCCAGCATGCGCTGCCCATGAGGCGGTAGGCGTAGACGGTGTTGGGGGCGGCGGCAGGGGTGAGGACGACGCGATCGGGCAGATTGCGTGCGGCGTAGGGCGTGCCGGCGGAGCGGAGGCCGGCTGTTACTGGGCGACCAACGGCGTCAGGGCAAGGACGGCGGTTCCCAGCAGAACGGGAGCGAGGCGGCGAGAGATTGGGATGCTCGTCCTGCTACGGACGGGGCGCACGCGGGGGCGGAGCTTTCCGGGCGAGCCTTTGCTACAGCTGTATCACCTGCGGATTACACTTTGGCGCAGGGTGGCATGCCGTTGATGAATATCCGCTTTTCAGGTGTCGTCGGCGCTTTCGTTGGGCGTGGGGCGGGGCGCGTCCGCCTGTGAGTTGGCAAACAGGCCGGGATGCGTGGCAAGGGTAGTCTCGATCCGGCCAAGTAGAGTCATGAGCTGGTCCTGTTCGGCCTCGCCAAGGCTGGAGAAGGCGAGGGCCGCGATTTCGCGGCGCTGGTCTTCGACCTTTTCGCGGGCGGTGCATGCGCTTGGCGTCAGGAACAGGCACTGGCTGCGCCAGTCGTCGGGATGGGCGCGGCGTTCAACGAGGCCGCGCGTGTCGAGTTCCTTGATGGCGCGGGCGATCTGGGCCTTGTCGCGCTGCGTGCGGCGGGCAAGTTCGAGCTGTGAGACCCCCGGACGCTGTCCGATGACGCGCAGGAGCCGGGCCTGGAACGGTGTCAGCGCAAGCTCACGCAGCGCGGGCATGTGCGCCAGATGGTCCTGGAAGGACTCGGCGATGTTGCGCATGCGGTTGGCGAGTTTCTCAGTCATGGCCCAGGCATAGCATGTTGGTTGACTCGGGCAATTGAGTGTGTGACTTGATTTAAGTCAACTTATAGCCTTGAAAGTCCGCGCCATGTCCCATTCCTACCGCATCACCGTCGAACCCATGCCCGCGCCCGAAAGCGGGGCCGCGCCGCGTGAGCCTGTCACCTTCGAGGTGACCAACCACGACGAAATCCTGGGCCTGATCCCGCGCATCGAGGCCAAGGCCTTCCTGCCGCGCGAAGAGGCGGCGGAGTTCCTCGTGGGGGTGAAGCTCTTTTCCGAAGTCCTGCTGCGCCACCGGCGCGATCCGCTGTTCGCGCCGCTTCTGCCGCATGTCGCGGCCTTCATGAAGGCGATGAAGGCCAGTCCCTTGCGCGCGGACGCGCCGGAAGCCTGATTGCCCCTGCGCGCTCCGCGACTGGATTACTGGGCAGGCACCGTGTTCGCATTTTCCTGAAGCGAGGCGGCAAAGGCGCAGATGCGCCGCATCGCCTCGCGCAGGGTCTCGTCGGGTACGGTCAGCGCAACGCGGATCAGCGTCCTGGCATTTTCGCCGAACGAGGTGCCGGGCATGATCGCGACGCCCTGCTGCTCGAGCAGTCCCCACACGAAGCCCTCGGCATCAAGGCCGGTGTCGGCGACATCGAGCATGATGAACATACCGCCCGAGACCTTGCCTGCGGTGATTGTGGGGCATTCCTTGAGCTCCTGGGTGATGACCTTCACACGCTGGGCATAGCTTTTCGACATGCGCTCGGCGGTGTCGAACGTGCCGCGCAGCGCCGCCTCGGTCATGTCCGCGATGAAGGGCTGGTTGCCGAACAGGATCGTCTCGGAGATCGGCAGGAGCTTCGTGCAGAACTCGGCCGGGCCGACCGCCCAGCCACTGCGAAAGCCGGTTGCGGCAAAGGTTTTGGAGATCGAGGAGACGACGATGGTGCGCTCGCGCAACTCGGCGATCTCCAGCGGCGAGGCGAATTCGTCGTCGGTGAAGATGAGGTCCTCGTAGACCTCGTCCGAAACGATCCACAGGTCATGCGCAGTGGCGATCCGGCCCAGCTGCGCAATCGTCTCCCGGTCGAGAAGCGCGCCTGTGGGATTGTGCGGCGTGTTAAGGACGAGCACGCGGCTCTCGGGCGTAACGGCCGCTTCGAGGTCGACGGGCTGCATGATGAAGCCGTTCGCGATATCGAGGGGGACGGGCTGGACCAGCGCGCCGGGCGCGCGGATTACACCCGCGTAGGTCGCGTAATAGGGGTCACCCACCAGGACCCCGTCGCCTTCGTCGACGAGCGCGGTGATGACGGCGTAGAGTGCGGTCTGCGTGCCGGGGAAGGCGAGGATGTTGTCGGTGGTGATCTCGGGCCAGAGCGGCTTGTACTTGTCGACAAGGGCGCCGAGGAGGCCGTCCTCGCCGCGTCCGTTCGAATAGTGGGTGCGCCCACGCTTCATCGATTCGTAGGTGACCTCGATCAGCGCGGGATCGACCGGGATGTCGGGCTCACCGATGGTGAGCTCGATGATCTCCTCGCCCGCCGCCATGCGTGCGCGCCCGGCGTTATGGACGGCCCATTTCTCGCCGCCGAGATCGGCAAGGCGGTCGGTTATTCCGGCATAGCGCATTTTGCGTCTTCCTCCTGAAGCTGGGGAGCGGTGGCATGGGGAGCGAGCCCGGCCGTGCCGAGCGCCCTTGTGGGCAGGCCGAGCAGCCGCTCGGTCGCCTCGATGGCAAGACCGGGCAGGAGCGCCCGATTATAGAGCCCGGAATTGAGCGAGCCCTCCATCCACAGCCCGTCGATCAGGCCGTTGATGGCAATCGCGTGGCGGCGGCACTGCGGTCCGCGGTGCGGCAGGCCGTGGTCGATGAGGACGCCTTCGACGAGCCGCTCGAGGAACTCGAGGAACTCGCGGTAGCCCTCGCGGTGGATCTCGGCGAAGAACGGATCGTGCCGGATCTGGCCGATGAACGTGGCCCAGAGCGACACCTTGTCCTCGGACAGATTGGGGCTGGTGAGATTGCCGAGCAGGAACTGGCGCAATTGCTGCGCCGCGGGCAGCTCATCCTCATCCGTGTCCGCACTCTCACTGGCGCGTGCGGTCAGCTGGCCGATCAGGTAGGCATAGGCGTTCTTGATCAGCTCGTCCTTGGAGCCGAAGTAGTGGCGCACGAGGCCAGGGGTCACCCCGGCCTCCTCGGTGATGCGCCGCACCGTCGTTCCGTCGAGGCCATGGCGCGCCACACAGGTCAGCGTCGCCTCCATGAGGCTCTGGCGCCGCTCGTCGAGGGCGAGACGCTGGAAGGTCTTGCGGCTCATGCCGCGGCCGTCCTGACGGGGCGAAGCGTGGCTGTCATGCTCACTGTTATACGCACGAATAATATATGGGCAAGCCGCAGGCGGACCCGTCAGTACCCTTGCGCGCGGTCGACCGCGAGGCGGGGCCGCTTGCCTGCGAGCACGTCGCGCGCGGACTGGAGGGCCTGCTCGCATACGATGTGGGGCGTGGTGTCGCTGGCGATATGCGGGGTGATGCGGATGCGCGGGTCCGACCAGAACGCGTGCCCGGCGGGGAGGGGCTCGGTGGCGAAGACATCGAGGCTCGCGCCCTTGAGCTGGCCGCCTTCGAGAGCGGCGGTGAAGTCAGCTTCGTTCAGGTGCTCGCCCCGACCGATCTGGACCAGCCAGCAGCCGGGCGCGACCTTGTCGAACAGCGGGCGAGCAAGGATGCCGTGGGTCTCGGGCGTCAGCGGCAAGACGTTGATGAGGACGTCGGCGCCGCTCGCAGCCTCGCTGATCGCGCTTTCGCCAGTGCAATAGGTGACGCCCTCGATCGGGGTGGCGGGAGGCCTGCGGCAGGCGACCGAGACCGAGAAGCCAAGCACGGCGAGGGCGCGGGTGACGGCGGCTCCCATCGAGCCGTGGCCCAGAACCGCGATCTTCAGGGCGTGGGGCGGGCGCAGGGGCAGCGGGTTCCAGGTGGCCTCGGCCTGATTGGCGGCATAGGCCGGAAAATCGCGTTCAAGGTGGAGGACTTCGTGGGCGGCGAATCCGGCCATAAGTTCGGCCTGGTAGGGGTCGCGCACGCGGCAGATCGCGATGCCCTCGTTGAGCCCGTCGTGCGCGAGCAGGTCGTCGACGCCCGCGCCCACCGACATCGCCATTTCGAGGTTGGGGTAAGGGGCAAAGGCATCCGGTCCCGGCAGCCAGCACACGGCGAAGCGGATCGCGGCGGGGTCTTCGACCTCGTCGGGATTGAGCAGGCGCACGTCCTCATGGACCCCCTCGAAGTCCAGCTTGTAGAAGGTCTTGAGGTCGAAGGTATCGCTCAGCAGAACACCGTGGATCGTTCCGGTGGGGGCCATGTTCTCTCGTCTCTCCTGACTTGCGCGGGCTGCGGTTGGGCGGGCCGGTTGGGGCCTGATAAAGGGCGGTGCGGTGCTGCGGCATGAAACTCAGCAGGCACCTTCGACTGGAATTTGCGTGCGTTCGATGCTAGTCAATTTATACAAATGTATATCAATGAGTAAACCCGAACTGAATGTTTCCCGGTGCGGGATCTTCAGCTCCCCGGCGCCACGCGCACGAATGGCAACACAGGCAAGGGACGGATATTCGATGGGACGAGAGACGCAGCAGTTGGTAAAGGCGCCGGGCTCGCAACGGGCCGGCAAGAGCGAGGCCGAGTGGCAGACCCGGGTCGAACTTGCGGCCTGCTATCGCCTGGCCGCGCACTACCGGATGACCGACATCATCTACACGCACATCACCGCGCGCGTGCCGGGGGAGGACGGGCATTTCCTCATCAACCCCTACGGCTTGATGTGGGAGGAGATCACAGCCTCCTCGCTGGTGAAAGTTGATGTCGATGGCAACAAGGTTTCTGAAAGCCCCTACCGTGTGAACCCGGCCGGGTTCACCATTCACAGCGCGGTTCATCGCGGGCGTCACGATGCGGCCTGGGTGATGCACACGCACACGCGCTCGGGCGTTGCGGTCTCGTGTCTTGCGGAGGGGCTGCTGCCGATCAACCAGATTGCCCTGCAGTTTTATGGCCGTATCGGCTACCATGATTTCGAGGGCATCGCGCTCGATCTGGACGAGCGCGAGCGGGTGGTCGCGAGCCTGGACTCCAACGTCGCGCTGATCCTGCGCAACCACGGCCTTCTCACCGTGGGGGCGAGCGCAGCGCACATGTTTTCCAAGATGTTCTATCTCAACAAGGCGTGCGAAATTCAGGAGTCGGCGCTGGCGATGGGGCGGCCCCTACAGCACTTTGACCCGGCGATCGCGGAGCGGGTTGTCAGCCAGTATGACGAGCTTGACCAGGACGACAGCGAGATCGGCCTTGAATGGAAGGCACACCTGCGTCTGCTTGACCGGCTTGACCCAGGCTATAGCAGCTGAGCGGGTAGGTGAAAGTGGCGAAAATTCGCGGTTTGGTCAGGTGGACATGAAAGGGGGAATGCGCTTGACAAGGCCGGGGAGCCTACATAGCCTGAAGTTGAGTTTCGCAAAAAGAAACAAATTCTTTTATAAGAACTAGGCGCCTTTAGCTCAGGTCGCGTGGCGACTTGTGGCGTCGGGAGAGGGCGACAGCATTTGATGGAGCGCATGTTGTGAAAGGCATGGGCTTGGCTGGTCTGCTGTTTGGTTACAGTGGTGGTTCTGTCGTTCCAACAAGAACTATAATCAGGCTCGCTGCATGTGCTTTGGCACGGCGGGCGCTATGTTCTGATGCCAGGCCCGAAGGTCTGTGTGCGTCAGGCTAACGCAAGTCCGGCCTGTGCTGGCCGTCGGGACGTATCTGTCCGGCAATGCGTGCGTTTTTCATGGCTTGCCAGCGACAAAGATGCCGACGTGCTGCCGCCTTTACGGCCGGTAAGGAGCAAAGAAATGCAACGTTCGCTCACTCTTGACTGCAACGGTCTTCCTCACGCGCCGACGGTGCTGCGCATCAAGCAGGCGCTGGTCGGCAATAAGGCGGGGAGCCGCCGTGTTGGTGTCCTTGTCGGCGCGGATTGCGATCACGCGCGCATTACCGGATCGCTGGGCAAGCTGGCCAGCCGCATCGAACTCCTTTCCGGTCCTGCCCCCAAGACGCTCGACTGACCCTTCGTCGATTCGACTTCGAGATTTCCCGGGCATCGATTCGCGATGCCCGGCAGTACGCTGCGGGAGGCAAGGCCCGTAGCACAGCGGCATGCGACCCGCCCAGGGCAGGCCACGAGCGAGCGGCCCGGGCGCTGAGTGCAGGCCCTGAAACGGCAGAGCGCCCGCACAGGGGCTGGCAATGCTGATACAAAGGAATGAAAATGTCTGACGCAGATGACTCCAAGGTCATTTCACGCCACGACGATCCCTCCCCGACGACCGAACGTCCCGGGTACGCGTTCGATCCCACCGATCCCTGGACGATCACGTTCCAGCAAGGCCTCAAGGCCGCGGGCCTCGATGGCAAGGCCGTCTATGAAGTCGGCGTCGGAACCGGCACCAACGTGGCCTTCGTGCTTCGCTATTGCGGCGCCAAGGTGTTCTACGGCAGCGACCTCGATCCGCGCCTGGTGGAACTGGCCAAGCGCAATGTCGCCAACCTCGCTCCCGAACGCGCTGACAGTTTCCAGCCCGTCGAGGGCGCGGTCAGCCTGATCGATACCGATGAGGCCCGCGCCAAGATTGCGAAGACCGACGTCGTGATCGGCTGTCTGCCGCAGGTGGGTGACCCCAATGACGAGCGTTTCGCGGCCTTTCGCGCCGAGCACGCGATCAATCTGCCGCAGGGCGCTGATGATGAAGCACAGGACCACATCGCCCACTACTACCCTTGGGCGATGTTCGATGAGTATCCGTACAACTCGGTGGGCCTAGGGCTGAACGAAGCTCTGTTGCGCCGCATAAAGGAGCAGGCGCCCAGGGCCGAAGTGGTCATGAATTTCGGCTGCCGCATCGGCAGCGATCTCATCTTCGAGATGTTTCGTGCCAACGGGTATGAGCCCGAAAAGCTGGCTTCTCAGCTCGTCCTGCAGCATGCGGGAACCGACATCTCCTTCTTCGTGACGCTGGAAGGCGCCTTGACCGGCACTGATCTGGAGGGCGAATTTGTCTGCCGCTTCTTCGCCGATCCGTTGGGCCACGAACCTCTCTCGGCGCGCGCGGCACAGGTGCTGCTGGATAAGGATCCCAACGTCCCCCTCTACCACGAAGTTGCCGTGATCCGGGGTATCCCCAAGGTAGAGTGAGCCTGCCGCGGAGCATCGCCGATACCATTGCGAACAGGCCAGAGAATAAGGCAGTCCGCCTCGGTTAGCGTGGTGACATCGTCGAAGAGCGCAATCTGCTGTGGCTCGCCTGCGCCGCGGCCATCGGCGTCGTAGGAGTGCTTGCCGGAGCCTGCATCGAAAATGAGGAATTCGTCGGCCTGGAGCGCCTCGGTTCCTATCACGATTTCGTCCGCGTCGACCATGAGCCCGAGCGCGGTGAGGACCGTACCTCCACGGGAGACGATAGCGCCGACCAGCGCATTGAAATCCTTGATCGCGTCGTAGGTCGCCGCATTGGCAGGCATGTTGGCAAGGACGAACATGTCCGCTCCCGCGCCGCCGGTCAGGATGTTGCGGCCAACATTCCCTATGAGCATGTTATCGCCCAGTCCGCCGAACAGGAGATAGTTGATGCCAAGGCAGGTCAGGATGTCATCACCGCCCACGTCCTCGTCGGTCTCGCAGGGGAAGCCGAGCGCGGCCTGGATCGACATGCCGCAGATGATATGGAAGATGTCGTCATCGCTGTCGGTGGTTTCGATGACGAGCGTGTCGCCCGCGATTTCGCGGGCGGCAATGGCGGCCTTGGCCTCGGTGATGCTGGCTTTAGCGCTCAGGATCGTGGTTCCGGTGAAGACCTGAACAGGGGCGGTGTCCAACGTCGCCAGCGAGAAGTCGTCGAAGGCGATACCGTTCGCGACATCGATGAGCGTGAACCAGCCATAGCGATTGTCCCCTTAGCTTGCCGCGGAGTCATCCTGCGGGGAGCCGAGCGTTTTGCTGAAGAGAAGATTCTCGCCCGGGCCATAGACGTTCATCACGACTTCAAGAGTGCCACTGAGGCTCTCCTGGAAGACGTGCTCGAAGGTGTACCAATCCGGGGGCAAGACCTCCAGATTCGCGCCGTTCTCAAGGTCCTGGAGCGGGGTGGCACTGGAATTGTTGCTGACCAGCAGCAGTAGCGCTTCCCAACTGGTGGCCTGCGTGACGTGGAAGACGAAGTCGTGCAGATACGGTATCCGTCGAAACGGGTGAAGGCGGTTCCGTCGGTCGATGGGTCAATGCTCAGGTGTGCCAAGCCCGAAACCGAGGCAATGCCGTCGGAGAGTGAGGCCTCGTTGACGAAGTCAATGTCGCCGGGTCAGGGCAAGCTTAGTTAGAGCGCAGACTCATTAATTGGCACACCACAGGCGCACGCAGACGAGCTTGATGGCGGCGAGGTCGTTTTCGGGGCATTTGTCGTATCGCGTTGCGATGCCCCGGAATTGCTTGATCTGGTTGAAGAAGCGTTCGACCCGATGGCGCTGCTTGTAGAGCCAAGGCGAGAAGCCGAAGCGCTTTTTACGGTTGGAGCGGTTGGGAATGTTGGCCCAGATGCCCCGAGCCACGCCGCGCGGTTTATTGGGCAGCAAGGGCTCGATGATTGCCCATTCCCGATCCCTCAATTCGTAGCGCCGCCGGGCCATCACACCCCTCCCATCTTGGAGCGCTGTGAATCAGCATATCCGTCAAACCTCAAGCCGCTTTATGAACTTACGCCCTAGGCAATCGGCTCTCAGCGTCCCTCGTGGAGCTCGACGAGTTCGTAGGCCGCGCCGATCTGGTCCCAGGTCAGGCGCAGGAACAGCGCGTCTGGGCCATGGACCCAGAGCTGGGCGGGCTCCCACTCGGCATGCCAGCGCAGCGCGTAGCGGCGCGCGGCGAAGGTTCCGGCCGGAACGGTCATGCTCTCTTCGCCAAGGTAGGCGACATCGATCGCGGTGGGCATCGCGTAGAGCCCTTCATCGCCCGCAGGCGCGACCGAGTTGGCAAGGCCATGGACGGTGCGGAAGCTGCCCTTCTCGTCAGTTCCCCGTGACAGCGCCACGAGGGCATCGCCCACGAGAGGATGCAGGCCGAGATAGCCAAGTTGCCCATCGACCGAAACGCGCTGCGACACGCGGCCATTTGCGGCGATCTCGCCCTCGCATTCGAGCTGGCCGTCCTCGCACAGGAAGAGCGTCGTGCCCGTGCGCGCGCCGTGCTTGACGACGCGGCAGAAGGCATCGCGCGGGCGCCCCTCGGCATCGAGCAGCATCGAGACATCGCGCGAGAGGCCGACATCGTCCATCTCGCAAAAGGCGCGCAAGGTCCGGTCTGCGTTCTCACCATGGTCGATCATTTCGAACCATTCGCGACCGGTCTGCTCCTCGCCCCTCAGGTAATTGATTCGGCCCTTGATGAATGTGCCCACGTGCTGTCTCCCTTCGCGCTGCGGTAACGGGAGGTGTGGACGCACCGCCAAGTCCGTGCCAGCGCGGTGCGCGAAGAGTTCATGGAGCGGAACCTGACGCGCACGGCTCAGGGGATCGGGGAAGGGCCCATGCCCGCTAGCCCCAGCGCCTCGCGGTCGGCGGTCGCGGCGGCGAGTTCGGCGTAGGCTGCGGCAATGCGCGCGCGCGCTTCGATCAGCTTGACCTCGGCGTCGGTCGCGGTCTCCTCGCGCTGGTTGACGAGGAAAAAGTCGCTCGATCCCAGTTCGAAGCGGCGCCGCTCGGCCGAGGCCAGCTTGCGGGCAAGATCGCGCTCAAGAGATGAGGTGTCGATCAGCTGCAGCGCGGTGTCGACGGCAATGGAAATCCCGGCCACTTCAGCCTGGATCTGCTCGCGCAGGTAGCGCTGCTTGATGCTCAGTTCGTCGATCTTGGCGTTGGTTTCGGCCAGCTTGCCCTTCGCCGCGCGATTCTGGAGCGGGACCGAGAAATGGACGCCCACGATCACCTCGGTGGGCGTCCGGCTGTAGCCGCCCAGACCTTCCGAGCCGATGTCCTTGGCGACCTCCCCCTTGAGATCAAGGCGCGGGCGCAGGTTGTTCTCGGCCAGCGCGAGCTGCGTGCTGGCCTTGTCGATCTCTTCCATCATGATCTGGACGTCAGGCCGCTCTTCCAGGACGAAGTCGGTGCTGACGGTCATCGAATCGAAGGCGTGGTCTTGTCCCGGCAGGCGCTCTTCAGGGACGACGACGGGGTTGCCGTCAAGGTCGCGGTAGTACAGCGAGAGCTGGTTGGCCGCGCCCTGGAATTCGCGCTCGGCCTGTACCACCAGCGCGCGGCGCTTGACCAGGTTCTGCTCGTTTTCGGTCAGCAGGATTTCAGGGCGTGCGCCCAGTTCGACCTGGCGCGTGATCGCGCGGCTACGGGTCTGGGCAAGGTCGAGGAGAGCTTCATAAGCCTGTAGCTTGAGCCCGGCTGCCACCCATTTCTGGTAGGCCGAGACCGCGCGGCTCTGGACGCCGATGGCGGTGGCCTCGGCCTCGAAGCGGGCGATGTCGATGTCGTTGTCGGCAAGCCGAGTCTTGGATCGGCGCGAATCGATCAGACGGTCGCGCAGCAGCGAGTAGAGCGCGCCGACCTTGAGTTCGCCTGCGCGGTTGGTGTAGGACTTGTCCTCGTAGATCGGGAACTCGCCGCGCGAATTGCGGTAGGAGCCGTAGACGTAGCCGCCGTTGTCCAGCAGCGGCTGCTTGGCCTCGCCCGTGATCGAGGTGCCGTCGTAATAGCCTTCCACTCGGCTGCGTCCATCGACCGAGAAGACGAGGTCGAAGGCGCCCTCGGCCGAGAGTGCGCGGGCCTCGGCCTGCCGCGTGCGGTTGAGCGCGGCGATGATCTGCGGGGCCGATCGGGCCGAGGCGCGCAGCACCTCGTTGAGAGTGAGTACTGGCATAGCCGCAGGCGCTGCGGCTCCCTGGTCAGCATCGGAGGGATTTCTCTGGGCCGAGGCAGGCGCAGGGATGGCAAGGGCTGTGGTCAGGAGCGCGGCCAGCGCAAGTCCGGGGCGCATGATCACTTCTTGTCGCTGCTCTCGGCGGAGGCCTTGGGCGCCGCCGCATAGGGCACGGCCTCCTTCTCCTGCCCGAAGTTGAGCGGGAAGTCGTTGACCTGGCGCCACAGTTCGTAGCCCACCGTCACGCGGTCGCCCTGGATCCAGCCCAGCACCTTGCTGCCCTGGCGCACGAAGCGCCGGTTGGGCCAGGCGGGGGCGTCGGGCAGGGGCTCGACCAGCACCCGGAACAGGCCGTCACCACGCGGGGTGGGATCGACCGAGCGGACCTGTCCGTCGTAGATGCCCAGCGCAAACCAGGGCCAGCCGCTGAACTGGATCACCGGGAAGCCCTCGAACTCAAGGCGGACACGGCGGCCCGGCTCGACCATGGGGATATCGCGCCCGTCGACATAGAGTTCGACCGCGCGCTCGATCTGTTCGGGCGCGATGGAGGCGAGGGTTGTTCCCGAGGAGATGAGCGCGCCCAGCGACTGGCCGTTCAGCTGCTGGATGCGGCCGCTGCGCGGTGCGGGCACGACCTGTGCGGACTGGCGATTGAGCTGGACCTCGATCTGCTTGAGCTTGGCACGGGCCTCGGCGAGCTTGGCCTCGGCATCGGCGACCTTGATCTGGGTCTGCTCGAAATCGCGCCGTGCAGCCAGCCCTTCCTCGTAAAGCTGACGGGTGCGGCGCACGTCGATCGAAGCGACCGCGCGCGACTGTTCGATGGCCTGGATCTGCGCCTCGACCTGCGCCTTTTCGGCGGAAAGGCGGGAGAGGTATTCAGGGTCGACATCGACCACGCGCACCACCGGGTCTCCAGCTTCCACGTAATCGCCATCATGGACGAAGAACGTGTCGACCCGCCCGCTGACGAGCGAGGAAACCTGGCGCGGAGTGTCGTCGGGATCGAGCGCGGTGACTTGTCCGGGCCCTTGCGCGGTCTGTTGCCAGGGCACGAAGAGAATGGCGACGGAGAGGACGAGCCCCATCAGGATCAGCCAGGCGACGACCTTGACCACGCGCGGGGGTTTCAGGCTCGTCAGTGAAGGGAAGTGCGCGATCTGCGCCTTGTCGAGAGTCACGAGCGGACCTCCTGCGCGGCCACGTGATGGGTCAGCCCTTCGCGCGTGCTGAAGCGCCTCTGCTCGTTTGCGCCCATCCAGAAGTAGGCATCCGGCGTGATGGCCTCGGGCCGGCCGGTGAAGAAGAGCACGGTGGTCTCCTCCATGCGCAGCGCCTCGAGCGAGGCCTTGAGCCGTTCGGTGGGCATCATGTCGTAGAGCTGGGAGAGCAGCAGCACGCGCGGCGCGCTGAGCAGCGCGTTGGCAAGCTTGAGCTGCATGACCTCGACCGTGGTGAGCGGCGAGCCTGATCCGGCAAGCTGGGTGTCGAGGCCCTTGGGCAGGCTCGAGATGCGGTTGCTGAGCCCCACGGTTTCGAGGACGCGCATCATTGCCGCGCCATCGATCCCCTGGGGTTGGGCGAGCGCGAGGTATTCGCGGATGGTGACCTCGACGATGCTGGAGCGGTTGAGCACGGTCACGGCCGAGCGTAAAAGGTACATGTCGAAGGTGCCCATCTCGCTGCCGCCGATGGAGATAAGGCCGCGCGCGGGGTGGGCGTGGCGCTTCAACAGCATGGCGATGTGGTTTTCGACATCGGGCGCGGCAACGGCAATGACCTGCGCGCCGGCCTCCAGCGCGAAGTCGAGCTTCGTACCCTGGATCTCCACGTTGCGCATCTGGACCGCGCCATCGCTCGGCGCGGTTCCGGTACGGTCGATGCGCTCCTGGGGGATCGCGAAGATCAGCGAGAGTTCCTCCGAACTCGCCACCAGATCGTAGAAGGTGTCGAGATACCAGCCCAGCTGATAGATGCCATAGAAGACGCCCGAGAGGATCAGCTCAGCCGCGACCAGCTGGCCGATCGAGAGCTGTCCGGCCAGAATCAGGTTGCCGCCCATGGCCAGCAGCGCCGCGCCTGCAAAGGCGTAGACAAGGAAGAAGCCCAGCGTCTGTGCAAAGCTGTAGCGGAAATACTTCTTGTGCGCGCGGATGTAGTCTGCAGTGACCGCCTCGGAGCGGTCCATCGCGAAGTTGAGGTGGCGCGCGGACTTGTAGAAGCCGTTCGAGGCGCCGACCGTTTCCAGCCAGTGGGCGGCGTTGTGCTTGGCGTGGCTGACGCCGACCGCGCCCGTGATCGCGCCGCGCCGCCAGAGCAGCCAGATGCCGCCGCAGGCCAGCACCAGGACCAGATTGAAGGCCAGGAAGAAGGGGTGGTAGAAGCTCGTCACCATCAGGCCCACCGCGCCCTGCAGGACGATGGTGAAGGCGCCGATCACCAGGCTGGGCACGGACTTCTGGACGATGGCAAGGTCGAAGTAGCGGTTGAACAGGTGGCCCCGGTTCTCATCGGCAAAGAACGGGTTCTGCGCATGGACCGCGCGCACCGTGATCTCGGCCACAATGCGGGCAAAGATGCGCCGCTCGAAGATGGCGAGGAGGTAGATGCGCAAGGCACTGAGGCCCGCCACGACGAGCAGCAGCGCGAATAGTACGCCCGATAGGATCCAGAGCGGCGCGACAAGCGCCGTGCGGGCCACGCTGTTGATGAGAAGCTGGACCGAGATCGGCGTCGCCAGCGAAAGCAGGCTGATCGCAACGGTGTATACAATCCCGACATTCACATAGCCCGAATCCGGGCCGACAATCTCCGAAAGCCACACCGCGGCCTGCCGGAACCCCAAACGCTCAGCTACCAAAATTCAATCCTCTTCGAGGGTCCGCATTTGGCGCGGAGTCTATCCGCGGCCCGCGATGAATCCAACCGGGAATGAGGGGCAGCAAAAGAACATTACGTTCGGCAAGGATCCGGCAGTGGGCGGAGGGCCCGAGGAGATGCGGACAGCCGCCGGAAAGGTACACTTTTGCGCGGCTGTCTTTACTTGGGTGGGCGCAAGCCGGCCCGGGGTAAGCTCATACCAGTGCGCGCGTTCAGAAGCTCGCCTGGATCGAGGTGTAGAAGAAGCGGCCTTCCGCGCTCGCCAGACTGGCATCGTAGCCATAGGTCGCATCGAGGAAGGGCGGCTTGGAATCGAGCAGGTTGCGCACGCCAAAGCGTACGCGGCTGCCCGAAAGGGCGCCCTCCTGGAAAGTGTGCTGGAGGTAGGCGTTCATGGTGAACCAGTCGTCGACCTTCCAGTACTCGTTGGTCTCGTCCTGCACGACGCCGGTGTCGTAGTAGGAGCCGACGTAGCGCCCGAACAGGCCTGCGGCCCAGCCGTCCTTCTTCCAGGTTATCGTGCCCGAAGCCTGCCACTTGGGGCGCCCGTCGCGCTCGATGAGATCACCCACGGCCTCAAGCGGGACTTCGGCCCCCAGTACCGACTGGATCTGCTGCGCCTGGGGCGAGAGGCCCTGGTAAGCCTTGTCGAGATAGGAGGCGTTAAACTTGATGTCGAAGCTGCCGATCGGAGTCTCGGGCGGCTGGTAGTAGAGCCCGAAGTCGATGCCCGCACTGGTGCGCGTGTCGAGGTTGGTGAAGAGGTCGTCGATCTGCACCATCTCGCCCAGCGGGTCGAGGCCGCTGCCCTGGTAGAAGGCGATGTCGTCGGCCGTGGGATCGGCGCGGTGGACGCCCGAGAGGCCGCCATTGCCCTGGAGGCGCGAGACATAGTCGAGCGCGGCGATGTTTTCTGCGCCGAAGATGCCAACGAGGTTGCGCTGCTTGATGTGCCAGTAGTCGACCGTCAGGGTCCAGCGTGGGGCCGGTGTGAAGACCGCGCCGATCGAGTAGCTGGCGTTCTTCTCGGGCTTCAGCTGGGTGTTGCCGAAGCGGCGCTCTTCCACGCGGTCGTTGCCCGCGCACGCGCCCAGGCTCGCGATGTCGCCCTTGTTCACGCTTGCCTGGCAGGCGTAATAGTCGATCACCGTGCTGACGCGGGTGGTGACGTCGGTGTTGAGTTGTTCCAGATTCGGCGCGCGGAAACCTTCGGCATAGGAGCCGCGGATCTGCAGCTGGTCGAAGGGATACCAGGATGCCGCGAACTTGGGACGGAATACGCTGCCCACGTCGGAGTAGTGCTCGAAGCGGCCCGCCAGCTGGAGGTTGAGCGCGCGCACCAGCGGCACGTTCATGTCGCGGCTGACGAGCGGGACGGCCAGTTCGGTAAAGGCCGAGTAGACGTTGCGCGAACCGCTGGCATCTCCGGCCACGCTCGAGCCCATGATGTCGGACTGGTTGATCATCTCGCCGGTGACGGCATCGATGAAGTTGGTGGTTCCATCGAGCCGGTCGTCATAGTCCTCGCTGAAGCTGGTACGGCGCCATTCGACGCCCAGCGCGATGCCGACATCGCCGCCCGGCAGTGAGAGTAGACTGCCGTTGGACACCTTGAAGTCGGCCAGGGCCAGCGTGGTCTTGGCGTAGCGCGAAACGTCGACGAGGAAGCTGTCGATGGTTTCCTGCGAATTGACGCTGGCATCACCCCAGTTGGGGTTGGCGAGGTCGCCGCCGTTGAACGGGTTGTATCCGCTTGCATCGGTGCGGTTGAGCGCCTGGCTGAACAGCGTGTTGGAGATGCGGTCGAAGGTCACGTCCTTGGTCGTGGCTTCCGAATAGAGACCGGCGGTATCCCAGTCCCATTTGCCCCACGCGCCTCGCAAGCCGCCGAGCAGGCGGAAGCTGTCGTTGTCGACGCGGATGTGGCGAAGGCCTGCATCGACCACGCGGTAGTTGGTCAGCGTGAGGTCGACGCCTTCTGCGGGAATGTCGAACCCGGAGACCCGGTTGGGATTGCCCGCCGCGCCCAGCGGGTTCCAGTAGGCGTCGCGCGAGATGTTGAAGCGAGCCGAACTCAGGATCGAGCTTTCGCCGCGGTACTCATCGGTGCGCGCGCGGTAGTAGCTGAGCTCGGAATAGAACTCGAAGTCGCCGAAATCGTGGGTGACGAAGGCGAAGGCGTTGCCGCGCTTGATTCCCGGCGACATCGTGCGCGAGGAGTTGATGTCATAGCGCAGATCGCGCTGGAGGCTGCCGTCGGCGATGCACAGGCCGTCCGACAGGGCGCCGCTGCACCCGGACATGGAGCCAGGCTGGATGTGGAACACGCCGCCCGAACTGGTGAGGCCGGGCACCGCGTTCGCGGCGGTGAACTGGCCCCAGGGCGTGCTGCTCGAACGGTTGTCGAAGCTGAGGTCGCCGGCAAAGGGCGTGTCGGCCACGAAGCCGCGCCGGTCGCTGGCGCCCGCATAGTCAAGCTCGCTCGCCCAGACCTTGGTTGCCTCGTAATAGCTGAGCGCGAGCGAGAGGTGGGTGCGTCCCTCGTTGAAGGTCCAGCCGCCCTGCAGGTCGGCGGAGTACTTCATCTTGTCGGTGTTCTCGGCAAAGCCCAGTTCGCCGCCCACGCGCAGGCCCTCGAAGCTGTCGTCGAGCACGGTGTTGATGACGCCTGCGACCGCGTCCGAGCCGTAGATCGCCGAGGCGCCGTCGTGGAGCACTTCCATGCGCTTGATGCCGCGCACGGGCAGGGTGTTCATGTTGACGGTCGAGACGGGCACCGAATCCTCGGTCTGTGTGCCCGGGTGCTGGACCAGACGGTGGCCGTTCAGGAGGACCAGCGTGTTGCCTGAACCGATCGAGCGCAGGTTTACCGATGCCACGTCGCCGCGCGCCGAGTGAACGCCGCCCGAGACCGTGTCGGTGCCGTTGAAGTTCATCGTGCCGTTGGCGGGCAGGGCCTGCAGCAGGTCGGCCGCCGAAGTCGGTGCGATCGCGCTGATGTCATCGTCGCTCACCACCGAGACCGGCAGTTCGCCTGCGGTCTTGAGGTTCTTGATCTGCGAGCCGACGACGACGATCTCGTTGGCGATGGCATCGTCCGAGGCTGGCGCAGGCGCTGTGGCCTGCGCGTGGGCGGCGAGCGGAAGTCCGGCAAAGCAGCTGGTGATGAGCAGTCCGGCGCGAAGCCGGTGCGAACGTGCAGACAAGAGCATGGTCTATCCCCCTGGATGTTGGTTCGGGTCAGGCCGCCTGTGGACGCTGACACAAATCTGCAACGGTGATCCGGGATTCACAGGGGATGGTCCAATGATGGCTTTTCCTTGGGGTATAACCGTTGTCTATAAGGGGGCGGTTGCCAAGGAAAAGGAGGGCGGACATGCGCTTGCGCCACATCGAGATCTTCCACGCGGTCTACGAGCAGGGCTCGATCAGTGAGGCGGCACGCGCCCTCAACGTCTCGCAGCCCTCGGTCAGTAAGGTCCTTCGCCATGCCGAGGACCAACTGGGCTACGAACTCTTTCAGCGGACCAGGGGGCGCCTTGTCGCGACCGAAGCGGCGCACGAACTCTTTGCTGAAGTGGCCGAAGTCTACAGCCGGCTCGGGCGGTTGTCGCGCGCGGCGCGCAACATCGGCGCGCGCAAGGGCGGGCATCTGCGGGTCGCGGTCCTGCCGTCGCTGGGCTTGGTCGTCGCCCCGCGCGCAGTGGCGCGCCTGCGCCGCAAGAACCCGGATGTAACCTTCGAGATTACCACGCTCCACAGCCGCGAAGTGGAGCGCAGCCTGTTCGAGCGCGAGTGCGACGTTGCCATCGGCTACCGGGTCGTGCGGCAGGTTCCCTTGCGACAGATTTCTGTCGGAAATGCAGCGCTTGTCGTGGTCGCCCCTTCGGGAGAATTGGCGCCGCATACGGCCCCGGTCGCGATGGAGGTGCTCGACGGTCGCGACTTCATTGGCCTTCGCGACAGCGGGCCTCTGGCCGACCTCTTCGTCAACGAGCTGACCCGGCTCGAGATCGTCCCCAACGAGATCGTGACCTCGCACACGTATTACACCGCGCTGGCCCTCGTGCGCGAGGGGCAGGGGCTGACCGTGACCGATGCCTATACCGCCGCCGCGCTCAGCGTACCCGACCTTTCCTTCCATCCGCTGGCCCCCGACGTGCGCGCGCCGATCAACGCGATCACGCTGGAGGACCCGCCCGCGCTGGCCCTGATCGACCTTTTCGTGGACGAGATGCGCGCGGTCATGGCCGAGGCGATGGAGCTCGCGCCCGTGGAAGGGGACTTATAGACATGGGTTATGCCCTAACCAAGAAGGCGACATTGCCCTGGCTGCCTGGAGGAGGCACACCGTGGCCCTGCTCCTGCCACGTTGTTTCTGTGCGTCTGTGAAAGCTATTGATGTGACTGCCCTTCGTTCGCCCCGTTCCCGCCTGCGCGCGCTTGCACACGTGACCTGTGCTGCGCTGGCGCTGCTGGGCGCGGGCCGCAGTGCTGCAGCGCCGGGGGACGAGGCTGCGATACGCGCCGTTCTGTCCAGTGCATCGGGTGCGCCGGGGCATGCGGAGCCGGGCTGCGTGTTCGCGCAGTTCGAGAAGGGGCGTACCGTACGCCTCGTCGCGCAAGGGCAGGCCGATCTCTCTGCGCACCGCGCGCTGGATGCCCAGACCCTCTTTTACGGCGCCTCGCTTTCCAAGCAGTTCACCGCGCTGGCAACCGCAAAGCTGGTGGCTGAGGGCAAGCTGGCGCTGGAGGATGACGTGCGTCGCTACCTGCCAGAACTGCCCGTCTACGAGCGGCCCGTTACCGTGGAAATGCTGATGCACCATACCTCGGGCATTCGCGACTTCCTCTCGCTCTTGCGCCTTGCGGGAATGGAAGACGTTGGCGAGGCGAGCCGCGCGCAAGCGCTCGACCTGCTGTTTCGCCAGCAGGGTACGGCGTTCACACCGGGCAGCGCCTACAGCTATTCGAATGGGGGGTACCTGCTCCTTGCCGAGATCGTCGCGCGCGTTTCGGGACAGTCCTTCGCCGCCTATGCGCGGGAGGCCATCTTTCGCCCGGCGGGCATGCCCAACGCCTACTTCCTCGACAACGCGAACCCTGCGGCGGGCACCTTTGCGCACGGGTATCTGCCAAAGGGCGATCACTTCGTCGAGCGCGACACCTTCCCGCGCTTTTCGGGTTCGGGTGGGCTGATGCTCTCGATGGCCGACCTTGCCGCGTGGGAGCGCGAAGTTGCGCAAGGCGGATCTGTCTGGACACCCGAAGTCGCTGACATTCTGCTGACGCCGGGGCGGCTGGCCGATGGTAGCGTACTCGACGATGGCAAGGGGCTGACCTACGGCGGCGGCCTGCATATCGGGCGCAGAGGCGGTGAGCGGATCGTCACGCATGGCGGCTCGGCGCAGGCCTTCAAGCATGTCTATCTGCGCCTCCCCGATCGCGGGCAGTCCTTCGCGCTCCTGTGCAACCGGGGTGACTGGAAGGCGAGCGCAACGCTGGAAAAGGCGCTGGACGCGGCAGGTGTGCGCCGCCCCGGAATGCCCCAAATGCCCGCAGCGGGCACCTACCATTCCGAGGAACTGAACGCGGACTACACGCTGGCACGCGAGGGGAAGGGTCTTGCCGTCACGATCGCAACACCGCTGGTGGAGAGCCCGCGCGTGCTGCATTTTGCGCCCGAGGATGACGGCGCGTTTCATGCAGGCCCCATGCGCCTCGCCGTGACCTGCGATCCGGCGCGACTTACCCTCAGCCGGGGACGCTCGGGCGAACTTGTGCTGCTGCGCGGCGATGAAAGGAAGACGCGATGAAGACACTCTCGCTGCGTAAAGCCACGCTCGGTCTGCTGGCAGGGGCGGCCCTGCTCGTGCCCTTCGCCGCGAACGGCAAAGGCGACGAGCCGGATGCCCCCCTGACCGTTATCCGGGGCGGGACGATATACGATGGCGCCTCCATGTCGCCTGTGACCGGGGACGTGGTGCTGCGCGGCGATGCCATCGTCTATGTCGGCCCGGCGCGCGGGGTGCCCGAAGGCGCCCGCGTGGTCGATGCCACGGGCAAGATCGTGGCGCCCGGTTTCATTGATCCGCACACCCACGCCCAGCGTTTCCTGGAGAGCGCGGGGGGCGAGGGCCGTCTCAACCTGCCCTGGCTGATGCAGGGCGTGACGACGATCTTCACGGGCGTCGACGGGGGCGGTACGCCCGAGGTGAAGGCCTTTCTCGATGATGTCGAGGCGCGCACCTTCGGCACCAATGTCGCGGCGTATGTCGGCTTTGGTCCGGTGCGCCGGGCGGTGCTGGAGAACGATGCCCGCGCGCCTACAAGCGAGGAACTGGAGCGTATGCAGGCGCTCGTTGCCAAGGGCATGTGCGAGGGCGCGCTCGGCCTTTCGACGGGTCTGTTCTACGCTCCGCAAAGTTTCTCGAAGACCGGCGAAGTGGCCGCGCTGGCCCGCGAGGCTGCAAAGCGTGGCGGGATCTACGACACCCACCAGCGCGACGAGGCCACCTACACCATCGGCATCGAAAAGTCGGTGGAAGAGGCGATCACCATCGGGCGCGAGGCAGGCCTGCCGGTCCACTTCGCCCACATCAAGGTGCTGGGCGTCGACGTTCACGGGACCTCCGGTGCGATCATTGCGCAGATCGAGAAGGCGCGCGCACAGGGCCAGGACGTGACGGCTGACCAGTACCCCTGGGAGGCTTCGGGAACGAGCCTTCAAGCCTCGCTGCTGCCCGGCTGGGCGCAGGACGGTGGGCGTCAAGCGCTGCTGAAGCGCCTCGACGATCCAGCAACGCAGGATCGGATCAAAGCGCAGATGACCGAAAACATGCGCCGCCGGGGTGGCCCGCACGCGTTGCTTTTGAGCCATCCGGGGCACGAATGGACCGCGATGCGTCTGGATGAGATCGCCGCACGCTGGAATCTGGACCCGCGCGACGCCGCGATCCGTATCATCCGCGACGGGGATCGCTCGGGCAAGCTGGTCTCCTTCAACATGGCCGAACGCGACATTGCGGCCTTCATGCGCCAGCCCTGGGTCGTCACCAGTTCGGACGGTTCGGAAGGGCATCCGCGCATGTACGCGAACTTTCCGCAGAAATACGCCAAGTACGTTAAGGCCGAACAGGTGATTGACCTTGCAACTTTCATCAATTCAAGCACGGGGCGGACCGCCGACATGTTCGGTCTCACCGAACGGGGGCACCTGAAAGCAGGGTACAAGGCTGATGTCGTGGTATTCGATCCACAAGGCTACCGGCCGGTCGCGACCTACGTTTCGCCGCGCGAGCTGGCGGTGGGTGTCGATGCGCTCTTCGTGAATGGCCAGCAGGCGATCCGGGAGGGCAAGCCGACGGGGATTGCGGCGGGCAAAGCGCTACGCCATGCGCCGACACCGGGCACCTGCCCGGCCTGAGCCACGCTTCGCGCAGAACGCGCCGCAAGGCCCTTGCCGGCTCCGAACACGATAGGACGAGGAACGAGATGGACCATTCGCGATCCGCGAAGGGAGAGGCGCGCGCGCGCGCTGCGAAGGCGCCCGAAGACGACGCGCCGGTCGATGTGGCCGTGCTGGGGGCGGGCGTCGTGGGCATGTGCACGGCCTATGCGCTGGCGCGGCGCGGGCTTCGCGTGGTTTTGGTCGAGCGTGCAGGCGAGCCGGGGCGGGGAACCTCCTTTGCCAATGGCGCGCAGCTCAGCTTTGCCTATGCCGACGCGCTCGCTCAGCCTTCGCTCTGGCGCAAGATGCCGGGCATGCTGGCCGATCTTGACCCTGCGTTTCGCGTGCGCCCCTCGTTCGATCCCGAGTTCCTGCGCTGGGGTCTCGCGTTCCTGCGCAATTGCACCGGCGCGCGGTTTTCCCAGAAGACCTGGGCGGCGCTGGAGCTGGGCGTGGAATCACAGGTCGCCCTTGCGGATATGTGCGCGCACCATCCCTTTGCCTTCGATCATGCGCGTCCCGGCAAGATGCACCTCTTCCGTGACGACGCGGCGCTGGCGCGCGCCGAAGAGGTGTCGCAGATGAAGCGCGAGGCTGGCTTTGAACAGCATGTCGTCGGGGCCGCGCAGGCCCGGGAGATCGAGCCCGCGCTCACCGAGGCGGGGCACTTCGTCGGCGCGCTCTGGACGCCGGAGGAGGAAGTAGGAGATCCCTATCTCTTTTGCCGTGGCCTTCTGAGGGTGCTGAGGCGCGACTACGGCGTTATCGCGCAATTCGATTTTGCCGCCGGTGCGCCGCTGATTACCCCAGACAGCGTGACGATCCCCGAAAGGGGCTCACTGCGAACCGTCCGGGCGCGCCGCATGGTGGTATGCCTGGGCATTGATGCGCCCGCCTATCTTGCCCCGCTCGGCATTCGTGCGGCGATACAGCCCATGAAGGGCTACAGCTTTGCGGCCCCGCTCGGTGCGCATGCCCCGCACGTCAGCCTCACCGATACCGCGCGCAAGATCGTGTTCTGCCGTCTGGGCAAGACCATGCGGATTGCCGGGTTGGCCGAGCTCGGCGTGCACGACACGGCGGTCGATCCGGCGCGGCTGCGGGCGCTCGTGGAGGGCGCACGCGCTGGCTTGCCGCATGCAGCGCGCTACGATGAGGCCAAAGATGGCTGGGCAGGCCTGCGCCCGATGCGCCCGGACAGCGTACCCGAAGTGCGGCGCGCAAGCGAGCGGATCTTCCTCAATATCGGGCACGGTATGCTGGGCTGGACCTTCGCGGCGGGCTGCGGCGAGCGCGTTGCCCAGCAGGTGCTGGCCGCCGACTGCGAGCTACATTGAAAGAAGGACTTTTCCCATGACCACGCCGACACGTCCCCCGCTCAGCCGCTTTCGCCGCGCGGGCGATTTTGTCTTCACCTCGGGCCAACTTCCACGCGGCGCCGATGGCGCGATTGTCCTCGGGGACATCACCGTCCAGACGCGCCAGGCGCTGGCGAACCTGGAGGCTGTGCTCGCCGAGGCAGGGGCCCGGCTCGACCAGGTCGTGAAGGTGACCGCCTGGCTGACCGACACGGCGCACATGGCTGGCTTCAACGCGGTCTACCGCGAGGTCTTTGGTGAACTCTTTCCCGCCCGATCCACGGTAATCTCCGGGCTTGTCGCCGGGGACGTTGAGATCGAGGCGGTGGCCTGCCTGGCGTGACCCCACCCACCCCCAGACCGGGCAGGTCATAGAGAAGAGGCGCTGCGTCCATGGGGATGCAGCGCCTCTTTTTTTGAAGGAAAATTAAGAGAGAAGATCCGAGGGCCAACGTCCACTTTGCAGATCCGCTGCCTTTTTCCTCAGACGTCGTCGGCCGAGATGTATTCCTCGACATCGATCTCGCCCGCCATGCGGCCGACCGCGACCGCAACGGTGGCATCCCCGGTGACGTTGGTCATCGTGCGCGCCATGTCGAGAAGATGGTTGATCCCCGCGACGAAGGCGATGGTCTCTAGCGGCACGCCGATGGAGGAAAGGACAAGGCTCATCATCACGAGGCCCGAGCCGGGTACGCCCGCCGCGCCGATCGCGCCCAGCGTGGAGGTGAGGGCGATCATCACGTAGGAGAACCAGCTCAGTTCGATACCATAGGCCTGCGCGCCGAACAGCGCGATGACGCCCAGGTACATCGCGGTGCCGTTCATGTTGATCGTCGCCCCAAGCGCCACGGTGAAGCTTGCGATGGAGTTGGAAACGCCCAGGTTCCGCTCGACGCAGCGCAGCGTGACGGGGAGCGCGGCGTTGGACGATGCGGTCGAGAACGCGACGGCCTGCGCATCGATGATGCCGCGGTAGAAATCGCGCACGGGGAGGCGCGCGATGCCCTTGAGGATCAGCGGGTAGACGATGCCCAGGATGATCGCGCAGCCCAGGTAATTGAGCCCGACCAGCTTGGAGAGCGGCACCAGCGCCTCGAAGCCGAAGGTCCCTGCAACCCAGGCGATGAGCGCAAAGACGCCCAGCGGCGTCAGCTCCATCACGAAGATGGTCATGTTCTGCATAACGACAGAGCCCGCGTTCATCGCCCGCGCGAGGGGTTTGCCCTCTTCGCCCGAGACAAGGATGGCCATGCCGAAGAGCACCGAGAAGACGATGACGGGCAGGATCGAGCCCTGCGCCATGGCCATGATTGGGTTCTCCGGAACAAGCCCCACGATCATCGCGATGAGCGACTGGTCGGGCGCTTCGGGCACCGCGCTGCCTGCGGGAAGGGCAATGGACAGCCCCTCACCCGGCTGGGCGAATGTGGCTAGACCCATGCCCAGCGTGACCGAGATGAGCGCTGTGCTCATGAACAGCAGGAGCGCGCGTCCGCCCACCTTCCCAAGGCGCCCGATGTCGCCCACCGCGGTGATCCCGGAGACCAGCGAGAAGAAGATGAGCGGCACCACCAGCATCTTGATCGCGCGGATGAAGAGGTCGCCGATCCAGCGGATCGCGTTCGCCTGCTCGCCCAGCACAAGGCCTGCCGCGATGCCCAGGACAAGGGCGGCAAGGACTCGTTTCCAGAGCGGCATCTTGAACCAGGCTTTCAGCATCGGGCGGTGACATCCTTGTGGATCTGCAGGAGGGGAACAAGTGAAGGGGATACCAGAAGGTGGCAAAGCCCGTCCTGCCAAGACTTGGGCAGCCCATAACCCATGTCTATCAACGCCTTTCTGCGCGCGGAGCGACGGCACTCGGACGCAACAGGCCCCGCATGTCGGATGGGACATGCGGGGCCTGGCGTTGGATAGGTGTGGGGGGCGGCGGAAGGGCCCCGATCAGTAGTCGATACTGAAGCGCACGCCGTAGCTGACCGGACGCGCGGGCTGGGCGATGTCCGCGCTGGTGAAGTAGTTGCGGGTAAGGTCGTACTCTTCGTTGAAGATGTTGCGACCCCACAGGCTGAGCGTCCAGGGCCCGTTGGTCGGCGTCAGCTGCACCTCGGCGTTGACCACGAAGTAGGCCGCGATGTCGAAAGTCTCGCCCAGCCACGAGGGGTATTCCTCACGGAAGAAGTAGGTCGCCGATGGGGTCAGCGTGTAATCGCCCATCGGGATCGCGTAGCGCATCGAGCCGCCCAGCGAGAGGTTGGGGAAGGGGATGTCGGTGTGGGCGCGGTCGGTGTAGACGGCTTCGCCCACCGCGTTCGACGCGGGCACGTCGAGATCGAAGAACTCGAGGTAGCGCCCCTTTTTGTAGCCCACGTACTGCGTGAGCGTGACGCCTTCGATGGGGGTGATGACCACTTCCAGTTCGGTTCCCCAGATGCTCGACTTGGGCGCGTTGGCGAAGCGTCCGACCGCGCCATTGTCGCCCCAGACCGCCGAAAGCACCTGCTGGTCGCGGTAGTCGTAATAGAAGAACGAGCCGTTGATCTGGAAGGTGCGCGAGGGATTGGCCTTGAAGCCGACTTCGTAGGCGTAGAGCGTTTCGGGCGCGAAGGGCTCGATGCCGCTCTCGTTGCCGGTGTTATAGGTGGTGAAACCACCCGACTTGGTGCCCTTGCTGGCCGAGGCGTAGAGCAGGAGGTCGTCGCTTGGCGTGAATTCGAACGCGAGCTTGCCGGTCAGCGGCTTCATCGAGGTGGCAACGTCGGTCGGCGGGAGGGCCTGCGCGCCGCCGAAGGCCGAGCCGAAGCCCTGAAGCTGGCGCTTCTCGTACTCGTAGCGCAGCCCGGCAATGGCCTTGAAGCGCGGCGAGAAGGCGTATTCGAGCTGGCCGAAGCCGCTGATGGATTCCACCTTCTGCGCATAGTTCACACGGGCATACGTGCCATAGACATCAACGAAGTCGGAGTAGTAGCGCTCGTCGAGGTTCTGCTGCGAGTAATAGGCGCCCACTACCCATGTCAGCGGACCGGGCTGCGAATTGCCGAGGCGGACTTCCTGCGCGAACACGTCGACATCGCTACCGAAGAAGGTGTCCGCCTCGACCGAGGCTGAGCTGTCCCAGTCGCCGAACTGTTCGCGGTGAAGCCAGTCGTAGGCGGTGACGCTGGTCAGCGTGACGCTGCCGAAGTCGTAGGAGAGATTGCCCGAAACGCCCCAGGTCTCGTTGTCGACGCCCGGCACGTCGCCCACTGAAAGCTCGGTGTCGGCCAAGAGCTGGGGCGAGAGACCCCAGCCGGTCGCGAAGCGGTCGGTGTCGGCGGGAATGACAGGGCCGCTACCGGCGCGCGTGGGCAGGTCATTGAGGAGGTAGAGGCCGATGGCGTCCGACTTGTCGCGCCCGTAGTGAAAGTCGAGCAGCCCGGAAAAGCCGCTGCCCACCGGCTCGATCGCGAGCAGCGCGCGGCCCGCCCAGCGGTTGGCATCGCCGATCTCTTCGCCGGTATCGCGATTGTACTGGTAGGCCCCGCCCTGCTGAGTTGCACCCGAGACGCGCAGGTTGATGCCCTCCGTGAGCGGACCCGAGACGTGGGCCTCGCCGCGCAGCGCATCGAAGCGGCCATATTCGACCATCCCGCCTGCGGTGAACTGGTCGGTCGGCTTGTTGGTGGTAAAGTTGACCGCGCCGCCCGTGGTGTTACGTCCGTAGAGCGTGCCCTGAGGCCCGCGCAGAACCTCGACCCTCGCAACGTCGAAGATGAGCCCCTGTGTCATCACCGGCACCGGGTAGGCAACTTCGTTGACGTAGACCCCGACGGTGGGCGAGTTGTTCGAGGCGTAGTCCTGAAAGCCCACGCCGCGCAGGCGAAACTGCGCTGCGCCGCCTCCGAAGGCGGGCTCGATCTCGAGGCTGGGCGTTGCGTCCTGCAGCTGGTTGACGTTGGTGACGCCGCGCTGCTCCAGTTCATCACTGCCGATGACGCTGAGCGCAATGCCTACGTCCTGTGCGTTTTGTTCACGCCGCTGCGCGGTCACGACAATGCTGCCGTCCTCGTTCTCGGATACCTGTGCATAGGCGGGCGCGCAGAGCGTGGCAGCCACGATCGCGCCGATTGCCGTCCGACCCAAATACGTATTCATGTCAGCTCCCTTGTATTTGGTGAACGCATGATTGCGTTTCCCCCCCGTTTCAGGCCTCTCCCAAGGACCTTCGACCGCACCCCTCTATTCCGCGGTCGGACGCCATAGTGGTGTTTTCGCTTTTCTATCAGTGAATTTTCGCCAGCGTGTCGGCGATGGTAACCGCGATCCGTTCGAAGTGATCGGGCGAGGCGATGAGCGGCGGCGACAGCGCGACGATGTCGCCTGTCACACGGATCAGGACACCGGCATCGAAGCAGGCGTGGAACAGCTCCATCGCGCGCCCGCCGGGGGCGCCCTCGCGTGGGGCCAGTTCGATCCCGGCCACCAGCCCCAGGTTGCGCACGTCGATGACGTGGCGCGCATCGGCCAGGGCGTGGACGATGTCCTCGAAGATGCTTTCGAGGGAGGCGGCGCGCTCGAACAGGCCTTCGCCCTCGTAGACATCGAGCGAGGCAAGCGCGGCTGCCGCGGCCAGCGGATGGCCCGAATAGGTGTAGCCGTGGAAGAATTCGATTCCCGGTACCGAGGCCTGGGTGACAGCGTCGTAGATGTCCTGGCGCACGGCGGTGCAGCCCATCGGAACGGCCCCGTTGGTGAGGCCCTTGGCCGTGGTGACGATGTCGGGCGTGACGGCGAAGCGCTGCGAGGCCGTGGCCGCCCCCAGGCGCCCGAAGCCGGTGATCACCTCGTCGAAGATGAGGAGGATGCCGTGCTCCTGCGTGATCTCTCGCAGGCGTTCGAGATAGCCTTTTGGGGGCACGAGCACCCCGGCAGATCCCGACATCGGCTCAACCATGACCGCCGCGATAGTCTCGGCGCCGAACTCCTCGATGAAGCCGAGCAGTTCGTCAGCGAGGTCTGCGCCGGTGTCCGGTTGGCCGCGCGTGAAGGCGTTGTTCGCGATGTCGAGCGTCGCCGAGAGGTGGCTGAACCCGGGCAACAGCGGAAAGCCGCGCGTGTTGTTGGGCAGGCCGCCCACCGAAATGCCGCCAAAACCAACGCCGTGGTAACCGCGCTGGCGCCCGATGATGCGCTTGCGTGCCGGTTCGCCGCGGGCCTCATGGTAGGCGTAGGCGATTTTGAGAGCTGTATCGCCGGCCTCGGAGCCCGAGTTTCCGAAGAAGAAGCGGTTGATGCCGCGGGGAAAGATTGTCTCCAGCCGCTGCGCCAATTCGAATACCTTGGGGTGGCCGAGCTGGAAGGTCGGCGCAAAGTCAAGTTCCTCGGCCTGTTTGCGGATGGCGGCGACGATCGGGCCACGGGCGTGCCCGGCATTGACGCACCACAGCCCCGAGGTGCCGTCGAGAATCTCGTTTCCTTGCACATCGCGGTAATGGCAACCGCTGGCCGAAGCGAGCAGCCGCGGGGTTGCCTTGAATCCGCGGTTGTCGGTGAAGGGCATCCAGAAATTCGCGAGGTCATCCACAGAACTGGCATCCTATGCTTCAGCAATCGATGACAGAGTGATGGCAATTGCGGCACTGCGACAAGTCTATTTCTTGCGTTGCAAAAAACATGCGGCAATGCACCGCAAAATAGACTTTTCTGCAATTTGGCGATCAGCATATTGAGCAAGTTGCAGTACGCCTTGCATCTTTTTTCTAGAAGCTGGGCGGGGTGCAGGCGCTCACCACGATGCACGGTTCCTTGCCCGTATTGCGGAAGCGATGGGGCAACTGGCTGGAGAAGAGATAGGCATCGCCCACCTGCAGAACGCGGGTCTCCTCAGCGACCGTCACTTCCAGTTTGCCCGAGATGATGACACCCGCTTCCTCGCCTTCATGAGTGAGCATCACCCGCCCGCTTTCCGAGCCCGGCTGGTAGGTTTCGTAGAGCATCTGGATCGAGGAGCTGCCGCTCCGGCCCACCTGGCGATAGCTGACGCCACCGCGCCCGATTTCCGAAAGATCGTTTCCTTTGAAAAAAATGCTTCGATCCTCGGTTACGTCGAGGTTGAAGAATTCACCCAGCGTCATGCCGATCGCATCGAGGATACGCTTGAGCGATCCGACCGAGGGGTTGGTGCGTCCGCCCTCGATCAGCGAGATCGTGCTGCTGGGTATGCCGGCCAGTTTGGCCAAGGCCCTCTGGCTGATGTCCTTGCGCTCGCGCACGGCGCGCAGGCGCACGCCTACTTCGTCCATCATATAAGGTAACTCCCTGTTCCAGGGGCGCTGGCCTTATCTGTTCTGGTGTGGCCCCAGTCGTTTTGTCCGGAATGGGACAAGTCTATGTGACGGTTTGAGGATGATCAATATTTCATATGGGTTGCAGTGCAAAAAACAGTCTTGTGACCTGACCGCCTTCGATGTGTACTCGCCGCATTCGCAGGAACGGGGGTTTCATGCACATCAAGACATCACTTCGCCTTGCATCGGCCCTGTTGGCCCTTGCACTCCCGGGTGCGGCCATCGCGGCGCAAGGCCGATTGCCGCCGCCGCTCGAAGAGGAAGTCAGCGACGTGGCGGTCATGGGCGCGCCCGGGCCGCACCGGCTGATGCTTGCGGGCGGCTTCGGTTCGGGCGGCGCGCAGATTCGCGACGGCGAAGACGGCAAGCTCTTGGGCACCGTGTCGCTCGGCGGCCTGGCCAACATTGCCTATTCGCCCGACCAGTCGCGTATCTATGTGGCCGAGACGATCTGGACCAAGGGCAACCGTGGAACACGCCAGGACATGATCAGTGTCTACGATGGTCGCACGCTCAACCTCCAGGAAGAGATCAGTCTGCCGGGCCGGGTCTTCATGGTTCCGCGCCGCACCAACTTCTCGATCAGCACCGACGGCGCGCGCGCCTACATGTACAACTTCGATCCGTCGGCCTCGGTCAACGTGGTGGACCTTGCAAGCGGCGATGTACATGTGGTCGATATCCCCGGCTGCGCCCACGCCATGGCCTGGGGAAGGACCGGCTTCGCGGTCATCTGCGGCGACGGTTCGATTGGCTCGGTCGATACGGCCAAGGCGCTCGAGCTTACGCGCTCGGCCGCGTTCTTCGATGCGGAGAACGACCCCCTTTTCGAGGAAGCCGCGATCGATCCCCAGGCGGGCAAGGGGGTATTCCTGTCCTACACTGGAATCATCCACGAGGTGTCACTGGGCGATGCTGAGCAACTCGCCGCCTGGCCGATCCAGGAGGCTGCGGGGCTTGAACTTGCACGGCCTGACGACCTGCAGCTGGCCTGGCGTCCAGGCGGCGGTGTGGTTTCGGCCTGGCATCACGCCAGCAATCTCCTCTTCGTGCTGATGCACCCGGGCGAGCACTGGACGCAGAAGGAAAAGGGGACACAGCTCTGGGTGGTCGACCTGACTACGCGTGAAGTGGTGGAGCGCGTGCCGCTCAAGACGCCGGTGACCTCGGTCGAGGTCAGCCAGGATGCCGAGCCCCTGCTTTACCTCATCACCGAGGATGGTGGGCTGGAAGTCCTCAACGCGCTCGATCGTAGCGAGAAGACCTCGGTGAGCAACGTGGGATCGGTCGTGCCGGTCACTCCGATGCCATGAGCGTATTCGACACAAGCCTTCTTCTCGCCACCGGGGCAGGGGCCCTGCGCTGTGGGACCGCGCTGCTCTTCGTGGGAGCGGCGCTTCCCAAGCTGCGCAACCGTTCGGCCTTTGCAGGCGTGGTCGCCAACTACAAGCTGCTCCCGCGCTCTCTGGTGGGCGTGGTGGCGGCACTGCTTCCCTGGGGCGAACTCGCGCTCGCTGCCGGGCTTCTCGTGCCGCTGACGGCTTCGCTGGCGGCCTTCAGTGCGGCGCTGCTGCTTACGCTTTTTGCGGGGGCCATCGCCATCAACATCGCCCGCGGTCGCGCGCATATCGACTGCGGTTGCCGGGGCGATGAACTGCGCCAGCCGCTGCGCACAGGCATGGTCGTGCGCAATCTTGTCTGGGCCGGGCTCTTGACCGGCTCGGCTGGGATTAGCGGGCTCGTTCCTGTCTCCATGGCGCAGGGGCTCGCGCTCCTCGTGGCTCTTGTAGCCGGTTTGCTGGGCGCGATGCTGCTCCACATTCTCGAAATCTTCTGGGCGCTTCCGGCACGGCGCGCCCGACCCCAAGCCGGAGGCTGACCGATGCTTCTTGTCACCACTGCCCTTGTCCTGCTCTGGATGCTGGTCATCGCCATGGCCTTCGTTATCCTGGCGCTGGCCCGCCAGATCGGCGTCCTTCATGAACGCCTTGCGCCCGTTGGCGCGCTCGCCACCGCGCAAGGCGCCCAGGCCGGCGAGCAGGCGCCCGTCATGCCCGGTCATCTGCTGGGCGGCGGCACAATCGAGATCGGCGGGGTACTTCCCACTGGTTCGCTGCGCTTGCTGCTCTTCGTCGCGCCGTCCTGCCCGATCTGCAAGAAGCTCATTCCCATCGCGCTCGACGTGGCGCGCGACGAGCATGTCGATCTCGTCTTCGTGGGGGATGAGGACCCGGACGAGCAGCGCCGCATGATTGAGCGCCATGGCCTTGTAGGCCAGACCGTTGTCAACGGGCCCGAGGTGGGCATGGCCTTCGCGGTCGCCAAGCTGCCCCACGCGATTCTGCTTGATGACGCGGGCAAGGTGGTCGCGCGCGGCCTCGTCAACAGCCGCGAACACCTGGAGAGCCTGCTGGTCTCGCACGAGACGGGTCACGCCAACGTGCAGAGTTACGTGCACGCAAGCCGCGCCCCGGCGCTGGAGGCCGCCGAATGAGGCGCGCCTTGGAAGGAGAATTGCACCCATGAACTGGAAACTCATCGACAGCGCCAGCGAGAAGCTCTCGCGCGGGCTCGCCAAGGGGACCTCGCGCCGCTCGCTTCTGGCCAAGGTCGGCGGTGCGGCAAGCTTTGCCCCCTTCTTCCCGGTGCTGCCCGTGGCCCGCGCGCAGGACGCCGACGTGCCGCTCAGCAACTTTGCGCGCACCGCGCAGACCAAGGACGATACGCAGTGTAACTACTGGCGCTACTGCGCCATCGACGGGGCGCTGTGCACCTGCTGCGGGGGCGGCATCCACACCTGTCCGCCAGGGACCGAGGCCTCGCCCACATCCTGGGTCGGCACCTGCCGCAACCCCGAGGACGGACGTTCCTACCTGATCGCTTACCGCGATTGCTGCGGGGCGAGCATGTGTCAGACCGATTGTCACTGCGACGGGACCGAGCGTGAGATGCCCGCCTACCGTCCTATGGCCGACAACGAGATCATCTGGTGCTTTGGCACGAAGTCGATGAGCTACCATTGCTCCACGGCTGCGCTTGTCGGGCCGGTATGACGCCGGGGCTTGCGGGGGAAGAAAGGGCCTGCTCGTGACGGTTTCGGCCGCACGAATGGTGGTGTGTGCGCTGATCGGCGCGGCGCTGCTGGCGAGCGGGGCCTACGCGGCCACGGCACGAAGTCCGCAGGAGGACACATCTCATGCCGCGCCCCCGGCCTTTCCGCGCAGCGCGCGTTCAAATTTCGTGGAGCGTTGCGGGGGGTGTCACGGGCTGGAGGGGCGCTCGGTTGCCGGCAATGTCCCTGACCTCTCGGCACGCGCCGGGTTCTTCCTGTGCACACCTGAAAGTCGATCCTTTGCCGGGCGCTTGCCCAACGTGACGTTCGCGCGCCTGTCGGACGAGGATCTCGCCGATGTTCTCAATTACGTCATGTTCGATTTGGGAGAAGTTCCCACTTCGAAGCTTGCAAAACCCTATACGTCGCAGGAAGTTGCGACTTATCGTGCAAAGCCGCTTTCGGTGACCGACCTGCATGCCCAGCGCCGCGAGGTGGTGGGTGAGATGGTGGCGCGTTGCCAGGCACCGCAGGCGATGCTGGACTACAACCGACCGCGGGGCCGCATTCCCGGCCGGGTCGAGGAGATGAAATGAACCGTCGCAACGTACTCATGGGCGCCGCCGGCTTTGGAGGCCTGGCCTTTGCCGCGCCGATTCTCGCGCAGGAATCTGCGCTGCGCAGCACCGGACGCACCGGCGCCCGCAATCTGATTACCGACGTCGCCGGGCTGAGCGTCGGCAACGCGCAGGACGCTAGGGTACGGACCGGCACCACGGTGATCCTCGCCGACAAGCTCTCGACCGCCGCAATTGACGTGCGCGGTGGAGGCCCCGGCACGCGCGAGAGCCACGCGCTGGAAGGCCACAACCTTGTCCATGCCGCGAACGCCATCGTGCTTTCGGGCGGTTCCTCCTACGGCCTGGCCGCCGCCGATGGCGTGGCCGCCGTGCTGGGGTCGAAGGGCATCGGCTATGGCGGGATGGCGCGTCCGGGCGTGCCGGTGTCGCCCATCGTGCCTTCGGCCATTCTCTACGATCTGGCCAATGGCGGGGACAAGGACTGGGGCACCGAGCCCCCGTACCGCGCGCTGGGCATCTCCGCGCTCGATGCGGCGGGTGCGGACTTTGCGCTGGGCACGGCGGGCGCGGGGTACGGCGCGCAGGCGGGCGGTCTCAAGGGCGGGCTCGGCTCGGCCTCGACGCTCGTCAGTGACGGGGCCACCGTGGGCGCCATCGTTGCGGTCAACGCGATGGGCTCGACCGTTGCGCCGGGCACCCGCAACTTCTGGGCGAGCCCCTTCGAGATCGGCGATGAGTTCGGCGGACTTCCTCCCAGCGCCATGTACGCCTCGCCCGAGCAGTGGGGTTACACCAAGGCGCCCGCGGCCAAGGAAAACACCACGATCGCCTGCGTAGCGACCGACCTTGATCTCACGCCCGATGAGATGAAGCGCTTTGCCATGATGGCGCAGGACGGCATGGCACGCGCCATCCGCCCGATCCACACGCCCTTTGACGGCGATGTCGTCTTTGCGATTTCGACCGGACGGGTCGAGGTGAAGGGCCCCCGTCCCGTCGCAGTCCTGCGCGCCGGGGCTGTTGCCGCCGACACGCTGGCCCGCGCCATCGCGCGCGGCGTCTTTGAAGCCAGCACGCCGCCGGGCTCCGATAGCAAAGCCTGGAAAGACCTGACGCTGTGATCTGGTGTTCCGTGTCCCTCCCCAATCCGGAGAGGTCCGGGGCATGAGCGGTACCCCGCCGCGCCGCGCGGCCGAAATGCCCGATGGCGCGATGCCCTGGTGGCCTCCGTTCCTGGGTATTGCCCTGCCGCTTGCGCTGGTCCTGGCCTCGGCGCTGCTGGTGCCGGCCTCGGCCGGACGGTTCCTCGGTATATCGTGGAGTAGCTGGTGTCTCTTCGCCTGCGCGCCGCTGACCAGCTTGTGCCTGCTTATCTGCTACCGCTTCGGCGGCGCGGCGAGCGACCGGGACGATGTGCCCGGCCATGGTCGGTCCTGTGAGGGAGAGAGTAGGTGATGCTGGCTGTATTCATCGCCGTCATGGCGCTTTCGCTGGGTATCGCGCTGTGGTCGCGGCGGGGGCATTCCAACCCCGATGCACGCGAGTTTTTCGTGGCCTCCGGGCAGTTCGGGCCGATCCTGTTTTTCTTCCTCTCGGTGGGCGAGACTTATTCCATCGCCAGCATGCTCGGCTTTCCGGGCGGGGTCTATGCAGGGGGGGAGGGCTTCGTCCTCTGGTTCTTCGGCTACATCCTGATCGCCGCGCCCTGCATCTACTTCGTAGGCCCCTGGATCTGGCGCGCGGGGGCGCTCTACGGTTCGGCAACGATCCCGGATTTCTTCCGTGACCATTTCGAAAGTAGGGTGCTGGAAATCTTGATTACGCTCAGCTCCATCATCCTGCTCATACCCATCGGCACGATGCAGTTTTTGGGGCTGAAGCTGGTGTTTACAGGGCTTGCCCCGGAAGCGCGCTCGATCTTCCTCACCAGCCTCGCGGGGTTCCTGACCTTTGCCTATGTCGTGATCGCGGGGCTTCGCGCCTCGGCCTTCGTGGCGGTGCTCAAGGACATCCTGATGATGGCCTCGATCCTGCTTGTCGGCTTTGTGGCGCTCGCGGCCTGGAATACCGAGCCGACCATGCCAGTCAGCCTTGCCGAGACGATTCCCGAACCGACCCGGCCGGACCTCGTCTTTGCGATCTCCACCATCGTACTGCAGGCCGTAGGCTTCTGCATGATCCCGCAGAACTGGGCTTTTATTTTCTCTGCCAATTCGCCCCGTGCGATCCAGCGCGCACAGATCGTCGCACCGATCTACATGCTGATGTTCCCGCTCCTGATGATGGTGGCTTACTACGCCAAGGGACAGGGGATCGTGCCGCCCGAACCCGATTTCGTGTTTCTCTCGACCGCGATCGCGCTGCTGCCCGACTGGGTGGTGGGGCTGGTCATGGCTGCGGTTGCTCTCTCGGGCCTTGTTATCCTGAGCAGCGTGTGCCTTGCCATTGGACCGCTCATCACCCGCAATCTGGTGCCCAGCCTTGATGGCACGGCGCAGCAGCGCTGGTCCAAGGTGGTGATCGCGGCCTTCCTGATCTTCTCGCTCGTCGGCGCGGAGACCTCGGTGCAGCTGATCGCGACGCTCAACAACGTCTTCTATTTCGGCATTGTTCAGACCTTGCCCGGACTGGTTGCGGCCATGCTCTTCCCGCGTGTTCCGGCGCGCGCGCTGATCGCGGGCATCCTTGCCGCCTATGGCGCGATGCTGGCGGTCAAGGCGGCGAACTGGACCTTTGGCGGGCTCAACGTCGGCGTGATCGGCCTCGCGATCAATGTCGCCGTCCTTGCCCTAGTAACTCTAGCCGCACCGCGCGTGGGGGCGCGCGCGGTCATTCCGCTCCTGCGCGAGGCCCATTCCGGCCGCGCTTCCTCATCCACCCCCTGATCTTCAGCGAGAACGGATCAGCCCATGCGCACAATTCCCCACTTCATCGCCGGCGCGCACAGCGTCGAGGACGGCACCGCCATGGCCGATGTCTTCGATCCCAACACCGGCACGGTGCAGGCGCAGGTGCCGCTCGGCAGCGATGCCGAACTGGAAGCAGCGGTTACCGCCGCCCGCGCCGCGCAGCCCACCTGGGCCGCACTCAACCCGCAGCGCCGCGCCCGTGTGATGTTCGCCTTCAAGGCGCTGATCGAGGAGCACATGGATGAACTTGCCGCGCTGCTTTCGCGCGAGCACGGCAAGGTTTTCGACGACAGCAAGGGCGATATCCAGCGCGGGCTCGACGTGGTCGAATTTGCCTGCGCGACCCCGCACTTGATGAAGGGGGAATACAGCAGCGGCGTGGGGCCGGGCATCGATGTCTACTCGCTGCGCCAGCCGCTCGGTATCGTTGCGGGCATCACCCCCTTCAACTTCCCCGCGATGATCCCCCTGTGGATGAGCGCGCCAGCCATTGCCGCGGGCAACGCGATGATCCTGAAACCTTCCGAGCACGCGCCCTCAGTGCCGCTGCGTCTTGCCGAACTGGCGAAGGAAGCGGGACTGCCCGCTGGCATTCTCAACGTCGTTCATGGCGACCGGGTGATGGTGGAAGCGATTACGGATCACCCCGCGATAAAGGCGATCAGCTTTGTCGGCTCATCGGACGTGGCGCAGTCGGTTTACGCGCGCGGCACCGCACAGGGCAAGCGCGTCCAGGCGATGGGCGGCGCCAAGAACCACGGCATCGTCCTGCCCGATGCGGACATGGATCGCACCGTGTCGGACATCATGGGCGCGGCCTATGGATCTGCCGGTGAGCGCTGCATGGCGATGCCGGTCGTGGTGCCGGTCGGTGAGGCGACCGCGAACACCTTGCGTGAAAAGCTTGTAGCCGCCATCGCAGACCTGCGCGTCGGCGTATCGAGCGATGACGACGCCCATTACGGCCCCGTCATCACCGCCCAGCACAAGGCCAAGATCGAGCATTACATCGCGATGGGCGTGGACGAGGGCGCTGAACTCGTTGTCGACGGGCGCGGGTTCTCGCTCCAGGGCTATGAGAACGGGTACTTCATGGGCCCGACGCTGTTTGACCACGTCACGCCCGAAATGCAGTCCTACCGCGATGAGATCTTCGGACCCGTGCTTCAGATGGTGCGCGCGGGAACACTGCAAGAGGCGATCCACCTCGCCAGCGGCCACGCCTATGGCAACGGGGTGGCGCTCTTTACCCGTGATGGCGGCGCGGCGCGCGACTATGCGATGCAAGTCGAGGTGGGAATGGTCGGCATCAACGTGCCGATCCCGGTGCCGGTCTCCTACCACAGCTTCGGCGGCTGGAAGCGCTCGGCCTTTGGCGACCACAATCAGTACGGCGAGGAAGGCTTCCGCTTCTTCACCCGCGTCAAGACGGTAACCCAGCGCTGGCCGGGGCCGGACGCGGACAAGGGCAACGCCTTCCTGATCCCGACTACGGCCTGATTTCGGTTGGGGAGAGACCACGGGCGAGGGACCAAACCATGGGGTGGAAGCCAGATGCGCCGCCTCGCAGCGGAGCGATGCGATGAAAGAGGAACTGGCCGATCTGACGGGCTTGGAGCTGGCGGAGAGCTTTGCTGCGGGCACGCTCTCCCCGGTGGAAGTCGCCGAGGACGTGTTGGCCCGCGCTGAGCGGCTGGAGCCGCATCTATGCGCAACCTACGCGCTGGAGCCCGAGGCCGTGCGCGCGCAGGCAAAAGCCTCGGAGACGCGCTGGCACAAAGGCGCGCCGCTTTCGGTGATCGACGGCATCCCGGTGACGTTGAAGGAACTGATCGCCACCAAGGGAACGCCCAAGCCCGTGGGCACGGCGGCAGGCGACATGACCCCACAAACCCACGATGCTCCGCCCGCGCAGCGCATGCGCGAGGCGGGTGCGGTTCTTCTCGCCAAAACCACGGTACCCGATTATGGGATGCTGTCTTCGGGCCTCTCCAGCTTCCACAAGCTGGCGCGCAATCCCTGGGACCTCTCACGCAGTCCTGGCGGATCGAGCGCGGGGGCCGGGGCCACCGCTGCCGCGGGTTACGGGCCGTTTCACGTGGGCACCGACATTGGCGGTTCGGTCCGGCTTCCGGCGGGCTGGTGCGGGATATTCGCGCACAAGCCCAGCAACGGCCGTATCCCGATCGATCCGCCCTACATCGGGCGCGTCGCGGGGCCGATGACGCGCACCGTCGCGGATGCGGCGTTGATGATGACGTACCTTTCGCTTCCCGACCGGCGCGACTTCATGGACCTGCCCTACCAGGAACTGCCCTGGCGGCAGCTTGATGGCGACGTGGCGGGCCTTCGCATCGGCCTCATGCTGGAAGCCGGCTGCGGTTCGCCAACCGAACCCGAAGTTGCCGAGGCCGTCACCGAGGCCGCGCGGCTGTTTGAATATGGCGGGGCGGTGGTCGAGCCAGCCGCGCCGTTCATGACGCCGGACATGCTCGATGGCCTCGACCGCTTCTGGCGCGCGCGTTTCCACGCCGAGATGCGCGATCTTCCGGCCGAGAAGTACGAATTGATCCTGGAGTACATCCGCAAGTGGGTGGAGCCCGCCGCGCACTATGACGGCATGGAAGTCTACACCGGCTTCGACCAGATCATCCAGATGCGCGAACGCGGGCGGGCCTACAATGACTATGACCTGCTGCTCAGCCCGGTGGCGCCGATGCCTGCCTTCCCGGCCGAGCTGGCCTCGCCGGTGAACGACCCGATGCGCCCCTTCGAGCACATCGGTTTCACCGTCCCCTACAACATGACCGAACAACCCGCGAGCTCGATCAACTGCGGCTACACCCGCGAGGGCCTGCCCATCGGCTTGCAGATCGTCGGGCGCCGCTTCGAGGACATGGCGGTCCTGCGCGCTTCGGCGTGGTACGAGAAGGCGCGCCCCGCGCAGCGCCCCTGGCCCTGTCGGCGCGAGGCTATGGCGCACTGAAGCGGACGGTATCCAGGGGCAGGGGGGGCTGATATCAACCTGCTTTGATCAGAGGCTACGGGCCTATTTGCGGCGGCCGATGGTCATGATCCGCCAAGGCTGGTCAACGAGCTTGTGCCAGGCCTGGCAGCAATGGTCGACGATTACGATCCCACATCGCCGTTTCAAATTGCTCTTCATCAAGGTTAACCGGTCCCTCGAACACGACTGCCAAGCTTCGAAAGCCTTCGGGATTGTTTCGATAGTCATGGCTCCATGCCAGTAGCTCCCGGTGAATGCACACGTCATTCCATGCGCTGGGGAGGTCTCGGGCGTGAAGGACTTTCAGGGGCCCCCTTGCGAGCGCCGACTTGGCACCTACGCAAGGGAATGATGGATGCTGAATAGCGGTGTAGAATTCCTCTTCCAGGGACATAGTCACCGTGTGTTACTCTTCGCTGACCAGGTTACCGGGACTGCGTCAGGGCCGGACCTCGCGTCAGAGCGCCGGTCGAATTGGCAGGTGCGGGGATTTCGGTCTTATCGGAAACTTCACCTTCGTTCTGTTCCTGCGCATGCCACAGGTTACGGCCAACGAAGATAAACACGATCATCAACGTGATTATGGTGGTCACCGCCACACCTGCGTGGCGTTTACGCTGCGATTTAGAGTTCATGCCATGGTCCTTCGGCGCGCCCAGTTTGACGCTTCATGTGCGGGGGCCGTTAGGCGGAGGGATCTCGGCGTCTTCTGTGTGATGCACTCCATCCCGAGCAGTTCCAGCCTGCTCCTTGTGTCTCCGAGCTTGGGCATCCTGTTCGGCCTGCGGTGGCTTGCGAATATTTGTGCCGGTCTCGCTGCGGTCCCGGCTCTTGCTGGCAGTGCTCAGTCTATCGTCCTCTCCAGCTTGAGAGTGCTGGCGCACGTGTTTATCTGGCATCAGGTTTCCTTTCTTCGACACTGTGTTGAATCGAACGGGCGAGCGTTTGGTTACCTTGGGCGAGGGCGAGAGAGGCTGCATCATTCCCCAAGGCGTCCCTCACACCGGGCTTGGCTCCGGCCTCCAAGAGAAGATCGACTATTTCCTGTCGATCAAACAGAGCGGCCATCATGAGTGGCGTTTGCCCGGCCGCGTTGCAAAACGAGGGATCGGCACCCGCCAAAAGCAGCTGACGGGCGATAGGCACGTAGCCCTTGAACGCCACTCCCATCAGGGCGCTTCCCGCGTTGCCAGGAGGTTCTTTTCCATCGACGCATGCGCCCAGATCCAGCAGTGTTCGACATGTGGTCTCGTGGCCGTGGTAGCTCGCCAGCACGAGCGGCGAGTGGCCTTTTGCATCGGGCATTTCGATGTCCGCCCCGGCCTCGACCAACGGGGAAATCATATCATCCCGTCCAATGCGGCAGGCATCGAACAGCAGGTCCTGCAAGCGCGCGGGAGATGGAAGCTGCGCTGCCGGGTCCATTGCCTCGTCGCGCTGCGAAAAAGAGCCCTGCATCAGCTTTGAGCCTTCAGGAAGGCCTCAGCATCGAGGTCCACCTCCAACTCGCGATCCCAGAAGCGCAGTGCGGCGCAGGCTTTCACGAAGCCTTCGATGCTGGTGAGATTTTCCAAGGTGATCACGGCATCGTCGCGATCCTCCTGGCGAATGCCGGCACGTTCCAGGAAAGGCACAGCTTCGGGACTATGCCCTATGTACTTGGCATGGGCGAAGGCATCATTGACGAAGTCCTTGGCGGTCTTGTCTTCGCAAAACATCTTGGCGCCATCTTCCGACAAGATAATAGCCACTGCATCGTAGAGAACAGATGGTCCGCCATCGATCTTCTGCGAGCCAGCAATCAGACTGCCGTCATCCAGTTCGGCGCCGCCGATCTGAGGTGCAATGATCTCATAATCGGCCGGCAATTTCCCCAGAGTCTCGACAAGCTTGCCGACAAGGCTGGCCGACGCGCCCGAGGATACAAGAATGCCCAGCTTGCGGCCGGCAAAGCTATCGGGGCCGTTCCTGATGATACTCAGAGTATCGGAGGGTGGAAGATCTTTGCGAGTAGGTACCGCGGCTGGGAAAGCCTTGGGCATTCTGGCGAGACCAAGCCCATTTGCTACAACCGTAGCCAGCGATGTATCGATGTTGAGCAGGTGCGCGACGATGCGTTCGCGAATATCGGCCCGTTCACACTTGGACAATTCGAATACGAGAGCATCTCCGATGTGCTTTTGCTCAATGGGTGTTTGGCTGATGAAAAACTGCCGTGCCTGGCTATAGTGGTCCGCGAAAGTCTCGGAACGTGTCTGCGCCTTGCGGCCTGTTTCCTCCACCGGGTAATGACGATAGCCGGCTTGCGGGTTTTCTCGCGGGCCTCCCCATGAATTCGGCTCGTAATTGGCCCTGCCAGAGGGGTTGCGCATGGCCATGTGACCATCCTGCTGGAAATTCTGGACAGGTACCTTGGGGGCGTTGATAGGCAAATGCGTGAAATTCGGACTGCCCAGGCGCTTCAGCTGCGTATCGAGGTACGAGAAATTGCGACCTTGAAGCAAGGGGTCGTTGGTGAAGCCGATCCCTGGCACTACGTTCTGCGTGCAGAAGGCGACCTGCTCGGTCTCGGCGAAGAAGTTATCGACTGTGCGGTCGAGTACGAAGCGGCCAATGCGGCGGACCGGCACCTGCTCTTCCGGGATTATCTTGGTGGGGTCCAGTACATCGAATTCGAAGCTGTCTGCAAATTCATCATCGAAAAGTTGGACGCCCAGCTCCCATTCCGGCGCGGTGCCTTTTGAAATGGCATCCCACAGATCGCGCCGATGGAAATCGGGATCGGCGCCGTTGATCTTGAGCGCTTCGTTCCAAACGACAGACTGTAAACCCATCGCGGGTTTGAAGTGGAACTTGACGTAAGTTCCCTTCCCGTCGGCCGTAATCAAACGAAATGTATGTACGCCAAAGCCTTCCATGAAGCGGAACGAGCGCGGGATTGCGCGATCCGACATGGTCCACATGACCATGTGCATGGCTTCAGGTGTCAGACCGATGAAATCCCAGAAATTGTCGTGTGCTGTCAGAGGTGGCCTGGAGAATCTGCACACTGAGATAATTGGATTTTCTGCCTGAGAGCAGCCAGATGGGCTGCGAGACAGGAGCAGAGAATGAGCAGACGACCCCGGCGCAACCACAGCCCGGCATTCAA
>NZ_VIRF01000074.1 GCF_008107685.1 Novosphingobium sp. BW1
GGCGGGCGCCCCGGCCGCGGCGCCCGCCCCGGCACCGCGCACAGCACCAAGGCCAACCGCGAAGCCTAAGGCCCATACCGATGCGGAACGCGCCGAGATGGCGACGCCCGCCTCGCTGCGAAAGCCTCCGGCGGCGGTCTACGACGATACCGAGAACACAGTCCACTACGCCGACGAGCGCAGCTCCAGCTTCGATTTCGCGCCGCCCTTCCAGCCCCGCCGCAACTGGGCAAAGATCGGCACCTACGCGGCTTCGATCTTTGCGGTGGTGACACTGGGCCTGACCGGCGCCATCGCCTGGGGCGGCCTGCCCGACTGGATTCCCACCCCGCACGAGACCTTCCGGCAGGGCGCGCCCGACCTTCAGCTCGATTTTCCGCGCAAACGCCAGGACCGCCAGCGTCTCGCCGATGGCAGCGACTTTTTCAGCGTCAGCGGCACGATCGGCAACATCGGCAGCGAGACCCGCTACGTGCCCTCGCTGCTGGTCGTCCTGCGCGACGCGCGCGAGCGGATCATCTACGAAAAGGAAATCGTGCCTCCCACCCGCAAACTGGCGGCAGGTGAAGTCATCACCATCAACGAGGCCCTGACCGACATCCCAAAGGCCGCGACCACCGCTGAGATCGGCTGGAAGCCCGACTGAGCGCCCACCGGCGCTCGGATCCGCCAGGTCGGCAGGTCACGCCGCTGTCATACGCCCGCGCCATAGGGGCGGGGCATGCCTTCCCATACCCCACACCCGACGACCGTGGCCGAGACCGGCCCTGTCCGCCTGATCGTGCTGGCCGGGCAGCGCGGCCCGTCTTCCGACCCGCTGTCCGAGCGTTTCGGCGTCAGCCACCGCAGCCTCGTGCCGCTCGCCGGACGCCCGCTGATCGCGCATGTCCTGCAGACCGGCGCGCAGCACCCCAAGATCGGGAGCCTCGCCATCTGCATCGAGCAGGAGGCCTTCGATCCGGTCTGGGACGTGCTCACCCGCTTGCCTGGCCGGGGTGCGGTCACCCTCATCGAAGCGCGCGAGGATGTCGCGCAAAGCATTCGTGCGGCCGCGCAGGGCTGGGATGGCCCGCTTCTGGTCACTACCGCCGACCATGCGCTCCTGAGCGGCGAGACCATCGGCCAGCTCGTTACGGCCCTGGAGAGCGCCGACATCGCGCTCGCGCTCGCCCCGCGCGAGGCGGTCGAGGCGGTGCATCCCAGCGGATCGCCACATTACCTAAGCTTGCGCGACGGACATCTGGCCCCCTGCGACCTCTGCGGCGTGCGCAGCACCGAGTTCCTGGGGGCTGCGGCCATCTTTCGGGGACGTCGCGCCTCGGTTCGAATAGCCTTGCGCATTGCACGCGCCATGGGCCTTATGGGCCTGCTCCTGCTGGCATTGGGCCTCGAAACGCGCAGCGGCGCTCGTGCACGCGCCTCGCGTCGCCTGCGGGCCCGCGTGGAGGCGGTCATCACGCCGGACGGCACGCAGGCCATCGATGTCGGGAACGAGCAGAGCTACGCCATCGTGCGCCATCAGCTTGAAGCGCGCGCGCGCGAGGCGGCAACGGTCGAGGCCATCGCCCTCAGCGCCTCCTGACGCCTCCGCGCGCGCCACGCAGAAACGCCGAAAGGCACCGACCTTCCGGTTTCCCGGAAGGGGTGCCCGAAGGCTTTTATCTGTTTCTTTTCAGAAATCTGCCTGGTGCGGTCGAGAAGACTCGAACTTCCACGGGCTTTCGCCCACAACGACCTCAACGTTGCGCGTCTACCAATTCCGCCACGACCGCTAAATCAGAGGAGCTTTTCAAAGCGTCCCTCGGCAGGAGCGCGCCCCTAGCAAGGCTTTCCGGACCGGGCAAGTGATTCGTTTCGATTATTTTTGCAACGCCTGCGCCCCCGCCTCACCAGAACGGCAAAAACACCTGAATTTCCGCCATTTCAGGTCAGAATCGCCTCACAAAAAAAGTTTAAGGCGGGCGCCGCGGTGCGGACCAAAGTGCAATATCGGGCGCCGCGCCTTCCATGCAAAACCCTGCGCAAAGATCATGAACGGGGAGATTTTTTCACCATGCGCCATCCACGCGCCCTTTCGCGAGGCCCTGGGACCTCGTCCATCGCCCTTGGCCTTGGTCTTGCGCTGGCCCTTTGCGCCTGTTCGGGCGGCGAGCGGGGCGAGGCTCCGACACAGCCCGAACCCAGCGCAAGCGCAACCTTGCCAGAGAGCCCGGCCGAACCGGACAGCCCGCCCGCCAGCGTGCCGAGCGAAAGTCCTTCCCCGCAAGCCGAGGCCAGCCCGGAGCCGAGCCCGACTCCCACGCCCACCGAGACCAAGGCCACCCCGGTTCCCAAACCCGCACCTGCGCCGACGCCCACCCCGGAACCGGTCTCGGCAGCAGGCCCTCCCGCGGCCTTCGGGCGCTGCGCGGTGTGCCACACCGCGGAAAAAGGCGCGCCCGACAAACTGGGTCCCAACCTCTTCGGTACCTTTGGCCACACGATGGGCCAGGGCAGCTTTGGCTATTCGGACGGGCTTTGTTGCATAAATAGATCGCATGGCAGCAGTTGGCCTTTGAAGGCATCAATCACGCGACACGCTGAGTTTTGGGCCTTCCGAGTGCGGTGAAACGGTTGAGGATGGCCGCTCCATCGTTTCCAGATTGGCCTGCCGAACCGCCGGTGTGAGCGAACGATTTCATTGCGGGCGGCAACGCCCGGTGTGCTCCCGGGCCAGGCTTTTGCATTGCTACGGGCGGGGATGATGGCACAGGCATCGCGCGCGGCAATGGCTTCGTGACAGGCTCTGGTGTCAAACGCGCCATCAGCGCTGACGGTCTCGATGACTTGATCGTGTGGGATCTGCTCTAGTAGTTCAGGCAGCATGGGCGCATCGCCAACCCGGCTTCCGGTCACTTCGATGGCACGGATTTCAAATGATCCGGCGTCCACGTCCAGGTGGACCTTGCGCCACTGGCGGCGTTTGGACGGGCCATGCTTGCGCCTGCACCATTCCCCGTCTCCAACCGCCTTGATGCCCGTGCTGTCGATCAACAGATGCAGCGGCTCTGCCCGGGGTTGGCAGGGGATCTCGACAAGCAGGGTCTTCTGCCTCCGGCTCAAGGTGCTGAAATCCGGCACCGGCCAATCGAGCCCTGCCATCTTGAGAAGGCTGGAGACCATGCCGGTGGTCTGGCGCAAGGGAAGCTTGAACACTCCCTTCAGCGTCAGGCAGGCCTGGATCGCGGCATCCGAGAACATAGGCTGACGCCCGCGCTTGCCTGTTGGCGCGGACAGCCACTGCATCCCCGGATCAAACCAGACCTGAAGCGAACCTCTCTGCGCCAGCGCTGCGTTATAGGACTTCCAGTTTGTCGTGTGGTAGCGGGCCTTGGGCGGTTTGCTGATCGCCGCCCCTTAACCACCTGGATTCACAAACGGAATCCCTCGGTGATTTGCGCAACAAAGCCATGTGGGTGGACAGTGCGTTCCATCCAAGGGCTTTACGGCGCGCACGGCGACGCAGGTATGCAACGTCCTTGTACTGCTCAGCTTCCAAATTCTCCGTTATCTCATAATTATTTTCGGGCTCGCCGCATCCGAGGTTTGCTTGACATGATGTTGCCGCCGTCGCCGTGCCAACGGTAGCTTTTTCGTACCTGCCGTTCAAAACCGTCCTCCTGAATGGTGCCTTTGTCCCAGCCGCGGTTCATAAGCGGACCGACCGCTCGTTGGCGCACCATTTTTCCACTCGAGCGACTTGTTTGGGCGCGTAACGGCCATTGCACCGGGGCAAGAGCATTGAGCAGATCCGACAGACGTCCGCGAGGGGAGGGCTGTCAGGGCGCCAAGCACTGCGCCTTCCAATTCCGGGAGCGCGAGGATGATGGCCTTCGCATCGACCTTTTCGTTCCGACCTGAACCAGGACGTTTTGCATATCCTTCGCGGACGGCGGAGCAGGTATTCAGAGCATCCGCTTCAGGATATCGTCCTTGAGCAGGAAATGGTGGCGCAGGGCCGCGAGCGCATGGCCGGCGACAAGCGCGATCAGGAGGTAGCCGCCGATCTCGTGCGCCTCGTGGCCAAGACCTGCAAGCAGGCTGTCCTTCAGCACCGGCAGGCGGGGGATGTCGAACAGGCCGAACCAGGTCAACGGATAAGGGCTCGCCGAGGACATGATCCAGCCGGTCAGCGGCATCGCGATCATAAAGAGGTAGAGCACGACGTGGACCAGATGCGCGAGGCCGACTTCAACCCGTGCCATCGTTGCAGGATAGGCGGGCGCGGTCCAGGCCATGCGCCAGCCCAGCCGCACCAGCGAGAGGACCAGAACGGTCATCCCCACGGCCTTGTGCAGCGGCATGATCGCGATGACCCCGTCCAGCGGTTCGTGCAGCAGGCCGCCAGCAATATTGGCGATAATCAGCAGCGCGATCAGCCAGTGCAGCGTGCGCGCACCTACGTTGTAGCGTACTGTCCCCATGGCCTCACATACCCATCGCAGCCCCGCCCACAGCGTGCGGGGCACACCCTGATCCATAGACCCTCCCTGGTAGCGCGTCACGATGGTTTCGTCGGTCACGTTCTTGGCGCGCAGCACCAGGCTGGCCTTCGCTCCAAGTGGAACTTGCGCGAAGAGGTCGAGCGTGGTGGCGGCAGGCAGCACATCGCTTTCCCGGTCGTCCTCGTACTGCGCGCCGACATGGCGCAGCGTCGCCGCGAGGCGCCACCCCTCGCCCGGCACCAGTCCGAGTGTGGCCGAAGCGGCGTACTTCGGGGTCTGCGAGGGACGAAATCCGCGTCTGACGCTGGCGCAAGTTGGGCTCCAGCGTGACGTTGGCGATGGCGTGCTTCACCCGGTTTTCGAAGGCGGCCAGAGTGAATTTCACCCCTGACATAGGTGTGAGATCAAGCCCGGCCTCGTAGCCCTCCAGCCTCTCGCTGCGCAGTTGCGCATTAGCTTGGGTGATGACGGGAAAGACCACGAAGGGCCGGTAGAGTTCGTTGAGCGTGGGCATGCGCAGACCCGAATAGGCCGCACCGCGCACGGCCAGCGCCTCGCTCAGCGCCCGCCACGCGCCGCCGCGCCAGGTCACCGTCCAGTCGGCGTGTTTGGCATAGTCGCTGCGCCCGGTCGGCGTCCCTTGCGCATCGCGCGTCGCATAGTAGCCGCCCGAAATGACCGTGCGGTCGGTGCGCATCCCCCCGGTGAGGGTGAGCGCGCCGAGGCGCCGGTCGTCCTCGGCAAAGAGGCCCAGATCGCTGTTTACTCTGCCCGCCTGCCGCCGCTCGGTCACCTTGCCTGAAAAGGCGCTGATCGCGATCTCGTTCATCGCGCCCGAAGAGCGCCGCCAGTCGGTCCCCAAACGCAGCGTGTGCGCATCGTCCACGGACAGCCGCAGCTCGAACTTGCCGCCGATTCCCGTCGCGGGGGTCTTGTACTGGTCGAGCACGGGGGTGAAGCGGCTCGAGGAAATGACCGTATTGGAGAAATTGCGTGCCTGGACATAAGCCAGCGCGTCGAACTGTCAGGTGCCGCGCCCGACGAGGCGCAGGCTCGCGTCCTGCCCCTCGCTCGCGCTGTCGGCGCCCACAAAGCGCAAGGTGCGATCGTCGCGAAAGATCAGGCCACGCGCCTGAAGCTCCACGTTCTCGCTGATCGGAGCTACGGCACGCAAGCCCAGCGACCAGGATCCGAAGCGCGCCCAGGGTGTCGGGCGAAAGCGCGGTGAGCGGAATATACCCGAAGAAGCGGTCGGCCATCGGCACGCCATCACCGAGCACGAGCGCGCGGCCGGTGGCGTTGCCGCCCAGCGCGCGCAAGGTCACCCCTTGCGCGGAGGGGTTGGACGAGCGGCTGTCCAAGCGGCGAAACTGCTGGAAACCCGCGACCGAGGAGGCGGACGGCCCGTCATGCCGACAACCGGCTATCCGGGAAGATACCGTGCGGACACACAGGCGCCCGCACGGTTCGGTGGTGCTCCGGAAAAAACGCCTAGAAGAAGAGGATGCCGCCCATGGCGAGGGCATCGCTCTCGGCCTCATTGCCCGAATGGGCCTCCGCTTTGGAGTGGATGTACTCGCCGATCAGCGTCACCCAGCTGGTCAGGCTGTAGCGCACCTGAGCGACATAGCTGGAGTTGGTCTTGACGAGGTCCGGGTTGGTGAGTGCGTCGGCCGGGTTGGCAAAGTCGAGCGAGCTTTCGCCATAGCTGCCGCCCACCGCGAACTTGCCGAAGGTGGCGAGGCCCTGGACGTAGAAGCCGTGGCTCGAACGCGGATTGCCTTGCGCGTCGGTGTCGAACAGGCCGAGCACGGTCGTGCCCAGCCCCCTGGCCCAGTAGTAGTAACCGGTCACGGTAATGGGGCCCGCCGTGACCTTGGCGCCCATGTCGAGCCCGCGCCCGGTGTAATTGCCGCCGGTCAGCATGTCGTGCTTTTGGGTGATGCCGGACGCCCACAGGTGCGCAGCCACGCCGCCGAACTGGCCAGCGTAAGTGAGCTTGCCCTGGAAGCCGGGCTCGGAATTCGCCTGCGCCGGGCCGGTCAGCGAGGAGAGCGGCTGGAACACGCCGACTGCGGCCTGGAAGCCGCCCAGCTTGGGGCTGGTATAAGTGATCTGCGGCTGGAAGTCGGTGTAGATGTAGCCCGAACCGATGCGGCCCAGCGTCGTGTTGGCGGGCGCCACGTTGCCGCCGGGCGAGCCTGAGGAAAGCAGCGTGATGTCGTTGAGGATCGCGTCCGAGCCGAACAGGCCGATGTCGCGGCCCAGCTTGATCGTGCCGAAGTTGGCGCGGCCAAAGCTCATGTAGGTCTGGCGCGCATCGATGCCCGAAGTGGCAAGAGCAGTGGGCTGACCGCCGTTGTTGGCGCCCAGCGTCCCCCAGGCAGCCGAGTTGATGCCGGGGTAGAGGCCAAAGAAGGCGTTGATATCCCAGCCCGCCTGCTGGGTGGACACCGAGACCGTCAGGAAGCCGGGAAGAAGGCCGTTGCGCACCGCGCTCGAATTCTTTGTGCCCACGCTGGCAATGCCGCCCACGACCGACGTGGTCGCCGAAGGCGTGTCCGGATTGTCGTGGACGTAGAAGCCGTTGACCGAGCCTGCGAACTGGATCGTGGCCGGGCCGACCTCCAGGCCGATACCGCTTTGGGTCCGCTTGACGAGAAGGCCGGTGTCGACCTCGCCGCCCTGCACGGCCACTGCCGGGGCAGGCGTGGCGTCGGCCTCGGCGGCCTCTTCGGCGAGGAGTTCGTTGTACTCTTCGTCGGTCAGGATACCTTTTTCGTGCAGACGCTTAAGCAGGGTCTCGCCCGTACCGGCAAAGACCGGCGCCGTGGACATGGCGATAGCCCCCAGCGCAGCGATGCTGCGCAGCATGATCTTGCCGATCATCGTTCATCCCCTCCTGAGGTTTATGTATCGTCTTTTCCTGCGACTGTTTTCAGCATGAGAGCGGATGGGAATGTGCGAAATTGGACTTTGGGACGAACTGCCCCGCGTCGGTGCAAACCGCGCCCTCAGTGACCCAGCGCGACGCCCCAGGGCCCTTTGCCTGCCGGGATCGTGGCGATGACCTCCAGCGCGGCAATGTCGAGCAGCGAGAGCGTGTCGCTGGCCCCGTTGGCCACAAGGGCACGCGCGCCATCGGGCAAGATCGCCAGGTGCCAGGGCCGCTCACCCACAGGGACATAGCCGCGCACCTCTGCGCTCGCGACATCGACCACGGCCACCGCGTTCGCGCGCCCCAGCGCGACCAGCGCCGTCTTGCCATCGGGCGTAAAGCGGATGCCGCAGGGCATGACCTTGTAAGCAGGGACGCCGGGCGGCGCGAAGGCGATGGTGCGCACAATCGCGCGCGTCGCGACATCGGCGATGTGGACGGTGCCTGCCATTTCCGCGCCGATCCAGACCTGCGCGCCGTCGGGCGTGAACTCCACATGACGCGGGCGCGCGTCGGTTTCCATTTCCTGGCGCACCTCGTGGCTGGCGACATCGACCCACGCAACGGTGTTGTCCTCCTCGCTCGCCACCAGCAGCCACGTGCCGTCAGGGCTCTGCGCGATGCCTTCGGGCTCCTCGCCCACCGCGACCTGCCAGGCGACCTTGCCTTCCACCAGATCGACCGCAGTTGCCGCCGCATTGTCCTCGTTGGCCACGAACAGGTAGCGCCCGTCGAAAGCCGGAAAGAACTGCTCGGGGTCCGCGCCCGAGGGAAGTGTGCGCACAAGCGCGCCCGTTGCCGGGTCGCGTACCTCGACGGCGTTGTCTAGGCTGGCGCAGATGAGGAGGTACGTGCCATCGCGCGACAGCGCGATCCCGCGCGGGCGCTGGCCGACCGGCCACTCGGCCACGATCGCCCGGCTCTCGAGGTCGACGACCGAGACCGTTGAGCTGCGCTCGTTGCTGATGTAGGCGCGCGTGCCCGCGCTGGCAGGGGCGCTCGCGGCAAGCGCGCTACCCAGGGTTAGAAACGCTGTGAACGCGCGGCGGGCTGACATCTCCATGATCCTCTCCATTTGCCTTGCAAACCTAGGCATTTGCGCGCCCTGGGCCCATTGCACCTTGGTCTTGTACCATGGTCCAATTGGGGAAAGTTAAAGGCTTGGGCTAGATCATGGACAGCATTCGGGGACGCGTGGCCAGGCCCTGAGGTCGCAGAGGATGACTGACACCATGACGATACGTACAGGCCGCGCGGCCCTGGTCGCGGCGGCGGCCATTGCTTCGCTCACCGCGGGCACCAGCCTGCTGGCCCACGGCAACGTAACCCCCCAGGCGGTCGACACGTCAGCCCTGCCCGACATCGACGAGGGCGGCAACGAAAACTGGATCGCCGAGAACCCCTATTCGGGCAACGCCAAGGCCATCGCCATCGGCGAGAGCGCCTATGGCCAGAACTGCGCGCGCTGCCATGGCCTCGAAGCCATTTCAGGCGGCATTGCGCCCGACCTGCGCTACCTCGAACTTGGCCCCTCGGGCGATGAATGGTTCGTCGAGCGCTACCGCAACGGCTCCAGCCACGACGGCAAGGTCTACATGCCGCCCTTCGGCGAGGTGCTGGGCCAGAAGGCAGGCTGGGCGATCCGCGCCTGGCTCGAAACCAAGTACACCGACGAGTAAGCGCGATGGAGAGTGGTCGCAGGACTCTCCTGAAGAGCCTTTTCGCCGCCGCAGGGGCGCTGGCCATGCCAGCAGCCCTGCGGCCTTCGTCGCTTTGGGCCGCCCCGCTTGCCAAGGTGCGCGAGGCTGGCGTACTGCGCGTCGGGCTCTACACCGACAACCGGCCGTGGTCCTGGGATGACGGCGGCAAACCTGCCGGAATCGATGCCGACCTTGCCCGTACGCTCGCCGAGAGCCTGGGCCTGCGCGCCGACATCGCCCTGTTCATCGCCGACGAGGAAGTCTCCGACGACTTGCGCAACGTGGTCTGGCGCGGGGGCCTCCTCGGCTTTCAGCCCTGCGACGTCATGCTGCACGTCCCCTTCGACCGCACCTTGATGCAGCAGGAGAACAACGTCGTCTTCATGGCGCCCTACTACCGTGAGAGTTTCAGCGCAGCCTGCAGCCCGGACGCGGGCAACTGCGAGGTCGTGCCCGCGCAGTTCAAGGGCCACCCGATCGCGGCCGAACTCGATTCGATCCCCGACTTCTACCTCCTCGGCCACGCAGGAGGGATCTTGGCACGCGACCTCGTCCACAAACGCACCGGCTACGAGGCGATTTCCGCGCTGGGCACGGGCGAGGCGGACTTCGCGGTGGCCAGCCGCGCGCAGATCGAGGCCGCCATGGCCGATGCACCCCAAGCGGGCATCCGTGCGCGCCATGGCCCCCTGCCAATGATGCTTTCACCCGGCTGGGACATCGGCATCGCAGTCAAGCAGAACTCCCGCTCGCTTGGCTTCGCGCTCGAGGACGAGATGAACGTTATGATCGCCGATGGCCGCATGGCCGCACTGTTTTCCAGGCACGGTGTGAACTGGCAGCCCGCATTGGCGAGCCAAAGCGCAGCGTGAACGGGGGGACGGGGGTGCCGACTGCGACCGGCGCCCCCCGAACCGTTCCCAGCCCCTCCCACGAGCCATCCGGCAGCGTCGGAATCGGGACTTTCCCGGGACTTGGCACACACCCTATCGCCATACCCCTCATCCCAAGGTGCAATTGTTTGCGCCCCTGCGAGGTCTAGGCTGATCGCCGACGACCGAAGATCATGGGGGGCACATCCCGAGCAACGAATCCTTGGCGAGGTCACCCCAATAACGGAGGGATAGGATGAAGCGGCGTTTTTCACATTTTCTGGCTGGCCTGGCAGCTGCCACCGCGCTGGTCGCAGCCCCGGCACTGGCCGACCACCACGGGCCGACCACCAGCGACCTGATGAACGACGCGGCAACGCCGGGCGACGTTCTGAGCTATGGCATGGGGCCCTGGCAGCAGCGCTTTTCCGGCCTCGACGCCCTCAACTCGGATAACGTCAGCAAGCTCGTCCCCGTCTTCGCCGCCTCACTCGGCGGGGAGAAGCAGCGCGGGCAGGAAGCCCAGCCGCTGGTCTACGACGGCACTATCTAAGTCACCGGCTCCTATTCGCGCCTCTTTGCCTTCGACGCGCGGACCGGCGAGAAGAAGTGGGAATACACCGCTCGCCTGCCCGATGGCATCATGCCCTGCTGCGACGTCGTCAACCGAGGCGCCGCGATCCACGGCGAGAAGATCATCTTCGCCACGCTCGATGCGCGCCTGATCGCGCTCAACCGCGAGACCGGCAAGGTCATCTGGAATAAGAAGACCGCCGACTACCAGGAAGGCTATTCGGCCACCGCCGCTCCGCTGATCGTCAAGGACATGGTCATCACTGGCAACTCGGGGGGTGAATTCGGCGTGGTCGGCGCGGTCCAGGCCCGCAACGTCGACACCGGCGAACTGATCTGGGAACGCCCCGTGATCGAGGGCCACATGGGTACCTTGAATGGTGCGCCCAACGGCATGACCGGCAAGCTCAACGCGACCTGGAAAGGGGATCTGTGGAAGACCGGCGGCGGCGCCACCTGGCTGGGCGGCACCTACGACCCGGGCACAAACCTGCTCTACTTCGGCACCGGCAACCCGGCCCCCTGGAACAGCCACCTGCGTCCGGGCGACAACCTCTACACCTCCTCGACGCTCGCCATCGACGCCGACACCGGCGTCATCAAGTGGCACTACCAGACCACCCCGCACGATGGCTGGGACTTCGATGGCGTGAACGAGTTCATCCCGTTTAACGCCACGATGAACGGCAAGCCGATGAAGCTGGTCGCCAAGGCCGACCGCAACGGCCATTTCTACGTGCTCGACCGGACCGACGGCAAGCTCCTGGGTGCGCACAAGTTCGTCATGCAGACGACCTGGGCCGACGGCATCGACCTCAAAACTGGCCGCCCCAACTACATCGGTGAGGGCCGCCCCGGTGCGCCGAGCGGCACGGAAAAAGGCAAGGTCGTGTTCTCTTCGCCCTCGTTCCTGGGTGGCAATAACTGGATGCCGATGGCCTATTCGCAGGACACCGGCCTGTTCTACATTCCCAGCAACGACTGGGGCATGGACATCTGGAACGAGCCTATCGCCTACAAGAAGGGCGCGGCCTATCTGGGGGCGGGCTTCACCATCAAGCCGATCGCCGATGACCACATCGGAGCCTTGCGCGCGATGGACCCCAAGACCGGCAAGATCGTGTGGGAATACAAGAACCCCGCTCCGCTGTGGGGCGGCGTGCTCACCACTAAGGGCAACCTCGTCTTTACCGGCACGCCCGAAGGCTACCTCAAGGCGTTCGACGCCAAGACCGGCACCGAGCTGTGGAAGTTCCAGACCGGTTCGGGCGTGGTCGGCTCGCCCGTCACCTGGGAACAGGACGGCGAGCAGTACGTCGCGGTGATGTCGGGCTGGGGCGGCGCGGTTCCGCTGTGGGGCGGCGAAGTTGCCAAGACCTTCAAGGACATCAGCCAGGGCGGCATGCTCTGGGTGTTCAAGCTGCCCAAGTAAGACGCAAGAAAACAGTAACCGGAGTGCTGGCACAAGGGATCATCCCGAGGCTGGCGCTCCCTCCCTCCCCGGGATAGGAACATGAACGCACTGGCAGGAATGGAACGCGTGATGGGCGAACTGACAAGCCCCGACAAGGTGCTGATCGTCGACGATCACTCGCTGGTGCGCGATGGCCTTCGTTCGATCTTCGACGATGCCTTTCCCTCCTGCGAAATCCTGGAAGCCGACAGCCTGCAGGGCGCGCTCCAGGCGCTCGACACAGCCGACGATTTCGATCTCGTCCTCCTCGATCTCAACATTCCCGATGTCTCGCACCTCTCCGGCCTCGAGGCGCTGCGCGACCGTTTTCCAGCCACCCCCGTGGTCATGGTCTCGGGCGTGACCGACCGCAACGTAGTGCGGGACGCGCTGGCCGCTGGGGCCGCCGGATTCGTGCCCAAGTCGCTCAAGCGCACGGCCATCGTCGAGGCGCTGCAACTCGTCCTCTCGGGCGAGATCTATATGCCCGAACTCGAATGCGACGAGACCCAGGCCGCCGAGGAAGACATGATCCGCGCCCGGATCGAGACCCTCACCCCCCAGCAACGCGTAGTCCTGGGCCACCTCGTCGCCGGCCGCCTCAACAAGCAGATCGCCTACGAGCTTGACGTCTCGATGACGACGGTGAAGGCGCACGTCTCGGCGATCCTTCAGAAAATGAACGTCTTTTCGCGCACGCAGGCCGTCATCATGGCAGGCAAGATCGGCTTTCGCGGGTAGTAAGAAGATGATTGATTCAAGGAGCCATCGTCCCTTGACCCCGAAACGGGCGACCTCACCTTTCTCAGCCACGGTGGGGGGCGCAAGGTGAGGTCGACAGTTCGGGGAGCCCGAGGGCGATGGCCCCCGGAAAACTCCTTCTGTTCCTTTTTTTAAGTACCCGCTTCGCGGGAAAGCCGCAGCCTTCCGCAGGGCGACAAACGGCCTTGCGTCTCTTTGCGTTGGACAGATTGGCTGGTAGCCCCCTCCGATGAGCCGTGAACCCTTGCGCGAACGCGCCTACTACCGCGCCTTTGTCCTCGTCGCCACGCGTTGGCGCGACAACGACATCTACGGCCACGCCAACAACGTGGTCTACTATTCGTGGTTCGACACGGTGGTGAACACCTGGCTGATCGAGGCGGGCCTGCTCGACCTTGAAAGCGAAGCGCCGACAGGGCCCATCGGTCTCGTCGTCGAAACGGGGTGCCGCTATGCGGCCTCGGTGCAATTCCCGCAGAAGCTGGAAGTGGGCCTCCGCATCGCCCGGCTCGGCTCCTCCAGCGTCACCTATCACCTCGGTCTCTTCGTCGCAGGCGAAGAAGCCGCTGCGGCTGAGGCCCACTACACCCACGTCTATGTCGACCGGGACAGCCGCCGCCCGACCCCTATGGCCGAGGACTGGCGCACTGCCTTTGCCGCGCTGACCTGAGCGTTCAGAGCACGTCGAGCTGGCGCAGCAGTGCGCGCAGGCGTGCCGGTTTCACCGGCTTGTTGAGCACGGGAAGACCCTGCGCTGCGGCCAGTTCGGCCACTTCATCGCCCCGATCAGCGGTGATCAGGATGGCCGGGATCTCGCGTTCGGTCTGGCCGCGCAGGATTGCCACTGCCTCGTCGCCCGTGCGGCCATCGTCGAGGTGGAAATCGACGATCATCAGGACCGGCCCCTGCTCCAACGCGGCCGCAGCCGCCGGATCGCAGGCGTCCGAGACCGCCACGACATCGAGCCCCCAGTTCTCCAGCAGCGCCTCCATGCCGCGCAGGATCGCAGGGTCGTTGTCGACGACAAGCACCAGCCCGCCTTCTTCCGCACGCACCCCTTGCGAGCTGGCGGGCAATGCGGGCGCACGCGCTTCGGGCGCACAACGCGGCGCGCGGATCGTGAAGCAGGCCCCTTGCCCAGGCGCGGTCTCCAGTTCGATGGCGTGGCCCAGCACCGCCGTCACGCGGCGCACGATGGCCAGGCCCAGCCCCTTCCCGGGGATCTTCTGCGTCTTGCCAACCCGGCGGAATTCCTCGAAGATCTGTGCGCAGTCCTCTTCGGCAATGCCGGGCCCGGTATCGCGCACGCGCACGCTGACCTCGTCCGTGGTGTGTGTCACCACCACGCAGACCCGCCCCTCCTCGGTGTAGCGGATTGCGTTAGAGACGAAGTTCTGCAGCACGCGGCGCAGCAGGCGCGGGTCGGAACGAACCCACAGGTCCGTCTCGGGAATGTCGAACTCGAGCCCTCCGGCCTGAGCGAGTGGGGCGAACTCGATGCGCAGCGCCGCCAGAATCGGGGCGAGCGCCAGTGGCTGTATCTCGGGCTGGACGGCCCCGGCATCAAGGCGCGAGATTTCGAAAAGGGCCTCCAGCAGTTCCTCGACCGAATCGAGCGCGGTTGAGGCCTGCTGGACAAGGCTCGCCGCGCGTTCGGGCATGGCCATGCCATCCATCGCCGAGACGAACAGGCGCGCCGCGTTCAGCGGCTGGAGCAGGTCATGGCTGGCCGAGGCAATGAAGCTCGTCTTGGAGCGGTTGGCGGTCTCTGCCTCGTTCTTGGCATCGACCAGCTGGCGGTTGACCTCAACAAGTTCGGCGGTGCGTTCCTCCACACGCCGCTCCAGCGTTTCGGCGGTCTCGGTCAGCGAGCGCTGGAAGCGGACATGGTCGGTGACATCGTCGAAGGTGAAGACCATGCCCCCGTTCTTGAGCGGGACCGAGCGGATCACGACATGGCGTTCGCCCATCATGCACATCATTTCCAGCTGGCCGAGCGAGCGTGCCTCGCCCTCCTCGCGCCAGTCGAGCGCCTCGGCCCGATCAAGCCCCTGGCGTTCGAGGCACCAGGTGCGCAGCATCTCGTGGTTCTCGATCTCGGGTGCCCCTTCGCCGGCTTCGCCTTCGAAGCCCAGCATCGCGAGGACGCCTTCGTTCCAGGCCTGGAGGTGGCCGGTCGCATCGAACAGGCACACGCCTTCGGACAGCGTGTCGAGCGTGGCCTGAAGCGCGAGATTGCGTTCGGCCAGTTCGCGCGCGCGCTGGCGCGCGTCCTCGGCCTTCACCGAGGTGATATCAGTGTAGATCCCGACGGTGCCGCCCTGGGTGGTGCGCAGCTCGTTGATCTGGATCCAGCGCCCGTCCGAGAGCGCCTGGACATGTGCGCCCTTCGCGCGGCGATGCTGCGCAACACGGTCCTTCAGCCAGCGCTCGGGCGCCACGCGCGAGGCCACCGTCGCGCCTGAGCGCGCGAGGCGCGAGGCCAGTTCGGAAAACTCCGGCGCGCGGTCGGAGATCGCCTCGAAATAGGGAAATATCTTCAGGAAGGCCCGGTTGCACAGGATCATCCGGTCTTCATCGTCGAACAAGGCAAAGCCGTCCGAGAGCGATTCGATGGCGTCGCGCAGGAGAACACGCGCAGCCGTCGCGTCGGCATGGGCCTGAGCGAGTTCGGCGTTGACCGTGTTCAAACGCTCCAACGCAATTTCCAGCGCCCCGGTACGGTCGCGCACCATGGCTTCGAGCGAGATCGCCGTCTCGAACATCGAGAAGGCCCCGCCCTGCAGGTCAGTCGAGCGTTCCACCCGATCGATCAGCGCGGCGTTAATCTTCTCCAGTTGCTTCACGCGCGTGCGCAGCCGCACCAGTTCGGCATCCCGGTCTTCGGTCGTTTCCTCCAGGGAACTTGCCCCCTTCGCCAGTCTTTCCCCCGACTTTTCGCGCAGCATGGCCGGTCTCTCTCCCGCTCCTGTGTCTCCCGTCCCGGTTCAGCGCCCTATCGCCAGACCACTGAAGGTCTGGTTCATGTGCGCTGCGAGGAATTGCTCACCATAGGTGTTGAAGCCGATGATCTTGTTGTCGACGTAGAGCCGGGAGAGTTCGCGCACGATCTGCCGGTCCTCGGCATCCAGACGATTGAGCACGCAGTCGAAGCCGATCACGTGATCAATCGTGCCGATGCGCCGGGAAACCTTTCCGATCAGCTCGTTCATCCACGCGATACGCTCGAGCGGCTCGCCGATGGTGAGAACGACGCCGGTGTCGATGGCGCAGTAGAAAGTGAGTGAACCGTCCGGGTTGGCCGACTGGATCGAACGCACGTGATGCTGCCCGCCGGTGCGCACCATGGGCGGGTGCGCGGCGAAGAAGTGCGCATCGAGCGCATCGGGCGCCTGCCCGGTGAGGCGTACGTATTCCTCGGCGGCGGGCGCGGCATTGATCTCGTAGACCGTGCGGCTCTGGGGATCAGCCTCGGTAATGACCATGCGCGCAGGGCCGGGCCGATAAGGGCTCTCGCAAAAGACGTGCATCGGGCGGCGGCTGGTGAGCACCGCGATCACCGCGCAGTCCCCATGGAAACGCCCTTCATGCAGTACGCCGGTCTCGCTGAAGGACAGGCCATCCCCGCTCGAGCCGCCGATCAGCTGGATGTCGCCCAGCGCGTGCTGCGCGGTCATAGTCAGCAGTTCCTCACGGTGCGAGAGCCCATCGACGAAGAACAGCGCGACCTGGTGCACGTCCTGGACCGCCGCGTGATCGAGCCGCGCGGCCGCAACCAGCTGGCGGATCGCGCCCTGGGCTTCCTGCGGGTCGAAATGGTCGAGCGAATCGAAGCGCAGCGAGACCATCGAGAAACTCTCCGCCGGAAAGCCGACGAGCACCACCGTCTCGGTGTCATAGCCCCGATCGGTCAGCTCGCCCGCGCTGGTACAGCCGATCAGCGGCACGCCGGGCAGCCCTTCGCGCAGGGCCTGCGCCAGTTCATCGCGCGGGAAACGGTTGGAGCAGAACAGGAGCGCCCCCGCCAGCTCCATCGTGCCGACCGCGGCGGCAAGGTCGGCCACGACCTGTGCGACATCGGCCGCGCGCGAGGAACAGGTCAGAAGGGGCGTATCGCCATGCTCCAGCTGGATCTGCATGCCTTGACTATCTCTCCCATCGGACCTCCTCGTTCGGTGGAAGGCCCTAGCAACCCTGCGCGGCCCGGAAGGCAACGTGCAATCGTTTTTCAGACCTCAGTCTTACGCCGCGACAGCCCGCAGGCCAAGGGATTTGCGACATGGCGCAGAGGCCCGCATGGCCATGTATCATGGCGCCGCAGCATCGCCGCGCGGTGGCTCTCCGGCCGCCGACAACCTGGCGTTTTCCGCATCGGTAAAAACGCGGCTGCGGATCACGAAACGCACTCCCTCGGGTGCCTCCAGGCTCATGCCCGAACCGCGCCCGGGCACGATATCGATAGTGACCTGCGTATGGCGCCAGTATTCGAACTGCGCCGCCCCGATCCAGACCGGCGTATCGCCCACCAGAGTGCCCAGCAGCACGTCCTGCCCGCCCACGCGAAACTCGCCCGCGACAAAACACTTCGGCGCGGAACCGTCGCAGCATCCGCCTGACTGGTGGAACATGAGCGGCCCGTGCTGCGCGCGCAGCCGCAGGATCCAGTCCTGCGCCGCGGGCGTCGCGCAAATCCGCGGGGCAGGTGTCGTGTCGCTCATCGCTGCGCTCCCTAGATTTCAAAGAAGCGATTCCGAGGACCATCGCCCTCTGGCTCCCAGAAATTGTCACCCTCACCTCACGTCCGCACCGGGCGTGGAGAGGGGTGAGGATGCTCGGTTTGGGGTCAAGGGGCGATGGCCCCTTGAGAAATCCTTCTTCCCTCCCAAAAAGACGGTGGATGACCCGAGGGCCACCCACCGACCCGAGAGACCTGGCGCCACTGGACTGGCGGAGTGAGAGATGGGCGCCGGGAGCGGAGCTCTGCAGGGCTCCTTGGGGGCTTGTCCAGGACGTTCGGATCAGAAGAAGCCGAGCGCCTTGGGGCTGTAGCTGACAAGCAAATTTTTGGTCTGCTGGTAGTGGTCCAGCATCATCTTGTGATTCTCACGCCCGATGCCCGACTGCTTGAAGCCGCCGAAGGCCGCATGGGCGGGGTACATGTGGTAGCAGTTGGTCCACACGCGCCCGGCCTGGATTCCCCGGCCAAAGCGGTAGGCGCGCGTGCCATCGCGGGTCCAGACACCGGCGCCCAAGCCATAGAGCGTGTCGTTGGCGATGCTCAGCGCCTCTTCCTCGGTCGAGAACTTGGTCACCGAAAGCACCGGCCCAAAGATTTCCTCCTGGAAGATGCGCATCTTGTTGTGGCCTTCGAGCACGGTGGGCTGCACGTAGTAGCCCTGCGCCATGTCGCCCTCGTGAAGCGCGCGCGCACCGCCGGTGAGGACCTTGGCGCCCTCGTCCTTGCCGATCTGGATATAGGAGAGGATCTTCTCCATCTGGTCGTTCGAGGCCTGCGCGCCGATCATCGTGGCGGGATCGAGCGGGCTGCCCAGCTTGATTGCCTCGACACGCTTGATCGCCTTTTCGATGAAGGCATCGTAAATCGATTCGTGCACCAGCGCGCGGCTCGGGCAAGTACAGACCTCACCCTGGTTGAGCGCGAACATGGCAAAGCCTTCGAGCGCCTTGTCGAGGAAGTCATCGTCCCGCGCCATCACATCCTCGAAAAAGATGTTGGGGCTCTTGCCGCCCAGTTCGAGCGTGCAGGGAATGAGGTTCTCGCTCGCGTACTGCATGATGAGGCGGCCGGTGGTCGTCTCCCCGGTAAACGCGATCTTGGCGATACGCTTGTTGGTGGCAAGCGGCTTGCCCGCCTCGACGCCAAAGCCGTTGACGATGTTGAGCACGCCTGCGGGCAGTATGTCGGCGATCATCTCGGCCAGCACCAGGATCGACATCGGGGTCTGCTCGGCGGGCTTGAGCACCACGCAGTTGCCGGCCGCCAGCGCCGGGGCGAGTTTCCAGGCCGCCATCAGCAGCGGAAAATTCCACGGGATGATCTGGCCCACGACGCCCAGCGGCTCGTGGAAATGATAAGCCACGGTGTCGTGGTCGATCTCGCCGATGGAACCTTCCTGCGCGCGTACGCAGGCCGCGAAGTAACGGAAGTGGTCGATTGCCAGCGGCACGTCGGCAGCGGTCGTCTCGCGGATCGGCTTGCCGTTGTCGACGGTCTCGACCAGCGCGAGCTTGTCGAGATTGGCTTCCAGCCGGTCGGCGATCTTGAGGAGCGTGTTCGAACGCTCGGTCGAAGAGGCCTTGCCCCAAGCGTCCTTCGCCGCGTGTGCGGCATCGAGCGCGAGCTCGATGTCCTCGGCCGTACCGCGCGCCACCTGGCACACCACCTGCCCGGTGACGGGCGAGACATTGTCGAAGTACTGCCCCTTCACGGGCGCGACCCATTTGCCGCCGATGAAATTGTCGAACTTGTCCCGGATAAGCGTTGCGCCCGAGAACTTGCTCATGGCCTGCTCCAGCATCCCCATATCTCCAAACATGACCTCATCGCTCTTGCGCGATTTTTTCGAAGGCCACATTGGGCCGCAGGGCAGCCAGAGCCAATTGTACCATGGGACGATAGAGCGTGGTCAGGGCAAACGGTCCCGAACCTCAAAGCCCCTCGGAGAGGACGCAGACCGGACAGGCTTCCTCGGGCAGGTCGGCGAGCGCATCGACCATCGCGCGCACGGCGGCCAGCCGCGCCGCCTTCGCCGGACAAGGTGTCCCTTCCCGCGCGGCCTCTACCGCCTGCAGCGCCGCCTCGGCGAGCGGATTGATCACCGGAACCAGCGCCCTTTCGGCCAGCCTTGCGGCGATCGGCGACATGCAGGTACAGCCCAGGAGGATCGCCTCAGCCCCGTCCGCCGCCGCGCGCGCCATGCTGGCGCGGACACGCGCAAGGATATCGCCCCCCCCCTCCCCGATCCGGCCAAGATAGCCATCGGGGCCTGAAAGAGCGGCCAGGTCCGCTTCCTCGCCCGCGTTGTAGATGCCGGTGCAGGCACCGGCATGGCCGTAGAGCCGCAGCAGGTCATGGGGAATAAAATTCATCGAGGCAGGCCAGACAGTGACAATGGCAAAGCTCCCCTGCATTGCCGCACGCGCCATTCCGGCCTCGCCCGCGCCGACGACGGGTACCCCGGCGCTTGCCCGGAGAGCCGCCAGACCATAGTCGCCCAGCGTATCGAGCACGAGCGCATCGGCGCCCGCCTCTACCGCCGAGAGCCCGGCTTCCAGATGCCCTATCGCCTGCATGTCGCGGGCGGCAGGATCGGACGGGAACACCCCCAGCCGCGAAGGAAAGGCAAGCCGTTCAACACTGCCCGGCAACATGGCGCCCAATTCGGGGCGCACCGGCCCCAGGTTGCGCAGGGTTCCGATCAGGGCAAGGCGCATGGCGATCCTCCGTGGGTCGGTTAATTGATCCATGTTTATGTCAAAAAAATCCTCGCCCGCAAGAATCCGCCTCCCTTCTGGAAAACCGGGCACGCGCCCCTTGCCTCCCCCCACCCGTATTTGCCAATAGGGCCCCTGTGAGCGCGAATATCGTCATCGGCGACGGGCCACACGGCCAGCCGACAGAGATCGACATCAAGGAACTTCTGGCGACCCGCCTGCTGGTGCAGGGCAATTCCGGGTCCGGCAAGTCGCATCTGCTGCGCCGCCTGCTCGAAGAGAGCGCCAGCCTCGTCCAGCAGATCGTGATCGATCCCGAAGGTGACTTCGTCAGCCTGGCCGAGGAATTCGGCCACGTCGTGATCGACGGCGCGGCCTATGGCGAGGCCGAGATCGTCAAGCTCGGCGCGCGCATCCGCCAGCACCGCGCCTCGGTCGTGCTCGCGCTCGACGAGCTGGAAATCGACAGCCAGATGAAGTGCGCAGCCCAGTTCCTCAACGCCCTGTTCGATGCCCCGCGCGACCAGTGGTACCCCGCGCTCGTCGTCGTCGACGAAGCGCAGATGTTCGCACCGGCTGCCGCAGGCGAAGTCTCCGAAGAGGCGCGCCGCATTTCGCTGGGCGCCATGACCAACCTCATGTGCCGTGGGCGCAAACGCGGCCTTGCGGGCGTCATCGCCACGCAGCGCCTTGCCAAGCTCGCCAAAAACGTGGCCGCCGAGGCGTCCAACTTCCTGATGGGCCGCACCTTCCTCGACATCGACATGGCCCGCGCCGCCGATCTGCTCGGCATGGAGCGTCGCCAGGCCGAGGAAATCCGCGATCTGGGACGCGGCCAGTTCCTGGGTCTGGGCCCGGCCATCTCCCGCCGCCCTGTCAAGACGCAGATCGGTTCGGTGAAGACCGGCGCCAAGTCGGTGACGCCCGGCCTCATGCCGCTGCCCGAAGCCTCGAGCGAGGACATGCGCGAGCTGCTCCACGACAACCTCCACGTCGAACCCGAGAAGCCCGACTTCGTGCGGCCTGCGCGCCGCCGCATGGAAATGGAGGAACTCGACGAGAGCATCGCGTCGGGCCCCGCCGCCGAGGCCCTGCCCGCGCGCGCCGAACGCCCCGAGGCCGAACCGGAAGAAAATCGCGCCGCCATGCTCGAAATCCTGAACGAGATGGCCCGTGACGAGGACAGCCTGTTCCAGTCCTCGACCACGCTGTTCCAGGACTTCACCATCCGCTGCCGGATGAAGGGCATCTCGGTGCGCAGCCTCGATGCCACGATGTTCCGCCGGGGCTTTGCCGCTGCGGTCGCCGGAATCGAAGACCCCGAGGACGAACGCTGGTTCGACCTTGTGAACCTGGCCAAGCACGTCCCCGACGACGCGCTTGCCCCGTTTTACGTCATTGCCCGCGCGGCGATGGACAACGAGCCGTGCCCCGACGATGACCGGCTTGCCAAGATCTACGGCACCAGCTCACCGCGCCGCATCCAGCGCCTGCTCGACTACCTCGAAAAGGACGGGCTGATCGTGGTGCGCACCGACTTTGCCGGCAAGCGGTCGGTCGGCGTGCCCGATCTGGGCGTGACAACCGCCGCCGTCGAGGCGTAAAAGCCCCCCCACATGGCCGAGATCGTCAACCTTCGCATGGCCCGCAAGGCGAAGGCCCGCGCCGATGCCCGCGCGCAGGCCGAAGAAGCACGCGCCCGCCACGGCGCCAGCAAGGCCACCCGCGAGAAAACCTCCTCGGAGATTGCCCGGCGGGAGCGCACCGTCGAGGGCGCCCGCCGCGAAAAGGACAGCGACTGATGCGCACGACTTACCTCGAGGCGACCGTGCGCCTCTACCACCTGAGCGATGCGATGGAGGGCGGCGCGGCCGAAACGCTGTTCTACGGGAGCCTGACCGAGGCCATGCAAATCGCCGCGCAGCAGGACGAGGCGACGCAGGAAGGCCTTTTCATCGCCACCGACAACGATGTCGTCGCCTATCTCGACCTGCTTGAGGGCTGAAAGAGGAAAGAGATAGTTCAAGGGGTCATCACCCCTTGAACCCGGAAACAGCGACCTCACCATTCTCAACCGACGCCGCGCGCGAAAGGTGAGGGTGACAGGTTGGGGAGCCCGCAGGCGATGGCTCTCGGAAAATCTCTTCCAACTTCTTCTACCTGCCCCACCCCGCAGGTGCCTCGGTGGCCGCGCGCGGTGGGACAGGCAGTTCGGCAGAACCGGTGATTTCCGGTCCCTATCGGGTTCTTAGAAGCGGGCCTGCAGGCCGCCTGCGACATAGCCATCGCCCACGTTCACCTTGGCATCGAGCATCGGCATGACCGGCATCGAGGCCGTGCCGTAGGCCCGCACCGAATCGCCCATGTAGCGCGCGCCCACGCCCAGCGTGAGCATCGGCAGGCTGTAGCTGGCTTCCACGCGGCCATAGGCCTTGAGGCCGGTGCCGTCGCAGTGGTCGTCGTTCACCGCGACTTCGTCGATGCGGCGGTAGCACACGCCATCGTCCGAGGTATAGCGCGGGTGGTCCTTATCGTAGATGAAGGCGCCGACCGAGGGGGTCACGGCGAAGCCGCCGTCGCGCAGGATCGGGTAGCCCACGCCCAGTTCTCCGCCCCACTGGCCCTTCCACTTGGCGACATTCGCCTCGGCGGTGACCTGCGCCGCGGCGGGCGAGGCGGCCAGCAGCGATCCGCCCAGGGCTGCGGCGGCAAGGGCAAGAACGTGGCGGTGCGACATGGTTCGTATCCTTCTCGGGTATGCACAAAGGGGCACACACGGCCTCCCCCGCGCATGCTGGTGGCCCTGTTGCGCATAGCAGCCCGCAGCGACAAGCAGCGCGCACGCAGCCCGTCCCGCCCGCCTGTCACCTCACCGCTATCCGGTACAAAAAACGCGCCGGGCCGTCGGTTTAGGCCACCGCGAAACCCAGGTCAGACCATGGCGTCGAGCGCGTCGGCCACCGGCGTATCCCCATCGGTCAGTTCCAGGATCACGCGCGAGAGCTGCGGACGCTCCAGGATTCCGGCCAGCACCTGCGCCACGTGGTCGCGCGAGACGTTGCCATAGGGAAGCGCGAGGCCCAGCGCGATCGTGCCGTCGCCGCCCTCGGAACTGAGCGTGCCCGGACGCGCGATCACCCAGTCGAGATCGCTTTGCGAGAGGTGCGCGTCGGTCAGCTTCTTGATGCGCATGTAGTTCTCGAACCCCTCCTTGGGCTCGGCATCGCGCCCCGCCTCGGGGAAGGCTGAGACCAGCAGGAAGCGCGTCGCGCCCGCCTTGCGCGCGGCCGCCACCGCTTTGACCAGCCCATCGCCGTCGACCGCCTGGGTGAGGTCGTAGCCCGCCCCGCCCGCACCGGCCGAGAACACGACCGCATCGGCACCGTCCATCCGCTCGGCCAGTTCATCGACGCTGAGCGCGGTAATGTCGCCGGCCACCGGGGTTGCGCCCTTGTCGGCAAGGATCTGAGCCTGCTCGCTCTTGCGGTGCATGGCCAGCGGCACATGGCCCGCCTCGGCCAGCAGGGAGACCAGACGCGAGCCTACCTTGCCGGCGGCACCGATGATGAAGACGTTCATGCTATTGGTTCCTGTTCTGGTACGAAAGGCAGGCGCAAGGCGCTTGCCTTCTTTCGTTTCTTTGCCAGCCCATGTCGGAACGACGTATTCCCATGACAACCGCCTGGGAAGACGCGATTTCCCCCGACCCTGCGCCCGGCCACCCCTGACAACGCAACAGGAAGTTCCGCCCACGCCATTGTCACATGCGCGCAGTTGCCATAACCGGCAGCAAGAATGACACGGCTCGACCCCTTTCTGACAGAGGCGCTGGCGCGGATCGAAACGGCCGGGCAGCGCCGTACCTTGCGCCCCGCCCACCTCGCGGCCACCGGGCGGATCGTCCGCGAGGGACGTACCCTCATCGACTTCTCCAGCAACGACTACCTCGGCCTTGCCCGCCACCCCGTGTTGAGCGCGCGCGCCATCGCCTGGACTGAGCGCCTTGGCACCGGATCGGGTGCCTCGCGTCTCGTCACCGGCACCAGTGCCGAGCAGCTGGCCCTTGAAGCGCGCATCGCCCGCTTCAAGCACACCGAGGCCGCGCTGGTCTTTGCGAGCGGCTGGCAGGCCAACGCCACCGTCATCCCCGCCCTGCTGGCTGCGGTGCCGGGCTGCATAGTCTTCACCGACCGACTGATACACGCCTCGATGCACGCCGGGCTGGCCAATGCGGGCGTGCGCCAGGTGCGCTTTCGCCACAACGACCTCGACCACCTCGAAATGCTTCTGGAGAGCAAGGGCCGCGAGGCGCCCGCACGCCTGATCCTGACCGAGAGCGTGTTCTCGATGGACGGCGACCGCGCGGACCTCGCCCGCCTGGCTGACATCGCGCATCACCACGAGGCCGCGCTCTATGTCGACGAGGCCCACGCGACCGGCGTCCTGGGCCCGGGCGGGACGGGTCTCACCGGCGAAGTGCCCGGGCGTATCGATCTTGTCATGGGCACCTTCAGCAAGGCGCTCGGCAGCTTTGGCGCCTATGTCGCGGGCTCACGCGTGCTCATCGACTACCTCGTCAACGCAGCGAGCGGCTTCATCTTCACCACCGCGCCACCACCTGCGGTGCTGGGCGCGATCGATGCCGCGCTCGACCTCGTGCCCTCCATGGACGCCGAGCGCGCGCATCTGGCCGATCTCGGCAACCGGCTGCGCGAAGGGCTCGGCGCGCTTGGCCTCGATCACGGCGCATCCAGCACCCAGATTGTGCCCGCCGTGATCGGCCCGGAGGCCGAGACCCTCACGCTCTCGGCCCGGCTCGACGAGGCCGGGTTGCTCGTCTCGGCAATCCGCCCTCCCACTGTTCCTCCCGGGTCCAGCCGCCTGCGCATCGCGCTGCGTGCGGCCCATTCTCCCGACGACATCGACGCACTGCTGACAGCGCTCAAGGACGCCCTGTGAACCTTCTCTTCGCCCATGGCTGGGGCTTTGACGCCTCCTTCTGGGAGCCTCTCGCCGCCCTCCTGCCCGAGCACGCGCACGTGTTCGACGACCGAGGCTACTTCGGCAGACCCGCCCCGACCGAAATCGCAGGTCCCTGCCTTGCCATAACGCACAGCTTCGGCACCATGCGCGTACTTACCAATCCGCCTCCGGGTCTTGTCGGCATCGTCGCCTTCAACGGCTTCGACCGTTTCAGCGCGCGCAGCGGACGCGCCGGGATTCCGGTACGCGTGATAGACCGCATGCTGCGCCGTTTTACCCAGAGCCCCGAGACCGTGCTTGCGGAATTTCGCGCAACCTGCGGCGACGAAACCCAAGTGCCCACACCCGTCCCCGATCCCTTGCGCGAAGACCTGCTGCGCCTGCGCGACGGCGAATGCCCGCCCCCTGCTGTGCCGCTCACCTCGGTCCAGGGCGGCGCCGATCCGCTCCTTGTGCGCGAGATACGAGAGAGCGTCTTTCCGCGCGGCGAGGTGCGCCGGGTGAGCCATACAGGCGGCCATCTCCTCCCTGTCGAGGACCCGGCTTTCTGCGCCGAAACGGTGCGCGCCATGGTCGGCGCACAGGTCGCGTGAGGCCGGCCTTGCGCGTCCCCCGCGACCAGATCGCCCGCGCCTTTTCGGGTGCCCACGGCTACGAAGCTCACGCGCCGGTCCAGCGCGAGGTCGCCCGCGCATTGGCCGCCCGCATCGCTGCGCTGGATCTGCCCTGTAACCTTCGCGGCCTGGAAATCGGCTGTGGCACCGGCTTCCTGACCCGCGAACTGCAGGCCGCCCACGTCACCGGGGACTGGCTTGTCACCGACCTTTCGCCCGACATGGTCGCACGTTGCCACGCGGCGCTGGGCGCAAGCCCCCGCCACCGCTTCGCCCCGCTTGACGGTGAGACCGGAACCCCCGAGGGCGGCCCCTTTGACCTCATCTGCTCCAGCCTGGCCCTGCAGTGGTTTGCCGACGCGCCCGCAGCGCTCGCCCGCATGGCCGGATGGCTGGCGCCAGGCGGCCATCTTGTCGTCACTACGCTGGGGCTCGAGACATTTGCCGAGTGGCGCGCCGCGCACGCAGCGCTGGGCCTCACGCCCGGAACCCCGGCCTTTCTCCCGGCAGAAAACTACGCGCAGCTTCCCGAAGCAGAGGTCTGCGTCACGCGCCACGTCCAGCGCAGCGCGGACGCGCACGCCTTCCTGCGCAGCGTCAAGGCCATCGGCGCGGGCACCGCGCATGGCGCCCACACGCCGCTCACCCCTGCGCAACTTCGCGCAGTCATGGCGCAATTCGACCTTAACGGATCCACGGCCACCTACGAAGTCGTGACGATCCACCTGAACCGCCCCCCGATCCGGACAAGGTGATTGTACCGATGACCGACCTGCCTTCGCCCCGCCACACCCTGATCGTCACCGGCACCGACACCGAGATCGGCAAGACCGTCTTCGCCGCCGCGCTGGCAGGCGCCCTTGACGCGCACTACTGGAAGCCCGTGCAGGCCGGCGTCGAGCCTGAGGACGCATTTGGCGAAACCGACGCGCTGCGCGTCGCGGGACTCTCCGGTCTGGCCCGCGAGAAGATCCTTCCCGAGGCCTATCGCCTCGTAACCCCCTGCTCTCCCCACCTGGCGGCCGAGATCGACGGGGTGGAGATCGCCCCGACGCGCCTGTTGCTCCCCTCGGTGCCCGGCCCGCTGGTGGTCGAAGGCGCAGGCGGCGTCCACGTCCCCATCTCGCGGCACGAAACCTACGCCGACCAGTTCGTGCGCTGGGGCGCACCGGTGATCCTGGTGGCCCGCACGCAGCTGGGCACGATCAACCACACGCTGCTTTCGCTCGAAGCCCTTCGCGCCCGCGCGATTCCCGTGCTCGGGGTTGCCTTCGTGGGCGAGGCGATGAAGGACAGCGAGGACATCATCTGCGCCATGGGCGGCGCGAAGCGGCTGGGCCGCCTGCCACGTCTCAATCCGCTCAGCCCCGAGAAGCTTGCAGCCGCCTTCGCCGCGAACTTCAACCTGGAGGACTTCGCCCCATGAGCACGCCCCCCGCATCGTCGATCTGGCACCCCTTCACCCAGCACGGTCTTGGCGAGCCGATCCCCGAAGTCGCACATGCAAAGGGTGCGATCCTGCACCTCTCCGACGGGCGCTCCATGATCGATGCGATCTCGTCCTGGTGGGTGACGACGCACGGGCACTGCAATCCGAGGATCATGGCGGCAATCGCCGAGCAAGCTGGCAAGCTCGACCAGATGATCTTTGCAGGCTGGACCCATGGCCCCGCCGAAGAGGTGGCGAAAGGCCTGCGCGAAATCATGCCCGAAAGCCTGACGCGCGTATTCTTCTCCGATTCCGGATCGACCAGCGTCGAGGTGGCCCTGAAAATGGCGCTTGGCTACTGGCACTGGCAGGGCGAAGCGCGCTCGCGCATCCTCGTCATGGAAAATTCCTACCACGGTGACACCATCGGCGCGATGTCGGTGGGCGAACGCGGCGTGTTCAACCAGCCCTACGATCCGCTGCTCTTTGATGTCGGGCGCATTCCCTTACCCACAGCGGACCGCGAGGAGGCCACGCTCGAAGCGCTCGAACGTTTCTGTGCGTTAGGCGACACCGCAGCGCTGATCGTTGAGCCACTCGTGCTGGGGGCTGGCGGCATGCTGTTCTACAGCGCCGAAGTGCTGGGCCGAATGCGCGCGATCTGCAAAGAGCACGACGTACTTTTCATCGCCGACGAGGTCATGACCGGCTGGGGCCGCACCGGCACGCTGCTCGCCTGCGAGCAGGCCGGTATCGAGCCGGACATCCTGTGCCTGTCCAAGGGCCTGACAGGGGGCGCGGTGCCGCTCGCGGTGACAATGGCAAGCGAAGAGATATACAAGGCGCACCTTTCCACCGACCGCGCGCGCATGTTCTTCCACTCCTCCAGCTACACGGCCAATCCACTCGCCTGCGCCGCGGCCGCCGCGAACCTCGCAATCTGGCGCGAGGAACCAGTACGCGAACGTATCGCACAGTTGAGCGCCAAGCAGGCCGACTGGCTCGACAAGCTGGGCCAGGTCTACCACTTCAACAACGCGCGAAGCCTCGGCACGATTGCCGCGCTCGACCTCAAGAGCGACGGGGCAACCGGCTACATGAACGATCTGGCGCCCCGGCTCATGGCCTTCTTCCGCGAACGCGGCGTGCTGCTACGCCCGCTGGGTAACACGGTCTACGTGATGCCCCCGTATGGCATCACCGACGAAGAGCTTGCCACCGTCTGGGATGCCATCGGTGAGGCTGTGCTCAGCTTCTGAGGCCTGGATAATGGCCCTCGGGACGCGCGCCGAAGCGGTACAGTCAGGAGGAGAACGCCGTGGGCCATCGCCCTCCGGCTCCCCATTATGGCTGCTTCACCTTTCGCGCGGCCTTGGCTGAAAAAGGGGAGGTCACCGATTTTGGGTTCAAGGGGCGCTGGCCCCTTGAACCTTGCGCAGCAGCCCGGAAAGCGGGATCGCAACGCTCGCGCCGCCCGCCAAGGCCTCGCCCTTGAAGGTCGCCTGCGCGCCGTCCGGCGAGGTCACAGTGATCGCATCGCCGTTGCGGCGGAAGGTCAGGTCCTCACCTGCAAGACTGGTGATCGTAACGGAGCCCTCGTCGCTGCGTTCGATTGCGCCTTCGATGTCACGCGGCATGAGGTAGCCGGGCAGCAGGTGCTGCTTGAGGAGCGCGGCCATCGCGGCTTCGTCTTCGCCATCCGTGAGGGCCTCGCCCCCTTCGCCCAGCGCGGCGAAGCTGGCATCGTCTGGCGCCAGCAGGGTGTAGCTGGCATTGCCTTCGAAGATACCCGCAAGGCCGGTATCTTTCAGTGCATCGCTCACGGTTTCCATGCCGTCTGTATCGTCCAGAAGTTCGGGCACGGGGTCCGAGGCCGGCTCGGCCAGCACGGCCGCGCCGGTCGCATCGGTGGCCGGGGTCTCGCCCGAGCAGCCAGCCAGGGCCAGCCCGCAGGCACCGATCAGCGCCAGCGTCCCGGCCCGAAGGCCGGAAGCGCGGTGCGAAAGTGATGTCATCTTGGGGTTTCTCCTCGGGTGCTCAAACGAGCAGTTCGATGGCGGCCTGAACCAAGCGCGAGGTCGGATCGAGCTGGTAGATGTAGCCGTCGCTGTAGCGGTAGAGCGCGTCGGGGGTATCGTAGTACTGGTCGCGATAGCCATAGGGGACGTTATAGACATCATAACCGCGCGGCATCGGCTGGCCGACGGCGATGTCGCTGCCCATCAGCAGCCCCGCGATCGAATCGATCCGCGAGGAGCCCGGGTCCATGCGGTAAAGCGTGTCGTCGTAGTAGCGGTACGAGTTGCCACCACCCAAGCCATAATAGCTGTTGTAGTAGTCGGGCATCGCCACGCTGTCGTACGATCCGGGCCAGACGTTGCCGATCGCCAGCGCACCCGCGAAAAGCGGGATGTAGTCGAGGATCGAGGAGCCCGATCCCATGCGCACCATGTAGCCATCAACGTAGCGGTAGTTGCCGCCCCGGTCAAAGCCGCTCCAGTACCAGTCAGGGCGCGACCACGAATAACGCGGCCCCCGGTCGAGGCCGGGCGGGGTGCAGCCGTTGTACTTCTTGGCGAGGCCAGGCGGACAGCCATCATAGACCCGGCGCCGGTCGATCCGACCCCAGTCAATGGTGCGATCCCGTGTCAATACGCGCACGCGGTCGTTTGTCGGCACGATGAAATCGCGCCCGCCCGGACCGCTGTAGCTGACACGGCGGATGTCACCGCGTTCGGGCCGATGGACCACGTTGGAGGGGTGGGCATTGCCGCGCAGCCGTGCGTCGCTGTTGCCGTTCCCCGGTGCGCCAGCCATGGGCGGGGCCTTCCCGTTGCCCCCGCCATTGCCATTGCCATTGGCATTCCCATTGCCGCGTTCAGGGCCGTTGCCCGGTCCCTTGGTGAGAGCGTTGCCGTTGCCTTTGCCCGGAGCGCACCGACCATTGCCTTGCGCCCCCTTGTCGGCGCGGGCTTGCTCGGCGCCCCCGCCCGGTCCCTTTCCGCCGCCATTGCCAGGGCCCTTGCCCTGCCCGTTACCTGCGCCCCGCTCGGGTCCGCCACCACGGTTCTGGGCCTTGGCCGGACCACCGCCGTTGTTGCCGCCGTTGTTGCCTGGCCCTCCACCACCATTGCCGCGCTGCTGCGCTGCGGAAGGACCGCCGCCGTTATTGCCCTTCCCGTTGCCATTGCCATTGCCATTCCCGGGCTGGGCGAGAGCCGCGCCAGCCACAAGGGCGAACCCCGCAACCGTTCCGGCCAAAATCGTGTGCGCCTTCCGCATCGAAAATCTCCTTTCGGGGACTTTCAACGCGGCAATCCTCGCCGCTGTTCCCCGCGATGTCCGGATGGCGGGTGGAGATCGCGCCTCTACATGCCACGAAACGGCACGCAAAAAGGGCGCCCGGATTGCTCCAGGCGCCCACTCGGTGAACCGATTTTGCCCCTGCCCCGAAGGGAAGGGAAATGCGCGATCAGGCGCTGTAGTACATGTCGAACTCGACCGCCGAGGGCGTGGTTTCCCAACGCAGCACTTCGGGCCACTTGAGTTCAAGGTAGGCTTCGACCTGGTCGGCGGTGAACACGTCGCCTTCGAGCAGGAACGCGTGGTCGGCCTGGAGGGCTTCGAGAGCCTCACGCAAGCTACCGCACACGGTCGGAACTTCGGCGAGCTCTGCGGGCGGCAGGTCGTAGAGGTTCTTGTCCATCGCTTCGCCGGGGTGGATCTTGTTCTTGATGCCGTCGAGACCAGCCATCAGCAGCGCCGAGTAGCACAGGTAGGGGTTCGCCATCGCGTCGGGGAAACGGAATTCCACGCGCTTCGACTTGGTACCAGCACCGTAGGGGATGCGGCACGAGGCCGAACGGTTGCGCGCCGAGTAGGCGAGCAGAACCGGAGCTTCGTAACCCGGGACCAGACGCTTGTAGCTGTTGGTGGTCGGGTTGGTGAAGGCGTTGAGCGCCTTGGCGTGCTTCACGACACCGCCGATGAAGTACAGGCAGGTCTCCGAGAGGCCGGCATAGCCGTTGCCCGCGAAGGTGTTGTCGCCATCGTTCCAGATCGAGATGTGCGTGTGCATGCCCGAACCGTTATCGGTCTGGATCGGCTTGGGCATGAAGGTGGCCGACTTGCCATAGGCCTGCGCAACCATCTGCACGACATACTTGTAGATCTGCATGCGGTCAGCGGTGGTGGTCAGCGTGCCGAAGGTCAGGCCGAGCTCGTGCTGGGCAGCCGCCACTTCGTGGTGGTGCTTGTCACAGGGCAGGCCCATTTCGAGCATGGTGGTGACCATCTCGGCGCGGATGTCCGAGCAGCTGTCGACCGGCGCGACAGGGAAGTAGCCACCCTTGGCGCGCGGACGGTGACCCAGATTGCCGGTGTCGTAGTCACGGCCGGTGTTGGTCGGCAGCTCGACGTCGTCAATCTTGAAGCCGTTGCCATCGTAGCCGTCGTAGAACTTCACGTCGTCGAACATGAAGAACTCGGCCTCGGGGCCAACGAAAACGGTGTCACCGAAACCGGCCGACTTGACGAAGGCTTCCGCGCGCTTGGCGGTCGAACGCGGGTCACGAGCGTAGAGTTCGCCGTTCGAAGGCTCAACGATGTCGCAGAACACAATCAGCATCGGGGTGGCCGAGAACGGGTCAGTGTAGACGGCTTCAAGGTCGGGCTTGAGGATCATGTCCGACTCGTTGATCGTCTTCCAGCCCTCGATCGAGGAACCGTCGAACATCAGGCCGTCTTCGAGCTCGTCTTCGCCCAGGACGCCCGCACACATCGTCAGGTGCTGCCACTTGCCCTTGGGATCGGTGAAGCGCAGATCAACCCATTCGATCTCCTCGTCCTTGATCTTGGCAAGGACGTCCTTTGCAGTAGCCATATGTGTGGTTCTCCAATCTTACTTTTCCGCCTCGGGAAAAGGCATAGGGGTGGATGCGCTGTCCGGGAATGGCCGGGCCCCCGGCCGGTAGCTTTCCCGAGTATCCGACCGGCGAACCGGCCCAGAATGGTTATGCCCGGAGCCTGCTGGTCCGGACGATGTGGTTCGTGGCGCTCACAGAGCCTCGTCGTCACGCTCTCCGGTGCGGATGCGGATCGCGGTCTCGACGGGCACGACGAAGATCTTGCCGTCGCCGATGCGTCCGGTCTGTGCCGCATCGGCAATGGCTTCGACCACCCGCTCGGCCAGCGTATCCGAAACGACGACTTCCAGCTTCACTTTGGGCAGGAAATCGACGACGTATTCCGCGCCGCGGTAGAGTTCGGTGTGTCCCTTCTGACGGCCAAAGCCCTTGGCCTCGGTCACCGTGATCCCGGATACGCCCACTTCGTGCAGCGCCTCCTTGACCTCGTCGAGCTTGAAGGGCTTGATGATAGCTTCGATCTTCTTCACGCCTGACTGGACCTTCTTGCCTTTGCGCCCGGACTGCATTCACGAGGATCCCGTCCGGGACCCAGATTCCTCGCTGCCGATCCTAACAAGAATCGTGCCATTGGATATTCTACAGTCGTAGGACAACTGCGCAGGCGCGAAAAGACCGGATTTGCATGATTTGCCCGGTAAGGGTGGCTTTTTCGCAAAGTTTTAACAGCAAGGCCCGCAAGAGTGTGTGCAAGTTTCAGGCAATTGCTGCCTTAAAATTGTGCAACTGCACATCATCGCAATGAGAGGGCCGCTCGGCGCGCACAAGCGCCCCGGCGCCTTCGCACATAAAGGTTAACGCGCAGAGCCCTGTGGGCCGCACGGGACGCTCTATTTCCGGAAGCCCCCCAAGGGGCCCAGCGCCGATGTCAGAGACGCAAGGCGGCGGTCTCGTCGAGACCGGCCATGATGTTCAGGTTCTGCACCGCAGCCCCGCTCGCCCCCTTGCCCAGATTGTCGAGCATGGCCGCCATCCGCGCCTGGCTGCCGTCCGCCGCGCCGAATACACGCAGGGTGAGCGCGTCGCTCGGCTCCATCGCGCTGCGCAGGAGCAGTTCGCCCGGCTCTTCGTCGAGCACCGAGACGACCGGGCTACCGGCGTAGAACTCGGCCAGTGCGGCGCGCAGGGTATCGGCGCTGCCCGCCTTGTCCATCATGGCAAGGTGCAGCGGCACTTCAACCAGCATGCCCCGGTGCGCAGGCACTACAGCCGGCGCGAAGACCGGATCGTGCGCGATTCCCGAGTGCGCCTTCATCTCGGGCAGGTGCTTGTGACCCATGGCAAGGCCATAAGCGCGAAAGGCAATGTCGCCCTCTTCCTCGAAGCGCGCGATGAGCGCCTTGCCACCGCCCGAATAGCCCGAAACGGCGTGGCAGACATAAGGCCAGTCGGCGGGCAGCAGGCCCACGCGCACGAGCGGCGCGACCAGACTGAGGAAGCCGGTGGGATAGCAGCCCGGATTGCTGACGAAACGCGCGCCCGCAATCTTCTGGTGCCCGATGAGTTCAGGAAAGCCGTAAGCCCAGCCGGGCGCGGTACGGTGCGCCGAAGAGGCATCGATCACGCGCGTGGTGTCGTTGCGGATCATCGCAACGGCGGCCTTCGCCGCCTCGTCGGGCAGGCACAGGATCACGAAGTCGGCATCGTTGAGCGCCTCGGCGCGCGCGGCATCGTTCTTGCGGCGCGCGTCGTCGAGAATGACCAGCTCGAACTCCGGGCGGGCGCCCAGACGATCGGCGATCTCCAGACCCGTGGTTCCGGCCGCACCGTCAATGAAGACCGTCTGTGCCATCTGAGTTTATTCTCCTGCCTGCGGCGCTTCGATCTGCTCGAGCGCCACGTAACCGACGAGCCCGTCCTCACCAATCTGGCCCCAGCTCCAGGCACCCGCAATGTCGAGCACGTTAAAGACCGCGCCTTCGTCCAGCTCAGCCAGGACTTCGCCCGTCGTGGTGGGTGCCGAGACCAGCTGTGCCCCCGCCTTTGCGGTATAGGCCACAGGCACCGCGTAGTGCGGTACGAAGCACAGCCCCGCGAGCTTGATATGCGCAAGATCGCCGCGCACCGGCAGACAGCCCGGTTCGGCAGTTACCGAAGGTCCGGTCATCGCCAGCATGCCGTCAAGCGGGAGGGTGCGTGTATAAGTGTCGTGTTCGGTCACGTTGAGGCCATCGGTGAAACGGAAGATTGGGGCGCTTATCCCGCTCATCGCAAATACGCAAGTTTCACAGGGCCCGCAGGGCAGATCGCCCCCTGCCCGGCCTTGCCAAGCACACGATCCGACATGGGCATCTGATCTCCTTCGTTCGCGTGTTCACACGCCTGATGGGGCGGTGATGGTGCGACCATTGGGCCGAAGGAGCAAACCCGAAAAGGGCAGGAACGGACAAAGGAGATCACTCCAAGGGGCCATCGCCCCTTGCCCCCGGATTGGCGACCTCACCCCTCTCAGCCACGGCAGCGCGAGCGCCTTGAGATCACTGGGATGGGGAGCCCGAGGGAAATGGCCCTCGGATACATCTTTTTTCTGCGTACCATCCTTTTCCAAGCCCTCTTGGAACCGGACGCAAGTCGGGGGCCGCATGTCCAGTCATGCGGCCCCCTCCCTCACGCAGGGACGCGTGGCCCGGCGCCCCCTGAAGGCACGCCGGGCGGTTCGATTAGGTTCAGATTGCGAGTTCGGCTTCGACCGAGCGCAGCTTGATGCGGGCAAGGGCGAGATTGGCCTGCTTGCGGTCGAGCAGCAGGTAGGCGAACAGGCCAGCGCCCGAATCGTCGGTCAGCGGACGGATCAGCTGGTAGTGTTCGCCCAGCGTGATGAGCATGTCCTCAACCGGATCGTTGAGCTTGAGGAGCTCCTGCACGTTCATCTGTGCGCGCATCACCTCGCTGCTGCCCGCCGCGGCCAAGTCAAGGTCCCCGCCGTCGCGCATTTCGCCGACGGTCGCGATGGTCATGCCGCTCGCGCTGTCAACGAGAGCGGCCGCGATGGCGCCGTTGATGGTCATGAGTTCGGCGAGCTTGGCTTCGAAATCCATGGTGTAATCCTTGAAAGCTGTGTCTCGGTCCGGCTGCGCGCATAGTCATGGGCAGGCGTCGGCACCCGAGCGGTGTCATTATGGGAATGGTCAGGCCCGAGCGTCTCAGGCGGCAACCGTGTTGAGCGAGAGAATCGTATCGAGGCTGCGCTGGAGCTCGGCGCTCTCGAAGGCCACGACGCCGCCTGCGAAGGCTTCGGCAGTATCGTGAAGCCCCGCCAGTTCGTCGACCAGACCCGCCAGCGCGTCGTCGAGGACCGGGAGAAGGGCTTCCATTTCATGGCGAATGTCCGACTTCTCGATCAGGCTGCGCCACTTGCGCAGCAAGAGGGTGGTGACCTTGAGCGTGCTCTCGGTCGCCTTGATCTGCGCGCTCATGTGCCGGGCCTGGTCGCGATCATCGTCGAGGCAAGTGTGCATCGAATCGATCCCGTTCTCGAGCGTCTGGACAAGCGCCTGTGTGGCCGCGCTGGAGGTTTCCGGGTCCTCGCGACCATCGATTGTGTCGGCAGCGAAGCGGCAGACCGATTCGGCCTGGAGTTGCGCGATGCTGACCGACGCGCGCAGGCCATGACGCTGGACGCAGGTCTGGTCGACCGCATCGAGCACGCCCTGCATGGTGGCAGCGACCTTGTGGCACTGCTCCTCCAACGCTGGGGCGGCCTTGGCGACGTGCGGCTCGACCTTGGCATTCCCGGTGACGACGAAGCGCGCATTGGCAAGCGCCTCTTCCAGCCGTCCCAGGCAGTTCACCGCCTTTGCGACCCGTATGTCGAGCGCTTCGGCCAGATGGTCGGCGTTGGCAAGTCCATCTGCCAGCGTGCGCACCTGTCCCTCGATAACCGCACCCGCGTCGAGCAGCGCGCGGGCGCCACCGGTCGCCGACGGGCGGGTCGGAATGGTGGCACCGGCCTGGAAGCGCAGCTCCAGCTCGCGCGGGAGGAAGGCGTTCTGGAAGGCCTCCTAGCTGGCGTAGCCCAGCTTGGCGAGTTCGGCGAGGATCACCTCTTCACCGATGCGCGCCGCACGGCCTGCGCTCTCGCCCTGCGCTATCGCCTGGATCTCGGCCTCGCGGGCGGCTTCATAGACCGTGTGGACCGTGTCGCGAATGCCCAGATCAATCGGGCGCGCGCGCACCGAAATATAGCCTTTGCCCAGCGGCGAGACGGTGGCCAGTGCCCAGTAGCTGCTGCCGTCACCCGCCAGGTTGAAGACATAGCCGCTGAACGCGCGGCGGGCCCCGATCGCCTCCCACATGAGGCGGAAGACGCCGCCCGGCATGTCGGGATGACGGATGAGGTTGTGCGGCGCACCAATAAGACCGTCGCGATCTAGACGCGCCATTTCGACGAACACCTGGTTCGCCTGCTCGATGACCCCCTTGGAATCGGTCGTCGAGAAGAACAGGTCATCGAGGGCGACCTCGTGGAATGCTCCTGTCGGTTCGAATGTCATGGATGGCTCCTTGTCCCTGCGTCCTGGACACGCAGGGACTAATCCGAATCGCCATCCCCTGGCTTTGATCTCACATAACTAACGATGCGGTAACTACGCCTGGAAACATCTGATAAACAGATATTTACATGCCGTTAATCGGCCTTCTCATAGCGATTGCGGAGCATCTGCCAGGCTGCGCGCAGGCCCAGCGCCGCGCCACCCTTGCTGCGGCCGGGCTTGACCGAAGGGCGCCAGGCGAAAGTGTCGAAGTGGACCCAGTCCACGCCCTTGGGCACGAACCGGTCGAGGAACAGTGCGGCCGTGGTGGAGCCTGCAAAGCCCCCGCCCGAACCTGCATTGTTGATGTCGGCGATGTCCGACTTCATGTACTCGCGGTACCCTTCGTGGAGCGGCAGGCGCCAGCAGGCATCGTCGGTGGCGATTCCGGCTTCGAGCAGGGCATTGGCGGTGTCATCCTCGCGCGCGAAAAGCGCGGGCAGGTCCGGCCCCAGCGCCACGCGCGCAGCGCCTGTAAGCGTCGCAAAATCGATCACCAGCTCGGGCTCGTTCTCGCCTGCGCGCGCCAGCGCATCGCCCAAGACGAGGCGCCCTTCCGCGTCGGTATTGCCGATCTCGACCGAGATCCCCGCGCGCGACTTCAGGATGTCGCCCGGTCGGAAGCTGTTGCCCGCAATCGCGTTCTCGACCGCCGGGACCAGCAGGTGCAGGCGCACCGGCAGCTGCGCCTGCATGATGAGGCGCGCCAGCGCGAGGGCGTGCGCCGCGCCGCCCATGTCCTTCTTCATCAGCAGCATCCCTGCGCTGGGCTTCACGTCGAGACCGCCCGAATCGAAACACACACCCTTGCCCACGATGGCGATGCGCGGGTGCTTGGGGTTGCCCCATTCCAGCTCGATCATGCGCGGCGCATGGCTGCGCGCAGCGGCACGCCCTACGGCGTGGACCATCGGGAAATCATGTTCGAGCATGTCGCCCCGGGTCACACGGATCTCGGCCCGGTAGGCCTTGTGCAGGTTCTCCGCCTCGGCCTCGAGCTGGGCGGGGCCCATGTCCTCGGCGGGCGTGTTGACAAGGTCGCGCACCAGCATGACCGCCTCGGCTTCGGCGAGGGTCGGCTCGATCGCCTTGACCTCGCTTGTGAGGAGCACGCGTGGCCCCTCCTCCTTGGGTTCGGAGACGTAACGGTCGAAACGGTACTGGCCCGTGACCCAGCCGAACATCGCCGCGCCCGGCTCGCCGCCGATGCGGCGATAGGTGCCTGCAGGCAGCGTCTCGGCCAGCTTGGCCATGCACCAGCAGGAAAGCCTGTCGGTATCGGCGACACCGGCAACGGCCATCCAGCCCTCGCCATCAGGAAGGATTGCCTGGGCACCCGCATCGCCCTCGAAGCGCTGCGCCTCGAGCGCGGTGCGCTGGGCTGCATTCAACCCCTTGCGGACGGCGTCGAACCCATCCTTGTCGACGAGGTGGATGGAAACCGCGCTCTGGCCGCGATCAGGCTGAATCAATGCGTTCTTGTCGCTCATGGCGCATATCTAGACCCGCCTTCGCGCAAAGGGCAATTGCCCATTGCGCCCGCGGGCGTGGGGCGATGCGCCATCGCAGCCCCGTCGCAGGCGCCCTCTATCCCCAGCGGGCGTGCGCTCAGGCTGGATTCAGGCCGCTGCGTGCTTCATGCTCCCTCTTCAAGGCCTTACGGGGCACCACGAACACCGGACAGGGATTAGGGACGATGCGCGCGAAGCTGGCACTGGGATGCGCCGGAACACTGGCACTGATGGCTGGCGGGTGCAGCGGCACTGCGGCGCCGGACGCCAGCGGAACGGCAAGCCCGCCTACAGCCTCGGACACCGCGCTCCCCCCGCAGGACGAGGCCAGCGCACCCGCACCCGAGGTGGACGGTCCCGCCGTCGATGTGGCCGACCTCAACCTCGAGGAAGACACCGACTTGTACGAGTTCCAGTTCTCCTACCCAGCCAAGGCCGCCGCTATTCCCGAACTCAAGTCCTGGTTCGAGGAGCACCGCAGCGCCGCACGGGCCGAGCTGGCAAGCTCATCCAAGCGCGACCGCGAGGAGGCGGAAAAGACCGGCTACCCCTTCCGCGCCCACAGCTTCGGGGCGAACTGGCAGGTCGTGACCGACCTTCCCGACTGGCTTTCGCTGTCTTCGGAATTTTACACCTTCAGCGGCGGCGCCCACGGCATGAGTGGCTTCGACGCCCGTGTCTGGAACCGCAAGACCGGAACGCTCCAGCGCGCGACCGACCTCTTCACCAGCCTCGAGGCGCTTTCGGGTGCCCTGCGCAAGCGGTTCTGCAAGGTGCTCGACGACAAGCGCATCGCCCGGCGCGGTAGCCCGCTCGATCCCGGGGGTACCTTCAGCGAGTGCATCGATCCGGTACGCCAGACGGTGCTGCTGGGCTCCTCAAACGGCGCCACCTTCGACCGCATCGGCTTCCAGATCGCGCCTTACGAGGCAGGCCCCTATGCAGAGGGCAGCTACGAGATCACCCTGCCCGTCGACGGCGCCGTGATGCGCGCGCTCAAACCGCAGTACCGCGCCAGTTTTTCGATACCGGACTGAGATCTTCTCGCATTTCGTGCGCCCTCCCGCTATGGGAGGGGCATGACCGAATACCAGACTGTGGAACCTGACGACCAGGCCGTCCTGCGCGACGGCACCATCAAGCTGCATGGCGCAGAGGCGTTCGAAGGCATGCGCAAGGCCGGGCGGCTCGCCGCCGAGATCCTCGACGAGATCGCCGACATGGTGCAGCCGGGCGTGACCACCGCCGCGATCGACGACAAGGTGCGCGAGATGACCCTCGATGCGGGCGCGGTTCCCGCCACGCTGGGCTACCGCGGCTACCAGCATTCATGCTGCATCTCGATCAACCACGTGGTATGCCACGGCATCCCGTCGGACAAGACACTCAAGGACGGGGACATCCTCAACATCGACGTGACCCCGCTGCTCGGCGGCTGGCACGGCGATAGCAGCCGCATGTACTTTTCGGGCGAGCCCTCGCTCAAGGCCCGCCGCCTGGTCGAGGTGACCTACGAGTGCCTGATGATCGGCATCGAACAGGCAAAGCCCGGCAACCACATCGGCGACATCGGCGCGGCAATTCAGCAGTACGCGGAATCGCACCGCTACGGCGTTGTGCGCGAATTCTGCGGCCATGGCCTGGGCCGCCTGTTCCACGATGCCCCCGAAGTCGTCCACGCCGCGCGCGCGGGCACCGGCGCAGAAATCCGCCCGGGCATGCTCTTCACCATCGAGCCGATGATCAACCTGGGCAAGCCGGCGGTGAAGCTTCTCAACGACGGCTGGACCGCAGTCACCCGCGACAAGTCGCTCTCGGCGCAGTTCGAGCACTCGATCGGCATTACCGAGGACGGCTGCGAGATCTTCACGCTGAGCCCTGGCGCGCGTCACAAGCCGCCTTACGCCTGAGGCGCGCCTTCGCCGGCGTCCCCGCTTCCGACCAGGAACACCACGTAGCCGCGAAACCCCGCCCCGGCTTCCAAGCCGGGCGGGGCACGCCACTCGCCGCCCTCGACCAGCCCGACGCGGTAGGGCAGGCCCAGGCGCTCGAGCGAGGCCAGGTAGCGTTCGTAGCCGGGGATCGTCGCGCGGCCCTGGTAGGTCTGGACCACGATTTCATCCACACAGTCGGCAAGGCTTGCGAGCGCATCCGCTGAACCTCCTGCACTCCAGTCCATCATCCCGGTGATGCCCAGCTTGAAGCGCGCGGGCAGACGCGCGCGCAGGCCTACGAGAAACTGCGCGTATCCGGCGAGCCCGTGCGTCGCAGCATCGAAATCGATCTGGAGGCCCTCCACCGCATTGCCCGCTGCGGCCCAGCGGACGAGCTGGCCCAGCACCGCTGTGTAGAGCCCTTCCTCCCAGTCGAGCCGCTCAACGCGCAAGCTCATCCACACGCGCGGCTTCAAGGTTCGCGGTACGGCGCGCAAGGGGACATAAACGCTGGCCTGTGCCACGCGCACTTCGCCTCCAAGCAGATAGACAAGGGAGGCTTCTCCCAGCCAGGACGGCGGCGCGACACCCGCCCACAGGAAAAACGCCTCGTGATCGCGCGCGCGGACACGGCCCGGCGCGCGCACTCCGCGCCCGCCACAGGCCGCGAGCAGGAGCGCGAGCGCCGCAACACCTGCGCCCAGCAGCGCGCGGCGGCTTACCAGTAGTACCTGAGCCTGGTCGTCCATCGGCTCTTGGGGTAGTCACGCTTGAGGCGCTGGAACCAGATCTTGCGCTGGCTCTCCTGAACATCGGTCGCGCTGCACGAATTGTTGCCCGAGGGCGCGTAACACATGACCGAGCGGTAGAGCGCATAGGCGCGCTGGTCGGCATTCGCGCGCGCCCCCGCCAGCACCTGCGCATAGATCGCCGCGCGGTCCGTCAATTCGCCCGCAAAGTGCGAGGGCGTACCGCCAAGTTCCTCGCGCCCGCGCCAACGCTCCCCAGCCATGTAGCTATCGAAATTGTTGAGCCGGTAGAAGTCGGCCAGGCACAGGAGTGCGCCCGGATCGGACGCATCGCGCGCCAGGTCCTGGGCCGTTTCGGCCAACGCGGGGCAGGCGAAATCCTGTTGCCAGCGGCCCTTCGTGAAGTTGCCGAGCGGCACCGCACGTGCCGCATCGCGCAGCCATCCCCCGATCCAGCCCTCGCGCCCTGCGCTCTGCGGCACCAGCGCCCGGTCGCGCCCAAAATCAGCAAAGTGCCCGCGCGTCAGGTCCTTGTAGAGGAGCGTCATGACCGCGACCTCGCGTTCCAGCGCACTCGTGGCGCCCTTCGCCTGTGCGCGCAGTGTCGCGGCACCGGCGACATGCTCCAGGACAATGGCGCGAATCTCGGGCACCTGTACGGGACTCCGGTCGGCAAAGACCTTCGCCAGTTCGCCGCTGCGCTCCCAGTGGTGGGCCAGCGCAAGTTCGATGGCCGGGCGCTGAAAACGCGGGTCCGCGCCTTTCGCCAGTTGCTCCCAGAAACCCACCGCGTTGGAATCGCCCAAGGCCTCCAGGGCAAGGCCGCGCAGCATCTGCGCGCTGAAGGCCAGCGGCGTGTAGTGCGTCTTGCGCGCCTCGTCGGGCAGGAGCTTCAGGACGGCGGCATAGTCACGGCGAACATGGAAGGCCTGCGCGGCCTGGAGGTACGTGTAGAGCGCGCGGTGCCCGGCAAAGTGCGGCGCCTGCGCGTCGAGTTCCGCCGCGTCCAGCCGTGCGATACGCCGCTCGGACATCACCGGCTCGCTTGCGCGTAGACGCAGCAGGTCCCAGGTCGCGAGGCTCAGCGCGCTGTCGATTTCACCGTCCCCGGCCGCCTCGAAGAAGAGCTTGGTGTCGATTTCCTCGATCAGGTGGGCGGCTGCGGGGTCGGAGGTGCTCTCCCGCTCCAGCAGTGCGGCATAGGCTCGGGACAGTTGAGGCCGCTGGCCGCGAAGCCAGAAGGCGCGGCGCGTCAGCCCTCGCGCGGAGGACGCATAGCGCCCTTCGGGATAGGTGCGCAGATACTTCTCAAGTGCAGCCTGTCCCTGCGCGGCCAGTGCGGCATCGGTCTTCGTGTTGTCGTACCAGCCCCATTCATCAATGGCGGGCACCTGCGCGGCGGCGAGCGCGGTGCGCGCCTGCATGTAGAGCGCGGTCTCGGCCACCCAGCCCTGCCCGCTGTCTTCCAGCCCCCTGAACGTGGCGCGCGCGGCGGCGAAGTCCTCGGCGTAGAAGGCCCGCGCGCCCTTGAGGTAGGCGAGATAATCGCGCCCTGCCGGGCTGGTAACAGAGACAGGCCAGGAGAACGGCTCCTGCGTCCCGTCGCACGCCGCCTTCAGATTTCTGCGTGCGCCGACAAGCGCCCCGCGTTCGGCCTCGGAAACGGATGGCGTGTTTGCCAGAGCTGCCGCGAAGGCCTCGCCCCCGCTGGCAAGCGTCTGGCACAAGGTGCCGCTATAGGCTGGCAGCGGCCAGGTCTGTTCCTCGGCCTGCGCGCCGGGCCAGAAACCGGCGCGCATGGCGTCCCAGGTAAGAAATACATGGCCGAGCGGCGCCGTTTCCCAGGAACTCGCGGGATAGCCGGCCTCCTTCGGGATACCGCCCCCCGCTTCCATCATCAGCCAGGAGAGGTTGGTGCGGGTGTCGTTGCGAGCCGACAGGAAGGGAACGCCAGCACATTCGTAATCGGAGAGGCCCAGACGCCAGCTTGGCGCACAGCCGAAGTCCCCGCTCGCGCCCGCCCCGCTCGCCACCCCCAGGGCCAAGGCCATCGCGGTGGCCATTGCCAGAGCCCTGCGCCCACTCGATCCCCGCATCGTCGTCGTGCCCCTACCTGCCAGCGCAGTGTTCCCGCTCCTGCGAATACTCTGCCGGGAACGCCCCCCACAAGTCCATAGGACAAAAGAAAAGGCCCCGCTTTCGCGGGGCCTTTCCAAGTTCATTCGGACAGGTCCGAAGTGGCGATCAGTCTTCCTTGAGGCCGCTGATCGCCCCTGACGATCAGTCTTCCTTGAGGAACGCAGGCATGTGGCCCGGATCGCCACCTTCGTTGCCACCGCGCGGACCGCGGTCGCGACCCCCATCACGGCCACCGCGGCGCGGACCACGGCGATCACCGCCACGGCCACCGCCGTCACGGTCGCCGCGCGGCGCCTTGGGCGGACGGGTGTCTTCCAGTTCCTCACCGGTTTCCTGGTCGACGACGCGCATCGAGAGGCGGACCTTGCCACGGTTGTCGATCTCGAGAACCTTGACCTTGACCTCCTGGCCTTCCTTGACGACGTCGGTCGGCTTTTCGACGCGCTCGTTCTTCATTTCGGAGACGTGGACGAGGCCGTCCTTGCCACCCATGAAGTTCACGAAAGCACCGAAGTCGACGATGTTGACGACCTTGCCGTTGTAGATCTTGCCGACTTCGGCTTCCTCGACAATCCCCTGGATCCAGGCCTTGGCGGCCTCGATCTGGTTGATGTCCGAGGAGGAGATCTTGATCACGCCTTCATCGTCGATATCGACCTTGGCGCCGGTCTCGGCGACGATCTCGCGGATGACCTTGCCGCCGGTGCCGATGACGTCACGGATCTTCGACTTGTCGATCTGGATCGTCTCGATGCGCGGCGCGTGGGCCGAAAGCTCGGTGCGGGCCGAACCCAGAGCCTTGGTCATTTCACCCAGGATGTGCGCGCGGCCGGCCTTGGCCTGCTCAAGCGCCTTGCCCATGATTTCCTTGGTGATGCCGGCGATCTTGATGTCCATCTGCATCGTGGTGATGCCGTTCTCGGTGCCTGCGACCTTGAAGTCCATGTCGCCGAGGTGATCCTCGTCGCCCAGGATGTCCGAGAGAACCGCGAAGTCATCGCCTTCGAGGATCAGGCCCATGGCGATGCCCGAAACCGGACGTGCCAGCGGAACGCCCGCGTCCATCATCGAGAGGCAGCCGCCGCAGATCGTCGCCATCGAGGACGAGCCGTTCGACTCGGTGATGTCCGAGAGGATGCGGATGGTGTAGGGGAAGTCTTCCTTGGCGGGCAGCACCGGGTGCAGCGCGCGCCAAGCCAGCTTGCCGTGGCCGATTTCGCGGCGGCCAGGCGCACCGAAGCGGCCCACTTCACCGACCGAGTAGGGCGGGAAGTTGTAGTGCAGCATGAACGAGGAGTACGACAGGCCTTCGAGGCCGTCGATCATCTGCTCGGCGTCCTTGGTGCCCAGCGTGGTGGTGCAGATCGCCTGCGTTTCACCGCGGGTGAACAGCGCCGAACCGTGAGTGCGCGGCAGGAAGCCGACCATCGATTCGATCGGGCGGACCTGGTCGAGCTTGCGCCCGTCGATACGGGTGCCGTCCTTGAGGATGGCGCCGCGAACGATTTCCGCTTCGAGCTTCTTCATGGTCTTGATGGCGACCATCTGGGTCTGCGCCGATTCCTCGCCGAAAGCTTCCTTGGCCTTGGCGCGCGCCTCGTTGAGGGCCTTGGAACGGGCCGACTTGTCGGTCAGCTTGTAGGCCGCGGCAACGTCCTTGCCGACAGCCTTCTTCAGCTTCGCCTTGATGTCGGCCGTGTTGTCCGACAGGTCGATTTCCCAAGGCTCCTTGGCGGCCTGCTCGGCAAGGTCGATGACCAGGTCGACGACCTTCTTGCACTCGTCATGCGCGAACATGACAGCGCCCAGCATCTCATCCTCGGTCAGCTCCTTGGCTTCCGATTCGACCATCATCACCGCGTTGCCGGTGGCGGCGACGACGAGGTCGAGACGGCCGTTTTCAAGGGCGGCGGTCTGCTTGGGGTTGAGCGTGTACTCGCCATCCTCGAAGCCGACGCGGCACGCGCCGATCGGGCCCATGAAGGGCACGCCCGAGATGGTGAGGGCAGCCGAAGCCGCGATCATCGCAACGATGTCGGCCTCGGTTTCGCCGTCATAGCTCAGGACCTGGCAGATGACGTTGATTTCGTTGTAGAAACCTTCGGGGAACAGCGGGCGCACCGGACGGTCGATCAAGCGGCTGGTAAGCGTTTCCTTTTCGGTCGCGCCGCGCTCACGCTTGAAGAAGCCGCCGGGGATACGGCCCGCCGACGAGAACTTCTCCTGGTAGTGCACGGTCAGCGGGAAGAAGTCCTGGCCTTCCTTCACCGACTTGGCGGCGGTTACCGCGCAGAGCACCACGGTTTCGCCATAGGTGGCGAGAACGGCACCGTCCGCCTGGCGGGCGATGCGGCCGGTTTCGAGAGTGAGGGTCTTGCCGCCCCACTCCATCGATACGGTCTTGACGTCGAACATAGAATATTCCTCAGCCCGCCGGCCCTATTGCCTGCGGGATTTACTGCCGGGGATGCCGTCCCGGTCCGGTACGGGGCCTGTCATGCCCCGAAGGCCCCTCGCCGGATTGCGAGGATACCTGTCTATTTCGGTGCCCGGGCCGGCCATGCGGCCCCGGCGGGGTCTTCCCTAGCACAACGAGGAACGCAGGTGGATAGGTCCCGTACGCATGCCGGAAATATGAAACGGCCCGCCAGAGGCGGGCCGAAACATTTGGCTGTTACTTACGCAGACCCAGCTTCTGGATCAGGTTGTTGTAACGCTGCACGTCCTTCTTCTTGAGGTAGGCCAGCAGCGAACGACGCTTGTTGACCATGGCGAGAAGACCGCGACGCGAGTGGTTGTCCTTGTGGTGCGCCTTGAAGTGCTCGGTCAGGTTGCGGATACGCTCGGTGAGGATCGCGACCTGAACTTCCGGAGAACCGGTGTCGCCCGAAACGCGGGCGTTGTCGGTGATGATTTCCGTCTTCTTTTCGGCAGTAACCGTCATGTCATTCACTCCGCGACATCTGTGAGGTTGAACCCCCGGACCACGCGGACATCGCCGTGTGAAAGCTCCACCAGCGCGACCGGAAGCGAATCCTGCCGTGCCCAGTAAAGCCCGTCATCCTGGGGCATCCCGGTCAGAACGCGGCCCTGTCGGACCGCCCTTGCCTGCTCCGGGTCGAGGTCGATGGCCGGGATGTCGTCCAGCCCCGCCTCCAGCGGCAAGAGTATCTGTTCAAGAGGCGCGCCCTTACCGACTTGGTTCAATTTGTCCAGCGAAATCGCCCCCGAGAGGTCGAAGGGCCCGGCCTTGATCCGGCGCAGCATCGTCACCGTGCCGCAGCTTCCCAGCGCGTGCGCGATGTCGCGCGCCAGACTGCGGATGTAGGTTCCCTTGGAGACATTGGCCTGCAACGTCACCCCGTCCCGGGCATCGAAGCCATGGATCTCAAGGGCATGGATCGTGACCTCGCGGGACTTGAGAGTGACCTCCTCGCCCGCACGCGCCAGATCATAAGCCCGCTTGCCCTCGATTTTGAGCGCGGAATAGGCGGGCGGGACCTGGGTGATGGGGCCTGTGAACTGCGGGAGGACCGCCGCCAGCTCCTCCGCACTGGGGAAGACGTCGCTCGTCGCAATCACCTTGCCCTCGGCATCGAGCGTGTCTGACTCTTCGCCAAAACGCAGCGTGAAGAGATAGGTCTTGTCGGCATCGAGCATCCGGCCCGTCAGCTTGGTCGCCTCGCCCAAAGCGATGGGAAGAACCCCGGAGGCCAGTGGATCGAGCGTGCCGCCATGGCCCACCTTGACCCCGCCCTTGAGTTTTACGTTGAAGCCCGCTTCGCGCAGGTTGCGCTTGACCGCGGCGACGGCCTGCGTGGAGCCCAGCTCCACCGGCTTGTCGAGAATAATCCAGCCATGGGGCATCAGCGCACCTCGGAATAGGAAAGTCGGGCGTTCATCGTCATGGCGCCCCAAGAGGTAATGCACGCGAGCTTGTCAACACGGGCGGGCCTTGCGGTCAGGCCCGCTCCTCAAGGGACATGCGCGCCCAGACCACGACCTGCCGTCAGACCGCGGGCAGGAGGCCCAGGCTCACTGCGATAAGGATCGCACCGCCCGCAACGATCCGATACCATACGAAGGGCATGAAACTGCGGGTCGAAATGAGCCGCAGGAAGCCCACGATCACGAAGTAGCCGATGACGAAGGCGACCAGCGTGGCCGCCGCGGTCTGGGCAAAGTCGAACGGCCCGAAGTCACCCCAATGCCGGATCAGCTCGTAGAAGCCGGACGCCAGCACGGCGGGGATGGCCAAGAGAAACGAATAGCGCGCGGCCGCCTCTCGCGTGAAGCCCAGAAACAGGCCGACACTGATCGTCCCCCCCGAACGCGAGACTCCCGGAATAAGCGCCATCGCCTGAGCAAAGCCGAGCAAAATACCGCTGCGCAAGCCAAGGTCATCAAGGTCCCGGCCCCGGCGGCCGATGCGATCGGCGACGCCAAGGACGATGCCGAACACGATGAGCATCGAGGCCGTGATGTAGAGATTGCGCAAGGTCCCCTCAATCGCGTCCTTGAAAGCGAGGCCCAGGATGGCGATCGGCAGGGTTCCCAGAATCACCAGCCAGGCCATGCGGACATCTTGCGCTTCTGCTGCACGCTTGCCGGTGGGCGAACGCAGCCAGGCGAACGCGATGCGCCAGATATCCTTACGAAAATAGAGCAGCACGGCCGCTTCGGTGCCGATCTGGGTGATCGCGGAAAAAGCCGCGCCCGGATCCTCGCCTGAGGGCAGAAGCGCCCCGACGATGCGCAAATGCGCGCTGGAGGAAATGGGCAGGAACTCGGTCAGTCCTTGGACGATGCCAAGCACGATCACTTCGAGCCAGGACAGGAATTCAGGGGAAATAGCTCTTCTCCAGACGGGCATGCGCGGTGGGACGTTCACACGAAGGATGCGCAGACGAGGGCCTTGATAGCGTCCATTTTTAATTTTGTAAGGAGGGCAAAGCACCCTGTCCGCTGCCAAAGATCACCACAAGGCGCTCGAACGCGGCCAGAGTGCCGAAACCCGAACACGGGGTGGCGAACACAGGCGCGGCACGCACGGGCGTGAACCAGCGCATCTGAATTCATGCGAATCGGGGAATGTGCCGCGCAGAACGCGAGGGTGATGATCCCCGGATCATTCCCCGTGCGCCCCGACCCTGCCCTTCCGGCGCGGCTCAGGATCAATCGCGCGCGATCGCGGTCATCCCGTCCTTGCCCGTGGTCGTACCCGGGCTGGCATCTTCGCGGTGTCTGGCGACGGCCTCGGAGATGAGGCGGTCCTGCTCTTCGGGGGCCATGCGCTCCCACCCGGCGCGGCCCAGCTTTTCCAGCGGGCGGTAGCGGACCTTGTACTGCATGCGCGCCGAACCCTCGACCCAGTAGCCCAGGTACACGAAGCCCAGCCCCATCTCGGTCGAGCGTCGGATGTGGTCGAGAATAATGTAGTTACCGAGGCCCTTGCGCGCGCTGGCCGGGTCATAAAAGCTGTAGATCATCGAGAGCCCGTCGCACTGCCGGTCGGTCAGGCAGGCCCCGATAAGGCGGCCCGGCGTCACCCCGTCCTCGGACGGTTCGCGGTATTCAACGACGTAGCTGGTGACGGGCGTATGCTCAACCATGTCGGCGTAGTCGATCTCGTCCATCGCGGTCATCCCGCCTTCGGGATGGCGTTCGGCAAGATAGGCCTGAAGCAGCTCAAACTGCTCGCTGGTGGACCAGGGGCGGCAGACGGTGACGACCAGATCGTCATTCGCCCTGAGCGCGCGCTTCTGCGAAGAGGAGGCGGCAAACTCGCTGGCGACCACGCGCACCGAAATGCAGGCGCTGCAGTCGATGCAGGAGGGGCGGTAGGCGACGGTCTGGCTGCGGCGAAAGCCAATACGGCTGAGCGCATCGTTCAGGGAATCCGCATGTGGCCCCTTGAGCTCTGTGAACACCTTGCGCTCGCTCCGGCCCGGCAGATAGGGGCACGGCGCGGGGCTGGTCACGAAGAAGCGCGGAAATCGAACCGGTGCCGTCACGGGGGCGCTGCGTCCTCTTGTTTCTTACCTGCGTGGTCGATCAAGGCACCACGAAGGCTCCTTGTTCCGGCAAATATGCAGGAGCATATCCGCCGTTGAAAGCGTTTTAACCACAAAAGTGGCGCAAGCGCTTCCGGGATCGCGTGAAATTTACGCCATCCCGGAGCCTTGTCCCGGATCAGGCCGGGTTTCACCCCAAGTATTCACACCCAGGTCGCTGTGCGGAGCCGCACGGTCACCAGATCGCGGTCCCGGACCCGAGGTTCAGTCGGTCTCGACCCGGCGCACTTCGTAGCCCTCGCGGTGAAGTGCGGCGATCAGCGCGTCGAGCTGCGCCGAATCGCGCGCTTCGCACTCGATCTCGGTCACCAGCCCCTTGGCGGGCAGGTGCGTGAAGATGCGCTGGTGGAAGACCTCGATTATGTTCACATTCTGCTCGTGAAACACCTTGGCCACCTTGAACAGCGCGCCCGCGCGATCCTGCAGGCCTATGCGCAGGCGTGCGAGGCGGCCCGAACGGGCGAGGTCGCGCAGCAGCACGTTGGCGAGCAGGCGCGTGTCGATGTTGCCGCCCGACAGCACGATGCCAACCTTGCGGCCCTTGAACAGGTCGCGGTTGTCCATCAGCGCGGCCAGACCGCAGGCGCCCGCGCCCTCGACCAGCGTCTTCTCGATCTGGAGAAGCAGCGCCAGCGCGCCCTCGATCTTGGGCTCGCTGACCAGCAGGATGTCGTCGAGCAGGCCTTTCAGGGTGCGCGAGGTGAACGCGCCGGGCGAGAATACCGCGATGCCCTCGGCCAGCGTGTCTCCGCCGATCGGCAGGTTCATCCCTTTGAGGGCGTTGTACATCGAGGGGTAGAGCTGCGCCTCGACGCCGTAGATCTTCATCTCGGGCTTGAGCGCACGCGCAGCCGTCCCCATCCCTGAACTTAGGCCACCCCCGCCGATCGGCACGACCAGTGTATCGAGATCGGGCACGTCCTCGAGCATTTCGAGCGCCACCGTGCCCTGCCCGGCCGCGACGTGCGGATCATCGAAGGGGTGGACGAAGGTGTAGCCGTGCTCGGCCTCCAGCTTGCGCGCGTGGGCATAGGCATCGTCGAAGCTCTCGCCCTCAAGGACGACCTTGCCACCCACGCTCTCGGTCTGCATGACCTTCACGAGCGGAGTCGTGCGCGGCATGACGATGGTGACCGGGATGCCCAGGCGCGTGCCATGGTAGCTCAGCCCCTGCGCGTGGTTGCCCGCCGAGGCTGCGATCACGCCGCGGCTCTTGCGCTCCTCGCTCAGCTGCATGAGCGCGTTGAGCGCCCCGCGTTCCTTGTAAGATGCCGTAAACTGGTGATTTTCGAACTTGAGCCAAATATCGGCGCCGGTAATTTCGCTGAGCGTCTGGCTGCGCATCGTCGGCGTACGGACAATATTGCCAGAAATACGCCCCGATGCCGCGCGGACATCATCGAGGGTCAGGACCGCGTCTGCGGCCGTTTCGGCAGGCTTCGATACAGGCTGTTCCATCCGGGGGCGCCTAAAGGAATTACCGGGGAATTGAAAGGCGGCAAAGGGCCGCCTATCCTCTCGACTGGGCGCAGCGCCGTCGCACGACGGTTTGCATTTGGCCAAAACACGTTAAGGACAAGGCCATGACCGAACAGATAAGTGATGCACACGCCGAAGAGCCGCAGACCGGCGAGGAAACCGCGCCGGAGCGGCCTCAGGTGGAGCCGCGCAAGGTCTCCTTCATCGGCCTTGGCGTGATGGGCGGCGAAATCGCGCGGCACATTGCCGAGGCGGGCCACGAACTGACGATCTACAACCGCTCCCCCGACCGGCTGAAGCGCTGGCAAGAAGAGAACCCGGGCCTCGCCTCGCGCGTGGCGGCCAATCCCGCGCACGCCGCGCTTGACGCCGATGTCGTCATCACGTGCGTGGGCAACGATGATGATCTTGCCGACGTGGTGCTTGGTCCCAACGGGGCCTTTCGCACGATGCGCAAGGGCTCGACCTTCATCGACCACACCACCGTCTCGGCGCGCATCGCCCGCCAGATCTCGGTCGAGGCCCGTGACCTCCAGATCCAGTGCGTCGACGCGCCGATGACCGGCTCGCAGATCGGCGCCGAGCAAGGCACGCTCACACTCATGTGCGGCGGGCGCGACGCGGCCATCGAGGCCGCCCGCCCCGTCATGGAGGCCTACTCCAGCCGCATCGTCCACGTCGGCAAGGCCGGTGCGGGGCAGACCGCGAAGATGGCCTGCCAGATCTGCATCGCAGGCAACATCGCGGCCCTCGCCGAGGCGGTTCGCTTCGCGCAGGCCTCCCACCTTGACATGGACAAGGTCTACGAAGCGATTTCGGGGGGTGCGGCGCAGTCCTGGCAGATGGACAACCGCTGGTCCTCGATGGACGCCGACGAATTCGACTTCGGCTTCGCCATCGACTGGATGCGCAAGGACCTGGGGCTCAGCCTCGAGGAAGGCCGGGGACTGGGTGTCTCGCTCCCCGTTGCGGGCCTCGTCGACCAGTTCTTCGCCGAGATCCAGGCCATGGGCGGCGGACGTCTCGACACGAGCGCCATCGTCAAGCGGCTGCCGAGGAAAAGCCGTCCGTGACATTCGTTCGCCGTGCGGTTCTGACCGCGATGCTGGGAACGGCGCTGATTGCCGTGCCCGCCGAAGCCCGCAAGAAAAAGAAGGCCGAGGAGGTCGAAAAGCCCGTCCCCGGCACGCTCATCGACAACATCGAGGGACTCTCGCCCGACGGCAAGGGGGGGGTCGAGCACTTCGACGGCTTCCTGATCGCCCCTGACGGCCACGTTGCCGAGGTCTATCACGAGGGCGAAAAGCGCCCGAAGTACGCCGACTACCGGCTCGATGGCGAGGGGCAGGTGGTGGTCCCCGGCATGATCGACGCGCACACGCACGTCATGATGCTGGGCTTTTCCAAGCTGACGCTTGACCTGTCGCAGGCCCACTCGCTCGATGAGGCGCTCGCGCGCATCGCGGCCTGGACCGCGGCCCATCCCGAGGCGCCCTGGATTCTGGGCACGGGCTGGAACGAGGTCGAGTGGGGATTGGACCGCCTGCCCACCGCAGCCGAACTCGATAGCGTTACCGGCGGCAAGCCCGCCTGGCTGAGCCGCGTCGATGCGCACGGTGGCTGGGCCAACACCGCCGCGCTTGAAGCGGCCGGGATCACTGCCAATACCAAGGACCCCAAGGGCGGGCGCATCGCGCGAACCGCTGGGGGCGCGCCCGAGGGCGTCCTTGTCGATGCGGCGGCCAAACTGGTCGAAGCCAAGCTCCCCGCCCCGCGCCCCGAGGACCGCGACGCCGCGCTCGCCGAAGCCCAGCTTGACTTCCTCAGGAACGGGGTCACCGCGGTTGCCGACATGGGCACCAGCATCGAGGACTGGCAGGCGTTCCGCCGTGCCGGCGATACCGGACGGCTGCGCGTGCGCATCGTCTCCTACGCTGATTCGATTGCCAACATGGAGCTCATCGGCGGGCCCGGCCCCTCGGCCTGGGTCTACGATGACCGCCTGCGCCTCAGCGGCGTAAAGCTCTTCCTCGACGGCGCGCTCGGCTCACGCGGGGCCTGGCTCAAGGAACCTTACACGGACGCTCCCGAAACGCGCGGCCTGCCGCTCCTGTCGCAGACCCAGCTTTCCAACATGATGAGCCGCGCCGCACTCGACCACTTCCAGGTCGCGGTCCACGCCATCGGCGACAAGGCCAATTCGGTCGTGCTCGACGCGCTCGACGAGCTGTCGCACACCTACACCGGAGACCGGCGCTGGCGCATCGAACACGCGCAGATCCTTGACCCCGCCGACATCGCGCGCTTTGCCGAGCACGGTGCCATCGCTTCGATGCAGCCCCAGCACGAGGCGAGCGACCGCACCATGGCCGAAGCGCGGCTGGGCCCGGGGCGCCTGTCCGGCGCCTACGCCTGGAAATCGCTTACGAACGCCGGAGCCACGCTCGCCTTTGGCTCGGACACGCCGGTCGAACCCGCACGCCCCTTTACCGGCATGGCCGTTGCCGTGACCCGGCAGAGCGCGGACGGTCAGCCCTTCGGCGGCTGGCAACCGCAGGAGACGATCTCACGCGAAGCGGCCCTCGCGGCCTACACCACGGGCGCGGCCTACGCGATGTTTGCCGAGGATCGCCTAGGGCGCATCGCCAAGGGCTACCGCGCGGACTTCCTGTTCGTGGACAAGGACCCGATGACGGTCAGCCCCGAGGCCCTGCGCACGCTCACGGTCAAGGAGACCTGGATCGGCGGCCAGCAGGCGTGGGCCGCAGAAGCAAGCGCCAAGAGCGAGGAAGCGCTGCGGCCCGAGGAAGACGATGAAGAACGGTAAAGGGAAATCCGAGGGCCATCGCCCTCAGTCTCCCCGAACTATCGACCTCAAGGCTCTCAGGCTGTCGTAGCCGAGAAGGGTGCGGTCGCCGATTTCGGGGTCAGGGGGCGAAGGCCCCTTGAATCATTCTCTTACTCCGCCGGAGCCTCGGCCGGGTCACCTTCCGCGACTTTCGCATCGCGCCGTTCGGTGAACCACATAAGCAGCAGCGTGCCCTCAAACAGCAGCAGCAGCGGCACCGCAAGGAGGACCTGCGAGATCACGTCGGGCGGGGTCGCGATCGCGGCCACCACGAAGATCCCGACGATCACGTAGCGGCGTGCGGCCACGGCCTGCGTGCGGGTGACGATCCCGGCGCGGTTGAGCAGCATCAGCAACACCGGCAGCAGGAAGCTGACGCCGAAGGCGAGGATGAACTGCATGACCAGCGAAAGGTAATCGCCCGTCCCCGGCAGCGCCTCGAGCTGGAGGCCGCCGGCGCTCCCCTGGAAGCCCAGGAAGAAGTGGAAGGCGGTCGGCATGACCACGTAGTAGGCCAGCGCCGCGCCCATGGTGAAGAGGATCGGGGTTGCAATCAGGAACGGCAGGAAGGCCTTCTTTTCCTTGGCGTAGAGGCCGGGTGCGATAAAGGCCCAGATCTGGTTGGCGATCACCGGGAAGCTGAAGAAGAAGGCGGCGAAGACCGCGATCTTCACTTCCACGAAGAAGGCTTCGTAGAGCTTGGTGTAGATCAGCTTGCCTTCACCCGCGGGGAAGGCGGCGGTCAGCGGGCGAACCAGGAAGCCGAAGATGTCGTCGGCAAAATAGAAGCAGATGCCGAAGGCAACGCCAAAGGCCAGAAACGCGCGCACGAGGCGCGAGCGCAGTTCGACGAGGTGATCGAGCAGGGGAGCCTGCGAATCGTCGATGTCGGAAATCTTGAAGGCCATGGCGCGAATGCTCGATCAGGACGCGGGGCGGGCCGGGTCGGAGGCCGGCACGGGTTGGGGCTCGGACGCGGGTTCCGGCGTCGCTGCAGGCGGCACAGGACCTACGCCGGAGGGCGTGGACGCCGGTTCAGGCGCGGGCAGCGCCTCGGGCTCTGCCGGGGCGTCACCCTCGACGTTGTTCGCCTTTTCGGCGTCGGTCTTGGCCTTGCGCGGCGCTTCCATGTCCTCGGCGGTCGGCAGCTTGGGGGCCGCCTTCATGATCGCCTCGTTCTGTTCGCGCCACTTCTGCTCCATCTCCTCGAGTTCGGCTTCGCGCACCATCGCGTCGATCCCGGCGCGAAAATGCCCCGTGACCTTGCGCAACTTGCCGATCCAGCGGCCAGCCGTGCGCATCGCCAGGGGCATGTCCTTGGGCCCGATGACGACGACCGCCACGATGACGACCATCAGGAGTTCCGTGGCTCCGATATCCAGCATAGCCGTATCCGGCCGTCAGGCTCAGGCCTGGTCGCTCTTGGTGGTTTCGCTCGCGCTGGGCGCGGGGTCGGCCGAGGTGATCTGCGCGGGCTTGGCATCCGACTTGGTGGGCTTGGCCTCCTCCTCGTCCTCGTTCATGCCCTGCTTGAAGCTCTTGATGCCTTTGCCGAAGTCACCCATGATTTCGGAGACCTTGCCGCGACCGAACAGCACGAGCACGATCACAAGGACAATCAGCCAGTGCCAGATCGAGAAGCTACCCATTATCCCAACTCCAAAAATACGTGCGACCGATTCCGGCCCTTCACGGGTCATCTAGGCGTTTTCCAACTAAGTTGAAAGCCTGTCATCGTTTAGACCCGGTTCGGTCGCAGGAAGGTCACCTTCTTGGGTTTCCGCTGAAATTCCGGGTCGCAATGCGTCCTCTACCATAGCATCATCGACCGCTTCGAGCAGCCCCGCGGCCCGCAATTCGTCAAATCCAGGCAATTCCTTGCGCGAAGACAGCCCGAAATGGGCGAGAAACGCGTCCGTCGTGGCATAGATCACGGGCCGTCCGGGCACCTCCCGGCGCCCTGCCGTGCGCACCCAGCCCGCCTCGATCAGCACGTCGAGCGTCCCCTTAGCGGTCTGCACGCCGCGGATAGCCTCGATCTCGGCGCGGCTGACGGGCTCGTGGTAGGCAACCATGGCCAGGACCTCGGTTGCCGCGCGCGAGAGGCGGCGCACCTCCTCCTTCTCACGGCGCAGGAGGTGGGCCAGATCGGGTGCGGTTTCGAAGTGCCAGTGGCGTCCCCGCTCAACAAGCCGGATGCCGCGCCCTTGGTAGTGCGCCTGAAGCGCCTGGAGCGCCGGACGCACCTCGCCATCGCCCAGGTGCCGCGAGATCTGCTCGGCCGTCATCGGCGCCTCGGCCGCGAAGAGCGTCGCCTCGACCGCGCGCTCCATCTCGCCGGGCGCAGGAATATCCGGCTCGCTCATGTCGGCAGCGCTCGCACCTGGAGGGGCCCAAAGACGCTCTCTTGCACCAATTCGACCTTGCCCGCCTTCGCAAGCTCCAGCGCCGCGACGAAACTGGAGGCGAGCGCGGACTTGCGCAACTGCGGATCGGCCCAGTCCTCCTTGGAAGGAGGCACGAATTCGCGCAATTCCATCCAGTCCAGGGCGACGCCCACCATCGCCGAGACCCGCGCAATCGCACTGTCGAGGCTCATCACCCTACGCTCGCGCACGTGGTGGACGGCGGGCTGGGCACGCAGCTTCACATCGCCATAGGCGCGCACGAGGTCGAGCCAGGAACACTGCCAGGCGTTACGCTTCTCCACCCGCAGTCCCTCGGGCGCACCGCGCCGGAAAACATCGCGCCCCAGCCGGTCCCGCCCCATCAGCCGGGCCGCTGCCTCGCGCATGGCGCCCAGGCGCTGGAGGCGCAGTTGCAGGCGCATCGCCAGCTCCTCGGGGCTGGGATCGGGTTGCTCCTCCTTGGGCAGCAGCAGCGAGGACTTGAGATAGGCGAGCCAGGCCGCCATCACGAGATAGTCCGCCGCGATTTCCAGGCGCATCTCGCCCGCCGTGTCGATATAATCGAGATAGGCATCGACGAGTTCGAGGATGGAAATGCGGCGCAGGTCCACCTTCTGGCGCCGCGCGAGATCGAGCAGGAGGTCGAGCGGCCCTTCCCAGCCCTCGATTTCGATATAGAGCGCCTGGCGGCGCTGTTCGGCGGGCGAAACTGCGTCCCAAACTGCCTCGGCTTCGCCCAACGCAATACCGGGATCACGCTGGCCCGATCCGCGGAGCTCGGCACGCGAAGGCGAAGGCTCGCCGTCCCCGACCACGCCTCAGGCGACGCCCTGCGCCAGAAGCGCTTCGCGCCGGGCGACGAGCGCTGCATGATCACCGGTGCCCGCATCCTCGGGGCAGGACGCCATGGCCCTCTCCAGCCGCGCGCGCGCTTCCGGCGTGATCGTGGGCAGCGCCTTGGCGATCCCCACCATGTCGTCCATCTTCGCCCAGCAATTGAGCGCGATATCGCAGCCTGCCGCAATCGCGCGCGCGGCGCGTTCGGGCAACGAGCCCGAAAGCGCCTCCATGTCGAGATCGTCGGTCAGGAGCAGCCCGTCAAAGCCGATGCGCCCGCGGATGATCTCCTGCACCACGAAGGGCGAGAGCGTGCCCGGATTGTCCGCGTCCCAGGCGGTGTAGCGCACGTGCGCGGTCATGCCGATGGGCGCGTGCGCCAGCGTACGGAAAGGCCGCAGGTCAACCTCCAGCTCCTCCGCGCTGGCGGTGACGGTGGGCAGTTCCTTGTGGCTATCGGCCATGGCGCGTCCGTGGCCGGGAATGTGCTTGATGCAGCCCAGCACGCCTGCACGGGCCAGGCCGTCAAGCGTCGCGCGGCCCAAGGCCGCGACGCGCATCGGATCGTGGCCAAAGGCCCGGTCGCCGATGACGTCATGCGCACCCTTCTGGCGCACGTCGAGCGAAGGGTGGCAATCAACCGTGATGCCCGCTTCGGCAAGATCCAGCCCGAGCGCCTCCCCGTTGGCGCGCGCGGCCTCGATGGCGGTGGCGGGCGCGTGGTCGTACACGCGGTCGAACACCTCGCCCGGCGGATAGGCGGGCCAGACCGGCGGCTTCATGCGCGCGACGCGCCCGCCTTCCTGGTCGATGCAGATGAAAAGATCGTCGCGGCCATGCAGATCGCGCAGCGCATCGGTCAGCGCGCGCAGCTGGGCGCGGTCGGCGACATTGCGCCCGAAGAGAATGTAGCCGGCCGGGTCGGCGTCGCGGAAGAAGGCGGCTTCATCCGCCGTGAGGACGTGCCCCGAAAGGCCGAAAATCGCAGGAACCATGCCGATTTATCGCCCAATCCGCGCAGGCAGGCAAGCCGCGCGCGCGCGCGATGTGTGGACGAGCGCCGGACGGGAACGCTGCCCCGCCTGCGGCGATGCTCCGCTCAGTTCTTGACCTGGCAGGCGAGGCCAGCGCCGCGCATGTCCGCGCAGAGCGCCTTGGCCGCCTTGAGATCGCCCGGAAGCGCCTGAAGACGATAGACCGTACCGATGTCGGCCTGGCCCTGCACCACGCGGTGGCTCATATCGCCAAAGGGCGCGTACTGGCCTTTCAGCGTCTGCCAACCCTTTTCTGCCCCCTCGCGCGATGTGTAGGCGCCGACCTGAACTCCGACGCCGCTTGGCGCGGCGGGCTCTTCTGCCTTGGCCGCAGGCACGGGCTTCGACTGGGGCGCGGCAGCACTGGACTCGGCCTCGTCCAGGCCATCAAAGCCTGGCCCGGGAAGTTCCTCCTCGGCGATCTGAGGTGTGCGCGACTGGCCTTCGGCCACCGCGAAGCTGGTGTCGCCAGTTCCGCTCACGACTTCGCCGCCCGGATTCTCGGGACGGGTCTTGTAGGGTTCCTCGGGCGCCTCGATCACGCCGCCATCCGCGACGAGTTCCTCGTCCGAGCGCCCGGCGAGCGCCCACAGGATGCCGCCGCCCAAAAGAGCAATGGCCACAAGCGCGGCCAGCAAGAGGATCGTGGTCTGGCCCACCCCACCGCGTTCGTCCTCGTAGTCCTCATCGTCGCCTTCGAGCCAGGGCAGGCGCATCTCGCCATCGCCCAGATCCAGTTCCCTCGCGCTCTCCGGCGAATCCTGCGTTGCCGAGCCGAAGCTGGCGGCAACCCCGGCAGCCGGGGCGGCGCCTGGCATGGGGAAGGGATCGGCGTCCTCACCGAAGGGATCGGGCCCGAAGGGATCGGGCTCGGCACCGGGCGCCTGCGGATCGGTGCCCAGGCCATTGGCGGAGGTCCAGGCCCCTCCCGCACCTGCGCCCGGGCCTGCGCCCGATCCATTTGCCGCGGACATGCCGTCCTCAGTCCTGTCCGAAGCCCCGTGCGTCATAAATCACATTTCCTCCACGGCCTCGACGCCCAGAAGCGCCAGGCCGTTGCGAATGATCTGCCCCACCTGCACGGCCAGGAATAGCCGCGCGGATGTAAGGTTAACGTCCGATGCGTTAACAATCCGCTTTTCCGGACTATCGTTACCCAGGTTATAATACCCATGGAATGCGGCAGCCAGATCGTGGAGGTAGAACGCCACGCGGTGCGGTTCACGCGCGGCCGCAGCCGCCTCGATCACGCGCGGGAACTGCGCGAGCAGCTTGGCCAGCTCCAGATCATCCTCGCCCAGGAGCGCGACGTGCTGGGCCGAAGCCACCGTGTCGAGATCGGCCTTGGCCTTGCGCAAGATCGACTGGATGCGCGCGTGGGCATACTGGACATAGAAGACCGGGTTGTCCTTGCTCGTCTCCACCACCTTGGCAAAATCAAAGTCCATCTGCGCGTCGGGCTTGCGGGTGAGCATGGTGAAGCGCACCACGTCCTTGCCCACTTCCTCGACCATGTCGGCGATGGTGATGAAGTTGCCCGAACGCTTGGACATCTTGACCGGCTCGCCGTCGCGCAGGAGCTGGACCATCTGCACCAGCTTGATCTCGAAGGGAGTTGCCTCGCCTTCTGCCCCCGTCATCGCCTTGACCGCGGCCTTGATCCGCTTGACGGTGCCCGCATGGTCCGCACCCCAGATGTCAACGAGCGCGTCGGCACTCTGCGCCTTCTGGAAGTGGTAGGCGAGGTCGGCGCCGAAGTAGGTCCAGGTGCCGTCCGACTTCTTGATCGGGCGATCCTGGTCGTCGCCGAACTGGGTCGACTTGAACAGCGGCAGCTCGACCGGCTCCCAGTCCTCGGGCGTCTTGCCCTTGGGCGCTTCGAGCACGCCGTCATAGACAAGGCCGCGTTCGCGCAGCCACACCTCGGCCTCATCGGGCTTTCCGCTGGCCTGCAGCTCGGCTTCCGAGCTGAACACGTCATGGCGGATGCCCAGCTGTGCAAGGTCGGCGCGGATCATGTCCATCATCGCAGCGACCGCCTTCACGCGGAACAGGGCCAGCCACTCCGATTCGGGCGCCTCGGCGTACTGGTCGCCGAACTCTTCAGCGAGCTTTGCGCCCACCGGCTTCAGGTAGTCGCCCGGGTAGAGCCCCTCGGGGATCACCGCCTCGCCAAGGCCGAGCGCCTCGCGGTAGCGGATGTGCGCCGAGCGGGCGAGGACCTGCACCTGCGCGCCCGCGTCGTTGACGTAGTATTCCTTGATGACCTTGTGGCCTGCGTATTCGAGCAGGGTCGCCAGCGCATCGCCGACCACCGCGCCGCGGCAGTGCCCCATGTGCATGGGGCCCGTCGGGTTGGCCGAAACGTACTCGACGTTGACCTTGCTGCCTCCGCCCAGGGTCGAGCGGCCGTAGTCTGTGCCAAGCGCTGCAATCGCGCCCAGTTCGTCGATCCACGCGGCAGGTGCCAGGCGCAGGTTGATGAAGCCCGGCCCCGCGATCTCGGCAGAAGTCACCGCATCGAGCTTCGAAAGCTCGGCGACGAGCGCCTCTGCAAGGTCGCGCGGCTTGATCTTGGCAGGCTTGGCCAGGACCATCGCCGCGTTGGTCGCCAGGTCCCCGTGGGAGGGATCGCGCGGCGGCTCGACCGTGATCGCGCTTCGCTTCAGTTCGCCCGGCAGGGTTCCGGCGGCTTCCAGCGCGTCGAGTGCGGTCGAAAGGTGGCCTGCAAAGGCAGCGTAAAGGGTCTGGATCGTGGTCATGATGGCGCGCGGATAGCCCAAGTTTGCGAAAAGGGGAACAGGCCGTAGCGCCCCCGATCCACGCGCGGCCGCCCGTCCCACGAAAAAAGGCAGGCATCCCGGAGGAGGCCTGCCTTTTCCCTGCCTCCCGGCCCGCCCGTATCAGAGGGGCAAATGGCGGGAAGGAAGCAGCCGGGAGACGCAGCGGCCCCCCGGTCCATGCGGCCCGGCAAGGCCGCCGCATTGCATCACGGATTGCCGGTTGCGGCCGACTGGATGCGCTGCATGAGGGTCGTGTCGCTGCGCGAAGCGACCGCGATCTGGTTGAACTTCTCAGGGGACAGGCCCGAGCTCTGGACGGCGCCAGCCATCTTGGCCTGCTTTTCCTCGGCCGAAACTGCGGTGTCCTTCTGGATGTTCTGGATGCTGACCGCGGCGGTGGCAAACTGCTTCACCTCCTGGTCGCTGAAATCCGCGCTCGAGGCCGCGGCGCCGGGGGCCTGCTGGGGAGCAGGTTGCGGCGCGCTCTGGGCCTGGACGGCACCGCCGGTTGCGACGGCGCCAAGGGCTGCGGTGCCCGCAAGGGCAAGCTTCATGCGGTTCATGTCGTTCTCCGATCGTTTTCGTCACGTTCGAGCCTCAATTTCGGCACGCGAAGCCTCGATGCAAGCGCGCACCTGACACCGCGTGGCTCTCCAGAGACAAAACGAACCCGTTGACAAACAGGCAACAAATTGCGCTGGCAGACCGTTCTCCAGCCGCGACAAATTGGAGGCGACAACAGAAGGACAAGACCTTTCCAAGGGGCCATCGCCCCTTGACACGCGGCAACGGCGACCTCCCGCTTCTCTGCCCCGGTGCCGCGCGGGAGGTGCGGTCGACATTATGGGGAGCTGGAAGACGATGGCCCTCGGAACCCTCTTTCTGATTGGATAGGTTTTCCACCCCCGGCGCGATTCGCGTCCCATCCAGAGCCCTGCCTGATGATCGTACGCAACACTCCCTGCTTCCGCGATGTGCTGATCGCCACTCGCGGCTCGATCCTGCCCCAGATCCTGCGCCCGCTGCTGGTCGTGCTGGCGGCATCGCTGATTGCCGTGCTGATCGGACAGGCCGCGCCATCCTGGCTGGCCCCGCTCCACGCAATGCCCTTCACCCTGATCGGCCTCTCGCTCTCCATCTTCATGAGCTTTCGCAACACGGTGTGCTACAACCGCTGGTGGGAAGGCCGCCAGCTGTGGGGGCGGCTCATCAACGCCGCGCGCAGTTTCGCGCGCCAGACCGCGGCGCTCGAACGCGCGCACGCCGCCCCGCTGCTCGAAACGCTGGCTGGCTTCACCGCGGGACTTGCCGCGCGCCTTCGCGAGGAGGACGAGGTCACCGCCATCGCCCGCTACGCTGCGCGCGACGCAGACTGGACAGGCGCGCCCAATCCCACCGACGCGGTCCTGCGCGCGGTCGGCATGGGCTGCCGCGCGCTCACCGACGCGCGCGTTATCGATGCCATCCACTACTCGGTGCTGGAAAGCCAGCTCAGCGAGATGGCCTCGGTCCAGGGTGGGTGCGAGCGGATCAAGGCAACGCCGGTGCCCTTCTCCTATTCGCTGCTGCTCCACCGCACGGCCTATGCCTTCTGCCTGCTCCTGCCCTTCGCGCTGGTCCCGCAGCTGGGCTGGTGGGCGCCCTTCCCCGCCTTCCTTGTCGCCTATGCCTTCTTTGGCCTCGATGCGCTGGGCGACCAGCTCAGCGATCCCTTCGGCCGCGACGAGAACGACCTGCCGCTTGCCGCCATGGTCCGCACCATCGAGCGCGACCTCCTCCACGCCGCAGGCCACCGCGAACTTCCCCCTGTCATCGAGCCGGACGGCTACGTGCTGAACTGAAGCGCCCTGCACATCTGATGCATCATTTCGGCCACACTCTGGCAAAAGACATTGAAATCAAAATCGGTTAACTACTCTTTTGCCGAGACGACGTCATAGCCCTGCCACGAAGATCTCATGTCGAGATTTTCCTGAAACGGGGGCTCTTCCATTGAAACGCATCGCGACGACTTTCTTCCTGGCTTCGATATTGGCATCCACCGCGCACGCTCAGGACACCGTTCCGGGCGACACCTATCGCAATCCCCTGGCAACACAGGCCGCACCTGCCCTCCTTCCTGCAGCTCCGACGAGGCGCAACGCCGTTCTTCGCGCGGGAACTCCGATTCAGTTCCGCCTGCTCGAAGAGATCACCACCAAGAAGAAGGCCGCAAAGGTCGGACAGCGCTTCCAGCTGGAGGTAGCCGCACCTGTCGAAGTGAACGGCGTCCAGATCATTCCGGCAGGTTCTCCGGCCTGGGGCGAACTCACGAGCGTTCGGAACAAGGGCATGTGGGGCAAGTCGGGAAAGCTTGAAGCCCGGCTCCTGTACTTGCGCGTCGACGGCCGCCAAATCCGCCTGACCGGGAACTTCGATGACAAGGGCGTCACCGGAACGGCCGGGGTGGTCGGGGCCATCGCGCTCGTTCCCGTGGCCGGTTTCTTCATGACCGGGACCAGCGCCGTTCTTCCCAGGGGCGGCCAGGTCGGCGGCTTCATCGACGAAGACGTCGAACTTGCCTTCGCGGCGCAGCCCGTCGCCCCCCTCCAGGTTCCCCTGCCCCAGGGCGGCGAAACAGGTACTGGCGAACCGGCCCTCGACGCCGCGGCAGCCCCCGTCTCCTGAGACCATTGCCCGCCGGGAGCGCCCTTACGTGCCGCTCCCGGCACGTCCCCCTCTTCAAAACCTGCGCAAAGGCGTGTAACGGCGCGCCATGTCCCATTCCGCGTCCACACCTGCGAATCCGAAGACCTACCGGGTCAAGAGCTTTGGCTGCCAGATGAACGTCTACGACGGCGATCGCATGGCCGAACTTCTGGCCGAGCAGGGGATCACCCCAGCGCCCGAGGGCGAGGACGCCGACCTCGTCGTCCTCAACACCTGCCACATCCGTGAAAAGGCAGCTGAAAAGGTCTATTCGGACATTGGCCGCCTGCGCCGCGAGGATGGCTCTTCGCCGCTGATCGCGGTTGCAGGCTGCGTTGCGCAGGCCGAGGGCGAAGAGATCATGGCGCGTGCCCCTGCCGTGAAGATGGTCGTCGGCCCGCAGGCCTACCACCGCCTCCCCGACATGGTGAAGGCGGCCTCGGAAGGTCGGCGCATGACCGATACCGACATGCCCGCCGAGACCAAGTTCGACGCGCTGCCCAAGCGCCGCCGCTCCGGCCCCACCGCGTTCCTCACCGTGCAGGAAGGCTGCGACAAGTTCTGCACCTACTGCGTGGTGCCCTATACCCGCGGCGCGGAAATTTCCCGCCCGCACGCCGACCTCATCGAGGAGGCCAAGCGCCTTGTCGAGGCCGGCGCGCGCGAGATCACGCTGCTGGGCCAGAACGTCAACGCCTGGACCGGCGAGAACGCCAAGGGCCAGGACGTCGGGCTCGACGGCCTCATTCGCGAGCTGGCCGAGATCCCCGATCTTGCCCGCATCCGTTACACCACCAGCCACCCCAACGACATGACGCCCGGCCTGATCGAGGCCCACGGCGATGTCGCCAAGCTCATGCCCTTCCTGCATCTGCCCGTACAGTCGGGCAGCAACCGCGTACTTAAGGCCATGAACCGCGCGCACCAGGTCGAGAAATACCTCACGATCCTGGAAGATGTGCGCAAGGCACGCCCCGACATCGCGCTTTCGGGCGACTTCATCGTTGGCTTCCCCGGCGAAACCGACGCCGAGTTCGAGGAAACGCTCAAGCTGGTCGATACGGTCGGCTACGCGCAGTGCTTCAGCTTCAAGTACTCGCCGCGCCCGGGCACCCCGGCCGCAACGATGGACGAACAAGTCCCCATGCCCGTCATGGACGAGCGCCTAAAGCGCCTGCAGACAGCGCTCAACCGCGACCAGTACGCGTTCAACGCCGCCTCTGTCGGCAAGAGCTGCCAGGTCCTCGTCGAGCGTCGCGGCAAGCATCCCGGGCAGTGGCTGGGCAAGTCGCCTTGGCTGCAGTCCGTACACTTCACAGGCGATGTCGCCGTGGGCGATGTCGTCACCGTCGACCTGGTCGAAGCCGGACCCAATTCCATCGCGGGCGCGCTGAAGGTTCCCGCATCGGCCTGACCCTGCAACCATGACCGCCATGTCGAGGGGCACCGACGCGCGCCAGCCGCTCGTGCTTGTCCCGGGCCTGTCGTGCGACGCGCGCCTGTGGGCCGCGCAAGTCGAAGGCCTCGCGGATGTCGCCGTCCCCATGATCGGCGACACGCTGCGCGACGACACCGTGCCCGCTATGGCGCGCCGCATCCTTGCCGCGGCCCCGCCGCGCTTCGCGCTCGCAGGGTTTTCGATGGGCGGCTACGTCGCCATGGAAATCTGGCGAAAGGCGCCCCAGCGGATCAGCCGCATCGCCTTTCTCGACACCAGCGCGGGGGCCGACGATGCCGACGCCGCACGGCTGCGCCAGGCCGCGATCACCACGGCCCGCAAGCGCAGCCTGGAGGCGGTGCTGCGCGGCAGCCTGCGGCGGCTCGTCCATCCCGATACAGAGCGCGCCACGGCCGAAGCGGTCGTCGCAATGGCGCTCGACGTCGGGCTGGAGACCTACGCCAATCAGCAGCGCGCGATCATGGCGCGACCCGATTCGCGCGCCGACCTTGCCCGAATTGACGTGCCCGCACTGGTGCTGGCGGGCGCGCAGGACAAGCTCACACCGCCCGAGCGCGCCCGCGCCATCGCCGCCCACACGCCCGGTGCGCGCCTCGAACTCGTGGAGCGGTGCGGCCACATGGCGCCGATGGAACAGAGCGCGGCGGTCACCGCACACCTGCGCGACTGGCTCGCCGCCTGACGCGCCCAGCTCAGGCACCGGCTCAGGGTTGCGCGGCGTCCTTTTCGGACGGGTTAAGATCGTCGGGCGTGATGAGCACGGTGCCCATGTCCCCGGCTTCGCCGATCTCGGCGCTCGTCGGGTTGGAGGCGTAGCGCGTTCCATCGAACGGCACGCGGCGGATACCGGTGGCCATGCCCCCGCCGGAAACCGAAACAGCAAGGTCACGCCAGCCATTGGTCGTGCTCTCCAGCACACCGACAGGAAGCTGCACCACCGAAAGATCGCCCACGATCCGGAAGCTGTCGCCGTCGGGCTTGAGCACGAGCAGGTTGCACCCCCCCGTCCCGCACATCATCGCCCCGCTGGCATAGGCAAGCACCTCTTCGGTGCCATCGCCATCGAGGTCCATTTTCGCGGTGTTCACGTGAACGACACCCAGATCGCCGCCCAGATCCTCCTCAATGTAGTTCTGTACGAAGGCCTCGGGATCCGCAACGAGAGCGTCGGACGCACCCGCACTGGCCGTCGCGCTCCGCTCTCCGGCCGGCGGCGCATCACCCTTGCAGCCCGCCAGCGCCAGGGCGAACGCAAGCGCAGCCGCGGGAACACTCTTGCGCGCAAGACCGAGACGAGCCGACGGGGCGGCGAACGAAGCCACGAGAGATTGGTTCATGGCGCGCAGGCTATCGACCCTGCGCGGCCCGGGCAAGCGCGCCTGCGCCGCGCAGGCACCGACTCGCCGCAAAGGTGCGCCTTTTCGAGAGGCAAAGTCAGGAAAAGGGAATATTTGATTTCGAGGGGGTCATCACCCCTTGCCCCCGGAATTGGCGACCTCACCATCCTCGGCAACCGCAGCGCGACAACGGTGAGCTCGACAGTTTGGGGCGCCCGAGGGCGATGGCCTTTGGATATATCTTTTCTGATTTTCTCGCCCCCTCCCTTTCGCAGCCCCCAAATACCAAGCGGCCCCGGTGCTTGCTCACCGGGGCCGCCGCAGGGGACTCGTTGGAGAAGGCAACTTACCAGAAGAAGCCGTTGTAGACGGTGAGAACACGTCCATTGCGGACGTTCACCAAGACCACGTCGTTGTTGTAGCGCACCCAGCGCGCACCGGCGCGGGGCGCGGGCAGACGATAGCGGGCGTAGTCATTCACCCAGTAACGGCTGCCGTAATAGGCGGGCTGGAACCGGCGCCCCACCGCGACCGGGCGGTAGCGATAGCCCGAGGGCCCGCGATAGGCCGAGCGGTGATAGACGTTGCGGTGGCTGCGGCGGTAGTCACGCCAGTCCTGGCGGGACTCGCGCTGGGCGCTACGCTTGTCGCGGCGGGCATCGCGGACATCCCGGCGGTCGCCATGACGCTCGGCCTGGCGCAGGTCACGACGCGCCTCGCGCACATCACGCTGGCTTTCGCGGGCCTCGCGGTAGCTCTGGGCCGAGGCCATCGTCGGCACCGCCAGAGTGGGAACGGCGACGCTGGCGGCAAGGGCCATCAGAATAAACTTACGCATGGACAACTCCTTCAACATGCAGCCGAGGTGGCGGTCTGTGGATTCAGGTTTGCACCACCCAATATGAACAAAGCGGGAGTGAGGCGTACAGCTGCCGCTCAGCACTGTCGCAGCGCTGCGACAGGTGCCGAAATGCCCGCGCAAATGCGTGGGATCGAGCGCCAGCTCTGGACAGCAACCACCTGAAAATAATTTCCGGATCCGATAGATTGCGCTGCTTCAGCGATGCTCCGAAAGGACTTTCAGAGCGGATTCTTTTCCACCGCCAACACCCCCTGCGCCCTGCCCCCTCTTGCAAGCGGACGCGCACAGGGCCATCTTTCGCCTTGGAAGCAAACCATCCTCATCAGAAAGGAACGCATGGCCCGTAAAGCAGCCCGCGCCGACGACGATACGGTGCACCTGAGGCCCGACACCCACCGTCGCGCCCGTGTCGAAGTGGAATTCGACGAACCCACGCTGCTGGGGGCTTTGTTCGGACAGTTCGATTCCAATCTCGTGCAGGTGGAGAACCGTCTCGGCGTCTACATTGCCGCGCGCGGCAACAAGATCCAGATCGAGGGACCCGAGGACGCCGTCGCCCGCGCGCGCGAAACGGTGACCGGCATGTACCGGCAGCTCGAACAGGGCCACCAGGAGCTCGATTCGGGCGCAATCGAGGCGCTCATCTCGATGTCGGCCGAACCTACTCTCGATGGCATCATCACCGGCGATGCCGACAACGGCGGCAAGGGCCCGCCGATCATGATTCGCACTCGGCGCAAGACCATCGTGCCGCGCTCCACCACCCAGATCGAATATATGCGCGCGCTGTCGAAATCGGACGTGATCTTCGCGCTCGGCCCGGCGGGCACGGGCAAGACCTACCTTGCGGTCGCCCAGGCCGTCTCGCAACTGATGACCGGCTCGGTCCAGCGTCTGATCCTCTCGCGCCCGGCGGTCGAGGCGGGCGAAAAGCTGGGCTTCCTGCCCGGCGATATGAAGGACAAGGTCGATCCCTACCTGCGCCCGCTCTACGACGCGCTCTATGATTGCATGCCGCCCGAGCAGGTGGAACGGCGCCTCGCCAGCGGCGAGATCGAGATCGCCCCGATCGCCTTCATGCGCGGGCGCACGCTCGCCGATGCCTTCGTCATCCTTGACGAGGCGCAGAACACCACGCGCGAGCAGATGAAGATGTTTCTCACCCGCTTCGGCCAGAACAGCCGTATGGTGGTGTGCGGCGACCCCAAGCAGGTCGACATCCCCGGTGGCGACCGCATGTCGGGCCTTGCCGATGCCGTGACCAAGCTCGAAGGCGTGGACGGGATTGCCGTCACCCGCTTCTCGGCCGCTGACGTGGTGCGCCACCCCATCGTGGGCCGAATCGTCGAAGCCTATGAGGGACCGCTTTCGCAGTACGACGAGGGCTAAGAAAGGAAGGAGTACACGATCTCAAGGGGGCATCACCCCTTTCCCAAAATTGGCGACCTCACTATCCTCGGCCAACGCGGTGCGACAAGGGTGAGCCAGACAGTTTGGGGAGCCAGAGGGCGATGGCCCTGGGAACGTCTCTTCCCTGCCACCTGCCAGGCGCCCTTGCAGTTTGCGCACGGACCTTTCGGCCCGCAATATTGCCTTGCGCTTCGCACATTGGCGTGACACGCGGCATGCAATACCGATTGCAAATTGGCCGATTTCCCGCTTTTCCCCGCTCGACCCCGGCGCTTCGGAGCGCTAAGGGGCGGCGATGGAACTCGAGATCGACATCGAAGCACCCTGGCCCGGCGACACCGATTGGGTGGACCTGGCCGAACGGGCGCTCGAGGCGCTTGTCCAGGTAGCTCCCGAGCTGGGCCACGAACGGCTGCTGACCAGCGTTCTGTTCACTTCGGATTCGCAGGTGCACACGCTCAACCGCGAGTGGCGCGCCAAGGACAAGCCCACCAACGTCCTTTCCTTCCCCATGCTGGAACGTGTCGAACTGTTGAATTTACAGCAAGACGGCCCGCCCGAAATGCTGGGTGACATTGCCCTCGCCGCAGAGACCTGCGCGCGCGAAGCAAGCGAAAAAGGCGTTTCCATTCAAGATCATGCTACTCATCTCCTGATTCACGGCCTGTTGCACCTGGCGGGCCTCGACCATGAGATTTCCGACGCCGACGCCGAGGCCATGGAGGCGCTCGAAACAAAGGCACTTGCGATTCTTGCCATTGCCGACCCATATGGGGACCGCAACTAACCTTCGAGGGATACCCAATCACGATGGCCGAAAATGGCCGCCACACCGACCCAGGAGACGGGGACAGTACCGGCACGCTCTGGCGTGCATTCCGCAAACTGTTCCAGGGGGACGCCGACCAGTCGCTGCGCGCGCAGCTGGAAGACGTCATCAACAACCATGAGGGCGAGACCGACGCGAACGGGGCGCCCAGCGGCGACCTGTCGCCGCTTGAGCGCCAGATGCTGCGCAACCTCCTCCACTTTTCCGAGCACGATGCCGACGACATCGCGATCCCGCGCGGCGAGATCGTGGCGATCGCCGCCTCGGCCAGCTTCGACGAAGTGGTCGAGGCCTTTGCCGAGCACGGCCATTCGCGCCTGCCTGTCTATGGCGAATCGCTCGATGACGTGAAGGGCATGATCCACATCAAGGACGTGTTCCCGATCCTTGCGCGCGGGGAGCCGGCCCCGGCCGACTGGACAAGCCTGCTGCGCCGGCCGCTGTTCGTACCCCAGGCACGCGGCGCGCTCGACGTGCTGGCCGACATGCGCGCGCAGCGCGTGCACTTGGCCGTCGTCATCGATGAATACACCGGCACCGACGGCATCATCACCATCGAGGACCTCGTCGAGGAAATCGTCGGCGACATCGAGGACGAGCACGACGAGGCCGCCGAAGAGTGGCTGGTGCCGCTCGAGAATGGGGTCTGGGACGCGGATTCGCGCGCCGAACTCGAGGACGTGGCCGAGCGTATCGACCCGCGCCTTGCCGAGATCGAGGAAGCCGTGGATACTCTGGGCGGCCTGGCGTTCGTCCTCGCCGAGCAGGTCCCCCAGGTCGGCACGATCCTGGAGCACGACAGTGGCTGGCGCATAGAAATTACCGACGGCAACGAGCGGCACGTCACGAGGCTTCGCCTCCACCCGCCTCTCGAAGAGCCCGTCCGAGAGGAAGACTGAGAGTACCCATGCACACCGTCGCACTCCCGCGGGCGGTGAACCGAAGCGAAAAGACCCGAGACATTGCCTGTACGTCGACTTCCCCCACTGCGCGCGCTTGAAGCGTTCGTCCGCGTCGTCCGCCTAGGATCCGCCAAGGCCGCCGCGAACGAGCTCGCGCTCAGTCCGTCCGCCCTCTCCCGCCGTGTCGCCGCTCTCGAGGACTTCACCGGCAAGCGTTTGTTCACCCGTCAGCACCAGGCGATGAAGCTGACCGACGAAGGCCAGGCCTTCTACAACGTCGTCGGCCCCAAGCTCGAAGAGCTGGCCGAGGCGGTGGAATCGCAGATCGACCGTGGCCAGGTCCTGCGCCTGCACCTGGGCGTGCCTTCGCTGTTCGGTGGCCAGCGCCTGTTCCCGCGCTTGCCCGAGCTGCGCAAGTTGCACCCGCGCCTGCACATCGACATCGACACCGGCACGCATCTGGAAGCGCGCGTGGGCGACACGCTCGATGCCGCCGTGATCCTGGCCAAGGAACCGGACCCGGCCTTCTACCGTGTCCAGCTCGACCACAACAAGGTCTACGGTATCGTCTCGCGCGATATGGCCAACGACCTTGGACCGCGCCCGGACAAGGACAAGCTCTCCAAGCAGACCTTCCTCATCCATCAGGACCTGCCCGACAGCCTCGATGCGTGGAAGAAGGCGATCGGCCTGCCGGATCTGGAGCCCGCCTCGGTCGACAAGTTCGACTCCGGCCAGCTCGTGCTCGAAGCCGCCGCGCAGGGGCTGGGCATCGCGATCATGCACGACGACCACTTCCGCCGCTCGAATGACGGCCGCCTCGCGCGCCTTTACGACATCGACGTGGAAAGCCCCTACCGCTACTGGTTTGTGTGCCGCCCCAAGGCGCTTGAAACGCGTCCCGTGCGCATGTTCCACGAGTGGCTGCAACAGGCCGGCCTCTAAAACGTCCTGGCCACGGCCCGAACTTCACAAGCCCCCCTCACGCCCGTCAGGCCGGATCAGCGCGATCCGGCCCGTCGGCCTATCCTTCGCCGCAAGCGCCCGTCCTGCCCAGCGCGCCCAGTGCCACCAGGACCGGGGCGAGCAGGAACCCGGTAACAAAGCCGCCCAGATGGGCCTCCCAGGCCAGTCCCGAGGCGCCCCCGAAAAGCACCGGCACCCCGCCCAGCGCGCAGACCGCCCAAATGTGGGTCCGCGCCATGGCCAGCACCTGGCGCCCCGTCGCGACCGAGCAGACCTCGCCCACACCCGCACTCATCGCCTTGTGCCGGGCGAGAAAGCCGATCAGCCCGAACACCACGCCCGAGGCGCCCAGCAGGCCCTCGCCACCGGCGCGGTGGAGCGCAAGATAGGCCACCCCCCCGGCCAGCCCGCTTGCCTCGAAGAGCAAGCCAAGGCGCAGCCAGGCGGACAGCCCTCCGCCCAGTCGATACACCGCCAGCGCGGCCAGCGGCACGAAGGCGAAGGCCGTGATCGCGAAGTGCAGCGCGGACGCATGGGCAAACATGTGCATCTGCAAAGTCGCCAGCTGCCCCTCGCCGAGCGCCTCGTGCGAGACCCGCCAGGCCAGCATGTGGTCGGTGTCGAACAGACGCACGATGAAGACGTAGGCCATGAAGCCCAGCAGGGCCCAGCCGGGCGCATAGTCTTCCCAGGGGATCACGGGACCGGGGCGCTCCTCTCGCCCGACCCTGCGATCCTCTGCGCATATGTGCACCGCCACCCGTTCGCTGCTCATCACACCCTCCATCAAGGCGCGATGGTATCAAGCGATTCGCCGCAGGGGTGTGTTCTGGATCACGCCCACGAAAAAAGGGCGCTCCCTCAAGAGGAAGCGCCCTTTTTCAGTGTGTCCGCACCCTCACAAGGGAGCAAAATCGGCCCGCAATCTTACGAAAGCGCGGCCTTCACGATCTTGCCGGGCTCACGCGGCGGCTCGCCCTTGGGCAGCGCGTCGACGTGATCCATGCCTTCGACCACTTCACCCCAGACGGTGTACTGCTTGTCGAGGAAGCGCGCATCGTCGAAGCAGATGAAAAACTGGCTGTTCGCCGAGTGCGGGTAGCTGGTGCGGGCCATCGAGCACACGCCGCGCACATGCGGCTCGGCGCTGAACTCGGCCTGCAGGTCCGGCTTCTCCGAACCGCCCATGCCGGTACCATTGGGGCAGCCGCCCTGCGCCATGAAGCCGGGGATCACGCGGTGAAAGAGGATACCGTCGTAGAAACCTTCCGAGGTCAGCTCCTTGATGCGCTCGACGTGACCGGGGGCCAGGTCGGGGCGCAGCTTGATCTTGACGTCGCCGCCCTCGCCGTTGCCGGTGTCGAGCGTGAAGGTGAGAAATTCATCAGCCATCGAAAACTCCTGTCGCCGCGCGGATGCGGGCCGTTAGGTGTGCTGGCAGCCCGCGCGGGGGCGGGCGCCATGGGAACCGGCCCCGATATAGGCGATGGTGCGCCATTGTCACGTTCCGCGCGGCCAGCGTGCACGAAATTCATCCGCGCCGGGGTGGACTGTTGCAATTGCGAAATTGCCGCGTAGACCCGCCCCATGAGCGATACGGATCTCAAGGACGAACGGATCGAGGACGCAGATCTGCGCGACGAGAAGCTTGATGCGTCCGAATTTCCCGAGGATCCGGACGGTGAGCCCGAAACCGAGAGCGAAAGCCTCGATGAGGACAACCGCCTCAAGGCCGACTACGTCCGCGCGGTCAAGGATGCCTTGTGGGAGGAAGACTTCGACCGGGTCTACGAACTGGTCGAACCGCTGCACCCCGCCGACATTGCCGACCTTTTCGAGCTCGTCGATGCCGACGAGCGCCCGGTGCTCGCACGCTCGATCCGCGACCTCATGGGCGTGGAGGTCATCGCGGAGCTGAACGACTGGGTGCGCGAGCTCCTCGTCGAAACGCTGCCCGCCGAAGTCGTCGCGGGCTTTGCGGGCGAGCTCGACACCGACGATGCCGTCGCGATGCTGGAGGACCTCGACGAGGACAACCAGCGCGCGGTCCTGGCCGAAATGGAGCCGGAAGACCGCGCGGCCATCGAATCGGCGCTGTCCTACCCCGACGAGTCCGCCGGGCGCATGATGAGCCGCGAGTTCGTGGCCGTGCCCGAGACGATGACGGTCGGTGACCTCATCGACTTCCTGCGCGAACACCGCGAACTGCCGACCGAGTTCTGGGAAGTGTTCATCGTCGATCCGATGCACCGCCCGATCGGCACCTGCGTCCTGTCTTGGATCCTGCGCTGCCCGCGCAACATCCCGCTCTACGACGTGATGAAGCGCGAGCAGACGCTGATCCCGGTCGATATGGACCAGGAAGAAGTCGCGCTGCGTTTCCAGAAGTACGCACTGATCTCGGCCGCGGTGGTCGACACCTCGGGCCGCCTCATCGGCCAGATCACGGTCGACGACGTGGTCCACATCATTTCCGAGGAGGCGGGCGAGGACGCCCTCCTCCTCTCCGGGGCAGGCGATGGCGACATCAACGAGCCGATCCGCGATGCCTGGTCGGGGCGCGTGCGCTGGCTCATCGCGAACCTCCTCACGGCCACGCTCGCCTCGGCGGTCATCGCCATGTTCGAGGACACCATCGCGGCCATGGTCGCGCTCGCCACGCTGATGCCGATCGTCGCGGGGCTGGGCGGCAACGCGGGCACGCAGACGCTGGCCGTGACCGTGCGCGCGCTCGCGATGAACCAGCTTACCCCCAGTAACGCCTGGCGCGCGGTCCGGCGCGAGATGACCATCGCGCTCCTCAACGGCGGCACGGTCGCCGTCATCATCGGCATCGCGGTCTCGCTGATCTTCGGCAACCCGATGCTGGGCGGGGTGATCGCCGCGGCCATGATGACCAACATCGTGATTGCCGGGATGGCGGGCGTGCTGATCCCGCTGACGCTCGAACGGCTCAAGGCAGACCCGGCGATTTCGTCCTCGGTCTTCGTGACGATGACGACCGATTCGATGGGCTTCCTCGTCTTCCTCGGCCTTGCCACGATGTCCGGACTGGTCGGCTAAGCGCGCACGCACGTTGCGTGTTGGCGTTCGGGCCCATCCTCCCTATCTAGCCTGTCATGCCGCTGCACCTGACGAAGATTGCCTTTGCCGCCCAGAGCCCTGCCGACCTGCGCGGCTGGCTGGAAAGCCACGCGCCACTGGGCGAGGCGCGACTCACCACCCGCTACGTGCCCAAGCGGCAGGCCGAAATGGTGGGCGGCTCGCTCTACTGGATCTTCGAGCACGCGCTCATCGGACGCTCACCGATCCTGGGCTTCGAACAGCGCGAAAGCGACGGGCGCTGGGACATCCGCCTCGAACCCCGGCTGATCCCGGTCGTCACCAAGCCCAAGCGCGCGCACCAGGGCTGGCGCTACCTCAAGGACGAGGACGCCCCGCGCGACCTCACCGATGGCGAGGACAGCGGCGACATCATGCCCCCCAAGCTGGCGCGCGAACTGATGAAGCTGGGGCTGGTCTGAGAACGTCGTCGAACATCGGGAAGCCGAATTTCAGGACGAAATCAATGAGTCAGAAGGATGATTCCGACGGCCATTGCCCTCCGGCTCCCCAAATTGTCGGCCTCACCTTCCACGCGCTACGTTGGCCGAGAATGGCAAGGTCGTCCATTTTGCGTTCAAGGGGCGATGGCCTCTTTAAAAACTTCCTACTATTGCCTTCCCTGGAGCTTCACGCCTTTCCCGATCATTGCACCGGCCCGCGATCCAGCCACCACTTGAGCAGAAGATAGGCCACCGCGCTTTGCGAAGGGGCATCGAAGGCGAGGCCTGCCTCGCCGCTCTCGGTCTTGGCCGCGACGGCTTGCTCGACTTCGGCGCGGGTGAACCAGCGCACATCGTCGAGTTCGGTCTCATCCATGGTGATGGCGTCGTCTTCGGCCACCGCGTGGCAGGCGATCATCAGCGAAGAGGGAAAGGGCCAGGGCTGGCTGGCGATGTAGGTCACGTCATGGACGCGCACGCCTGCTTCCTCGAATACCTCGCGCGCGACCGCCTCTTCCACCGTCTCGCCCGGTTCGACGAATCCGGCGAGTGCGGAGTAGCGCCCTTCGGGGAAGCGCGGCTGGCGGCCCAGGAGCAGCCGGTCCTCGTGCTCGACCGACATGATCGTGACCGGATCGACGCGCGGAAAATGGGGCACGCCGCAGACCGAAGAGGTGCAGGAGCGCTGCCAGCCGCCCTTGTTGAGCACGGTTTCGCTGCCGCACTGCGCGCAGAAGCGGTGCCGTGCGTGCCAGCCGACGAGCGCGCGGGCTCCACCGTAGATCGCCAGTTCTTCGTGGCTAAGCACGGCCATCGCGCTCCAGCTGGCTGGCCCTGCGTGCGGGGTTTCACCCGGCTGGACGACAGGGACAGGCGCAAAACAGGCGCGGCGGTCGCCGCCTTCGCCTTCCAGCCCCAGGAACACCAGTTCGGCCTCGGGCGACACGGCATCGAGATCGCCCCAGCGCAGCGTGTCGTGCGAGCTCAGCAGTGGGTCGAGCCCGTCGAGCAGCAGCACCCGCGCGCCCGGTCCGCGTAGCCGGGCGAGCGCCTCGGGATTGGAGCGGATGTGGTCGGCCCGGTCGAGCGGCGATCCGGCGTAGGCAATCGGCGCGATGGGGATGGTGGCGAGGCGGGCGGACATGTCAGGTTCTCTCCAGGAGCGCGGTCACGTCGGCTTTGAGCGCCGACTGGAATTCGGGAAGCAGGCGGCTGGCCTCGGGCGGCATGAACTGGACGAAAATCTGCGAGCGAAGCCCCTTGGCCATGTCGACCATGGCCACCGTTCCAGCCGCGCCCGACCAGCCGAACATGCCGCTCTCGGGCCCCATGCCAACGCGTCCGCCCGCGCCGAAGCCGGATGGTCGCCCTTGCGTGACGGGCCCAGCGACACCGTCGGGCAGGAGGTTTCGAGTGCCCGTGCGCACGGCGAGTTCGGAAAGGATGCGCCGCCCGTCCAGTTCGCCAAACTGGGCCAGAAGGCGCAGGAAGCGGTCATAGTCGGCCGGTGTACTGACCAGCCCCGCCCCGCCGAAGGGAAACGGCGGGGGATCGAGGTAGATCGAGTCCTCACCCTTATCGATAGGTACGAGCCCCTCGCCGAGCGCCCCGTAGTTGGTGGTCAGGCGCCCCGCCTCCTCGCGCGGGACCTGGAAGGCGGTGCTCTCCATGCCCGCGGGCGCGAAGATCACCTTGCTCAGGTACCTGTCGAAGGAAAGGCCCGAGACCACCTCGATCACCCGGCCCACAAGATCGAGCCCCATCGAGTAGATCCACTTCGTACCCGGATCGGCCACCAGCGGGACCTGCGCCAGCCGCGAGGCAAAGAGGTCGAGGCTGCCTACCGTCTCGCCGGCAAAGATACCCGGCACCTTCATGCGGCTGACCTGCCCCGGGATCAGGCCCTTGTCCTCCATCAGACCCTTGATCGGCCCCTTCTGAACGATAGTGTAGCCGAGGCCTGCGGTGTGGGTGAGGAGGTGGCGGATGGTGATTGCGCGGGGCGCGTCGTGCAACTCATCCAGTGAACCGTCGTAGCGGTCCTGCACCCTCATGTTCGCATATTCGGGCAGAATTTCGTGCAGGGGTTGATCAAGGCCGAGCAGGCCATCGGCGATCAGCTGCATCGCGGCCATGCCGGTGACCGGCTTGGTCATCGAGTAGATGCGAAAGAGGCTGTCGGGCCGCATCGCGGTATCTTCAGTAAAGCTCTGCATGCCCGAGAGGACGTATTCGGGCGCCTGCCCGGGAAGGCCCAGCGTCGCGATCATGCCGGGAAAGCGTCCCGGCCCGGTCCAGCGCGCGAGGACGGCGCGCACGCGGGGGAGCAGGTCGCGGTCCTGCGCGGCAAGCGCCAGCCGGGGGAGCAGCGGCGCGCCCAGTCCGGCGGCCGCGCCCAGCATGAGAAGACGGCGCCGGTCGAGCGCGTGCTGCATGCCCTCAACCTCGTGTCTCATGCATCCTCTCCCATGTGGGCCAGAGCCAGCCGCGCGGCCTTAACAAAGAGCGTGGGGAGCCCGGCTTCATCCAGCTTCTCGAGCGGCCACCATTCGCCTTCGCCCAGGTCTTCGGGCGGGCTAGCTCCGGCGTGGATGGCAAGGTGCAGGTCCAGCGCGAAGTGGCTGAAGACATGGGAGACACGGCCCGCCGGCTCCCATGGCCCCTCGGCCAGATCCACGCCATGGCCGTCCTGACGCGCGGCCCAGCCATCGTCCGGAAGCGCGCGCATACCGCCCAGCATCCCCTTGCCCGCGCGGCGCACCAGCCAGACATGGTCTTCGCCAGAGATCCGCGCCTCGATCCAGAAGGCGCGGCCCGTACGGGTGGGTTTCGCCTTCTTGGGAGCCTTGACCGGCAGGCGCGCAGGGTCGCCCGAAGCCCGCGCGGCGCAGGTGTCCGAGAGCGGGCAAAGCAGGCACTTGGGCCCGCGCACCGTGCAAATACCCGAGCCCAAGTCCATCATCGCCTGCGCAAAATCGCCCGCACGGGCATCGGGCGTTATTTCGTCGGCGCGCTCGCGGATCTCGGGACGGCTGGCGGGCAGCGGGGTCTTGATCGAAAAGAGCCGCGAGACGACGCGCTCGACATTGGCATCGACCACGACCGCGCGCGCACCAAAGGCAATCGCGGCAACCGCTGCGGCGGTATAGGGGCCAAGCCCGGGAAGCGTGCGCAGCTCGGCCTCGGTCTTGGGAAAAGTCCCGCCCCGCGCAGCCACCTCGCGCGCGCAGGCGAGCAGGTTGCGGGCCCGGGCGTAATAGCCCAGCCCCGCCCAGGCGGCCATGACCTCCTCGTCCGGCGCGGCGGCAAGATCGGCCACACTCGGCCACAGCCGGGTGAATTTGGCGAAGTATTCCTTTACTGCAGCCACCGTGGTCTGCTGGAGCATGACTTCGGAAAGCCAGACGCGGTAGGGATCGGGCGCGGGGCTTCCGGGCGGCGCGCGCCAGGGCAGCGTGCGGGCGTGTGCATCGTACCAGTCGAGAAGTCGCTCGGCGGTGGTTTCGCGGCTGGCGTCCATGCGCCCCCTATGGCATTGGAGGGCGCGCAAGGGAACGGCACAAATTGCGCAAAAAGGCGAAGCAAAACTTTGGACAGCACCGTGGACAAGACGCCAAGCAAGACCAAGGGCCAAGCCCGGTCTAGGGCCGCACCAAAGACCTTCGAGCGCGCGCGCGGCGGACAGGCCCGCGCGATCAGCGACCTCATGCCCAATGTCGGGCGCACCGCCTTTCGCCGCTTCGGCTTCATGCAGTCGAGCGTGGTGACGCGCTGGCCCGAGATCGTGGGCGCGCGCCACGCCCGCGTCTGCACGCCCGAGGCAATCCGCTTCCCGCCGGGCGAGAAGTGCGACGGTATCCTGCAGCTGGTGGTCAAGCCCGCCCACGCCACGCTGATCCAGCACGTCATTCCCGAGATCATGGACCGAGTGAACCGCTTTTTCGGCTACAAGGCGGTCGCCAAGGTCAAGATCCGGCAAGGCGAGGTTAAGCCGCCGCCTGCCACCCAGAGCCGCGCCGCGCCGCCTTCGCTCAAACCAGTCCCCTACGAGCTGGGCGAATCGCTGCGCGACATCGGGGATCCGGAACTGCGCGCGGTGCTGGAATCGCTGGCCCGCAGCATGGGCGCCAAAGCCGAACGGAACGACGAGACATGACACCTGCGACCAAGACTCTCTCCCTTTTCGCGCTGAGCGCGGCCGCGCTGGCGGCAGGCAGCCTTGCCGCGCCGACACCCGCCAGTGCCGCCGAAGGCAAGACCAACCGCAACGGGCAGGTCACCGTCACCGGCAACGGCAGCCATACGCTGGGCAACCCCGCCGCGCCGGTGAAGGTGACCGAGTACATCAGCTACACCTGCTCGCACTGCGCCGCGCTTCACCGCGAGGCCGATCCGGTCCTGCGCACCACCGCAATCCCCCAGGGCAAGGTCGCGCTCACCGTCTCGAACCTTGTGCGCAACCCCGTCGACATCACCATTGCCCTTCTTACCTCGTGCGGCGATCCCAAGACCTTCTTCGTGCGCCACAACGCCTTCCTCGCCTCGCAGGACACCTGGCTGCCCAAGGCGGCATCGGCCAGCGAAGTCCAGCGCAAGCGCTGGGCCGAAGGCGAACTGCCCCAACGCCTGCGCGCGATCGCCAGCGATCTGGGCTTCTACGAAAAGGTCGAGCACTTCGGCGTCACCCGCAGCCAGGCCGACCAGTGCCTGGCCGACACGGCCCAGCTCGACAAGGTCATGGCCCAGCATAACGCCGCTTCGCAGTTGAAGCTGACCGGAACGCCCGGGATCGTCATCAACGGCAAAGTCCTCTACGCCACGAAGGACGGCAAGGTCCTCCAGAACCCGATGGGTGGCCCGCTCCAGGCAACGCAGTGGAAGGACATGTCCGCCGCGATCTCCAAGGCGCTCGCCGCCAGCACCGCCGGGCAGATCTGACCCCGGCGCCTTCCGCACCCAACTGTGCCCCCAACTGTGCATAGATGGCTGGGGGGGACTGCGCGCCCCTCAACCTTGCGTCCGGTTTCTGCCAGACTGCTTCATCAACCAAGGATTCGCGACACATGACTTCCCCTGCCCTGCGCAAGATCGCCCTCGGCCTCTTCGTGGCCCCGCTCGCTCTTGGCCTCGCGGCCTGCGGCGACAAGGCCGCCGAGAGCGAAGCGCCGGTCGCCAGCGAGGCGCTCGCCACCATCGCGCCGCCCGAGGGCACCGAATGGGCCAGCGTCATCAGCAAGACCGAGGACGGCGGCTACCGCATGGGCAACCCCGAGGCGCCGATCAAGCTGGTCGAATATGGTGCGCTGTCGTGCTCGCACTGCGCCCAGTTCGCCAAGGAGAGCTTCGCGGACCTGCGCGATGATTACATCAAGAGCGGCCGCGTCAGCTACGAGATCCGCTTCTTCATGCTCAACCCCTATGACTTTTCGGCCACGATGCTCGCCACCTGCGGCCCGGACGAGGCGGTGATCCCGCTGGCGGAGCAGTTCTGGGCCTGGCAGGCCAACATGTTCGAGAACCTGCAAAGCGCGGGCGAGGAAAAGCTCCAGCAGATCGGCGCGATGCCGCGCGACAAGCAATTCGCCGCGCTCGCCGAAGCCTCGGGCATGACCGACTTCTTCGCCTCGCGCGGGATTTCCAGGGAGCAGGGCGCGCAGTGCCTCGCCAAGACCGAAACCGCGCAAGCCTTCGCCGACCAGACCGATAAGGCCGGCAAGGAAAAGAACATCACCGGCACTCCCACCTTCTTCATCAACGGCGCCAACGTCGGCTCGATGGAGTGGGAACCGCTCGAAGCCAAGCTGCAGCAGGCCGGCGCGCGCTGATGCCACGGGCGGTCCTTCCCTGCCCCCTGCGGGCGTAGGGCCGCCATGCATTTCCGGCGTCTCAAGCTCACCGGCTTCAAGAGCTTCGTCGAACCTTCCGAACTCTACATCGAGCCCGGCCTGACAGGCGTCGTGGGCCCGAACGGCTGCGGCAAGTCCAATCTTCTCGAAGCGCTGCGCTGGGTCATGGGCGAAAGCTCGCCCAAGTCGATGCGCGGCGGCGGCATGGAGGACGTGATCTTCGCGGGCACATCGGGACGCCCGGCGCGCGCCTTTGCCGAAGTCGTCCTCCAGGCCCGAACCAAGGACAGCGAGGAATTGGAGGTTGTGCGCCGGATCGAGCGCGGCGCGGGTTCGGCCTACCGCGTCAACGGGCGCGACGTGCGCGCCAAGGACGTCGCCCTCATCTTTGCCGACGCTGCCACCGGCGCGCACAGCCCCGCTCTGGTCAGCCAGGGCCGGATCGCGGCGGTCGTCGCCGCCAGGCCCGCCGAGCGCCGCGCGATGCTGGAAGACGCGGCCGGGATCTCGGGCCTCCACGTGCGCCGCAAGGACGCCGAACAGAAGCTGCGCGCGACCGAGACCAACCTCGCCCGGCTCGAGGACATCATGGCCGGCCTCGACAAGCAGGTTGCCGGCCTGCGTCGCCAGGCCAGGGCGGCCGAACGCTACAAGCAGATCTCCGAGCAGATCCGTCACGCCGAGGCGCGCCTCCTCTACGCCCGCTGGCGCGATGCCGCCGCCGCCGCCGAGACCGCGAAGAGGGAGGCCGAGGCCGCCGACACCCGCGTCGGCGCCGCCCAGCGCGCCGCGTTCGAGGCGCAAAAAGCGCAAGGCGCCGCCGCGCAAAACCTTGTCACCGCGCGCGACGAGCAAACCGACCGGCGCGACGACGTCCAGGCCCAGGCCCACCGTCTTTCCACCCTCACAAACCAGTTGAACACGGCCGAGGAGCGGCGCGCAGACCTCAAACGCCAGAAAGCCCGGCTGGAGGAAGATCGCGACCACGCCGACCGTGTCACGCGCGAAGCCGCCGAAGCGCTGGCGAAACTGGAGACGGACCTGTCCGAGGGCGCCGCGAAACTAGCCGAGAACGAGGCCCTGCGCCCGCGCCTTGCCAACGCGCTCGAAGGGGCGGAGCGTGCCGCCCGCAGCGCCGAACTCGACCTCGCGCAGGCCACCGCCGCGCAGGCCGGGGTCGATGCCGAATGGCGCATCGCTGCGGCCGAACTGGAGCAGGCGCAAGACCGCCTCGACCGGCTTGCCGCCGAGGCTGCAAAGCTGGAGCAGCAGCGCACCGCCCTCGCGCTGGAAGACGACCCCAAGGCCGCCCTCGCCACCGCCCGCGCCGAAGCCGAGGCGGCCAGCGCCGAGCTGGCCGACGCGCGCGCCGCGCTGGAAGCGCTGGGTCAGCGCAAGAGCGCACTGCAGGCCGAGCGCGATGCGGCCGCCTCCGCTCTCGCGGGCGCCCGGGCCGACCTTACCGGCGTGGAGCGCGAGCACGCCGCCCTCGTGCGCGACCGCGAGGCCCGCGCCAAGGGCGCCAAGGCCGCGCATGGCCTGCCCCGCGCGATCGACGCCCTGCGCGCCGAGCCCGGCTACGAACGCGCGCTCGCCGCCGTGCTGGGGCGCGACGCCAAGGTGCCGCTCGGGCTCGTGGACGGAGCCGAAGGCCGTTTCTGGAGCGGGGCTGTGGCCCCCGCTGCCGTAGCCGACAGCCTCGCCGCCCACGTTCCCGAATACCCCGAGGAACTGGCCGCCCGACTCGCGCTCGTCCATGTTGCGCCTGAGGACGATGGCCGCGCGCTCGCGCCGGGCGAATGGCTGGTGACGATGGGCGGCGTGCTCAGGCGTTGGGACGGCTTTATCGCGCGCGGCGAAGGCGGGGCCGAAGCTGCCCGGCTCGAAGCGGAAAACCGGCTCGCCGAACTGAAAGAGCGTCTGCCCCCCTTGCGCGCGGCCGTCACGTCCGCCGAAACGCAGCAAAAAGACGCGCAGGCCGCGCTCTCCGCCCTCCAGAGCGACATCGTGGCCGCCGAACGCACGGTCGCCGAGGCCACCAACGCCGAACGCGCCGCCCTGCGCCGCGTCGATCAGGCCGAGGCCGCGCGCGAACGCCACGCCGCCCGTGCCGCCGAGCTCGCGACGGGCCTCGAAGACCTCACCCACCGCCGCGAAGCCGCCGAGGCCGAGCTCGCTGAAGCCCAGACAAAACGCGCGGACCTCCCTGATCCCGAGGCGGGCCGCGCCGCACTTGAAGCCGCCCGCACCCGCAACGCCGAGGCGCGCGAAGCGCACCAGGCCGCGACCGCCCAGCTCGCCGCGCACGACCAGGCTCTCGCCGTCGCGCGCGAGAGGCACGCCGCGCACGCCAGCGACATCCGCAACTGGCAGACGCGGGCAGGCGATGCCGCCTCACGCCTCGCGCAGATGGCCGGGCGGCTCGACGAGATCGAGACCGAACGGCGCATCGTCGCCGCCAAGCCGGACGCGCTCCACGACCAGATCGCCGAGGCCGAAGCGGTCCGCACCCGGCTCGCAGGCGACCTCACCCATGCCGAAGAGGCCGTGGAGGCGGCGCAGGAGGCTGCCAAGGCCGCCGACACCGCGCTCGCCGCCGCGCAGGAGGAGCTCGCCAGCGCCCGCGAAGCGCGCGCCGGGGCCAACGCGCGCGCCGAGAACGAGGACGCGCGCCGCGTGGAACTCGCCCGCCTTTCAGGCGAGCGCTTCCAGTGCCCGCCCCCGGTGTTGGCGGAACGCTACGCCTTTACCGCCGACGAGGTAGGCTCCGCCGAAATCGAGAACGCACAGCTGGAAAAGCTCGCCGCCGAGCGCGAGCGGATCGGCCCGGTCAACCTCGTCGCGGCCGACGAACTCGCCGCGGCCGAAGCGCAGCTGGGCACATCGGTGAGCGAGAAGGAAGAGTTGGCCGAGGCGGTCACGCGCCTGCGCGGCTCGATCGGCAATCTCAACCGCGAGGGACGCGAGCGCCTGCGCGCCGCGTTCGAAGCGGTCGATGCGCACTTCCAGCGTCTCTTTACCCAGCTGTTCATGGGCGGCAACGCGCACCTGGCCTTCATCGATTCGGACGATCCCCTCGAAGCGGGCCTCGAGATCTACGCCCAGCCGCCGGGCAAGCGGCTGCAATCGCTCACGCTGCTTTCGGGCGGCGAACAGGCGCTGACCGCGGTTGCGCTCGTCTTTGCGCTCTTCCTCACAAACCCCGCCCCGATCTGCGTCCTCGACGAGGTCGACGCCCCGCTCGACGATGCCAATGTCGAACGCTTCTGCGATCTGCTCGATGCCATGACCCGCGAGACGCAGACTCGCTACCTGATCGTCACCCACAACGCGGTAACGATGAGCCGGATGCACCGCCTGTTCGGGGTCACGATGGTCGAAAAGGGCGTCTCGCGCCTGGTCAGCGTGGATCTGGGCGGAGCGGAGGAATTGCTCGCCGCGGAGTAGACGAAAAGAGGGCACAGGGGGCCATCGCCCCATGGCCTCGGAAATATCCTTCCATCCTTTCCCCAAAACGCTTGCCCGTGCGATAAATTGGCTTAATGGCATACCAATTGATCGCACGCCGGATAGCCCCGCAAGGGGCTCTCCCCCGGCACCGCGTTCGCGCAAGAACAGTCCGGCCCCGTCCGCGTAGCCCCGCCGGCGGGCCGAACGATCCCCCGGAAGGAGAGTACCCCGTGACCGACCTGATCAACCAGCCCGGCGTGCGTGAAGCCATGCCGATCCTCGCCTCGAACGAAGGCGTGTGGGAAGGCTGGTACCGCTACTACGATGCCAAGACCGGCGAACTCGTCGACCAGCACAAGTCGCGCCTGATCTGCCGCCTGATCCACAAGGACGGCGTCGATCACTACCACCAGACCAACTACTATTTCTGGGAAGACGGCCGCAAGGACGTGCGCGACTTCCCCGCCGTCTACAAGGATGGCCGCATCTGGTGGGACAACGACCTCATCAAGGGCTGGGCTGCCGAGATGAAGCCCGACGACTACAACCGCTCGACCTGCCTGAACTGGACCCGCAAGAACGAGCCGGGCATCTACCTCTACGAGATGATCCAGAACAACGACGCGCGCACCCACCGCTCGCGCACCTGGCAGTGGTTCCGCGACGGCATCTGCTACCAGCGCACGCTGATCGACGAGAAGTTCATTACCCCCGACTGGCAGAACTTCACCAACGAGGACGCGCCGGACATCTGAGGCTGCGCCCGACAGACCGCAATAGAAGGGCTGCGCCAAGGCGCGGCCCTTTTTCATGGTGCATCAGTCGCTTGCCAAAACCAGCCGGGGCCCCGGACCTTCGCGCCCTTTCACGTCTTCAGCGTTGTAGAGCTGGCACTTGGCAAGGCTCAGACACCCGCAGCCAATGCACCCATCAAGCCGGTCGCGGGTGCGCTCGAGCATCGCAATCTGGTCCTCGATCGCACGGCGCATTGAACGGCTGATGCGCGCCCAATCCTGTGCACTCGGCGTACGGCCCTGTGGCAGGCGCGCCAGTTCGCGCTCGATCTCGGCGAGCGGCAGGCCCAGCTTCTGCGCGATGAGGATGAAGCTCACACGCCGGATGTCCGAGCGCAGGAAACGCCGCTGGTTCCCGCTCGTGCGCAGCGCCTGGAGCAGGCCCTTCTCCTCGTAGAAACGGATCGCGGAGGTCGTCACGCCCGTGCGCCGGGCCAGTTCGCCGATGGTGATGAAGCTGGGCATCGCGGTCTCCGGGAGTTGAGAAGAACAAAGGTAAAGATCCGAGGGCCATCGCCCTCGGGCTCCCAAAACGGTCGAGCTCACCTTTTTCGCGCCGCCTCGGTGGACAAAGGTGAGGTTGCCATTTTCCGGGGGGCGAGGGGAGATTCCCCCTCGAAAAAGACGTCTTTCTTGGCCCGATCCCTTCCCGCTGCAGCCGCCTTCACACAGCAAGCAAATTTCCCGCTTGATTTCAACCTAACTTGAACTTGCACTTTCTCCAAGCCGGCTGATTCGCCGGTGACACGAGAAGGAGAAACGCCATGGCCCGGGGCCGTCTGGAGCACGCCAACATCACCGTCAGCGACATCGATCGCTCGTCCCGCCTGCTGCAAAGCCTGCTCGGCTGGCACAAGCGCTGGCGCGGGCCCGCCATCAACGGCGGCGAGACGATCCATGTCGGCGAGGAGTTCAGCTACATCGCTCTTTATACCGACCGCAAAGCGCACGAAGGCTTTGCCAAGGGCGAACCGCTCAACCACATAGGGCTGGTGGTAGACGATCTCGACGCGGCCGAGGCGGTGGTGATCGCGGCCGGGCTTACCCCGTTCAACCACGGCGATTACGAACCGGGACGGCGTTTCTACTTCTTCGACTGGGACCACATTGAATTCGAGGTGGTCAGCTATGAATGAGCCGTTGCTCAAAGAAGCCGGGGCATGGTCTCGTCCGCGCCCCCGGCCGTCGCCTCGCCCTTTTCGCCTGTCGCTGGAAGATCGCCTGCGCCGGTCCATAGCCGCCGTGTTCGCTCTACCGTCAGCGGCGCTGGAGAGGTAACGCACAGATGAAAAGCCTCTTCTGGCGGGGCCTCGATCCAGCGGGACCAGTCGCGCCGGGGGAGGAGGACGGGCATGCGGTCATGGACATCGACCATCTGCTTGCAGGCGGGCGCCATGACCAGGGTGTAGACCCGGCCCCATTCCGGACTCTCGCGCCACAGGCCCGCAACCGCGAAGGTGTCCACCCCCTCGATCCCGTACCAGGTGCGCGTCATCTGCCCCGCCTTGCCCTCCGGCTCGGCCCAGCAAGTGACGGGCACCAGGCAGCGTCGGTGGACGAAGCTGTCCTTCCAGAAACGGGTGTGCAACTTGTCGTCGCGCGCGTTGGTGACGGGCTTGGGCTTGAGAGGCTGGCCCTGCCGGCCCTTCAGCACCAGCGGGAAGCCCCAGGTCATCGTCTGCGCGCGGCCCTCGGCAACGACAAGGCCGGAGTAGCCGGGATAGACGTCCTCGGCAAAGTTCGCGCCCTCTGCGGGGAGGACCTCGAACAGGGCGGCGATCTCCGCGGTGCCCCTGGTCATGCGGTAGAGATTGCACATGGGGCCAGGCGCCTAGACGACCCCGGCGTTGCCCACCACCCAGCAGGCCAGCACCATCACGAAGCCCAGATCCCGGTTCGAGCGGAACCGCGCGAGGGCGTTATCGCCGTCCCGAGTGTCGAGCGTCACGACCTGGAAACCCAGGTGCATGACAACCGGCACCAGCGCCATCATGCCCACCCAGTCGGGACGCATGGCCCAGAAAGCCAGCCCCCAGAAGGCGACTGCCAGCGCGTAGAAGCCGCCCACACCCGCGCGCACATGCTTGCCGAGACGCCGTGCGGACGAGCGGATGCCCACCAGCGCGTCGTCCTCGCGGTCCTGAATCGCATAGATCGTGTCGTAGCCGATGCACCATACGATGCAGCCCGCATAGAGTGCGGCGAGCGCCCCCAGCTGGTCTTGCCGGACCTCGATCCAGCCGACCAGCGCGCCCCAGGTGAATACAAGGCCCAGCCAAGCCTGCGGCCACCAGGTAATGCGCTTCATGAACGGATAGGCTGCGACGAGCGCCACGCTGCCCAGCGCCACCAGCTGCGCTTCAAGGCGCAGTTGGAAGAGGACCACGAGGCCGACCGCGCAAAGCAGCAAGAGCCAGCCCCAGGCGGCCTTCTTGCTCACCCGCCCGCTCGCCACCGGGCGCTGCGCGGTGCGCGCCACCTTGCGGTCGAGGTCGGCATCGACGATGTCGTTGAGCACGCAGCCCGCGCCGCGCATGGCAATCGAGCCGACCAGCAGCCAGGCGATCAGCCCCAGGCGCTGCTCGCCCCCCGCCAGCATCACGCTCCACGCGCAGGGCCAAAACAGCAGCCACCAGCCGATAGGACGGTCAAATCGGGCCAGCATCGCGTAGTCGCGAAGCTGCGGCGGCAGGGCCGCGACGAGGCCACGTTGCTGGCTGTCGGGGACGAAAGTAGGATCACTCACTCCCCGGGAAATACCGGATCGGGACGCCCCTGTCATGCCCTGAGTGTCCCATGCACACAGCCTTGCCGCTTTGGCGTTGCGCACAGTGCACGAACGCGCAACAACACAGGCTCGCTCACAACGCGATCACGTATGGGGGACATGGATAAGATGCGCTTGAACACACTCGCCTTTCGTACCGCGATGGGAAGTACCCTGGCGCTCTGCGCCCCCGCCGCGATGGCCCAGGAGCCCGAGACGCCCGCGGGCCGCGAAGCGCTCACCGTTCTCCAGGAAGCCGTCGCCATTCCCACCGTCCAGGGCCGCAGGCAGGTCCCGGTGCTCGCCGCAAAGCTCAAGGCACGCCTGCTCGACGCCGGATTCGCCGAGGACGAGGTAACCTTCGTGCCCCAGGGCGAAACCGGCTACCTCCTCGCCCGCTACCCGGGCCGTGACCGCAAGGCGCCTGTCACCGCGATCATCGCGCACATGGACGTCGTTGAGGCCAAGCCCGAGGACTGGGAACGCGATCCCTTCACCCCGGTGATCGAGGACGGCTACCTGTTCGGGCGCGGCTCGCTCGACAACAAGGCCGGGCTCTCCATCGTCGCCGCGACGATGATGAAGCTGCGCCGCGAAGGCTGGGTCCCGGCGCACGACATCGTGCTCGGCTTCTCGGGCGACGAGGAAACCCAGATGGCGACCACCGCCGCGATGGCCAGCGCCATCGTCCACGAGGCGGGCAAGGTCGATCTCATCCTCAACGCCGATTCGGGCGGCGGCACGCTCGACGCGGCGGGCCGGCCCTTCGTCTACGAGGTCCAGGCAGGCGAGAAGACCTACGCCGACTACAAGCTGACGCTGACCGATCCCGGCGGCCACTCCAGCGTCCGGGCGCGACCAACGCCATCGCCGCCATGAGCGCGGCCATGGAGAAGATCTGGGCCTACAAATTCCCGGTCACCGTCAGCCCGCTGACCAGGGCCTACTTCGAAGGCAGTGTGGAGGCCGCCCCCGCCGAGGTGGCGCCCGCCATGCGCGCGCTCATCGCCGATCCCACCGACACGAAGGCCGCCGCCACGCTGTCCGCGCGGCCCGAATATATCGGCCTCATCCGCACGACCTGCGTGCCCACGATGATCGAGGGCGGCCACGCCCCCAACGCTCTCCCCCAGTCGGTCAGCGCCAACGTCAATTGCCGCATCTTTCCCGGCACCTCGCGCGCCAGCGTGCAGGAGACGCTCGCCCAGGTGATCGCCGATCCCGAGATCACCATTGCCTTCCAGGACAACGGCACGCTCGAATCGATCGAGAGCCCCTTGCGCAGCGATGTCATGCAGGCAGTCGGGGTGGCTGTCCACGAACGCGCACCTGCGCTGTCCATCGTGCCGGGCATGAGCGCTGGCGCGACCGATTCGATGCACTTTCGCGCCAAGGACATTCCCGCCTTCGGCGTCTCGGCTGTGTTCATGGAGCCCAAGGACGAATTCGCCCACGGCCTCAACGAACGCCTGCCGCTCGCCACACTCGACCCTGCGGTGAAGCAGTGGGAGACGCTGCTGCGCACGCTGTTGAAGTAGATAAGAAAAGGGAATTTCCGAGGGCCATCGACCTCGGGTTCCCGGAACTGTCTGGCTCACCTTTGTCCCGCTGCCTTGGCCGAGAACCGTGAGGTCGCCGATTTTGGGAGCCCGAGGGCGATGGCCCTCGGACCTGCACTTCTTCCCGCTCCCCTCGATCTTTCCCTTTGATCTCCCC
>NZ_VIRF01000128.1 GCF_008107685.1 Novosphingobium sp. BW1
GCTTCCGCTCCGCTACAGCCGCTTCCCCGCTGCCGATAAGGCCCAGCCTCAACCCGAGGCTTTTTGTTTGAACCAACTGGCCCGTTTTTAAACCGGTGGCTGGCCCCTTTTTATACCGGCGTTGACACGCGGTTTTCTCGCCCTCGCTCGGGACGCCGGTGATCGGCGTGCCGTGCCGCTGGAGTTCGTAGCCGTCATCGACAGGACTGATCGTAAGCTCGCCGTGTCCGAGATAGGCTGCGATCAGCTTGTTGATTACCCCGGCGGCGGGGCCGTGCGTCCTTATCTGCTGGCGGAGCTCGCGCGCCTTCTCCCGCAGCGCCGCAGCACTTTCGGTCTCCACCTTCAGCTTGTCCTTCGCGTCATTGAGTTCCTTTGCCGTCTTCGCGTAGTCGTCGCGGCAGTCGACGATGAAGTGTCGCCGTATTGAGGTCTCGGCGGCTTCCTTATGCTTCGCGAAATCGGTGACCGCCTGGTTGTGGGCCGAGATGGCTTCGTTTACGGTCGCGATGCCCGCAGTAATCCGCTCCGCAGTGGCGAGGACATCCGCTTCTGCTGCAACGTCCTTCATATCGGCGGGCGTCGCTGGACGCTCCAGCTTGGCGGAAAGCACAGTCTGCAGCGTGCCTAGCTGCTTCGCGAGAAGGCGCACGTCCTTCAACACATTCACCCGGACGTCCCTGAAACCGGCCCGCAGCTCCGTCGCCAGATCGTCCAGGGCGGGTATCTGGGCGCCCATTTGAGTCGAGGATTCGATTAGATCGCTGAGCCGCTCGGCAGTCTTGTTTAGACGTGCGACAAACTGGTCGACCCTGTCGTCGAGGGCCGCGGCGAGGAGCTCTCGGCGCTCGGCCGAAATCGCGTTACCGCACAGAAGGCAGTCGGTGATCCCATGAGCTTCGTGGTACTCATGCCCGTGCTTCAGCCAAAGCAGTATATCGGGATACTGCTGCACCTCGTCGAGTGCCACTGTCGCCAGTGACTGGCCGCAGACGTCGGCGATGAAGCGGTAGGCCGTCTCAATGGTCGCTTTGTCGAAAGACATCGTTTCGAGGCGCGGCATCGGCTCCTCAAGCCGGCGGGTGTCCTCGACCGCCTTCAGTTCGTCATCCGTGAGTGCGGGCCGATCATCATCCTTCCAAGTGTCATAGTCCTTTGCGAGAGCCGGCGCCTCGTACTTGCGGCTGCCAAGATGCAGGCGGGATGCAACAGACTTAGCGCGCTCCCTCTTGTAGTTGGCGAATGTCTTCTCCGCAGCCTTTTCTGTCGCGGATGCGGCTTCCCTCTTCGCATCCACTTTGACGATTTCGCTTTCGACCTTAGTCAGTTCATTGGCGGCTTCAGCCTGCTCAGCGCCAATGTAGAAGACAGGGTTTGCACGCCCTGCAGCCCATTGCAGATTCTGCTCAATGTAGTCTGAGTTAAAGACAAGCAGCCGCTGCTCGAGGCCGATGGGATTGGTCGGGCATCCGAACTCCGAGCCATCGTCCAGCGCTACCTCGAATGTCCCGCCCGTGGGAAGCTTGGGGTGCGGTCGGCCGGCCTCAAGGCTCGCGAAAAGGCGCGACAGCGTGCTCTTCCCCGACCCGTTGAATCCGTAGACGAGGTTGTAGCGGCGGAATTGGAGGGAAGGCGAACGTGCGCCGCGGTCGGCATATATCCCCATTCGCTGCAGCGATTTGATATTCGTTATGATCCCCATCACTGGAGTTCAGGCGGTGACATGGTCGTTGTCAACTTCTCAATTTGCAAGTCCGACGTACAGGCAGCGCGCGCCTCGCTGGGTAACTCTTTGCCGATCAGTCACGAAAATAGCGTCCAATCGCGGTAATCAGCCGTCCGCACGATGAACGACAGCTCTTGGGATGATCGGCGAGCCATCTGAACGGCCGCCATGGACCGAATTGCCGTCACCACAGTTTCGTCGATCTAAGCGCTGGGAACGTCGTCTTTCTTTGGTCAGTTGTTTTCAAGCCGACATCCGGGAAAATCCCACACCCAGTCTTTCAGCTGCCGTCGCAGCTGCTAATGACAAAGATATTCTGCTTGCAAAAAGGTTCTCCAGCACGCAAAATGTGTCCCAGCAGCTTTTGGGGAAACTACATAAGCTGTTGAAACCAAGCCACTTTATGGGCAGCACTGGTGCGTACGGTGCATTACAAAACGGCCACGGCCGTGAGTGCTTTCTTGCGCAGCGATTTCTCGCTGCGTCGCCACGTCCCGGAAGGGGCGCGGCTCCCCCGAAGGGGGCCTTGTCCTTTCGCCGGTGGGACACCGGCAGGCTGATCATGGTGCCGCAAAGAGAAACCTTTGATTTCATGATGACCTCGCGGGGCCAGGGATTGCAGGCCGCCTTCGGGCGGCCGACAAAGGGGGCGGCGGGCAGACCATCGAAGGACCGATGGAAATGCCCAAGAAGACCGACCGCGAACGCCTCGCCGACCTCGAAGCGCGCCAGCACATGATGGCCCAAGAGGTGGAAAAGACCCGCCGCGCCTTGCGCCGCAAATACGCCGAGATCGTCACCGACCTGCCCGTCGAGGACCTCACCGAACGGGAATTTCGAGACCTGCTTGCCGCTGCGATCCGGTGTGGCGGCGCAGCTGCCTTGAGCGCCCTTCGTGCTCTTCCGGAGGTGAGCACTTCGCCCCAGTCTGGTGCTCCCACGAACTCCAAGTCATCCCGCAGGGATGGCCCAGCGACGAGCATGGCGTAGCCACGCGCAGGAGGCCGGAGCCACACTCGTGGCTCCGCATCGGCCCCGTGACGGGCGCGAAGCCGAGAGGCTTCGGGTCCCTGAGCGGGGGCGATATCCACGCTGGCAAAAAAGAGCGACCGGCCGAGCCGAAGCCCGACCGGTCCCCTTCCTTGCCGCCTACGCCGCGTCCCGATTGGTGCGCTGGTCCTTCAGCGCGAAGAAGCGAGCGGGGATCCGCTTCGCCCTCACCTCGCGCGCGAGATGGGACTGCAGCCCGGAGCCTTCGCAGACGATCGCTTCAACCGGACGCAAGCCCAGGAGCTGCTCGTTGCGGGCAAACCCCGCCCGCTTGCCGAGGCGCCTGTCCAGGGTGAATGCGATGAGCATCGTGCCGCTGCGCGCCGCCCAGGCCGCCGCGATGGCATCGCAGCCCTTGTCCTGCGCAGTAGTTGCCAGCACCATGTTCGGCACTCGCGCCTTCACCGCATCGAGCACGTCGGTGAGGAGTTCGTGATCCTCCCAGGACTGCCCTCCCGAGAAGATCACCACCGGGCCTTGCGGAGCATGCGCCTCGGCCTTGCGCATCCGCCGCGCGGCGAGGAAATCCTGCGCGGCAATGACCGACGCGGTGCGTTTGGAGGAGACCAGCGAGCCCCGCGCCGACGACCATGGCCGTCCGCTTTCGGCAAGGTAAGTTGCCGCCGCGTGATCGCGCATGCAGGCCACCGCCTCACGTGCTTCGTCCAGCGACTGGCAGAGCACCTGCGCTTCCTCAAGTTCACTCATCAGCACCTCGCTGCCGTCGGCATCGCCGGCGAGATCGCGTACCTTCATCGCGGCCCGGTCGGCTTCGCCATCGAGCTGTTCGGCCACCTTGTGGAAGGAGTTGACGATCCCCCAGGCCAGGCGCGGCGCGAGGCTTTCGATGCGCGTGTCGCGCAGCACATCGAAGAGCGTGGCGACCAGCATTTCGGTGGCAAGCTGGGCCTGCATAGCGTCCGGCATGTCGCAGGTCAGTTCGTCTTCGGCGACGCCCATCCGGCTCGCATCGAGGCCGGTTTCGAAGGCGGTAGAGAAGCCGTCGGCCGAAGCCAGGGTTTCCGCGACGATAAGATCGGCGATTTCTGAAAAGTCGCGAATGGTGCGCTTGGTGTTCATCGTAGCCTCCTTGAATTCAGGAAAAGAGGCTTCCCCTCCTGCACGGGCTGCGAGTGCCGGGGTCAAGGACCGGGCGCAGCCCGGCCGCGAAGCGGGCGACGGAGGAACCGATTTGCGCAGCAAATTGGAGGGGCCGTCGATCCTTGAGGCCGGGGCTGACCCCGTGCCAGACTTGGACTTGTTGGAAGAGAGAATAATACACAACGCCTGCCCCATACGCCCGAGCCCCGACATGGGCTCGATGCCCATGACAGGGCTTTTGTGCAGCAGTTGAGTAGGAGTGCTACGGCGGGATTCGCGGCAGGTAGCGCTCCCCGGCAGCACAAAAATGGGCTGGCGCGCGGGGAATGCGGCCAGCCCGAATTGTCCTGCTCCGTCGCGCGGACCAATCCTGTCCGCGCTGTCCTCGTCACGCCCGTGGTAGTGCGCGATCGCCCGGATCGGGCGGAATGTAGTGCTCGAAAGGGTTCCCATTGCAGAGATGTCCTAACGGGGTCATTACGTAATCGCCTTCGTCGCGGCCCACGGCCGTGACGACGTAGCGAGGAACACCGGTCTGGGCATCGGTGCACTCCAGAAGCGCAAGATTGCCATCGGCAGCGGCGCGAAGCAGCGTTTGGAAATTGCGGCGATAGGGTTCGGGAATTGCCATGCGAACCTCCTGTCCTGGAAATATGATGGGGCGGGCCAAAGGCCCTGCCCCGGATGATCAGGCCGGCTTCACGCCCGCATACGCGGGACTGCGGTGTCAGCGATCTGGTCGGCCTTGCGGAAGGCATGGATCGGGACATTGGCCTCGCGCAGGACCTGATAGAGGTTCGCCTGCAGGCCCGATCCTTCGCACAGCAGCGCCTCGACCGGCCTCAGTTCGGCCAGCTTGCGGTTTCGGGTAAAGGCCGTCTTGCGCCCCGAACCGTAGAGCCCGTAGGCGACCAGCGGTACGCTGTTTTCCGGGCGCGCGGCCCAGGCCGCTGCGATCGCATCGGCGCCCTTGCGCTGTCCGGTCGTCACCAGCGTCATGTGCGGCACGCGTGCCTTGATCTCATCGAGCCGCGCCCAGAGCGTCTCCCAGTCGTGCCATTGGGCCGGCCCCGAGAACACGACCACAGGTCCCTTCGGACTGTGCTTTTCGCGCGTGGCGAGTTCGCGGGCGCGCAGGAAATCGAGGGCGGCAATCTGGCTGGCGGACGAGGCCGACGATGCCTTGCTGCCGCGTGCCGGGGACCAAGGCCAGCCCGACTGCACGCGGTACATTTCAGCGGCATAGTCTCGCATGCATTCGATCGCGGCGCGCTGCTCGGCGACCGACTGGCAAAGCAGTTGCTTCTCTTCGAGATCGCCGTTGTAAACCTCGCTCATGTCGGGATGGCGCGCCAGATCACCCAGTTCGAGGGCAATGGCGTCCTCACGGCGTTCCAGTTTTCCGGCAACGAAGTGGAAGCTGTTCACGAAACCCCAGGCGATTTCCGGGGCGAGCGGTTCGAGCCGGGTGCCGGCAAACAGGTCGAAGATCGCGGCGATCACACCGCCGCATTCGGCCTGCGCTGCGAAGGGCTCAGGCATGTCGTGTTCGCCCGGCTCCTCGCCCGGCTGGGTGATGGACACGGCAAGTGGATCGCCGAACGCCGCCTGAAATTCCGGGGTGGCGGTCATCTCGGCATAGAGGGTCTTGAGGTCGGCGAAGCGATCGACGCTGCGCGTGTGCGGGGTGTTGGTCATGGCGAGGCCTTTCACATCTCGGGATCTGGACAAGAAAAGGCCGGAGGCGCTCATTGCGCCCCCGGCCTTCGCAAGGTGCTGTTCGTAAGGGATCAGAACAGCGGTTCGTCGCCCTCATCGGCGCCGGCACCCATCAGCGCGCCATCGGCTCCTGCAGTGCTGTCGCCGAAGCCTTCCTGCCCACGCTCATCGTAAGAGCGCTGCATGCTGCCGAAGCCGCCGGCGAACTCGGACCGCATGGTCTCGCGCCGCCAGGCGATGGTGTAACCGCCCTCCTCGGTCGGGAAGAGCGCAACGGGCAGCGGTTCGGGAAGGCCCGGATCATCGACCGATCCGGCAAGGAAGGCTTCCCCGGTCTTCTTCGAGAAGGCCTCCCACAGCGCGCCGATCTGGACCCAGCGCCGGGCGACATTAAGCGCCAGGATCTCGTAAGCGGGCGCACGGTCGCTCATGCTTTCGACCTTGCGCAAACCGATACGCGGCAGGTCGATGGTGCGGGTAGCGATGGCTCCGGTGAGGCGGCCATTGACGCTGCGAACTTCTCCAATGTTCATGATCTTCACTCCTTGATGATGTCGCTCTCGAACCATTTCTTCGCGACACCTTCTTCGAACCTCCTCTCCTCTGTATCCCGCCCTCGCGGCCTCACCCTTGCGTGGCCGGGCGCAACACCCTCGCCTCCCGCGGCACGCCGTCCGTCAATCTGGGTGGACTGGCCGGCTCCTCATTTCAGGGGTATTTATGGGCGATGGACTCGGAAACGCTTCGCGCCGTGGCGGACCTTGCCCGCAAGCGCGCAGCGCGCGGGTGTTCAGGCGCGCATAGCGACAGCATGATGCGGCTGGGCGCGGCGCGTGCCCTCACCCAGCTTGCTGTGGATCTCGAAGTTTCCGCAGCCGAACTTGAGCGCATCCCCGGTTCGCGGCGAGGCGGAACTGATCAGCGGCCCGGGGATAAAAGGGCGATCCGTTAGCGGTCAGGATTTCCGCACCTTTGTTTGCAGTCGCACGGTATGCGCGAGGGGTTCAGGCTGAAGCTGAAGCGATCCAGGTCAACGTGAGGCGGTCTGGTCCGGTCATCTGGCCCTCGGCGACGACCTGTTGGTCATGGAATGAGGCAAGATCGTCCTCGGAAACGAGGAAGATCAATTCCCCATCGCCCGTTTCGAGAACGGCGCTGCGGCCGTTGAGACGCAGCAAGCCCGTGAGACGGCGATACGTGGGATAGTGCGACGCCATCAAACCATGGCTTTCGAGCGCAGCGCACCCTGCGCGCCAATGCGAGCGCGGAGCCTCCCGCGGAAGATTCGGAAGAATGCCATACGCCCCCTGTCCGGCGATCTTACGCAATGATCAAGACTGAAGATACTGCCAGAGCATATCCTGGTGTTTCCGCGTCGCGGCGCAGAAGATGGCTGTAACTGGACGAAAGGAGCGCGCCGATATCGCGGATGATGACGGCAATGGTTTGGCCAAGGTCTGCTTCCGCCGCAGGCGAAAACTGCAGATCCATCAACTGTTCGTAGCGCCGGCGGCGATGCCTGCGATCCGTTTGCGCGCGTTCGCGAATACCTGTTCGGCGCAAATGCCGGGGCCGCTGCTGGCACCCTGCTCGATCTCCGCGCGAAGCGCATCGAGCCGCGCCTGACGTATTGCGTCCTGCTCCTTGAGCAAGCCAGAGCTATCGCTGGCGGTTCGACGATAGGGTCGGCGGCCCGTTCCATCTGTTTTCAACGAATGGCGACCACTTCAACACCGACCTTTTCGGCAACTGCACTCCACTGCCGATCCGATGTCCAGGCCGGCACATTCTCAATCGAAGCCAGAGCCAGACAGAAGCGGTCGCCCAGGGACAGTCCGACGTCAGCAGTCAAGGCGCGCAGGTGCCCCGCAAGCCGCGCGGTATCGGGATCAGCCGGAACAAGGGAGATTGGCAAGGGATGCAGCATGTCATCCACTTCGTGTGAAGGCATGCCGTTGTGAATGAAGTGGCTGACGACTTCCGCGTAGTTGACCACGCTCATGCGCGCATCGCCAAGCGCTTCGGCCACCTTGTCACCGCCCGGTTCCTCCCGGAGCATGGCCAAGAGCCCCGACGCATCGAGAATAAATGCGCTCATACCCCGCTGTCTTCACGCCGGTTCGCGAGAAACGCATCGACCGAGGCATCAGGCCGGTCAGCGGTATATTTCCGGGCAAGCGCCCTCGCATGCGCGACCGACTGGGCGACAGTTCGCAGGATCACGCCGTCAGGGGTTTCCTCGACGATCAGCGAGCCGCCTCCCGCAAGGCCAAGCCGCTTGCGGATATCAGCGGGCAAGCTCAGCCTCCCGCTGGGTGTTATTGAAATCTGGATTGTCATAGCGCAGGCCCATATGGCTAATGATCAAAATCGTGACATGAATGATAATATATGCCACAGCGTGCACCTCTTGTCATGCGCCGAAGATCAAAGCTCGGCACGATAACGATTGACGGCAGGAGGTGAGGCGAGTGGCCAGTCCCTTCATGCGACAAGCGCGAGAACGATTTCATCGTTGCCAGGCGCCAGGCAGCTTGTGCGGATAGGCTGAAACGGATTGCCGGTGGCGACGATAAACTGGCGCATGCCCGTTTGGCGGCGCGCGCACAGGGCAACATTATAAGCGCGATCGAAGCTCGTGAGTTCTGCTCGGCGCGGCGATAGCGTGCAGCCGGAGTCGGCATTGCGCATGGAGCTTCTCCAATCCAGGGTTCCCGGCGATCATCAGTGTCGTCCGAGCGGGCCGATCGTCACCCGCTCGCGCCATTCTCCAGATCGTGCAATGCGCCATCACCGCAGTGGTAGCCTCCACTGTGTGTGGCGGCCACCGCTTTGTTCAGGCGCTTCTCATTCCCGCCTCACCGGCGAAGAACAGTTCCACGCTTCCTTCTTCGGCCAGAATCGGCACATTCCGACCGGCGGGAATGAGCCACGCGATCTTCTCGGAGACGATGTCCCGTGGCATCACAAGAATCATGAAGAACACCAGCAGCTTCATCTGGCCCGGCCTATTTCAGTCTGCCCTCCAGGCGCATGATCAGCTCCATTCGCTCGTGCAGGATTGCAACGATGAGCGCCGGTTCGGCCGCGCGCGGCAGACAGAAAATATAGTGATGTTCGCAGTGGACCATCCGGAGCCCTGGGTAGAGCTCCCCCATCTCCTTGAAAACGCCGTCCCCGGTCGCAATGCGAACAATGCCTTGTTCAAGCTTGGCGAGATAGGAGCGAACCTGAGCGTTCCCCCATTGCTTGCGCGTATGACGAATGATCGAGCGCAAGTCGTCTTCGGCTGCCGCCGTCAGAACATAGGGGGCAGTCAATCCTAGCGATCCTCACCAAGCTCTTCGTCCACTATCGCGCCAACACTCTTACCTGAAACGCAGCCCGCCAGGCCTTGGTCGATTCGCTCGCCCAGAAGCGCTTTCAGTTCAGCCCAAGCTTGATCGGTGCCAGCATCGGCGGGGAAAAGCCGTTCGATCGCATATTGCCGGATCGTCTTGCCCTGCAAGGCGGCCAGGGCCTTCAGGCTCTGGTGCTGCTGCTCAGAGATGTCGATGGTGAGCCGACTCATGGTGAACCTCGCAAGTTTCTACAAACCTACATTTACAGAAATGTGGGCCTGTTGTCATGCATGCCGACCAAGGCTGGAATGACTTCTCGGTCCGCGCTGCGCCTCGCGCTTCTGGGAAACGCAGCACCCGGGTCACCATGGAAACACCGGCAGGCCATCGATGACGTCGGCATCACAGTCGAACAACAGATAGTCGCATCCCAGATCCCGGGCGAACCGCATGGCCGCCAGCAGCTCCAGGGGAACCTTCCGGCAGTAGGGCTCGGGGATCTCGCGGCTGGCCACGAACCAGCCTTCATGGGTCGATGCGACAGCCAAGGGCCGAAGCGAGCGATCAAGCGCGGCCCAGGCATCGAGCCGCTCGGCTGTACCCAGGCACACATGGGATGTGCTGAGCACGAGGTAGCGCCCCAATTCCACAGGCACCTCCAACGGTAATGAAAATCGAGACGTGCCGGCCGATGCAAAAATCGCACGGCCGGCACGTGGCGGTTCAATTGACCTTTTCGAGGATCTTGCGCGCCTTGCCCTCGATCTCGAGCCGGGCGTCCTGGTTGGTCTTGCTGCGCGCGTGGGCGGTGATCCCTTGGACGAAGTCATAGAGGCTCTCGGGCGGACGGCCTTCCTCGGCGAGCACGCTGGCAATGATCTTGCCGGTCTCGGCCTTGGAGAAGCCACGCTTCCTCAGGAAGTCTTCGCGGTCCTCGTCCTTGCGGGCGACGATGCGCTCGCGCGCATGCTTGATCCCGTCGACAAAGCTCCTGGGCGAGGAGTCCGCGAAGTGCGCCAGGGCGGGCGCAGCTTCATGCGCGAAACGGTTGGCGGCGAACTTCGAGTGGCGGATGCTTATTTCTTCGAAATTTTCCACGCCCCACAGCGTCCTGTTCTGGCAGACCGCCCTCAAAAAGAAGGTTGCGATTCCCAGAGTTTTGGCGCCCACTTCGGAGTTCCACGCATAGAAGCCGCGGAAGAAGAGATCGGGCTCGCCGTTAGGGAGCTTGCCGGCCTCGATCGGATGCGTGTCATCGACCAGGAACAGGAAGACGTCGCGGTCGGAGGCATAGAGCGTCGTCGTCTCGCTGCTCACATCGACATGGGGATTGTAGACCATCGAGCCCCAGTCGAGCACACCCGGCACCTTCCATCGCGTATCGCCCACACCGTCACCGGCAATGCGCATGACCGCGCTCACGAGTTCGTGATCCCAGATGCGGCCATAGTCGGGGCCGGTTACCGCCCGCAGTTCGGTGCGGCCAGTATCGGTCTGGAGAAGCTTCACCTGCTCGCCGCGATGGGAGAGTAATCCGTGCTGCATGTTGATGCCAGCAAGGGCTGCCGGAAGCGTGCGCAAATAGGAAGCAGGCGCCCCCACCAGGCTCGCGAGCTGTCCGAAGGACCAGTTGGTCGGCGCGATCGGCGTGTCCTCACCCGGCGTGATCAGCGCGAGCATTTCCGGGTCCTCGCTGCGCGCCCCGACACGCACCTGCCTGCTTTCGACAATCCGCGTCGTTGCTTGGTCGGCTCGGCGGCGCACGCTGGCATGCAAGTCTGTGAGCGAGAGATAGCGTTCGTCGTCGGGGCGCGAAAACCATTCGGAGGATACGCGCGAGATGTTCTGGCCGCGCGAGATGTCGACGCGGTATCCAGTGTTTACAGGCGCGTCGGAGGGTTGCTCGATGATGCGGGCGAGAGTGGTCATGATGGTGCTCCTCGAAGATGAAAAAGGTCAAAAAGCCTGAAGCGTCGCCACCCCCAGGCTCATCCTCTTCATCCCCCTTTCCTTTCGTCACATGGCAGTTGACCCCGCCCCGTCGGGGCCGGCGATCAGCGGTTGCCATTCGTAAAGCAGGTGAGCATCCGGATCGTGTTCATTCCCGATCGCGATCCGCACCAGGCGTCCATCGCAGGCGAAATTACTGGCGCGCGGGAAGTCGCAGTAACTGCGCCCTTCGAACACGAAATCCTTGGACCGAACCTCGATCACCTTGCGCGCCGCGCCCAGTGCGCGATGGTTGAAGGGCGCGTGCAGCAGAGTGAGGGTATCGCCGGGTCTGAGGCGCTTCCTGAAGCTGGCGAGCGAAACCAGATTGTCGACCGGATTGGCCTTCCCGCGCCGGGCAGCGAGCGCTGCCCAGTAGGCCTGCCCGATGGCAATTTCCGCATAGAACGAGCAGCTCCAGTAATCTTGGAGCGGGTTGGTGCGGCAAAAGCCGAAGCGCTCGATCTGATCGCGTACCACCGTGATGAATGTCTCTTGCGCCTCGCGCGTGGACAGATCGCCGGGAGCATCGAGAACTTCGGCCGTAATCTTGCGGCCACCGGTAAATCGCTCGCTGCGAAGGACGAAGCAGATTTCAGGGAAATGGCTCGCGAGGTGCGTCTCGATCCGGTTGCACAATGTGCCCATGTGCTCGGAGGGACGATAAAGATCGCCCTTGTAATGGAAATTACCCCGCTCGTCGTAGGGTGTCTCGCTGTAGAGGCGCGCAGGCGCCTCCACCGGTGTGGTGGATAGCATCATCGTATCCTTCCGTTGGGGGGAGTGTCAGCCGCGGCCCGCGGCAACCCAGGCCCAGTAGCCGAGCCGGGGTCGCCATCGGCAACTTCGGCCTGCCAGTCGGCGAGAGGGTAATCGGGATCCTCGCTCCAGCCATTGCGGCTTTCGGCGGCGGAGGCCGCATGGGATTTTTGCGACAGCATGTCACTCAGCATCGCGCCCGTCGTCTTGAACGCGATGCCGCCCGCAGAGATCGCGCAGGCCCCGCCCCCGAATTCCCCCAGCTTGGGGCGAGAACAGGTGCAGGCCCATTCGAACCCGATGGGTGCCTGGCGCAGGGTATCCTGGCAACAATGCCGTATCAGCTGCGCGAGTGCATCCGGCTGGAAGTCGGTCGTCGAGTACAAGATGACGGTCGATACTTCCGGATGATCACACGCATTCCCGGCTTCGAATTCCACGCCGAAGTCCGGAAAATCCGGATCGGGAAAGATTGCAAGAAACCCGCTCCACGGATCGTCCGGTTTGACCGGCGGAAACACGGCCAAAAACTCGGGCGACGGATCGCTGGGCGTATCTTCGGCCATGAAGGCATAACTTGCCTCGAAGGCCTCCTCGATCAACGCCAGTTCGGCATGTGTGCAGTTGAAAGAGAAACTGCCCTGGACATAAGAGTCAGCCATTGTCCGTCGCCCCCATCACGCCGATTTCTGCAGACCACTCGCGATGGCGATCGGCGGCGGCTGAAATTCCGCGAGTTCGGACCACGCCTCGATCGCCTCCATGGTCCCGAGCGCGCGGATCATGCTGAGGGCAAGGACGATTTCCTCGTTCTCGGTCATGTCGAACTGCGCGGGCGAGCCGGTGCCGGTAAAGACCACGCGTTCGGGGCCAAACACGCCGCTACAACTCCCGGAATTGCGCACAAACGCGATGCCATGGTCTTCGCAGAACTGCTCGGTCCACTCGAACATGCCGCCGGGCTGGGCATAGGCGAAGGCCGCGAGGGTCTCGCCGGAGCGCAGCGATGCAGGATCGAGTGGCTCGCCTTCCCAGTCGGCGCGCCCTCCGTCGCGTTCAATCGCGGCGAACAGGCCAGAAATACACGAATGAGAAATCACGCCGCCAATGCGGATCGACGCACTTGTCCGGTCAGCCATCTGGGTTCTCCATGTTTCAGGTTCTGGAATGTGCGCCCGGCCAATCGGGCGCACCAAATCTCCCCCACTCCCTTCACGGGCCTGGGCATGATGGTACGGGTGGCGAAGCCAGGTCAGCCTCGTGCTATCGCCGAGAGCACCTCTTCCGCACGATCAAGGGGCACGAACAGACGCGTCGTGTACTGGATGACCTCGGTGAAGCAGCCGCGCGCCTTCAGCCAATCCCGATCGCCGGAGGCCGCCCCGCGCAGTTCCAGGCGGCGGCTGTTGTTGACGAAGACCGAGGCCAGGCGAACCCCTTCGAGTCCAGGGACGGGAACACCGCTATCGCTGCGCGCGGCGGCAATCAGTTCGCCCGTCGTCAAGCGCACCGATGCCCTAAGGCCAAACTCGGCCTGAAGCTTCTCGACGGCTGCCGGCATGACGATCCGGCCGAGCAGCGCCTCGCCATTCCTGTCGATAATCCGCCGGACCCGCACATCGTCCGCTGGGAGCTTGTGCCAGACCGGCAGCAGGAGGCCGGTTGCAAGGCTGACGGTCTCGACATTCAGATGGGCCGAAGCTGCTGCCACCTCGGCCACCCAAAGAGCGCGGAAAGCATCCTGCTCGATCGCTTGCCAGTGCGTGCTCTCCAGGCCTTGCGCGGCTATTCGTTCGCTGCCCGTGGGGCGGACCAGCTGGCACATGGGCACCGGACGGCCGTCTTCATCGGTAATCGACCAGGAGGGAACCCGCAGCGCCACCTTGCCCGAGCGGCCATTCCGCAGCCAGGCAATGCCTTCGTTGCCTTCCCACATGCGCGTGAGGCGCGCCCATGAGGTGATGCGCGGCTTGGTGTGAAGTTCGAGGCGCAGCAGGCGTGTCTGCGCGCCGGTGACGGGATCGGTACGCAGGACCTTCTCGCCAAGCGGCATGATATGCTCGGCAACAATGGTTTCGACCCCGAGATCGAGCGTGCCAGCCTCGCGCGCCGCATCGATGCGAGCCTGGATGAGCCCGCCGTATTCCTCGAAAATGGCATTCTGCGCCGCGATCCTGAGTGCCAGGATGCGATTGAGCCAGCGCTGGATAGGCGGCAGGCGTTCGAGCAGTACGCCGCTATCTTCCTCGACCAGCTTGAGACCGGTGAGTGACGTAAAGTCTGCGAGGGTCGTGCTGGTCAGCTTGCCGGCGTGCAGCAAGTGATACCACTGGGTCAGGGCCTCGCGGGCATAGGTACTTTCGAGGTTGTCGGCCGGATCGAAGAGGTTCTGCCCGCCAGTCTGGCGCTGACCGCGTGTCAGTGCCCCCAGACTGTCGAGCCGCCGTGCGATGGTGCTGATGAAGCGCCGCTCGCCCTTGCAATCCGTCGTGACAGGTCGGAAGACCGGTGCGCTGGCCTGATTGGTGCGATGGGTTCGTCCCAAGCCCTGGATGGCGCTTGCCGCCTTCCAGCCCGGCTCGAGCAGGAAGTGGATGCGGCGTTTCCCGGCGCTGCCGCAGCCCATGTCCGCATGGTAGGAGCGCCCCGTCCCGCCAGCATCGGAAAAGGCCAGGATTGCCTTGCGCCCAGCCATGAAGGCATCGCTGTCCGCCTTGCGCGCACCGGGACTACGCGATTCCAGTTTTTGGTTGCCGTGCGGATCGAGGACGATGCGTTTGGTCCGGCCTGTGACTTCAGCGACCACGTCGCTGCCGAAGTGGGCGATCAGCGCGTCGAGCGCGGCGGGAATGGGCGGCATGCCGCAAAGCTGCTCGATCAGGTCATCACGCGCCGCCAGGGCTTCGCGGCAGGGCACCGGCGCGCCCTGATCATCGACCATCAGTTCGGAACGCGCGGTGCCATCGCTGGCCGTGAACACCCGCATTTGCCGGGTGGGAAAGGCATTGCGAAGATAGTCAATGAGGCCGTCCCTGGGCGATACATCTACGGCGAGATGCGCGCGTTCCTGTACGGACAGGCCCGACAGCCGCCGCTCTAGGACGGCCTCGCCGGTCGTCACCAGCTGCACGACGGCGGCATGGCCGGCCGCCACTTCGCTTTCGATCGCTGGGATCAGGCTCGGCATCTTCATCGACAGGAGCACCTGGCCGAAGAAGCGCTGTTTGGCGCTTTCGAAGCGGGAGAGCGCGGATCCCTTGGCCTGCGAATTCAGCATATCGCCCGACATCCGATCGACGACGCCAGTGGCTTTCAGCGCCTCGGCGAGGTGCTGATGTATAATTCCCCAGGCGTCCGCGTAAGCATCGTAGATCGCGATCTGGTCCGGCGTCAGTTTGTGTTCGAGAGCCTCGTACTCGACGCCGGCAAAGCTGAGAGCCCGGGCGGTATAAAGCCCCATGGCCTTCAGATCGCGCGCGACGATTTCCATGGCGGCAATGCCGCCATCTTCCATCGCCGCCATGAACCCGGCCCGGTCGCGAAAGGCCGTGCCCGGCCCCCACAGCCCGAGGCGCGCTGCGTAGCACAGGTTCGCCGGATCGGTAGCGCCTGTGGCCGAAACATAGAGCACCCGCGCGCGCGGCAGCGCATGCTGCAAGCGGACGCCAGCCAGTCCCTGCTCGGAGCCCCTGGCCGCGCCGAACTCGGTCTCGGTTCCCGCGGCATTGGCCATGGCATGTGCCTCGTCGAACACCAGCATGCCTTCAAAGTCGTCGCCCAGCCAGGTGCGGATTTGCTGGAGGCGAGAGGCCTCATCGTGCCGCGACGAGCGCAGCGTCGCGTAAGTCAGGAACAGGATGCCGCTCGCCATCGCAATCGGCCCGCCCAGCGGGAAGGCATCGAGCGGCTGGATGTCGATGGGAAGTCCGCCGAGCGCTGCCCAGTCGCGGCGAGCATCCTCGATGAGACCCGAGGCCAGCGAAATCCACACGGCTTTCCGGCGTCCCCGGTTCCACTGGTCGAGGATCGAGGCGGCCACTTCGCGCCCCTTGCCGACACCAGTGCCGTCGCCAATGAAATACCCGGTGCGATAGACATACCCTTCTGCGGCATCGGCCAGTTGATCGCCCGCTTCGTTGGGAACGAAGGTGCCATGCAGATCACGCTCGAAGGCTTCGCCGGCCTGGATCACGGTTTCGAGCTGGGCATCGGAAAGCGCAGCAAGGGCACGTGCCTGCAGCATGGGGCGATAGGTGGGCGCCGGAGGCAGGACCGAGGCCATGGCCAGGGATTCCACGAGCTGATCGGGATGCGCGGGAGCGCCCGGGATTGCGATGCGGGAGAGCCGCCAGGGCACATAGATGCCGACGGGATCGCCCGCTGGCAGCGGCGTCTCGCGGACAGTGTATTCGATCGGCTTTGCTACATCGTCGACGCGCGGGTCCCGCTGGGGCAAGGTGCGGCGCGGCAATGCAAGCCCCGAGAACAAGGGTGACGTGGCAGGCCGCGCTGCGACACGCACCGGCGGTTGCGGCAGTGCCGCCGCAGGTGGCGGTGTCGGCGAGGGATCGAGCCGGGGCGGCAGCGCCAGAATGACTGGCAGGGCCTCTTCCAGCGAATGGACTATGTGGCGCTCCACCGGCCCCGCCCCGCCCTTGTCGTAAACAAGCAGGCGCACCGCGATGCTGGTACCATGTTTGGCGAAAGGACTTCCCAGGATCGTCAGTTCCGCGCGCGGCGGCGCGGCCTCGGCAACCGCCGTGTAGCCCGCTGGTGCGCTGCCGTCACAGGCGAACCCCGGCGGCATGATCGCGACGCAGCGCCCGCCAGGACGGAGCCGCAGCAGCGCCGAACGCAGATGGCGCGCGCCGGCGTGCCGATCGGCGCCGCGACCCTCGCTACGGCTGAAGGGCGGATTGATCAGGACGACGTCGGGAGTGAGGCTACTGGGCAGCTTGTCGTGGATGAACTCGGCATCGTGGATGGTGACCTCGCGGTCCAACGCCCTGCCCAGCAATGTAGCTCGGCCGGGATCGCGTTCGTTGAGCAGCAGCCGCGCACCGGCCTGTGCCGGATGGACGGCGAGCATTCCGGTCCCCGCAGACGGTTCGAGCACAAGGTCAGACGGGACAATCCGCGCGGCTTTGGCAGCAAGCCAGGACAGCGCCAGCGGGGTGCTGAACTGCTGTAAATCGATCTGGGTCTCGGACCGATAGGTCTGTGTCGGCAGGCTCTTCTGCAACGCGAGAAGCGCGGCAAACATGGCACGGGGATCGTCACCATGCAGCGGGTTGCAGTCGTTGCTTTGCAGCAGCATGACCTGTGCGGTCTCAAGCGCATCGTAGGCATCGCGCATCGACCAGGCGCCATCAGCATCCGATGCGCCAAACGTCTCCGCCATCAGCTGCGTGAGGTTTTGGCGGGTTACCGGTTGAGAACGCGACAGCCTGCCGGCCACCGCCCTGGCAACGACAAGCAGCTTGTCAGCCTTGGTGACACCGGCGGCGTCATCGGCACCGTCGGCGATTTTGAAAAGTGGGAGATTCATGGAGGTGATCCTTGAATAGTTTGGGCGGCACTTGCGCCGCCTCGCCCATCCCTCCTTCCCTCTCGGTCCGCGTGGGCCGGACGCAAGGAAACCGGGCCGCGACGAGGTCGTCGCGGCCCGGTCAGGAGGGTTCAGTCGTGTTCAGGCTGCTGCGGCGATCGGATCGCTGGCAGGGTTCGGTTCGATTTCCATTTCGGGACCGGTTTCCATTTCCGGCTCGATGCTCGCCGCATCGGTGCCGTTGTCATCCGATGCGAGGCTTGCGCCATTCGCTGGTTCGAGCGGCGCGAAGCGCATGGCATCGGGAAGCCAGGCCAAAGCCTGCTCCTTGATGTCGGACTCGACCAGGATGTCGCCGGCAAACAGCTTCTCGGCCGACGCTGCAAGGTCGTGCTTTTTCGAAGCGCCGTAGCGCTGGCGAAGATCCACGCCGCCGACTTCGTTGAACAGATCAAGGATCGCCGGCTTGGTGATGCGATCGAAGTAGTTGCGGGCCGTAGGTCGCCACCAGGCCGCGACATCGATATCCAGTTTCGTGCCCAGATGGTCGATGAAGACACTGCCCGTAGCACCTCCCGGCACAGCGTCGATCGTGCGCGCTACCGCCCAGCCCAGCCAGGCCGCGATGGCCTCCTCGGGCAGAGCGCAGAAGGCATCGTAGCGCATCCGGACATCATCGTGATCGCACCAGCTGCAATCGAGTGTGCCTTCGATCCGTGCCCATTCCTCGGCCGCCTGCGTGCCGCTCTCGAAGTTGGCGACGCGAGGAGACGGCACGCGGGCGCGAAGGTCACTGGCGAGTTCCATGCCGCCGTAGAGCCGGGTTGCCGCATCGGCCATGATGAAGGTTCCGAGGTCCAGCGCGAAACGCGGATCGCTTGCGACATGAACTGCCAGCATTTCCGTCTTCATCATGGCGAGTTCGTCGATGAGACGCTGGCTGTGGGCAGGCTTTGCGGCGACCTCGGCCTGATCGTCCTCACCATCCTCGTCATCGCCGTCATGGGCCTCGATGGCCTCGTCGTCGCCCGCCTGCTCATCGATCGGTGCGACATAGAGCTGCTCGTGAACCCTGGGCTGGCCATCGCGGCCAATCACTACATATGCGAGCGAGGAAGCCTTCTGCTCGTCAGTGAGGACCGGTGTGCGGTTCTGGATCGCCTCGTATTCCGCCTCGAGCGCCTGGACACGGGCTTCGTCATCGGCCGTGTAACCCTCGCCGTCCTCGTCGGCGGCCGTCTCTTCGATGGCCTCGATCTCGGACTGGATCGCGTCGCAGCGCGCTTCCTGCTCCTCGGTGAGCGGCGGCAGCTCACCGTCGACATGGCGCAGGGCATAAGTCTCGGTGTAGGGAATATGGGAAGCTGGAACCGCGCGGATCTGGCCATAGCCTTCCCGCTCACGGATAGCTTCGGCGGCCGCGGTGAGCTCTTCCTCTGCGAGGTGATCGAGGATATCACCGTCGATCCACATCTCGCTTTCCTCGTCGGAAAAGAGATCGGCATCGATCCGGCCGCCCGAAGCTACATAGGCTTCGCGGCCCACCAGCAGCGCCTTGGGGTCACTGCCGCGATAGCCACCCGAGGCAAGCTGGCGGCGGATTTCGCTGAGGTTGCTGCGGTAATAGCCCTGCCCCAGTTGCTCGAACACCGAGGCCTGGCGCGCGGTATCCGACGTACTGGCGTAAGCCATGGCGACATCGAGCGTGATCTCGCCTTCACGCAGGGCCTCAAAGACCGGTTCGGCGAGGTTGGCCAGCCGGAGGCGGCCAAGGACGAAGCGCTCGGTAAGGCCGAAACGCTTGGCGATGTCTGCAGGCGTCTTCTTCTCGGTCTCGATGATATCCTGAAAGGCGCGGCAGGCATCGGCCGGCGACATCGAGAGCTTGAAGAAGTTTTCCGAAAGGCTGATTTCGATGGCGTTACCCGCTTCGGCCACCACCATCACCGGCAGTTCAGTATCGGCGGGAAGGTCGCCCTTCTCGATCGCGCGGTGGACAGCATCGAGGCGGCGGCCTCCGGCTGTAATCCGATAATGGCCCTTCTTGCGCGTGACCGGCAGGCCGATGAGGTTCTGGATTACGCCACGGGCGACAATGCTGGCCTCGAGCTGGGCGTCGGCCTCGGAATCGCTCGTCTTGCGCACGTTGCTCGGCGACTTGGTCAGTTTCGAGGCCGGGACGAAGATGATGGGCTGGGACATGGATATTCTCCTGGCGGACGAGGCCCGACCATTCAGGCCGCTTGCCGCGTCCCTTTCACCACTCCCTTCCTCCCTGTCCGCAGCACGTCGTTCCAATCGTTGAAGCCTATAGGCGGCCAGATCGTCTCGATGGTGCGGCTTGGCAAGGCATGAACCTCACTGGCCTTGGCGGCGCCGATGTGACCGGCCCTGTCGTTGTCGGGGAGCAGGATCAGGCGGGTGACGGTTTCCGGCACGGCGACATGAGGGAACCGCTCGCTGCCCAGCGTTGCCCATACCGGGAGACCCAGCAGGATCATGGCTGAAAGAGCGGATTCCACGCCTTCGGCAAGGCCCAGCACCTCAGTCGACGGTGCGAGCAAGACCGCGCCTCGCCCCGGTTGGGCAAGAGACCGGCGCGGATTGGCTAGGTCACGGGCACGGCGCGGCTCCTGCGCGTCGAGGAACGTCCTCTGCATCGCGATGAGGCGGTCATGTTCGTGGATTGCGGCGAGCATGGCGGGGCGAAACACGGCAAGCTTGCCACGTCCCAAGGGCGTATGAGGATGATAGCGCAAGTCGGAGGGCGTCAGCGGGATCGCGCGGCGACGAAGGTAGGCCTGGGCCAGTGTTCCCGCGATCGGCAGGGCTTCGTCCCACAAGTCCTGCGCACGGCGTCGAAGCCAGGCTGGGCTGAGGGGCGTATTGGGCAATCCGGCAAGCCTCTCGCCACCGACAGGGATGCTCACGTCGAGCCCCCGGATTGCCCGCATGACATCGATGGTTGCGCAGCCCGCGAAGCATTTGAACAGCAGGGCCTTCTTGCCGACACGAACAGACAGGCTCGGCGTACGATCGTTATGCGCTGGGCACCGGCACATTCCGCCGCTCGGCGACCAGATTCCGCCAAGGCGATTGACGAGATCGGCGGCCTCAGTTTCGAGGTCTCGAGAGGTGCGTATGATGGACGATGTGGGCATGACTGCTCATCGAACGGAACATGCCCTTCCCCCTCACCGCCTCCAGCGCCCAGAAGCCATGTTCGATTACCGGTGAGTTCCGGCGGCAGGTTTCGGGGGCTTGAGAGTTGGCCAATCTCGCAACCGCCACAACTCGCATATTCAGCCAAATTGCCCCTCGACAATACAAGCGCCCTGCAGGCCGATCGTGACCGGCCTGCAGGGCTTCGGGGATTATTCGGACTTACCGCGCCGATCCGTGGCTTGCCGGCAATTCAGCGATAGGCCGGTGCCAGCGTCTTGCGCTCCTTACGGGCGGGCTTGGCCTTGGCACCGTTTTCGGACATCGCAGCCCCACCGCTGGATTTTCTGGATCTGCCCTTTGTTGGCTTGGCCGCAGCAGGAGCAGCTGCTGGACCGGCTTCGGTGGCCTCGGATACTTCGACTGGAGTCGGGGTTGCTGTGGCATCGGCCGAAGTGGTCTCCGCCGCCGGTTGCCTTGCCATACGCCGTTTGGGAGCCGGCTTTTTGGCTGCGGCCTTGATTGGCGTGTTTGCTGCTTTTGTCAGCTCCGTCTGAGGTGTGCTCTCTGCCTCGGACGCGGGTGCCGGGCTGACGTTCGGGGTTTCCGGAGGTGCCGGGACGGCATCGGCGGCATTTACCGGTGCGGCACTGGCCGCAGCGCCCTTAACGCGAGGTCGCCGGACCGGCGCTTTCGGGGCAGCAGCGGCAGCAGTGCTGGCTGCCTTCTCTGGCGAAGCAGCCTTCTTCTTCGAGGCGCTCTTCCTGGGAGCCGCCTTCGCCTTGACCGGCGTGGCAACTTCTTCCGTGACTGCAGAGGCCGGTGCTTCCGCAGGCTTGCCCCCGGCACCGGCATCCTTGGCACTGGCGTGCACCCTGGTCGCCACATCACGGCGAAGCTTGGCGTAGGCCGGTGCGACCATCGGATAATCATCGGGTAGATTGAAGCGAACTCTGTATTCGGTCTCGGTCAGACCATGCTTGCTCAGGTGCCGCCTCAGCATCTTGAATTTCTCGCCGGTGATCAGCGAGACGATGACATTCGGATCGGCCAGCGATTCCTCGATCGACACCGCAGGTGTATTGATAGCCGAAGCCTGTGGCGCGGGCTTGGGCGCCAAGGCTTTCGTTTTTGGGGTCTTGGACGGCGCAGCCGGTGTCGCCGCGGGCGTGGTGTCCGGTGCGGATGTAGCCTCCGATTCCGTCACCACCTCGTTGCGCTTGCCTTCCGGCTCGGCGGTTTCCTTGGTCGGTATTTCAAAGCCGGAAATCGCCTTGAATACATCGCCCAGCAACGTAGGCAGCTCCGCAGCGCTGAGCTTGTTGTTGTTCACAAAGGCCGTGACCAGATCAAGCGAAGCGCGGCGCGCGTCAAAGTCGTCCATAACTGTCCATCTGGAAATTTGGTGCAAGGAGCGGTGAACACGTGCTGCTGCGCGTCAGCTTGAATGTCAAATTGCGGCGTCCCTGGCCGCCATCAATGCCAGAATTTCGGCTTCGACAATGCGGTACCTATGGAACGGCGGAACGTGGCCCGGTAACAAGAGGCCGTGAACACACTACCTTTCAGACAGATCGGGATCGTCGGAACCGGCAGGGTCGCGCGAGCACTTGTGCTCGGTCTGCAGAACCATTCATCGGCGCCTCTCCTGGTATGGGGACGCACACCTGCGAGGTGCCGGGAGGCGGTTGGACATCTTGCCCATGCCCAGGCTGTCAGTTCACTCTCCAACATCGTGGATGCCTGCGACATCGTTGCCATTGCGGTTGCCGATGACGCGATCCCAGAGATCGTTCGCGCGATCTGCGAGGCCGGGGCGCTGAGCCAAGCCCCGCTTGTCTTCCACGTCAGCGGCGGAAGCGGGACAGCGGTGCTTGAACCTCTGCGCCAAATGGGCGCTCAGACGGCGGCGATCCATCCTGCCATGACTTTTACAGGCGATCCGGAGCTGGAGTTCAAGCGCATGGCCGGCTCGCGCTTTGCCGTCACCGGGTCTAACCCGGAAAGCACCCTGCTTGCGCAATCCATCGTGGAAGCGCTCGGCGGAATTTCCGTCGAGATCCCGGAAGGTTCTCGCGCGCTTTATCATGCAGCGCTGTGCCACGCCGCGAACCATCTCGTTACCTTGTTCGCCGGTGCATCGCATGCTTTGCGCGTCGCCGGTGTGGATGAGCCCGCAGACCTGATTGCACCGCTGGCTCGCGCAGCCCTGGAAAACAGCATTGCCAATGGATTTGGTGCATTGTCCGGGCCGGTCCTGCGTGGGGATACGGAGACCGTCCGCCGCCACCTCGCGGCACTGGAAAGCGATTGCCCCGAATTGCTTTCCACCTATCGCGCCATGGCGCTCGCCACTGCCGAAGAACTCGAACGCCGCAGCGACCTGCTCGACCGAGCTGATTTACGCAACTTTCTCGGCGAATAACGACGAAGCGAGGACCGTGTCCCGGCAAAGTCAGTCTCCAAACCCGTCGCCGAAAAGCCGTCTCTTCAGTTCAGCGGGAGACAGATTGTTCCAATCCACCTGATTGTCGCTGCTGCCCGGTCTCGTCTGGTCGGCAGTTGAATCAGCTTGAACATGTGCGGCAGCGGCCAGTTTTTCGACGGCCGACGAATGAGTGAGGGAAGGACTGCCGCCTCCATGCCCCGAGGTTCGACGCGAAGGTTCTGAGCGACTGCCTGGATCAATTGGTAAAACGGCCTTAGCTGCTGGGTTTCGGGAATTGTACAACCACGATCGGGCAGCGGCGTGCATGATGGCTTCCGCGATCCGTGCGTCGGGCGAATTGCGAAACTGAGAGAGATCGATAACCATCGCGGAGATGCCTGCCTGTTCGAACCTTAATTTCCCGGGCAGAGATTTGGCGCGCTTTATCGCGAACAAGATGCAAAGCTCACGTCGAACATCGCCTGAGCCTCGAACTATCCTGACGCCGCCAAAGTCGCCGAACACCTCCGGTATTGCGTCTGCCAACCCGGTAATCTCACGCTTGCCGGGAATTAGGGGAATTCTGACCTCGCGGAATCGCTTCAGCGCATCAGCCGCAAATTTGCTCAAGGCGTGAAGGTGGGCTTCCTTGCAGCGCTGCGCAGCCCCTGAAGCATGGGCAAAATGATGGGCACGCACATCGCCTTTGCGGGCGATCAGGTCGGCGCCGCATTCGCATTTCAGGTGATCCGCAGCCCCTCTCCGCGCCCGGTCTATGAACAGGCGGGTACCGTCCGGCTTGATGCCCCAGACGATCATGGCGTCCTCTGGCCCCAAGCCGATGCCGCGTTGCATGATCACATAGCCAAGGCTGTTGCGGTGTTTGGGTTGTTCCATCAATTGCTGTACCATCGACATCGGAATTCAGTCGAGGAATTGGCAGGTCAGGTAAATCTACGATACGATCGGTCCACTGTCGAGAATAGCCGCGCGCCAGTAAGCGGGACGTCTTCACTTGATGATCGGCTGGGACTGCCGGTGTTTTTTCCAAATCCAGAACGGGAATCTGGACGCTCAGCCGTGGATTGGGATAGGGAGCCCGCCACATGAGTGAACTTTCCTCCTATCTCGACGAACTCGATCATTTGCTCCTCGATCAGGGCGAGAACTGGATGTTGCTTACCCAGCTCGACGGCTACCTCGCCGGCATATTGGTCAGCCCGGATCTGGTTCCGCCCGGCAGTTGGCTGAAGCACATCTGGGCCGGAGATGACGGCGCCGGTTTGCCGTATTTCGAGAAGATGGAGGATTTCCAGCACGTCATCGACCTGATCATGCGGCATTACAACGACGTTCTGGCTTCGCTGGCCCAACCGGGTTGCTATGAACCATTGTTCGATATCGATACCCGTAATGACGACGTTCTCTGGGAGTTGTGGGTCGAGGGTTTCGTGCAAGCGATGGACTTGGCCCCTGACGGGTGGGAGCGCATCGCCGTCAGCGGCGACGCCGGTTGCAAGGCGGCGCTCAAGGGTATGGCGAAGCTTCATGCGATCGCAAATGGCGAGGCGCAATTGTCCCGCGGCAAAGTTGAGCAGTGGACTCGCGAGGCACCTGATCTCATTCCGATTTGGGTTGAAACGCTTCACGCCTGGCGATTGGAGAATGATCCCAGCCGACCACCGCCACCCCGGCAAGGGAAAGTCGGGCGCAATGATCCATGCCCTTGCGGATCAGGGAAAAAGTACAAGAAGTGCTGCGGCCTGAATTGAGGCGGCTTCGCCGCGACGCATGAAGCGAAGCGACGGCTCAAGCCGGCAGAGCGGACGTTCCCAGGCCCCGACGAGCTTGTCGAAAACCGCCCTCCATTCACGTGAGTCTCGGCAAACGGGAAAGGGAAGATCTGGGACATTCGCGAACTTCGGCTGCGGAGCAACGAGAATGGGATAGTCGACATTTCAGGCCCAGCGATGATCGTGTCAGGCGCCGCGTCGGTTCATGACGGCAATGCTCTACTATTCGGACAAGATCGCCAGAGCGCCGCTTCGATTAAAGTAATTTAATCGCGATCACATATTTGCCGCTTTCGATTTACGCATCATTCGAAAACGGTGATTATCACTTTGGGCGGGGAAGCGTTCTCGATATGAAGACGTCCACAAGGGGGCAAAGATGTGGGCAAATCGGCGGATGCATCATCCATGACGGCAAGCGCTTCGACGCATGTCAGGACGGCGCATGCCCAAGCTCCATCTGCGGAGTGGACGACGCGTCGCATCGGGCAGCATGTCCTTCACGTCGATGCCGCAGGCCGTTTCCTGCTATCCAATCACGATCTACGAGAAAGCGCCGAAAGTAACCGGCTGACCTTGCACGATTGGGATCGCCTCAGGGAATGCGGCCTGATGGTCGAAGGTGAACTGGGACGCCTTTCGCACAAGTTCGCTGTTCAGCGGCGCCGTTTTCATCCCGGCGAACTCGACTACCTGATCCTGGTTCCAACGCTTCGCTGCAACCTTGCCTGCAGCTATTGCCAGGTTTCCAGAGCCGCCGAGGGCGCGAGCGGTTACGACTGGTCGGACGGGACACGCGATGCGGTCATCGACCTCGTGCGCCAAACCCGCTCGGGGCATCTCAAGATTGAATTCCAGGGAGGTGAACCGACACTTCGCTGCGATCTCATAGAAGCCGTCATCGGTGCAGTCCCGCCACATGTCGAGGCGTCATTCGTGATCTGCACCAATCTCCAGCATGTGCCGCCTGAAGCTGCCGCGCTGTTCGACCGTGACGACGTCTCGATCAGCACTTCGCTCGACGGGCCCCGCCTTCATCATGCCCGACAGCGAGGTCAAGACGATGCGGCTAGTGAGGCTTTCGAGCAGAACATCGACAGGCTGCTTGCCCAATACGGATCGCGAAAGGTTTCGGCCCTGCCCACGCTCGATCCTCGTTCGCCGCCCGATCCGGATGAATTGATCGATGCCTATGCCCGCCGCGGCATGACCGCGATTTACCTCCGGCCGATCAATTACCAGGGATTTGCCCGCAGGCAGCACGCCGATTGCCGGACCACCGATACCCGTTGGCTGGAATATCACGAGACCTTCATCCGCCGTCTGATCTATCGAAACTGGAAAGACCGCAACATATGTCTTGAAGAGAACTATTTCAGTCTGCTGCTGCGCCGTATCTTCCGGCCGGGCGAGGACCGGCACGTCGATCTGCGCAATCCCAATCCGTTCGGCACGGACTTCATCGTTATCGACCACGACGGTCTTGCCTATCCGACGGACGAAGCACGCATGCTGGCGCGCGCGGGCATCATCGATCTGTCGATCGGAAATATACGGCAGGGCTGGAACACGCCCGCGCGCGATGCCCTCAATGCCGTCTCGACGTGCGATGGCGATCCGGATTGCGAAGCCTGCACCTACAAACCCTTCTGCGGCCGCGACATTGTCGATGACATCTCCCGCTACGGAACGATCGACATCCCTCGCCGCGAAACTGAATTCTGCCGGCGGCACTTGCACCTCTTCGACCTCGCCTTCGAACTGATCCATTCGCCCGATCCCGCCATCCAGTATTCGCTATGCCGGTGGCTGGGGCTTGGCGGCGACCGGCTTCCGGCAGGAGGTCTGTCATGATCGCGCTTGCACTTCGCGCCGCGAGCGATGCACCGGCACCCTTCGTCACGCGCCTTTCCCTGCAAGCGGAAAGCGAGCCGGCGCTGAGCCACTTTCTTGCCTGCACGCAGGCAGGCAGCCTGTGGAGTGGCACACAGGGCCTGTTCGAAGTGGCATCAGCCGCAGAGGACCTCATCGGCGATGTCGTTCTCGTCGATCCGTTCGAAGGACGCGCGGATCGTCTCATCCGCAGCGCCTCGCGCCACAATACCCTGCTGGTCACCGAGCAGTGTGACCAGCTTTGCGCGATGTGCTCGCAGCCTCCGAAGAAGACCCACGTTGATCGCTTCGATCTTCTGGAACAGGCCTCCCTGCTGGCCGACCAGGGAATCACGATCGGGATTTCAGGAGGTGAGCCCACGCTGCATCGCGCACGCCTGTTTTCCATGCTCGAAAGCGTGCTCGAAGCGCGGCCCGATCTCAACTTCCACGTCCTGTCGAACGGCCAGCATTTCACGGCAGAGGACGCGTTGCGCTTGCGCAGTCCGTGCTACCGCAATGTTGTCTGGGGGATACCCATCTACGCAGCCGACGCGGCATCGCACGACGCCATAGTAGGCAAGGCCGGAGCCTTCGAAAGATTGATGGCATCCTTCGCCCATCTGCTCAGGGCCGGTGCCCGGATAGAACTGCGCACGGTGCTTTCATCGTCCACGGCCGAGCGCCTCGATACGCTGGCCAGCTTTATCGTCCGCGACCTCGCTCACATCGAGCAGTGGTCCGTCATGGGGCTGGAGAACATCGGTTTTGCGAGAAACCGGTGGAACGAGCTCCATCTCGATCTGCGCCGCGACTTTCATGCTGTCGGCAAAGCGCTGGATCGCGCGAACCTGCATGGCATCCGGCCCCGGCTGTTCAACATCCCGCTTTGCCATGTGCCTGCGGCCTATCGCTCCTACGCGGTGGCATCGATTTCGGACTGGAAGCAACGCTTTTCCGACAAATGCGCGCCTTGTGCGGCCCGGCCAGAATGCTCGGGCTTTTTCGAATGGCATCCGCCTGAACTCGTAGACGAGGTCTTTCCTCTGTGAAAAAGCGTCGATTTCTGATCTCCAGCCTCGTGATGGCCGGAATCGCGCCCGTCCCGCACACATCCTTGGCGGCACCGGGCCTATCGCCTGCCTCCGGAGGCCCCGACCCGGATGACGATGACCATATGATCCAGCGTTTTTCGCAGGACCACATGTTCCTCCTAGCGGGCCACCGTTCGCATTCGAGCCACGCCTCGCATGGCAGTCATCGCTCGGGCAGCAGTGGGACGTACCGGGCACCGGTATACACGCCCAGAGCGCCTGCGGCTCCCCGAACGAGCGCACCTTCGACCCGGAACGAGCGAAGCACGCCGCCCTCTTCCATCCTTCCCTCGTCTCCGGCGATCACGACTGCCCAGCCGCTCTATTCGACACCTTCGGCCACGAGCATCCAGAATGTGGTGCGTCAGGTTCAACTGGGTCTTAAATCCTACGGATACTACGACGGCGCCATCGACGGCATCGTGGGCCCAATGATGCGCGGTGCGCTGAGCCGGTTCCAGACCGACTTCAACCTCAATGTCACCGGAACGATCACGCCCGAGGTGCTCGATGCCTTCAAGATTCGCGCGCAGTAGGATTGTCACGCATCTTCTGGCGCTCACCGCCGGTGCGGTCATGGCCTGGACCGCCGTGCCCCTGTGGCGAGAGGCTGTGATGCACTTCAACCAGGAGCGCTACGGTCTCCTTGTCGAACAGTGCGACATGGCCATGCAGGATCACTTCGCTGCCAGGCAGGAGGCCGAATTGCATCCTTCACCGCAGGCAAAGGCAATGGTCAGTGCAGGCGAACTGGGACTGGTCACGTGCCAGGACTACGACATCTACCAGAAGCGCCTGATGCAATGGGGGCTGCGCGAAAGCGAACTGGCCCAGATGCGGCTGATTGCCATCGAAGCGCGCGCCTCCGACCTTGATGACGTGGTCAAGATCCATGAAATCCAGTTCTAGATCGCACTTCTACAGGCGTACCGCCGCCGCAATCCTCGGCATGGCTGCGATCATGGGCGTCTCGGCTTGTACAGATCAACAGGCCGCGGCCATTCAGCAAGAGCGCGACCAATCGCCGGCCAGCGATCACATGCGCCTTGCCGCGCTAAGGCGAGCCGTCAAGGCGAACGGGTTCGTCAGGGCCGCAGACCTAGCCATACCGGTCGACAGCAAGCGGCGGGAAGCAGGCAAACTCATTTTCGCTTCGCCCCTCATGAGCATCAACGGTTCCATCAGCTGCCGCGACTGCCATCTGGAACAGTTCGGCAGCGCGGATGGTCTCCCGGTTGCCATAGGCGTGGGCGCGAAAGGGAGCGGGAAAGACAGGCTCTCGAGCGGCGGACAAATCGTCCCTCGCAACGCGCTGGCCTTCTGGGGCCGGGGTAGCAAGGGCTTCGATACCTTCTTCTGGGAAGGCAAGGTCAGCGTCCGGAACGGACGTGTCGTCAGCCAATTCGGCAGAGATACGCCTTCCGACGACCCCCTCGTCGTCGCCGTGCACCTGCCTTCAGTCGAATTGCGCGAAATGGTCGACGATACCCCGCAGGTGGAAGAAGCGCTCGTCACCGAAAGCGTGAATTCGGCAAACCGGCTTCAGAATGCACTGGCGGAGCGATTTGCGAAGGACCTTGTAATCGGTCCGCGCCTTGCCAGTGCATTCGGCGTGCCTGCCACAGCGATTACCTTCAACGACGTCGCGACATCGCTCGCCGCATTCATTCGCGACGAATTCAGGATCCGGCCGACAAAGCTCGAGCGCTTTGTCTTCGATGCAGGCCCCCTCACCACGAGCGAACTGAACGGGGGCATTCTCTTCTATGGCCGTGGCAAATGCATCGCCTGTCACAATGGCCCATACTTCTCAGACATGCAGTTCCATGCGGTGGCGTTCCCGCAAATGGCGTTTGGCAAGAACGGGTTCGGGATCGACTACGGCCGCTACAATGTGACCTTCGATCCCGAAGACCGGTACAAATTCAGGACACCGCCTCTTTTCAATGTGACCAAGACGGCGCCCTACTCACACTCCGGTTCGGTGCCGACACTCGAAAAGGCCATTATTGCACACTTCGATCCCCTGCGGCTTGTCGACACGGACAAAATGACTGTGCGCCAGCGTGCGGATTTCTATGCTCGGCTAGGACCAGGCGCGCGTGAGCCACTCTCTTTAGCTTTGAACGACGATGAAGTCAGCGATCTTGTGGAATTTCTAGGAACATTGACATTCTGAATTTGGGACCTTCGCGACTGTCGGCTTCGGAGCAACAATTTTAGGATAGCTGCGTTCCCCGCTTCCGGCACCGGTGTCGGCTCGCGCCTGAATAGCTGCCGTTCGAGGCTCATGCTGAAGCCTTCAAAACTTGCCTTACGTTCATCGATCAATGGGCGCGCCTGAGTGACTTGGTCTAGGACATTTCTGCCGTTCGCCGTAGCTTTTGGGAGCGTCTGATTACGCCAAGACCGAACATTCGTGGGCCACGGACTCCCTTTCACTTGCGTCGGGGCCTTCGCCCCTTCGGCACGGCAGGTTCCGAGCCGCGTCGGACAGTTTGGCCGTTCATTCAGTGAGGCTGCCCTTGGACCTAAACCGCCTCGAAGCCCCCGATACAAAAATCAGCAATCGGCTCATGCATGTTTCGTCGCATTAAAACTGTCGGTGCCGTAACCTTCGAATTCAATCCACAGCTTTCCGTTCGCTACTTCCGGACATCGGCAACGGAGTGAAAAGGTGTTTGATCAAACGCTCAGGACGGCGCGGATCTGAGCCAATGCCGCGTCGCCGGCGCCGCCCGGTGGATCCAAGCCATCGATGAGCCGACGCGCCGCCGCCGCCTTCTCGGCATCGCTCTGCGCCGCCTTGGCGTTGCCCTCTGCCGCGTCCGCGCGGGCCTCGGCGGAAGCAACCCGCGCCTGCTGCACGGTGGTTCCGAGCAGGACGCCAGCCGCCGCGACGGTGAGCGTCTGCACGGCGTTGAAGATCAGCATAAGCCGGTCCCAGCGCATCTGTTCGTCCTTGCCGATCACGCCGGAGACGGACACCAGGTAGAAGACGAGCGAGGCAAACCCGATCAGGATGATGGCACCGGTCGCGACGCTGTACCAGGGGAGCCGGACCGGCGCTGGATTGGGTGTTGGTGGCATGGCGCTTCTCCTACTTCCCCTGCGACGCGCGCAGCTCCTCGTAGGCAATCTCGGCTTTGAGGCGCGCGATGCGTGCGTTGAGAAGCGTAGTCTCCGCGCCCAGCGAAGTCGTCTCATCGGCGACCGGGTCGTCCTTCGGCGCGGCAAGCGCCTGCAGATCGTCGCGCCGCTTCTTGAGCGCCTCCAGATAAGCGTTGCCTTGCGTGAGGCGGGCGGTTGGGTCAAGCGCACCCGCCAGCTGGTCCGCGGCGTCGGCCACCGCGCCGGTTGCGCCCTCGAGCGATGCGCTCTTCTGCTCGTAACCGACCGACTTCAGGCTGCCGTCCGGATTGAACTCTGCCGACATCGAGTTGTTACCGAACGCGCGGCTTCGGAACGGGAGCACATTGACGTAGCCGAGCTGGACGACCTGGCCAGGGAACGTGGCAAGGGTCGAGGGGGCGTCGGCGCCGCAGGGAGACTCACTGCAGGCAACCAGCGTGCCGGCGGCAGGCATGCGGTAGCGCAGGCCGCGACTAGACGCGGCCGGAGGCTTGTAGGGGTCCGACCCCGGCGTCGCGACGACCGGGTTCGCCGGATCGCGGACGCGCTTTCCGTTTGGCGGAAGTGGCCGCAGGTCGAGGTGCTCGGGTGCGCGGCCGAAGCTACCGACGCGCTCGATTTGGAGGTAGACGGCGGACTTCGGGATCGACTGCCCCTTCAGCCCCGGTATCCACGACTCCAGCTTGTCGCGATCGACGACGATCGGCCCGCCGCTGAACACGTTCCCGCCATCCGGCCACCTGACGACGCGCTTGTAGGTGATCGCATCGAGCGCCTCTGTAAGCGCCCCATCAGCCTCTGTCTGGGCGGCTTGCGCCGCGACCGCGTTGTCCAGCGCAGCGCTCAACGCCGCCTTAGTCGGGTCGTCGACCGCGTCGCCCATTGCCGCGACCTTCTTCTGGACGGCGCCGAGCACCTTCGTCGCAGCGTCGAGCGCGCCGGTCCGCACTTTTAGGGCCGCCTTCGCGGTAGCCGCGTCGGCGAGCGCCTGCCTAGCGCCGTCCGTGCACATCAGCGTCGCCGACCTCGCCCCCCCAGGGGGGGCGGGAACACCGGCTGCAAGGGGGATGATCTTGACTGCCGTCTTGACCAGGTTGCCCACGATCTGCGCGGAGCGGTCCTCGACGGTGGCGTTGATCGACGAGAGCATATTGCGCCCGTCGAGCCACTTCGCGCCGAACGTCGTGACGCTGGTTAGCGTCTGAAGGTCCTGCGGGTTGATGACGAAGCTGAGGTCGCCATCGTCTGCGCTCCCCGCCACGGCCTCCACCTTGACGGCGAGCTGCGCATCCTTCCCGTCGTGCGCGTTCGGGTCCTTAGGGTCGGGGCAATAGTCGAGCCGCCACGCGACGGTGATCGTCCACTGCGTATAGGGGAGGACATAGCCGATGCCCTCGCGTGGGCCGTCTGCGGTGATCGGCTTCGCGTCCATCGTCGCGCATCCGCTGAGCACCGTGGCGAGGAGCGCTGTCGCCCCCGACAAACGGCGCGCCCTCACGCGCCTTCTCCGAGGGGCGCGGCGGACCCGTCGCGGGCTCCGAGCCCTTCGATCGCCGGACGGGCTGCCAGCATCTCGATGAAGCGGCCGCTCTCGATGAGGCGGTTACGCGGGAGCTCCATCTCGGGCGGGGCGCTGCTGACTACCACTGCGTCGAGTTCCGGTCCGTGCAGCCAAAGCCCGACAGTAAAGTGCGAGGGGACCATCAGCACCTCTGCCTCGCCCTCCTGCGGCACGTTCTCGTCGACCCAGCGGATCGTCCTGCCCAGGTCCGCTGCCACGACGGAGTCAGCGACCTCCACGACCTCGGACGGCTCACCCGGCGCCTCGGGCGCCTCGATCGAGCGCGCAAAGCTCCGCGCGTCGTCGCCTGTGTAGATCTGGTGGTGCCATTGGCCAGTCTCGACGACGCGGTCGCCGAGCGCGCCTTTCCCGCCGGTGAGCTCGTCCTCCGGTAGCAGCGCAACGCGCAGGCTCTCGCCAATCCCGGCGACAGCTCCGGGCGCCGCTAGCTCGGAGGAGCGCGGGACGCGTTCGGCAATCTGGTTGGCGATGCTGTTCAGCACTTGGGGTGCCAGCGTCGGGGCAGTAACCATCACGCCATCCTCCCTAGAAAGTGAAGCTCTGGATCCAGCGGCCCAGCCCGTAGGCGCCCTGAATCTGCGAAAACTGCCGGCGGCCTGGTCCATAGCCCGGCCAAGGGTCGTAGACCTCAAAGTCGCCGTTGGGATATTCGTCGACGATAAGCGCGACGTGCGTCGAAGACGACCCGGTCCACTGGTAGCAAACCTGCACCGGCCGTCCCGCGGCGATCTCGGCAGAAACGGTTGCCTGGGCGAGCGGGGCGGCCGTTCGCAACGTGGGGACGCCCGACGCGGGATAGGCTACGTCCGGCCAGCAGCCCCGGTTGCAGCCTGACGGTGCGCCGGGGCTCGGACAGCACTGCAGCGTGAACTGCTTGGAGGCGAGCGTACATTGGGTCTCGGCGATGCCGCGGGGCTGCATCACCATTTCGCCGCATGCAGCCCAGCACCAGTTGGTTTCGGTCTGCTTGACGTAGGTGGTCGGTGCCGCGCCTGGCGGTGCAAGCGTCCAGAGCTGCGCGCGGCCCAGTGGGATCGGTTGTAACTGCCTGTTGCCTATCGCCATCGCCATCCCCCGACTCACGATCAGTCTGATATAGCGCGTACTTCGTCTTAACAGCAAAGTAATAAAACCACTTTGAACGAAACGTGCAATTCGAGGACTGGTTGTTAGCGCATTTAGACGCTGCCCGGCAGGCGTAACATTGAGATGACGCAGTTTGATCCATCGGCTCAAATCTATTTACCATTAGATAAAGACGCCCGATCCGATAGTTCGACCCATTTTTGACCATCTCTGCCAATCAATCAGCAGCGTCCACCCTCACCGCTTTTCGGCTGAAGGCCAACGGTAAAAACTTGCCCTATTGCTGGAAGTCGACAGTCCTGAGCTAGAGGTAGATATTGGTAGAGTAGGGTCCGGACTCATTAGCGCCACAAGATATCCGCGATTGCAGCAGGCGCATCCCATGGGTCAGCTTCCCATCCATCTGACGCGGAGTTCATGCGGTCGAGTTGGTCCATAGAGCTCATCCAAGCCGCATCTTACCAGCGGGCGCGAACGGCTGCAAAGTTGGCGGCTCCGGAAAGGCTGGTTCCCGGTTAAAATGTTGAAATGCTGCCCTTCGCTTGCGGCCTTGGCGGGCCGGCGGGAGCCGCCAACATAGCTGCCATCCAAGGGTCTTGACGAACGTGTCGAAAGCCGCCCTTTGTTCACCTCATTGCCAAGTTCCGAAGTGACAGAGGCTGGAATAAAGGCGTCTCTCTTTAGAGCGGACCCTGAACGCCGGCTTTTAGCTAAACCGGTTATTGACGGCGTGCCGAAAGCCCATGTGGAGCAGCCGCAGTCTGGAAGCCACGATCTGCCGCCCAGTTGCCATCATCACTCACAACGGATCGCCACACCGCCGGTTGTGGCATACGTTCGCTTCTCGGACCCAAATTCGGTCATGCTGGCTGTGACGCTTTCCTGACCATGGGAACCTGACCGACAACGGTTGCAAGAAGACCAAGTCCGAGCAGCCCGAGAGCGCCGTCAACGATCAGAGCCATACTGTCGCCCATGCCCAAGAAGGCAGGATGCGCGAGAGCAAGAACGATCAATAGCGCGCCCGTGATGGCGCGACCGAACCGCGACAGCGTAGCAGGCGGAAGCAGAGCGGCCGCCCCAAGCACCGCGATGCTGATGATCCCCCATGTCCAGATCAATGGCGCGACCAGTGGGGTAAACAGCGCGGTGAAGGCCGCGCATGCCAGCGCGACCGGTTGCCCCCAGACAGTCGCGGTCCAAACGCTCTCCCATCCGGGTGCCGGTCTGCCCTTGTCCCGCCGCCGCGCCAGCCAGATGTTGACGCCTCCTGCTGCGAGGTAGGTGAGGCCAAGGCCCAGCAGAGCATAAGCGATCTTGATGACGCCACCGCCGAACCAGCCAAAATGCAGGAGTCCGAGCGAGCCCAGGATTTGCTGGCCCACATTGTTGTCAGCTGCCTTTTGCTCGTAATAGAGCTTGCCCTCGCGATCAAACGCGTAGCTATTCGCATTGGCAAGCCGCGAAGAGCCGTCCTCGACCTCGAACATCGCGGCAGCGCCCATTTCGGTGGGATGCTCGATGACGAGATAGTTGATGCGCTCCCCCGGCGCTCGTGCGGCGACGGTGGCGAACAGGGGCCGCAGGTCGAGCGGCGGCGCGGGTCGCGCGTCCGCTGCCGGATGGGGCGGCGTGAAGATGGCATAGACCTTGGCGGTATCGCCCTGGAACACCGCAAGGCCGATCGCACCGATGATGATGGTGCTGAGACCTAGCAGCGCGCCCGTCAGCGAGACGGTGATATGGAAGGGCAGCGCCCATACTCCAATCCGATTATGCAGATCCGCCTCCTGCAGGCGCCGCGATCCGCCAAGCCGCAGGTGGAAGGCATCGCGAAAGATGCGCGGATGCGCGAGCAGGCCGGAGATGAGCGAGGAGAGCAGCGCGACGCCGGTTAGCCCTATGATGAAGATACCCCAGCTTTGCGGCAGGTGCAGATTGATATGCAGCCGAGTCAGGAATTTCGTCCAGCCCTCGCGGACCTTCCCTGTGATACGACCTGCGCCATCGGCGATCCACGTCGTCTGGGTACCATCTTCGGCATCGAACCGTAACGTTGGCCAAGGGCGATCTTCGCTCGGCATCAGGATTAGTACATGCTCGACCGGACCTTCGGTGCGCTCCATAGCACCGAGGTAGGCCGCCTGTACGGCATCTGCGGACATCATTTGCATGCGCTCGGCGCCGGGATTCTCCCACCGCTGAAACTCGTTGGCGAAAACGGCGATGGTGCCGGTGAGGCAGACCAGATACAGGAGCGCAGCGAACGCAAGGCCCAGGCCGCTATGCCCTTTGAGCACCGCGCGCACTAGATCGGACGAAGGAAAGCCCGTGCTCTTTTTCACTTTCGTCATGTGAACCCCTTGAGCATTGCCGCGCCAAAGCCGAAAACGGCGGTTCCCACCAGCATGGCGGTCGCGCGCAGGATGCGGCTGTCCGCCAGCGTCCACGCCATCGCACCGCCCCATGCCAGCGGCACGATCAGCCCTCCGATCAGGAGCCGTGTCTGCATCTCACCGGGCGCCCACACAGCATAGCTGATGCCAAGCGCCATGGCAGCGATCATGCCCACCGGGCCGGCGAGCGACCAACGCAGCGTCGTGCGCCAAGCGCTCATCGCGCGCTCCGCCGGTTCGGGAGCCAGGCCCTCACGCGCGGCGCGGCCTGCCTTGGCTGGCCGGAGCGTATGGCCGGAAGCGATGACACCGAGGGCCGCAACGGCAAGGAGAGTCAGGGCGATGAATGGACCACGTGCATACCCTAAAGCCCAAGCGGACCAGATGAGATTGATGGCCAGTAGGGAAAGCCCGGCCCAGCGCCACGGCGCCTTCCCGGTTTTGAGGCTCCAGGCCCGGCGCAACAGCCAGCTTCCGGATATAGCTCCGCCGAAAATGACCGCCATCTCACCAAGAAGTGCCCCGCCGGTCAAAACCCTGCCTCCAGGATTACGCCGACGCTGCGTGGTGCGCCGATGATGGCGAAATTGGTGAAGCTGTTGACATATTGGTCGTACTTCTCGCCGAACAGGTTGTTGGCAAACAGCGACAGGCTCCAGTTGTCGGCTTGATAGCCGATCCGCGCATTGACCAGCGTGCGCGCGCCTACGCGGCCATCAGATTGCGGGATCGACACGTCGGTATAGACCGCGCTGCGGTAGCTGGCGTTGACATTAGCGTTGAAACCGCCTCCGAAGCGCAGATTGGCGCCGCCCGCCAGTGTCCATTTGGGCGCATAAGGAAACTCCAGACCCGACAGGTCGGTGATGGAGCCGACATCGGTGACGAATTCATCGAACTTCGTGCGCGTATGGCCAAGGCTTGCATACCAGTCGAACGACGATGACACGCGATGCGCCAACTCCAGTTCGAACCCGTAGAGATGCGATTTGCCAGCGTTGACCGTATGCGTGTCATAAGTGCCGTTGCCGAAATTGGCGGTGGTCTGCTGCTCCTTCCAATCGATGTAAAAGGCATTGGCGTTCACCGTCATGAGACCGTCGAGCCAGGCCGAGCGCAGCGACAGCTCATAGTTCCAGGTGAATTCGGGATCATAAGGGAAGAGCTGCGAGCGGGCGGTGTTGAACCCGCTGCCGCCCGATCGATAGCCGCGCTGCACGACGAAGGCGGTGGCAATGTCGGGCGTCCATGCCATCTCCACGCCGCCCTTGGGCAGGAAGGCATTGAAAGTGCGCGTGCCCACTGGTGCCGAGCCATTGGCATCATTGACCAGCCCCAGCACGGCGGCATTGATGCCTGCGAAGGCCGGCGCCAGCGGACCGTATGCTGCCGGATCGGGCAAGGTGCCGACGAAGGTCGCTATCGCCTCACCGCCGATCTTGTTGCGCTCGCGGTCATAGCGAAAGCCGCCGAGCAGCGACAGCCGGTCGGTCAGGCGATAGCGCGCATCGGCGAACACGGCCATCGTCTCCACCTTCGTCGGAAAATCCGATGTGTAGTCGACCGGGATGTTGGGAAGCGCGGCGGTGTACAGCGCGGCAACCTGCGCCGCCGTCTGGGCACCCAGCGCGGGCGTCAACAAGTTCACGATGGTCGGGCCGGGTGTCGGCACCAGCGTTACCTGATGCGAACGCCTGTATTGGTCTCGATTATAGTAGAACAAGCCACCCAGACCGCTAAGACGATCACTTTCATAATTGACGCGCAGTTCCTGAGTAAACGTCTCGGCCCCGCCGGCGATATCGCTGTAGGCTATGCTGGCAGCCGAACTGTCCCCGTCATATTTGCGGATGAAGTTGGTGTCCGTCCAGGTGCCGAGCGCGCTTAGCGACAGGCCGCCGCCCAGATCGTAGCGAAGGTCCAGGGTCACCTGATCATTATCGACATCGCTGCTGTTGGGATAATCCGACGGATTGGTGCGGTTGTTGAAATAATCGCCGACCGACCGGTCGACATAGGTGAAGAGATAGCCACCCTTCGTTTCGAAATGATGATAACCAAGGCGCGCCTCAAAACCCGCGAGGGCGGAGGGCGTCCAGAGCAATTTGCCGCGGATCGACGTGGAATCGACGCCGCTTTCCGGTTCGTTGCGCGTGATGTTGCGAATGTAACCGTCCGAATCCCGCTTTTCGGCCGAGACGCGGAAGGCCAGTTCGCCGGGCACCAGAGGACCTCCGCCTGCGACGGCGAATTGCGTCGTGTCGAAGGAGGAGACGAGCGCGCGGCCTTTGAGGCTCCAGTCGAAGGTCGGATCCTGCGTGCGGATATGCACTGCGCCGGCCAGCGCGTTGAGACCCTGAATGGTCGATTGCGGCCCGCGGAATATCTCGACCTGCGCCACGTCCCACATATCGGTCGGGCCGTTCGACAGCACGTCCTGCGGCACCGGCGCACCATCGACGAACACCGTGGCCGTCGCCGCGTCGCCGCCACCGGAAACTCCGCGCTGGTCGACGCCGCGGATCGAGAAACCCGAAGCCCCATAGGTTTCGGAGACGTTGGCCGTGCGATTGTAGACGTCCTGGATCGTCAGGATATTCTCTTCGGCCAGTTTCTTTTCGGTCGTCACACTCACCGAAGCCGTCGTTTCCTGAAGACTGCGCACCGCCTTTTCGCCGGTGACGATGATTTCGTTCTGCTCGTCCAACGACGTCGCTTGTTGGGCAGCCTCAGCCGAGGCGGCCGCTAACGCGCAGAGCAGCGATGTGGAAAAAAAGAAGAATTGCTTCATGGCACCCCCGTTCGTCACGAGGAGTGCCTAACCAGTATCGCTAATGCGAGTCAATCTCAATTTTACTGTTGAGGTTGTCTACTTCCTTTGACTCCCACCTTGCGGCCTACAATTACGGCGCTCACCGCCCTCATAGCTGACGTCCAAGGTCCTTTCGGCTCTCCCTAATAGCGGACTCTCGTTCATCCTCCGGCGGCATGGCAGCGGGTTCAGTGGCGACATGCAGTGGCTATGCCATCGATCTCGAACGCGGGCACGGCGCGGACGACTGATGTGGTACTCGCGGGCCATTGACGTTGCTAAGGTGCGAGACGAGGCTCATCTTCGCTTAGGAGCGCAGCGGAACCGTGGATACGATACTCGACAACGCCGTACAGTCGATTCAGATCGGCATCGAAGATTATCGCAACGACGATCCGCGCCGCTTGCTTTCGGCGATCCGGAATGTCCAAGCCGGCATCCTGTTGCTTTGCAAGGAGCAGTTGAGGCGGCTTTCTCCTCCTGGGAGCGTAGAGGTTTTGCTCAAACAGAAGACCCGTCCGGTGAGGCGCGGCGGGGAAATCATGCTTGTGGGCGACGGTCGCCGCACCGTTGACCAGGCCCAGATCATCGAGCGGTTCAAGCAACTCGGCATCGAGGTCGACTGGAAGCCGCTCGACCGTTTGACGCACCATCGAAACGACATCGAGCATTACCGGTTCGCCGGCACGCGCGAAGACCTATCGGGAAGCATCGCCGGATCGGCCAAGATCATCCGCCAGCTTGTGAATGATGTGCTCGATACCGATCCGCTCGCATTGCTTGGCAAGCCATGTTGGGAAGTTTTGCTCGAAACCGAAGCGGTATTTGATGCTGAATTTAGCGCGTGCCGCGCGACCTTGGAGTCGATCGACTGGTACTCCCAGTCTGTCGCGGACGATCTGGACGAGCTCTGCTGTCCGAAATGTGGTTCGATCCTGATCGCCCAACAAGATCCCGCCAACACCAATCAGGGGAAGGCCGACTTTCGCTGCCGCTCCTGCGGCGCAAGGCCTTGCAGCGAGGAACTGATCAATGAGGCGATCGGCCGCATCCTTCACGCGGACTTCTATATCGCCATGACGGACGGCGGCGAGGATCCCGTCATCGAATGCGCGGAGTGCGAATTCGAGACCTACATACTGGAAGAGCGTCTGTGCGCCGGCTGCGGTTATACCATTTCCGATCACAACTGCAGCGAATGCGGGCGCGAAGTCAGCGAGGACGACTTCCTTCGTCACGACGGCCTTTGCGTGCCATGCTTCCTTGCTGTCGACGACGATCGGTAATGCTCATTTTAGGTGCGACATGGGCGCGCTCTGGGGATCCACGTCGACGAGCGGGGCCGCCAACATAGCGGCCATCCGGCGGCCCAGATCCGCTCCCGCCGCTCTCCGTCATTACAGACGACGACCACTACTTTAGGAAGCAGTCGTTCGGCCATCATCAGGCTGTCCCGCGGTTTCTGCTCAGGAACTCGACGATAAGAATTCCGCCCAGGTTTGGTGACGACAGGACCAGATCGGGTCACCTCACGAGACGGTTGCAAGGATAGCGACTTGGTCACGAGCAAGTGTGCCAACTCCGAACGTGTCAGTCAGCACCTGCATGAAATCAGAAACGGCGTCGATCATGGCTTCTCGATCGTCATCGGGCAGCATGGTTTCATGGACTGCGAAGTCGTTTAGACCGCGGAACGCCATAGATCCCGGACTCGGCCGAGAAAGCCACCATTGAACATTTCGAAGCCCCGACGCACCTAATATTATCCGAACCTTACCCGCGCCTCCGGCGGTCCGGATCGTCCGCATCGTATGCTCAAGCCAGCTGACTAGGTCATTGATCACTTCATCATACGCGATGTGCGGCAGGTCTTCCTTTTTATAAAATCCCCACGCGGAAATTGCCCAGATCTCTCCGGTGCTCTTGTACCATCGGGCGATCGACTTGGTCGTGCGCTGGGCATCGGGGCTTTCGAAGAACGCATACCCGTTCCCGGTCTTTCCGCCGGACATGGCATGCCCGCCACCGATGGGGACAAGCGTGTCCTGACCCCCTGGAAAGATGCCGCTGAACTGAGTCGGTGCGCGACCCTGCTCGGCCGGCAATAATCGGACAAAAATCCGCGGAGCCGGTGCGACGATAACGTCGATCTGCCCAAGATGAGGGACGGCAACAGGAAGTGGATTATAGGCGTCTTCCCATATGCTGGGGTCGTGCCCAAGAGAGGCATGCCATTCAGGCAAGCTCTTCTCGGAATCGGTCTCCTCACTCTCGAACATTGCTGCCAGGCGGGCGCCGAACTGGCGTTGCAGATTGTTTCGTTCCTGGCGAAGCCTTTCGGTGGGTGCACCTTCCGGCAGATCATATGCGATTGACCCCGAGAGATGTCGAAGATCGAACGGCAGATCCTCGTAGCGGGTGGGCCCCATTGCCTTATTGAACACAGGAATGACGCGCCCTGGCCCTCGGGACTTCCGCGCATAACCAAGCTCCAGCATGACATTCGGGTTCGCCAGACACTTACGCTCCAATCCATCACCGATCGATGCCACGGTCGATATGTCCGCGACGAACGCGAAGGCGCAATCAATCTTGCGCAAGATTTCCTCCGCGATGATTTCGAGCCCAACGATACCTTTGACGCCCTGATCAACTTCAAACCGCTCGGCTTCCTCAAGCTCAGCGGCAAGCTCATCGACGGCGCCTTTTAAAGCCGCATAGATAAGATCACGTGTCTCCCGTTTGGGAGCGTCGCTTTGCCATGACCAAAAGATGGTACGTGTCACCGGGCTCTCCGTTTTCGAGTGCAGGGCCTGAGTTTACAACGGCAATCACCGCACCGTCTCAGTCTATTCTCGCCCGGCTGTCCGAGCAGGCGCCTTCGTCGCGTTCATCACGTCTCCAGTACGATCAAACCTTTTCCGCCGTCAACGCGCACTTCCACGAGACCAATTATCTCGACGCCTCGGCCTCTGCTGCTGGCATGGCTCCCTTTCTGAGAGCAAGCCAAGATAGCGATCAGCGCAGACCGGCGGGGATCTGATAGACCCTGTTATGGCGCGAAAGTTGATCGAGAAGGTTTTCGCTAGATCGCCAGCCCTCGAATTCCGGGTCGGCGTCGATCCCCAGCGCCCGATCGCCGATGGGCGCGTAGCGGCGTAACTGGCTCGCGATACCCTCGCGACCGAAAATCCAGCATGCTACAGAATGGCGGGAGAGCATGACGCAAAGCCGCCCGGCGTCGAGATGAAAGGCAGTCGCGTCGGCTCTGCCGGACAGCGGATGCTGCACGAACATGAGGGGCCGCTCGAGACCTTGGAAGCGATTGGCCGTTTCGACCAGAATGGCGTTGAGGTCAGGCCATAGCCGCTCACGCACGGCGGCAACTTGCGCGACCTGGGCACAGGCCACTCCGATCATGGCCGGGGTGACGCGCACACGCTCCCCATTGGGTTCGACGACGTAAGCTTGGCGGTGAAGCACGCGGCGGATCGTCGCTACCATGCATCCGGCCATTTCCCGATCGACGTCACCGGCCATCAGGGCGGGCAGCTCGATCATCGAAAGTGACTGTCCGCGGGTCGGCGCATCGAGCGGGAGATCGGTCGGCATGATGCCTGGGACGATGTAGCCCATCGCCCTGGTCGGGGTCAGGGCCTCGAAGGGCAGATTGGGATAGAACGCGGGCTGTATGAAGGAAACCGTGTCCTGGACCAGCCTGCGACTAACCGGCAGGGCGAGGCGCCGGATTCCGGGATGACGTGCGAGGAGCGCACCAGGCGCGGGAACGTGAGGACCGGCCAGGTCAGACCGCCAGCGTTCCAGCTCGGTCTGAATGACCGGCGCGATCTGTCCAGGGTCGCCAATCAATGCGTGGCGGTGCGCCAGGCCGGCAATCTGCAGAAACTGAAAGTCCGGAAGCTGATAGGCCTCGTCGACGATCTGCAACTCCGCGATCGGTTGATGCGCATCGAGCCAGGACCATTTGGCGGCATTACCGATGACGATCATCGGCCCTTGCGGCAGATGCTGGGTACTCTCGACGATCGTCAACGAGGGGATGGCTACGATGGCTTCCGGAATTTCCAGTTCCTTGCTGACCATCATATGGATGGGGACGCGCGGAAATCCCGCGCCTAGGCGGCGGGCGATGTCGTAGGCCTGTTCGTTGGTGAGGGTCACGACCATCACGCGCTCGCCGAGGATGGCCGCGCCCTGGACGGCCAGCCTTTCAACGACCCCGGTCTTGCCCGCGCCTGGCGGCGAATCCAGCACGACCGCGGCTTCGCGGCGATACTGCGTGGCCAGGACCGCCTCGATCGCGGCGTTGGCCCGGTCCGCGGCTGTCACCATGACGGCGGTCATCGCAGTGCCTCGATGGCCGCCTGTAGATTGGTGGGAACGGTGCGGGTGGAGGACGGCGGCGCCGGGTCGTCGTGATGCGTCCAGGGAATGACCGCGAGGCGATCGCGCATACGCCCGCGTTTACGGATCATATAGCCCCAATCGGCGCCCTTGCTGCCCAGCTCGATTGCACTCCCGCTCGTCGGGATATCGACCGCCTGATGGCCCTTCTTGATCCTGAGGTGGAGATGCGTGCCGGCCGGGGCGATGCGCACATCCTCGATCACGACCTGCATCCGCTGGTCGCGGGTCAGAACGAGCAGGTCGCGCGGACGGACGTGGAGATTGACCTGATCGGTCGAGATGACGAGGCGATGGACCGTCTTCCTGCCTTCGCGAACCGAACCGGTTTCGATGACCTGGCCGGCAATCAATCTCCCGTCCCAGCGCGCGCGGGCGGCCGCCATGCGGTCGCCATAGATCTGGTCCGCGGCGACTGCCTGAAGCGCGTGCTCGCGCTCGACCATCTTGTAGGCAGCCGCCCGGGGCTTGTCGCGATAGGGCAGCGGGCGTTGGGCATCGCGGCCATTCATGAAGCTCAGAAAGGCGTTCTCTTCCTGGCGGCGCAGCTCAGTCAGGATCGGCGCTTCGGCGATGGGCTGATCGAGCCAGCGCAAAGCCTGCTGAACGGCGTTGTAGATATTCGTAACGATAGGCGACAGCGCGGAGAAAACCTGCTGACGGCGAAACCACAGCTCGTCGGGCTGGGCATGGGTCGCGCGCGCGGCATCATAGGCGCTCACGAGCGGCTGCAGTGTTATCCGGTCGAATTCGGGATCGGTCTTCACGCCCATGACCTGGCGCTCGGCTTCGGCGATGGCGTTCTGCAAGCTGCGCCCGGCCGGGGGGCTGAGCCAGGTGAGGAATACGCCGAGATGCTCGTCGTCACCGCTGTGCTGGCCGGTGGCAAACAGCGTGGCCAGGGAGCTGGTTGCGGTCATCAAGGTCTGCTGGCCGGCATAGGGCATGCGTTCGGTCGAATACGTGAGCAGCTCGCCCACCCGCTTGATCTGCGGATTGTCGCGCGTGAAGCGAAGGCGGTCAGCCAGGATGTCTAGGTGACCGGCCGCTGCGCCGGACGAGACCCAGAACTGAGGAAAGTCGCCGCGCGCGCGGCAGTCGGCGAAGTAATTTTCGATGCGCGCGCCGAACCAGGCGATCAATTCATACTGTTCGTTGCGCTGGCGCGGATCGCCTACGACGAAGATCTCAGGCGTCTGGCCGATGCCGCCGACCGCAAGCGCGTGGACCGCGGTGTCTTCGCCGGCCATCGCCAGGGGGCACACGATCAGGGCATGCGGCTGGATCACCACCTGGCGGTGTGAGACGTGCCTAATGGCCCGTTGCTGATCGACGGCTGCCAGCCTTGCGACGAGATCGAGAGCACTAGCCATTGGCGGCCTCCGACAAGGTTCGATAGGCACGCGACAGTTCTGCTTGAACGATCGCCTCTGCCGGGGTGCGCGCCACGGTGCCGGGCCGGCCCTTCATCAGCTCGATGGCCCGGACGATCGACCCAGCCGGGGCAAGATACTCGCTGGCATGCTCGCCGAGCAGCGCCGGGCTGCTGTTCGCCACCGCCTGTTCGCGGCAATGCGTCCACAGCGCACAGTGTTCGCGGCAGTTGGTATGGTAGCGGCTTGGGATCGAAACCAGGATGGCGGGATCGCTGAGCGTGCCCCAGGCCGGTATCATGGCTTCTATCTCATCGAGGCTCGTTGGCGCGTCGGCCATAGCGCGCTCGATCGAATGCACTTCGCCGAGCACCGACATCCGCTTCAAGGTGGGCAGGAAGAAGCCTGTCACTTTGAGAATGAGGTCGCAGCGCGCCAAGGCGAGGGCCGGAGCGGTCCCGAAGTCGGACAGGAGCTGGCGCAGCGAGGTAACACCGACCGCGGCTTGCCGGCAAGCGGCGCGCAGATCGGCCGGGTCAGTCTTGCCGCCGCGATCCGCGTAGGACTTGAGAACGCCCACCCGGTAGAAAGGCTCGTCGTCGCGCGCCACCAGATAGTCCGGCTCGATGGCGTGAGGCGCGCCGCCGTAGTCGAGGATCAAGCGCGGCTTGATAATGAGGTTGGGCGCGTGACGGTCCTGCCCGAGTTTCAGGCCGATCAGCCGGCGCGTCTCCGTCTCTCGGCGGCGGCGCTGAGCGAACGTATCACCCGGCGCGAAATCACCGACGGATACGATCTTGGACTCTGATGCGTCCAGATAGGTCTCGTCGACATAGAGCGAGAACAGATTGGCGGCGCCATTTTGCATGACATGCCGTTCAAACTTCTGGTTGAGGACCAGGGCGAAGGGCGACTGCGCCTCCGCGTCGTCGCGGTTTAGAATGTCCTGCGCCGCTTTTGCCGGGCTGACGCCGGCGATGGTCAAGGCCTTGAGCCGAAGGCAGTCGGGATTGCGTGCAACGCGCTCGATGCCGCGCGCGCCCAACTCCTGAACGGGCTGGGGACCGCGAAGCTTGGCGATGCGCGCGACTTGGTTCACCCCACGGCCTTCCCGAGTTTCGCCTCGCCTTCGATGACGGCTGGGAGGCCCCAGAGCTGCTGCTGTTCGCGGTAGCCACGCAGTTTCGCAGTGGCGCTGAGGCGTTCCTTGAGGTCGTCCTGCTCGATTAGCTGGAGTTCGTTTTCAACGGCTGTGCGAATGCGCTCGGGGTCGGCAGGCTGGCTCGCTTCCACGGCGCCCGGGACGCCGCGCGCGAGGCGCATCATTATGGCCTCGACCGTGGAGGCTCGCACCGGGTTCGTAGCGGCAAGATGCAGCGAGCGTTCGAGCAGGGCGAGCGTCGTGCGCAGATGGCAGGTCCGCAAGGTGCGCGCGCCGATGAGCCGGCGTTCGATCGGCCATGCCGAACTGGTCAGGAGCCGCGGCATCGCCGTCAGTGTCGCGACATTGAGAGCCGGCGCGATCCAGGCGGGCCGGGCAGCCGGATCGCGCCGTGCGGCCCGCTCCTCGTCGCGGCGCAGGCTGGAGAAGCGCGAGGCCGAGATGTCGGCGTCGCTGGTCGCCAGCGCGAGTTCGCTGATCAGAGCGGGCGACGCTGGCACGCCGATTTCGTCGAGCGTGTCGAGAACCTGTTCGCGTACCACGCGGCCGCCGGCGCGTGAGCGCGGGCTTGCCGCAGCGTCCCCGTGTGCATCGAGGAAGCGCAACTCGGCCGTCAGGCGCCGCCGCTCGGCGCCGAGTCGCTCCAGCTTGGCGTCCAGATCGCGGTGATCGCCAAGCGATCCATCAGCCAGCGCTAAATCGAAGGATTCGAGCAGCATACGCTGGTCCGCCACCACTTTGGCGAGCCTGCGGGCGATCTGATCCTTCGAATGTGTCATGCACCGCTATATAGGCTTCCATGCTTTTCCATGCAATACCACGCTACGCCACGTCATCGTTGAAAGCATAGCACAGCCTCGAGGGCGCCGCTCTTACGCTTATAGATCCGTGTGTACCGATTGATTCCCGACATCGATCGCGCGCTTGGGAAATCGTCGCGGCGCGGTAGGCTGAGTCCGGCGGCCACTCCCATTTCGCCGATGATCGTCGGAAGATCGTTGTGCAACTCCTTGTAGTAGGAGTCCTGCACTACGAGAATCGCTGCTGCACTAGGTTTCAGCACTGGGACCAAGGCCGCCAGCGAACGCGCCATCTTGTCGAAGTAGTCGAGGTGGGTTTTGAGATAATAGCCGCCGGACGCCTTCGAGGGATGCTTGCCGAGCTTCTCCAGGAAGGCGAGGCAAGTGTCACCCCATTCGGGTCTCGGCGTGAGAAACTCCTTCGGAACCCGTGTGGAGCCGATCATCTTGCGCCCCAGCGCCTCCATCGAAATGCGCAGCCGCGGATAGAGGATCGCCAGTTCGATCCGAGTTGCGGCGGAATAATCGATCCGCGTGCAATAGGGGGGCGATGACAGGATCAGGTCGACCGTTTCCGCTGCCGGCTTGGCCTGGGCCGTGTCCATGACGCTCAAACTGGTCATGATGGGGCCGGTCGTCGGGCCGGCGTGGCTACGTGTTCCGAGCGATGTAGCCATGATGTCGATGGCCTCGACAAATCTTTCGAGCAGCTTGCGGCGTTGGCAATCAACGAGGGTTTCGCCTGGCTTGGGCTCGCGCAGCCAGGTGGGGTTCGACGACTGGAATTGCCCGGCAAGCTCACGAGTGATCGTGAACAGGGCCACGTAGAATGTTGCTGCGAGCGCCGACATGCGCTCGACTTTCGCACCCTCGATCGAGAACGTGGCGGCTCCGACGAGCTGGTCGCGAATTCGATGCTCCAAGCCGCGGATGAGCGCAGCAAGGGGCTTTTCGAACCAGGTCAGCAGTGGATCCTTGTCGAGCAGGCGGCGCGGATCAGCGCGGATGCCCTTGACCGTGTCGCGCGCAAGCGGTCCGAGCGCATCGGCCTCGCTGGTTGGAAGCAGACGCGCGCGCGCGATGATTACCATGACCGGATTCACGTCCCAGCCTTCCGCGCAATAGCCCCGGTCGGCAGCGCTATAGGTGGTCGTTCCGCTGCCGTTCCAGGGGTCGAGAATCTTGGCGCCCGGTGCCAGCTCAGCGCTCTCGATCAGCTTGTCGGCAAAGCTATGCGGGTAGCCGGCGTAATAGGGGAAAAAGCCATGCCATCCCGCTTCCTCTTTCGAGTTGCGTTTCGGCGATGCGATCTGGAGTCTGGCGATATCGGTCATTCGGCTTTTTCTTCCCGCCAGGCCGCCGCAAAGTTGGGCGTTAGCGGCGCCAGAAGCGCAATGATCGCCGCAACATCGAGGGGTGGATTCTTGAGCCGGTCTGCTTGCACTTTCAGCGCGAGATGCAGTGTCTCCGGCTTGTCGGCGAGAAGTCGTGCCAGGAAGGCATCGGGATGGACCGCTTCGATGCCCGTCGGCAGATGCACGAAATCCTTAAGGTTGCCGGTGACGATGCAATCGGCTTCAGACGCCGCCGCACAGGCAGCGACATGTCGGTCTTTCGGATGATTGCGCATCTGAGGTATCAGCGGCTTGTAATCCTCGACCAAGGCATCCGCGAAATTGGTATCGAGGGCTTTGCGAAGCGACGACGCGCTGGTCGCAGAAAGCCGTCCGTCTGCGATGAGATTAATAAACACTTCGTCGAGGATCTGATCGGTCCACAGCGGGATAAAGCAGCCCTCGACGGCGGCGGACAGCAACGTATCGCGCAGCGGCAACGCGTAGAGCACGTCGGCATCGAGAACGGCCTTCAACATCGAACGCGGACCCCACGCTATTACCTTGCGCGGCGATCAGTTCCCCCTGCGCGTGCGTCTTTTCTTGCCACATCGGCCGGCCAGCGTCAGGTTGCACTTGTAGCGATTAGGGGTTATATCCGCAGTTATGGCCGCCCCGCGTCGAACCCATGAGTCCAGCCAGAACGGCGTGACGAACGCCGATCGCCGTACCGCGCGCGAGCTCGTGTCGCTTCTGGGTGACCGAAATGTGCGCGACCGCTTCGAACTCAAGGGCAAGGATGGCCGAGCCGCGACGCTCACGGCGCCCATGATCAGTCTGATCGAGCGAGCGGCAAGGATCGTCGCCGATGGGACGGCAGTCGATGTTTTCGCGCGCGACAAAGAGCTAACATCGCAAGAGGCGGCCGAGTTTCTGGGCGTCTCTCGGCAGTACCTCGTTCGCTTGCTTGATCGAGGCGATATTCCGTTCGCGCGAACGGGCAATCATCGGCGCGTGAAGAGTGCGGATGTCCTCGCGTATCGCGAGAAACGAGATGCTGCGCGCCGCGATGCTTTGTCGGCGATCGCGCAGGAAACGCAAAATGCCGGCGGCTACGGCGCGCCCGCCACGCTGGGGCCTAAGCGCACCCGTCAGGGATAGGCCGGCAAGTCGCCATTGACGAGGAATTCGAGCAGGTCTTCGTTTTCGAGCACCGCTGAATAGAAGACGTGCTGCCAGGAATTGGGCGTCGGATCGGCATGGCCATTCCGAAAGGCACCGATCGTCTCGGCTACCGCCTGGCCACTTGCCCGCATGGTGGTGACATTGCGGATCAGCCGGCGATGTTCGTTGCGGAAGAACCGGACATAGCGGCCGGGAATATCGAGTTCGCGTAAGTGCGTCGTTACAAGCGCGGCTTCGCCTGGCAGAAGCGCCGGGCTGGGAATGAGCTCGAATGTCGGGGCCGTAAATGGCGGGGTGATGATGAGATCGACGATCTTGGCAACTGAGAAGACATCGAAGTAGGGATGGATGAAGTAGCGAGGATTATCGGCATCGCCTGTCTTTTCGAGCTTCTTGAGCTGGCAGGCGTCGCACATGGGAAACAGGTTGCCCGGCGTGATCGCGAAGTGCGGATAGGCCCCCTTTGGCAGGTAGTGATCTAGCGTATTGGGCGCGCCCGGCTCTCCGCAAGCAGGGCATAGATCGAGGTCGTGATTGCGGATCGGGGCCATCGCCAAACCGTGGGCGGATTCGTCGTCGGCGCTCTTGTAGAGGTTGTGAAACGTCTTTTTGCGTGGGCCGATCGCTGGCCATGACTGCACATGCTCGGGCGATCCGCCATGATCGAGATACGTTTGGACGCGGTCCCGCCATTCACCGGCTATTCCGGTAAAGAAATTGGCGTGAATGCCGTTTTGGCGCTCGGCCACGACCAGATCCACAAGGCCGAGGCTGCACGCCGCCGGAAGTGGTAGCTGCATGACCATCAGCCGTTGTCCATTGCGCGGATTTGCACGATCAGCTCTTCGTTCAATTCCTCGCCGAGGGCTGCGATCAGGGCGTCCGCGTCACCCAGTTCCTCCAGCTGTTCCCGGATCCATCCCTCGTAAGGCTTCGAGGTCGCATTGTCGCCGAACACGTAGGAGGTGATGCGCTGGATGTCGCCGCCGAAGGTCTCGAACGGTGGCCGCTTGACCACGAGGCCCGCGTCGGTGCGCTCGAAGACGTGGACGCAGTCGCTCGGAACTTCGCGCACGGTGACGACCGAATGGGTCGCCATCAGCGCCTTCGAGTTGAAATGCTGCAAAATCCGCTTGAGCATCCCGATAAACCGGATTTCCAGGGTCGGGTGGAGGAACAGTTCGGGCTCGTCGATCAGGATGAGGCTGTCCCGTCGGATCGCGCCCAGGATGTTCACGACGATGAACGAGAAGAGCTTCTGGCCGGAGCTCAGTTCGATCGGGCGCTTGTCCTTCACGAAGGTTACGCCTTCTGAGGCAACTAGGTCTTCGCGGATCGTGTCGATGACCAGATCGTTTACGGATGCGGCATCGATCGCGATCAGGTGACGGTCATTTAGAAGATCATCGTCTTCAATAATCTTCTGATCGACGTAATCGTGGTCGAGATAGTAGCGCTTCGGATCGAGTTTGGGGGTTTCGACGGTCACCGCGGCGAAATCGAAGTCGAACGCAGTACGCAGCACGCGCTCCATGGTTTTCAACTTCTGCGGCCAGCCAGGCAGCGAGCGATAGCGTTTGTCGTCCGACAGGCAGTCGAGCAGCGACGTCGCGGCATTTCGCTTCGGAGCCTCGTGGGTCAGCCGAATGCCGCCGAGCCGCTTCGTGCCCGGTTGTGGGGTCGAACGCCCGCGAAAACCGAAATAGCGGTAAGCGTCCTGATCCTGCTTTTTGACGCCGCGAAGATCGACCGGAAATTGCTCGAACGGGCTGTACGAGACGACGACGAGCTGGCTGAGATTGGGTTTCTCGATGAAGCCGGTATCCCGCTCTTCGTCCGTATCACCAAGCCAGTCCTGCACGATCTGGTGGAGCAACTGCGATTTGCCCGAACCGTTGGGTCCTATGAGGACATTGACGTCGCGCGGCAGCAATCCCTTCGCGGCGAAATGCAGTTCAAGCGTCGAGACTTCGCCGAAGACATCCCGAAACTGAAAGCCCAGGTCCATGACGTCCATCGCCTGGCGCGCGAAGAGCTTCCATCCATCGAGGAAGGATTTGACGCCGCCACGCTCGCGCTGCAGCGACTTGCGAAAGGGGCTCGTGTCGATCTGCGCTATCGCGCGCGCATCCTCCTCGATGTTAACGAGGTAACTGGCATCACGCAGCACCTTGGCGACCCGTTTGGCGCCGTCGAGCTCGATCTGCGCGACGAGCTGCTCGTAGAATGTGATCTCGTTGGGGACTGAGATGTAGTCGCCCTTCGGTATAGGAAACTCGCCGTCCCATCCGTCTTTCCGGAGTTTGTCGAGATAAGTGGCCGTCGTGTCCTGGCCATCGACCATGAGCTTTATGGCACCGAGTTCAACCTCTTCGCCGCCGATCCTGCAGATCGTTCCGAAGCTTGTCCTGTTGCCGTAGTCGTCCCAATCGTTTTCGAGCAGTTCGAGCGCGTCGCCGTCAACGCCCGGCACAAAGCCCTTCGCCCGGCGGCTCGACCGACCAAGATAGACGACTTTGAATTGGGCCCGCTTCGCCATATGGTCTTATTCTTCCCCATCCACAGCGACGCCAATAGCAAGCAGCCTGCTCAGGTTCGAGCCGCTATTTCGCGATTTCCGCAAAACCTAAGGTCGTCCCCTTGCGAACCACTCCCGCAACTCGGGAAGGGTGAACGGCATCAAGCGATCGTTGCAATGTGCACGCCGGTGGCATGTCGGGCACAGGATGACGAGATGGTTCGGCAATGTCTTCCGCACACCGCTCGCGAGCGGATTGGGGTGATGGGCATCGAGCATCGCGAAATCGTCGTGGGCAAAACCGCACGCCTCGCAGGTCGGTTTGCCGTGCCTGGCCGCCGAAAGCACTTTGGCATCCCGGCTCACCTTCTCGTCGCGCTCGATGTCACGTTGCAGCCTCCAGACACGGTTCCCCTCGACCGAGCCCGCCCCGTCGGGAACCGTGGGCCGAAGGCCGCCGGACACCAAGGTCGGCACGCCCGTATCGAAGAAGTTCGCAGGGGCGGGTAGAGTTGCCAGTTCGACCGTCCAGTCCGCAATGCGCTCCCACAGCATCGCGACGCGGTCGTCGTGTCGGATGACACTGTCGACCGCGCCTTCCAGCATGCGCCGGTCCGGCATGCCGAGATCTTCCACTAGACGCGGATAGCCTTGCAGGCGCCAAACATCGTTGAGCGCGATCGCAACAGGCCAGCGGGAGAGGCGTTCGATTTCGGTGGGATCGTCGAGCAGCGTGGCCGTGTCGCCATGGACGGTACTCGCCCGCGCGACGTTGAGAACGCGGCCGCCCAGACCATCGCGAACCGAGCGCCCGCCTCCGATCGCAATTATGAAGGGGCGGCCTACCGCACGGCGGGCGACGCCGGCGGGCAACATGTAGAATCGCTTGGGATTGGCGCGGTCTCCGCGCTTGGCAAAACAAAGAATGTGCGAGCTGATCGCGCCGAACACCGCCTTGCAGCCCATGATCTGTTCGGCGTCAGGGACGATGTCGCGGACAGTGGTCAAAAACGCACCTCAATAAGAACTGCGACATAGTGCAAAAATACGTCTTTCCTCAAGACTCCCTCGTTTATTGCCCGTAGATTTTGCGATAGAAAAGTAAAAGGCCTCGGGGGAAACCAGCTTGACCGCTCCAATTTATCGCAACGCCACGTCCGCCTGGAACGCGCTGCAGAATTCGGGCTGCCTCGATCTGGACGAGCGGGACGATGATCTCGTGGGCAAGCTCCGGGACCGCCTCGATGGCCAAGCACCTGATCTCGATCACGCGCTTTCCAACGCGACGACCGATGAATTGATGTCCGCGTTGTTCAGCGTCATTCAACCGTTCGTCGGCATGTTCCAGGATATCCTTGCGTTCTTCGAGAAGGCCGGCGCGCACAATGGGCAGTCGCAGTGGCGCATCAGCGTGGGGGAAGAGTTTCTCGATCTGCGCCATTTCGAGGAGTTTCTCGAACATTGGAGTGCGATCGACGCGGACCTGGAAGTGCCTGCTCTCGACCGAAGCCACGCCTTTTTCCTGAACGATGCGCGCGCGGCGATCGGCGGCTGGGACTACCTGGTCGAGGGGATGGAATACGGCAAGATAGCTGACACCGGCATTCGTGATGTCGATGACTGGCTCGCGGCTTACGACGCAGGGCAGTATGCGCTGTTTCCGCCCAGCCTGATGCCATCGAAATTTCCTCCAGGCCTCGCTGACGCGGCCGCTATCCTGTTGGCTGCAGTGACGATCCTGCGGCAGCGCGGTCTCTCCCGTGAAGAGATGTTGGCCGAGCACAGAGCGCGCGGCTACCGATCCGTGGACGACGACGCCTTGCATCCGTGGACGATTGCTCAAAGCGAGACCGACTACTGGCTCCGCTCGCATGTCGGATATTTGGCCAATATCCTGCAGCGTCCGGCCTCCGACATCGAGGAACTCGCGGCGCTGACCTCGGAAAAGCTCGCGCCGTTCCCGCGCCGGCGCGTCCCGGGACGGATCGAGATAAAGGAGATCGAGCGCCTGTTGTCGCTCCCCGTCTGGCGGCAGCGCTACGAGACCTATGGCGTATGGATCGCAGCGCTGATCGCCGGATCGCTCGAAGATCATGAGCTGAATATCCATGCCGATGCCGGACAGCTCCGATTTTCGTTCAACGAAGCGAAGATCGTGGATGTTGTCTCCACAAGGCCGATGCGAAGCGTCTTCGCCGAGCGGCGCGTCGAACTGGCGAACCCGGTTGGAAAAAGCCGGACGGGTAATGTGCAGCCGGACTTCAGCATCTGGGCTGGAGAAGAGCCCTTCTCGGACTGCGTTCTGGTTGTCGAGGTCAAGCACTACAAGAAGCGGTCGCGTCGCAACTTCGAAGAGGCACTCATTGACTACGCGAGGGCTCACCCCCGCGCGAAGGTCGCGCTCGTCAACTACGGGCCGGTGGGCAAGGAGTTCGACAAACTGCCCGATCGGATCGGCGACCGGGCTAAGATGCTTGGACCGCTGACACCAGAAACCTACCAGACTCTCGAAGCCTTCCGAGAGTTGATAAAGGACGTGGTCGGGCCGCCCGTGCCGAGGCTGGACGACAGTGGAGGCGGCATTGATCCCATTGTCGCTCTGGACGTGTCCGGGTCTATGCGTGCAGTGCTAACGTCCGAGGAATTTTTTGCCTTTTTGGGGCGATCATCGATCTCAGGCGCGATGTTCGTTCTTATCGACCAAGACGTGAGGGCTAAACTTTCGGGCAACAAGATCGAGCGATGGCTTGCAGAAAACGAACTTGGAAATGCTACCTCTCTTGCCGAACCGATGGCGACGCTGCTCGCTCAGTACTCGGCTATCACTCTGATAACGGATGAGAGCGGCCTGCAAAGCCTGAGCTCGTTGCGATCGGAGATTTTGAAAAGTCCGTTGTCCGATATTGGAGTGGCCTTAGTTGCGCGCGTGACGCGGTAGGGAGCAGACGCGCGACCAGGCTGAATGAAGGTCCGCTTACCTGATTTCCAACATGAGTCCGGACAGTCCCAAACGTCCGACGTCCCGGTCATTACCACGATCGGGATGCTCAAAAATCGGGTAGGAATTTGGCCCACCGAGCGGTTAGACATCCGGCATAGGATGCCGCAGAAGTTCAATTGGCATTTCGGGATGGTTAGACAGTGTATCCCCCTGAAATATCATGATTGAGAGAGTCCGGCTCGGGCCTCCAACATCCTGTCAGCCGATGCGTGCTGATGATTGAAAAAACCCCGCATTTCCGCTAGTTTAAGGTCATTCGCTGGTTGTCAGCGATGGCCTCTGTTTGCGTGTGATTGCAGATGATGGGGGCCGGATTCGGGGGCCTCGTGAGTCCCCGTCAGAAGCGAGGCCCCCAATGGCGCTGACCGACACGGCAATCCGAAAAGCCAAACCCAAGGAAAAACCGTACAAGGTCACGGACGCGCAGGGCCTATATCTGTTGGTCAATCCGGGAGGCAGCAAACTCTGGCGCGTCAAATACCGTATGAACGGCGTGGAGCGAAAACTTGCGCTGGGGTCTTATCCTGAGATCACGCTTGCCGAGGCCCGTTCGGCACGCGACGCTGCTCGCAGACAACTTGCCCATGCCATTGATCCCAATGCTGCAAAGCGGCAAGCGCGCATCGAAGCGAGCATCCGTGCCAACAACAGTTTCGCCAGCGTGGCCGAGGAACTGATTGAGAAGAAGACGCGAGAGGGGCTGGCGGAGCCGACGTTGGCCAAGATGCGCTGGTTCGTGAAGCTTCTTGGTGGAGATTTCGGCAGGCGCCCGATCACGGAGATCACGCCGCAGGAGCTGCTGCACGAACTACGAAAGCATGAACGGCGGGGCCGGTTTGAGACTGCGAATCTGCTCCGGGCTTTCGCCAGCCGCGTATTTCGCTATGGGGTGGCAACAGCGCGGGCCGAGCGTGACCCGGCCCAACTGCTGATAGGTGCGCTGACAATAGCGAGGGTGAAGCATTTCCCCGCGATCACCGATCCAATGGTTTTCGGCGCGTTGCTTCGGGCAATCGAAGATTATCAAGGTGATCCCGCCGTAATGTATGCCCTGAAGCTCACGCCCCATGTTTTCCAGCGGCCCGGCGAAATCAGGCATATGGAATGGAAGGAAGTGAATTTCGAAAAGTCGGTCTGGGTCATCCCCGAAGGTAAGATGAAGATGCGCCAGCCCCATTCAGTGCCGCTATCCCGGCAGTCGCTGGAGATCCTCACCGATATGCGCTCGTTGTCTGGTTCAGGGCACTATGTATTCCCATCGATTAGGACACGCGCGAGGCCGATCAGCGAAAATACGATCAACGCCGCATTGCGCCGCATGGGCTTTCCCAAAGAACAGATGACCGCCCACGGCTTCCGTACATCAGCCTCTTCGCTTCTGAACGAATCCGGCAAGTGGAATCCTGACGCAATCGAGCGAGCACTTGCGCATATGGTCGCAGGCAGCGTCAGGCGCATCTACAACCAATCGGCCTATTGGCCGGAACGTGTTGAAATGGCGCAATGGTGGAGCGATTATCTGGAGGAACTGCGAGACGGAGGAAACAGATGACAGGTTCCCCAAGTGAAGGATGGAAAAACTTCGCGGATGGGGATGAAGCTGAGGATGTTCCGCTCTGGCAAGTGCTGGCTCACATCAGGTCGGACGATCTCGACGAAGGCTTGAGCGCGAACGCGGCGATTATCGGTCAGGTCAGACCGCCCATCGCGCGGTATTACAATGTAGCTTTCGTTGTCAGCTTCGCGTTCGGTTTTCTGTCCGTCCTTTCCATGATTGGTCTTCTGATCTCGGCGGCGTATCCAGGCGCGACGAGCTCTTTCTACTATCTCACGTTGATCATGCTGGCCGCCACAGTGGCACCGCACCTGTTACGACAAGCGTATCAATATGGCCTGAGTATCCCTGAAGCTCCGCTGGAACTGCCCCATGGGCCAGACCGGCTTTTTGACGAGGTCCTACGTTACCTGCAGAGGGTGGACGGCCCGCAAGCCTTCTATCGCTCCCGCTTTCGCAAGAAGCGGATTCCCCTCAAGCGTAGGCAGTTTTTTGGCAGGTTGCGCTACTTCCTGTTCTCCGAGCATAGCAAGGATCGCGGCATGGTCATGCGCTTCCCGACCGCCATGTCCCTCCCGGCCGATCTCTATCTTCATCGTGATGATGTCGAGAGAATGCTCACGATGAGCAAACCGAAGCGCAAGGGCGGGCCAGGCCGAAACACCAAGTACCGCTATGATGAGGCAATTATCTCGCTGATCGGCGATCCTCGGCTGAACGCATTGGACCTGAACGATCGGGCGGCGGCGATCCTCAATATCAAGAATTGGCTATCCGAATGGTTCGAGGCCAACGCCGATGAGTCCGGCGATGTGCCGCGCCGGGATCAATTGACCCGTTATGCCGAAAAAATCTTCACGCACCTGAGAGGCTGCTATCTGCACTAGCGTCGGTCGGAACCATGGCCTTGATGTTGGCTGAGGGGCTCATCTGCATGATGAGTAACTTCTCCCGTCTCGATTATCGTCACTTTCTCGAAATACCTATCACTTTGACGGTCGATAGTCCGCTCTTGACGGCCAATTGCGCCATCGCGATTGTGCTGCGGCGCGTAAGCAATACGCATTTCTGCAATTCGGCCTTTCGACTTGCTCTCACCAGAGCGCCATATCTTGGTATTGAGCATCGTTCCCCTTGCTCCGCCATCCTCCAAGGCCGCCCCACATCCGGGACAATGCGGTGGCTCTGCGTCGTTGACATCGGCGCAGACGATCGCGTCGCACAGGTTACATTTGCTGATAGTGAAGCCGCGCATTTTTCGGTGCTCCCAATGGCAGGTCTCTACGCTCGCATCTTCGACGGCGAATGCCCCGAAAGGCCGTGAGTTGCCTGTCCGGGTCGTAGTGCAAAAATCGTGCGCGCCGACTCTATAGCGCACCAAAGAGGCGGTCAGAGGCTTCTACTTACGCAAAAGCCCGTTCAGGTGCTTGAACGCCGCTTCGAATCGATCCTTCGTCTCGTCCGACACCTTCGGCCAAAGTGTGGCTAGCTGCTCGGTGAAGTAGCGCGCGGGCCTGTAGTGGCCGAACGAACCGGACTTCATGGGGTTATCGGCCAGCCAGGCGTCAATCGCTCGAAGCGTTCGCGGCACATTCTGGTTGAGCTTCGCGAGCGTGATCTTCGACGCAAGCTGCTTGCCGTACTCGCCGTTGACAAGTTCTAAATAGAACGACCGGTCGAACATATCCTCAACATCAGCTTCAGCAGTGCCGGTGAAGTCCGCGTAGGTCGACACTTGCTTCTTGGTGAGCAGATTCTTCTTGTACAGGTCTTCGATGAGCTGCTTGTCACTGTTCTGTATGTCCAGCAGCGTGGCCACGTTCATACCCCTCTGCGAGCCAAGCATGGCCACAAAGGTGGGGACCTTACCGCTTCCGCCGACGGGCGTGACAATCCAGTCCTCCGACAGCCCAGTGCGGCCTTCGCGTTCCAATTCGCCAGATACCGCGCGGAGGTAAAGCATGTCGGCTACCCCTTCAACGATGAGCGAGTTTGGCCCGATGAACAAGGTCTGCTGGATTTCGTAGCCGAGCGCACCTTGCAGCGGGAACAGGCTGTCGTCCGTGGCGTCGAACACGTTTGCCAGCACCTTGGTGCCGTCCTCCTCCTTCGGCAGCGCTTCGGGGGCGTCGATGCCCAAATCCTGCACGATGCGGACCCGCTCGAACTTGGTCGGGTCGATCATGAAGGGTGAGTGCGTGGTGTACAAGAGTTGGTGGCCCGATAACTCGGCGTCGAAGTAGCGCAGCAAGTCGGCCTGCGCACGACCGTGCAGCGACAGCCCAGGTTCGTCCAGCAGCAAAATGACGTTCTGCCCTTGGCGTTTCACGTCCTCGTACCATGCAAGGAATGAGAAGAACCAGACGAAGCCCCGTGAGCGGTTGCTCAACGGCGTGGTCGCCCAGTGCACGGAGTCGTACACCTCACCCCACACGTTGACCCCCTGCTGCATACCCTCCGGGTCTCCAGCTTTGGCGTCACGCACGTCGAAGCGCATCTGTATGTGCCTGTTTTGAGACCAGTACTTGACGATACGCTGGGTCAGATGGTTCCCGGCACCTTGCAGCTTGTTTTTCAGTTCCACCGTGTTGTTGGTGGCCACTAGCTTGCGGTGGTCGAGGCGCGCGAGGTTGATAAGGCCGATGAGCGGGTAATCCGAGTCGAGGAGCTTGTCGTTTTCCTCGCGCGTGATCAGGGCGTTGAGGTTGGCCTGCCCCTCCATCTGATAGTACTCGTCGAAGTACAGGAACTTCGGCGCGCGTGGCCAAATCAGCGTGTTGAAGACGTAGTGGCTAAGCTCCTTCTCGCGGACCTTTGCGACCAGCTTCTTCGCGGCATTGATGGCATCGGTCGCTTCAACCCCATCGAGCGCGACTGCAAAGTCCTGCCAAGTCGCGGCAGCTCCCAAGGCAGCGCGCAGATCATCGGAAAGCGCCGGGTTGCTGGCGAGGTGCTTGCGTGCTGCTGCATTGTCACATGTGAGCGTGTACTTACCGTTCCCGTCGCCATAGTAGGTCGTGTACTTGAAGGTGTTGCTACTGAGAACATCGGGGCCGAAGACGTCCTCCACCGCGAGCAGGTCCGCCTTCTCAAGCTCGTACGTGCACTCGACTACTGCTGCTTCCTCGCGCTCGCCATTCTCGACGGCGAAGCGGTAGTCCTCGACCTCCCGCTTCGGGTAGTCGTAGGTCTCATCAAAGACAGCATCGCCCTTGCGGATCGGGTTGGTGCGGTAGAGCGCCGTGAGGACCGTGGTCTTGCCTGCCTCGTTCTTGCCCACCAAGCAGGTGGTCTGGTCATCAACCTCAATCGGTCCGGTATCCCAGATGCTGCGGAACTCACGGACCCGGTATTGCTTCAGCTTCATCTCAAGCCCACCCTGTTGCTTCGCTGCGCGGTGATCGCACGCGTATCTATGAAGGAACAGAAATCGAACAGCAAGGCTTACGACTCGCTGACTTGTGGTCAGACAAGTGGAAATATTGGAGAAGAATTAAAACCGAGCAACAGACGACCGTCGGTTATAGTATTTAGCGGGCTGCGCCTCTCGGTGAGCGCTACACCTCAAAGAATTCCCGCTCTCTGTAAAGCGATTCCAGCACCGAAACACAGACATGCAGCACATCGTGCTTCTTGCCGTCTGGTGTCGCAACCACGACAGTTTCACGTGCATCTGAGTGCGTCGTACCATCGGAGTAGTAACTCCCATCGCTGAACGCCGCCCCCTTCCCTCTGACCAAGTCCTCAGCACGCAACCCCACCAGTTCGGACTTCGGATGGCGTGTAAGCTTGACGTGCTTGCCCGCGTTAGCAATTGCTCGGACCGTGTGGAAGGCAGGGACCTTCGCCGCAATCTCCTGCGCGACGTCATGCGGCTTTCCGTTTCGAACGTGCGCCACAACGTCAGCAAAGTGGTACAGAATGATGCAGGTGGAAATGGCGAGGTCGTAAGCGGTCGGCTCCGCTTCGAAGCGACGACAGAGCGGTGCCGCGAGTTCGTCGATGTACACTTGAGGGTTTGAGAATGCCATGGCTCAGGCATACTCGGACCCGACCAACTATTCCATTGGGCAGCATAACCGGCCTTCCAATCCCGTCAGTCATGCTGTCCGCGTTCAGGAAAGCGGCACGGACATCCTGATGACGGAGATGGCGCAAGGCAGCAGTCGCGGCAGTGTCCATGTTGGCGGCAAGTTCAGAAGGTGCCTTCAGATTAAATCTTTGAAATGCTGCCGCGTTAGAATCCATTTTTCGCAACACGGTCTTTTCAGGCAGCACCCCAGCATTTCTGTAACCCTCATCATCGGCAGACTTCTGCGGTTCTCCCATTGCTGGACGACCCACAGGCAATCATGTGCAAACTGACACGTCTCCCGCCGCGAATCGGCCAACTTGGAGACGAACATGGAACCTCTCGCCATATCCATCAATGAGACTGCCAAGGCGCTCGGCGTCGGGCGATCATCGGTCTACGCCCTGATAAAATCGGGCGGCCTCGACGCCATCAAGATCGGCAGGCGAACCTTGCTTACCACCGAGTCCATCAAACGCCTGGCGCAATCCCGAACCGTCATCTGACCGGTAGACGCTCCGCGCCTGTGTCTCGCCCCATCACCAAACCTAGACAATCGTGGAATTCACGAAAGGACACCCCATGCCCATTTTCCACAAGGCCGTTGACCGGCTTGCCGATCTCATGCGCCGTGATCGCAAGATCACCTATCGCGCTTTCATCGATGCTCGCCTCGCGCCCTATGTGACGCCGCTACTCGATAGGATCGTTGCCGACGACGAGGACGGCGACACACTGCGCAATTCCCTGATCCCGTGGCGACGTGCCCAGCGCCCGCCGATCGCCACCTATGGCGGCGATGTTTCCACCTGCCGGATCGACGGACCTTGGCAAGTGTTGGATCGGCACTGGCTTCCGCTCGGCGGTCTGATCGTCACGACCGGCGTGACTGCGCACCTCAATCCGTTCGAAGCACAGGCGCTGCACAAGCGGATGCAACAGGCGATCGAGGATACGGTCCTGACATGGGTCCGGGAGCATGACCTTTACGCCCTTGGCCATGTCCCGGAGGAGATCGACCGCAAGGAGGCCGACCCCGCAGCCAAGACGATGATCGCAGCATGGATCAGCGGGCAGCATGAGGCATGCGCCGATCCGGACTCCGGCTCCGGTGGAGCCGACAGTTGCTGTTCCGGTGGCCCCTGCGGTGCCTTGTGTGATGCTTGCCGGAAAGGATCGGATCATGCCTGAGCCGGTCGCCGGAATGGCAGCGTTGCGGGGCTACGATGCTTCGCATCGAGCCAACAATTCAGATACACACCCCACGCACGGGTGCATCCAGCAATTCTGCGGGTTTGACGGGATGCTATTAGCATCTTGCTCAATGCAGCGGCGAGGAAATGGCGCAATTCGGCCATTTCACGCGATGGCGAATAGCATCTCGCCGGGAGCCGTGCGATGAGCGCCCGCGCCCAGACTGTGCGGCTCACTCCGACGCAACACCGCACTCTTGTCGGCTTCGCCAAGAGCTACGGATTGAGCGAATATGCCATGCTCGCCCGCGTGGTGGACGCGGGCCTAGCCGCCCTCGTTCACGGAGCCGGTGGCGAGATCGATGCCCGCGAGATCGTCGCCGAACTGGCATCGGTCAGCACCCGCGTGGTGGACATGGAGCGGTTGCTGGACCGTGCCCTGTTCACCGCCTGCGCCGCCTATTGCTACGCCCGCAGCGCGGCGACCGGGGTGCGCAAGAGCGACGAGGCGATCACCCCCGAAATCCAGGCCGCCTACGATCGCCAACTGCGGCTCGCCGGGAGCGACGGACGATGAGCCAGCCCCATGACCGCCGCGTCCATGCCGACGCCCTCCGCCGGCACAGTCTGCTCAGTCAGACCCGCCGCCTGAAACGGCAGGCCGCCATCATGTTGGCCTCGGTTGCCTTGGGCGGCATCGCCTATCCATCGCTGCTGATCGACCGCCAGACAGTTCAGGCAACGGGCACATATCTTTGGGCCAGGGCCAAGATCATGCTGGTGTCGGGCGCGATTGCCGATCCGCCCATCCAGATCAGATATGGAGGCCGTGAGTACGAGGTGTCCGCGCGGGCCATCGCCGCCCATGCCTATTACAGGGGCGCGGCTCACGCCACGCTGACGCTCATATTACGCGGGTGTTGGCTGGGCTTTGCGACTTGGCTTGCGGGCCTGTTTCTCGTGCGCGGCGCGGTATGGCGGCGGCGCGAGCGCGCCTTGCGGGACCGCGTCATCGCCGGGACCTTGGTCACGACCGAGAAGAAGCTGGCGAGGATTACCGCCAAGCACGCGAATGCCAGCGCGCTAACCATCGGCACGGTGCCGATCCCGTCGCGGCTGGAAACCCGGCATATGGCGATGATCGGCACCACCGGCAGTGGCAAAACCACCGCCTTGCGTCAGATGCTCGACGGGATCGAGGCGCGCGGTGAAGCTGCTCTGGTCTATGATACCAGCGGCGAATTCATCGCCCTCTACTACCGACCCGAGCGCGGCGATGTGATCCTCAATCCCTTCGATGCCCGCTGCGCCTTCTGGTCGCCTTTCGCGGAGATCGCTCATCCCGCCGATGCCGCCCGCATCGCGCACCAGTTCATCACCGAAACCGGCCAGCATGATAACGACGTGTGGCTGGAAACCGCCCGCATCCTTGTCGCCAACATGCTCCGCCAGCTCTGGAAAGAGGGCAAGACCAGCCTGACCGACCTCCTGGCCATGTTCCAGATCAGCACCAAGGAGGAGCTCAAGGAGCAACTGAAAGACACCTCTTCGGCGCGCACCTTTGCCGATGATGCCGACCGGGCAACGGGCAGCGTCCTGTTCATGCTCGCCAAGGCCGCCGACCTGATCCAGTTCCTTCGTGTCGAGGACAGCGGCGGCACGCCTTTCGCCTTCCGCGACTTCATCCATGGGCTGGACAAGCCAAAGGGCGCGAAGCCCTGGATATTCGTGCCGCGCAAGGAGGACTATTTCGAAGCGTCCAAGCCTTTGCTCGCCTGCTGGCTGGAATGTGCGGCGAGCGCCGTGCTGGGGCTTCCTCCGTCGCCCGACCGGCGCATCTGGTTCGTGCTGGACGAGCTCGCCGATCTTCCCCGCGTCGACAACCTCGCGCGGCTTCTGCCGGAAGGGCGCAAGTTCGGCGCGGCGGTCGTGCTGACTTTTCAGGCGCTGGGGCAGATGCGGCATCGCTACGGGTCGGAAATCGCCGAATCCATGCTGGGTTGCTGCAACACCAAGCTGTTCCTGCAAACCATTGACAACGAAACGCGCGTCTGGGCCAGCCAGACCATCGGTGAGTGCGAAGTCGAAATCCAGACCATGACCGACGCGCTGGCCGAGGGTGACGACGAGGCCACCACCACCTTGGGCCGGGTGCGCAAGATGCGGCCCGCCGTTCTGGAAAGCGAAATGCGGCTGCCCAAGTTCGAGGGGTATCTGTTGTTCCCCGATGGCTTGCCGGTAGCGCGGATCAAGCTGACCGCCGAGCATATCACCCGGCGCGGCGAAGCCCGCCAGCCGGGTTTCTTGGCAGGCGATCCCGACACCACGCTTTGGAAACAGACCGGGAAGACACCGCCCGCACCGCCGCCTCCCCCGAAACCTAACAGCCAAGGGCCGGTGTGATGGTGGCATCCGTTTCCGCGCTGACCAGTTCGGCGCAGGCCAGCAGCTACTACGAGGCCGACGACTATTATGCCGAAGGCGGCCTTTCCCCGTCTGAATGGCAGGGCGCGGGCGCGGAAGCACTGGGCCTGTCCGGCGAGGTCGACCGCGAAAGCTTTCGCGATTTGCTCGACGGCAAGATCGGCGAGCAGCAGCTTGGCACGTTTCGCGAGGACCAGCTTGAGCATCGGCCCGGGTGGGATGTGACCCTGAGTGCGCCCAAGTCGGTGTCGATCATGGCCGAGGTGGCAGGCGACCGACGCTTGATCGCGGCGCATGGGGAAGCGGTCAGGACCGCAATGGCCCATGTTGAGAAGCATATGGCCGCCACCCGCGTCCGAGATGGCGGCGCCGTCACTCGCGAGGCGACCGGCAATCTGGTGATCGCCAGTTTCCAGCACGGCACCAGCCGCGCCCAAGACCCGCAGCTTCACACGCACAACGTTATCATGAACGCGACGCGGGACGAGGATGGCACATGGCGCAGCCTTGAGCCGCGCGCCATCTACCAGCTTCAAAAGCAGATCGGCGCAATCTACCGGCAGGAACTTGCACTGAAGGTCCGGGAACTCGGCTACGAGATCGAGGCGGGCAAGGACTCGCTGTTCGAAATCAAGGGCGTGTCCCCCGAGGTGATGGTCGCGTTCAGCACCCGCAGCGCCGAGATCGAGGCGGCGCTTGCCGAGCGCGGCACTTCCCGCGAAATGGCCAGCGCCGCTGAGAAACAGGTGGCGACGCTCGCCACACGCGAGGCAAAGGTTGCTGCCGATCATGCTGGCCTTGTCGCGGACTGGCGAGAGACGGCCAGCGGGGCGGCCTTTGGCGCGGCGGCGCGGATGGCGATGATCGAGCAGGCCGAAGCCAGGGCCGCCGATCCTGCCCATCGTTCTGCCGTCGAAATGCAGGGCGACGGAGCCGCTGCCCGCGCCGTGGCCCATGCCGCCGACAAGTTGGGCGAGCGGCAATCCGTCTTTTCCACTGCCGCCTTGCAGGAGGAAGCCGGAAGGACCGCGTTGGGCAAGGTCGGTTACGCGCAGATCGGGGCCGCCATCGAGGCGGCGACGAAACGGGGCGAGTTGATCGACCGGACCTTTCAGGATCGGCGCGGTGCGGAGTTTGCCGGGTTCACCAACCGCCAGAATGTCGAAACCGAAGCCAGAATGCTGCGGATCGAGGCGGAAGGGCGCGGCACCTTTGCCCCTGTCGCATCGCCGCTTGCCGCCGCCAAGGCCGTTGCCAGCGCCGCCGCGCACTCAGAACAGACGGGCCATAGCTGGAACGCCGATCAGCGCGCCGCGACCGAGCAGCTTCTGACCAACCGCAATCGGATCACCGCGTTGCAGGGCTATGCGGGCACCGCCAAGACCACGACCGTCCTGGCGACGTTCGCACGCGAGGCCGAGGCGCGGGGCGTATCCGTCGTCGCGCTGGCCCCCACTGCTTCGGCGGCGATGGTTCTGGGCGACGCGCTGGAGACGCGTGGCGATACCGTCGCGCGACATCTTCTATCGCCCGAACGGCCCCAGTCAGGTCAGCCCGCCGCGTGGATCGTGGACGAGGCATCGCTGCTGTCGGCCCGCGATACGGCCCGATTGTTCGACCTTGCCGACAAGCATGATGCCCGCATCATCCTTGTCGGCGATGTGAAGCAGCTTGGTTCGGTCGAGGCGGGCGCCGCCTTTGCGCAGTTGCAGGGCGCCGGAATGGAAACCGCCAAGCTGGCTGAGATCGTGCGGCAGACCAACACGGCGACGAAAGACGCAGTACTGGCATCCATCGAGGGGGACGCGAAGAAGGCCCTTGCCGCGCTGGATCGCGGCGGCGGGCAGATCGTCGAAAATCCCGACCGTGCCGAACGCTTTGCCGCCATTGCCGAGCGGTATGCGGCTCTGGACAAGGCCGGTCGTGCCCGCACTCTTGTTATCGAGCCGTCGCGCGAAGGGCGCGATGCGCTGACCGTTGATATTCGCACCGCGCTGAGCAGGTCGGGCGCGCTCACCGGCACATCCGTCACCGTGGAGAGCCTTTCCAACAAGGGGCTGACCCGCACCGAAGCGCGCGATCCCCTGAGCTACGACAAAGGCGATGTTGTCAGCTTCACCCGCGACTATGCCGACAAGGGCGTGGTGCGGGGCGAAGCCTATCGCGTTGAGAACATCGACCCGACCAAGGCCGCCATCACGCTCAAATCCGAGGATGGGCGCGAGGTGGAATGGCGGCTGCGGCAATGGGGCGCAGGCCACGCCCAGGCCTTCGCGACGCAGCCGATGGACCTGAAAACCGGCGATGCCATCCGGTTCACCCGAAACGACCGCGAAGCAGGCCGGGTCAATGGCGGACGCGGCGAAGTGATTGACGTGAATGATCGGACCCGCACTGCCACGATCCAGACCGCGAGGGGGATGACCGAAACGCTCAATCTCGATTCCGCCCGCGACCGGCATATTGCCCATGCCTATGTGGACACCGCCTTTGCCGCGCAGGGACGAACCGCCGATCATGTCATCATCCATGCAGACAGCAAGGCGGCCAACCTTGTCGATCAGAAGAGCTTCTATGTGGAGATTTCGAGAGCCAAGGAGTCGATTGCCATTTTCACCAATGATCGCGGCAAGCTGGTTTCCGCGATCAGCGAACGTGCTGGACAGGTGCAAACGGCAATCGCGCAGGTGGCGACACTAACGCCCAGTGCTGACAAAGCTATGGGCCCTCGTTTGGGTTGATAGTTTAGGCCGCGAGAGCTTCTCGCTCTCTGATCTGCTCGCTCAGCCATTCAAAAATACGCGCACCATCGTCGCTGTCATCACATCGCTGTTCCAGCATCAAAATGGTCGCTCGCTTTAGGAACGCTGCTTCAGCAAGCCCTTCCGGCACAACGGCCATCGCGAATTCATGAAGGGTTCTGCGAAGGTTCGCGGGACTGTCAGCAGAATTTGGAGACCTTGAAGCCCAGTCGCAAAAATGGTCAATCCAATCTCGGAAATTGGGATTGAGTGTCGAGGCACGGTATCTTTCGGCGATGTTGAAGACCGACTCCCATGTATCTAGTTTGTCTTCATCCCCTCCATTCCATTGTATGCGCCAGTCGGGGCATGTCACCGGGCCGAGTTTGTCGCCCTCAAACGGGCGACTGTCATCGAGCGATATACTGAGATTTGGGCTATCAAACGGATCAGCACAACTGCGCCTATTCCCCGTAAGGGGATCGACGAGGACGTTTTGTGTACCCTTGTAGCGAGAGTTACATTTGGTGCCCATCGGAGAAAGGTTACGAAAATTCGAGCCAGCAAATGGATATGTCGCGATCGGAAGAAAGTGGTCCAACGCTTCTCGCTTTTGCCCTGGCGCGTCCAAAATCTCGACGCCGCAGAAAGCGCAAACCTTGTATCGCAAGGCGTCGTAGATGCGTTTGTAGTTTTCATCTCGCAGGCCAAGATCAGCGAGAATATCGAAGCCGAAAACAAAAAAGTCCTTGATTGGTTCGCGCACGGTTGCGGGAAGGTCGGTGAGGCAAACACATGGCTGTCCATCGCCAAGCAGGCCGGGAAGAGCATTCTGTCGGATCATCGCGCCCCGAACTTCCTCGCGTTGCTCCGGCTGTAGAACTTCCAACGCGTCTAGTACTGTCGCGCGCCGGTTCCTGATTCCGTAGCGCCGACGAAGAACGTTGCGCTTCTCCTCCGGAATACAAGCAGACCAGGGCAGGCGAGGCTCTCCGTTTGCAATCCTGTCAAGATCGACTTCGAGGATAGCAATCAGAGTTTCGTGTACCCAATTATCTTGGAACCCCTCAGGCGAGTACGAGAACAGCACTATTTTGCTGCCCCCTTCTTCAGTTGTCTGAGCCGGTCAGCCACGAACGACTTTTCAACTGACGCGCCCAATCGAGGCAATGCCGCTTCCAGCGTTGCGATGTCATCACTTTCGAGCAGAGTAGCAATCTCGTCACGAGCCATCTGCGATATTGGCGGCTGAACGCCAAAACAGTGTTCGAGGATTCTATCGAAATTCGCTCCATAGGTCTCCATGTTCGGATTGGCGACCTTGAGATCGGCCCCGTTGCGGGAGAAAATGAGCACCTGCTCACGGGATAGGTCGGCCGGCACAAAAGGCGCATGCGAGGTGAGGACCACTTCTTGGTCGCCGCGCTTGCCGGGTAATTCGAGGAGCCGTTGGGCGAACTTGATACGCCATTGAGGATTAAAGTGCGATTCGGGCTCGTCGAGTATGAACAGCGCGTTGTGTTCACGGATCATCGAGAAAAGACCAAGCACTAGGGCCTGCTGATGTTCGCCATCGGACAAGGAAACGTAATCAACGACATCAGCCGACTTGGCTCGGGACGACGAATGGAAGCGGACCTCTTCGAACCCGAAGACCAGGTCCTCTTGCTGGGGTTCCGGCAAGCGGGAAGCGAAACGCCTTTCACGCACTGCTCTTTCAAGGCGCTGACGCGCTGGGCGTGGAATAGCAAGGTCATTCAGCAGGGCGAACTTATGCAAAGATCGGTAAAGGCCCAAGGTGTCCTTGAAGAAGTGGGCAAAAGCTTCTCGCGTCGCATCACTAACAAGATAATCGAATGTATAGGTTTCGGTCTTCTCTTCTACTGACCAGCACGTAGCTGCACGCTTTAACCTATCGAGAGTTTTTTCGAGCTCTGCGGTCAGCTGAATACCTTTCCTTCCGCTGCGTTTTGCTGCCTTCGCAGGAGCTTTGGGCGCTGCAGAATGCGCCAGCCGGACGACACATCGGCAAGAGGCGATGTCGCGGAGCCGGGCATGTTCAAGTATTGCCTTACGAGACGCCAAGCTGCTCAGCATCAGGTTCGCAAACAGAACCTCGAGATTGGTCCCGTAATCGATAAGGAGCATTCGATTGTCAGGCGGCAATTCTGCTTCCTGCAACGCAGCGTTGGCCACGCCATCTGCGTAGCCAGAACGACTGAGAAGAAAGGGCATGCTCAGCGTTTCATTGTCGCCCGAGGTGTAGCCGATCAACAGCGACGGTAAGAGTGACCCGAACTCGGCTGACTCACCATCTACGGCCACCCACCCATCTGGGGTGGCTTTCTCCATAACAATGGGGCCTGCTGACTTACCCTGTTTCTTGCGCGACAGCTTGACGTCGACCGGTCCGTCGGATTCCGAAGGCCGGATTTGGTAATCGAGCTCGAACAGAACTTCACTGTTCGCCGATTTCCGTTCTTCGCTGGGGCTAAACTGATGCCATGCTGCCTGGAATATCTCCGCGACCAATTGGAGAAACTGAGACTTCCCCGAACCATTCGGACCCAGAAGACACAAAGGTGCTAAGTGCTCATTCGCGCTCGATGGGCGTTCAAGCCATACCTCTAGCCCGTCGAGCAATCCACCGCTGCCAACCGTGTGCAAGACCTTGAGACGCTTCAGCTTCACGCGGCAGCTCGCTGCAATACGACGATTTCCCGATCAGGATCGAAAGCCTGCACGATCGGAGGTTTAGCTTCTGACAGTAGCTCGAACAAAGCGTCACGCATTTCATCGTAAGGACGGGCAACCCGCCTCGCGACGTCTTCGTAAGTCAGGCCGGTTGCTGGCCACTCCCTGCAGTCATCCAGGAGTTGATCTCGGGTAGACATTGGCTTGGCGACCATAGCTTGGTCCTTCTTCGAATCTGTTTTTCGAGTGCGAGAGCTGGTGGCCTTCTCAGCTCGTTCGGCTGCTACCCGTTTCAATAGTGAGCTGACCGGCTCATCATTAGGGTCTTGCAGGGCAAGTTCGCCACGGAAGGCCTTTGCTAGGATTGAGGAGTCGAGTTTGGGCAGAAGGCGCATGGCGGCGGCGTGGTCGCCCGTTACGCGGTCAAGCCAGCCAAAGGCGGACTCAATGCGCCTGACAACATCGGTTTGGTCCTCTAAGGGCGGCAGAGGAAAAGGCGTTGTGTTCAGTGCCTTTTGATTGATCTTTGGCAACACTGTCCGTCCTTCGTGACGGGCGGAAAACCGCGCAAAGTCGTCACTGATCAGCCAATACAGCAAATATCTCGGATTGAGCTCCAGTCGGGCGCTGATCGGGTACATGTCTGCGCTGCATGCTCCGTCAAAATCTACAATGACGGCCTTTTTCAGGTACGGACGGATTTTAGAGTAAAGGACCTGCCCCGGATAAAAGCGGTTCTTTACGCTGATCAGCTTATCTTCGGCAATCGTTCGATAGGGCAACAGACGAGCAGTTCCCGCCTCGATATTATCTGGAGCGATATGCGGTAGCTCAGGGATCGTTTCTGGTTTGACTAAATTCGAAGCAATTTCAGCCACATCAACGAAACGCATCCAATGCCAGTCGTTGGGAATGTCCCAACATCCGCTGTCGAAGGCCTTCCCTTTCGAAGGGCGTTTGCCAATTAGCTCACCGGAGAACGCCAGAGCCAGGAGGCGTTGTTTGTGGCGAGTTATCAGAGACGGGATGCGGTTTAGCTCTTTGCGTGCGCGGGCTGTTCGTGTGGTGAGGCTGTCCACTTTCTCCACGATCCGCCGCTGCTCGGCCTTCGGCGCGAGCGGGATCATGTGTTCCTTTAGCCAATCTGCTGGGACACGTTGCTGTCCAACGGCGCCCGACATGACGGTTTGAGCGTCATCGCGGAATGACTGTTGCCGGACGTAACGCCAGAGATATTCCGGCTCAATTGCGCCGTAGCTGCGGAACACATGGAACTCGGTTGAACCCATGCCGGTTCCGTTGTTCAGGTTGCGTGCGACTGCCGACTTCCCGTTCTCCATCGACGGTGTGATCTTAGCGAAGATCACGTCCTCATTACGGAAATGCGTGAAGCCCTTTGAGACCTCACTGTAAGGCCGATCAATTGGTGCGGCGATCGTCCCAGACACTTCGTCGACGGCAGCCATAGGGACGAATGACGCCAGGTCATCACCATTCAGATCGACACTCTTGCGCGGGTTGACCTCGGCGACTTCGCCGATGGGTACCTGGACCCAGGTATTGGGAAGCTCGCTCATGTGCTCGCCTCCTCTGTGGCCGCGCGCGCTTGCTTTACGTCGCTGTAGGTTCGCTTCTCACCCTTAACCTTCCATTCCGAAAGCCCATTGCTGTTACGATCGAGCACGATTGCGGCGGCGGCGCTGGGGCTGGAAAAAGCGTATGGCTGCGTGAACACGTAGCGGCTTTCGCCCGCCACTTGTAGCACGCCTTTCTTGATCAGATTATCCTTCAAGGCCAGGTAGCTTTGCTGGACATAGCCCGTGTCCTTCAGGGCTTCCGAGCCTTCCAAAACGACAAACTCGCCATCTTCTTCTACGGCTTCCGCGCTGACGCCGGAACGATGACGGATTTCGAAAGTGATTTCGCCTGCGGTGCGTTGCGCCACAGGCGTTGCAGTCTGTGTCACCGCGCGCGGTTGCGGCTTGAGCAGGTCAAGGCCGACTACCGGCAGGATTATTTTGAGGTTCGCTAGGAACTGTTCCATATTCGCCTTGTCCGCCTCAGGCAGGCGGCGGCGGTTACCAGCAGGCGCAGTGCCGTTATCCAGGGTGACCCGATTCGCTGCACGGGCCAACTCGATCAACCGAGCCTCTAGATATTCGACATGGCCCTTCGACAGGTCATCGTCGCTGGTGGTCACGGCGATCGCCGTCTCCCAGAAATCGCGCTGCTGTGCACTCTGCTTGATGCGCTCGCGCACGCTGTTGGCCGAACCGATATAGGCTCGGATGCCGCCGACTGCCTCGGTATCGGGACCAGACAGAATGTAGATCCCTGTCCGATCCAACTCGCCCCGCGAAGTAAGCGCGGCAAACGTGCTGGCGGTTGCAACGAAAGTTAGCCCGGTCCAGCCATGGATCGTAGCCTTGCGAAGCCCGTTAGGCGTGCCATCGACAAGAAAGAGCTGTATAGTGCGGCCGAAAACTTCGGCGGTCATATCTTCGGCTCCCGGCGAATGAGGAACGGCTTTCCGCTGGTTGCTAGTTCTCCGACCTCGGGAAGGTTTTCAGGCTCAATGATATCAGAGCCGCCAATTGTCGGAGCAGCCGAATCGTATGGAACAGCTTTTGCATGCTCAAAATCGGTGCGCCGGATAGTCAGCCAAACAATTCCGATGAACATGACTGCCAGGACAACGAGAGTCTGGAAGCCAACTGAAGTCACCCATGCCAAGCAGTCAGAAAAACCCCATTTAAGCCATGGGTTTGCCTTGTCGACTGCCGCGAATATCAGCGCCACCCAAAAGGCACCGAAGCAGTACCCCAAGCGTTCATTTACCCCTGAAACCGACCACGCCAAACCGTCCTTCCCAACATAGGCAGTCTTGTGGGGCCGCCCCTCGAATTCGTCCTCCAGCATATCGATGTGGTGTTCCCAGTTTTCCTGCCAAAACTTTGATCCCTTTGCCGACAAGACGCCTGCCACTGATGTCACAAGGCCCAGAGCTGCAAACGCCGCTGGGATAACAGGCGAAATTTCAAGTTCCTTGGCCTTCCAGACGAAGCTGATCGCAGCGAAGACCGCAGCCTGAAGCACCCAGAAGTAGGTTGCCCTCTTCCAGTAAAGCTCGATTTCAAACTTGCGGATTTCATGAGCCCGGTTCAGCGCTGCTCGGCGTTGATCTCGGTTTAGATCGTGCTCGCCATAGTCCCCGGTTGCTGAGTCTTGAATACCGATCCTCTGCGGAAGCAACTCTGTAACCAGTGAATAATTCTTCTCGAATTTGGTCACGCTTCAACCTCGTCGGTCTCAGCCAGTTCCTCTTCGACCGCTTCAATTTCTGCTAGGGCCGCACGGAGGTGAACCAGGATGGCCGCAGCAATGTCTTCCGGGTCGGTCAAACCTTCTTCGACCTCCTCTTCGTCATCCCGTACCCACGAAATGTCGAGATTGTCGTTGCGCTTGGCGATTTCTTCTCGCGTGAACTTCCGGAAGCGCCCGGCCTCACCCTGATCCTTGCGTTTAGCTCCGCCTAGTGGGTCATCGCCAAAAGCTTTGAAAAAGTCCGCGAAGTCTTCGGCTTTCAACGTGCGCGTCTTGCCGAAGCTCGGCATCTGAGCGCGCAGGTCATAGAACCATACCTCCTTTGTCGCACTCTCTGATGTTTCGGAAATTTTTGTGAAGAACATGACATTTGTCTTCACACCTTGGGCATAGAAGATACCGGTGGGTAGGCGCAGGATGGTATGCAGATTGCACCGGTTCATGAGCCATTTGCGAACATCGCATCCGACTTTATCTTCAAAAAGGACATTATCCGGCACTATAACTGCCGCTCGCCCCCCCTCCTTCAGCGACAAAGCGATTTGCTGTAGAAATAGAAGTTGCTTATTGGGCGTCGGGTAGGGCAGGTCATTCCGTCGTGGTCGAGCACCCCCTGCACTATTCCCAAAAGGCGGATTCGCAAGAATTACAGACGGCGAATCGAGCTTGTCAATATCGTGCGTGAGCGCATCTCCATGCAAAGCTTTTCCCTGCATGCCATGAAGGAACATATTCATGAGACAGAGACGGTAAGTGTCGCCCTCTATCTCCACGGCCTGAAAATGCGGCGGATTGCGATTGTAGGCGGCTTTACTGTGGAGTTCCCGAATATATGTTTGTGCGGATATCAAAAATCCCGCAGTTCCTGCCGCAGGGTCCTGAATTATTTCACCTAGGTTTGGCTTCAATACCTTGACCATCGCATCCACCAAGGCTCGCGGAGTGAAGTACTGTCCGGCACCTGAACGAGCCTCGGATGCATTACGTTCAAGCAAACTTTCGTATACAGCACCAAGTCCATCAGACACCGCTTCATGCCAGTCAATCGCGTTGATCCCATCCACGACTTTGCGTAGATTTTCCTCATGATTGAACACGGTCGTCGGGAATTTGAAAATCTCCCGGACTACCTCGTTCTCTGCATCTTCGCCCAAACTCGTCAGCATCTTGCGATAGTAGCTAAGCATACCAGGAGCGGGCTGAGTGATCAGGTGTCCCCAGCGATACTCTTGCGGCAGGAAATCATCCCGTCCTGTTTCAGACGCCACCTTCAGAAACAGCAGATATGTCAATTCCGACAGATACTTATGGTATACTATACCGTCGTCGCGAAGCACGTGACATAAGGACCATATCCGTTTCGATATCGTTGCAATAGACATGGCTGCACGCTTACGGCGGCTCGGCATGTGTTGCAACGGCGCGGATGCCGCTCAGCAATGATATAGTGACCTCGGCCACCTCAGATTATGGCCTTCGGCCCCTGATGGGAGGGGGACGCAACAGGATTTGGAGACGTCTCAGGCCGTCGTGGCCTGACCGCGCTCTACTTTCGCTTCGCTCCAGCCTAGCCGCCTGCGGCGTCTCGTCGGCATGCCCGCAACGATCGCATGACGCGTTCCGGCCCGCTTTGAGCGGTCCGGGCGGGATGCCCCTCATCCCTTTGGCGGTCGCCGCGCTGATGGCGCGGCGGCGTCGGGCCTTCGGCGTCAAGGTGGCGGGGGGCGTCGCTGCCCGTAGCACCGCCTCGGCGGCGCGCAACCCGTCCGCTGCGCTTCCGGGTCCTCCATTTCATTGCGGCCCTGTCAGGTGCGCCCCGTCGGCAACCGGCGGGGCTCTTGGTCCGCTCCTGCCGCCCCCCGCCACCCTGGCGCCGGTCAATGGCGGTTTAGGAAGGAGTGAAGGACCATGAGCACGTCGGACCGTCAGAGCCTTTATGGCGAGGTTACGTCCCGGATCATCGCGGAGCTGGAGGAAGGCAGGCTCCCATGGGTGCAGCCGTGGGATGCCTCACGGTGCCCCTGCGCGATGCCGCACAATGGTGTGTCGGGCCGGGTCTATTCCGGGATCAATATTCTGATCATGTGGGCCTCGGGGATCGAACAGGGATACGGATCGCAGCGCTGGCTGACCTATCGGCAGGCCGAAAAGGCGGGCGGGCATGTCCGGCGCGGGGAGAAGGGAACGGTCATCTGCTATGCTGACCGTTTCACGCCCAGGGACGAGGCCGAGAAGGCGCAGGGCGAAAACCGCAAGGCACAGACTATTGCTTTCCTGAAGCGCTTTACCGTGTTCAACGTCAACCAGTGCGAGGGACTTTCGGAGGAACTGACCAGCATTCCTGCCCTGCCCGATCCGGTCATGGCGATTGCCGAGGCGGACCGGGTAATTGCAGCGACCGGCGCGAATTTCCGGATCGGTGGGGGCGAGGCGTTCTATTCGCCCACACAGGACAATGTGCAGGTACCGCCGCAGGCTGCCTTTCATGATCCGGTGAACTGGTACCGGACGGCGCTGCATGAGCTCGGGCATCACAGCGGCCATGTCAGCCGGTTGAACCGCGACCAGTCGGGCGCGTTCGGATCGGCTGCGTATGCCAAGGAAGAGCTTGTTGCCGAAATGGCGGCAGCCTTCACCTGCGCCTCGCTTGGTATTCAGCCCACGGTCCGGCATTCGGATTATATTGGCGCATGGCTTGAAGTCATGCGCGCCGACGAGAGGGCGATCTTCCGGGCCGCGAGCGCGGCCAGCAAGGCGGCGGACTTTCTCCTCTCGGGCGGGGAGGTAAGGTCATGACCGACCAACTTCCGCCCCGTGTCTTTCGGCGGCGGGGCCGTCGTGCCCTGCGCCGGATGACCGACCGGCAGCGCGCGATCTTCTGGGCGATTCGTTTGGAGGAGATCAGCTATCCCGAGCTTGCCGAGCGGCACGGCATTAGCGCCGATGAGGTGCAGGCCGAATTTGCCGCAGCGCTCAAGATATTCTTGCGCACGTTGCGCGAGCCCGACCCATCGTGGCAGCGTCTGTGGCCGTGGTGATAGTTGCCCTGCCGTCCGATATAGCGGACGGCAGGGCCAAGACACATCTTTGAACGAGGCGGATGCGACATCCAGTCTCTAAGCCGCCAGTCGCGCTGCCCTTGGCGGGCGGACTCGCCTCTGCTATCTTGTTGACGCGCTGCGCAAAGGGCAGCGCCGGGACTGGTAATCCCGTCAGTAATCCAGCTCGGAAAACTCAGTTTTCCGGGGTGCCGACGCGTATGTCCAAGCCTTCGGGCTAAAGGCGGCGGCGCATGTTACTGACATGTTACCAGCTCCGGCGGCTCCCGCGCCTAGCGTGCGGGAGTTCGGGACTGTTTCCGCATCTGTCTCGTCATCTTCCGCGTAACCGCATCAATGCGGACCGGAGGTGCCAATGGACAACCTTATCCCTGTCTCGTCACAAGGCAGTCTGCCTGTCAGGCAGCACCCAAGAGCCCATAACGGCGAACTTGCCGCGCTCTGGCGGATTTACGGTGGTGAACCCTTCCATCTCTTGCGAACCCGCGAAGGCCGCGACCTCAGTCGCGCCCGCTATCAGCGCGCGCAAGAATTCCAGCGATCGCTTGAACCCGGCGCACCGGGTGACTGGACCGACTTTCTCTACTGCACTGGCATCGTCGTCCAGTTGGCCCTCTCATGCCATCTGTTGGATGTAGGCTTTCCCGATGCCTGGTGCGCGCGGCACATCAGTCTCCATGTTGACCGATCGCTGGCCTATGCCAACGCCACCGGCTTTGGTTACGAGTGTGAAGAAACGGAACGCCTGACGCGCGTGCTCGCCCCCTACTGGAAATGGAACAGAATTCACCTGATCGGCGATGCCATGCCGAACGATGGAGGTTTCAAACCGAATGAGGTGCGGGAGCTGCTGCACGCTCTAATGGACCACGTAAGGGAAGTTACTGGCCACGGCCCGCTACGTCGTCAGATGAAATGATGATGTCCGTCTCCGCGACGTCTGCAGCAAGGGGCCAAGTTTGGCTTCATTTGGGAGTCGGTTCGATTGCTTTTGAAGGAAAAAGTTATGGGGGCCTTTGGGAGGGGCCTTAAAGGGTCGTGCTTCAATCTAATTGATTGATATGTAGCCTGAAAGGTTTGCCAGTTCGATTCCGGCTCGGCTCCATTTTTGCTTCTCAGCAGGTCTGAAAGCATCCCAGAACTGCCTGTTTTCTGCGGTTTTGAGTGGCATTATGGCTCCGTCAGGTTCGGGCCATTTCACTAAACCTCACCCAAATGATGGTAGATTTGATGGTTGTCCCGCCTTAAGCAATCGGGAGCTGCCATCATGTCCTACGGCCCCCTCCCCCAGAAATCCGGGCTCACCGCCGCCTGGGTGTTGCGTGCGAAGCCAAAAGATAAGGCCTACAAGCTCAGCGACCGCGAAGGGCCCTACCTCCAGATCGAACCCAGACGTCGGCCTGCAGCGTGATCGAAATCCGATGGCTGAGAACCTTGCGGCTGAGCCGATCGACGATGGCGACGAGATAGACGAAGCCCCGGGCCATGGGAATATAGCTGATATCTGCCGCCCAAACCTGATTGGGCCTTACGATCGGCAGTTTGCGCAGGAGCTAGGGATAGATCTTGCGCCCAGGCGCCGGCTTGGAACGTGCTGGCCGGCGATGGACCGCCTCGATCGCCATCTTCTTCATCAGGCGCACGACATGGCAGCGGCCGATCGTGATGCCCTCGTGACGAAGAAAGTCGCGCATCATCCCGCTTCCTGCGAAGGCGAACTCCAGATGCAACGCATCGATGCGACGCATGATCGCGAGATCTTCGGACGAAACCGGCCGGGGCAGATAATAGACACTTCTACCCACTCTCTGCTCCCGTCTCGCAACCTTGCTGGCTGCTCCGACGCAGAAAATCCAATTATCTCAGAGTGCAGTTTCTGCAGGCCACTGCTCCCTCATGCGGTGCCATCGTGCTGAGCGCGTTGGGGCCGAGCGGCGAAAGTCCGGAGCGGATCGCGCTCGCAGGGGATCAGGTGCTCGCGCAGGAACGCCTGAACCCTCGCGCCGATGTCCCGAGCCGCATCGTCGCCGTGCCCCCCAGACGCAAACGGGCCGCGCAGATTGCCCTGCGCAGCCCGCGTTTCTATCGGAACATTACCGAAAGCTCAGAGCGCGTTGGCGGCTTCGCGCGCTTTCTTGTAGCTGGCGCGGCGGCCCGCCTCGATCTGGAGACGGTCGGCAAGCCCTGGGTCCTTGGGGTATTCGCGGAAGTCGGCAAGAACCTCATCGAAGACCTCGGCCAGCTCGTCTTTGAACTCGGGGTGGGAGAAGATGTAGAAGCGGTTCTCCTGGATCGCCTCCAACGTGCGCGCGGCGATCACCTCGGGCTCCATTCCGGCCTCGTGCAGCTTTTCCAGATTGCTCACGAATTCGGTGTTTATCTCCTTCGCGCCTGCCTTGAGCGCTTCGGGCCGGATCGCGTCGCTTGCATAGATCTGGCTCTTTACTAGCCCCGGGCAGAGCATCGACACGCCGATCCCGTGAGCCGCGAGGCTGTAGCGCAGGGATTCGCTGAGGCCCCGGACCGCGAACTTGGTCGTGTTGTAGATGCCCGGCGCGCCGTTGCACAGAAACGCAGCCATCGACGCGGTGTTGCAGACGTGCCCGCCCAAGCCCCGCTCCTTCATGCGCGGCACGAAGGTCGTCACCCCGTTGATGACGCCGTGCAGGTTCACCCCCAGGAGCCAGTCCCAGTCATCGTACGAACTGTCGTCGATGGTCTGGAAGAGATTCACGCCAGCATTGTTGAAGAGAAGGCTGACCGGGCCAAGCTCGGCCTCTACCCGGTCGGCGGCCTGCGCGAAACTCTCGCGCGAGGCCACGTCGAGCGGCACGCCGATCACGTGCTGGTTCTCCAGCAGCTTGAGCGCAGCCTCGATCGAATCCTCGCGCACGTCGGCGATAGCCACCTTGCACCCTTCGGCGAGGAGGGCGCGGGCCAGGCCCAGGCCAACCCCGTTCGCCCCGCCCGTAACGAAGGCCGTGCGGCCCGCAAGCTGTGTCATGCCCGCCCCCCCTTTACGCGACGCCGGTTTCGGACATCTGCGCGGCGCGCAGAGCCTTCTGCCGGTCGATCTCCTCGGTGATCGCCGAGTTGCGGAAGAGCACGCCAAAGGTGTTCTTGTACTCCTCGTTCTCGGGCAGCTGGACCTGCACCGCCGCGGTGGTCGCCTCGCCCCGCTCTTTCACACCGATCAGGAATTCGGCATGGGTGAGGATGTAGAGTTCATCGTTGAGAATCCCCGTCAGCACGCGTTCACCGACCTCTTCCTTGGTCTGGTAGAGGTGGAAGAAACTACCGCCCGCCTGGCGGCCCTTGTCGACCTCGGCGTAGCCGGTCTCGGACAGATCATCGGGACGGGTGCGCCCGGCTTCGGCAATGTTCGACTGCACCGCGCCCGGACAGAAGGCCGAGCACACGATGCCACGCGATTCCAGTTCGGGGCGCATGCATTCCATCATCGAGGTGACAGCCGCCTTGCCCGAGGAATAGATCGTGGTGCCAGGGGCCGGGACGAGCGCGGACATCGAGGCGGTGTTGACGATGTGCCCACCCTCGCCGTGCTTCAGCATGCGCGGCAGCATGGTCACGATACCGTTGATGGTGCCGCCGACATTCACGCCCATGACCCAGTCCCAGTCGGCGAAGGTCGCCATGTCGGTGGGGCCAACAACCGCAACGCCCGCGTTGTTGCACAGGACGTGGATCTTGCCGAACTTGGCCTCGGTGGCGTCGGCAGCCGCGGCAAAGGCGTCGCGGTCGGTGACGTCGAGCCGGAGCGCGAGCACCTTGTCCCCGCCGTCCAGTTCGGCTGTGGCTTCATCGAGATGGTCCTGACGAATGTCGGCAATGGCAACGTTCATGCCCGCCCCAAGCAGGGCCTTGGCAATACCCAGGCCAATCCCGCTGGCGCCGCCCGTCACGAAGGCGGTCTTCCCCGGTAGATCCTGCATAGCTCCTCACTCCTCTCCATCGATTTTTAGAACTTTTTCGGCCTCGAACCGAATCTCCTGTCTTTTTTTCACGAACAAGAGATTGTATGCAAGGCCAACAATAACGAATGGGAACGACCTGACAAGGCGTCCTGAGAGAGATGGGAAGAGAGACGCGATGGCAGTAGCGAGTGCCGGTATCGAGCCGTTCGAGCCTGCGGGCAGCGAAGCGCAAGGGGCCGCCGGTCAGGATGCCGTCGAATCGCGCGAATGGCCCAAGCCCTCCAGCGCCTACTGGGCACTGGCCGTGATTGTCCTGGCAACCTTTCTCACCTTCTTCGACCAGGTCGTGTTCGGGATGATGGCCGAGCGGATCAAGTCCGATTTCGGGCTGACCGATTCGCAGCTGGGCTTCCTCGCTGGGCCCGCCAGCATCATCTGCTACCTCTTCGTCGGCATTCCGCTCGCCCGCCTCGCCGACATCTGGCCGCGCAAGTACGTGCTCTCAGGCGGCGTCGCAGTGATCGGCCTTGTCACCATTGCGGGCGGCATCGCGCAGAACTTCATCCAGTTCGTGGGCAGCCGGGTGTTCCTGGCCGCAGGTGGTTCGGCGCACGCGCCCGCGTCCTATTCGCTTCTGGCGGACATGTTCCCGCCCAAGAAGATCACCCGCGCTTTTGCCATCCTGCAATTGGGCTTCATCGGCGGATCGACGCTGGGGCCGCTGCTGGGCGGCCAGTTGATCGCGATGACCTCGCACTGGGAGCCGACGGTCTGGGGCTCGTTCCGCATTTATTCCTGGCAGTGGATCCTGATCTGGACGGGCCTTCCCGCCTTCTTCTTCGCGCTCCTGTTCCTGACCGTGAAGGAGCCCACGCGCCTGATCATTCCGGGAATGATGAATACCGTGCCGGAAAACGCCTCGCTCTCGCGCCGCATCCTCACCTTCACGGGTCTCGACGCAGCCAAGGCGATCCACGCCAACCGCAGGGTCTATTACCCGCTGTTCTTCGGCCTCGCGCTGAGCGCGATCGAGACCTTCGGGCTTTCGTTCTGGCGCGTGCCCTTCATGATCCGCACCTACGGCTGGAGCGAGGCGCAGATCGGCGCGGTGATCGGCGGCATGACGCTCGTCGCCTCGCTGCTCGGCCTGGTCCTGGGCGGTACGTTCGTCGAATGGCTGGCCAAGCGCCGCAAGGACGCCAACGTCTTTGCCGCCACGATCTGCTTTGCGGTCGTCACCGTGTGCTCGATCCTCTCGCCGCTCATGCCCAACGGCTATGCCGCGCTCGGTGTCGCCTCGTTCGGCGCGATGTTCGGGATCGCGGGCGCGGTCCCCCAGAACGCGGCGATCCAGCGCGTCGCGCCCAACGCCATGCGCGGGCAGGTCACCGCGATCTACCTGTTCATGTTCACCTTCTTTGGCGCGATGGGCAGCTTCGTGATCGGCCTTGTCGCCCAGTATGTCGTTGCCGACCCGGCCAAGCTGTGGCTGGCGCTGGAGATCACCGCCCTCGCCCTGCTGCCGCTGGCGACCTTCTGCATATACCGGGCGATCCGCCCCTACCGCGAGGAGATCGAGCGTCTCGAAGCGCTGGGCCTGTGACCCTGCCCCCCAACCAAACAACGATAATCCCAGGAGAGAGGAACCCCATATGACCGATACCGCCCGCATCGAGGCCCTGGAAAACCAGGTCGCCGATCTGGCCCGCCGCCTGACCGTGCGCGAGGACGAGCTGGACGTGCGCAAGCTGCAGCACCTCTACGGCTATCTCATCGACAAGTGCATGTACAACGAGACCGTCGACCTGTTCACCGACGATGCCGAAGTGCGCTTCTTCGGCGGCGTGTGGAAGGGCAAGGAAGGCGCGCGCCGCCTCTATGTCGAGCGTTTCCAAAAGCGCTTCACCCACGGCAACAACGGCCCCATCGACGGCTTCCTGCTCGACCATCCGCAGCTCCAGGACATCATCACTATCGATCCCGACGGCGTGACCGCGCACGCGCGTGCCCGTTCGATGATGCAGGCCGGGCGCCACAAGGACTACCTCACCCCCGACAACCCGATGATGGCCAACCCGCGCCAGTGGTGGGAAGGCGGCATTTACGAGAACACCTACAAGAAGGTGGACGGGGTCTGGCGCATCCACGTCCTCAACTACTTCCCGCACTGGCACGCCGACTTCGACAAGGGCTGGGCCTATACCGAGGCCGAATACGTGCCTTTCCCCAAGGTGCTCTACCCCGAGGACCCGAGCGGCCCCGACGCGCTGATCGAGGACCACTGGCTCTGGCCCACCCACAAGCTGCTGCCTTTCCACATGCCGCACCCTGTGACCGGCAAGGAAATGGTGGCCGAGCGCTGGCAGGGCGACATCGACCGCGTCAAGGCCAAGGCGGACGCCCAGGCGGCCGAGTAGGCCGACCTCGGGTCCTGACGGCAGGGCTCCCTCGCGCCGCTTCGTCCCCCTCTGGCGCGAGAGGCCCCTGCCCGATGGCCTTTTCCGTTTACCCGATCCCTCCAGCCGCGCGGTGAGGCATGAGCGAATACCCTGAACTGTACCTTATGATCGATGGTGAGCGCCTGTCCGGCGCCGACCGCATGACCCACGATGTCCTGAACCCGGCCACCGGCGAGACCATCGGCAAGCTCCCGCTCGCGACGAGCGCCGACCTCGACCGCGCGCTGGAGACAGCCGCGCGCGGCTTTGCCATCTGGCGCAAGTCGACGCCCCAGGAACGCGCGAACGTGCTGAACGGCGCCGCGCGCCTGATGCGCGAGCGCATGGAGGACATCGCGCGCATCGCCGTCCTCGAACAGGGCAAGACGCTCATCGAGGCGCGCATCGAGGTCGGCATGAACATCGGCCTTTTCGAGTTCTATGCCGGTGAGGTCTTTCGCATCTACGGCCGCACGCTGGTGCGCCCTGAAGGCATGCGTTCAACCGTGGTGCATGAACCTGTCGGCCCGGTTGCGGCCTTTGCGCCTTGGAACTTTCCTATCGGCAATCCAGGCCGCAAGCTCGGCGCGCCGATCGCGGCGGGCTGCTCGGTCATCATGAAGGCGGCCGAGGAGACGCCGGCAAGCGCGCTCGCCGTACTGCAATGCCTCTATGACGCCGGGCTTCCGACCGAAGTCGCGCAGGCCGTCTTCGGCGTGCCCGACGAAGTCTCGCGCCACCTCCTTGCCAGCCCCATCATCCGCAAGCTCTCGTTCACCGGCTCGACCGTGGTCGGGCGCCAGCTCGCCAAGCTCGCGGCCGAGGATTTCAAGCGCACGACGATGGAACTGGGTGGTCACGGGCCGGTCCTCGTCTTTGCCGATGCCGACATTGAGCGCGTGCTCGATACCGCCGTCCCGCAGAAGTTCCGCAACGGCGGACAGGTCTGCGTCAGCCCCACCCGCTTCATCGTCGAAGCGCCTGTCTACGAGGCCTTCCGCGAAGGCTTTGCGAACCGGGCGGCGGCCTTGCGGATCGGCCCCGGGCTCGAACCGGAAAGCCAGATGGGTCCGCTTGCCAACCCGCGCCGGGTGGAGGCCATCGACACGCTCATCCGCGAGGCGATGGACGCGGGCGCGCGCCTCCACACCGGCGGCGAGCGGCTGGGCAACCAGGGCTTCTTCTACCAGCCCACGGTCCTCTCCGACGTGCCGCAGACCGCGCGCATTATGAACGAGGAACCGTTCGGCCCGGTCGCGCTCCTCAACCGTTTCGAGAGCGAGGAGGCAATGATCGCCGAGGCCAACCGCCTGCCCTACGGCCTTGCGGCTTATGCCTGGACGAGCAACGCCGCACGCCAGAAGCGCCTTTCGGCTGTCATCGAGGCGGGCATGGTCGGCATCAACACACCCATGATCGGGGGCGCGGACAGCCCCTTCGGCGGGGTCAAATGGTCAGGCCACGGGCACGAGGACGGGCCCGAAGGCATCATGGCCTGCCTCGTCACCAAGGCTGTACACGAAGGATAACAAAAACATGACGGGAGAGCTCAAGACCGGCGGTGACAAGGGTTACCTTCGCATCGCCACCGAAGAGGCCTTCGCCACGCGCGAGCAGATCGACATCTACCTGCGCATGGTGAAGAACGGGAGCGCGGACAAGGGCATGGTCTCGCTCTGGGGCTTCTACGCGCAGAGCCCGAGCGCGCGCGCGATGACCATCATTGAGCGCCTGCTCGACCTTGGCGACAAGCGCCTTGCCGACATGGACGCCCATGGCATCGACAAGGCGATCCTCGCGCTCACCTCGCCCGGCGTGCAACCCCTGCTCGACATGGACGAGGCCAAGGGCATCGCGCTGTGCGCCAACGATTACCTGGCCGAACGTTGCCAGGCCCACCCCGACCGTTTCATCGGCATGACCGCCGTTGCCCCGCAGGACCCGGAGTGGTCCGCCGCCGAAATCCGGCGCGGCGCGAGGGAGCTGGGCTTCAAGGGCGTGCAAATCAACAGCCATACACAAGGCGAATACCTGGATGCGGCGAAGTTCGATCCGATCTTCCGCGCGCTCGCCGACGTCGGCCAGCCGCTCTACATCCACCCCTCGACCCCGCCCGATGCCATGATTGACCCCATGCTCGAAGCCGGGCTCGACGGCGCCATCTTCGGCTTCGGGGTGGAGACGGGGATGCATCTCCTGCGCCTCATCACCAGCGGCATCTTCGACCGCTATCCCGACCTCCAGATCATGGTCGGGCACATGGGCGAAGCGCTGCCCTACTGGCTCTACCGGCTCGACTACATGCACCAGGCGGGCGTGCGCTCGAACCGCTACGAATGCATGAAGCCCCTGAAGAAGACGATTGCCGAGTATTTCCGCTCGAACGTCCTCGTCACCAATTCGGGCATGGCCTGGGAACCCGCAGTCAAGTTCGCGCAGCAGGTCATGGGGACCGACCGGGTGATGTACGCCATGGACTACCCTTACGAAGTCGTCGCGCAAGAGGTCCACGCCATGGACGCGATGGACATGCCCTTCGACGCCAAGCGCCAGTTCTTCCAGACCAACGCCGAAAAATGGTTCAACCTGTGAAGGCCAACGTAACCCCGAGTTCCCCGCTCCCCGCGCGCGACGACAGGATCGGCAGGACCGGCTGGCGCATCCTGACGCTGATCTGCGCGGCCCAGGCGATGAGCCTGCTCGACCGCCAGATCCTCTCGATCCTTGCCAGCGACATCCGCGCAGATCTGAACATCGGCGATGCCGAACTGGGCCTTCTTTACGGCACCGTCTTTGCGCTCTTCTACGCGCTCTTTTCGCTCCCGCTGGGACGGCTCGCCGATGGCTGGATACGCACGAAACTGCTCGCGATCTGCATCGCGATCTGGTCGGTCTCGACGCTGATGGCGGCCTTTGCCTCGGGCTTTGCGCTCCTTGCCCTCTCGCGCCTCGGCGTCGGGATCGGCGAAGCCGCCGCCCAGCCGACCGGCAACAGTCTCATCTTCGATGTCATCCCCAAGGGACGGCGCAGCTTTGCCATGGCCGCCGTCGCCATTGCCATTGCGCTGGGCCTTGGCGCCTCGATGATGCTGGGCGGGATCGCTGCGGACTGGTGGAACCACGCCTTTACCACCGGCGCACCGCTCGGCCTATCGGGCTGGCAGTTCGCCTTCGTCGTGGCCGCCCTTCCCGGCTTCATCCTCGTGCTCCTTCTCCTGCGCCAGCCCGAGCCCGAACGCGGCAAGAGCGACGGCATCGCGACAAAGGCGGACCCGGCCCCCTTCAAGGCCAGCCTCGCGCTCTTTGCCGCCGTCGCCCCCATCACCAACTGGGCCATGCTGCACCGGCGCGGGGCTCCTGCACGTAGCTGGATCGCGAACATCACAGGCCTTGCCCTCATCGTGGCCGCCTGCACCACAATCGCAAAGCTGGCGCAGCACTTCTCGCCGCGCCCGGCCATCGATTTCGGCGTCCTCGCCATCAACCCGCACGTCCTGCAATGGAGTGTGGTCGGCTTCGGGGCCTTCGTGATCCTGAACCTGTTCCAGTCGCTGAAGCTTTCCGATCGCCCGGCCCACGCGGCCATTGCCTCGCCCACGCTGCTGCTCCTGATGGGCGCGGGCGCGCTGCAATATGCGATCAACTACGGGGTCATGGGCTTCACGCCGTCCTTCCTGATGCGCAGCTACGGCCTCTCTGCGCGCGAGACCGGGCTCAACTTCGGCCTCCTCTCGGCGGGCCTGGGCATGCTGGGGCCGCTGGTGGCCGGGCCGCTGGCCGATAAGGCCAACCGCTACCTTCCGGGCGCGGGCCGCATCGGCCTCACCCTCGCCTCGCTCGGCTTCTCGCCGCTGCTGGCGATCTGGGTCTACACCGCGCCCGAGGCAAGCAGCTTCTACTTGCGCTTCACGCTCTATTCGCTGGTGCTGACGATGTGGATGCCCCCGCTCTACGCGATGATGTACGACCTCGTCCTGCCCCGCATGCGCGGTGTGACAAGCTCGGCCTTCGTGATGATCTCGACGCTGAGCGGCCTTGGCATCGGCCCCTACGCGGTGGGCATGATCAGCGATGCCAACGGCGGCAACCTGGGCTCGGCGATCCTCTCGGTAAACCTCGTCGCCCCCGTGATCGTGGTCTGCCTCATCCTCTCCATGCTCTGGGTAAAGCGCGATGAAAACAGCCTCGTCGAGCGCTGCCGCGCCGCCGGGGAGCCGGTGTGACGCACGGCCTTCCGGCAGCAGCAAAGTGCAGAAGGAAAGGGAAATTCAAGGGGTCATCCCCCCTTGACCCCATCCCTGGCAACCGCACCTCGCGCAGCCGGGACCGCGTCGGATCCGCAAGGTAGCCGGTCAGGGCAGACAGAAATCGAAAGAAGCCAGAAGAAATGAATTCCGAGGGCCATCGCCCTCGGGCTCCCGGAACTGTCGACCGCAGCTTTGCCTATCCACCTCGCTCCACAAAGTATGGCCGTTGCAATCGAACCGGCCTATCCAGAGTGTCATCGTCGGGCCGGTAGGGGACTGTCGGGTTTGGGCTTGGCATATAGCTAAGCTGCCCTTCGCTTGCATCGTCTACCAACTTTTTACTGCCACAATATGTTAGCTGTTAATCCAACGCGGCCTTCAGCGGATGGCTACAGTATCACAGCCTGTCGATTATTTCTTTCATAAGATGCCGTAAACCAGTCGACTTCGGCGGTGTCATTTTCTGACCACAGAAGTGGCTCGGTTTGTCTGAACAGCCTTTGACGTTTGATAAGTGGATCGTCTGCGGTTTGGTTGTTCAAGCTGGCGCCTGCGGGGCGTCATGGAGGTCGGGCGTAGCCCGGCCGGAGTGACGCCCCGCAAGTCGCGGCCAATTCACGCTGCCACGGCCTGTGGCAGATTGTCAAAGTAGGTTTGATCGGGCGTACGTCCGCCGAGGCTCGAGTGAGGTCTCCGGGCGTTGTAGAAGCCCAGGTATCGGCCGATCGAACTGCGCGCTTCGCTGACGCATGCGTAGGCGTGCAGGTAGACTTCCTCGTACTTCACCGAGCGCCACAGCCGCTCGACCACGACATTGTCGCGCCAGGCGCCGCGGCCGTCCATGCTGATGGCGATACCCTCGCGCCGCAGCACGCCGGTGAAGG
>NZ_VIRF01000091.1 GCF_008107685.1 Novosphingobium sp. BW1
CCTGCAAGCGCCCCGCCCCATCATCGCGCGGTAGACAGCCCGAATAACCGGCATTTGCACAGGAACCTGCACAAGATTTCCACCCGGTGTCGTTTTCGCGCCGAAAAGCCATTGCGCAAGCCGCGATCCATTGTTACTGGCGCTTCCTCCACACCGAAGGCCCGATGGCGGAGTGGTGACGCAGCGGACTGCAAATCCGTATACGCCGGTTCGATTCCGGCTCGGGCCTCCAACTCTTACATTTTTCCTTTTAATTTCAGATAGTTATGAAGAAAAATGTCTAACCCGATGTCTAACTTTTCCCAAGGTTAGACATTTGCCACGCCGATAGAGCCGATTTTGCGGCCTCCGCGAGCGCATCTTCCTTTTCTGTTTCAGGCAATTTTTCCCAGTCGGAGACTCGGGCGATAGCGGCCGCTGCAAGACGTCTTTGCTCAGCCCCACGGACATAGATTGCCACCTCTTCGTCGCGGCTGTGACCAGATACGGATTTGAGGCCTTGCTGGCTCGTCTCAACGTCAGCCAGGCGCCGCATCATCGCCTTTCGCAGGCCATGCGCCGTGCACTGATGCAATCCGGCCTCGTCGCATCGATCTCGAAACCAGTTTCCAAATCCGGCGTTGGTGAACGGACGCCCCAGTTCATTCAGAAGGAAGCATTCTGCACCTTCCGGCAATGGGGGCATGGCGACGATTGATTCGAGAAGTTGGGGCGCGACGGGTAGCCCAAGGACCTTCCCGCCTTTGGATTGGCTGAGTTCAATACGTCCGGTCGCCACATGCCTGGGACCAAGATGGATGGCATCAATGCGACGCTGCCCGGTCCACAACATCAATTCCATCGCCAGCCGAGCGCGTGATCCCAGAAGATGACATTCGCGATACTGTTCAATGTCGCTCTCAGTCCAACTGTAATAGCCCTTGGAACGTTCGCCAGGAGCGATCTTAATGCGGTCGGCAAGGGCTGCGGGATTGCGATCTATCAGCCGGGATTTGACGGCGAAATCGAACAGGCGGACCAATTCCTTTCGGAGTTTGCGAGCGGCCTCAACGCCGCCTTCGATTCGAGAGCCGACCTTCCGCCTTTCCATTTTGCGCTGCAAGATGGCCTCAACATGCTCAAATTCCAGATCCGCAACAGTGCGATGCCCATGCTCTTTTCTGAACTTCTCCAGGATACCGCGAATTTTTCGCTGCGTCGTTTCAGTGGGGCCGAGCCGTGACGGCAAAGAGCAATAGCGAGCCACCAGATCATCAATAGTTCCCGGAGCACTGCGCTTGACCTTGACTGGTGCGGCCACTTCCCGACCATCCAGGCAAGCTCGATATTCCTGTCGAAACTCCTCGGTTCCCAGCTTGGATTTGAAATAGTGGCTTTCGAATCCGGTACGCCGAAAACGCAAGCGCTCCTTGCCGTGACGGTCGACAAACGCCGTCACGTATTTGGGCAGAAATCGGCGTCTCATCGCAGAAGATCATCCCAGCTGTTCTCACGCTGAAACATCACCGTGCCGGGGGCTGAAACTGCATGGAGGATGATTCGCCCGTTGGGATCAATTTCGATCCGGCCGACATGCATGCCGGCGGCCTCGGCCGCTTTGATTGCGCGAGTAATGTCTGACTGTTTGAAACGGGATGGTTGCGTCATCGCCGAACCAGTCTCAGTTCCGCGCATGGCATGTTCCGTCCGCTCAAATCTCCACCCCGCCCTCCCCTCCCACCTTGGTTTCCTTGGCCAACTTCGAACCAAGTGCGCTGCGTGGGCTTGATGTGCGACAAGCGTAAGCGTCGGACAAAGCGCGCCCGGCATTTCGCCAAAATCGCGCCTACCAACCGGGTCATTGCTGATGAGCGGGGCGCGGCGAGCGCACGTCTGAATGGAAATAAATCCAGTGGCGCCACAGTGATCCCTGCGCACATCAGTGCGCAACAGCTGCGCCAACGATCAAGTCGGCTGCCGCACAAGTCAGCAATGTCTTGGAAGTGAATGACATCCAAGTCCCGGGTTCCTCACGGATTGCCCGGCGCGGTGTCATGAAGCAGCTAAATCCTATACGAATTTCGATGCCGATGGAATGAGCAAATCGAGCTTGCTGGTCGCCGCCGCTTTAAGCACATGAGCCGTTGAGATAGACCGCCTCGATCGCGTAACAAAAATGTCATGGTCCAATTTGCGGCCAGTAGTATATTCATGGTGCTGATCGCGATTTCGAAATCAGGATTGGTTGCGGTCATATCGGTCAGGGCGCACGCACGATGGTTGTCCATGACCATATCTACAACCTGCAGGCGATCAGCCTGGCTGAATGGAAACGCTTCGAAGTAGCGAGAATAGACTGGTCGCCAGCCAAACCGAATGCCTGCGCTCCAACAGGGGAAGTGCTGCATGTTTATCGGTTCAGAGCTTATCGAGTTTTTTCTCTGCCTCGGCCAGGTGCGTTCGGATACGGACTTCTTCGACCTCATGCTGGAGACGACCCGCAGGCTCGGTTTTGAGCAGTTCGCGTTAGTCAGTCACGTCGATCTCGTCACTGCGGCGCAGGAGGCCGTCGCGATATCGAACTACCCCGACGGCTGGGTCGAGCGGATCCTAACCGAGCGCTATTATCTCGACGATCCGATCCATGCAGCCAGCATTGGTCGCAACACACCGTACGCCTGGAATGGCATCGGCACAGAACTGATTCAGAGCCGGCGTCAGCAGACCATATTGAAGGAAGGCGCCAGCTTCGGCCTCCAGGATGGCGTCACCGTGCCGGTCCATTCACCGGGAGAATACCGGGGCACATGCTCCTTCGCGACTTCCCAGCCTGTTTCCATGACGCCGCAAATTCAGGGGGCCGCCCACATAATTGCAGGATTTGGTTTCGAGACTGCACGCAAGCTGGTTCGCATGCGCCTCGGTCTTGAGCGGACGATGCCAACCCTGCCGAGATTCAGTCCGCGTGAGGTGGACTGCGTCGGCCTGGTCGCATCGGGCATGGGAGATACGCAGATCGCCCATGCCCTCGGCCTCTCCGAAGCCACCGTTCATCAGCACATCACCGGCGCCATGCGCAAATGCGGCGTTTTCAAGAGAACCTCATTGGTGTTTCGGGCACTGTTCGATGGCCATATCTGCTTTCACAGTCTGCGCCGGACATCCTCTAAATAGAGGAATTTTCGCGAAGGTCCGTTTCGCTGATTTTTTCGCCATCGCAAAAGGAGATGGCGAACATGACCCATGTCATTCAAGGCGGATGGGTGGCGGCGCAGGGACCGCTGCTTGCCCAGATGTACCAGGAACGCAAGCGCGTATTCATCGATCTGCTGCGCTGGGATTTGCCCGCGCTCGATGGCCGCTATGAGATCGATCAGTTCGACACCCCTTCCACGATCTATCTCATCATCGCCGATACCGACGGCAATCACCTCGGTTCGCTGCGGCTCTTGCCAACCATTCAGCCCCATGTTCTGGGAGATGTCTTTCCCGGCCTCTGCGACCTCGGCAGCCCAAGCGCGTCGGATGTCTGGGAGATCTCGAGACTGTGCCTATCACGCGGCATTCGTGCGGCTGAACGGCGGATTGTGCGCGACAAACTGGCAACGGCCCTGACGCTATTCGCGCGGGATAACGGTATCCGCGCTTACTGCTGTGTGGCCGACATGCCCTGGTATACGCAGATACTCTCCTTCGGTTGGCGCTGCGAACCGCTCGGCCTGCCCCAAGACCTGCCTTGCGGTATGCTCGCGGCCCTGATGATCCACATCGACGACGAGACACCCCGGATGCTGGACGACGCCGGCATCTGGTCGGAGACGCTCGCGCCGCTTGTCGCGCTCAACCAGTGACGAAGGGGAAACTGCGATGACCGCCAATTCACCTTCCTCGCAGGGCTCGGCACGACTGCGCGATCAAGGCTATGCCATCTTCGAGGATCTGGTTTCACCGGACCTGATCGTAGGCTTGAACGCGGACCTCGAGACGCACTTTGCGGGAACCGCATTTTCGCAAGGCTGCTTTTCCGGGACAGGAACGCGGCGCTTTGCCGGACTCCTCAAGCGATCCAGCCATGCAGCACATCTCGTCGAGCACGATGTGATCCTGGCGCTTGCCGACGACCTGCTGGGCCCATGGTGCGATCATTTCTCGCTCAATCTTACGCAAGCGATCGAGCTTGCTCCCGAAGCGAGCCAGCAGGTGCCTCATCGCGACCAGGACATGTGGCCATGCAGCGGCTTCATTGACCGCGAACGCGGCATGGAATTCCTGATCAACGTCATGTGGCCGCTGTCGGCCTTCACGCAGGACAATGGAGCAACGCTTGTCTGGCCTCGGAGCCACCGGCGGCAGGATGAGTTGCTCATCACCCCAGAAGAAGCCGTCATTGCAGAAATGGCACCGGGCTCAGCACTCGTATTCCTGGGCTCGACGCTGCATGCCGCAGGCGCCAATCGCACCGCCCTTCCCCGCCGCGGCGTGATCATCAGCTACTGCCTTGGATGGCTGAAACCCTACGAGCTCCCCTGGCTTGCATACCCACCAGAGGTGGCACGCACATTCCCACGGAGCCTTGCGCGCCTTGCCGGCTACAGGGTGCATCGTCCCAACCTTGGTACGTTCGAGGGCCGGTGCCCTTCCCTGCTACTCGAGGAAGCTGCAGGGCCGAGCGGAGCGATCGATGCCCTCTTGCCCGAACAAGAAGCCCTGATCGCCGCATGGCGCCAAGGTGCTGACGCACCGGGGGGCCATCCAACAATGCTGCCCGCGCATCTGAATTCCGGTGCGGCCTCGCTCGGGACGGAGCAAGCAGGTGGATAGCCCCGGTGCGGCGAACCGGCACCTTCCCCTTTGCCGCGCGCTGATCCGCCAACGAGAGCTTGTTACAGATCTTGTCGGATCGATGCTGTGCGCAAATCCGGTATGGGACATGTTGCTTGACCTGTATGTCGCCGACCATGAGGGCAGATTACCCTACATCTGGCCACTCAGCGTCGCCGGTAAAGTGCCGATTTCCAGTGCCCATCGGAAGATCGACGCCATGGTTCAGCAAGGCCTTGTCATTCGCGTTATTGATGAGAGTGATCGCCGCCGGGTCGGAATTCAGCTGACCGCGGAGTTCCGCGAAAGGCTGGAACTGCTTTTTGACAGGCTGATGCTGGCATTCCACGATGCCTCCTGTTCGTGACGGCGCCGCGATTGAAGCCGCGGCGAACCTGTCATTGCCAGGGCCTTGCCAGTCCCAGTTCGACCAGATGATCGCCAGCATCCCTTCCATCGACTAGAAGACGGGCGAGCGTGCGACCGTATCTATCCGTTCCGCTTCGCGAAATCGCCACATGACCGCCCTTCAGAAATGAAGCGAGTTCATCCCTGCTGCGCACAGCAAGGCTATAGTCGCACCATCCTTGCCGCCGTCTGTCGGCGCATTTGGGGCTATTGGGCAGTTCCGGCGCATCGATATTCTCGATCCGCACGCGTTCTCCGGCGCACGTGCGGATTGTATCGCCGTCGTGTACACTGCCAATGCAAAGCGACGGTGCCGCATTCGTGTCGGCAACCCCGGCGATCCCGGGCCAGCCCGCTTCCATCCATATGCTCAGCCTCAGGCCGATAAGACCGCCTGCGACGAGACCGAGCGCGATGATGAGAAGACCACCATGCCGGCTTGCCCCCTTGCTGGGAACTGTCCTCGGTTTCGGCCTGTATCCCCGGAATTGCACGACGTTTGCCGGACGCCGTGACTGTCTCGATGATCTGCGCATCCCCTTGATATATCGCGCTCATCTGCATTGTCATGGGCACATGCGTCACCTTCATTTCGGTGCAGGCAAGGTTTCAGGCAGATTTTCTGCCGCAAGGGCGGTGACCGGTCGCCTGCGTCCGGCTATTTGAGCAGCCATGTCGCTCCTCTGCTACTTCGGCCGCCACAAGCCTTCGGTGCATTCCATCTCGCGCGGAAAGCAGGGTGGATACGGCGCGCTGTGCGATTCGTGCGGGGTGCCTCTCGAACGGAACGATGCAGGTGCATGGCGCGTTGCCGCTCCAAGTCCTGCCCAGGTCCATCCGCGCACTGAGCGGTAATTTTACCGATAGCACTCCAACACTGGTCGAATTTCCGGCAAAAATCCCGCGCCAACATCGCGACGACCCGAGAGGCCTTTGAGAAATTTAGGCTTGTCTCGGTTTCGTCATCAGTCCATTCTGCAAATGTTCCCGTAAACAGAACGGGAATGGGGCGTGGAAACCCCTCCAAGCGAAACTCGGTCACAATTTTTGCGGCCGGGTGGCACGTGCGTATGTCCAGCCGGCTTGCCGGTAAAGGCACGTGCGCCTGACCGCTTGGCAGGTTTCCAACATCCGGCTTTGGCCGTCGCCCCGAGTGGACATAGGCGCGACGCATGGACCAGAGCTACGGACGGCCAGAATTTGCAAGCGACAATGCCAGCCTCTTCGGGGCCGCGAACTGATGCGCGCCGGGGGCAACCAGGAAGGTTCCGTCCGGCTGCCCCGGCCCGATGAGGCGTGGAGTGACGCTTCCGCGTTCAATGATATCTATCGCAGCGAGGCCCCTGCCCTTGTCCGCTTCCTTCGCTCCAAGCTCAAATCCCAGTGCGACGCCGAGGACCTGGCGCACGAAGCCCTGGTCCGTTTCCTGCGCGCTGCCGACCAAACGCAAATCCAGACCCCGCAGGCCTACCTTAGGCGGATTGCAACCAATCTCCTGATAGACCGGGCCGAACGCGCGGCGACCAAAGTCAGCGACCGATCGGTGGAACTGGCCGATGCCCGGGAACTCGCTGCCCCTGATGATCAGCACCGCGACCTGGTCGGGCGCGAGGAGTTAGACCATTTCAATGAGGTGTTACGCAAACTGAAGCCGCGAACGCTCAAGATTTTCCTGCTCAGCCGCGTCGAGGGGTACACCTACAAGCAGATCGCCCGTAAGCTCGGCATGACGGTATGGGGCGTCAAATGGCATATGCTTAGAGCAATCGAACATGTTGACCGGCATCGGGGCGAGCGATGAGCATCGCCTCCTGGTTCTCTCGCACGCGCAGGATCGAGCGGCAGGCGTCGCGCTGGGTCATGCTCATGATCGACGATCCCCACCGATATGGGGCCCGGGTAAAGCGGTGGATGGAGCGCAGCCCGGAACACCGGGCTACTTACAGCCGCATCGTCGCAGGACTGGGACGCGCCGGTAACGCGGCCCGGATGTTGCCTGAACTGCAGGACGTAGCTGCCCCCAAATCGACCATGGCCCTATGGCAGGTTCGAACGTCAATGGCCCTCGCAGCCCTCGCCGGGCTGGCTGTTATTGGTGTGGCCGCCTACCAGCAATTCAAAGTTGCGCATCTCCATCCCTCCACGATAGCCGACGCGGCCATCTCGCACTCTGAGCCCGGCCAGAAGACGGTCGAGCTCGCCGATGGATCGCGTGTCATCCTGTTTGGTTCGACGAGGCTCATTACCCATTTCAGCGAGAAGGAACGGCGCATCGATCTGCTGGGCGGTAGAGCGCGCTTCAACGTCACCCATGACGCCTCACGTCCTTTCGTCGTCACAGCACGAGGCGGCAGCGTCACCGCACTTGGCACCGTGTTCGAGGTTGAAGTGGGGCAACAAGTAGCGGTTCACTTGCTCCGCGGCCGTATCCGCGTGGTCATGCCCAAGGCTGCCCCAGATCGCCCCTTGAAAGATGTCGTACTGACGCCGGGTCAAAACGTTTCCTACGCACCAGACACCCGCGCCGATGCAAGCATCCGGCACGACGCGCCTGTTGCCTCGTCCGGGAACGCCACCGACCTGCAAATGGATAGCAAAACTTTCGACGATGTACCGGTCTCCACGATTGTCGCCGCCGTGAACCGACAATCCGCAGTGCAAATCGAACTGGCCGATCCTTCCATCGGCCAGGAAAAAATCTTCGCCCAAATAGATTTTTTTAGCGCGGAGTCCGTTGCCCGCAAACTGGCGCAAATCCTGGACCTTTCGATAGATCGCAGCCGCCCCGGACGGCTTCGTCTGGCTAGAGCCAACTAACCACTTTTCGCGCCTCCCGGTCTCCCTCGGTTGAAGCCGCCCTTTTGGAAACGGCGGATCAACAGGGGGTTAGACATGAGAGCAAATCACGGAGTTCTTCTGGCCGGCGCGGCCCTTCTCGCACTTGCAACCACGGAAGCGGCCTGCGCGCAGGATAGGGGCGCGCAAACCTACGACATCGCCGAACAGGACCTCAAATACGCCCTTGGCACCGTTGCCCGCCAGGCCGACCTCGAACTGGTCGTGCGCAGCGATGCCATCAAGGGTAAGCGCGCCGCGGCCCTCCACGGAAATTACACCCCCCGCGAGGCGATCGAGAAACTCCTGAGCGGCAGTGACCTTCGCGCAGAAATCAGAGACGGCACGATTTTCGTCACCGAAGTCTCGACCCCAGTCCCGGGGCGCGCAAGCGCAGGCCCGGAGAGTTCGGAAATTCTTGTTACCGGATCGCGCGTGCGCGGTGCACCGATCGCATCGCCCACCATCAGCATCACCCACGAAGAGATGCTCAATGCCGGTCAATCGCGCTTGGCCGACGTTCTCCGCGACATCCCGCAAAATTTCGGAGGCGGCACCAATCCCGGGATCGGTTTTGGGGTTCCGGAGTCCAAGGGCAACAGTCTCGGCAGTGCGTCAGCCATCAATCTGCGCGGGCTAGGCTCCGATGCCACGCTGACGCTGCTCAATGGCCACCGGCTTACTTACAATGCCGCCGATCAGGGCATCGACATCTCCGTCATACCGCTCGCTACGGTGGACCGCATCGAGGTTGTAGCCGACGGCGCTTCGGCTCTGTACGGTTCGGATGCTGTTGGCGGGGTGGCCAATATAATCCTCAAGTCCGATTACGATGGCGTCGGAATCAGCGCGCGCATTGCCGGATCAACCGAGGGCGGCGGGTTTCAACAGCAATACGGCGCAACGGTAGGACAGGTCTGGAATTCGGGTGGGGTCATCGTCGCCTACGAGTTCGAACGCGACAATGCGCTCATGGGGCGGCACCGGGCCTACACGAAAGACCGCCCCGCCCTCACCCTGTTCCCGTCGATCAAGCGCCACAACGTGCTCGTAAGCGCGCACCAGGAGCTGACCAGTTCGCTGACGTTCTCCGTCGATGCCCTCTACAACCGGCGGCGAACCAAGCGCAGCTATGCCTCGACGAACGATCCCGATTTTCAGGTGGCGGGCAACTACCGGCGCGACAAGTCGAGCGCCTATGCCATCGCGCCCGAACTGGCCCTGGACCTCGGCGCCACGCGCCTGACGCTTTCGGGAATGTACGGCGTCGACAGGACGCATTACCTTGCCAATGTTTACCGCGGTGGCAGCCTCATTTTCCAGTCGGGCGGGTGCTACTGCAACAAGGCCCAGGCTATCGAGCTAACGGGTGAGACCCCGCTGTTCGCCCTTGGTGGCGGGGATGCGCGGATCGCCTATGGCGCGGGCTACCGCAACAACGACCTTCACGGGTTCCGCACCCTCGGCGCAGCACAGGATATCCGGGCCTCGCAGGACAGCTACTACGGCTTTGCCGAGCTGAACCTGCCGCTCATCGGCCCGCAAGACGAACTGTCGTTCCTGCACCGGCTCAACCTGAGCGCGGCCGTGCGTTACGAGGACTATCCGGGCATCGACCGGATCGCGACGCCCAAACTCGGCCTGATCCTGGCTCCAACTCAGGACTTCGAGATCAAGGCATCATGGGGCAAATCCTTCAAGGCTCCCACGCTCTACCAAGGCTACAGCGACAAGGGCGCGGTGGTCGATGCCGCTATCTACTATGGCGGGCACAGCTACCCCTCGTCGGCCCAGGTGTTGGAAGTTACCGGTGGCAACCGAAACCTGAAGCCTGAACGGGCATCGACTTGGACGGTGACATTCGCGGCGCATCCGGTCGCGGTGCCCAATCTTCGCTTCGAGATCAGCTATTTCAACGTGCACTACCGTGACCGGGTGCTGCAGCCGGTCACCTATCTCTCGCAGGCATTGAGCAACGCTGCCTACGCGGACCAGGTATCCTTCGACCCTTCGGTTGCCGACCAGCAGGCCGCGCTCGCCGATGCCCTGTTCTACGACTATTCTCCGGCGGGCTACGATCCTGCCGCGGTCGTCGCCATCGTCACCAACAACTACCAGAACATCGCACGCCAGGTTGTGCAGGGCGTCGATGGATCGCTGCGCTACCAGGCCGATGTCGGCGCGGCGGGCCGCCTGCTGTTCAACGCCTCGGCCTCGTATCTGAAAAGCCGGCAGCAATCGAGCCCGCTGCAGCCCAGCGCAGCCCTTGCCGGCAATATCTTCAATCCGCCCCACCTTCGCGGACGTTTCGGGGTCACCTGGGAGAACGGGCCTTTCACCGCCGCTCTCAATGGAAACTACATCGGCCCGGTCAAGGACATACGCACTGCACCCTCGATTCGCGTCGGCTCGATGACCACGTTCGATATCAACCTTCGCTACGAGTGGGGGCCGGGCAACGGAACCCTGAGCGGGCTCAGCATCGGGCTGCTCGTCCAGAATGCGCTCAATACCCGACCCGATCTGATCGACTCGCCCCGACTCTACCAGGCCCCCTACGATTCGACGAACTACTCCCCGTTCGGCCGGGTGCTGGCTCTCAGCGTTGCCAAGAAATGGTAGCGAACGCCTCCAGCCTGAAGCCGGCGGCCTTGTCCCTTGCCGCCGCTTTCCTCGCGTTCACTGCTACCCCGGGCGCCGCGCAAGCCGGCGTCCGGGGAACCCGGGATCCTTGCACGGGCGTGCTGGCAAGCCCGCTCGCCTCGCCTTCGCAACGGACCGTCTCCGCCCGGGATCTCGTGAGGCTGAGAGACATTGGCTTTTATACCGGCTTTGCTCGCAAGAGCCCCCTCGGTGTCGCACCGGACGGGCGCAGGATCGGCTACGTGATCACACGGGCCGATCCTGACACCAACGCCTGGTGCCAGGCGCTCGTTGTCCAGGATCTGGGTAAATCCGAACCCCGCGTGGTGGACACCGGTGGCACCTACATTCCCGTCATCCGCTATATTCGCGGCAATCGCACGAACACCGGCGCTCCCGATGTGATCAGCCCGGCCTGGTCGCCCGATGGCAAATGGATCGCCTACCGCAAGCGCGTCGACGGCATCACGCAGGTGTGGCGTGTGCGCGCCGATGGCAGCGAAAGTTACCAGGTGACCCACTCGGACGTCGATGTCTCCGACACCGGGTGGTCCACTGACGGCAAGAGCGTGCTCTTCACCCGTGAGACCGGTGTGCTGGAAGCCGCCGAGACCATAAGACAGGAGGGCCTCGGCGGGTATCATTACGACGCGCGAACTACGCCGTTCTCGGGCATGAAACCGGCCGTTTCGGGGCCCCGCCCACTCGAATATCTAGCTATCGACATTGCGACGGGCAAAATTCGACAGGCCACGCCCGAGGAGAAACGGATGCTGGGGGATCGAAAGTTTGACGGCGTGCCTGACGGCGCCTTGAATGTCTCCCAAGGCAGCGACGGTACTCTGGTTTGGAGCATCGCCACCGACCCGCAACGCCTGATGAGCCCGAAGGCTATCTGGCTCAAGCGGCCAGGTAAGCAGCCTGTCGTATGCACCGATCCCACATGCCGCGACATGAAGCGCGATGTCGAAGCCCTCTTCTGGGACGGCAGCGCCGTGCTTTTCCTCAAGCGGGAAGGCTGGGCGGACGCCATGACTGTGCTCTACCGATGGGCGCCCGGAGCCGCCGCGCGCCGCCTCCTCGAAACCGAGGATATCCTGATGGGCTGTACGCTCACGGGAAAGCGCCTCCTGTGCATGCGCGAGGGCACGCGCCAGCCCCGCCGGATCGTCACCATCGATGCCCGCAGTGGCAAGGAGACCGTGATCTACGATCCGAACCCGGACTTTCAGAACCTGAAGCTCGGCAGAACCAAACGGCTCTACTGGCACAATCGCTATGGCTTACCGGCCTTCGGCGATCTCGTGCTGCCGCCCGCCTACGACAAGGGCAAGCCGCTCCCGCTCATCATCGTTCAATACATCACGCGGGGATTCCTGCGTGGAGGTACCGGCGACGAATACCCGATCTGGCTATTTGCTGCTCACGGCTATGCGGTTCTCAGCGTCCAGACGCCACCGATCTTCTACCAGTCTCTGCCCGACCCGGGTTGGCATACGTGGGAAGAAGCCGAAGCCGCCAACACCAAAGGCTGGAGCGAAAGGTGGAGCACGCTCACATCCGTCCTGGCTGGAATTGATGCTGCAAAACGGGAAGTATCCATCGACCCAGCCCGAATTGGCATTACCGGACTCAGCGATGGATCGACGACCGTTCAGTTTGCGCTGGTGAACGCGCCTGAAGCCTTCGCAGCTGCTGCCATTTCATCGTGCTGCATGGGCCCCCAATCCACCCGGGTGACTGGCGGTCCTGCCTTTTATGCCCTGTTGCGCCAGGCGGGCTACCCCTCGCTTGCACAGGACGATCCCGCATTCTGGAAGGACCTTTCGCTTTCCGCCAATGCGGACAAGATCAAGGTTCCGCTGCTCATGCAACTGGCCGATCACGAGACGCTGCTTGGCCTCGATGACTATGCATACCTGCACGACTACGGCGCACCGGTGGACCTGTACGTGTTCCCGGGCGAATATCACATCAAGTCTCAGCCGGCCCATCGCCTGGCGATTTATCAACGCAACCTTGCCTGGTTCGACTTCTGGCTGGGCGGGCACGATGGGGAGGCCGAGGCCCAAACGGAGGAATACAAGCGCTGGAGCGCGATGCGAAAGGCTTTGGCAAACGGACGCCGTGACCGCACATCACCACTGAACCTGCGTCCGGGAAGCTAGACTGCGTGCCCACATCTCGGCGTCTAGGAGTTTCATCACGCACAGGTATTTCTGCCCGATCACCGGCCCATCGCCATGTATGAACATCTCCAAGGCCTGGACGTCGAGCAGCCCTTGCCCGGCAAGTTGCCCGTGACAAAGCCAATCTCTTATCTGCTTCCGATGATGATCGAAGAGTCGGGCAACAAAGCCGTCGGGACCGCCCTTCTCTCGCCGTTCAAGGACCTCGTGAGGGAGCCGATCGGCAAAGGCTCGCCTTGCGATCCAGCGGTCCCGGCCATTCCTGGACCATGACGAGGCCGGGATGCGCAGGCATAGCTCTACGATTGGCTGGGCAAGCAGCGGAGCAATGACCGGACGCTCATGCTCGCGCGCAAAGCCTTCGAGGTGATTATGAATGTTCATGATCGATGCGATGTGTCCGGCCTTGCCCGGAGCCGCGCCACGCGGTGCAGTCAGCCAGTGATGCTCCAGCGGCTGCAGGGGGAGATTCCTGATCTGCTCGCTCAGAAATGTAAAGTCGCGGCGCCAACGAAAATCTGGACGCCGCAGCCACGCCCTGCGTGCGGCTTTTCCCAAGACCTGCAATACGCTTGCCTCTCCGAGGCATCCGAGGTCGCGCGCTGCGAGCAGGGCTGAGATGAACTCACCGCGGCGCAAATGATCGGCAACCGGTGCGGCCGAAAGCAGGAAGCAAAAGACATTGTCACCGCCCGCGCCGCTCAGAAAGGCCCCTGCGCCGACTTCATCGGCAAGTTCCTGGCAGGCCCGATCGATGGACTGCGCGAAGCCGCGTGAAATCGGGCGCGGCAGGTGTGCGCTGTCGCACCGCGTCAGATCCACCGCGCCCATATCCTCGAACCGTTCAACGAGCGGCGCCCCGCAGGCCCTGGCCATCACCTGCGCATAGCGCCGTTCATCGCCCAGCGGTTCCTGTGTCGCCATGGTGAGGCCGGTGAAGCGCGCGCCGATCGTTGAAAGACTGGCCGCCACGATCGAGGAATCGAGTCCGCCCGACAGGGTCAGCACCATGTGCTCGTAGGGCAAGGTCAGCGACCGAACGCATTGCACGATCGTCTTGCGAAGGAGCGAGGCCGCGTGTTCCTCGTCGATGATCTGCCTTTCGCGCGCCGCGAAGGTCCAGGGCGACCATACCGCATCGATCGCCGGATGCTCGGCATGGATGGACAGGCGCTCGCCACCGAGCAGTTCGGTCAGCCCGCGAATGCAGGTTTGTGCCCGTCGCAGCTGGCTCGCCTGGAGATGAACGGCAAGTTCCTCCCAGTCGATGTTCAGGGACAAGTCTGCGCACCGGCTGGCAATGGCGATGTCCGAGGAGATGACCGTCACACGGTCCTGCAAGTGGTAATAGCAGGGCATGCTGGCCGATGGATCACGGATAACGCAAACCTCGCTGCCTTCGCCGCGTATAACGAACACGACGTATCCGCCCCAAAACTCGCGCACCAGCGCCGCGCCGGCGGATTTCAGGATCGCATCGCAAGCGTCAGGTTTCAGCGATGTCAGGCTGGTGTCGCCAAGACCGGAAAAGACCTGTCCGAGAAGGATCACCTCACCTTGGCTGGTAGCTGAAGTGACGGCCGGGCAGTCCGTCACCATGCACAGGCGGCCTGCCGAGATCGTGCGTACATCGGGGCCAAGAAGGTGCGTCGCGCGCTTGATTCGCTGATCAATCTTATGCGACTGCCATCCGGGATGCGGCAGGATCCAGGCGATATAGCGCGGCCGACTCATGCGGCGAGGATCTGCGTAAACTGGCGAACGCGCTCAAGGCGATCGTTGAGGAGCCTGTCCCCCGCCTGGACCCAGGCATGGGCCTGGAAGGGGTTGATCGCAACGCCGATCACGAGCTCGCAGGCGTGTCCGCCCGCACGCAGCGTTGCGGCGAGCGCCAGCGAACGGGACAGGCAATTGCGCAAGGGCGTGACCAGAAGCCCCGCCGCTTCGAAGGCCCAGCAGATCCGCCGCGCATCCTCGGTAGTGTTCGAACTCTCATCATGCTCGGATCGGCATGCCGATAGTTCATTGACGAGATCGTAGAGCGGCCGGGTCTTCAGCTCATGCTGGGAGCGCTTGAGAGCCCAGGCCGCGCGCGCTTGGCGCCACGCTCCAATGGGCAAACGCTCCCCGTCGAGCAGACTTGCCGCAGGAGGAAATGCAGGCTTGAAGGGCAAAATCGAACCCTGCCCGCTCACCTGCTCCAAAATGCCCTCGCGTACCAGGCCATCCAGTCTCGTGGGATCTGCATCCTCCGGACGGTGCCCGTCCATAAGCCGCAAGAAGGCCGCTTCGGACCGCGAGGAAAGACCGAAATACCGGTCGCTGCGAAGATCGAGGAAGATGACGCGTTCACCGAGACGGGCAAACGAAACGCCTTGTGCCAGAACCAGGCCCATGCCGACGCCCCTTGTGGAGCGGTGCACGCCCGAAGGCGCGCACCGCGGGTAGAAGTCAGTCGTCGGAAATGCCGACCTGATTGCGCTGCCCGGCGATATCGAGGCCAGCTTCACCGTTGCCCTCGGTGCGCTCGCTAACCGCGCCGAGTTCGATCACACCGTCTTCGATGTGCTGGGTTTCACGTTCCATGGGAACCTCCTTCTGTCTGCCGCAGGATTGCGGCCTGAAGGATGCTATGCCCCGGCGTACATATACCCGATCACATAAGTTCCCAATCTGGGAGGGATAGCGTGGGCTGAGCGACGCACCATCCGCAACATCCCAAAACCCTCGTCTTTCAAGGCACATAGATCGCGCGAACAATGGCCGGCACCCGCCGCAACCGGCGCCTGTGGTAGGCGCGTATCGCCGCGATCGCGGTCGAAACCGGACCGGCGCTCAGCGCGCTCCAGACCGCGACAAGTTCGGCTGACCGATCACCGAGTTGCGCTTCGTGAAGGCGCGCGAGATGGAGTCGGCTTCCGATAGCCTCGATCGCCACCCCATGTTCCGCATTGGACGAGCCTTGACCGATCGCTGCGAAGAGGTCAGTCGTGGCCTGGACAAGGGCTTCGGGATCGTCGTCGCGCAGCATCAGCAGGCGTGGCAGCAGATCTTCTGCGTCAGCGCCGGAATCGCGGTCTCGCAAGGCAAGACGAACGACGTCCTGGTGCCATGCATAGAGGTTTTCGAGAGCACTCGCTTCAAAGTGCGGGACCTCAAAGCCGCCCCCTGCCTGATGGTGCAACAGCCTTTCCGAGGCGAGGCGCTGCATGGCATCACGCACCGGCGAAATGCTGGTCCCGAATTCCTGGGCGATGCTGTGCGAAATGACCTGAGTTCCGGGTCGAAAGCGCCCGTGCATCACCTCACGCTTCAGGCGCTGGTAGGTGAGTTCAGCGGTAACCGGTTCGGGCGCCACGTGCGAAGACCTCAGGCGCCTGCCGCCGGCGGCGGATGATCGCCGGCAGGCCGGACCTGCTTGCCCAGTGTTTCCAGATAGTAGTCACCGATGCACTTGATCGTGTGATCCTTGAGGCCGGCAAAGTGATCGACGATGAAGCCTACAGGGAATTTCATGTCGCTCTCCATGAACAGGAGCGGTACGAGAAGGTAGGAGACGGGGAGGCCAAGGGCCGCCGCGCACTTGATGTGCAGATCGATGGTCGAGCGGGGATTGCCGGCTTCAATCTCGCGAATCCAGCGCGCACCGATGCCGATCGTTCCGGCCAGTTGACGCTGCGTGATGCGTGCATGTTTGCGCCGCTCCTCGATGGTTCTGCCGGACAGCAGCTTCATCTCGTCCAGCAATTCATGGCCGCTTTGGGCACTGATATATCGGGACATGTCCAGGACTCCCTGAAAACCGCCCAAAAAGGTCCGGAGCTTGGCCCGACAATCTCTATTGCTGGTGTCTTATACACCGCTGGTCAAATACAACAGTTTCCAAATTGAGAAGAACTTGTGCGCATACTCTTTGGATGAGGCCACAAACACCGCTCCAAACACGCAAGGCAGATATGAAGTAGCCATTTCACAATTTTAATTGGGAATGCGCCTTGAGTAGTTGGCTGTCGTCCGTTGCTTCAAAGCCCAGGAGCCCGGCGATGTATAGATCGCGCACCGTAGGGACCGCGGCAAAGTCGGTGGATTCGCCCAACCTTGTACGGATCGCATCCATGCGCTCGGCAAGTTGCGCGGTGGCCCCCACGAAGTGCGGCGTGCTCCCACAGCTGCGGGCGAAGCGCTGCGTAACGAGCTCGGCCGCGATGTCGCAGGGCGCAAGCCCTTCCAGCACGCTCACGGCAACGCCCAGCGTCTGCCCATAGGGAATGAACGCCCTGACAAGGCCGGCAAGGCGGCAGTGGCACGCAAGGTACAGCGACACGCCATCCGCGGACAGCATCAGCTTGTAGGTTCTCGATTTGCGCATCGTGGTGTGAACTCCCGTCAGCGATTCGCCGCTTCTTCCCCTGTTGAGACGCTCCTGGCCGAAAATCGGGCAGTTCAGGCTGTGCGCTGCGCCCTATAATAGGCGTCTTCAGGGCCGATAGCGGAACTCCAGTGCCGATGTGGGCGCCAGAGTGCCCCGACAGGGTCTTGAGTGCCCTCGTCCTTGCAGCACGCCCCCACTCATCGTCATGACAATGGTCGACCCACAGGGAACGGAACGGCCTGGCCCGACAGCCCCGGCTTACCGCCACAGCCCTGGTTCAATCACCGATGATCACCCCGTACGTCCTCGATGAGAGGACGCTCCTGCGAAAGGAGGCCTCGTGCCCGATGCCCGACCCCATGCGCATGGCACTTCTCGCGATGCTCCCGTTGATGCCGCTCACCGCGTGCAACGTGGCGGCGAGGTTGGATCCGCCGCCTCCCATCCGCCCGGCAAGCCGCATCGTTGCCACCTCGCATGGCTTCGCGATCGAAAGGATCGGCCCTGATGACGAGCGGCATTCCAGCGCTGCGCTGGTCCCGCTCGGCCGCACGATCCGCCTCGATCCGGCGCTTCTCCCGTTTCCCTCGCCCTTTCCTACCAGGAGCACGCCCCATGCCCCTTCCCCGCAAAGCGATCCAACGCAGGCGATCGGCGACAGCCACGATGCTGGCCCTCAGTCTGATCGGTACGACGCCGTCCCTCGCTCAGACAGAGCCGGCAACGACCGGTAGCGATGCCAAGGTTCTGAGCCAGGCGGCCGAGGCCGCCCAGCGCCAGCTCCACCAGACCTTCACCAACCTTACATTCGAGGACTTCGGCCCCGCCCCGATCAACGGCGCGATCTACCAGGCCTTCGCCGGCGGGCGGGTGATCTATTATGCCCCGGCGAGCGGCCACATCGTCTTCGGCACGGTCTACGACAAGAACGGCCTCAACATGACCGCGCTGGCCCAGGAGGCCAGCGCCAGGAAGCGCTTCAAGCTCATCGATCCAAAGAAGGCTCTGGCCATCGGCCCGGTCGAAGCACCCACCGTGATCGAGTTCACCGATCCCGACTGCCCCTATTGCCGCGCGCTCGACCGGTTCTGGGCCGCCAAGGCCGCCGAAGGCAAGCCGGTGCGCCGCCTCATCTATTTCGTGAGCAAGATCCACCCGGAATCCGCCGCCAAGGCCGAGCATATCCTGTGTTCGAAGGATCCGGGCGCAGCCTTCCACGCGATCTACGCCGGCGCCGATCCGCAAACGCTACTGACCTGCCCCGAGGGCAAAGCACGCGTTGCCGAGGATGCGGCACTGGTCGAGGCGATGGGCATTGGCGGGACGCCGACGCTTATCGCTGGCGGCAAGCTCATCTCCGGCTTCCGGCTGGCCGACATCGAGGCCTTCCTCGACGGCAAGCAGGCCGGGCATTCCGTCGAAAGCGGGAACGGCGACAATGCCGCGCGCTGACCTGCAACACCCCTATCTGGCGGACGCCAGCTGCCCGGCCCATGGCGGTGCGGCGCGGCGGACCGGAATGCCGGCACGCGCGGTCCTCTCGGAGCCGCCCGCCTCGCGCGACGGCAGGCAGCGATATTCCATCGATGCCGAAAGGCTCATGCCCGGGCGGCTCCTGTCTGATGGAGCGCAAACGATGATACTAAAACTCGGGCAGAATGCCCTCGCCATCCCCAACATGCTCGCCAATCTCGGCGTGCCCCTTGCCCTCATGGTGCTCGTGAGCACCGGTGCCCACGCCTTCACGGCGCCGGCGGCGGGCGATCTTGGCTACGACATCTACGACATCGTCGTGAACAAGGGCGTCAAGGGCCCGCTCGGCTTCGTCGGCGGTGTCGCCGCCTTCCTCTTCGGTGTCTCGCGGCTCTTTTCCAACGTCATGGTCGGCATCCCGACCATCGTTGCCGCGGTCTGCCTCATCAAGTCGGACACCATCCTCCAGACCTTTGGAATGGTGATCTGACATGCGGTGCGCGCCGCGCCCGGGCTATCCCCATGGTTCGGGTTCAGCGCGCACCGCGCCCCAGGCCGAAGGCCGATCCCCGGCCTTTGGACAATGGCGCCTGGCGACAGGTGTCATGAAGCAGGAGGAGAAGGGCATTGGACGAACGTCTGCCCCAGTATCTGCACGGCCCGGTCCAGATCCTATGGTTCGGCTCGGACGAGTTCATCCTGGTCATGTCGACGATCTTCGTCGCCGCCATCGTCGGCGGGATCGTCGGATGGACGCTCATCGGCGCCCTTCTCCTTTTCATACCCTGGAAGCGGGCCCGCCCGCGCGGGTTCCTCTCGCATCTCGCCTGGCGCTGGGGCCTCGTGCGCTTCCGCCACTACCCGGGTCCGACCCAGACCCGCTTTTTCGAGTGAGGCCGGTGATGGCACTGTTCAGCAGGGACAAGGATGCGGGCCAGGATCCGCTCGTCGGCAAGCCCGCAAGCTTCGGCATCCACCGCTACCTCCAGGGTTCGGCCAACCTCTTCGAGGAAAACCGGCTTCTCAAATTCGCGATTCTCGGAACGCTGGGAGTGACGGCGGTGCTGGGCATGCTGCTCTACACGTCGGGCCAGAACCAGCGCACAGTGATCGTGCCTTTCGGCTCGGGCGGTGACCTTTACGTCACCGGCAACAGCCCCTCGCCCCAATACCTGCGCACCATGACCCGCAACGTAGTCAGCCTTGCCGGGACCTATTCGGCCTACAGCGCCGACAGGCAGTTTCAGGAACTGCTGAGCCTCGCGCATCCCAGTGCTTACAACAGCCTTCGCGACAGCCTCAATGCCATTCTCGACGAGCTTGCCAGCAATCCGACGCTCTCGATCGCGACATACATCCGCACCGACCAGCCCGTGACCTGGACCAAGACCGAGATCGTCGTGCCGGTCGAGAAGGTGCGCATCATCGGCGGTGTGATCCGCAAGTTCCGCGGCAATTTCCGGATCGGTTACGCGATCGACAACGGCCGCTTCTGGCTCACCCGCCTTTCCGAGGAAAAGTTCGATGCTGAAACCCACTAGGCGCACAGTGAAGCGCACCGGCGGCACCGCGCTGCTCGCCGCCATCCTGATCGCACCTCCCGCCCCTGCGCTGGCGCAAGCGACCATGGTGCTGCCAGGCCAGACAAGCACCATTCGCCTCTCCAACCGCGACATCAATCACGTGGTCTGCGAGGACGGCGAGATCGAGGACGTGCGCTTTTCCGCTGAAAAGGCGATCGCGGTCGAAAAGGCGGGTTCGGACGCCTGGATCAAGTTCCTGGTCAAGGAGATCGATGAGCTCGGTGCAGTCACGAGGTCCTACGTTACCACCCCGTCGGAATTCTTCGTCTCGTGCAATGGCGCGATCTACACCCTTTATGCCGAGCCGTCCGATATCCCGGCGCAAACCGTGACGCTGGCGCCGGGGCGCATCCAGCGCGCGACGGCCAATGCCGATCTCCTGGGCCCCCTGGTCGAGGAAGAACGCGCGGTATCGATTACTCTTGCCATGCTGCAGGACCGGCTGCCCGCGAGCTTTGCCGAAGTGGCACCCGCCTCGGGCACGCTGACGTTGACTGGCCTTCCAGGCATCGCGCTGACCGAGCGCCGGCATGTCGCGGTCGAAGGCGCAGGGTTGTCGGCTTCGGAATACCTGGTGAGCCCCCAGGCGAACGTAACGCTCGATGAGCGCAGCTTCCTCGACCGAAGCCTCGGCACCCAGATCTTCGCGGTCACACTCGACCGGCTTGCCCTCAAGGCGGGTGAGACCGCGCGTCTCATCGTCATCCGCAGGGGAGAGGCGCAGTGACCAACGGCATCCGTCATCCGGGCGCGATGTCCCGCTCGAACAGGAAGCTCGGCGATGTGCCTGAGCCCTCCCCATCACCACCGTCCTTGGCGCCATCGCTTGTCGATGTCCTGCGCACGCGGTGGAACACGCTGGGCTCGCAAACACGCCTGCGTGCCAAGCAGGCCGCGCTGGCGGGCGCCGTGGGGCTGCTCGGCTATGCGCTCTACTCCGCCAGCAGCGCGAGCGACGAACCGGGATCGTCCAAGCCCGCCGCATCGACCCTGAACATGGGCGCGGGTCTTCGCGGCGACAGTCTCGAGGAGAAACTGCGCGGCGATTTCAAGAAGGTGCTCGATGACCAGAAGCTGCTGGGCGACCGGCTTGCCGCGATCGAGGAAGGCAAGGCGCCGGGCCAGACCAAAACGCCAGGGCTTGAAGGTGCAGCCGGCGATACCGGCGATCTACCCCCGGCACTGGACGGCGAGGCTCCGGCCTTTCCGCCGCCGCCAGAAGGGATCCCCGACAATATCACCGCCACACCGCCCCTGCCTCCGTCAATTCCCGCGGCAGCCCCGCCCGCCCCGCCGGTCGAAAAGGTAGTGGGCGCGATCGGTTCGGCAACGAGCCCGGTGCTCGCCAAGGGCGCCGAAGGAACCGCCGCGGACTCTAAAAAAAAGAATCGGACGATCTATTTGCCGCCTGGTTTCATGAAGGCGCGGCTCCTGACGGGCGTTGATGCCCTGGCGAGCCGCGATGCGACCTCGAACCCCGAGCCGATCATCGCCCGGGTTCAGGCGCCGGCCGTGCTGCCCAACGACGTCAAGGCCAACCTTTCCGGGTGCTTCGTCATCGGCAATGCGACCGGCAGCCTCGCCAAGGAGCGCGTCGAGGTCCAGCTGGTGAGCCTCTCGTGCGTCGACTTCGATGAACATTCCGTGGTCGATCAACCGGTCAAGGGCTTCTTCGTCGATGCCGATGGCAAGAAGGGCCTGTCGGGCCGGGTCGTGACGCGCGCCGGGGCAGCGCTCGCGCGAAGCTTCATTGCCGGGACCATCAGCGGGATCAGCCAGAGCGTCGAGAATACGTTCGGCGAGACCTCGACGTCCGCGCTCGGCACGGTGCGCTCGCTCGATGCTGGCGACGCGGCGAAAACCGGAATCGCGGGCGGGCTTTCCAAGTCCTCGGACAAGCTCACCGACTTCTACCTCGACCTTGCCCGCCAGGCCGGCCCGATCGTCGAGGTGGGCGCTGCCAAGGACGTGGTCGTCGTTATCCAGGAGGGCGTTGCCCTCGAAATCAAACCCGGCGCGGGGGCGCAGTTCTGATGCCGCCGCTTCCCTCATCATGCCCGCCTCCATCATCCGGAGAAGCACCCATGCCCCTGCTCCCCGATCGTTCCACGCCGCGCCGCTCGCAGCTGATTGCGCCCGTGCTGATAGCCCTCGCAAGTTCGATTTCCGGCTGCGCTACGCTCGGAGCGGTCATGTCGCCCTACCCGGAGAAGTTCTCCTGCAAGAACCCCGATCACGGCCAGTGCATCCATCCCGAGCAGGCCTACGAGGACGCCGTCGCGGGTCGCGCGGCACGTTCGGATCCCGCCGTCACCAACGACAGAAAGCTGCTGCGCGCCAGCGGCAAGTCCCTAGGCAAGCCTGGCAGCAGTGCGCGCGATACGGCGGACGCCTTCGCGGGGTACCGTGACAGTGTCTACCGAGAACTGCAGGGCCTGATCGATGCGCCGGTGACGCCGATGCTCAAATCCGGCGAAACGGTGCGCACGCTGATCCTGCCTTATGCCGACCGCCAGCGGCCCGACCGGCTGTTCATGCCGCGCTATGTCTATTCGATCCTCGATCGCCCAACCTGGGTGGTGGGCGGCTATCTGGTGAGGCCGGTATCCCCTGCCGCGCAGCTGCCAGTGCTGGGGCAAATCCGTGAAACGCCCGTCGATGGCACCGCGCCCGGTGGCAGCGAAGTTGCCGCTCCGGCCTCGGAGACGGGCCGATGAGCGCGCGCGCCAACAGGGACAGGGACAGGATTGGCGACCTCAGCTTTGCGGCGCTGCGCCGGCAGGTCTCGCGCGATTCCTACTCCGATCACCTGCCACTCGTTGCCTGGGCCGAGGAGGAAGGCGCGTTCCTCACCATCGACGATGGCTGGGGCTATGCCTGGGAACTGACGCCCTCGGCCTACATGTTCGCCCATGTGCATTCCGCGCTGCTGGGCCTTCTCAACATCCACTTCGAGCCCGGCACCGTCCTCCAGATCATCAGCTTCGCCGATCCGCTCATCGACGACGCGCTCGATGCCTTCCTTGACCTGAAAACCCGCGACGACCCGCTGATCCAGGCATCGGCGCGGCGCACCTACGATTACCTGCGCGAAGGACGCCATGGGCTCGGCGCGCTTCACGGCATTCCGGTCAGGAATTTCCGCACGTTCCTGGCGATCAAGACGCGTAAGCCATTGGGTCGTGATCCCAGGCGCCAAATCGAGGAGCAACTCTCGCGCCTCGGGATCGCGCCGATGCCGCCCGAAACCCTGATGGCCTTCTACCGCCGGGTCTTCAACGGAGTGTTCACGCCCGCGCCCGGCAATTTCGTCAATGGCACCAGCGATGGCAGCATCCCGCGGCCCTTGCGTAAGCAGATCATCGATGCGGGTCCCGACCTGCTCTTTGAAGGCCCTGAAGTCTTCCTCGGCGGCCAAGTCGCGCGGTGCCTGACGCCCAAGGCGCCCGCGCGCCGCATCACGGCGGAACGCGCGAGCAGGCTGACCGGCGGCATCCGCGGATCGGCCGAGGACAGCGATCAGATCGGTGGGCCGTTTCTCTACACCCTGAACGTGCTCTTCGATCACAGCGCATTCGAGATCCACAAGCGCGCGCAGATCCTCTCGGCCCAGAAGGCCGCCGGCTCCTTCGCGGTCGAAGTCGGCAAGCAGATCGAGGAAATCAGCTGGGTGCTCGACGAAGCCGGGAGCAGCCGCTTTGTACGCGTCATTCCCTCGGTCTGGGTCTTCGGCGAGAGCCGTGGCCAGGCCCGGGAGATGGCCGCGCGCGCAAGGCGGCTGTGGGAAGCCGAGCCCCTGCCCTTCATGATGCAGGAGGAAAGCTACCTCAATCCGATCCTGCTCCCCATGAGCCTGCCTTTCGGGCTCTATCCTGACGGCAAGACGCTGCGCATGCTCGAGCGGGACTTTCGCATGCCGGTAAAGGCCGCCGTGCTCATGAGCCCGATCCAGACCGACTTTCGCGGGGGCGGGCGCCCGGCCCTGCTCTACACCGGGCGCAAGGGCCAGCTCATCACGCTCGATCTCTTCGATCCACGCATCAACAACTACAACTTCATCGTCTCGGCCGAGAGCGGCGCGGGCAAGAGTTTCCTCCTCAACAACCTGTGCCAGCAGTACTACGCGAGCGGCGCCCTCATCCGGATCATCGATATCGGCGGCTCCTACCGCAAGCTGTGCACCCTGTGCTCGGGCCGCTACATCGATCTTGGCGAAGAGCGCCTCGTCCTCAATCCCTTCGACCTGGGGCTCGCGATCGACGGCGAGGACAAGCAGTCCGCGATCGCCATGGCCGTTGCCATCGTTGCCGAAATGGCCAATGCCGCCACCCGCACAGGCGTTTCCACCTCGGAATGGAATCTCCTGAAATCCGCCGTTCAGTGGACGATCGATAGCGGCCGCGCCGAGCGGGGCATCGACGCCGTGCGCGAGTGGCTGGGAAGCTATCCGGCCCAGACCCGAACCGATCTCGACAAGGTTGAGCATCTTCTCCCCGTCGCGCGCGAACTCGCCTTCAACCTGAGGGATTTCGGGTCGGACGGCGCCTATGGTCACTACTTCAACGGACCCTCGACGTTCGACATCTCGAGCGACGAGTTCGTGGTGCTCGAACTCGAACGCCTCAAGAACATGCCCGACCTCTTCAACGTCGTTGTCATGGTGGTGGTGAACGCGGTCACCCAGGAACTCTATCTCTCTGGCCGTGACCGTCCGCGCTTCGTGCTGTGCGACGAGGCCGCGCAGTTCATGACCCGCAGCGACGGCCAGGACCTCTCGCGCCTCGCCGAGGCCTTCGGGCAAGGTTACCGCCGCGCTCGCAAGTACCAGGGCAGCTTCGGCATCGTCATGCAGTCGATGAACGACCTCCTGCTTTTCGGCGGCACCGGACAGGTCATTCTCGAAAACGCCGCGACCCGCTTCCTGCTCCAGGGTTCGACTTACGAGAAGGCGGTCGAAAACAAGATCCTCGACTATTCGCCCTTCGTGCTCGACCTCCTGAAATCGGTCCGCAACAACAAGCCCAACTACTCCGAAGTCTTCATCGACTCGCCGCTGGGCCTCGGCATAGCCCGGCTCGTCGTCGATCCCTTCAGCTACTGGATCAACACCTCGGCGCCGACCGAAGTCGCCGCATTCGAGGCGCTCATTCGCCGCGGCCGGTCACCGCTCGAGGCGGTTTGCGAACTTGCCGGAGTCGATCCTGCCGAAATCCTTGGCACCCGCCCGCCGCTCCTCCTCACCGCCGGTGACGAGGAGGCCGCATGATGCGCTCGCGCCGCGCCCATCCCGATCAGATGAGCCTCGACTGGAGCAAGGATGCCGAGATCGAGCGGATCATCGAGGCCCGCGTTGCCATCCGCGCCGAGACCGAAGCCATTCGCTGGCGCTTTCGGCTGATCTTCGTCGAAAGTCTGATGATGGCGGCCCTGGTGCTCGCGGCGGGCCTCACCCTCGGCCAGCCCACGGCGCTGTTGATGCGCGGCGCATTCCTTGTCGGGATCGCCTGCTTTGCCAGCGGCATGCTCCTGATCGTGCTGTCAGGCGTTACCTGCAATATCCTCGATCACGTGCGCCGCCGGAGGCGCCGGTCATGATGCATCCGCCCCGACATGATCGCGCCCGCGCGGTGGCCATTTTCCAGGCCGTAACCGTCGCCACGCTGGTGCTCGCCTCCGCACTGCTCGGCGCCGCCACCAAGGCCGCGACATCGACGATCGGGCGGACCTGGCCCATCGCCGAACCCGATGCCCTGACAGAGATTGAGGCACGCACTGCCAGCCTCCCTGCCGACATGCGAGCACAATTCAGCCCGCGTTCCAAATGGTCGGCGATGAAGGCCGCAGCGCTGGCGCCCGCCACCATCAGCCGGACGCGAAATGTGGTTCCCTTCTACACGCTCGATACCGAGATCCGCCTGCCAGGCGGCGAGGTCCTTTACCCCAAGGGCTACACGTTCAACCCGCTCGACTATGTGACGCTTCCCCAGCGCCTTGTCGTCGTCCGGCCGCGTGACCTCGATTGGGCGCTCAGGACGGCGGGATTGACGGATTTCATCCTGCTGGCGGCCGGCGATGCGCATGACAAGGATGCGATTACGCTCTCGGAGCGATGGGGCCGGCCGATCTTCATTCTCGAAGAGCGCGTGAAGCAGCGCCTCAGCCTCACCGTCGCGCCCGTTGTGGTACGCCAGCAAGGCAGGAAGCTTGAACTTACCGAAGTCCGGCTCGATCGGCAGGGTTCCCGGCCAGTCGCGGCAACGAAACCCGCCAGTGAGCGGAGGCCCTTGCCATGAAATGCAAGCGCGCCCGAACCGCACTGGCCACTATTCTTCTGCTGGCTGCTGGCCTCGCCGCATCATCTCCGGCCCAGGCCTCATCCTGCCCGACAGACACCGTGTTCAATCCGATCACCAAGGTACGCTGGAACTGCATTTTCCCGATCACGATTGGCGGCGTGCGCGTGGGCAGCACCGACAAGCTCTCGCGCGAGCTCGACGCGCAGTCCTCCTCGAAGCCGCTCTGCGCCTGCCGCAAGGGGGCAACCTTCTGGTTCGGCGTGAAAGTCAGCTTCTGGTCGCCGAACCGCATGATCGATGTCGTGACCGAGCCGGGCTGCATGATGGCCCTGGGCGCCGATCTCATGCCCACCCATGGACGCCTCCAGGGAAGCCAGAGCTCCATCTCGGATGGGACGAACACGCGCAAGATGTTCGCGCAGATGCACTACTACATCTCGCCGGTCTGGAAGATGCTCGACATGTTCACCGATCTGCCCTGCCTCGAGGACGACGGCTTCGACGTGGCAATGATCACCGAGGTTCTGCCGACCTGGCAATCGGGGACACTTGGCGCGATCATCCAGCCTGAGGGCATCCTTTTCGGCAATCCCGCCGCGGGACTTGCCTGCATGGCCGACTGCGCCGCGGCTGCCGCAGGCAAGGTCATCGATCCCCTGTTCTGGTGCATGGGTTCCTGGGGCGCGACCTACCCGGTCGCGGGCGACATCCATTTCGATGACAGTGTCGAGGCCTGGGCGGGCCTAGCGGCGCGCGGCACCTTCATGATGGGACGGCTTGGGGCGCTTACCATTTCCTCGGCCGACGGCTGCTCGTTCATCCCCCAGCCCATCTGGACCAAGAGCCGCTACAAGTACCAGCTCATGGAGCCGGTCAAGGGCGGTAGTTGCGTCAATGTCGGGCGGCCGGGCGCGCTGTGGTCATCGGCCAAGCATGCCCCGGGGCAGGACAACGCCCAGTTCATGCTCTTCGAGAAAGTCATCTGCTGCGCCGGAGTGAGCACGCCATGAACGCTCGCCCGGCACGCACCAACCCGCATCCTCATTCCGCGCGCGGCCCGGTCCCGCAATGGTCTGCCCGCCACAGCCACGAAGGCTGCCGGGACGCACGCGGAACAGGAGCGGCCTTGTCTGCCCCCCGGCAGGGCCGCTCCACCCCCGGCCGGCACGGCCGCCAGCGGATAGCCCGGACGTTCCTCCTCTCAACCGTCCCGGGCTGCGCCGCGGCCGTGCCGGCCAACCTTGCTTTTCGCCATTCGGGGAGCCGTTGGTTCGCCTCCAGCGGGCAAGGCCAGTGAGTGCCTGGCCCCGCCTTGCCTCCAGCGCGATCCTGCTGCTCCCCGCTCCTCTCCAGGCCCAGAGCCTAGAGGAGCGCGCCAGAACCGCGGCGGCCGCCTCGCGCGCGAAGACCGGCACCAGCGACGTGCTCCTGGAAACATATGTGACGCCCGCCATGAGCGGAGAGGCCGTAACGACGATCGATGGAAGCAAGAGCTTCACGCCCACGATTGCCTGCCAGAAAAGCGCGAAGCTGCTCGAAGTCCTGATCCAGCCTTCGGCGAGCGGCGACATTGGCCTCGTCCAGGTTTCGCGCGACAAGGACATGGACGGCACCTTCGATACGAGCGCGAACTTGCCCGTTCCGGTCTCGGGCATCTGCGCCAATGGCGTGCTTTCCTGCGATCCCGGCACCTGGAAAAATTGCCGCGCGTTCCGCTGGGAGGTGGATACGGCGAAGGACCTGAAACTCACCGAGGTCCAGATGCCCGAACTTTCCGGATGCTACTGCGTCAACAACAGCTGCGGCAGCAATCTCGTCTTCGGCAATCTGGCGACCGTGCTCAAGGACCTGGGCGGCGGCATGGTGGGGGCGCTCACCACAGCGTTCCCGGCGATTGGCATTGCCGAAGCGCGCATCAACGGTCCCGTAATCGACTATGTCGGCGCGCTCACCACCAGTTGTACCGGCAGCGATACGGCCGCCGAGACTGCCTACCGCAAGAATCCCACCGCGATTGGCGGCGATGCCTTTGCAGTCAGTTCCGCGAACTCGGTGTTCCAGGTCCTGCAGGGATCGGCGGCCGGTTCCGGTAAGGCCGAAGTGACACGCTCCTGCTCGATCAGCCGGGACATCACCATCCGGTCCTGGACGTTCGATGATGTTTTCAGCGTTTCCGGTGCGGTCCAGTCGGTGACCAGCTGCGGCACGAACTGCCGCCGCTACCGGATCGGCGGCGACGGTGCCTGCGGAGCCAATCCCCCCTTCTATACCGCCACGTTCGACGTCCATGAGCCCGACAGGCTGATCTCGGCGCGGATTGTTGAAATGGGAGCCGAAGACTGGGTCCAGGGCCGCGTCAATGGCATGATCGTGGGCTCGGCGGGCAAGCGACCCTGGCTTACCGAAGGCCTGCCTTCGGGCGACTGCCGGATCAGCGGCAGTGCCTGGTACAATCGCACTCGTATCGACATAACGCCGCAACTGAAGGCGGGCTCAACGAGCGTTGCCGCCCGCGTTCGCGCAGGCGGCGGCGGACGTTGGGGCTACCTGGATGTCGAAGTCGAGGCACAGACAGGATGCGAAGTCAGCGAGAGGCTGATCGATCTGTGCGCAGCTAACGCCGCAGACAGCAAGTGCCGCCTCTATAGCGAGAGCGTCGATGGGGTGGACACTGTCGTGAACGGTGTAGGCACCGGCCTTCGGCCCCTGCCCCAGACCCGCCTTTTTGGGACCGGCGCCTGCACGTTTCAGTTCGCCCGCGACTTCTTTTCGCGCGAGCGGCAATACCGATGCATCGTGGATAGCGCAGCGCTTCCCGAGCCGGATCTCAGCCGCGGCGCCTACGTGATCGATCATTCGACCGAAACCCTGCTGGCTGATCGCCAGACGGCGGCCGACGGTACCGTCACGGCCTCGACACGGCCCTTCAGCCTGCCGGCCCGGGTCTCGGTGCCCGCCTGCGAAGCGATCTGCAAAACGCGCGCTCCCAGGGTCAATACCGACGCTGCGCCTGACGGCGTCGTCGGTGCCAAACAGAACGATCCTGCCGGCTACGACACCTTCTACCACGTCTGCGGCAGCGCCAATGCCTGCCCCGCAGGCCCCGGTGAAGAGATTGTAAGCGCCTGCGGCTGCCTCGATGATTTTCCCGAGGCAGTGGTCATGATGCAGACCGTGCGGCTCGCAGGCGCGGACATGGTCTGCACGAGCGCTGCGCGATGAGAGCGTCCGGTCTCCTTCTTGCGCTCATGGCCAGCACAAGCTTCGCCTTTGCGGTCCCCGCCCAAGCCGAAGCGCTTTGCGCCGCCGATCTCGACGGCAACGGCGATGCCGCCGCGCCCGGCGAAACCGCCAGCTGCCTTGCAACCACCACTGGGAATTGGATTTGCCCGATCGAGGAGGCGCAATGCGTGGCAGACGCCGCCGGTGCCTACACCTGCCCGCTTGGAGACCAGTTCGCGTGCGAAACCCCCGCCTCGGGCAGCACTCCCGCCTGTTCGCCCCACGCCTGCCTCGATATCAATGCAACGCCGATCGCCGAGGAGCCAGCCATGAACGATCCGGGCGTTCCGGCCGATGGGGCGCTCGATGCCGAGGGAAACTGCACCGCGCAGATCGAGATCTTTTCCGGGCGCGCCATGCGTTGCCGTCCTCCGGGGCTTTCCGACAGCTTCCAGAATTGCTGCAAGGACAAGGGCAAGATCGTCAAGGACGGCATGGGCTCGTCCGTCGCCTCGATCGGCACCAAGATCGCGGTCGCCAAAGGCGTCTTCACCGGCATGAAAGCCGCCTATACCGCCTTCCAGGCTGGCGCCACGGCAAGTGAGGCGGCGACTGCTGGCGCAAACGCGCTCATCGTCGGGATCGATCCGACCTCAATGGCGATCAGCCTCGCGGTGAATTTCATGATCGAAGTCCTGCTCGCGGGCTGCGACCAGGAAGACATGGAAACGGGCATGCTGCGCGGCTCGGACATGTGCCACGACGTCGGCACCTACTGTTCCTCCAGGATCCTGGGCATCTGCGTCCAGAAGGCCAAAGGCCACTGCTGCTTCAACACCCGGCTCGGGCGCATCATCCAGGAACAGGGCCGCCTCCAGCTCATCGCCCTCAACCAGGTTGGCTGGGGTACGCCCAGGCATCCCTACTGCCGCGGCTTCACGCCAGAAGAGTTCCAGGCCCTCGATTTCTCGAAGATGGACCTCTCCGAATACTATTCGGACATCGAGGCCCGCACCCAGAGCCAAATTCAAATCGATATGGAGGCAAGGATCGATGCCTACTTCCAGCCCTGAGCCCATTTCGGATTTGACTGATACCGGGCTGCGAACGGGCGCGTTCTGCGCTTCCGGTGCTCACGTACTGGAAGTACGCTGCGCGCCGGTTCTCGAACACACCCATTCTCGCTCCGGTCTGAGCCAAATCCGAAATGGGCGCACCCTTGCGTTGTTGGTCTTGTCGCTTTTTGCACCGGCCATTCCTGCTCTATCCGCGGAAGCTTCATCAAATGCAGCTCCGCAAAACGAAAGCCCGATCGCGGAGCAGGGCAACTCAGCCATGGACCGGCTTAAGGAAGCCGTGAGCCGGCAGAAGACGGACACCGTTTCGGGACCCACCGCGTTCCCTGACCTGCCTGACGAAGAGCGGCGCCGGGCCTTTGATGGACTGCGGGCGCGTGCCTCGTCGCCGGTACTGGAAGCGCGGGCGCGTGTGGGGCTCGATCGAGCGCGCGAGGGCGTAGCCGCCGAGCGCGAGGCCATGGCTAGGCGCATGGCGCAGGCGCTGGGGCTCGATGCGCCCGATGCCGTGGCCGTCGCAGATGCCGTGCAAGCACCCGCGGTTGACGCCTGGGTGCCGGTGCTCTTCGTCTCGTCATCGATGCCGGTTGCGGTGCTGCGTACCTACGCGGGCCAGCTTGAGAAAGCGGGCGGGGTCATGGCGTTTCGCGGGATGCCGGGCGGGCTGACGCGCGTCGGGCCGATGGCAAAGCTCTCGGCGCAAATCCTGCGCATCGATCCGGGCTGCGAAGGCCCGGCCTGCGCCATGCGGAGCGCCCAGATCATCGTCGATCCACTGGTGTTTCGCCAGCACGGTGTCACGCGCGTGCCCGCATTGGCGATGATCCCGGGCGATCCGGCTCAGCCCTATTGCGAACGCGGCGACGACGCGCCGACCAGCCCGCATCTGGTCTACGGCGATGCCGCCCTTTCCGGACTGCTTGGCGAATACGCCCGCCTTGACGGCAAGACGGAGGTGCGCGATGCTGAAGCTCGCCTGGAAAACCGCTAGGGGCGCCTGGCCCGGCATAAGGGACCTGCCGCTGCGCGCGGCCGTGGCGCTGGGAAGCTCAGGTCTGGGTGAGCCGGTGCGCCCGGCCCGGCTCTGGAAAGCCTACGCCATCGTACTGCCTGTTGGGCTCCTCGCCTGTTGGGCGATCCCTCAAGTCACATGGGTCATGAGCCCCTCAATCCCCGCCATCGCGGTGCGCGCCGATCCCGGCCCCATCCGCAAGGGAGACTTCGTGATGTTCACGCTCTCGCACCCGCTCGCCGGTCCCGAGCCTGTCAATGTGACCAAGGAAGCGCTGTGCCTGCCCGGCGAGAAGATCACCATGGTCGAACGCCCCTCGATGCAGCCCTCCCTGCGAGCAGGCAAAACCGATGGCGGGTACTACTGCAATGGCGAGCTCCTGGGCATTTCCAAACCGGTCGGTCGCAATGGCCAGGCGCTCACGCACTGGCGTCCGGCAGAGCCCCTGATTCCCGAAGGCATGATCTACGTCGGTTCGCCCCATCCCGATGGTTTCGACAGCCGCTATTACGGACCTGTTTCTATCAGCCGCCTCACCCGCATGAAGAAAGTGCTGTGAACGCGCGCGCTCGGCCATTCCTGCCTCCGCTGGCAACAGCCTTGGCACTGAGCCTGCCGCCTCCCGTGCTCGCGCAGCAAGGGTTCGGGACCCGCGAGGTCAAGCAGGGCTACTGGTGGTATGCGCCGCCTCCCGAGCCCGCAACGGACAGGACAGACGACGCGGATCCGCTGGCCAGGCCCGTCATTCCGCCCATGGCCGAACTTGCGAGCTGGACGCCGCCCCGCATCCGCAAGCTGATCGAGGACCAGCGCGACTATGCCGCGACCGTGCTCACCGTCGATGCCGTCGCCGACTTCTGGCGCCTCGAAGACTTCGCCCGGCGCAAGGCCCGCGCCTTTGCCGGGCTCACCCAGATCGCCATGCTGCAAAACCCTGCACTGAATTCCAAATCAGCCAATCCGATGGTGGGCGATGCAAGGGCCGAACTGACCGCTCACAAGGACCAGGTCCGGCAGCGCTATTTGCGCGCGCACGCCAATGAATTCGCGCTCGTCATGTTCTCGCGTACTACATGCGGCTACTGCCGTGTGCAGTGGCCCATCGTTCAGCGTTTCCAGGATCAAATGGGCTGGCAGGTCACCCTGATGGACCTCGACCGGCGTCCGGACCTCGGCGCACGCTTCGGGGTCGACGTCACCCCCACCACCATGATCATTCGCAGGAACAGTTCGCAAAGGATGGTCATTGCCGCCGGGATCGAGGCCTACCCAAACCTCGCCCAGATGGCCTACCAGGCGGTGAAGCTCCTCACTGGCGACATCCGCCCCGAGCAGTTCATGACGGGCGCAGGCGAGGAAGGCGGTTTCTTCGACGCCCTTTCCGCTGGCCCGATTGCCGCAAGCGATCCGCGTGCGCTGTCCCGGGACCTGGGAATGAGCGATGTGCCTGCCGCTGGGGGGCCTGGTGAATGAAACGAGCAGCACGCCTCCTGCTCCCGGTCATGGCTGCCACCTGCCTGGCCGCGCCTGGCCCTTCCAGCCGGGCCAGGCCTGCGACGCGCGAGGATGCAAGGGCGGCGGCAATCCATCCGGTTGCCGAACCCTCGCAAATGCAAGCCTGGCTTGCACGTGTGCCCGTCACCCGAGACTTTCCTCCCGACTTTGCCGGATCGCTGCACGCTTATGCGCCGGCCTTCGTGATCGAGATAAGCACCGCGCCGGGATGCCTGCCGTGCGCCGATCTCTGGAGCAAACTGGGCACGCTGCACCGACACTATGGCTGGCAAGTTCGCACGCTATCGCGCGAGGACGCGCTGCTGCGCTCGGGCCGGCTTGGCCTGCCCTGGGTCGGCCATCCCGTCGCCTGGGTTCGGCCTATCGATGATCCAAACCGCACTGTTCCCATCGCGATCGGCACCGATCATGCGCCGAACCTTGCCCGCAACGCCTGGCTTGCGGCGCGCATGCTGACCGGCGTTCGTGCTGAAGTGGGCGTACACGCGCTTTCCAAATTCACCGGGATCGTGGGCGCAAGCCCGACATCCCAATTCCACCGCTGAGGGACCGTTCATGGCGGGCCGGTCCCTTCCTCCATTGGCACGAACAGAAAGACGCCCGCCATGGCCCAGCCATTTTCGCGCCTGAACCTTGCCGCAACCGCGCTGCTTGCCTCGTGCGCCGCAAGCTTACCAGCCCATGCCCAGAGCTGGGCGGAGACATGGTTCGACAATGTGACTTATACGAGCCCCGGCAGCTTCGAGGACCAGACCCGCGGCTACGTGACCGCAGGCGGCATATCGGGCCGGGTCGATGTTCATAACGACTACCTGACCTCCCTCACCCTCCCCAAGATCAAGGCGGGCTGCGGCGGCATCGACATGTTCCTGGGCGGTATGTCCTTCCTCGACCCGGACTACCTCGTCCAGAAGCTCGAAAGCATTCTGCAGGCCGCGCCCGCCGTCGCCTTCCAGTACCTCCTCGAAACCCTGGACGAGAAGATGGGTAACATCATCTCCAAGATGGAAGCAGCGACCAACTTCCTGAACTCGATCCAGGTGAACGATTGCCGGCTTGCGAGCCGCATGGTCCAGATCGCCAAGGGCGACGATAACATGTCGGGCATCATCGAGGAGATGACCGGCTACAAGTCGGTCAAGGAAGGGTTCGCCAAGAGCTACCAGCAGAGTCGCGAGAAGATCGAGGCCAACGCCAACAATCCAACCGAGGACCTCAAGGACGCGCTTGCCAACTGCCCGGCCGAGGTCACCGAGATCTTCCGTACCGGATCGCTGCTGTCCCATGCCGCGACGCGGGTGGGCGCGGGCGACTGGGCGAGCGTGATGCGTGCACGGGTGGGCGACGTCTACATGCGCTGGGACGCGGCCGACAAGGTACCGCTCTTCTCGGCGATCCCCGCCTGCCCGCATCAGGATAGCGAAAGCGCCGAAGACTTCCTCACCGGCAAGGTCCAGCGCCGCGCGCTCAACATTCCGGCAACCGCCGCCGACTGCTCGGCCGGAACCGGCAAGGGCGCGCTGGACCTCGCGCGCGAGCGCATGGAAGCTATCGCCGGCAAGATCAGGTCCCGCAGTGCGCTCACCGCCGACGAGCGCCAGTTCGTCGCCAATATCCGTACCCTCCCCGTCTACCGCATGCTTGAATGGGGCGTGCGAAAGGGGGTACCGGCCTCTGTGATCGCAGATACCGACGAACTGGTTGCCCTGACCCTCGCCTATCAGATGCTCAATGACCTGACGCGCAGCATCGACTTTGCTGTCTCGAATGCGGAACGTGGAGCCAGTGCGGCCGGTGCCGCCGATGCCGCGAGCACCAATATCTGCCAGACCCGCATTCTCACCAAGGGCATCGAGCAACTACGCGTTCTTCGCGAGGAAGTGCTGCGCCAGCGGGCGCAGATGCGCCAGAGCTACATGGCAGCGCTCAATGCCGCCAACCTCTCGGCGAATTATGCCGGGCTCATACGCCAGCGCGACCGTGACGCACGCGATGCCGCCGGCGCCGCTGCGGCCCCGGGCCAGTGAGCGAAGCCATGTCCCGCGCCATCCGAGCCGCTTTGGACCTCCTCACCCTGGCTCTCGGCCTGATCGCGACGCCAGCAATGGCGGTCGACACCAGCTTCTACACCTATGACGGCTTTGCCGAGACGGTCGATGCCTTCCGACTTGTCTCGATGATCTTTGCCGATCCGCGCTACGAGACGCTGGTGGTGATTATCGCGGTGGTCGGCATTGCGCTCGGCGCGGTGATCGCCAGCGTGCGGGGACAAGGCATGGGTCTGGTTGCTTTCGGTTTCCAGATTCTGGTCGGTGTCGGTCTCTTCGTGGGGCTGATTGCCACCACCGGCACCGTCCATGTCTACGACAAGGTGCGTAACGCCTATCAGCCGGTGGGCGATGTGCCCAACCTCCTCGTGCTCGTCGCCGGCGTCACCAATCTGATGGAGCGCTCGCTTGCCGAAACGATCGACGACAACACCCTCGATCCCAATGCCAAGCTCGAGTTCGGCGCGGGTGGACAGAGTTTCGACCTGTTCCTCAATGCCGTCTCCCCGAACGGTCCGATGACCGACAGCTTCCTTGATGCCACGATCAAGGATTACTTGCGCCAATGCTATCCGGTTGCGCGGGTCTCGGCGTCCTACCCTGTCGACGATGACCAGCTGTTCCGCACCGCGACGGACCTACCGGCCGCCTTTGCGGCCATGGCGGGGCCATCAACCTTCAGCACGGTCTATACCGCCGCGGACAAGGGCGGGACGACGGTCAGTTGCACCGAGGCCTGGGACCATATCCACACGCGCCTTTCCGATCCTACCCTGTTCGAAGGCTATACCCGGCAGGTCTGCGAGCGCACCGGTTACAATGTGACCGATGCCGCACAGCTCGCGCGTTGCCGCTCGCGCCTTGGCGACATGGGGCAAATGATGATGGGAACGCCGCTCTCGCTCCAGGCCTTCATGAGCGATGTGCTGCTCGGCAACGCGGTGGGTGATGTGCTCTTCGAGGACAGTCCGGCAGCAGCAGCGCGGGTCATGGCCAACCGGGCGATCGTCTCGAACGGCCTTGCCACGATGTCGGTCGCCAACGAGTGGATGCCGACAATCCGGGCCACGGTCTTTGCCATCATGCTCTTTATGGTGCCTATCGCTCTGGTCTTCGTCCTCACCCCCATCAACTTGCGGGTAGCGAGCTTTGCGATCGGGCTCTTCGTCTTCGTCGCGCTGTGGGGTGTGATCGACGCTGGCATCTACCAGCTCACGCTTGGCCGGGCGATGGAAGTCCTAGCGCAAATGCGCAGCAATGCCGCTGCCGCCAACGCCTGGATGCTCGCGCCTTCCGCCGCGATGAAGGCGCTTGCCATCTTCGGCACCTTCCGTACGGCCGCGGCGGGATTGGCCGGGGCCTTTGTCTTCACCGTCTTTCGCTTTTCCGGGAATGTGTTTTCCAGCTTCACCGGCGGCGCGCTCCAGACCCAGGGGCTGGGTTCCGCAGCCGCCGCCCCTATGGCGACGCGCGAAGGCTATGCCTCCGCACTCGAGGCCCAGGCCTCCGCAGGCGGTACGATGGCAAGGCGCAGCGCCACTTCCAGCTTTGGCGATTTTGGCGAGCGTTCCACGTTCGGAGCGAACCGGTCGTTCGGCGCTGCGGATACAGTTCTGGGCGAAGCAAATAGTGGGATGCCGGGTGTCCCTGCCTTCGGGGTGGGCGCGATCGATGCAGCCCGCGAATTGGGCGGTATCGCCCCTGCCCTCTCCGGCCGCAATCCTGCCGATCCAGCGGTCGCGCGCGCGGTGCGGGCCAATGCAACGACGGCCGCGATCCACAATTTTGCCGAGAAGGATGCCCTGCGCAGCCTTGGCACCGGATATTTTGGCGCGGGCCAGTCCGGCGAGAAGGCCCTTGCAGCTTTCGCGCAGAACATGGTGCAGTGGAAGGCCTTCGGTGACGAGCGGGCCTATTCGATGATGTTCCAGGGCGCAGCCCGGCATTTTGAGCGCACTGGATATTCAAAGCCCGACGCGGAACTGAAGGCCTCGGGCGTGATCGGCGAGGCCGGGGCCGATCCCACCTTCGCCAAACTCATCGCCAATGCCTTCGAGCAGGAGCAGATGCTGAAGAACGACCTCACCGGCGCGCAGGTGCAGGTCGGCGCCATGCGGGGCCGGCGTGACTATGCCGGGGATCGCGTGGCTGAAATCGAGCGCAGCAATGTTGCGGCCGAACAGGCCTGGAGAACGGGGAACAACGAAGGCCAGCGCGCCGCCGCCTCCATGCTCGGCCTCCCTCTCGCTGAAACCAGCCGCCGCATCGCGTTCATCAATGCCCTCTCGGGCGAGGCGCGCTCCTCCGCCATTACCCAGCTCTCCCGCGCTACGGGCCGTAATGAGGCTCAGGTCCTTCGTGCCCTGGAAAGCTACAATGCTGCTGTTTCGGTGGGGACCGCCGACGGGGCGAGCGCAGAGGCTGCGCGGGAGGGGACCAGTGTCTACGGCCGCACCCGCGAGGCTGCAGGCTACGACTTTGCGGAGCGGTCCGGCAAGCTCGATGCGCAGCGGGAGGTGGGGACCGGCGGAACCCGCAGTGCAGCGCGCATCGGCGAGCAGCGGCGGCAATCGGAGAATTTTGGCTATGCCGAAGGGGCTGCGGCCGCCGGAACCTCGGTTCGCCAGGCCGCGCGCCTCGACAGCTTCATCCAGGCCCTGCGGCAGACCTCGGGCAATCAGGTCGACATGGCCGAAGGTGGCGTGGAAGCCATCGCCGATCGTGCACGCAACGAGCGCCTCACCCGCATTGTCGACGACGAACGGCTTACCCGCATGCAGAAGCTGCTCTCCGATCACGGCATCAAGCTTACCAGGCGCCAGATCGCGATGGACCAGAACGGGGACTTCAGTCTCAATCTCACCTCGCGGACAGCTGCGGCCCTGTGGCGCGGCGGACTGATCAACGAAAGCCAGCTTGGCGCGATTGCCAATGGCGGTACCGCGCGCTTCTCCTTTGCGCACGACGATGTTCTGGTTTCCAGCGCCGCGGGCTTCAGCCGGTCCGCGCGCAGCGATACCAGCACGCGGTTCGAGGCGGGCAAGCAGGCAGGGCCCGATACGATCGAGCATTTCCTGGGCGGTGGAGAGGAAGGCCACGAGGCGATGGCGAACTGGTTGCGCGGCGGGTTCGAGATGGACCGGCATGGAAACTGGCGGTTGAAGCCGCAGGTGGCTGACACGCTGCAGCGCGATGTTCAGGCGATTATGGCGCAGACGGGGTGGACTCGGAATATCGACCGTTCTGCGCAGGATCAGATTTCAATGGGTACAGATCTTGGCGCATCAGTCTCCGCATCCGTCAGTCGCGGCGGCGCAACAGGCGGCAAAGGAGCAAAGGCGTCCGGAAGTTCGGTCGCGGGAGGTGCGAACGCAAGCCTTGGCTTCAAGAGTTCGGATCGCGGTATAACAACGGAATCCGCCAGCGCGAGAATGGACATTGTGAATTATGATGTTCGCGAAGCCATTGCCAACGCAGAGCGCGCAGCATCCAAATCCGAAAATCCTGCCCAGACCTTCTCAAGTGAATTGAGCCAGCGAATTCTTGGAGATCGCGGCTTGCGCAATCGTTACCTCGAACAGGCGGATTCCGGTCGCGGGACAGTGGATATAACGGGTCCACTGACTTCATTGGAACAGTCCTCCGTCCTGCGAACCGGTCGCTTTTCCACCGATTTGGACAAGGGGCCGTTCGACGGAGACCCAAGTTTCAAGGAACGCTGGGACAAGTGAAGCCTCATTCATTACGGTGAAAATGCTGCCAGTGCAGACCTGAACGAGGATCAAGTGGATCCGACGCCAGATCACTGTATCCTCCGACCGAATGCTCGTGAAACATCTCTTCCTGCGTCGGTTCGACGAATTCCCAGTCGCTTGCTGCAAACCATGCCTGCGCGAAGCCAGCCCCGAGAATGAACAGTGCCGTCATCGGAAAGAACAGAATGTTCAGATAACCGGCGAGCGCGCTGGTGTAGAAGCCTTCTAGCGATGGCACATGGAACGACGCCCATTTACCCGCCCAGTAGACGGCAATGCCTGCCCACCACATTTTGGCCTGCCATGGCCGCCATAGCCAAGCGGACGCCTTTGGCTTGGAAGTGCCATTAGTCGTGTGATTTTCCGTGGTGTTGCTCGGATCGTTCGCGGGTTCCACAGCGGGATCCTTTCCGAATGCAAAGCTACCATCAATGTCGGTCGGCCGAAACCGAATACCAATCGAGCTGTGATGAAATTCCTGCCACATGGCCAATCCTTCGTTGCCTCGGGATAGCTTCCCTCTCCCTCCCTCAAGAGAACGGACATGGCCAACTCGGCAGCTCTGACTTTATTGTCGGCGGTGCCGGACGATTATGGCCGGCGGCTTTTCCGTCCCGCAGGCGCAAAATGGCCGCTAGTTGGCTGGCAACGTCCGGGCTTTCGACCGAAGGAATCGGTAATCACCTGCGGATTTTTCAAAAGGTCGATCCTGGCTGCTGAACGGCGGTCGGCTTTTGACGAGGTAGCCTGCAGATCGACTGCTATAATATGCTGCGGCGGCACTATGGGATTGTCGCCGCGCCGCCGCTGGTTGTACTGGCCACGCAAACGCAGTGCGAGAAAAGGACATCAATCGTGACGCCACGCGCCGCCATCCAGCAGATTGCACGCATGGTTCGGGACGATATCCGCTCGGGCGAACCGTCGCCCGGAGCCCATAGCGTCGGAGATATGCTGGCGTCGCAACCCGAAGCACTGCTGCTGATCGTCGACCTTACCGGTGCCGAAGGGCGTAAGAAGCGGCCTGACCCAACGATGCATCACGCATATTCGTTCATGCTTGGTCAGACTCTCGAGCACCTGCGTCAGCGAAGCGAAGCCGGTAACGGCCATGCGACCATGGCCATGGAGAATGTCAGGGCTGCGATCGCTCAGCAGATGCGTACTGGCAAGCTCGTGCCGACGGCAGCGATCGCGCTTGTCTCTGCGTTTTCGCGGGCTGGAATCGAGGTGGGGGAGGATATCCGCAGCGCAATGGATCACGCGATGATCCAGACCGGCGCTGGTCAGCAGAATCTCCCGCCCCCAGATGTTGCCGAGATGTTGAAGGACCTAGTCAAAGCCTGCGAGGGCGACCCGTTCCTGATCCAGAGCCAGTTCGCCGAATTGACGGCGGCCATGCCTGCCGAGCTGCAACTCAGTCTGTTGGAAGGACTCGTCCTCGCCGAAGATTCCAGCCTGCGCGAGGCCGCTATCGGTTGGCTTCTTGCAGAACCTGCGATCGCTACGCCGTTAGCCTCCATGATGGAAGATACCGCCAGACGAGGGCTTGTATCAGCAACGTCGGTTACGCACCTCATGTTGATCCGCAACTGGGTGCCGGAAGATCGGCGCCGGGCGATCGACGCGATCATCAGAGCCGCGCGAGCTGTCGGATCGGTGCCGGAGAAGCGTCCCGCAATTCAGGTGAGGGAACTTCTGATATCCGAACGCGATGGGGCGGGAGCCCAAAGCATATTCGCATCGATCAAGCAGGACAGAAAAAACGCGCTGGTATCGATTCTGATCAAGCAGGGTCATGGCGTGCGGGACGCCTGGGTGGCGCACTCGCTAAGCAGGCCCGAGATCGATGACATGCTTGACCATATTGCGTCCGAAATGCCCATCCATGAAACGACGGCTGAGGATACGGCCTTGATCCTGAGCAGCGCATTGGCGGATGGCCCGGCTAGCTCGCCACCCCCGTTTGGCCTCGTTCAGGCTATCACGCTCATCGGGCTCTCAGATGTCACGTCCAAGTTTGTATCGGTGGATGATCTCATTGTTTCGATGCTTGCGGACGTCGACACTGCGGTAACCGATACCAAGGCGGTGGAGAGGGCAGTACGCGCTTCCGGCCGGTGGTTGGCGACCAACCCTCAGCTCGATTCCTGGTTTGAGAATGGCGACGACGTCGCTGCAGCGATCAAAGGCAAGCGCAAGATCGAAGACCGGATCACCGCGATTGTCGAGAAGGTGCTGGAACCGAAGCGGGCCTATTGGGCCAGCGTCATCGCTTGGAGTGCATTCGCACAGCGAGGTGATGGCCACGGTTCGGACTGGATCGAAATGGCGCTCGTCGCTCGTGAGATGGCTTCGGAACGACCTCTGACCGAGATTCCACTAGCGCGCTTCATCGCCGTGCAAACGGAGGCGGCAGCCCGGACTTGATCAGTGACCAACCGGGCGCCGGATGTGCGATGCGGAGTGCGACCTTCTGCCGTCCCACAGCGAGCCTTCCCAGTCGTTCAAGTGACCTTTTCAGCCTTCAAGATAGCGGACATATCATGGCCGCTCATGTCGGCTTTGTCGGACAGTCCGGAATGTCTCCTTCCCATATCGCTAACGGGTTAGCAGACATTCGGGCGGCGAATGCTCCTGTCCGCGCTGCTCCGGATAACATCCTCAAACCTGCGTTCCGCGCCCCGCGCAATTTTTTGCGCGCTGCACTATAGGGAGCCTCTCGAAGGAATTTCTCGGGCGAACCTCACACCAGTCCGCAAACCTTGCGGCGATAGCGCAAACTCCAGCGGAGACAATCAAAGTGCCGACGGGCGGACAATGGAACTTTGCGGGCATCCTGTTCCAGCTGCTCGCAACCTTGCGATCGGGCGTAACGGCCGCTGTCAGCGAAGTGCACGAAGGGCGTCACACCTTGTCGGTCCGCCTCATCGCCGAGCCCGCGAGCGGAGGCGACGCCACGACGCTCACTGGCCGGCACCGACAGGTCGATCAGATGAAAATCCGCCGCGGCCAGAAGGGCTGGACCTTGCGCGAAATGGTCGAAAACGTGCTCCCCGACCTGTTCAAAGCGCACGATCAAGCGGGCCCGCCCACCGATTTCCGCTTCGTCACCGACAATCTTGCCGGAACCAAGGCGCTCGCCGGATTTCTTAAGGAGGTCCGCGCGGTTCGCGCGCGGGAACTTGGACCTGCCGGCCTCGAGCCAAACGCAAGACGATTCCGCTGGGGGCAACAGCGCGTCTCCGCCAGCGAGCTCTTCGTCAAAATCGCCGCCCACCTAGCGCCGGACGATTCAGCCGCAGCCTGGGATTTTCTTGGCGCAGTCGAGATCGTGGGCTGCTCCGAAGTCGCGGCCATTGCGCAAATCGATACGCTGATCGGCAAGATGGCCGACGATCTTTCCGAAGTACGGACCAGGCGGATGGCCCTGTGCACCGCCTTGCTGGAGCTTGGCAAAGCGGGCGAAGCTGTCGATCTTGCAGCGCTGTTCCGCAGCGTTCGTCTCGAACCCGACAAGCTGACGATCGAGCGCGATCTGTCGGCTCTGCTGCGAACTGATGTCGAGCGCGAGGCCGCGTTGCGCCAATATGATCGAGCGATGGACGTCCGCGCGGCGCCCGACCTGCCCGCGGCGCCTTTGGTGCTGCTCAGCGGGGATTCCGGACAAGGCAAAACCTGGCGACTTTGCCAGGCAGCGCTGCGCCATGGCGAGGATGGCGGCTGCGGCATCTTGCTCCCGGCGACGGGAACGGTGCCTGAAATCGAGCAGGCGATCGTCGATCTCGTGTGGCGAAATCGCTTCGGCGGGACCGCAAGCCTAGCGCGAGTCGCCGAGCTACTCGGGCCCAGGCTTGCCAACGAAACCGGTGTCTGGCTGACGGTCTACCTCGACGATCTCGCTGATGCCGAGCTCGCGCATGGCCTAGCCCGCCTGCCCTGGCAACGGTGGGGAATCCGCATGGTTGTAACCGCGCAGGACCGGATTGCGCAGCTGCTCGGAAATGCGGTGCCGGCTCTCGCCGAAATCTCGGTCCCAGACTTCACCCTGCCCGAGTTGCGCGACTATCTGACCCGCGCCGGTCGTGACCCGCGGTTCTTGCCCGACGACGTGCTCATGTCGCTGCTGCGACCGGTGCTGGCGAGCATCTTCTGCCGCATTCCCGAAAGCGCGACCTGGACCGCAGTCACCGAATATACCCTGATGGACGAGTACTGGCGCTGGGCGACGACGATCCATCGCAGCCAGCCGATTCATCGCAGCGACGGTGCCGCTGTCGTCGCCCTCGCCGGCGCCGTGCTTGACGGTCCCGCGCTCTATCCCTGGCCGCCAAGCCTCGTTGCCCAGCCCTTGCTCGATGCAGGCACCCGCGACCGGCTCATCACCAACGGGGTGCTGCGCGAGGATGCCGAGGGCGCCCTCGAAATGAGCCATTCGCGGCTGCTCAACTGGGTCGTTGCGCTCGAGATCACGCGGCGGTTCCTCGAAGGCGAGCTGGATCTTCAGGGCGTGGCCGATCAGCTCGGCAAGCTCGACCAAATCACGACGCCGCTTGGTGACCGGATCGGGCAAAGGCTCGGCTATGTCCTCCACGATCTGTTCTGGATGTTGGCGCGCCGGGCAAGGCCCGAAGAGGTGGGCGCGCTCGCCCTCCTAGTCGTCCGTGGCGGCGTGGCCTCGAACGACCATGAGCACTTCTTCACTGCCGGCCTCGGCAGCCTCGGCGCACCGATCGCTCCGGCGTTGGCCTGGATGGCGCGCCAGACCTACCCCGAGAAAGAAAGGCTGCTGCCGCGACATATCGCCGCGGCGCTAGTCGCGGTGAGCGAAGTCGCCGCAGACACCGTCCGCACAATTGCTGGCGCGCTGATCGACGAAAATGGCGCCCACACGCACCAGGTCGCCTTGCAGATCATGCGCCGGCTCGCCGTGCCCTCCGCGCTCGATAACCTCTGGGAGCTCAACCAAGCCCGCGGCCGCGCGCTCGATGCCGCCAGGGGCGACAGCAACTGGGGCGGTTACTATCACGACAAGCAGCAGAGCTACGCCGCGCTCGCGCGCGCCGTGACCGCCAATCCAGATTGGCTCGCTCGCAAAGCGGCCGCGATCACCGAAGGCGACGACGCCACGCAGGCGCTCTGGCTGCTCATCGACCTCGACCTCGCCGTCGCCCGGCCGATCTGGCAGGCGCACAAGGCGAACCTGCTCGACCGCGCGCCGGCTGATGGCAACGCCGCGCCGCGGGCGATCCGTCATTTCCTCGATCGCGAGGAGATCGCAAGAGTAGAGAACGCGTTGGCGGCCTCCTCCGAAATCGTCACCGCGCTGTGGTTCGACACGCTCGCCCGGCTCGATCCCGAGGCGGCGGTCGAGGCGCTCTATCGGCTCAAACCCGGCGACCTGTGCGGCACGTCACACTGGTGGCTGCCGGGGCTCGTCCACCGCACTGGCGAGAAGGCCCGGGATGCAGTGCGCGCGACGCTCGGCGAGCAGCGCTATCAGGGTGATCCGGTGCTGATGACGCTCACCCACGCCTATCAGAGCGCGCCCGAGGTGCTCGACGCCCGAACCTTCGACAAACTTCTCGACAACTACGAGGAATGCCTTGCAGCCGACGCCGCCGGCACGACCGACGGCAAGATCACCCGGCGTCATCTGCGCGCCGTGATAGCCTCGGTCAACGCCCCCGCCTTGCTCGAACGTCTTGCGGCCCGCGCCGGCGGCAGGCTCGAAGCGCTCCTTCTCGAAAAGGCCCGCGCGCGTTCCGGGCGCACCTCGATGTACCGCGATAGTGACGGCGAAGAGTATCATCTGATTCTCGCGGCGATCGGGGGGAGCGGCTATGACGATCTCGTCCTCGCCGAGCTCGAACGTCCGAACGTCCATGGACGGACCGATGGGGTCACCGCAGCCCGCTGGACGCGCAATTCGGCGGTGACGGCAAAGCTCGAAGAGATTGCAAGGGATCCCGACGACGATACCTACCGCCGGGTGATGCTGATGGAATCGCTCGCCGCGCATCACGCCGACGAGGGCCTCACCGCGATGATCCGTCACGGCGCGCCGCTCATCGTGCGTGCCGTTGACATTCGCGAGCACGGACCGCCATGGTCCAACGAAAGCATAGCCGCGGTCCGCGGGCTGCTTGCAGATCCGGACCCGGCCGAGCGGCTCGTCGGCGTCAACCTCTGCGCCTTCCTGCCCGAGCCCATTGCCGGCGACCTGCTCGCGCCCATCCTCGCCGATCCGGCGGCAAGCGAGGACGAGGTGTCGCTGACCGTCGGCGTGCTTGCCCAGCTCGAGCATTACCGGCCGGACTTCCTGGAACGGATCGCGCCGCGCCTCGCCTTGAAGGACGGCGGCATTCTCGCGGCGAACTATCTCGCCTGGAGCGGCGACGAAGCCGCGCGCCGCGTAGTGGCCGACTGGCTCGAGCGCAATCCGCTCAACGAACTGAACTCGGCCGTGCTGCCGATAGCGTTCCGCCTGCTCGCTTTCGGCGACAGCGAGGCCGCGGGCCGGCAATTCCTGCGCAGAGTACTCGACAAGGGCCTGGGCTTCGGCAACGAGGGCGAGCTCTGGGCCATACTTGCGTCGGCCGGCGATAACGAAGCGAGCGAGGCGCTGCAGGCGATCGCCTATCAGAAACCGCGGCGGGGCGCAGACTCGGTCATTGCCGCCACGAAAGCCCTGGCCCAATCGGTACCCGAAGAGGCCCAAGCGGCGGCCGAGCGCTTTTTTCGCAGGGACCGCAACATCGCCGCCGCGGCCTTGCTGATCGAACTCGACACCGAGACCGGCCTTTCCGCGGTGCTCGACGAGTACCAAGATGCGCCAGCGACGACGCAGGATGCTCTCGGACGGCTCATGCGGAGCGCTGTGCCCAGCGCCCGCCTGGCGGACAGTATTGCCGACCTCGCCAGCAGCGACGATGTTAAAGAACGGCTCGTGGCCGCCGAGCTCGGCGCGTGGCTTCCAGCCGAAACCCCATGTCCTGCCCTCACCAGGCTCGCCGACGACGAATCCTACGATGTCGAAAAGGCGGCGCTGTCAGCGCTTGTCCGGCGCCGTGCGGATGCCGAGGCCGCCGAGATCATCGCGCGCATCGAAACGCAGCCGCGTCCGCGCCAATGGGCCTGGCTCCATGCCCTCGTCCGGCTCGCCGATCCCGCCCACCTCGCAAACCCGCGCGATCCCCGTTCGATCCACGCGCTACTTGGTCGGCTCGGCGAGGATTTTCGCGAGGAGGCGAACAAGGCGCTCGAGAAGCGCCGCAAAGACCTCTTCAAGGATGCCGAAAAGCGTGACAAAAATCGGGACTGAATCCAGACCGTCGCGCGCCCCGCTATGCTAGGCCTTTTTCACGCGTTAACGTACGGCCGCATTGAGAGAACAGGTTTCCGCTCGCAGCGTCGACTTTGTCGGCGGTTCGTTCACTTGCGCGCGAAAGCTAGGACACGTTGACAGAAGCCGGTCAGCTCCTGACTGTTGATCGCCTGCGTCTGCCAGGCCGGATTGGTGTCGTGATGGAAATTGTTGCCATAGTCCTTGAGTGCGCGAAGCTCGTCGATGTCTACCTGCGAGAGAAGCTGGTTGGCAGCACCAACTCGCGGGATACAGCGGCCGATGAATGGTCCGATCAGCGACCCTGGGGGGAAGTCTGCTGGAAAGGCAACGCGGAGATAGGCCTCAAGTATCGGGCGCAGTGCAATTGCGGCGGGGCGCTCCTGCGCCGGATCGCCGGTGGCAACGAACCCGGTAACGAGGGCATGATTGCGATCATGTTCCGTGATGCAGTCCTGGTGCACGTCCCATTCGGCGATCGAAGATCCCTGACCATCGCGCCGGACCAGAAACGAACTGCGCAACCCTGTCGTCGCACCTTTCCATATGTCGCAGAGATAAGGCTTGAAATGTGAGAGGACGATCACCTGGCGGACGCGCGCCAGCAACAGCCTGATCTGCTGGACTGTGGCGACCGAGCGATGTTCATCAAGGCTGGTCATAGGGTCGTCGATCACGACGATTGCGTTCGCGAGCTGCGCGTTCTGTTCGAGCGACGCGAAAAAGAACGCGAGCGCGAGCGTATTGCGGTCGCCCGCACTCAGCGTGTTGCGGAAGCTGGCGCCCTCGCTTGCCGTGACGGGAACGGCGACCTGGTTGATAACGACACTGTAGGTGCAGGATGATCCGCCCCGGGTGTTGACCGAGTTTACCGCATCGACCCGGTAGCCAGCGCCAAAGCGCTGGAGATAATCGTTAATCGCCTGCTGATAGGCAGGAAAAACGTTCTGGCGGTAGTTGTCGAGGTCGACGCGCGCGGCGTCTCGCAGCGCTTCGGTCGCCGCCTTTTCTGCCTTTTCGGCGAGATACGCGTCGCACAGCGCGTTGACCGGCCCACCGTGCCGAACCTTGATAAGCTGCAGGCGCGCAAGATCGGCTTCGGTGGTCGGGACATTGGCGCCCGCTGCCTGCTCCTTCACCAGCGCGATATCGCCGTTGCGCTCGACAAGCTGGCCCGCGGCATCAGCAACCTGCTGTCGGCGCCCGTCGTAGAGATTGATCGCGGCGCGCGCGGCGTCATCCAGCGCCGAGGCCTCCAGCGGCGCGCTGAACTTGGCGCGAAGCGCCCGGAGCGCCGCGTCACGCGCGGTGTTCCAGTCGCGCGTAATCGCAGCTGTGTCGAGGTCGAATGCCGGGAGGTCGATGTAGGCACCCCAGAACGTGCGCGCCTCGCCGATTTCACGAACCGAACGCTCGAAGGCGCCGAGAACCTCACCGCGATGCTCTTCGGCAAAGGCCTTGCCCGCCTCGGTGATCGTGGCTTTCAGGGCCTCATAGGCCTCGCTGAAATAGGCCTGATAGTGGCGCAGCAAGGGTGATCCGGCTAGATCCTGCGCGCAAAACGGACAGGCTTCCGTGCCATCATCCACGCGCATGGCGGGCAGGAATCCCATACCCTTGCCGACCCATTCCTCGCCCTCCTTGCCGAGCCGCGTCAAATGCGCGCGTACTCGCGCGATCGCGTCGGCTTCGACATCGACAAGCGTGCGCCCGAGAAGCGTGTTGATCTGATCAGCATCGATGGCGGGTAGCGCCAGTGCAACAAACTCCCCGCGCGCTTGAATCGCTTGGGCGTTCTTCGCCGCAGCGAGCGCGCGCTCGGCATTGGCGATCTTCGGGTCAATATCATCCTCGTCGGGAAGCGCGCAGAATTGGTCGACGGACAGTGCACCCCGCGTGCCAGCGGGGATCGCTGCCTCGTGCTGGCGCAGCGCCTTACTGTGCTCTTCGATCCGTTTAACATGGCCAATCAGTGCGATGTTGAGAGCGACGCCCGGCGCGCCAAGGATCAATTCGTGGAGATTCTGGCGGTGCCCGGCTTCGACTTCGATCCCGGAGCACACATTGGCAGATACGAAGGCATCGTCGAATACGACGATGTCAGGCGTCGGCGCGTTCCACGCGCCGTTTTGGAAAGTGAAATTGGTTCCGGCGAGCGTAAGCACGATGTTCGGCGGATTAGCGGCGCCGAGCCGCCGACGTTCCAACACGCCGGCCGGATCGCCGGTGCTCGCCGATTTGAGGATCGCCGCGAGCGTCGTTTTACCGCGACCATTTTCACCATAGATAAGGCTGAGCTTGGTGAGCGGCGGTAACTGCGCGGCGGCCACCGCATTGTCGAATTGCCCGATATTGCTCAGTAACTGGAAGCGTTCCAACAACGCAGTATCCCCCCATGATTCAACGACGATTGAATCAGTTTTGCGGATCGCTGCCAAGTCGTGTCAGCACTCACTTTGCAATATTTCGCGGAACGCAGGCACAAAATTCAATAATGCCTTGCTGACGATAAGCGGGAGTGTCCGGTCGTCGTTCGACAGTCCACGCCGCCAATCGGTCCTAAATTCTACCGTTGGCAGCCTTATTTAGGCAGATGAACCTACGTCAGGTTTCGAGGACCTGCTCGAGCGCCGCGAACGACGGCTATGTCGGCGCGAGCCGACACCGGTGCCGGGAATCTCAGGTTAGCCGCCGACTATTGCGACCAGGGTGCAGGTACAGCCGGACCGAAGGCATTGTCTCCGAACCGGCGTTTCATGCGCTTCGCCACGCTCAGCGAATAGCGCCGTTGCCGCCAGGCTGTCGGGCTGTGGTAGACCCCAACCGCCCGCCAAAAGTCTCCTGTATCACGCAGCGCCGCGAGAAATATCCAGCGGGCCGCATCCACGTTGAAACAGGCATCGAAGCGGAGCCAATTGCGGACCTCAGGCCCTGACCTGCCCATTAGCTCTGCAATCCTCGGTACCCACCAACTGTTGATCTGCAAGGGGCCAAGATCGTGTGTGCCATTGGTGTTTTCGACCTCTGCACCGATCCAGCCCGCCTCCTGGTCGCGCAGGCCCCAAAGAGTCTTTTCAAGCCAGGGACGGCCCGCTGCAGCGCCGTGGATGCAACTGGCAATACGGGCCTCATCAGACTTGCGCACCGCGGCATGGACCGGTGTTGCCAAAAACATGAAAGCCGATGCTGGTAACCAAAGACGAGACACCTGCCCGAATAGCGTTGGTCGAAGGACATTGGCGATCATGGACGAACTCCTTCACAGTCAGGCAATGGCATCAGCGGTCAAAACCGGATCGATCGTTGGATTTCTGGTGATCTTGATCTGCGGCTGGCGAAGCATGTCCCCTGCCTGCGTGCGCATGACTGCGGCCGGTGCTGGCTCGGCGGTCAAGTGCCGACTTCAGGATACGATCCATGATTTCCGCAATGCCGCGCGCGCCTTCTGCGAGATGCTCACCCAGGCCCTGCGGTGAGCGGCGTTGATCAAGCTGACGTTCCAGCAGCTGGTCGCGCCGATCCTGGCGACGATGTTGCTGGTCCTCGCGCGCCTGCGCCAGACGGCCTGCATGACGATCGGCAAGGGCGCGCGCGGTATCGCGATCGAGCCGACCGAGCCCTTCCAGCGCCGAGGTTTTCTCGCCGGTCCGGGCTTCCAGCTTTTCGACGAGCTTCTTCTCGTTTTCGGTCCAGAGCTTGACGCCCAGACGCGCGCGCGTGATCGCCGTGTAGTAGTTCTGGCCATTGACCAGGGCGGAATTGACCGGCGCCAGGACATAGACCCGCGCATAGGTCTTCGACTGCGCGGAATAGACCGTTTCGGCATAACCGTGGTCCCAGGTCTTGTGCAGGGATAGGTCGATGGTCTGGACGCGCTCCCCGCGGTCCCAGCGGATGATGGCAAGGCTCCCTTCCAGCTTCTCGACCGAACCGCGCTCGGCATTCTTGAGGTCCAGTTCGCGGTTGACGAGCCGCCACTGGATGCGGTCGCCTTGCGCAAGATCACGCTCTTCGCGGTGGAACACGTTGACGTGACGCGCTTGCCCCAGGCGCGGATCCCACCGGATCATGCGGCCATTCTCATCGACAAGGCGAACGACCTGTCTGCCATTGGCATCCTGGCTGAGACCGGCCACCCGGTACTCGGTATCGCGGGCAATGCCAGGACCGGCCAGATCGCGCGCGAAGGTTACGACCTGGCCGCCGGAATAGAAGCGCGCGAAGTGCTTTTCCTGGGCGGTCATGCCTGCGGGCGTGAGCACCGAGAGGCGTGTATCCTCGGCCGCGATCGCGCTCTCGGACTTCAAGGTCTCCCGGATCTTCGCATTGACCAGAAGCCTGGTTTCGTTCTCGAGCACGAGGATATTGGTCGTCGCGCGGGTCTCCGGCTTGAGCCGAGTCCATTCCTCGACGAGTCCCCTCGCCAGGCGTTCCGCGCTTGCCCCGCTCACCACCTTGTCGAGCTTTTCGAGCGAAGCGGCATAGTTGCCAGCGCGGGCCTCGGTGACCGCGGATTTCATCGTTCGCGTTTCCTGACGCATGGATTCCGTCAGCTCGGCGGTCGGAAGTCCCAGGCGCTGAAGGAGCCAGAATGGCTTGCCCTGCTCGATCGCGCCAGTCTGCCGGTTGTCCCCCAGCAGGATGAGCCTCGCGCCTGTCTCCCGGCTTATCTGGAGCAGGCGTTGAGCCTGCCGGTTCCCCAATTGCCCCGCCTCGTCGACCAGCAGGACGTGGGTATCGGTGATCCCGTGCCCGCCGCCTGCCAACAGGCTGGCCACGGTTCTGGCATCAACGCGTGCCCCGTCGCCTAGATTGGAGGCAGCCGAGGAAGTCGGCGCCAGAGCGAGAAAGTGCGTTCCCGGTTCGGCCGCCTCGGCAAGCGTACGCATCAGCATCGACTTGCCTGCACCGGCGACGCCATGGAGCCCTGTCACGCGGTCGCGCGATGACGCGAGCATGACCAGCGCCTGCTCTTGCGCCGGATTGAGCCCTGCGTGTTCGAGCCGTGCCAGCAGGCGATCGGACGGAGCAATGGGCCGGGCATCATCCAGTGCAAGGGCGAGTTCGCGCGACAATGCCTGCTCGAGGCGGGCACTGCGCCGCGTTGTGCGCCCCCGGGTCAAGGGGCGATCGCCGGTCAGCTCGCGCACCGCTAGCAGCTTGCGCCGTGCTTCATGCGCACCGATGAGTGGCCGCACTTCGGCAAGACGGACCTCCCCGACATGGCTCGCCAGCGCATGGCGATAGAGTGAGCCCAGATTCGAAACGGCCTCGCGGGTTTCAGCCTGGCGGATCCCGAACAGGGCTGCACGCCGGCTCGCCATGGGATCGTTTTGCAGCCCCTGCCCTTCGCGCTCTGCCGCCCGGATCGCTAGCGCGGCCAACTCCTTGGCATAAGGCTTTGCACGCTCGGTCCATTGCTCTTTCAGGTCGCCCAGCCCCGCTTTGACCTTGGGTCCACGCGTTTCGTAGAAAGACGCACGGCGCGCGGCCTGCCCGGTAAGGCCATGCTCCTGCGCATGAGCATCGATCTTTCGGGAACGCTGTGAGGTCTCGCGGATGAAGTCCTTGGGCACGCCAGCGATCTCAAAGAGGCCCCGACGCGGGTCGAATTCGATTTCGAAGCCTTGCTCGCGCAGGTCCCGCGCGAGTTCGTTGCGGTACACCTGTCCCGCCACCATCTGCTCGGCAAACATGGCCCGGGTTTCGAGGCTCGCCATGGGCCCGTCCACTTCGCGATTGGTCATGTTGAGGACGACGACATGGGTGTGAAGGTGCGGGTCAAGGTCCCGGCTCGCATGCTCGGTAAAGTGGGCGAAGAGCAGTCTTCCAGTCGTCTCGTGGATGATCGCACCATCCTCGCGCCGGCGGAGCGAGGCATGTTCTTCCAGATAGGAAAGCGCCGCCGTCACCGCGCCCTCGTGCGCCTCGATGATCCGCTCATCGCCCGCGACGAGCGCCATGATCGAAACCGACTTGGGTGCATTGACCGCGAAGTCCCATCCGGGATGGTGCTGGATTTCCCCGTCCGCGCGATGCCGTCCAAGCTGCTGGCCGGCCACGCGCCCGGCAAGCAGTTCGGCAAAGACATGATGATCGACCTTACCTTCGAGCCCGAATTCGTGCGCAAGGCGCCCTCCCCATTGGCTGGGTTCGTCACCACCCTTGGTGTAATAGTCGCCCACCGTATAATAGCGCGCGATATTGCCTGAAGTGCCCTTGAGACGGCGGGGGTGGATCATGCCGGACGGGCCTTGCGCGACGGTCCGCCGGCACGGTTATAGACATCGATCTCGATACGCGGACGGCCGCGCTTTGCGCCAAGTGTGAAGTCCTGCACTTCGCGTGGTTGGCCTGGACTGTCGTCCGGGATGGCCTCGCCCGTATCCGGCGATACGGGGGGAACAGGTTCGCGGGGAGGCTGACCATCTGCATCGCCGGACTTTCTGCCTGGATTGCGTCGCTGCTCGCGCCGGCCTGGATTTCCATTCGCAGTGCCCGCTTGACCGGGTTCGGAGCACACCTCTGGTTCCTCTTGCGCCCGTAGGGCAGCAATGATCGCAGCGCCGTCTCCGTCACGCAGCGGAGGATTGACACGCTCCACAAAGCCTTCGGCAATCGTCGGCAAGGCATTGAACTTGTCCTTGAACCGCACCACCGGCAGGTCCCGGCCGAAGCGCAAATAGCCCGAGAGATTGGGCAGGTTGGTGACCTCGGTGTGCATGACGAGCGGGCGCGTTACCTGCATGCGCGAGAGGTTCACCCCGTCGCGCATGTCGTTGACGCCGTAGGACATGCCTTCATTCGCCTCGATCTGTTCGACCTGGCCCAGGTTCTCCGAAACGTGCTTGGCAGTGGGGGTGTCGTTCGCCCGAAGCGCAACCCAGGTCGAGCAATAGCCCGTGATCGCCGCAGCATCCTGGATCCCGTAAGTCGCTTCCAATTGCGGGTAGGACTGGAACCCGAGAATTCCGCTGCCGCCGTACTTGCGGGCGCGAGCAAGGAAGTCCGACAGGGACGGCAGCTTTTGCAGGGTGGGTAGTTCGTCGACGACGCAGTAGAGGCGACGCCGGTGATCCGGAGCCATGCTCATGATCGCCGAGATCGCGATGTCGAGCCAGACGGTGATGAGCGGTCGCAAGGAAGGAAGCTGGTCGGCCTTCACGGTGATGAAGAGCCAGCTGTCTCCTTCCTCGTTGCTTACCCAGTCGCGGATCGAAAGGCCCGTGCGGGTATCGTCAAGGTAGGAGAAGCTGCGCATGACGGAAGCGAGTTCGGCCTGGATTCCGGCCGATGTCCGGTCTCCTTCAAGGCTGATGAATGCGGCCGCTTCGGTATCCTGCGCAAAGGCGACAAGGTCCTTGAGCCGGGAACGCAGCAGGCGGTCGAGGAGAACCGAAACCAGCATCTCGCCTTCGCGCGCAAGCTTCCTCAGGACCGCGACCAGGGTCCCGCGCGCGGACCTTGCCCAGAACGGATCGCCCGCCTTGTCGGGGATCGTCGATTCCGCCATCTGGTCGTAGTGATATTCGCGCGGAACATCCCCCCAGGGCGACCAGTGGGCCGTTCTGGCATCGAGCGGATTGAGGATGATGTCCTTTCCCGGGCGGTAGAACTTCTCAACGAAGGTCCCTGCCGTATCGTAGACGATCGCGCGCTTGCCCTCCCTGCGAATGCCCTCGAGCATCTTGACGATGATGTTCGTCTTGCCCGTGCCGGGGGCGCCGCACAGGAGTATATGTTCCGGCTCAAAGGCATCGGGCACAGGAACACCGCCGATCCGGAAACTTCCTCGCTCGAATTTGGACAGCACCCCCCTGACCTGCCTGACGGTCCCGAAACGCGCCCCGCGCAGGTATTCGTTCGAGCCAAGCCCCCTGCCCGTGCGGGTAAAGGCATACCAGGCGCAGGCGAGCACGACGAGCGAACCTGCTCCCGACAATATGGCACCCCGGATGCATTCAGCTTCAAAGGCATGGAGGGTTTTCGCGGCGATCGGCGATGCCAACAGCCAGTCGGCCGAGGTCCAGTACTGGGAGCCGGCGGGTGTCTTGAAGAGGACGGGATCGTTCGTTCCGGGGGCGGCCTGAACCTTCATACTCGCTTCAAGAAGCTTGAGGAGGACGAAGCGCTGATAGTCACTGATATGTTCCAGCACCCACCAGACCGTCAGGATCACCCACAATCCCAGCCCGGCCATTACGGTCTGGGAAAAGACCTGCGTGGTCATGCGGACATTATGGACGATCGACTGCCCGCCGCGCGTCCAGCTCCCCAGGGTATCGTTGCGGAAAATGCTCATGAGCGCCTTCCCTCCTGCGCAACAGGGAATGCTTCAGCCCCGAAACGCAGCCCCATCTGGACTGGTTGAGGGACAGCGCCGTGCCCAGCTGGCGACGCCCACACCGCACCCTTTGGGTACCGCGAGCCTCCTGACATGCCCCCCTTCATCGGTCCTGCTCCGGATCGAGGAGGCCCCGTTCGCCGAGGATCGCGCGGGCATCGAGCATCCCTCGCTCGAGAAGTTCGGGCGAACGCGCGCCGATCGAGGTGGCGAGCAAGGTCAGGATCTGGATCGAGGTCGCCAGAACCTCGTCCTGCGAGGAATAAATGTAGCGCCCGTCGGGATCGGCTGCTTCGCCCAAAACCTGGCGGACGAACTCGGATAAGGTGAGGTTTGCGCCGTAGGCCCGGCGCTGAAGTCGCCGGTAAAGGGTGTCGTCCACCCGGACGCTTATTCTGTGCATGCCATTGCTCCGCTGCGCGAAGCCCGGCGTCAGAATGTCATGAAGCAGGAGTTTTCTACCGCAAACCGGCAGAAAACTCAAGAAATGCCGCTGTCCGCCGTGGCACACGCAGGAAAAGCCAGGAAGCCCAAGGGGTTCGCGATGGGAGGCTCAATCGCGATACTACCGGTATGACGCCAACCCCGTCCAGCGGGTGACACGGCACCCTTTGCAAGGCACTGAACTAGCGCAGAAAACGCGCGCAGCACCCGTGCGGACGGTGCATTACAAAATTGCCCCTTGGGGCATGAGTGACGACAACACGCAAGAGCTTGCTCTTGCGCCCGCAAGTCCTGGCCCGGGAGGGTCAAAAGGCTGAAGGTCATGGACTTTTTCTTGTCCTTCTTCGGTCCGGATCGAGGGACTCGGTGTCGGCAAAATCGTGCGTGCAATGGCTGTCCATGAAGTTCCCCGCGTGTCCCCGGGAACTTGCCCCGGTGACGCGCTTCTTCCCCGGCGCGTCTGCGCCGGAGACATGGAGTGCTTCAATGCGCCGCACCAAAAAGATCGACCTGGCCGGGGTCGACATTCCCTCATTGCCCCTGCCCTCAACGGGCGAGAAGCTGATCCACGACAGCGAGGCCCTGGGCCTGGCCCTTCGTCTGCGAGCGTCCGGTTCGAGAACCTGGATCGTGTTTGAAAGCGGCAAAGGTAAGACCCGCCGGAAGACCCTGGGGGATGCCTTCTCTCTTCCCGTTCAGTCCGCGCGGGTGTGCTGCTCGGCGCCCCTGCCCACCCCGCAAAAGGGCAACTCTGGCCTCTATTCCGAGACGGCAAGCGTCGCTGAAGTGATGGCGGGCTATCTCGCTTTCGGAGAAGATCGGCGATGGAAACCATCCACGGGACGGGTCATGGAGGGGGCCGCTCGCCTCCATATTCTTCCCCCGCTCGGTGCTCGCCAGGTGCGAGCGGTCACCCATAGCGAGGTCATGAAATGGCATCAGGAGCTCACCCGGACGACGAGCGCGGCGCGCATGGCGCTCTCGACGCTGTCAGGAATGATGCTCTACGCCGAGGATCATGGACTGCGCAAAGGCGGCTCGAACCCGTGCCGAGGTCTGCGGAAGAAGGCGCGGGGCGAGCGAGGCAGTCACCTCACACCTGCCACCATGCGCCGCCTGTGGAAGGCGATCGAAGGGCACGCCGAGCTCTACCCTGATCCGTGCGACGTCATCCGGCTGCTCCTTCTCACAGGAGCCCGCAAGAGCGAGATCCTGACCCTCGAATGGGATCGTGTCGAAGACGGCCGGGCAGTTCTGGAAGACTCGAAATCGGGGCCGAGGACGGTCTGGCTCTGTGCCCCCGCCGTGGCCATTCTCGATCGGCGGCGTTCCCTGTCCCGCACGCGTTTCGTGTTCCCCGGTATGAACGATGATGCCCCGAGATCGTCGGTGGATTTCGCGTGGAAAAAGATCAGGAAGGCCGCCGGGGTCCCCACGCTGCGGCTCCATGACTTACGCCATCACTTCGCCTCTGTCGGGGTATCGAACGGGCTTGATCTCAGGGTGGTTGGCGCCCTTCTCGGGCACCACGACATAGACAGCACACTCGTCTATGCGCACATGCCGACCTCCGCGATCAAGCGATCCGCAAACCGCGTCTCGCGGCTGATCGATGACGCCCTCTCCGATCCCGGCGCACCCTCACCTACCCGACACCGTCCCTCCCGCGCGCGTTCGCAGCAGCGCGTCCGGTCGTTCGCGGGCACCCTCACGGAGGTGGGAAATGGCTAACCTCAAGACGCAACTGACCGACGCGATCTGCAGCAGAGCTCGACCAGGAGCACGCGAATATGCACTGCGCGACGAACGTCAGGCATGCCTCAGTCTGCGCGTGCGTCCATCCGGCACCAAGACATGGGAAGTGCGGGAACGATCCAATGGCCTTCCTGTAAGATCGACACTTGGGACCTTCCCGGCCATGGGGGTGAAAGCCGCCCGAATGGCGGCGGTCGCATTCCTAGCCGGAGACAGAAAACCCGTCAGGCGATCTGTGACCTTCCGCGAATTGTGCGCCCAGCATGAACTGCGGCATGCGGCAAACCTCAAACCGTCGGGCCTCCGGACCTATCGAACCTACGTCCGGCTGCAACTGCTCCCGGCATTCGGATCATGCCCAATCGATACCATTACCCGCCGCGATGTTGTGTGTTGGTTCGAGCGATACGGGATGACCAGCCCGGGCGGTGCAAACCGGGCACTCGGCATTCTGAGCCATATGCTCACCTCGGCTCAGCGGTGGGACATGCTGCCACCAGACTGGTCGAACCCGGCGGTCGGAATTCGGCTGAACCGGCGGCGCGCTATCGGCACGTTCCTCTCCAGGGCGCAGATGGCCCGCCTCGGCGGCGTCCTTACGCGCAGGTCGAACATCGGTTGTCCTGCGGCGGGTGTCCTCGAAGCCCTGCTCCTCACCGGCTGCCGGGTGGGCGAGATTCTATCCTTGCGCTGGGAGGATGTCCGGCCCGACCGGCTACGGCTTCGAGACAGCAAGACCGGCGCCCGCGATGTTCCGATGGGGACCGCAGCCCGGCGGTTCTTCACCTCGTACAGACGGCGACGAACGGCCGCGCGCGGACGCCACAAGGTCTTCCAGTTCGGAGAGGCCGTACCCTACGAACGGGTCAGGACTGTGTGGCTCTCGGTGCGGAAGGAAGCCCACCTTCCGGGAACGCTGCGCATCCATGACCTGCGGCACAGCTTTGCCAGCCATGCGATCATGGCGGGCGAAAGCCTGTTCACCGTCTCCCGGCTGCTGGGACATAAGCGCATCCAGACGACTGCCCGCTACGCGCACTTGGCAGACAATACGCTCAGGGCCAGCGCCGAACGGATCGGAATGCTGATCCTCGATCAGGTGGAGCCGCCAACGCGGCGGGGCAAAGAGCCAACCACGCCGACGAAAACCGGTGGAGGCGCGTCATGACCAGTAGCGAACATGATCATGCTGAAATGGGTCAGGCCGAGCAGGAGGTGGGTCAAATGATCTGGCTTCGGGCCGCGCCGCGCATGACGCGGCTTGCGACCATCGTCATCCGGCTCAGGCTCTACCGTGGCTGGAGCCCGGAACGGATCTGTCGAAGGCTGCATATCTCACGGCGCCGGTTTCGTCGGCACCTGCTCATAGCGGTGCGGGAGATCGCTCGCGCTGCAGCCGACATCGACAGATAGAAAATAACAACGCCCTTCCAGACGCGGCATTGCGCCCAAGACGTGCATCGTTCGGAAGGGCTTGCTAAGGAAACGCCCGTGAGAACCAATATCGATCACCTTCCTCCGGCAAAGCAACGCGAACTCGAACGTGTTGTCCAGCTCATCTTCGAGGAATTCGAGGATGCCCATTCGCTGGTCACCAGCGATCGCAAGAAGCGCAGCCGCATAAAGAAGATAGTGCTTTACGGCAGCTATGCGCGCGGCGGCTGGGTCGATGAGCCGCACACGGCCAAGGGCTATCAGTCGGATTTCGACATCCTGATCGTTGTCAACGACAGCAAGTTGACTGATCGTGCCGAGCACTGGGCAAAGCTTGACGATCGCCTCCTGCGTGAATTCAGCATTACCGGGAGTCTTCGCACCCCGGTCAACTTCATCGTTCATTCGCTGCAGCAGGTGAATGACGGCCTCGCTCATGGGCGATACTTTTTCATGGATATCGCGCGCGACGGCATCGCCCTGTATGAATCTGACGATGTCGAATTCCACCGGCCGAAGCCGAAGGCGCCACAAGCCGCCCTCAAGATGGCCCGAGAATACTATGACGAGTGGTTTCCGGCGGCGGCTGGTCGGCGTGACACCGCTTTGTATGTCACAAAACAGGGGCGGTTAAAGGAAGCGGTGTTCAACCTGCATCAGGCTGCGGAGTTCCTCTATCATGGCACGCTGCTCGTCTGCACTTTCTACACACCCCACAATCACAACCTCGCATTTCTCAGAACGCGTGCGGAAACGCTGGATCTACGGCTGGTTGATGTATGGCCGAGAGAGAGCCGCAAGGATCGGGCGATGTTCAGCAAGCTCCGGGAAGCCTACGTCAAGGCGCGCTACAGCAAGCACTACCGCATTTCGATCGAAGAGATCGAATGGCTGAGTGAAAGGATCGAGGCGCTGGGACAGGTCGCGAGCGCTGTGTGTGCAGAACGACTTGCCGCTTTGGAAAAGGCGGTGGAACTCGAACGCGGCGTGTGAAAGGCGATCACGCGGCCTGGGCGACACACGGACGTGCTGGAGAGAGCCTGTCCGGCCCTCTCCCCGATCCGGTCAAAACTCGTCGTCGAGTTTGCCGGTGACCGCGTAGACCACCCTGTCAATCATCTCCATCGGCATGGGGCTGTAGTCCCCCTCATCCACCGCGATATAACCGACCTCCCGATCCATGATCACGTACTGCGTGAAGTAACTGCTGCGTGCGCGGTGATGTGCCCGCGTGCAGGCTGCAAAGTAGGCAGCGTTGTCGGCCTGTGCTGTGTTCGAAATCGTGTGCATGCTAGCCTCCTGTCTTCTTGAATGACAGGGGCGCCGGCTCATGCGGCGTGCGGCCGGGTCAAGGACGTCCGGGCACAGCCCGGACGCCGCGCAGCGGTGAGTGGGGGAGCCGATTTTGCCGGGGCCGGAGCGCAGCGCAGCGAAGTGGAGGCAGCGGCAAAATTGGGGGAACCGCTCATCCTTGAGGCGGACGCACGCCGCATGACACCATGGGCATTCTGAGAGAAGTATTCCAACCTCTCGTGCGAGGCGCTGTCCATTGGGGCGGTTTCAGCCCCCTTCCCCGCGCGTGAATCAACGTCTCGTAGTTATGGAGCTCCCCGGTTGCGAGCCGGGGAGCGATGTGCCTGTCAGTCGGCGGGATTCCAGATGATCGCGTAGGTTTCCTCGTTGTCCTGACCGGCGGCACGGCCGAGGTTCGCGTAGAGCCTGCGGGGACCGAACTCGGGAGCCGCCAGGGTCAGGGAAACGTATTCATTGCCGGAAGCTTCGCTGCGCCGCTGCCAGCCTGCGCCGACCTCGACACCCGCGGACGTAACACGGAAATCCGGCTGACTATCGGCAGTCTTGTTGGTGTTGGGCGAAATTTCGATTTCCGCGCGGACGGAAATGGTGCGGAGCTGACCCTTGAAGGTCGAGCCTGAGCGAGTGACGAAACCGATTGCGGGCATATTCTTTCTCCTGATGGTCGCCCGAACCATCCGGGCGATGGGCAGACCGTCGGAGCGGCGCCAGCGCGGCTGCTAACCGTCAGGCCGTAGCGGCAGCGAAGGACCGGAGCCCGCAGGCTTATTTGAAAGCGGAGCGGCCGCGAGGAGCCCGCCAAGGCGGGCGGGGAAATAAGCCGGAGGCGATGGTTTGGCAGACGTGCGTGCTGTTCCAGGTCGTTGCCTTCGGAGCCGATGGCTTCGGGATCATTCAAGTGGAAGGCGAACCTGCATCTCAAAGGCTCTAGATCTGTGCTGCCACATTCAAGAGAAGCACTGCATCATGAGGGCCTCGGTCGGACGGAGCTATGATCGCAAGATCAGGAGCCAGATCCACCCAACTTTTCGAGCATCTGCCGCACGGTGACGATCGGCGTTTCGCGATGCCGACCAAGGCTCAGCAAGTCCGACTTATCGCCTGTGATCAGGTAATCGGCCCGGCCTTCCTGCGCCAATGCGAGAAGATAATTGTCCCAGGGGTCAGGCGAGACATCCAGAGAGGGCAACCGGTCAACCATGTCTGCCAGACCGCGCAGTTCATTGACCAGTCGTCCGGCGATCGCTGGAGCTAGGCGTTCCCGAATTTTAGGATAGCGCGTCACACGTCGCACTTCCTCGAGTTGCTCCTCGCAGCAAAGCAGACGAAAGTGGCCCTGCCGCCAATATCCTAGCAGCTCACTCGGCGGAGAAGTCGCCGACAAGAGGCCGCTCACCAAGACATTGGTGTCGAGAACGATGCGCATGCCTGGGAAATCAGATTGTCAGTTCGATCGCGCCGCGCTGACAGCCTCGTCGATGAGAGCGTCCAGTTCGGCGGCATCGGTATCAGCGAAGGCTTCGCGCGTCTCGGCCATCGTCAAATCCAGCAGCCGCCACTTGACTGCGTCTTCGATGAATTTCGAGAGATCGCCCTTCTTCATGCCGCGCTGGGCGAGATAAGTGCGAAGATCGATGTCCGTGCGGCTATCGACGTTGACCGACCAGCGTGTGATTTCTTCGCCCATGGCGTGCATCTCCTGACGGTAAGCGTATATCAACATAAGCGCTTAAGCGCAATTTTGGGCTGACTATTGGATCGTTGGGACCTCGCCATCAGGGATTTCCGATCAAATGGGGACCCGACGTCATTTAAGGAAGATCCGATTGGCGTCCACGTGGCGGAACGCTTTCGACCTGCAGGTGAGGAGGATGACCTGCATCCGCTTGGCCGCATCCTGCAGGATATCAGTCATCGTCTCAAGACGCGCGTCATCAGAGTAGACCAGCGGATCGTCCAGAATGAGCGATATCGGAGCCCCGTCCTCAAGGAGGAGATCGGCGAAGGCCAACCGCGTCAAGATCGCCAGCTGCTCCTGAGTGCCCCGACTCAGACCGCCACACGCTTCGTCGATGCCTGCTCGCGACACTCCTGCTAACTCGAGCTCATCGCTAAACGAGAGATCACATCCAGGCAGGAGCCGTTGGATGTAACGGCCAGCACGTGCAGTAACAGGCGCAAGGAACCTCCTGGAAGCCTCCTCCGCCGCGTGTGCGAGAGCCTTACGCAGCATGTCTAACGTATCCGCCTCTTGCTTCAAGCGCTCGCAGGCAAAGATGGCGGCCTCTTCCTCGTCGCGGGTCTCGGCAACACGCCCTGCAGGCCCAACTGTGCCTTCCCTCAAAATCGCAGATTCAAGGGTCGCGATCGCTGCGGTTAGTTCGAGGCGCTCCTCGCCTGCGCGCTTAGTCGCACGATCAATGTTCTCAAGGCGACGGCGGATCGCATCGGCATCGAATGCGCTACTCCCCTCGCGAGCGCTTTCCGATGCATCAAGCTTGGCAGCCCGATCACGTTGCGCCTTCTGCAACGCTGCCTCAAGATCATCGCGGCCACCAGCGATGAGGACATTTTGCAAATTCTCGGAGGCGGCATCCGATTCACGAATGGCACCAGCAAGATCGGCATCCGCTTTCGCCTTGTCACGTTCCGCCTTGGACAATGCCTCCCTAGCATCCTCGCGTCTGCCGGATACACTGGCCTCTCGCAGTTTGGCATCGGTCACTGCCGTTTGCAGCGCGTCAATGTCGTCTGTCGGGACCCTCACGTCGGTCAGGACCTCGCCCAGCGATGCAACGTATGCTCGAAGCGCATCGGCCCCAGGAGCAAGCGCGATCGAGGGATCCCCTGGACACATCGCAGCGATCTGCTTTCGCAGCGCAATCAGTTCGCGAGCCGCCGCCGCAGCTCGCTCGTTAAGTGCAATTCCGTCCGAATGCGACTTGATGCCAAGTCGCTTCAGCACCGCGTCCCTCTCGCCCTCCGCCGCAGCAAGGTCCGCCTCAATCGTGAGGCTGGCTCCCTCAGGGGGACGGACGATGATCCCTCCGGCATCGCCCATTTCGAACCGGGTTGCCTTAAAGACATCCACGCTCCCGGCATCTGCCGCCTCGCCATCGATGCGCAGTGACGCCCCTTCAGATAGCTCAACCTCCACCTTAACCACACCAGCCTCGAACCTGGCGCGAGCCTGAATGGCTGCGAGTTCCAATTTCGCCACCAGGTCGAGGTCATCGCCGCCTATCCCACGGGCTGATTCCCCCTCCAATTCCCTCTCACGCTCCTCGAGACCAGCGAGTGCCTTGCGTGCCTCAATCGACCGGCGCGCGCCAGCGGCGGTTGCAAAAACGCGACTGCGCTCGCGAGCAGCGTGCAGCTCCGCGTCGGCCTTTCCGCTTACTTCGCGGGCAGCTTCCAATGCCTGACGTTGTGACTTTTCTTCGTTGCTCGTTGTATCCAGCTTGGACTGAACCTCCTCACGCTTGGACTGAGCTTCCTCAACGAGTGACTCCGCCGTAGCTACACGCTGCTCCGCCCCATCGAGCCGATCAATCCGCAGAGCTGCGCTCTTCACGACCTCATCGGCCCGTCCGAGCTGTGCCTCGGCCGCTGACGAGCGGAGCGCGGCGGTCTCGGCCGTATTAAGATCCGCCTCAAGCTTCTTCCGCTGTGCACTTACCTCAGGATCGACAAGATCGCGCTCCAGTATCTTGAGCCTGGACTTTGCCGTCTCGAGTTCCCCGAGAGTGCTCTCATACTCTCGGAAGTTCGCTTCGGCCGCCTGCCGCGCCTCAGTTGCCGCGGCCACGCGAACTTCAGCCGATGCAAGATCCCCGCGTGACTTCCCGGTTGTCGGAGTGCGGAGAGCGGAATAGGCTACCTCAACATTCGATCGGATTGCGTCGAATCGACGACCACCCGTCACAGCGCCGACCTCCGACTCAAGGACGCCGCGCACGGTGTCCCGCACGATGCGGTTGGGACTCTCGACGGCCAGCGCCGTCGCCTGTTCAACCCAGAGCATACCAAGCGGTCCACGTGTTTCGAGATCGCTGCCGCGGTTGTTCCCGCGCTCGAAGCCCAGAAGTTCCTGCAGGGTCTCCTCCGCCGCATCACTTTCCTTGCGTCCGCTCGACCCTGCAAGCCGGACCGAAGGCGACTTCATGAACTGCTTCTCGAGCGTCCAGGGTTCGCCCCTCACATGGAAGCCGACTGATACGCGCGGCGCTACGTCGTCGCCGATGGGAACGTAGGAGCGGACTAGCTCGGTCTTAGCTGAGTAGCGGATAAAGAAGGCCGCACGGAGGGCCTCCAACAGCGTCGACTTCCCCGTCTCATTGGGTTCAACGACGATATTCAGACCATCCGTGAATCCTTCGATCCGCAAGGGATCTCGAAACTTGCGAAAGTTGGCGACTTCGAGGCTCTTAATGATCATCGCACCGCCTCCGCGTCGAACCGGAGCGCTTCGATATAGAGCCGCTCGAGTGCGGCAGCCGCGATGGCAGCGTCCGGGCCACTGCCTTCAATCCTCGCCCGAAGCGTGGCCGTTGCGTCGGCAAGTGCCCCCTGCACATCGATCCTCGCTACGTCTTCTGCCATCGGCTGTGCGATCAGTTCCTCGGTGGCGAGTTCGAGGTGTCGCACTTCATGAGCCAATCGATCCTCGATGGCTGCGAACATCGCCACGCGGTCGGCCAGGCTCGTGACGCCAGTCAGTTTGAGCGAGAGGAGGACATCTGACAGGCGTGCCTCGAAGCGCAGATCAGAGATCTCCCGATCGAGTTGGTCAATGCTTGCGACGTTCCATCGTCGATCGAGCCAGCGATACCTCCCGGTCTCGATCCGCTTGAATTCGGGGGTCTCGCCCGACCGCACGTCGACGCCGATACAGCCACCGGGTTCCTCACGGCCGAACCTGTCGATCTCAGGAGTGCCGCTGTATGCGGTCCTGTCGCCAACCGTGAGGTAGCCATGCCAATCGCCAAGGGCGAGATAGTCGAGCCCAGCCGACTTCGCTCTGTCGGGCGGGATGATGTTGGAACTCTCACCCGATGCCCCGAACTCGGTGATCGAGCCATGTGCCAGGCCGATCCGCAAGGCGCCGGGCGGGGTCGCCATATCCACCATCGCCGCTGTGGGATCGTTGGTCGTCTTGCGGTGTTCTAGCGGTGCGGGAAGGAGCCAGGCGCCCTCTTCCATTTCTACAGGTTCCGGCACATCCACGATCCGGACGGACGCAGGCGCCTTGGCGCGCACTCGGCTCCAAAGTCCGCCTGCGCGCGCATGGTCGTGATTTCCAGGCATCAGCCACCATGTCACCGGAGCCCGCTCCATTCGTGATAGTGCCTGCATCACGATGCGGTCCCCGGGCTCGACATTGTCGAAGACGTCACCGGCAACGACGATATGTCCAGCACCCACTGTTGCAGCAGTCTCGCCAAGCCGGTCGATCGCGTCGAGCCTGGCCTCGGCAAGTGCGTTCCGAACGTCTGTGGCAAAGCGGCCGAACGGTTTTCCCAGCTGCCAGTCGGCGCTGTGGATGATCTTGAGCATTCCCACGAATCACTCCTTCGCTTCCGTCCGAAAATTGATTGCACGAGAGAGTGACAAAAACTGTCGCCCCTACGTTTTCGCGCACAGGATAGGTGGAAACTATTCGACTATGGTCACGATCACGATGTCGATGAGATCCCGTGCCTGATCGCTTGTCCTGTGCGTGTTGGTGATCCGATAACCATCTCCGTCATTGCGGATGAGAGTGCGTGCGACCGCCTGAAATGCCTCCATCTCGGCGTCGGACCCTCCGGTGGGTTTGAACGAAGCGCCGCTTGGACTACGCCGCACTTGAAAGCCGGTGCCGTTCTCAATCAGGTCATCAAGGTAACTCATCCCCCCCCCCTACGCATATCCAAGCTGCCACCCGCTCACGGCAAGGCCGAGAAAACACGGCGGTATTCGTGGACCATTTCACGCAAGGGAGGCGGCGCCAGCACCTCCACAGCGTCACCCCACGAGTACAGGTGCCAGGTCATCTCCAAGAATCCGGATGCCTTGAACTTCACGACGAGCGAGCCGTCCTCCTCCTCCTCCGTCGTCTGGGTCGGATGGAAGACGTAGCGACGCGCCTGCGCCGCTGCATCCGGCCGGAAGCGCCAGACGACCTCACCAAACTCCTGTTCACTCTCGTAGGAGCCGAACCCCTTCTCGGCATGGCGCTTGAGGTTAAAGCCCGGATCAATCCGGAAGGATCCTGCATGCATCTCGGCTTCGTAGATCTCCTCAACCCGGTAGTGGCGCAGATTGGCTTTAGGCCCCTTGGCCGTATCACGCGCTACCAGATACCGACGAACTCCCAGCAGCAGGCCATGCGGCGCGACGATTCTCTCGCTCGGCTCGTCCTCGTCGCGCTTGCGGTACATGATGCGCAGGAGGCTCGGCCCCTTAAGCGCCTCGTAGATCACCTCGAGAACCTCCTCGTCGGCCGAGGGCTTCGGCCCCGGACGGGCGGCATGGCCCAACGCCTCAAGGATGACCTCCTTGTCGACGTCGAGTTTCGTGCCCTTCTCTGGCGGAATCAGAGCCCTTACCTTCCGTTCCAGGCTGCGAGCATGGGCGGCCTCTTTCGGCATGCCGGCGTGCTCCAGCTGCGTGATCGCCTCGGCGAGGGCGACAAGTTCCTTCGATGACGGGGTCAGAAGAGGAGCGATGGCGCGCGCCGGGATGTTCCAGCGCGCCCGCCGATCGTCACCGATCGAATGATCTGTCTGCGGAAACGCAGCCTGCAGCGCGATGGTCATGCGCTGAGCCGTGCGCTCGGAACACGCGAACTCCTCCTTGATGTCGTCGAGGGTTACGCCCCGACGGCCCGTCGCCAACATGGCGAGCCTCAGCAGTTCCTGTGCTTTCGAGAAGGCGATGACGACAACCCCGTCAGATTTTGACACCCATATATGTTAGATCGATTCAAAAGGGGAATTATAATGCGCATGCTCGACGGAAAGCTTCGACTGTCCGCCTCCGATCTGATGCGGTTCAAGGGGTGCCGACACGCCACGACGCTCGATCTACGGCACATCGAAGTTGGTGACATCGCCCCCTCAGCGGACGGCGACGAAGCAGTCCTTCTCCAACGCCAAGGAGATGCACACGAACTCGCCTTCCTTGAAAGCCTCCGTCAGTCGGGCCGCTCGATCGTCGAAATCGCCAAGGACGGTGTTCCGTTAGAGAAGTCGGTCGAACTCACGACCGCAGCGATGCGCGAAGGTCCCGATGTGATCTTCCAGGGTGCGTTGTTCGGCGGAGCCTGGGGCGGCTACACCGACTTCCTCGAGCGAACCGACACAGCGTCCGCACTCGGGCCTTGGTCCTATGAGGTCGTCGACACAAAGTTGAAGCGCAAGCCCGATCCCAAGCACGTCCTTCAGCTTTCGCTGTATTCCGACCTCCTGACAGACGTGCAGCAGGTGCGTCCCGAGGCTGCTCACCTTCAGCTCGGCGACGGATCGCGGTTCTCCGTCCGGCTGACCGATGTCGCCTCCTACGCACGACATGCCCGGGGGGTATTAGAGACGTTCCTCGAGGATCGACCGGAAACCCGGTCAGAACCTGTCTCTGGCTGCGGCCTCTGCAGATGGAAGGATCATTGCCGGTCCGAATGGGAGCGAGCCGACAGTCTGTCGCTCGTAGCGGGCATTACCAAATCCCAGCGCGGAAAGCTCGAGGCGTTCGGCGTGACGACCCTGAACGGCCTCGCGGACATGGAGCGCAAGGTCCCCAAACTGTCCCCGGAGGTCCAATCTCGTCTGACAACCCAAGCGAAACTCCAGAGAAAGCGCCGCGAAGGGGGACCGCCTGGCTTTGAGCTGCGCGACTTCCAACTTGGTAAGGGGTTCGGCCTGATGCCTCAGCCGGATGAGGGGGACCTGTTCTATGACATCGAGGGGGATCCCTATTACGAGGGCGGCCTGGAATATCTCCATGGCGTCTGGTTTCGCGACAATGGCGAGTGGACGTTCCGCGCGTTCTGGGCGCACGACCGCGAGGCGGAGGGCCGTGCGGTTGCCGAGCTGCTGGAATTCTTCGTCCAGCATCTACGGACGCACCCGCTGGCCCGGATCTACCACTACGCCAACTACGAGATCGCAGCGCTCCGACGGCTGACGGCAGCACATCGCGTTGGCGAGGCTGCTATGGACCAGCTCCAGCGCGAACGGCGCTTCGTCGACCTGTTCAAGGTCGTCTCCGGTTCGCTGATCGCATCGGAGAAGGGATATTCGATCAAGGATCTCGAGGCTTTCTACATGCCGAAGCGCGAGGCGGACGTCGCCACCGCCGGTGCGAGCGTCGTCTTCTACGAGAACTGGCGAGAGACGGGCGACGATCAGCTTCTCGACAAGATCTACGACTACAATCGGACCGACTGCATCTCCACACAGCTCCTGCGGGATTGGCTCTTGAAGGACGTCCGTCCCGCCGAGATGCCCTGGCCGCGCCTCGGTGAGGTTCCGGATGGAGGCGCCCTCTCGAACGTCGCGACCGAAGATGAGGAAGTGGAGGCGCTCAGAGCGCGGCTCGGGCCTGTTCGGTCTCGGTTGGGCGTTGAGGTCGCCGACTTGCTCCTTGATCTCAACTTCTTCCACAAGCGGGAAGACAAGCCTGCGTGGTGGGCGATCTTCGACCGTCTTGCACAGGAAAGCGAGGACCTGATCGATGACCTCGAATGCATCCAGGGGCTGGAGGCGGTTGGCGAACCGGTAAAGGTCACCGCGAAGTCGTTCGAGAGGACTTACCGCTTTCCACTACAGGAGACGAAGCTCCGCGCCGGAAAGAAGCCGTGTGTAAAACCCGCGGCCATGCCGGAAGATGTCGACCTGCGCGAGCTTGATGCTGCATCGGGCACCCTTGTGCTACGCCGGTCGACTACGAAAGGCCCCCTGCCCGATCAACTCGACCTGATACCTGGCAAGCCGATCGCAAACGGCACGCTCCGCAATGCTGTAGCTACGGTCATCGAAGAGATCATCCAGGACACGGGTCGAGCGCGAGCGATTGAACAGCTGCTCACGCGCGCCCTTCCTGAGTTCTCGGGCGGCCCCCGACCCGGAGGGATCATAGACACCGAAGGCGATCTTCCAACACAGACCAGTAGCGCGATCGCCGATATGGCTGCAACTACGCTCGCAATCCAGGGGCCGCCGGGAACTGGCAAGACCTATGTGAGCGCAATGTCGATTGTGGATCTAGTCCGTTCCGGAAAGCGGATCGCCGTCTCGTCCAACAGCCACAAGGCGATTGGCAACCTGTTGGAAGCCATCGCGGACCGGGCGACAACCGAGGGTGTGAGTTGTCGCGTGGTTCAAAAGGCAAACGACGATGGCGATGACGACGCCCATCCGGGGATCACGCTGGTGCAGAACAACGATGCGCCAGAGATCGCAAGTGCCCATGTCATGGGAGCAACCGCTTGGCACTTCGCGCGCTATGACGCCCCCGCATTCGACTATCTGTTCGTCGACGAGGCAGGGCAGGTTTCACTTGCAAACATCATGGCGATGTCCAGGGCTGCTCGCAACCTCGTCCTCGTAGGTGATCCGATGCAGCTGCCCCAACCGCTTCAGGGGACCCATCCTGGCCGCAGCGGGGAATCCTGCCTGGAGTATCTGATCGACGGCCACCGGGTCGTGCCGGGCGACCGGGGCATATTCATGCCGGTCAGCCGCCGGATGCACCCTTCAATCTGCGGCTTCATCTCGGCTGCTGTCTACGAGGACCGGCTCCATCCTGACGAGGCGGCAGGCAAGCAGTCTCTCAACGCCGCCGACGGAACCTCGCTCTTAGGTTCCGGCGTCCGATCCATCGCCCACACCGGACGATCCCAAGTCTGCCCGGAGGAGATAGAGGCCATTGAGAAGCAGATCTCCAAGGTCCTCGGGTCGACCTATCACGGACGCGATGGAGCGGAGCGCATCGTCGGCCACTCGGACATCCTCGTGGTAGCACCCTACAATGCTCAGGTAAACGCACTGCGGGCTGCGCTTCCGCCCGGTATCCGCGTCGGGACGGTCGATCGGTTCCAGGGCCAGGAGGCTCCGGTCTGCCTGGTGTCGATGACGACGTCCAGCGGCGAGGAGTTGCCGCGCGATATCGACTTCCTCTTCTCTCTAAACCGCATCAACGTCGCGGTATCCCGTGCACAGGCGTCCGCTGTCGTGTTCGCAAGTCCGCTTCTGCTCGAAACGCCGTGTCGCACCGTTCCCGAGATGATGCTGGTGAATGCACTTTGTTTGCTACGTGAGCATGGAGGTGACAGCTTCTGACACCCACGTATGCGAATCTACCTTTCATCGAATGAAGGAGATCGAAAATGGGTTTCTCGAGCATCGGACTGCGCCACATCGTCGACGTCGACGGTCAGCTTCTCGGCTTCGACGAAGAGATGATCGACACCGCATCGCTCCTCGTGCGGGCAAACTGCCCTACGGACAGCCTCATCTGGATGGTCCATGCCGGGGAGCGAGTCTCTATCCAACCCAAGCAGTTTATCCGCCTATCCGAACACGACGTGGTGTTCTTCGAGACCTCGTCCGCTGCGAACTGGTCGCCCTTCGAGCTGATGGCGGCCTAATTCCTTAACAGTCACGCGATCAGGATGTTCTGCCAGATGCTTCTCACTACCGGGGTAGGACCACCCGGTTGAGGCAAGCATCTGGTTCGAATTAGGCGGCTGCAAACGGGCTACTGAGCGCGAAAGCGTTGGGTTCTTTGGCACGACTGCTCTCGGCGATGTTGCGTTCCGCATTGCCACAGATGTTCTCACCGAGATGTTGACCACAGATCTAGAAGGTATCGAGCCGGACATCGAGCTTAAGACGAAGCAATACAGCGAGGTTTTGCGAAGCGGCTGGAAAGAGAGACGCCGGCCCTGATCCCCTCGGAAGAACCCAGCGCATAGATCGAAATCGTGAAACGATGAACTCTGACAAGACTTTTTGGACACGATGTCAGCTGCCAACTGGCCTAAGCTCATCCACATCAAAGTCACGAAAACCTATGTCACCGCTGCCGTTCAACATATCGCTAGCCAGTGCGCGTTTCCGCTCAAGCAGTTCGTCCAGCTTGACGTCGAACGTCTTGAAGTCGGAGGCCGACACCGTCGGATAGTAGACGAAGACATCTCTCGTCTGCCCAATGCGGTAGGCTCGATCGGTGGCCTGGTCCTCCTTGGCCGGATTCCATGTCCGGGTGAAATGGATCACGTGATTGGCGGCCTGCATGTTGACGCCAAAACCGACTGCAACCGGCGATAGGACGATCACGCCGAAGCCAGGTCGCTGCTGGAAGGCATGGATCCTCTTTTGCCTGCTGTCGATGCTGCTCGCCACAGCGGTCGTTTCACCATTAATGATGTCGACCGGAATGCCGAAAGCCTCCCTGACGTAGTGGCGGATGAGGCGCTGGATCGCCTTGAACTCGCAGAATACTATGGCTTTTTCGCCGCGGCTGCGGATGACGTCAAGCGTATCAAGGAGCCAGTCAAGCTTGGGCGAACGCGTCCGGTAGCTCTCTATCGCATCGAGCGTCCCACCGGCAGATTCATCAGGATCGGAACATAGGAGCCGGAGCTTGTGCAGAAGTGCAAGATGGCTGCCCGGCGCAGCGCCAGATCGCCGGAAAGCGTCAATTGCCCCAACATAGAGGCCGCGCTGGAACGGGCTCATCGTGAGACTGCGGCTCTCCTCATCAATGCGCTTGTCCTTTAGGTCGGTCGCGACATCGGCCTTCATGCGGCGCAGCAACTGCGGGGTTATCACACCACGAAGCTCCTCCACCTTGAGCCGATCATCGTCGCTCTTTGCCTCAATGGGACGACGATATGTCGCCCCGAACTCGTTCAGGGCGCCGAGAAGACCAGGCTGCACGAAGTCGAACAGGCACCACAGGTCCACAAGGCTGTTCTCGACCGGCGTCCCGGTACAGGCGATGCGAAACCTCGCCTGCTGCTTCTTGGCCGCACGCGTCATGGCTGCGTTGGGGTTTTTTATTTTCTGGGCCTCATCGCAGACCATCACCGACCATTTCTCGCGCGCGAACGAGAATTCGAGGTCACGAAGCGTCTCGTAGGTAGTGAGGACGAGGTCTGCCTCCCCACGCCAGTCCGGGCGAAGGAAGCGCACCAGCCCCTCGCGGCGCAATTGCTCATCAACCGACGACCGTTCGACCCTCAGACCAGCAAGCCCCTCCCCATAAGCCATGAGGATCTTCAGAGTACCGGGCTCGAGGAACTTTTCCGCCTCTTCCTTCCAATTCTCCAGAAGTGAAAGCGGCGCGACGACTAGAGCGGGCGGTGTGTCACGATCATCTTCCCTCGCCCGCGCGACGAGGCTGAGGATTTGAAGCGTCTTTCCAAGACCCATATCGTCCGCCAGTAGCGCCCCCCTGCATTTGTCGGGGGCAAGCGCAAGAAGGTGCTGCATCCATGCAAGACCCTCAAGCTGGTGCTGCTTTAGCGCAACGCCGAGGCGGAGTCCGGATGGCAGTCGGGCTGGAGAGGGTTTTTCGGCGAGCGCTGCCAGTCGCTCCTCCTTGTAGTCCACCTGGCCGATGTTGCTCTTCAGGATCAAGGTCGGCTTCTTGCCGCGACGGATGGGCGTGTCCGGCTTGAACGTGCCCTTCGCCGACTGGTCACGAACCTGCCCGAAGGTCGAGACGATCGCCTCTGCCTCACGCACCGGGATCGGCGTCGGGCAGCCGGTCAACGGAACGGAGGAGGCCCCGGTCAACTTGGCTGTCTCGAGGCCTTCGCGAAGCTCTGCGGACAGCTCATCGGTAAGCGGCAGGATGCAGGGCTGCTCGGTCTCTGGATCGGCCCAGCCGATCATCGGCACGAGGTTTTCGGGAAACCACCCGTCTCCTTCGTCGCGCTTGGCGATGTGCGGGGAGTAGAAGGACTTCTCCTGACCGATACCCTCCACGCGCTCCGAGTAACCTGAAAGATCGTAGATCTGTCCATGCGTGATGACACCGCTTTCCCTATGGCCAAGCGCCCGGCGCAACGCATCGCAGTGCAGCCGGCTGTCGCCATCCAGTTCGAACTCGTATTCGTCCCATGCAAACAGTTGCAGACCGCGCTCCAGGTTTCCTTCGACACCTTCGACGAACTCGGTCACATCGGCTTCCTCGAGCGCGACTTCTCGCGTCTCGAGCGTGTCGCCGGTCCCGCTAGTGATGAGCAGTCCCAGTGCACCTTCTCCATGCGTTTCAGGTGTCACGGCTGCGAAGCGCTCGAATACAATGTCTGCCTGCTGCTTGGCCTTCTCGAATTGATCCTCGTCCACGACAGCGGCAGCGTCAGGTCCCAATGCCGCGATGGGATTGAGGAGAAACGCCTGAGCACGCTCGCCGGCCACGCGCCGACCGGGCATGCGCTTCACCTCTTTAAGAACCGTACCGACTTCCGGGGAGATCATGACCTGGATGATCCCGTCCGGCGTCGTCAGATCATATCGGTCTCGCACCTGGGCCGAGCGGTCAAAGACATCCAACCAGTCTGCGGGCGCACCCTCAAACCAAGGCTCGACTTCGACGAGACCCAAGTCTTCGGACCGACGCAACGCCATTTGCAATCGATCCGGCGTGAGGACTACGGTTCGGTAGAGAAAATCGTCAAGAGTTGCGCCTGCAGCGAGAGCAAGTTGGCGGATTTCGCCCCAAGTCCTCCGCTGATTGGCTTCGTCCCGATCACCTTCTGAGCGACGCGCAAACCGACGGATGCACTCGATGAGCGCCCACACGCTGGGTGAAACGAGCCGGAAGTCATCATCGACGTCCAGAACACCTCCTCGTAGCCTCACACTCGAAAGCGGACGCCGATCGCCGTCGAGCCAACCGTCTATGGCTACTGTAAAGTCCCGGTCCGTCAGGGATTTCCTGCTGACGATGCGCGGCACAGCAGATGTGAATGGCGGAAGGTCGAGTATCGCCAGCTCGTTCGCCGCGTCATCGTCCTCCAACATTGCGTACAGTTGCAGCCAATTCAAGCGATAGCCATCGTCCAGTCGTTCAGCGAGGCCCTCGTCCACCAACTGGTCCAGAAGCGCGACCGCAGCTTTCCGCTTGGGCGTCTCCCCACTGCCGCACATCAGCAAAAGACCGCCATCCTCGACGAGGACCGACGGCTTGAGCGTTTCCTCAACGACCGGCTTGGCCGGCTTCCTACCCCAGATCATGAACGGAGATACCAAGCGCCGCGCCGCTCGGCCCAGGCGAAGTTGCGCTGCGTCAGTTCAGAAGTAGCTGGACCGAAGCGTGGGGCATAAGCCCACAGCGAGCCCCCCTTGTCACGAGAGTCAGCGGACTTGATCCCGTGCTTAGCGAAGAAGGCGAAGAGCTCCGCATCGCTGACGGGCCGCCTGAAAGTCGGCGCCGAGCGTGCCGGTGGAGAACTTGGTGCGCTCGTCGAGGACGGACGAGCGCTGTAGGAAGCCGCTGAAGAGGTGCGCGCGGGCGCCGCGGAGAGGCGTGAGATGAGACGATCGGCCTTGCGCTCCCAGCGTTCACCTACACCATCCTTGTGGATGATGCGCGCCACATTGCTGGGATGCTTGAGCGCGGACTTGTTGCCAGCCACCTGGTGCTTCGAGAGATCGAACGGCAGCTTGGCAGCGTCAAAGGCGAACATCGCATTGCCCTCCTCGCCGAACTCTACAAAGACGTGGCCACCGATGCGCATAATGAACGCATTGTTGCTCGATACGCCTCCACTCGTGAGGCTCAACAAACGGCCCTTCATCATCTGCCGGAGAGTTTTGAAGCCGGGGCGCGGGTCACGATAGGCGGCGTCGCCCAATGCGAAGTGCATGTCGGTGATCTGGTCAACATGGCGCTTCCAGAAATTGATGCGTCGTTGATCGTTGATGCCATCGGCCGAGAGCAGATTGAAGAAGTCCTCGATGAGCCGGAGCTTGTGCCAAGACGACACCATCTTGCGCGTGTCCGGACGGACGCGCGTCCACTGTGTGTCGTTCCTTTCCAGCCACGGATTCCCCCATCTGCCAACGGAGGTCTCGCAAAGCGCCGGTTCAACCTCGATCGACGAGCAATCGGCATACCTGTCCAGAACACGGGCGAGCCCCCGATCGGCGAGCACGTCATGTTCGCCGATGAGAGTGATAACCCGCGGGAGAACATCACGGACCTTTCCGTCGTCGAACCTGACTGCAGCGTCGATCTGTGCCTCGAATATCCTTTTTCCAATCCACGATGAATCGCCAGCGGAAAGCTCGCGGCGTAAAACCTCTAGCGGATCACCTTCTCCGGTCAGCAACTCCGCGCCATAGCGCGTGCAGGGATCGTCGGTGAGAAGGTTTGAATGTTCATCGATCGTGTCGAGCCAGTCCGGCGTCTGCCCAGCACGTTCGAGCACAGGGAGATTGTCGTTGAGATACTCCCTTAGCAGCCGCCAATTGTGGTCGCCGTTACCTTGGGCATTTCCTGGATCGTAGTTCACATATCCGTCGAGCAGTCCCCGCCAGCACCGTCGATAGGGTCTGGGCATTATTCGAAAGCCATCGACCTCCGCCAGAAGCGGCTTGAAACGGTCTCCGTCCTCGATGAGGGGCGGTTGGGTCCGGTCGCCCAGACGTGTCCCCCAGCATACCAATCGCGCTGACCGGACATTATGAAGCTTCCCGGTTTCTCGGAACTTCAAGACCTCCGCTTGGATGCGATCGTTTGAGACGCCAGAGCCCGCACCAGCGCCGCCGAGCATCGCCTGAAGGGACTTAACGTGTCCCTTCAGAACGCGCAGTTCCGGTTCAGGCATGTCGCGAAATGCCGCGCTGGCGGCAACCGCCAAGCGCTCCTGAAGTCTGATCATGCGAGGGCTCAGAGGGCGCATGTACCGAATTCGCCTTCGAATGCATTCACTGGGACGGATGTAGGTTCGTCGACGCCAAAAAACTCCAGCCGCAACTCGATGCGTCGACTTGCATCGAGGGACGCCTTTGCGGAATTCGATGAATAGCCGCCGACAAGGAACAGTCTCCGGATCTCTTCGAGCTCGCGCCGATCCATCGGTCGTTCACCTCCCTGGGGTCTGGCCATCAACGCGCACAGCACACGCTGGCTGCGCTGTAGGCTGAGATTCAGGTTGTAGAGGTAACTTCCGCGGCGATCCGTGAAACCCTCGACCACGATCCGCTTGAGCCAGCGCTGCCCGCCCTTGTCGCGTGCGATGGCGAGAACCTCTGGGACGAACGACCTCAGGAGCCGTTCCTGTTCCGGACTGAGCGAGTTGCTCGCGGAATCGAACCGCGCACGATCGCCAAAGTCGATCACCTTGCGATTGCGATCAACGCGGATGCCTTGCTTCTTGGCTGCTTTATCAATGCGATTGAGAAGCTTGACGATCTCCGCCTGTCGCTCCGCCTCGAGCTGGTCGCGCTGTGTGATCGTCCGCGTCACCGCGAGAAGAGCCACGCTCATGACGAGGAGGAAGAGGACCATTAGGGCAGTCATCAAGTCGGCGAACGAGATCCAAAAAGGCTTCTCGCCCTCCTCGCGACCACGATGCCCCATTGAAACGCGCTGGAACATTCAGATCATGCCGCCTGGCGGCCACCGGAGGGGAGAGCGAACTCCAGTTCTTGGATCGCTTCCTTGAGAAGGCCGGTGGCTTGCGTGAGCTCGGAGTGAAACTGCCGGTTTGCCTCAACGACCGTGCTGCGCATGCCTTCGGAGAACTTCTCGTGTGATTCGCCGATGACCTCAGCAACCTCGTCGAGGAATTCATTCGCTTCAGCTTGGGCAGCGACCAGTTTCTGAGTGGCACCCTCGATGCGATTGAGCACATCCGCTGTCAGGCTTGCCTCACGAGACGCGTTCTCCACCGTGCCGCGCAAATCCTGGACCATAGCCGCCACGGCATCGCGCGCTGAACGGTAGTCGGAAACCACGGAGTCGAGACTGCGAGCCGCACCAGTGACGCTGCCGGCCGCTTCCGAAAGACCTGTCGTGACGTTCGCGATACGATCGAATCCACTGACAACGTCGCGCCCGGAGCTCTCAAACTTGTTGGCGGCCGCAAGGAGTGTGTCCGCGCCCCCGTTGAGGCGAGCGAAGGCATCACGGGTCGCGCTCTGAACGCCTGCCGTCATCTCCTGGATCGCCACGACAAGACCGTCAACATTGCTCGAGATTTCTCCCACCGCTTCCCGCATCTGCCCGACATGACCTGCTGCGGCCTCTGCCCGCCGACCATCTTCCTCCGCCTGCAGCCTCGATCTGTCGGCAGCCTGTCGTTCCAACGCAGAGATGGTCTGAGCCATTGTGTCACCGAGGGTGGTGAGCATATCCTGGACACGGTTCTGGGTCGCCTCCTGCATCTCTCCGGTCGAAGACTTGATCTCGTCGATGACGGTCCGAAGCTCGTCAGACATCGCAGCCTGCTTGGCCTCGACTGCCTGGACGACCTCGATAAGCTTAGCGGACATGGTATCGGAAGCCCGTGTGCCTGCTGCCTCGACGGTGGACGTCAGATCCTGCAGTTTAGAAACAGCTGTCTGCATCGCATCGATTGTGCGCTGTTGCATGTCCCCGATACCGGAGAGTTGGCTTCCAAACATGTTCTCCAATCGGTCGCTGAAGCTCGCCAGTACGTCGGTCAGCAGCTTGGTAACGGCCGACGATTGATCCTGGCTGACCTGGCCTACCGCGCCAGCGATTTGGTCAAGTGGCGCTTTCAGCGCCTCGGTAAGAGCCCCGGCTATCGTCGTGCCAAGTTCATTTGACCTCTGCACTGTTGCAGCGATCTGCCGAACGGCCAGATCGGTCAGGATCTCCTTCAGGTCGGATACTAGGGCATCCTTTAGGATACGGGTCTGGCTTGCCGATTCCTCCGACGAGTTTACGAGCCGGGCGAGATACTCCTCGCCAGCGCCAGCCTCGTAGGTCGCGTCGATTTCATGCGCGAGCTGAGTCACTTTGCGGTAGAGGCTATTGAGCCGAAATTTCTCGAGCCCAGTGGTCAGCATTGCAAGCACGATCGCGAACGCGGACACGACGAAGGCCTCGCTGACGCCATGGAGCAACGCGGTCAGGCTGTTCCGAACGACGCCGGAGTCATCTGAAATTTGGAATGAACTAAGCCCGGTGAGCAGGCCCGTAAATGTGCCGATGATTCCGACACCGGTGAAGATGCCCGGCAGGTGCTTGAAGAATTCCGCGTGGACCCGGTTGTCGACAACCGCATGAGGAGAGAAGAACATCTCCGCCGGCACGGTAGAGCGGATCGCCTTTTCGACCATTTCCCCAGACTGGGTGTCGATATCCTTCTGGACATGGAGCGTCTCTTGGTATTCGTTCCATATGGCGGCGATCGCGGGATCAGGGTCGAAGCACTTTGAAAGGTCGTGTGAACCGCGCTCCCGCGTCGCCTCGACGGTCTCAATGATTTGCTTCAGGCTTGTATCAAGCCGCTTCGCCGGAACGAAGAAGTAGCGGACGAAGGCAAACCCGAGGCTCAGAAGAATCAAGAAAACAAACACCGGTATCACCGGAATTCCGAAAAACTCCATCTCGTCCATTTCCCCCTGCCGTCGAGCTGCTACCGAGAATCCCATGTAGGGACGGATCGACGTACCATGTTGCGATATTACCACGTATTATTCTACGACTATTATTTTACGGCTAACGCCATCCGATTCAAATTTGCCTGCCAATTTTGGGACGACGTAAGCCTCTGGCATTCTGGATGTCGTTGGGACACTATCGCCAAGACGGGGGAAATGTGATGGCCCAGACAGAAGGTTGGCTCGCTAGAGTCGCTCGCCGCTTCGGCGAGATGATGTCTGGCAACTCGCCCACGCACTCCGATTCACAGCCAACCGTAACGACGCCCGTGACGACGGCTTCAGCGCTGCCGGCCCAATCCGACCGAGATCTTGCAGCACTGGGCATCAGGTTGAGCACCAACGGCCGCTACCTCTGTGGCGGATACTCATTCTCGAATCTCCAGCAGGCATCCGAATATGCGGCAAGGATAGCCAAACCGATCGCTGCCGCGCCAAAGCCTATTACTTCTGCACCCGCTCGTGCTATTTCGATGGGGCCGCGCGCACCAGCCTGCTGGTTAGCCACGGCGACGACGCTCCAAATCGGTTCCAGATCCGCGAAACTTGACATGGTCTACTATGGTACTCCTGCCCGGTACGACCCCAAGCATGACAAGAGCAGAATCGATCCCTTGCTGCCGATCAACCCTGAAGGCGATCCAACGGGGGCCACCCTCACCTATTGGCAAAGTTACGATGGCCTCGAACCCCGTGCCCGCTGGACTTATCTGGAATGGCTGGAGGGCGGCAGGACGAACCCCGACATCCCGATCGGATATGTGTTCGTGTTCTTCTACGGCCTTGAGCAGCGGCTGCTGGTCGATGACGCCAAGGACGAGGCATCGACAATCTTTGCGGAGATCCGGCGCCTCCTTGAGATCTATGGTGAAAACTACTCGTTCGCATCCTACGCTTCCCGGCTCTTGGCGCTAGCCTGCCTCTATGATGAGGATAGGGACGAGCCAATTGCTTCCGCACCGTCTCGGAACTACGAGATGGAACTCCCCCTCAATGTCAGAGTACGGCTTGGTCGGCGCATCGAGGAAGGCCAGCCGTTCAACGCCGATGACTGTATCCTCTGGGTGCTATCGCTACCGGACGTCTACCTTCGGACGCCGGGCCAACGATGCTTTGATGAACTGCTCGAACTTTGGCGCGTTCGTTTCGCAGCCCGCAATCCGGAAGGCCTGCGAGTCCGTCGGCCCAAGTCAAAGATCCGCTCCCAGTATCAGGCTGCGAGCAACACGTTCTTCCGATCGATCGAAATGGAACTTCCTGACATCTCTGGGACACGGGCACCGCTCAATGGCCTCCGCACTATTCTTGACGGCTGCATCGAAGATCTCTCAGCCTACAGCCGTCTGCTGGGGCGCGACCCTGACGCTCGTGGCAGATTGCGTGGCGACCTCCTGCTCCCACTGGAGCTACACCCCGGACGATCCTCGTTCGCAGCCTGCCGCAGTGTTCTCGATAAAGCGGTAGCTGGCGGCTTTGTAATGGCCAGCGATGTGGCACAGGCCCTGGATTTCGAGATCGAGCCAGGTACGGAAAAACTTCCTGCCAACTTGGTCAGGCAAATGGGCGTGGCGCTCGACGCCTTGGATTTGGGTTTCGAGCCTGATCGCCGTTACGGTCCAGCAGCTACCCTCCGCGCCGATGCTCGCATCGCCCTATTCGACGCGAGCCTCGGTGGCCCTGTGGATTCAGACCGCTCGGCCTACGCTGCTGCGCGCGTAATGGTCGAGGTTGCGACATTGGCTGCCGTTTCGGATGGCACTGTCGTATCTTCCGAGATGGATGCCATCGAGCGCCGCCTGCGCGCGACGTCCGATCTCAAGGAGGAGGAGGTGGTCCGACTGCTAGCATGCGCAAAAGCACTTGCGGCAGATCCGCCGAAGGTGCGCGCAGCCCTCAAGAAGTTGGCGGATGTCGCACCTGAGAGCAGGGCTGCCCTAGCAGCGTCAGCTGTCGAAGCTGTGCTCGCGGACGGCCGGGTCATTCCCGACGAGGTACGGTTTCTCGAGGAGCTCCACGTAGCGCTTGGGTTACCCGCAAGCGCACTCTACTCCGCCCTACATCGTAGCGGCGAGGATGTCGGACCAGTAGAGGTGCTGCCCGCCACAGCTGAGCATCTGGTGCCCCTGCCAATTGAGCCCACCCCATCGGGAGTGGCCATCGACGGTGCCAGGCTCGAGAGGATCCGGGGCGAGACTAGACAGGTGTCTGCGATGCTCGCTGCGATTTTCGTCGAGGAGCAACCGGATTACACCCCTGCACCTCCGCCCAAGGCGAACCCGACCACATCGGCGTTCGCGGGCCTCGACGGGCCACATTCCGACCTGCTGCTGCGCCTCCTCTCCGATCCGATGCCACGGTCCGAGTTCGACGCCGCCGCTGCAGAACTTCGCCTTATGCCGGACGGTGCCATCGAAACGCTTAACGAGTGGGGCTTTGACACTCTTGGAGAGCCCATCGTTGAGGATGACGACAACGTGCGCATTTCACCAGATGTGATTGACCAACTTGAACCAATAGGAGTTGCCGCTTGACCTCAATTCGACGCAAGGACCGGGATCTTATCATTCAGGCCCTTTCCGCCGGCGTCGTTCCGCGGGTTGGCCTGCAGCACATACAGGTGGGACGTTCGCAGGAGGTCGGCGCGCTGGTCCGCGACATCGACCGCATCGCCGATGCGGGCTCGGCCATTCGCTTCGTAATTGGGGAGTATGGTGCGGGAAAGACCTTCTTCCTGAACCTCGTTCGGCTTATCGCCCTAGAGAGGAAGTGCGTGACGATTCACGCCGATCTTGCTCCAGATCGCAGGCTTCATGCGACGGCTGGGCAGGCACGCGGCCTCTACGCGGAGGCGGTGCGGAACATGGCAACGCGCACAAAGCCAGAGGGCGGTGCCCTCCCGAGCATCGTCGAACGCTTTGTCACGGAATGCGTCAGGGAGGCAGAGGATGCTGGATCCCCCGTTGAACGCGTCATCGACCGACGGCTTGCCCCGCTACTGGATATGCTTGGTGGCCATGACTTTTCAACGGTCCTCAAGACTTACTGGCGAGCCCACGAGGATGGCGACGATGGCCTCAAGGCTGCGGCGCTGCGCTGGCTTAGAGCTGAATATCCTACCAAGACGGAGGCGCGTCAGGCTCTTTCCGTCCGCAGCATTATTGACGATGCGGACATCTACGACACCTTCAAGCTACTCTCTGCCTTTGTGCGGATTGCTGGTTACGCAGGCCTCCTAGTCGTCTTCGACGAGATGGTGAACCTCTACAAGCTCCAGAGCTCCCAAGCCCGCAATCAGAACTACGAACAGCTTTTGAGGATGCTCAACGATGTCCTTCAGGGAAATGTCGAGGGACTCGGCTTCGTGTTTGGCGGGACGCCTGAATTCCTGCTCGACAGCCGGCGGGGTCTCTACAGTTACAAGGCCCTCCAGTCCCGCCTTGAAGAGAACAGCTTCGCAATAGAGGGACGGATCGACCTCAGCGGACCGGTGATCAGGCTCCAGAACCTTTCGCCCGAGGACCTGCTGGTACTGCTTGGGAACATCAGATCGGTCTTCGCACTGGGCGACGCCTCGGCTTTCCTCGTCCCGGACGAGGCGAAGACCGCGTTCATGGAGCACTGCAACAGGCGGATCGGCGAAGCCTACTTCCGAACGCCCCGTAACACGATCAAGGCCTTCGTCCAGCTCCTGTCCGTTCTCGAGCAGAACCCCGGAACGGAGTGGCACGAGCTCATAGGAGCGGTCTCGCCAGACATGGAAGAGCCGGAAGAACCAGATGCGGACGACGAGCTTGTCGATCTCCGCATCTGAGACATCGTCCTACGACCGCCTCCATCCCGAAATCCGCCGTTGGGTACGCGATGAGGGATGGACCGGTCTGCGCGAAATCCAGGACATGGCCATCCGCTGCATCCTGGGATCAAGTTCCGACGTAATCATCATGGCCGGCACGGCTTCGGGCAAGACTGAGGCCGCCTTCCTCCCGCTTCTCACCCAAGCAGCAAATCTGTCTGGTGGTGGCCTACGCCTACTTTACATCAGCCCGCTCAAGGCGCTGATCAACGACCAGTTCCGGCGCCTTGAGCCCTTGTGTGACCGCTTGGACATGCCAATCACCCGCTGGCATGGCGATGCACCGCAAGGGGCGAAGGCTCGGCTCCTTCGAAACCCGGCAGGTCTGGCATTGATTACGCCAGAGTCCATCGAGGCCCTGCTGCTGCGGCGACCTGCTGAAGCCACGAAGCTTTTCCTTGGGGTTCAAGGGATCATTGTAGACGAGCTCCACGCCTTCCTCCAGGGACCTCGGGGTCTGCACCTTGCATCGCTCCTACGCCGGGTAGACAGGATCACTGGCGCGCGACCACGGCGGGTGGGCCTTTCCGCCACGTTGGGTGACGCGGACGCCGCCTGTCGTTGGATGGATGCAGTAAGCCCTGAGACCGTCGCGGTGCTACGCGCACCGCAGAGCGGCCCAGGCGTTAGGCTGCAGATCCGCGGCTACGAAGAACCGCCTGAGGGCTCTGGCGTGGACGATATCGCAGATGACGGGGCGAACGATGCGCTCAGCCGCATAGCCAATCATATCTTCGCAAACCTTCGCGGATCAAACAATCTCGTATTCGCCGCATCCCGCCGGACCGTCGAGGCACTTGCAGACCGCCTTCGCGAGAGGTCGGAAAAGGAAAGAGTGCCAGAGGAATTCTTTCCCCATCACGGCAGCCTATCCAAGGAACTGCGCGAAACACTGGAAACACGCCTCAAGGCAGGTGACCAGCCAACGACAGCAGTCGCGACGACGACGCTGGAGCTCGGCATCGATCTCGGTAGCGTGCAGTCCGTAGCTCAGGTCGGAGCGCCTAGGTCCCTCGCCGGCCTGAAGCAGCGCCTGGGTCGAAGTGGCCGTCGCGGCAGTCCCGCAGTACTTCGGATCTACGTCCGCGAGCGCCATCTTGATCCGGATTCCGATCCCCTAGACAAGCTTCGCCTCGAAACTGTCCGCGCGGTTGCCTGTGTGCGCCTCCTTCAGCAAAACTGGGTGGAGCCATCCACCGAAGACTCCTCGCTCGCCACAGTAGCGCTTCACCAGACGCTCTCGCTGATCGCATCCGGAGGAGGCGTTCGGCCCGCCGCTGCACACAAGCTTCTCTTTGGGCGGGACAGCTATCTCGCCTTCGCTCCTTCCTACTATGCTGACCTTCTGCGTGGTGCGGGACGACAGGACGTCGGCCTGCTCGAGCAATCCCCGGACGGCATCCTCATGCTCGGCCAGGAGGGAGAGAGGCTTGTTCAGGGTCGGGACTTCTACGCTGTATTCAGTACCGACGAGGAATGGCGGCTCGTTTCGGCGGGACGGACTCTGGGAACGGTACCGCTCACCAATGTCCTTGGCATCGGATCATTGGTCGGCTTCGCCGGTCGCCGGTGGCGGGTTGAAGCCGTAGACGATCGGGCGAAGGTGCTGGAGGTAGTGCCCCATCGATCCGGCAAGCTTCCGCGCTTTGATCGGCCAGCAAACGAACAGTTGCATGATCGGCTCACCGCAACAATGCGAGAGGTGCTATCCGACAGCGAGATCCCTGCCTACCTGGATGCAACCAGTCGCGATTTTCTGGAACAAGGGCGAACCGCCTATCGCAACTTGGCTCTCGACCGAACCGCATTGATCCCGGCTGCCAGAGACACGCATGTCGTCAGCTGGCGCGGAACGGCGCTCAACTCGGTACTCTCGATTGTCCTCATGAGCGCGGGCCTGGAGGTCGAGGTCCACGACTTAGGCGTTACCGCCATAGATACGACTCCCGAGGAATTGACGGCCGTTCTCCAGCAGGCAGGGGACTGCCCGTCAATGGACGATCTTTCGGAATTTGTCCTTAGTCTGAGAACTGCAAAGCTTGACGATTTTGTGGACGAGATTTTGCTCCGTCGCCTTTGGGCTGTCCGCAATGCAAAACACCAAGGTGCTGTAACCTCGATACTAAACGAATTGCGGAGGTCGGTCACATTCTGACAGGATTATCGATCGACAACTGATCGCCAACTGCACTCGAAAGTGGTGTGAACGCGAGGCCGACTGCCATACCCGACAGGGGCCGTGCAAGGTGGTTTGAGTGGCAGTTTTCTTTGAATGGCGCTCCGAAGCGGAAAGCCGCAAATTGCTCCTGCTCTGTCGACGGCTGCCACCTCGATGCATTACCCCGGGGCGTCGACAACGAGGTTCCTTTCCGAGGTTCCTCGTTTTGCCTTTAGTGACAGAGGCTCTTCAGCCGCTCAAGGTGCTTAGAATCGACTTTCTCGATCGCGTCGAAGAGCGCGACCGCCGCTCCCCTCGTTTCCTCCAGCGTCATAGTCGAGAAGGATAGCAAGTCGTCAATGTTGTCAGAGTGGGATTCGACCTGGGCGAGCCGCTCGAGAGCGGCCAGTTGTTCCCGGTCCAGCTCGGGGTAGTCGGCGCACAGCTTGTCGAGCTGTCCGGGCAGCCCACCGCCGCCTGGACACTTGAAAGCTAGGAACACGTCGAGCACCCGTCGGATCACGTTGGGAATCATGTAACCATGGTCGTCGTAAGCGTCGGGCTGCTCCACAAACCTGAGCACATGGCTGAAGAGGAAGTGGTATTCGGAATCGTACTCGCGGAGCAGCTTCGACATCTCGATGATCGTCGAGGACCGACGGGCTTGCCCTTCCGGGATCGTCACGTCGATGAAGAGGAACGTCGCCGTCGGGTCTTTGCCAGCCGGAGGACGAGCCCGGCCTTTCCAAGCCTTCCTGAACTCGTTCATGCACTGCAGGTTGTGGGTGAGGATGAATACCTGAGCGGCTTTTTCGAGGCGGGTCCTCACGAGGGAGCACGCGAAATTCAACGCCTTCGTGTCCAGGCTCGATACTGGATCGTCGACGACCACGATGACGTCCTTCAGCTTCCGGTTGTCTGCCTCGATGGACGATAGAAAGTAGGATATCGCGATCGCGGTGAGAACACCGGCAATAAAAGGGGCCAGTCGTCGGCGGGCATCCCCGGGATAAAAAGGGGCCAGTCCTGCTAGACCTCCGTTTTTGGGCGGGGGTGGAGGATGAAGAGAGTGGAACTCTATCAGAAG
>NZ_VIRF01000081.1 GCF_008107685.1 Novosphingobium sp. BW1
GGCAGCCATCAACCGCTTCATCAAAGAGCACAACGAGGATCCGCGTCCCTTCGTCTGGAAAGCCGACCCCCACGACATCATCGCCGCTGTCAGGCGCGGGCACCAAACGTTGGAATCAATCCACTAGGCGTGCCTCCACCGCGAGAGCGGAAAGTGACAAGTTGTGTCAGAAAAAAACACGGATTAAAATTGCGGGAACCAGTCTTCAAGGCATACGACAAGACCTTGATTTACTTACCTCCCGCCGGACCAGCATGACCAAATTGCAACACTATCCGGCAAATACTTAGACACTACTGACAATCTCTATTGCGATCTGCTCCGGCCTGCCGAACCTTGCGGTCGTCCAATGAGCCACCGTGGCTCGATGGGCGCACGAAACGTATTCAATCACAAGGCACCAGCCACCGAAGGCCGGGCCGTAATCCGCCGGTCGCGCCGTAGCGGGTCAGGAATGTACACTCGCGAAGGCAGCCGGCACAGCAGAACCGGGGCTTTTATGAGGATTGCACAAGTTTCGTCTCGCAAGGTGATGCGCCGTAGCCTGCTTCTGGGCTCGGCGGCGGGGCTCGCGCTCCTGTCTGTCGAGGCCGGGGCGCAGGAGCGGCCGGGTCAGGCCTGGAACACCGCGCATGGCGCAGATGCCGGCACGATCTTCGAGGCGGCCTACCGACAGATCCAGGCGCCCGATGTTGTCAACGCGCCGCACATCGTGGTCGCCGATCCGGGCAATAGCACCACCAGCCTCGATCCCGAAGACGTGAACGGCGTCGGTCAGATGATCATCGACCAGCAGAACGGCTTCATTGGTCTGTGCACCGGCACGCTGATCAACCCGCGCACGGTGATCTTCGCCGCGCACTGCGTGAACGATCGCGATCCCGCCACCTACGGCTCCACGACCGGCGGCGTGCCGATCGGCTTCGGCTTCGCGCAAGACAATTACAACGGCCTCATCGACTGGTACTTCGGGGGCAACCAGTCCAACCCGGACCTGGCCTTCTACAACGCGGACTGGGTGAACTATCACCCTGCCTCGCTCGAACCCGATGCGATTTCGTTCCTCTATGGCGATGTCGCGATGGCCTCGCTCGACACGCCCGCCGCCGACGTACCGACCTGGGCGCTGATGTTCTCGCCGCTGCCCACGCCCGATGAGATCACCGACGAGAACGGCACCGGCTACCACGTCAAGATCACCGGCTATGGCCGCAACGGCTCGGGTTCAACGGGCGACACCGGCGGCATCGACTACCGCCGCCGCGCCGCCGAGAACATGCTCGGCGCCCTCGCCAGCCTCGACCAGCGCGACCTCTTCCTGTTCGGCAGCACCTCAGGTCTTCCGCAGAACCTCTACATGCTCGACTTCGACGACCCGCTGCGCGGAACGCCGGACGCGAACCCCTATGACTTCAACCTGTGGAAGGATGCGGCCACGCCCAACGAGGGCACGACCGCAGGCGGCGACTCGGGCGGGCCGCTGATCCTTGACGAGACCTACGATATCGACGTCGTCATCGGCGTACTCTCGGGCGGCAGCCGTTTCTTCGGCCCCCAGCCCTTCAGCACCTATGGCACGATGAGCTTCTACCAGCCGCTTTACCTTTACTGGGACTGGATCGCGGCCAACAACCCGTACCGCTATGCGAGCGCTGTGGAAGGTGACGGAGCCTGGGAGGACCCCGAACACTGGGTTACCATCACCGATCCCAACTACATGGTGCTCGACGCCGACGGCAACCTCGTCAACGGCGTCCCCGATACCCCTGGCGCCGGCTCGGCCGGCAGCCCGGATTCGTTCGGCCACGCGTGCTTCCAGCTGGGCGGCGACGACATCTGCGAGGACATGGCGACAGGCGACATCTACATCGACGGCGAACTTGTCGATGCGAGCACGCCGGTGACCACCGATGCCGGTGCGACCGTCGCCATCGGTGACCTGCTTGCCCGCGCCGATGATGCGGCCCAGGCCACGGATACTCCGTTTGTCCTCAATGCGCCCACCATCGCCAACGGCCTTCCCGGTGCGAGCGGATTCGTGCCGGGCAACGATGCGGGCGATCCCGCAAACGGCGTGCGTCCGACCTACTACGATGTGACACTGAGCGCGGATGGTAAGACCACGCTCTCGAGCGCGGTCACCATCGACCGTTTCTCCATGGACGGTGCAGGCGCGGCGCTCGACATCACCGAGGAGGGCTCGCTCACCTCGCTCATGTCGATCAACCAGTATCAGGGCATGGTCCGCGTCGACGGCGAACTGGCCACCAATGGCGACTATATGCTGATGACCGGCGGTCTGCAGGGTTCGGGCATGATCACCACGCCCTACTTCACGAACGTCGCCGGCGTGATCGCGCCGGGCGGCGTGGGCGAGATCGGCACGTTGAGCTTCAATGGCAACGTCATCCTCTCCTCGGGCAGCACCTACCTCGTCGACCTCGGACCCGCACGCACGTCCGACATGATCGCGGTCAACCCCACGATGCTCGATGCCGCCGACGTTCCGCTCGACGGCATGGCCGACATCGGCGGTCTCGTCATGTTCAATCCCACCGGCATGGTGCGTTACGGCGACGAATACACCATCCTGACCGCCACGGGCGGCATCGAGGGCGAGTTCGACAACTGGAACGCGATCAGCGCCATCCTCATGCCCGAACTGAGCTACGGCCCCACCGACGTTACCGTGACGATCGCGGCGGGAAGCTATGCCAACGTCATCGCACCTGGCTCGAACGTGCAGTCCGCCTACGCGCAGCTGCTCGACCAGAACCGCCAGCTCTACGATGACTACGCCAGTGTCTATGGCCCGCTCGACATGATGGGTGTTGCCGCCATCCAGGGCACGCTGGAAGGGCTCGCTCCGCGCGAACAGCCCCTGCTCCAGTCGATGGCGACCGCCGCTCTCGACACCAACTCGCGCTTTCTGCGTGAGCGCATCGCCACCGTCACGGCGGGCAATACGGGTGGCACCTTGTCCTATTACGGCAGCCCGAGCGGTGCGATGTCCGCCCTCGACACCAGCAACACGGCTGGCACGGCGCCGTCGATGGCGGGCGCAGGCGGCGCGCCAGGATCAGTCGTCGCAGGCGCCCTTCCCGAGACCATGAGCGCCTTCGTGGCCGGTGGCTACATTGACGGCAAGAGCGACGGCGCTCCCACCGCGCAGCCCTACGCCGGGGACAAGTTCGATGGCTACTACCTCGCGGGCGGTCTCGAGATCATGGCCGGCAATTCCACCTTTGTCGGCATGGCGCTCTCGTACACCCGCATGGAGGGCGACCCGGGTTATCCCACGCGCGATGTCACCGGTGACATGTTCCAGGTCAATCTCTATGGCGGCACGCGCTCGGCGAGCGGCTTTGGCATCGATGCCCAACTGAGCGGCGGTTTCTGGGACTTCAAGACGCAGCGCGACGTGATGATCGGCACCAGCGAATGGTCGCTTCGCGCCGACGACTCACCTCTCGTACTGAGCGGTGAGGCGGGCATCAGCCAGATGATCGGCATGGGCGGCGCGTTGAGCTTCACCCCGCGCGTTGCCTTCCGCTACGCTTCGGTCGATTTCACCCGCACCAAGGAAGTGGGAGGAGGTCCCGTCCTGCAGTACAAGATGGACAACTACGAAAGCGCCCAGGCGCGGGCTGGTGCCCGCCTCGCCGCCAACGGAGCGATCAAGCCCTATATCTCGGCAACCTATATCCACGACTTCCAGGACAAGCCCGGCTTCTTCGGCGCGAACTTCGTGGGCGGCCGTGGCCCCGACGCCTTCTTTGCTCTTCCAGGCGACGATCAGGACTGGGGCGAGATCGGCGTGGGCATCACCACCGGTGGTCAGATCGCCGTTTCGCTCCATGCTGAAACGACCGTGTGGCGTAATGACCTGAGCTACCAGTCCTACCGCGGCACGGTCAGCGTCCGCTTCTGAGAATACACCCGTTCCGTTCGCGCGGTTTGCCGAGTGCCGCGCGAACGGGCCTCGGGACACGAAAGGGCGCGCAAGGACAGATGTGTCCCTGCGCGCCCTTTCGTGTCCCGAGGCTTGCAGCGAGACGCCAAGCCCTACCCAATCAGTAAAGCCCGCCTAGAACTCGCTCGAAGTGGGCATCGACATGGTCGTTGCAGGCGCAGGCCCGTTTCGCGAGGCCGTCGCGGTCCAGCACCTCGATGCCGCCGCGCCGTGTGCGCAGCAGGCCATCGCGCTTGAAGCGCTGGAGAACACGGCTGGCGTAGCTGCGCCCGACCCCCATCATCGAGGCAAGCTGCTCCTGCGTCATCGTCACGCTGGGGCGGCCCATGCGCGCCACGGCAGCAACCAGCCACTTGGCCGCCCGCTGCTCGATGGTGTGGACCGCGTTGCAGGCGATCGACTGGAACACTTGCGCCATGACGCAGTCGCTGTAGCGGCTCATCAGGTGTGCAATCGCCGGATTGTCGCGCTTAATGCGGTCAAGGTCACGCAGCGCTATGCGCTGGAAAACCCCGCCGTGGAGCACGTTGGAGCGGGCGAAAGCCGGCAGGTTGCCGTGGCTGACCACGCCGCCAAGTGCCCCTTCCTTGCCGATCAGGATGGTCTCGACGGCTACACCTTCATCCATTTCGACAAAGTAGGAACTGATGGCCGAGCCGGTCGGAAAATAGCAATAATCGATATTGGTGCCCGGCTCGTAGAGCACCGCACCGGATTCAAAGCGGACTTCCTCGACCGCAGAAGACAAGGCGTCGCGATCGCGCGCCTCCAACCGGTCCAGAAGAGCGTTGTCGTTGTTGAGGGCCATAGCGTCCATAAGGTCTTCCCGACGCCTTCGCGCCGCCAGTCACATGTCTTGATCCCTCTCTAACGAGCCGATCCCGTGCATGTTCCTGACACGAACTGTCACTTTCGAGATCTGTGCGCTAATGCACAGACAGACGTGTCACACGCTGCTATTGCGTGCCTCAGGAACATTTCTCGAACCTTGACGTTCGATCACACCGAACGCGACGTCCGATCGCGGTGCGTGGATCGCTTCCCCCTCATATAGCGCTTCTTGCAAATGGTGGCGGTTCAACTATTCGATCATGCAATGGATTTCCCGACGTTTATGACAAAGGCCCGGAAGACAAATACATGCTGAGCCATCTGCGCACAGTGACACGCGCGTCGCATGACCGACTCGATGCGGCCTTTGGCGCTCTCGACCTGAGCGCGGCGGATGACTGTGCGCGCTTCCTTTCGGCCCATGCCATTGCTCTCAAAGGCCTTTCCACCCCCTTCCGCCGGTTCGTTGAGGAAGAACTCGACGTACCCTGCCCGGACTTTCCCGCCATGCTCGCCGCCGACCTCACTGAGCGTGGTCTGGCGATGGAGGCGCTGCTCTCGCCCGAGCCCGATCCGGCCGTGCACGCGCCTTGTGGCGGGGCCGGAGTGGCCTATGTCATCGCCGGATCGCGCCTCGGCAACGCGGTGATCCGCGCCGAGGGATACCACGGGCGCGACACCGGGCTGCCCTCGCGCTACATGGAAGACGATACTGGCCACGCCGTCTGGAAGGCCCTTAGCACCTGGGCGCGCGCGCGCAGCTTCGGTCAGTCCGAAGCGCGTGCGATCGAAGCCGCTGCCCTTGCCACTTTCGCTCACTTCGAGACCGCCTTCGCCGTCGGGTCGAACATGGAGACACCTCGCGCCGATGGCTGAAGACCAACACCAAGTCGATCTTACCACCTGTGACCTTGAACCGATCCACATCATCGGACGGATCCAGAGTTTCGGCTGGCTCATCTCATTTTCGAGCGACTGGATCATCAATCACGCCTCGCGCAACTGCGACACGCTGTTCGGGCAGAGCGCGGAAGACCTGATCGGCCTCAACGCCGCGCAGTTCCTCTCGCCCAGCGCGATGCACGACATCCGCTCGCGCCTGCAGATCCTGGGCGCGGCCGGCACGGTCGAACGGATCTTCGAGTTGGACCTCCTGAGCGACGGGCGCCTCTTCGATCTTGCCGTGCACACCTCGGGCCGGTCCTTCGTGGTCGAGATTGAGGAGCACGAAAGCGGCCGGCGCCGCGACTTCGTCTCCTACGTGCGCCCGATGATCGAGCGCATGCGCCAGACAGAAACCACCGAGAAACTGTGCGCGAGCGCCGCGCGCCACCTGCGTGGCCTCACCGGCTTCGACCGGGTCATGGTCTACCGCTTTTCGGAAGAAGGCGCCGGCGAAGTCATTGCCGAAAGCCTCAACGGCCTCGTGGATAGCTTCAAGGGCCTGCACTTCCCGGCCTCCGACATTCCCAAGCAGGCGCGCAAGCTCTACACCCGCAATCTGCTGCGTATCATCACCGACATCGATGATCCCACTGTGCCGGTGATCCCGGCCACGGGCCCGACCGGCGATCCGCTCGATCTTTCGATGTCGGGCCTGCGCGCGGTATCGCCCATTCACATCGAGTACCTGCGCAACATGGGGGTCAAGGCCTCGATGTCGGTATCGATTATGCGCCGAGGCAAACTGTGGGGCCTGATGGCCTGCCATCACTACAGCCCGCTGCGCCTGTCCTACTCGGTACGAACCGCAGCCGAACTGTTCGGCGAGTTCTTTGCCTACCTCCTCGAGCAGAAGGAAACCGACGCGGCTTTTGAGCGTCGTGGCGATTCAATGAAGCTGCACGACGAGATTATGAGCCGGGTCGCCGGGGGCGGTTCGTTACTCGACGCCTTTGGCGACTTCAGCCAGTCGATCGGGCGGGTGATCAGCTTTGACGGTGCAATCGGCTGGGTTGATGGCGAGTTCATGGCCGACGGGCTCACTCCGACCCGCACACAGTTCGGCCAGCTCGCCCGTTTCCTCAACACCGCGGGCGCCAGCACCGTGTGGGCCACCGACAACATCACCGCGATCTTCGACCCTGCCCGCGAGTGGGCGGACAAGGCCGCGGGCGTCATGGCCCTGCCCGTCAGCCGCAGCCCGCGCGACTACATCGTGCTGTTCCGCAAGGAGCAGCTGCGCGAGGTGAACTGGGCGGGCAACCCCGAAAAGTCGGTCGAATTTGGTCCCAACGGTTCGCGCCTCACCCCGCGCAAGAGCTTCGACCTGTGGAAGGAAGAGCGCCGGGGCTATTCGCGGCCCTGGACCGAGGAGGAAGTGTCCGCTGCGGAATCGCTGCGCATCACCCTTTTGGAAGTCGTCCTGCGCATGTCGGACGCAGCCCATGCCCAGCGCGAACAGGCCAGCCAGCAGCAGGACATGCTGATCGCCGAACTCAACCACCGCGTGCGCAACATCCTCAACCTTATTCGCGGCCTCGTCTCGCAGAGCAAGGACGGCGCCAGCACCATCGACGAATTCGCCGAGATCGTCGGCAGCCGCATCCATGCCCTCGCCCGGGCGCACGACCAGGTAACCGAGAAGGACTGGCGCCCGTCCTCCTTCTACGACCTTATCCGCACCGAAACCGCCGCCTACGCCGGCCACGGCACGGACCGCGTCGTGATCGAGGGCCCCGATGCCCTTATCGCCCCCAGCGCCTTCACCACGCTAGCGCTGGTCGTCCACGAGCTGATGACCAACTCTTGCAAGTACGGCGCGCTGTCGGACAGTCAGGGCTCGGTTCATGTTACTATCGCGCGCAGCGACGATGGCGCTCTGGAGATCGACTGGCGCGAGGAGCACGGTCCGCCCGTCACTCCACCCTCCCGGCGTGGCTTCGGCTCGACCATCATCGAGCGTACCATCCCGCATGAACTGGACGGCAGCGCCTCGGTTATCTACCCCGAAGCCGGAATGCAGGCCTTCTTTCTCATTCCCAGTGACCATATCGCGACGTTCGAGACCCCCGGTGCGGACCCCCGCCAGGGTGTGATCGACGTGCCCGATGGGACCGATCTTCGCGCACAGCTGCCCGAAGGCGCTGCCCTCATCGTCGAAGACAATGTCATCATCGCGATGGAGGCCGAGGACCACATGCGCGCTTGCGGCTTTAGCGATTGCCGTGTGGCGGGATCGGTGGCGGCCGCGATAAACCTTGTTGAGAACACCGATATCGCCTTCGCCATGCTCGACATCAATCTGGGCAGGGACACCAGCGCACCGATCGCCGAAGCCCTGCGCGAAAGGGGCATAGTCTTCATCTTCGCCAGTGGTTATGGCGAGCGGACGCTGCCCGAAGGCAACTTCACCGGCGTTCCCGTAGTGACCAAGCCTTACGGTGAGCGCGACTTGCGCTCGGCCATCGCCCGGGCCAGCGCGGAACAGCGTTAAAAAGGGCGCATTCGCGGGAAACAAAAGCGTGTCCTACCCGTTGTTATTGGCAAAACCGACAACCACAGGATTTGGAGACGCACCCATGGCAGACGCACGGATCTTCGCCGATCTCAAGGCCGACCACGACCGTCACCGCGACATACTGGCCAAGCTCGGCGATACGCACGGGAACAGCGAGGAGCGCCGCACGCTCTTCGCTGCCCTCAGCAAAGAACTGCAGGCCCACGCCGCCGCTGAAGAAGAATCGCTTTATGCGGCCATGCTTGCCGCGCCCAAGCTGCGCGATGAAGCGCGCCACTCAGTCGCCGAACACAAGGAGATCGACGATTTCCTCGCCGAACTGGCCGACACCGACATGAGCAGCAACGCCTGGCTGATGACCTTCAAGGACATGCGCCATCGCTACCTGCACCACATTGAGGAGGAGGAGGAGGACATGTTCCCCGCCGCCGCAGAAGGCCTTAGCGCCGAAACCGAGGCCAAGATCGCCAAGGTCTTCGAAAAGCGCAAGCCCAAGGAGCTGGAACTCGCCGAGGACCAGGGCCCGGGTGACGAGCGCGAGTAAGGCATACCACAGACACCGGGCGAGCGCCCCCCACCGCGCTCGCTCCGTACCTTTGGGAGAGAGAGCGAACCGTCATCCCCCGCCGGGATCGCTCCTTGAGAGGAGGCCTCTTTCGTTATGCGGAAGAGGCCTTTTTTCGTAGGCGGGGCTCAGCAGCCCCGGCCACTCTACCGCCCCGCTCTTCCGCATGTATTGCCAAAAAGTCGGGAGCAGACTGCTCCCTCCATTGGCCAACGCATGAAAAAGGGCGCCGTCCCTCTTGGAACAGCGCCCTTTTTTGAAGGCAGGATGATCCCGAGCCTAGCTCGAAGCCATCGAAAGCTTGTCGAGACCGGCCGGACGGGATCCCTCCGGGCACCCATCCAAGACATAGCGGATAGCCGCAAGGATCGATTCCGGTCCGAATGGTTTCTGGACCACGCCCACCGCGCGCGACGCCGGATCGCCAATCTGCGCCGGGTTGGCCGTGACGTAGATCACATGGGCCCCGAACTTGTCGCACAGATCACGCGCCACTCCCGGTCCGGTCAGTCCGTCACGCAGATTGAGATCGACCAAAGCAATGTCCGGGCGCACCCGGTTTTGCGACAGCGCATCGAGCGCCGAGCGTTCGCTTACGGTTCCGACCACCGCGTGCCCCCCATCCATAAGGATATCTTCAAGCTGCAGGGCGAGCAGAAATTCGTCTTCGACAATCAGGATATTGGCCGCGTGGGGCATGGGGACACAAGGATCCAGCTGGGGCGAAGCCCCCTTAAAAGGGGCACACCGAATGAGTGGGAAATCAGGCCGCGATGCGGCGCAGCTCCTCGACGTTGGAAACCTTGCCCAGTTCGGCAAAGAAGGCGTCGATCGCCTCGCCGGTAAGCACGAATTCATGGCGCGAGTCCGGCAGCTGGCCCGACTCGATGATCTTGGAAAGCATGGCCCGCGCGCGGCAGATCCGGCTCTTCACCGTGCCCAGCGCAATATCGCAAATGCTCGCGATTTCCTCGTAGGAAAGATGGCCCGCAGCGACCAGTATGAGTGCTTCACGATAGTTGGCCGGGATCGCCTCCAGAGCGCGCAGGACATCGGCCAGCTCGATAGCGCTTTCCTGGGTCGCATCAGTGCGCAGGATACGCTCAGCAGCCAGTTCATCGTATTCGCCATGGAAGCGCGCGCGGCGTGCCTCGGAATAGAAATGGTTACGCAGAATCGTGAAGGTCCAAGCCTTGAAGTTGGTGCCCGCGGCATAACGCTCGCGTGCAGCCCAAGCCCGCAACATCGCCTCCTGTGCCAGATCGTCGGCCCGATCGCGGTTGCCACAAAGGCCCCGTGCAAAGGCACGCAGGTGCGGCGCGACGTCGGCAAGCGCGCGCTTGAACTCTTCGTCCGAAAGCGCCGTGGTTTCGCCGGCTTCGCTAAGCTGTGCGGTCATCTGGATTACCCTCCGTTGAATTCCGTTATGAGGCCAACGTGAAGCGGGCGTGAAAAGTTCCGGAATGCACACATCGCATGGTCCATCAGCGACAAAGCGCTCCATGCGTGCGATGAATTGAAATTCTCACGTGCAACCACCGCACAATCGAAAAAAACCTTTCTTCGGGGGAACACATGCCGCGCCCAAACTTTGAGGCCTCCGATCATGCTCGTGATCGGAGGCCTCTTGGGATCAGGTTGACGCCGGATCGCGGGGGGTGGGGGTGGTCCCGGCGGCAACACAGGCGTAACGCCGCTTCCGGAAATTCGTTCCCGGGATCGGCCGCGCGGAGGAAAAATTTTGATGTTGCTCTCAAGGCAGCTCCGCGCCAGACCTTGAACGAGGTTCGCGCGCCAAAGCTGGCTAGGGAAAGGCCCGGACATCCCGTTCCGGTACAGCCCCAGCCCGATCGCGCCGCGCCCGACGCCGTTCCCCTCTTCAGGGAGCACGGACGGGTACACAGGAAATACAGATTGCAAGGACGAGGAATACGGATGTCCGTCTCAGATCAGATCGCACTGCAGCTTCCCTATCTACGCCGCTATGCACGTGCGCTCACCGGCTCCCAGCAGTCCGGCGATACCTATGTGCGCGCAACGCTTGAGGCCGCGCTGGCCGATACCGAACTGCGTAGCTCCATCGCACGGAGCCGCGCGGCCCTTTACGGGGCTTTCACCCGGATATGGACGACCGGCCACGTCGAAGGTGAACTCGGCTCTGATCTTGCCGACAACCGTCATGAGCAGGCCGCCCAGGCGCGTCTCTCGACAATTGCCCCGACCCACCGCCAGGCTCTGCTCCTAAACACGGTGGAGGAATTCAGCCGCGAGGATACCGCCGCGATCCTCGACGTCACGCCCGACGCCGTCGACGCCCTGATCGGGCAGGCCATTGCCGAGATTGAGGGCGAAAGCGCAACCCGCGTCCTCATCATCGAGGACGAGCCCCTGATATCGATGCAGCTCGAAAGCCTCGTCTCGGATGTGGGCCACACGGTTGTGGGCACCGCGGCCACGCGCACGCAGGCCCTTGAAATGTTCGAGCGCGAACCCGCCGGGCTCGTCCTCGCCGACATCCAGCTGGCCGACGGCAGCTCGGGGATCGACGCGGTGGAAGACCTGCTTAAGTTTGGTGACGTGCCGGTGATCTTCATCACCGCTTATCCTGAACGCCTGCTCACCGGCGAACGCCCGGAGCCTACCTACCTCGTGACCAAGCCGTTCAAGGAGGCAACCGTGCGCGCCGCGATCAGCCAGGCGCTGTTCTTCGGTTCGAGCAAGCCCCTAGGCTGAGGCTCCAGCTTCCACGTTCCTGCAAAAAAGGGGCCGTCCTAGTGGGACGGCCCCTTTTTTCATGTCCGCAGGCGGCGAGCCTCAGGCCGCGAGCGACAGCTCCGCTTCGACCAGCGCCTGCGCATAGGCCGCAAGGAGAGCGAGAGCAGGTGTGCGCGCTGTCGCGGTGGCCTCGGCACCATTGCGTCTATCGAGCCGCACGCTCGCACAGGCCAGTGCACCACGTCCCGCCTGCGAAATCATCCTGGCACAGTACCCCGGCAACAACGCAAGAGCCGCATCGGTATAGGCATCCACGGAGAGAAAACGGGCGGCGCGAGCCTCCGCGCGCGCATTGAGGCCCTGGTGCTTGCTGAGGAACTGCATCATCGCCACTAGGCAGGCGCCCTGCTGCTGGTCCTCGGCATCGCTGCAGAAAAGCGCAATCTCGTCCGCCTGCGCAAGCCAACGGCTGGCCCTGATGGTGCAACCCATGTCTCGTTTTCCTTCTGGTCTTGTTCTCGGCTCTGGTTGCGGCTGCGACCCGCTTTTGCGCTGCAGCATTACCAGGGCCCGAAAGCAAGCCTCGGAAAAATACCTAAGAAGCAACTATATATCTGAAAACGATGGAGAAGCGCCGCGCAGCTGAATTTTCCCGGCAGGCCCCTCAAGGCTACTGGCTACGCAGGACGAAATCGCGAGAGACACGCACCGGAACCTTGAGTTCGCACTCAACGCCGCCAGGCTTGAACTCGAGATTGACCTGCGACTTCAACTCATGCGCCACGATCTTCTCGATAAGATCGCGCCCGAAGCCACGCTTGACCGGTTCGGTCACCGGCGGGCCGCCCTTTTCGCGCCAACGGATTGTTGCCCGATCATGACAGATGAGAGCCCAGTCGACGTAAACCCGGCCTTCGCCGACACTGAGCGCGCCGTACTTGGCTGCATTGGTCGCCAACTCGTGGATGGCGAGGCCCAGTGACATCGCATCGTTGGGTGCAAGCTTGATGTCGGGGCCCGACATCTCGACGTGGCTCTCGCTGCCTTCCATGTACGGCGCCAGCTCGGAGGCCACGACATCGCCCAGGGCCGCGAAGCCCCAGTCCGATTGCGAAAGGAGGTCATGCGTAGCCGACAGCGCACGGATGCGCGCGGTCAGACTGTCGGTGAAGTCATCGATATCCCTAGAGCGGCGCCGAGTCAGCGCGGCGATCGACAGCACATTGGCCAGCGTGTTCTTCACGCGGTGGTTGAGTTCACGCGTCAGCGAATCCCGGATCGAGGCCTGGCTGCGCAACCATTCGAGCACCCGTCGGTCTTCGGCGGCACGCTTGGTGATAAGCCGCCCGATGGCCATGACCATGAGCGAGGCGATTGCCCCGAAAAACAGCGTGATGCGCGAAAGCGGCGAGAGCAGACGGCTCTTCTTGTCGCGCACCTGCAGCACCCAATGGTGCCCTGCGACTTCCAGACGGCGGGCCAGCATGGGCCCGCCGGTCCCCTCGACACGGTGCTCGGCGAGCAGATTGGCCGGATCCACCTTCTCGTCGTAGATCGCCATCTCAAGGCGCGAACTGGAGAAAAGCTCACTTGCCGAATCGAGAAATTCGCTCGCCTCGAACGGCGAATAGATGAACCCCTTGACCCGTTTGCCTCCCCATGTGTCGACAAGAACGGGCATGTAGATCAGGAACCCGGCCGAATCATCTCCGCGACCGTTCTGGATCAGACGAACCTTGCCCGAGGCAATCGGTTGCGCCAGCTCCATCGCCTTTTCCATCGCGGCGCGGCGCACGTCTTCCGAATACATATCGTAGCCGATCGCGCGCAGGTTGGCGGCGCTTGCAGGACGCAAATAGACAATGGGCGCCACCAATTCGTCGCCCGCTTCCGGACGCGGATGGACGAGAAAATCGACCCGCCCCGCCTCGGCCTCGGCCACTTCAAAGGCCGCCAGGTCCTTGCGCTGGACCAGAGGAGCCCAGCCAATCCCGAGCGATCCGTAGAGGTCTCCCTCGTGCTGCATGTCCCCGACGAATTCAGCGAACTGATCCTGGCTTACCTCCTTCTGCGTCGCGAAGAGCGCGCTGCCCGCGCGCAGCAAGGCAATAGTCTCGGTGGCACGGCGCTGCAGCGCGGACGAGACCTCGGTCATGCTGCTTTCCAACGCAAGGCGGCGCGTTTCACGGTCAGCGCGCTCAATCGCCATGACCGAGACAGCCGTCGTCACGCTTGCAATAACGAAGAGAAGGAATGGCCAGCCACGCGGATACTTGTGGAACCATGCCTGCTTTTCGACCCTGTCCAGCAGAGGCTGGTCAACCACCGTACATACCCCCAAGATCCGCTCCGGCCGATCTTCGGCCGCTTCGTGCGGTGCAAATTCGTCCATGCCATGGCATGCCGCCCGCCTCCAGCCTACCCATTAATTTCTTCTAATTCGGCGGCATGTTGCGAGACACTTGTCATTCGGGAACCATGCAGCCCCCCAATGGTTCCGTGTGTAAGAGCAATTTGAGCAGCACTTCGCAGCTGTATCCGCCCGCAGGTCAGCCCGTTCAGGCAACCCGGGCGACGAGAATGACACAAGCGATCCGGGCGCGTCTCGCCCGGCACGCTGGGGGAAGAATTGCGCGGCACACTGCCCGTGCAAGGCTTGACCGGCGTGCCTACGGGCCGCAAGGAGCTTTGAAGCAAGGAGTCAGCTTTGGACCACCCCAAATCGAATGGCCAACCCGGCGAGATACCGGGTCTCCCGCCGGAGGTTCGCCGCGACGGCGAGCCCGGCTGGGCCGGTGGATTGAGGAAGCTGTACAACTCCGTGGTGGATGAACCGCTGCCGGACAGCTTCCAGGATCTCCTGAAGAAGCTGGACGACGGCGACGATGCCTGAGCGGATAACGCCTCCCTCGGGCGACGAGGCATTCCGCCGCGAACTCATGGGGGTGCTGCCGCACCTTCGCGCTTTCGCACGCGGCCTGTGCGGCCGTCATGACTTTGCCGATGACCTGGTCCAGGAAACCGCGGTCAAGGCCTGGACCGCGCGCGAGCGTTACCAGGTCGGCACCAACATGCGCGCCTGGACCTTCGCGATCCTGCGCAACCACTACCTGTCCGAGCTGCGCAAGTCCAAGCGCCACACCGACGTCGAAGACGCAGACATGGAGCGTATGCTGGTCATGGAAGCGGACCAGGAGGGGCCGGTCCATCTGGGCGACATGGAAGCCGCGCTTCAGAAACTGGCGCCCGAACGGCGCGAAGCCGTCCTGCTGGTGGGCGCTTCGGGCTTCAGTTATGAAGAGGCAGCCGATATCGCAGGTTGTCCGATCGGTACGATGAAGAGCCGCGTGGCCCGTGCCCGCACCGATCTTACCCGCATGCTGGCCGACGAACCCGAGAAAATCGGGGCGCGCTAACCTTTGTAACCCCTCGGCATGGCAGTGTCCTGCGGACCTTTAATCGGGCAGGACACTTGCCAAGCGTCTAGGCAGCCGCTCTAGTATCTCCTTGTAATAGGGGGGGACTGATGAAACGACTGGTTCTGGCCGCCTTGAGCGCAGCGGCCTTTCTGCCGTCCGCAGCAATCGCCGCGGACTGGTACAAGGCGGCGAGCCCGCACTTCGTGGTCTATGCCAAGGACAGCGCCAAGGACCTGGAGACCTTCACCACCCGGCTGGAGCGCTTCCACGAAGCCATGGCGCTGGTGACCAACGACGTCACTCCACCGCCCAGCCCTTCCAACCGGGTGACCATCTTCGTGGTCAGCAGCGAGCGCGAGGTGCGCCGCCTCCATGGGGGGGATGACAAGTACGTCAACGGCTTTTATGTGCCACGCGCGGGAAAGTCGCTCGCCATCGTGCCGCGTCTCGGCTCCACATCCGGCACGCCCGATGTGGCGCTCATCACGCTCCTGCACGAATACGCACACCATTTCCTGCTCTCGGGCCAGAGCCTGACCATGCCGCGCTGGATGAGCGAGGGAGCGGCCGAATTCTTCGCCTCCAGCACCTTCAAGCGCGACGGCTCGATCCTGATGGGGCGTGCTGCGCAGCACCGTGGCTACGAACTGTTCAACGCCAAGAGCGTGCCGGTCGAGGACCTGCTCGCCCCCCAGCTCTACGAGGCGCACCGTGGCAAGGGCTACGATGCCTTTTACGGCCGCAGCTGGCTGCTCTACCACTACCTGACCTTCGCACCTTCCCGAAAGGGACAGATGCGCGCCTATCTTGTGCGGATCGCGCAAGGTGACGGAGAACGCGCGGCAGCCGAGGAGGTTTTCGGCGACTTCGAGACGCTTGAGGACGAACTCGACGATTATCTCGATCAGCGGCGCATCTCAGCCCTCAATCTGAGCCCGGAAAACCTCCCCGCCGTAGCCGTGACGATCACGCGCCTGCGTGAGGGCGAGGCCGAGATCCTGCCGCTTACCATCGAGAGCCGACGTGGTGTCGACAGCGAGGCTGCAGCCGAAATCGTGACCGAGGCGCGTGAAATCGCGGCCCTGTACCCCGACGACCCGGCCGTCCTCTCCGAACTGGCTGAAGCCGAATACGACGCGGGCCAATACGATGCTGCCATCGCTGCGGCCGACCGGGCGCTGGCCGCCGACCCAGGTACGGTCAACGCCTACCTCCAGAAGGGCTATGCCCTCTTCGCCAAGGCGCGCGACGCCGAGGATGCGAGCGCCGGGGCCTACAAGGCGGCGCGCGCACCATTCCTGGCGCTCAACAGGATCGAGAACGACCACCCGCTGCCTCTGGTCTACTACTACCGCAGCTTTGCCGAGGCCGGGATCACGCCGCCTGAACTCGCGGTGCAGGGGCTCGAGCGCGCGAGCGAGCTGGCCCCCTTCGATCTCAGCCTGCAGATGAATGTTGCCACGACCCTGATCGGCCTGGGCGAAGGTCAGCGGGCGCTGCGCCATCTCCAGCCGGTTGCCTATAATCCCCACGGGGGCAGCCAGGCCAGAGCCGCACACGCGCTGCTGGCCCGGCTGAATACCGAGCCGGACTGGACGGGTGAGAATCTGAACGAGGTGCTGTCCCTTTCCTATCGCTCCGGCGACGTGTTTGCGGCGCACTAGCGGTTGCGCCAGACACTTTCAGAACCGTCGGGCCAGCGTGAGGCGCGGGGCGAATAAGCCGCGCCATATCGGGCTTGGAGGCCCCGAGATGGGTTGCATAAACCGCCCCCGACCCCACCCGACACATCCCGGCGCACTTCGCCTTCGAAGAAACCGGAGAGGTTTTTCGGGCAGCTGCCATCCTCAGCCCGGCACACACTCCACACCTTTTCATGGACCATGGCGATCCGGAGGCGGAGCGTGCCGACACGCGCGCGGGCGAGAGGAGCCAGCTTTGCACGCCTCTTGCCGTCAAATCTTCCGCATGGCCGCCGTCGCCGCGGCAAGCCCACGAAAAAAGGGCGCCCCCCTTGCCGGGAGCACCCCCTCCTTTTTCAATGCGGTCCGGCCCGCGCCTGCCGGTACGAGCGGCGCGGTAACCGGGTTCGCCCGCCGTGCCTCAGGCCGGGTAGGTCCAGGGCGTGCCGCGGTCGAAGTTGTCGCTGGCGAACTTCCAGTTGATGAGGTTCTCCAGAACTGCCTTCACATAAGCCGGGCGCTTGTTCATCTGGTCAATGTAGTAGGCGTGCTCCCACACGTCGATAGTGAGGAGCGGGTTCACGTCCTCGGTGATCGCAGTGGCCGCGTCATGGGTCGAGATGACCTTGAGCTTGCCCGCGTCGACGACCAGCCAGGCCCAACCGCTGGCGAAGTGGCCAACCGCTTCGTTGGTCAGCGCTTCGAGGAGAGCGTCCATCGAGCCAAAGTCGTTCTTGATCGCAGTGGCGAGGCTTTCGCTGGGCTCGGTCTTCTCACCCGACAGCGACATCCAGTAAAAACCGTGATTGTAGGTCTGCGCCGCGTTGTTGAACAGGCCGCCCGAAGCCGACTTGGTGATTTCCTCAACCGACTTGTCGGCGTTCTCGGTGCCTTCAATGGCTGCGTTCAGCTTGTCGACGTAGGTCTTGTGGTGCGCGCCGTGATGGATTTCGAGAGTCTTGCTCGAGATGTGCGGTTCGAGGGCGTCGTGCGCATAGGGCAGCGGCATCAGCGAAATGGTCATGGCTAGTCTTTCCTGTTCTCTCGAGTTTTCGAACGCGTGGCCCCGAAGTCGAAGCCGTCCGTGTGCGAAGCCCGGCCGCGTTCCGCCAGGCCTTACGCAAAACACAGCGCCTATGTCTGTGTTGCAGCGCCACAATTCAAGCGTGGAAATGTGTCATTTTAAACATTTTGAACATCTCGGGCGGCGACGTCGCGCCTGCGGGAAGCCCGGACGGCGAAAAGGGACAGAAGCCTTAAGCGGCTGCCGTCCCCTTTGGCCGGATGGGCCCTTGGCTCAAGGGCCCGTCCGTATCCGGATTAACGCACCGAACCGCGACGGAAGAGGTTGACGATCGCCAGGAGGACAACCGCGCCGAGGAACGACGAGATCAGGCTCATGAGATCGAACGAACCGCTGGTGATGGGCGCACCGCCGATGAGCGGCGTGATGATGAAGCCGGCGATAAGTGCGCCGACGATGCCGACGATCACGTTCAGGAAGATGCCCTGCTGAGCGTCGGTCCGCATGAGGATCGACGCCAGCCAGCCCAGGATGCCGCCGACGAGAAGGATAAGAAGAAGTGTCATAGGTCCGTCTCCGAAAAGTCTGTGTCTGTTGCACTCTAAACTAAGGGCACCCGTCAAAAGTTCCGGCCGTGGACATCTGCGCGATCTGGTTTTATTTTTCCAGAATGTGGGAAACCTGCGGCTGTGACCTGCGTTATCGCGCGCTACCCCTGCGCCAGCCACCTCTCCCTCTTGGCCGACTTGACGCTGCAAGCCATTGCACCCCAAGGAGGACTCTCACTTTCCTCCTGCTTCGCGGAGTCGCGTTCCCCATGCTTGCGCAGAAGACCCGGTACGCCATCCGCGCCATGCAGCATCTTGCCGACAGGCATGGACAGGGCCCGATCCAGCTGACCGAAATCGCCGAGAGCCAGAACATCCCGGCCAAGTTCCTGACCGTGATCCTCTCCGAGTTGTCCCGTGCCGGCCTCATCGATTCGCAGCGTGGCAAGGATGGCGGGTACTGGCTGGCCCTTGCGCCCCGGGAGATCAGCTACGGCGACCTGGTTCGGCTCGTACGCGGATCGGTAGCCCTCGTCCCCTGTGCCAGTCGCAACGCCCATGAGACCTGCAAGAACTGCGTACCCGAGGCCGAATGCCGCACGCGCGCCCTCATGTTGCAGGTCCGCGACGCCACGGCCGAACTCCTCGATGGGATAAGCCTCTCCGATCCCATCGAACTGGCCCCGCCCGCCTGGGACGCGCCCGAGCCGTCCTGAGCCTCGGCGCGATCATGGTTTTGCTTTTGCCTCTCGCGCGTTAAGCTGCTGGGCAAAAGAACAGGCGAGAGGACCAGATGCCCACCCCCATGCCCACCATCGACGAGACCCATGCCCCCGGCCTTGGTTCGTGGGTGGACGGCGCCGACACGCACTTCGACTTCCCGATCCAGAACCTTCCACTCGGGGTTTTTTCGGTAGACCAGCAGACGCCGCGCGGAGGCATTGCCATCGGCGCGATGATCCTAGACCTCGCTGCGCTCGCGCACAGCGACCTCTTGGAAGGCGAGGCGCTTGCCGCCGCTGAAGCCGCCTCTGGCCCAACGCTCAATCCCCTGTTGGCGCTGGGAACAGGGCCGCGCCGGGCGCTGCGCCGCGCAGTCAGCGCGCTGCTGGCGACAGGCGCCCCGAAACAGCCCCATGTTGCCCCCCTCCTTGTCCCTGCACACCACGCCGAGATGCACCTCCCGGCCAGGATCGGCGACTATTCGGACTTCTACGTCGGCATTCATCATGCAGCCGAAGTCGGCGCGCTGTTCCGGCCCGAGCAGCCGCTTCTGCCCAACTACAAGCACATTCCCATTGGCTATCACGGCCGCGCCTCGACGATCCGCCCAAGCGGCTCCTGCGTCATCCGCCCCAACGGTCAGACCCGAGGGACCGACGCCGATACGCCACGCTTCGGCCCAACCCAACGTCTCGACTTCGAATTGGAACTGGGGCTCTGGATCGGTCCGGGCAACGCGCATGGCGAGCCCGTCCCCCTCACGCAGGCCTGGGACCACATGGCCGGTCTGACATTACTCAACGACTGGTCCGCGCGCGACATCCAGGCCTGGGAGTACCAGCCACTCGGCCCGTTTCTTTCCAAGAGCTTCCACACCACGGTCTCGCCGTGGATCGTGACCACAGAAGCGATGGCCCCCTTCCGGATCGGCCAGCCTTCTCGCGCCGACGCAGACCCCGGCGTTCTGCCCTATCTTCAGGATGCGCAGGATCAAGGCAAAGGCGCGCTTGCGCTCGATCTCGAGGTTACGCTTTCCAGCGCCGCGATGCGCGCGCGCGCAGAAGATCCGCAAGTACTCAGCCACACGCAGGCCCGGACGATGTACTGGACACTGGGCCAGATGGTCGCGCACCACACCGTGAACGGCTGCGCGCTTGAAAGCGGAGATCTCCTGGGTACCGGCACATTGTCCGGCCCGGAACCCGGCAGCAAGGGGTCGCTGCTCGAAATCACCTGCGGCGGCGCACAGGCGCTGCAACTGCCACGCGGAGAGACACGCACGTTCCTGGAGGATGGCGACGAAGTCGTACTGAAAGGCCGTTTCATGGCCGAAGGTCGCCGAAGCATCGGCTTTGGCGAGTGCCGCGGGCTTATCGCGCCTGCGCCAGCAATCTGAGAAGATTGCATCTTTTCAAGGAGCCACCGCCCCTTGCCCTTATCTGCGATACTTCCCCTCACCTCTCTCGTCCGGCATTGGCCCGCAGGACAAGACCTCAACAGTTCGGGGAGCCCGAGGGCAAAGGCCCTCGAATCAATCCTTGCGAATTGCCTTGCTGTTCAGCCCTTGGGCGTGACCCAGACCTCGACCGGGGTGATGAACTTGCCCGGCGCGGGCTTGCCCACGTGAACGCGATCAGCAGTGACCTGCTCGCCGTTCTCCAGGTGGAAGGTTACCCAGGGCTTGGGCATGCGCTCGAACTTCATCTTCTGAATGGCAAGGCCGGTGGTCGAATTCATGACGGTTGCGATGATACTCATGGCGCGCCGTTAGGCTTGGCGGCCACGCTCCGTCCAGATATCCCTAAAGGTTATCGACCGACCTTTGCAGCCCCTCAGGCCGAGGTGGCCTCGCCCTTGGCTTCCAACTCAGCCGTCTCGGCCGCGTAGCGCCGCGCGAGCACCGCACAGACCATCAGCTGGATCTGGTGGAAAAACATGACGGGAAGAATCACCACGCCCACCTGTGCGGCCGGGAACAGCACACCTGCCAGCGGCACACCGCTCGCCAGGCTCTTCTTGGAACCGCAGAAGAGCATGACGATACGATCTTCGCGCGCGAAGCCCATCGCCCGGCCCAGCAGGTTCGTGGCCGTCATCACCACCGCCAGGAGAGCGAGCGCAATGACGACGATCAGCGCAAGCTCACCCAGCGTCACCGTCTGCCACAGGCCATCGAGCACGGCTGCGCCAAAGGCCGTGTAGACAACTAGCAGGATCGAGCTACGGTCGACATAGCCCACCATCTTCTTGTGGCGGGTGACGAAGCCCCCGATCACTGGCCTCAGCAAATGGCCCGCCACGAACGGCAGGAGCAGCTGCGAAGCGATGGCGATAACCGGATCGGCCGAAAACCCCTGACTCTGGCCTGTAATGAACAGCGCGGTAAGAAGCGGCGTCGCGAAGATGCCGGCAAGGTTCGAGAACGAAGCCCCGCACACGGCGGCGGCCACGTTACCGCCCGCGATCGCGGTGAAGGCAATCGAGGACTGCACCGTTGACGGGAGGAGCGTGAGAAACAGGAGGCCCGTCCCCAGGTTTGCATCCATCCCCGGAATGGCGCGCAGGCCCAACCCCAGGATCGGGAAGAGGACGAAGGTGATCGCCATAGTGGCCACATGCAGCTTCCACGCCTTTGCCCCCGCGATCACTGCCTCGCGCGAGAGCTTGGCGCCGTGCAGGAAGAACAGGAGCGCAATGGCGACGTCGGTTGCCTTGTCGGCAATCTGCGCCCAGATGCCCTGCGCGGGAAAGAAACTGGCGAGCACCACCATGCTGACAAGCGCCAGCATATAGGGATCGAGATTGAGGCGTTTGACGAGGCTCTGCATGGCCTTGCGCTTAGCCGTCGCCGCCTGTCGGGGCCAGTACCTGTTTATGACACTGCACGCATAGAATTTTGAGAGCACCCTCCTGGAAGGTTGCCCCGAACCTTTAAAGCCACTTGTTCGCGCGGTACCACTCGGCGGTCGAACGAAGGCCCTCGCGGGTCTCTATCTGCGGGCGCCACAGCGTCTCTGGCGGCCGCGCCGCGGGCGAGACGACCCAGTCGGGATGCGCGAAATAGGCGGCGCGGTCCTTGGTCATCTTCGCCTTGGTGCCGCGCACGAAATTATCGAGGCTGGCCACGCGTTCGAGTGCCTTTTGCGACAGGCCGATCACCTTGGGACGGCGCCCCATGGCCTGCCCGATGGCGAGCGCCATCTCGGTATGCTCCCAGCCCTCGGGCTTGCCGTCGTCGGGCTCAAAGGTCATGCGGTGGACGGCCTCGCCCGGCACGACCAGCGCGACAAGCAGGCGCGCTAGGTCCTCGACATGGAGCATCGAGGCGCGTCCCTCGGCCGGAACCGGGACAAGACCCCAGCGCGCCGCCCGGAAGAGTTCCATCATTTCTTTGTCCCGCGGGCCGAAAATCGCGGGCGGGCGCACTATTGTCCAATCGAGTGGGCTCGCCTTGAGGAGCTTCTCGGCCCTCGCCTTCGACGCGCCGTAAGCCGAAAGGCCCGGTTCGCGCGCAGAAAGCGAGGAGACGCAGACGAAACGCGGGATGCCCTTGGCCACAACGGTCTCGATAAGGTTGAGCGTGCCTGCGACGTTTCCTGCCTCGAAGCCCGCCGCATCGGACGCGTTGGTCACGCCCGCCACGTGGACCGTCGCCTCGGCCCCGCGCGTGAGTTCCGAGAGCGCGGCGGTGTCCGAGAGATCGCCCGGCACCCAGATCACGCCCTCGCGAGGCCCCTGTTCGCGCCGCGTGAGCGCGCGCACGCGATAGCCCTGGGCGAGCGCTTCTGTGAGAACACTATGGCCGACAAAACCCGTCGCGCCGGTAAGCGCGACGATGGGGCTCTCGCTGTGCATGCAGTGTGTGGTCCTTCAGGCCTTATCCCGTGCCCGAAAATCAGGCGACAGTTGGCACATACTTGATCGACATGAGGTCGCGATGAACGACGGAGGAACGCGGTGCGTAGCCCAGGACCGTCTGCTGTTCATTCGAATGCAGGCGCCGAATCGCGTGGATCTCCTTGGCGTCGTACTCGGACAGGCCATTGGCGACAACGGTTCCTTCCGAATTGACAATGGAGACCGGATCGCCGCGGCGGAAACGCCCGTCGACATCGATCACGCCCTTGGCGAGCAGGCTCGCACCCTCGTGGATCAGCGCCTTCATCGCGCCGTCATCAATGATGATCTTGCCCTTGGTGCGCAGGCGTCCACCCAGCCACACTTTGCGCGCTCCCGGCTTGCTGGCCCCGCGGCGGCGGCGCGGCAGGAACAGCGTGCCCACGCCCGCCTCGTCACGCGAGCCCATGACCCGCTCGACCGGACGTTCATGGAAACCGTTGCCGATGACGACGCAGGCGCCCGCGATCGCGGCGATTTCAACGGCCTGAAGCTTGGAGACCATGCCGCCCGAACCCATGCCGGAATTCGATTCGGTCGAGGCCATGGCCTTGATCTCGGGCGTGATGCCCTTGACCACTTCGAGCCGCGTGGCGCCCGGCTCCTTGGGGTGGCGATCGTAGAGGCCGTCAATGTCCGACATCAGCAGGACCGAGCTGGCGCCAGCGGCCTGCGCTACGCGCGCGGCCAGGCGGTCGTTGTCGCCAAAGCGCAGTTCCTGCGTGGTGATCGAATCGTTCTCGTTGATGACAGGCACCACGCCAGCATCGAGCAGGCGTTCGATTGTCGCGGTAATGTTGAGGTAGCGGCGGCGATCTTCAAGATCCATCAGCGTGACCAGCATTTGCGCAGCGGTCAGGCCGTGGTTGCCAAGGAGCTGGGCCCACATGCCCGAGAGCGCGATTTGGCCTACGGCGGCCGAAGCCTGCGCATCGGCAAGCGAGCCGCGCCCGCCCTTGTCGAGGCCCAGCGTACGCGCGCCCAGGGCCACTGAGCCCGAGGACACGACAATGACATTCTGCCCCCGCCGACGCGCTTCGGAGATTTCACCGACGAGGCCGTTGAGCCAGACCGTACGGACCCCGTCATCGTCGACAAGAAGGGACGAACCCACCTTGATAACGAGACAGGGATTGAGTTCAGGATCGGCGAGGTCGGAAAGTTTGGTAATAGGCATAAGCTCGGCTTCTAGAAGAATTGCGCAAGAGTGCAAAGGTGGACCCAACGAACCGGCGCAGCGTACCGGCATTTCGGCACGCGGAAGCCGCACGAAAGTCCCCTTTTCGTGCAGTGAGCATTTTTTAACGCAGCCACATCTGCAATGTTCCCTCTCACATCCCTCTTTTCGCCCCTGCACAAGATCCGCCTCGGCCGCTCTGACGCGGATCCTAGGCGCGAAAGGCGAATCACCTGCAGGAGACAAAGGCCGCAGATGCGACCCTCTCCGGCCCAAACGAACAGCGCGCAGGGGGCACCTGGCCTCCTGCGCGCTCATCGCGTCCAATGATGATGGTGGCGCGGCCAAAGCTTAGGCCGACTCTGGCTGAACCGCGCTAAACTACCGAATCAGATCGGGGACCAAGGCGTCTCGTTCGCCTCTTCCTGTTCGCCTTCGGGACGTTCCGTGACCGTGGCGGCCGGCAGATGCTCGATTGCCGCATCGAGGAGCGCAGGGAGGCCCTGTCCGGTCACGCCTGAGATCGGGAAGACCTCGTGAGCACCGGCCTTGAGCAGTTCGCGCGCGTATTCGGCGGCGAGCTCATCGTCGACCAGATCGACCTTGTTGAGCGCGACGAGGCGCGGCTTGTCCGCCAGTTCGCCCGCGTAGGCTTCCAGTTCCTGCTCAACGACTTTCATTGCCTCGACCGGATCGTCGACCGAGATGTCGATGAGGTGGAGAAGCACGCGGCAACGCTCGATGTGCCCGAGGAACCGGTCGCCGATACCTGCCCCATCCGCGGCGCCCGCGATCAGGCCCGGGATGTCGGCCAGCACGAACTCGCGGCCCTTGTGGTAGACCACGCCCAGCTGCGGACGTAGCGTGGTAAAGGCGTAGGCGCCGACCTTAGCCTTGGCGTTCGACAGCTTGTTGATGAAGGTCGACTTGCCTGCGTTGGGCAGGCCGACAAGGCCCACGTCCGCAAGCAGCTTAAGGCGCAGCCAGACCCACATCTCCTCGTACGGGATGCCGGGCTGGTGCTGGCGCGGGGCGCGGTTGGTGCTGGTCTTGTAGCTGGCGTTGCCGCGCCCCCCCATGCCGCCTTCGAGCAGGACCTCGCGCTGGCCCGCCTCGGTGAGATCGAGCAGGACGGTCTCCCCGTCCTCGTCCGAAATCACCTGTGTGCCTACGGGCACCTTGATGACGAGATCATCGGCCGCCGCGCCATTGCGGTTCTTGCCCATGCCGTGGCCGCCGCGCTTCGCCTTGAAGTGCTGGGTGTAGCGAAAGTCGATCAGCGTGTTGAGGCCGGGCACGGCCTCGAACACGACATCGCCGCCCTTGCCGCCATTACCGCCGTCAGGGCCGCCGTACTGGATGTACTTCTCGCGGCGGAACGAGACCGCCCCGGGGCCACCCGCGCCCGAGCGAATGTAGATCTTGGCCTGGTCGAGAAAATGCATGGGGTAGTGGTCCCAACGGTTCCAAAGGGGGCACATCGCGCGCCACGGTGCGCCCTAGCCCCATAAACAAAAAACCCGGCCATGGCGACCGGGCGGATATCCGGCCTGTACCGGATCGTGATCTGGCGTGTGGTACTGGTGGAGCCGAGGGGGATCGAACCCCTGACCTCGTCATTGCGAACGACGCGCTCTCCCATCTGAGCTACGGCCCCGTTCCAGTATCGCCCTGCCCCGAGCTTCCCCGCAGCAGGAGCGCTCCCTTAGCGAAGCTTGGGACGCTTGAAAAGCCCCCTTTTTCGCAAAAGGCGAGCGAGAGGGCCGCCTTCCGGCCACCTCCAGCCGGGCAGCCCCCCACTTTTTACTGCTCGTACGTTTCCTGGGCGCGGGCCGTCTGCTGCTCGAAGCTGGGGCGCACGGTGACAAGACCGCCGCCGTAGGCCGATTCCCAGGCCGCCAGGTCCGCGCGGTACTGCTCGAAGGCGTCGAAGAATTCCTTGAAAGGCTTCTCCATCTTGGCCAGCCCGATGAAGGACCAGGTCTCGAACTGGCTGGGGTCGACCGTCTGCAAGTCCTGCGACACCCCCATGGCAGCTTCGCAAAAGCCGGTATCGACAGGAGGAAGCGAGAAGTAGTTGTAGACCTGGGTCTGATAGCTCTCGCGCGCCTTGATGGCATCGCGGCGGGTATGTCCCTGGCGGAAGCTGCGATCAATTGCCTCGCTCGCCTTGTCCAGCGACGCATCGTAGAGCGTCAGGAAGCGCTTGTAGCCTTCGAGGATCGGCGCGTACTCAGGCTCGATGCAATTGAGCGCAGCCACGTTGTAGGCCGAACGCAGGTTCCACACCGCCTGCGGTGTGGAAATGCCGTAGTTCACGGTGTGACGTTCGCCTTGCTCGTTTACCGGCGGAATGTTCATGGTCAGCTGCGCGCCGTTGGGCGGCGTAGGCTTGGGCGGAATAACCACGACGGGCGGCGGCGGCGGCGCGGTCACGACGTACTGCTTGGGGCCACACGCGGCAAGGGCTGCGAGCCCCATCAGGCTTGCGCCAGTCAGCATCCGCCGAAGCCCGGAAAGCGTGCTCTTCACCTTCGTACCCACCCTCAAAAAAGAACTCATCTCGTCACAAACCACATTACGCGCTCTGTCTAACAAAGAAAATGCCCGGGGCGAGGTTTCGCACCGGGCATCGCATTGTTTCCACGCTTTACCGCTTTTGCACGGCTAAGCGGGCCTCCCGCCTCACTCAGTCGCGCTGACCAAGGAAGTTGAGGAGGAAGAGGAACATATTGATGAAGTCGAGGTACAGCGTCAGCGCGCCCATGACCACGGCCTTACCGAGGAACTCAGTGCCCTGCAGATACTGGTACTGCATCTTGAGCTTCTGAGTGTCGTAGGCGGTAAGGCCCGCGAAAATCAGCACACCCAGGATCGAGATCGCCATATTAAGCGCGCTCGACTGCACGAACAGGTTGATGAGCATCGCCACGAGAATGCCGACCAGGCCCATGATCAGGAAACGACCAAAACCCGAAAGGTCCTTCTTGGTGGTGTAGCCGAACAGGCTCAGCCCTGCGAAGCCAGCGGCCGTCGCGAAGAAGGTCGTTGCGATCGACTCCCCGGTGTAGACAAGAAAGACCGACGAAAGCGACAGCCCCATAACCACGGCAAAGCCCCAGTAGAGAATCTGCAGCGTCGAGGTCTTCATCTTGTTGAGACCGAAGCTCATCGCGAGGACGAAGCCGAAGGGGGCCAGCATGATCACCCAGCGCAGCGGCGTGGTCAGAACCGAATAGGCCAGACCCGACGAAGCGAAAAGCATCGCCACGATGCCCGTCAGCAGCACGCCCGAGGCCATGTAATTGTAGATCGACAGCATGTACTTGCGCAGGCCCGCATCGTAGGTGGCGCGGCCAGCGGTGCGTCCATCAATCGGAGACGCACCGAAGCCCTGACGGGGCTGGGGGTCGTTCCAATTTGCCATGTTAAACTCCCTTGGGGGGAAGCGCGCATGATGCCGCCTCCCGATATTCTACCAATATCTGCCTTCACGGCACAGTTTTCAAGGAAAACCGGCGCGGCTTTCGTGTAACGAAATGTGTCGTGGCCACAGATGCGCCCCGCCGGGCTCAATCCTTGGCGCGCGCTTCCTCAGCCATTTCAGCGCTGCGATTGCGCGCGGCGGTGAGCGTGGCGAGCATCAGCGCGTTCACCGCGCCATCCTCGTCCAGCACGTTCATGCCCGCGCGCGTCGTGCCGCCCGGGCTCGCCACCTTGTCCGCGAGCTCGCCCGCGGTGAGCGGGGACGCGCTGGCCAGCGAGGCCGCGCCCTCGACCATGGCCGTGGCGAGACGCTGCGCCGTGCCCGGCTCGACGCCCAGCTCGGCAGCCCCCTTCGCCAGCGCGTCAATGAAGCGGTATACATAGGCAGGGCCGCTCCCCGCGAGCGCGGTGACGGCGTGGAACTGCTCTTCGTCCTCAAGCCATTCCGGCGTGCCCAGAGGCTCCATGAGCTTGGTGATTTCAGCCTTCTCATCCTCATCGAGACCGCTCGAACCGAGCGCAATCGGCGACTTTCCAAGTGCGCAGGCAAGGTTGGGCATGATGCGAAGAACGGCATGGGCGCGTGGGAACTGCGCGGAAAGGCTTGCCAGTTCATTGCCGGCCAGAATCGAGAATACAGTCGTGCCAGGCCCGACGAGCGGCTCCATCGTGTCGAGGACGGTGGGGAGAACCTGCGGTTTCACGCCAATCATCACGGCATCGAAATCACGGCCCGTGGGCACCTCGTTCACCTGCTCTACACCCCCGGGTACGGGCTTGGGCGTCCGGTTGTAGACCGTGAAGGTCGAGGCCGGAATACCACCGGCGAGCCACCCGTCCAGCATGGCACCGGCCATATTGCCGCAACCGTAGATAAGGATGGATTCAAAGTTCGCCATGGTGCGTTTCCCGTTGTCTGCTGTCAGTCGAAATCGGGCTTCGACTTAGGGACGGGAACCGGATGGGGCAAGGCCAGTGCCGCACGTCGATGGCGCCGCTGGCGTGACGGAAGGGAGCCCTTTGCCCTTCCCGTTTAGTCCTGCATGGACCGGATCAGGCTTCGCCGTGCGCGTCCACGAGCGCAGCGACAAGCGCCTCCTGGGGCGTCTTGTCACCCCACAGGATGAACTGGAAGACCGGGTAGAAACGATCGCATTCCTCGATCGCGGCCTCGACGACCATCTGCGCCTGGCCCGGCCCGAGAAGGCCGTCCTGCCCCAGCATCAACCCGTGACGGTAGAGCACGACCGAACCGTTCGACCACAGATCAAAGTGGCCAACCCACAGTTGCTCGTTGATCAGCGCCAGCGCCTCGTAGACATAGGCGCGCTTCTCTTCGGGAATACGCAACTCAGGCAAGCACAGGAGCTGCAGGACATGGTCCTCACGCCGCCAGATCGCCTGGAACTGGTAGGTCGTCCAGGCCCCCTTCAGCTCAGCCGAAATCTCGTCCTCGCTGGCATGGGCGACAGGCCAGTCGCGCGCCTCGAAGAGCGACGCCAGCATCTCCACGGGAGCGGCGTCGTCGTCGTGTCCGATAGTGTCGCGCACAATTCTCATATTGGCTCAGCAGCCCCCCTATCCGCGTGTTCGGATAGAGGGATGCTTTGCCTGCCCCTGTCAGCACAATGGAGCGCCTTCCATCACCGGGGCAAAACCCGACAAGTCTGTTTACAGGATGTGGATAAGCACGCCGCGTGTCCGATCCCGGGACAGCTGTTCCCGCCCCGTTCCGTGGCAGCGGCTATCGCGCTGGCAGCTTTGGAAAAACTAGTCCTCTCCGTCAAGCGCGTCGACGACCTGGCCTGCCGGACTGGTCCAGACCAGCGCCCGGCCGTTGCCCGCCTCCGCGAAATCATCGACGAAGCGGTCCGCCGCCTTGCGCGTGGCAAAGGGCCCGACGAGGATGCGATGGGTGCGCCCCATATCGGTTACATGCGCTTCCTGCCCCTTGAACAGCGCAGGATTGCGACGCGTGTAGCGCCGCCAGTCAAACGCGATTGCGTCGGTATCACGGCCAACCCCGATCTGCACCCAGATCCGGCTGGGATGTGCCGGTTTCTTGGGTTTGGGCGGCGGTGGCGGCGCCGGACGTGCCGGCGTTACCTTGCGAATATCGACGGCGCCTGAGACGGGGGTATCGGGCGAACGCGGCTTGCCGAGGTCCGCAAAGGCCTCGCTCAGCGACATCTGCGCGACGGCCTCTTCGGCCGCGCTCGAGGGCGCTTCGCCGCTACGCGCTGGTGGCGCACCGGCCTGACTTGCCCGAGCCAGATCAAATCCGGGCACGGTCGAACGCGTGGAAATCAAGCCACCCGAGCCAGGAGTTTCCGTCGTTGCGACAGCGGATGTCGCAGTTGGCAATGCGACAGAGACCGGGGCTGTGGCTGAGGGATCAGCCGACGCCGCCATCGCGGCTGCCTGTTGCAAAGGCGCCGGGGTCGGCGCGGCACGGGCAATCCGGTCACGCGCGGCGGCCGAGGCTGACGCCGAAACCGGGGGAAGTTCGCCATTAGCACTCAGCACTGGGCCACCATCGCCCGGGACCACTTCGATGCCCGGCCGGGGCTCGGGCGGTGCCACCCGTTCGACCTCGGCTTCCGCCTCCGGCTGACGAACCGGGCGAAGCGCGGTTTCACGCAGCACAGGCTCGTCCAGATCACGCTCACCCAGACGCAGCGAGCGTCGTGCGCGGCGTGCAGGGCGGCTCGGCGTCTGCGCCTCGGCAGCCCGTGCAGGCTTTGCCGTACTGATGTCAGGCACGCCCGAGCCCGACGTCGCGGTAGGCACGATAGGCTGAGCGGGTTGATAGGCCGCGATACGCGCGCTGTCGCGACCGATCTCCGAAGCCCTGGGGAAGCGCCCCAGATTGGCGGCCGCCGCCTGCTGCGCAGCGGTCAAGCGCGGCATATAGCGGAGATAAGGCGCTACATCCTCGGCAAGCGGCGGGGGCAGGATGCGCTCGGCCAGCTTTACCGCTTCCTTTGTCTCCCCCGCAATCGCCAGCGTAAAGGCGCGCGTGCGCCAGCCAGGCTTATCTTGCGCGCGCAAGAGCGGCATCAGCGTGTCTTCGGCCCCATCGAGATCACCGCCGATCGCCTGGCTGACCGCAAGCCGCCGGCGCACCAGGTTTTCCTCATCCGAGGTAAGCGCGCCTCCCGAGAGAACACGGCGATAAAGCGCCTGCGCTGCGACCGTATCCCCCACCATGTCGTAAGCGAGTGCCTGATCGCTGGCCAGAGCTGCAACCGGGCGCCCGGCCTTGCGCGCATTGTCGAAGTACGCGAGCGCGCCGACCGGATCACCCGCACGAAGCGTGGTGCGCGCCAGACCTTCGGCGATCCGGCCATCGCGCGGCGCCACCTCCTGCGCCCGCTGGAAGAAGCCCTTGGCGGCATCGAAATCGCCCAGTTCGCGCGCAGCGTTGCCCGCGTCCAGCAACGCCTCCAGATCGTTCTGGTCGCGCGCCAGGCGGGTCAGCGCATCGCCAAGGCGTGCCGTGTTGGGATCGGGAAGCGCCTGGACAACCTCGCTGGCCGTGGCCGGCTGCACCGCCAGGCCGCCCCCCCCGCTCAGCAAGGCGCAGCCCAGCGCATAACGAACGGCATGGAACGACGGGCGGGTGGCGGGAATGGAAACGCGCAGTGCGGCGCGAAGTACGCTCGGAGCCTTGGGCCGGATCATCTGGGACCTTGCATCTCGTGTCATGGGGTCCGCGCAGCTACGGCGACCTCGGACCATCTGTTATCTGGGATACACCATATCTTCACAGAACCTGCAGGCCAAGCAGTCTGGCCGCAGCCGCCCCACGGCCCGCCCCATCCAGCAAAGCGGGATAGCAAGCACCGGATACACAAAAGGCCGCAGCCGCGCTTCTGCGCGCATCCGCGGCCTTTCACACTGCAAGGCCCGGCTAGAGCCAGCCGGAGGGAGTTCCCGCGCGCGCCTGGCGCCCGGCCTTACTGGTTGTTCTGGCGGTTGAGGAAACGCGGGATGCTGAGCGATCCACTATCGTCCTCACCCTCACCGCCCTCGCGCAAGGGCGCGGCGGGCTTGGGCCGTGAAAGGCTGGTCATGCGCTCGAACAGGGTGCTGCCACCACCGCCAACGGGGCGCTGCGGGGCAGGTGCGGGTGCCGGGCTTGGCGCGGGAGCCGCCGCCTTGTTCTCACCGCCGAACAGCTCGTCCTGGCGCGTCGGCGGGGTCTGCTGCGGACTGCGCGGAGCAAAGCTGCGCGAGCCCGAAATGCTGGCGTAGTTGCTCTCGTCAGTGTCGTCCTGACCTTTGTCCTCGACCTCCTCGGTTGCGCCCAGCTCCAGCTCCGCAGACGGCGAGAACGGTTCGGGCACGTAAGGCTTTGAACCACTGGCCGCCTCCGGTGCCTTCTCGCTCTCGGCTTCGGGAGCGGGGGTCGAAAGATCGAGCGGGGCAGACTCGGGTGCCAGAGCCGGTGCGCTGAAAGCCGGCGCCTGCACGGCCGGACGGACAGGACCACGACCGCCGCCAATCGCCATCGGCCGCGCCGGGGCGTCGGCCTGCTCCGCGGTCTGCTCGATGCCGGTGGCCACGACCGAAACCCGGATCTTGCCGTCAAGCTCGGGATTAAAGGCCGACCCCCAGATGATGTTCGCATCCGCATCGACGAGTTCGCGGATATGGTTTGCCGCTTCATCGACTTCGAGAAGTTTCATGTCCTCACCGCCGATGATCGAAATGATGACGCCCTTTGCGCCCTGCATCGAAACGCCATCCAGCAGCGGATTGGCGATGGCGTGTTCGGCCGCCTCGAGCGCACGGTTGGGGCCTTCACCCTCCCCGGTGCCCATCATCGCCTTACCCATCTCCCCCATGACCGAGCGCACGTCGGCGAAGTCGAGGTTGATGAGGCCTGGCATGATCATCAGGTCGGTGATCGAGCGCACGCCCTGCTGCAGAACCTCATCGGCGAGCTGGAAGGCTTCCTTGAAGGTGGTCTCCGCCTTGGCGATCAGGAACAGGTTCTGGTTGGGAATGACGATGAGCGTGTCGACGTTCTTCTGCAGCTCCTCGATGCCCGCCTCGGCCGCGCGCATGCGGCGCGTGCCTTCGAACAGAAACGGTTTACAGACAACGCCGACAGTCAGGATGCCGCGTTCGCGTGCAGCCTGGGCGATGATCGGGGCCGCGCCAGTGCCGGTGCCGCCGCCCATACCGGCTGCGATGAAGACCATGTGCACGCCGTCGAGCACACGACCGATCTCTTCCAGCGATTCCTCGGCAGCCGCACGACCGACCTCGGGCCGCGCCCCTGCACCGAGCCCTTGCGTGATCTCGTGGCCGAGCTGGATGCGGGTTTCCGCGATCGAGTTGTTGAGAGCCTGCGCATCGGTGTTGGCGACGACGAAATCGACCCCTTCGACCTGCGCCTCAATCATGTTGGCGATGGCGTTGCCGCCCGCCCCGCCTACGCCGATGACGACGATACGCGGGCGAAGTTCGTCGATCGTCGGCAGTCCGATGTTAATGCTCATTAGTGACTCCTGCCAGACACATGCGCGTCAGATATTTCTCAACCATCCTGATTGCACGCTTCGACTTGGCGAGGCAAAGGACGGCCTTGTGTTGTCCACAGGCAAAAACGCCCGATACCGGCGGTTTCTGCCACGTTGTCGCGCCTCTCGCACGTCCTGTCCACAGCCTCTATTTAGGATGGGAACCGGACCGCCAACAGGCGCGTTCAGAAATACTCCCGAACCGCCTGAAAGATCCGGGAAAACATTGTGTTCCAGCCCAATTTCACGGTCCTGTTCGAAGAACGGGCAAAACTGCGGATGTCTACCGGGTCGTTCGCCGCGTAGAGAACCAGCCCCGTCAGCGTCGAGAACCCGGGCTTGAGGTGCGCTTCGGCAAGCCCGGGAAGGTGCGGCACGCGTCCGATGCGGACCGGACGGCCGAGCGCAGCCTGCGCGTAATCGGCAAGCCCCACCAGTTCCGCGCCACCGCCGGTAAAGACCACCTGCTTGCCGCGCTGGCTGGAGAACTGCATAACTTTCAGAGCCTTGCTGACTTCTTCCATCAACATGCCAAGCTGCCCGGTGATGACACCGATCAGTTCGGCGCGCGGAATGCGGTTCTTGTCGTCGGCGTGGCGCGCGATGGGGCCCGTGCCCTCTTCTCCGGGTGCGTTCACGGGAATCATTTCGCGATGGTCATGGGGCGAGGCGATGGCCGAACCGTTCACGCATTTCAGGCGCTCGGCCTGGTAGCGACGGATACCAAAAGCCGAGGCAATCGCGTCGGTGATATCGGCCGACCCGATGGGAATGGAAATCATGTCGCGCAGCATCCCCCCCGCATAAAGCGAGACGTTGGTCACTTCTGCGCCGAATTCGACGAGCGCGACCCCAAGGTCCCGCTCCTCTGGCGAAAGACAGGCCTGCCCCGCCGCAATTGGCGAGCCCACCACCGCCTCGACCTCGAGATGCGCGGACTGCACCGCTTCTGTCAGATTGCGGATAGGGGCGCCGTCGGCGAGCATGACGTGGATATCGACGCCAAGCCGCTCGGCATGGAGACCACACGGGTCACCCACGCCGTGCGCGCCGTCGAGACGGTACTGGGCGGGCTGGACGTGAAGCACCATGCGTCCATCCGGCTGGATCGCATCGCGCGCAGCGACGAGCAACTGGTCGATGTCCTCCTGCTCGATCCGGCGTCCGCCGATCTCGGCATCGAAGGGCTGGAGACGGCTGGCAAGCCCAGCCCCCGAACAGCCGATCCACACTTTCTGGACCGAAACGTCGGCCATGCGCTCAGCACGTTCGATCGCGTCGCGCACCGCGTAGGTTGCCGCCGCCATGTCGGTCACGAAGCCCCGCTTGATGCCTTGGCTGGCGCGATGCCCAGAGCCGAGCACGACGAGCTCACCGCTCTCGGAGATGCCCGCAATGATTGCGGAAATGCGGAACGAGCCGATGTTGACCGCTCCGAAAACCTTGCTGATGCGTGTTGCCGCCATCAGGCGTGCCCCTCCCCTGTTGCCGCGCGCACATGAGCCGCGCATTGCCTCACTGCCCGTTCCCGCCCGAGGCAAGCGCAACTGTGCCGCCCTTGGTCGAGATCTCCTGAACCTCGCCCTCGGGCACCCGCAGGTAGACCCGGTCTGGCGCGCGCATATCGATGGCGAGGGCCCTACCCCCGATCAGGCGGTTGGTGCCGTCCAGACGTGCGAAAGTGACAAGCGCCCCCGCCGATTCCTTGACGCCCTCGGGCAGCGCGAGAACCTGGCCTGTCTCGAATACGAGATTCCAACGCCGATTTCCCACCCACTGCGCCTCGCGCACACGGGGCTTGAGCGCGGGAGCCGCCTCCAGCAGGTGCGATAGCTGGATGATCTCCTGCCCTGCCCCCTCGCCCGAGACGATAAGCTTGCCCTTGGCCGCCGAACGGTCGATCACTTCCAGCTCGTGCCCGGTCTCGTCGATCAGCGCATACGTATCCGCCTTGCGCAGCACCGCGCGGGGAGAGCGCTCCACGATATCGATGACCAGCGTCGTAGGCAGCTGACGTGACACACGCGCATCTTCGACCCAAGGCAGTTCGAGCAGTTCACTGCGCAACTGCTCCAGATCGACCAATGGCATAGCGCGGTACTTCTGCGCGAGCGCCCGCTCGTAGATCTTGAGCTCGTTGATGTTCTTCACGCCGCGCAGTTCGATGTGCTTCACCTCGAATCCCGCCTGCTTGGAGATCTGCGCGAACCGCGCTTCGGCCATGCCCGGCACCCCAGCAGCGGAGGCGACGACCCACGCCAGCGCGGCCACGGCTACCAGGATCGCAAGCACGAACAGCCGCTGCAGCTGCGCTTCTGTGAAGGGCAGCCAGCCCATCGCCATGTCGAGCGCGCTGCCGCCGGTGGCCTTGGCGCTGCGTACCTTGGCGCGGTTGCCCTGCGCGGCTGCAGCCTTGCGGGCGGTCTTGCCCTTGCGCTTGATCGTCTGGCTCATGGCGAAGCGGCCTTTTCCGGCGAGGCACCCGCCTTGCTCCTGTCCGCGGCATCGGCTAGCGCCTCGGCAATGATCGCCTCGACAAGGTCGGGGTATTCGATACCGCAGGCCTTGGCCTGTTCGGGCACGAGGCTGAGCGGGGTCATGCCCGGCTGGGTGTTGGTCTCCAGCAGGAACAGGCCTTCCACCCCTTGCGTGTCATCCCAGCGAAAGTCCGAACGGCTGGTACCCTTGCACCCCAACAGTTGGTGCGCGCGCAATGCCAGCGCCTTGCAGGCCTCGGTGATCTCGCCTGGCACGTCGGCCGGGCAGACATGCTCGGTCATGCCGTCGGTGTACTTGGAATCGAAGTCGTAGAAACCGGACTTGGGCTTCAGTTCGGTAACAAGCAGCGCCCGCTCGCCGATCACGGCCGTCGTCAGTTCGCGGCCGCGAATGTAGGGCTCGGCCAGAAGCGTGTCGAACTCCTGCCAAGGGCCTTTGGCCTCACGGCTGATGGGACTGCCGTAGTTGCCCTCCTCGGTCACGATGGCAACGCCGACCGAGGACCCTTCGTTAACGGGCTTGAGCACATAAGGGCGCGGCAGCGGGTCCTTCGCGAACAAGGTCTCGGTCTCGACCACGCGGCCGCCGGGCATGGGCACGCCATGCGGGACAAGCGCCTGCTTGGTCAGCTCCTTGTCGATGGCGATGACCGAAGTCGCCAGCCCCGAATGCGTGTAGGTGAGGCCCATCAGGTCCATCATGCCCTGCACCGTGCCGTCTTCCCCCGGCGCCCCGTGGAGCGCGTTAAAGACGACATCGGGCCTCGTCTCGGCGAGGCGCAGCGCGACCTCACGGTCCATATCGATGCGGGTGACCTTGTGGCCCTTGCTTTCAAGCGCCTTGGCCACGCCTTCGCCGCTCATCAGCGAAACGGGACGTTCGTTCGACCAGCCACCCATCAGAACGGCGACGTGGAGCTTGGGGAGTGTCACTTGTGCGATCCTACTCGTTGAATTTCCCACTCGAGCGAGACGCCCGAGGCTTCCTTGACCCGGCGGCGCACTTCCTCGCCCAGCGCCTCGATGTCGCTGGCGGTGGCATCGCCAGTGTTGAGAAGAAAGTTGGTGTGTTTTTCCGAAACCTGCGCCCCGCCCAGCTGGAGCCCGCGGCACCCGGCCTCGTCGACCAGCTTCCACGCCGAGGTCCCTTGCGGATTCTTGAACGTAGAGCCGCCGGTCTTGGAGCGCAGCGGCTGTGAAGCCTCGCGGCTTGCCGAAATCCGGTCCATCTCGGCCTGAATCTCGGCGGGATCGCCCGCACGGCCCTGGAAGCGGGCAGCAACGACCACCGCGTCTGCCGGAAGCTGCGAATGCCGGTAGGTGTACCCCAGCTCCGCGTTGGCCAGCGTGTGCAGCGATCCGTCACGCAGGACCACATCGCAGTCGACCAGGATATCCTTCACCTCGCCGCCATAGGCGCCGCCGTTCATGCGCACGAAGCCGCCCACCGTGCCCGGGATCGAACGCAGGAACTCGGTCCCCGCAATCCCCGCATCGCGCGCGGTGGAAGAAACCAGAATACCGCTCGCCCCCCCCCCGCATTCGAGCGTGAGGTCCTCGTGCGTGGTGACCTTGGCAAAGGGCTTGCCAAGCCGGATCACCACGCCCGCAACGCCGCCATCGCGCACGATCATGTTCGAGCCCAGTCCCAGCGCCATGACCGGAATGGCAGGGTCCAGATCCTTGAGGAACGCCTGCAGGTCTTCGCTATCCTTGGGCTCGAACAGCCACTGCGCGCATCCACCCGCCTTGAACCAGACGAGCGGGGCCAATGGCGCGTTCACCGTCAGCTTGCCCCGGACGGGCGGTAGGGAGGCCGCGATCTCGCTCATGCGCCGCGCTTTTCCGTAATCGCGGTGGCAAGGCTGGCGGCCCACTTGGTGATGTCGCCTGCCCCCAGGCACACGATCATGTCGCCCGGCAGGATCGTCTCGGCCAGCGTCTCAACCAGGGCGTCAGCGCCTGCAATTTCCTGCGCCGAGCGGTGCCCGCGCGACTTCAGGCCCTTGACCAGGTGCGCACTGTCCACGCCCACGATCGGCTCTTCGCCCGCTGCATAAACCGGCGTGATGTAGACAATGTCCGCATCGTTGAAGCAGCTTTCGAACTCATCCATGTGGTCGCGCAAGCGCGTGTAGCGGTGCGGCTGGGCGACCGCGATGACCCGGCCCTTCACGCCCTCGCGCGCGGCCGCCAGCACAGCCCGGATCTCGACCGGGTGATGGCCGTAGTCGTCGATCACCGAAACCGCGCCCTCGCCCACGGCGATTTCACCCACCTTGGTGAAGCGGCGCTTGACCCCGCCAAACTTGGAGAAGCCGGTGCGGATCACGTCATGCGGGCAGCCCATCTCGATCGCGACGCCGACCGCAGCGAGCGCGTTCTGCACGTTGTGGCGCCCCGGCATGGGAAGCTCAATTCCCTCGATACGCTGGAACGAGCCGTCGCGCTGGCGCAGCGCCACATCGAAACGGTTGCCGCCCGCGATCGGGGTCACGTTTTCGCCGCGAATGTCGGCCTGCGCACTGAAACCGTAAGTGACGACGCGGCGGTCGCGCACCTTGGGGATCACCGCCTGGACTTCAGGATGGTCGATGCACAGGAGCGCCGCACCGTAGAAGGGCACATTCTCGATGAACTCGACAAAGGCTTCCTTCACCTTGTCGAACGAGCCGTAGTGGTCGAGGTGCTCGGGATCGATGTTGGTGACCACCGCAATGGTGCCATCGAGGCGCAGGAACGAGCCGTCGCTTTCGTCGGCCTCGACGACCATCCAGTCGCTCTCACCAAGGCGCGCGTTGGAACCATAGGCGTTGATGATGCCGCCGTTGATGACGGTGGGGTCGATGCCGCCCGCATCAAGAAGCGCGGCGACCATCGAGGTGGTGGTAGTCTTGCCGTGCGTGCCCGCGACCGCGACGGTCGATTTCAGGCGCATGAGCTCGGCCAGCATCTCGGCGCGGCGCACGACCGGGATGCGGTGCTCCAGCGCGTAGACGACTTCGGGGTTGCTGCGCTTGACCGCGGTCGAGATGACAACAACCGCCGCCCCATTCACGTTCTCGGCCCGCTGTCCGATGTTCACCGTGATCCCGCGCGAACGCAGGTGTTCAACAACGTAGCTCTCGGCCATGTCCGAGCCCTGCACCGAGTAGCCCAGGTTGTGCATGACCTCGGCAATGCCCGACATGCCAATGCCGCCAATGCCGACGAAGTGGATGGTCCCGATATCGGTGCCGACGGCTTTCACTGGGCAAATTCCTTGTTGCTCGCAGAAACGGAGCGGGCGAACGCCTCGCCACCCCTTGCAGGTGCCCCGCCTTCGGGCACGACGCGCAGCACGTCCATCATCGGGGCGGCCCCGAAGCTTTCGACAAGATCGGCAAGATCCTTGGCCGCCTTGGGATAGCCGCAGTTCCACGAGGCGTGCGCGGCATTGGCGAGCGTCTGGGGGTTCTTGGCAATGGCCTGAACCTGCAGGCAGATGTCCTTGGCCATCTTGTCGAAGATCGCGCCCTGCTCGCGCAGCAGCGCATTGCGCTTATCGCCCGTCAAAAGGTCCGGGTCCTCAGTCGTGATCGCGGGCTGGCGGATGACACGCGCGCCCCCCGCCGCCACGATTTCACGCGTGTTGGCAACCTGGTGGTCGTCCATCGCGTAAGGAAGCGGGATCAGGATCGCGGGTCGGCCCACGGCGGTCAACTCGGCAATCGTCGAGGCACCCGAGCGCCCGATGAACAGGTGCGCGCCGGCAAGCCGCTCGGCCATGTCCTCGAAATAGGTCGCGAGTTCGGCCGGGATACCGTGGTGCGCAAAGCGCTGGCGCACGCCGTCGATGTCCTCGGGCCGGCACTGCTGGATGACCTGAAGACGCGAGCACAGCGTGGGCGGAAGCATCGCCAGCGCCTCCGGAATGACCTGGCTCAAGATCCGCGCGCCTTGACTCCCGCCGGTCACGAGGATGCGGAACAGGCTGTCTTCCGAGAAATCGGGAAACGGCTCCTCGCGCAGGGACAGCACCTGCGCACGGACCGGATTGCCGACCAGCGTGACCTTGTCCTCATGGCGCGCATCGAGGAAGTCGACATCCTCGCACGGGGTGGCGATGGCATTGACGCGCTTGGCGAAATAGCGGTTCACCCGCCCCAGCACCGCGTTCTGCTCGTGCAGGACGGTCGGGATCTTCATCGCAGTTGCCGCCAGCATGGTGGGGAGTGAGGGATAGCCGCCAAAGCCGATCACGGCGCTGGGCTGGAAGCTCTCGAACAGGCGCTTGGCCATGCTCCGCCCCTTAAGCACACCGCGTGCGCCCTTCACCCAGTTCAGCGGATTTTTCCCCGCGATGCGGCCCTGCGGGAGGACGTGGGTGGTCAGGTAATCGGGCTTACCGGGGATCTTGGCGCCGCGCTCGTCGGTGATAAGCGCGACATGGTGCCCACGCGCGTGGAGCTCGGCGGCCAGCGCAAAGGCCGGGATCAGGTGGCCGCCGGTGCCACCGGCCGCAAGGACGTAGTGCCGCGAGGGGCCGCTCATGAAAGCTCTCCGTTGGTGCGCAAGGTAAACCGCTCGCGCTGGATAAAGGGATTGCGCCGGGTAATGGCGAGTAGAAGGCCCATCGTCAGACACAGCGCGATCGTCGACGAACCGCCATAGCTGATCAGCGGCAGCGTCATGCCCTTGGAGGGAAAGAGCTGCAGGTTGACGAGAATGTTGATGAAGGCCTGCCCGCCAAACTGCGCGGCAATGCCGGCCGCGGCCAGCACCGAGAAGAGATCTTCCTCATCGATCGTTCGCATCAGCACGCGCACCAGGAAGGCGATGTAGAGCGCGACGATGACCATGCAGGCCAGCAGGCCGAACTCCTCGCCGATCACCGAGAAGATATAGTCGGTATGGGCTTCGGGCAGCGACATCTTGCGCACCCCCATCCAGAAGCCCTGCCCCGTCCACCCGCCATTGAGAAACGTGCGCTCGGCAAGATCCACCTGGTCGAACGCGGTGCCGCCGAACAGGAAGTTGTCGATGCGGTTACGCCCGTTGTCATAGGTGAAGTACATGATGACGAGGCCGACTACCCCGACGACGCCGAGCGCGACAAGGCGCCGCCAGTCGAAGCCGGAGAGCAGCACCATCACCGCAAAGCTGCCCGAAAACAGCATGGTAGAGCCGAAGTCGGGCTGAAGCATGAGCAGGCCGCCCAGAACCACCATCAGCGCGGCGCAGATGCCCACGACAGGGATATTCGGGTCGCGCGCGCGCCAGGACAGGATCCAGGCCAGCAGGATCGGCCAGCCCACCTTGAGGAACTCGGAGGGCTGGAGCGAGAAGCCCAGACGCAGCCAGCGCTTCGCCCCGTTCACTTCCGAGCCGACCACCGGCACGAGGAAGAGTGCTGCAAACATGATGCCTGCGATCAGGATACCAAAGCGCCGGGCCGCATCCTTATCGAGGCTGGAGGCCCAGAGCAGCGCGACGATGCCCACCAGCTGCCAGCGCATGTGCAGGAAAAAGAAGTAGAGATCGGGCAATCGCTCGGCAGAGGTCGACAGGCGCCGCGCAGAGGCGGGCGATCCTGCAGCCACCGCCACCGCACCGATCCCCATGAGGATGAGGACAATGTACAAGGCAAAGCGGTCGATCTCCTGCCACCACACGGCCAGCCTCTGGCGCCGGGTGCGCGCCCCCGGCCCCTTGCCTGTGGGTAGCGGGCCCGTCGCGGGTGCGAAATGGCCGCTCACCGCGCCGCGATGCCCTCCAGCCATGGGAATGGTAAAGCCCTGCGGGCCTTCGGGTGCCACACTTGCCATCAGCCCGCTGCTCCTCCCTGGCCGCGCCCCTCCCCGTCCTTCTCGTCCCCATCTTCGGGCGCGAGCAGCGCCTCGACGATCTGGCGGAAGGCCTCGCCGCGCGCTTCGTAGTCGCGGAACTGGTCGAAGCTCGCACAGGCAGGTGAGAGCAGGACGACATCGCCGGATGCGGCGGCGTTCATGGCCTGGCGGATGGCCTGTGCCATCATCTCACTGCGCACGATGCGGGTATAAGGCTCGAGGATCTCGGCAAAGAGCGAGCCCGCATCGCCGATGGTGTAGGCCGCCTTGATGTGGCCGAACCAGGGCTTGCAGTCATCAAGGTCCTCGCCCTTGGGAAGACCGCCCACGATCCAGTGGATGCGCGGTGCAGGGTCGGGCGGAAAGGCAGCAATGGCAGGCGCGGCCGAGGCCGGATTGGTGGCCTTGCTGTCGTTGATGTAGTCGACCCCATCGGCCCGAGCGACGCATTCCATGCGGTGCGGCAGCCCACGAAAGTCGCGAAGCCCCGGCTCCCAATCCGCGCGCGCGATACCCAGCGCCTCGACGATGGCGATGGCGATGGCGGCATTCTGGAGGTTGTGCGGCCCCTGGAGCGAGGGCCAGTCCTTTTGCAGCGCGTCAAGGTCGGCCCCGTCGACACGGGCAACGCCCTTGCCCTCACGCCGGGCTTCCTCGCGCCGGGCCACGCCCAGCGTCTGCGCATCGCCCTTGCCGAAGACCGCGGCATGGCCAGGCGACTGCATTGCGAAGAGACGTGCCTTGGAGGCGGCGTAGGCAGAAAAGCCATCGTAGCGATCAAGGTGATCGGGCGTCACGTTCAGGAGTGCGGCCACGTCGCAATCAAGGCTGCGGGTAAGATCGATCTGGTAGCTGGAAAGCTCCAGCACATAGACACCTGAACCATTTGCGTTGGGCTTGAGCGGCACCGTGCCCAGGATCGGCAGGCCGATATTGCCACCCATGCGCGCAGGCACGCCTGCTTTTTCAAGGAGATGCCGCACGAGCGCGGTCGTCGTCGACTTGCCATTGGTGCCGGTGATGCCCACCACCCGATGCTCCGGCAGGCTGGCGCGGGCGAGCGCAAAGAGTTCGATGTCACCGATGAGCGGCACCTCCGCCCGCGCCGCCGCTGCGGCAATCGGATGGCTGTTGAGCGGGACGCCCGGCGAGACGACGACGCCGTCGTAGCCGGAAAGGTCCGCGCTGGTGGGATCGGCAATCTCGCAGGTGCCTGCCTCACAGTCGCGCAGAAGCGCCTGGCGCGGCTCTTCACGGCTGTCCCAGGCCATGACGTGGGCCCCACTCGCCAGCAGCGAGCGCACCGCCGTCATCCCCGAGCGGGCAAGCCCGAGGACCGCGTAGCGTTTGCCGGCAAAGGCGGGGGAGACGATCACCTGCGCAGCTCTCCTTATCGTAGCTTCAACGTGGCAAGGCCGAGAACGGCCAGTACCAGCGAGATGATCCAGAAGCGCACGACGACAGTCGATTCCTTCCAGCCCAACTGTTCGAAATGGTGGTGGATCGGCGCCATGCGGAAGACCCGGCGGCCTGTGCGCTTGAACCAGAACACCTGGATTATGACCGAGGCCGCTTCCAGCACGAAGAGACCGCCCACTACCGCAAGCACGATCTCGTGATGCGCGGCGACCGCGATGCAGCCAAGCGCACCTCCGAGTGCGAGGCTGCCGGTGTCGCCCATGAACACGGCTGCAGGCGGCGCGTTGAACCACAGAAAGGCAAGGCATGCGCCCATGATGCCGGTGCAGAAGATCGCAAGTTCACCCGCGCCCGGCACATGCGGAATGCCCAGATAGGTCGCAAAGTCGACGCGGCCCGCCAGGTAGCAGATGATCGCGAAAGTGCCCGCCGCGACGAATACCGGGAATGTCGCCAGGCCGTCGAGCCCGTCGGTCAGATTCACCGCGTTGCCCGCCCCCACGATCACGAAGGCAGCGAAGACATAGTAGAGCGGCCCCAGCGGGATGTAGCGCCCGGTCAAAAAGGGCACGTAGAGGTTCGTGTTCAGCTGGCTGACGATGATGTACGAGGCGAGCCCCGCCACGGCGAACTCCATGAGCAGGCGCACCCGTCCTGGAACGCCCGCCGTGCTGCGCTTGGCAACCTTGTCGTAGTCGTCCATGAAGCCGATTGCGCCAAAGCCGATTGTAACCGCGATACAGGCCCACACGAACGGGTTGGTCACGTCCATGAACAGAACCATCGCCGCGATCAGCGCGGTCAGGATCATCAGACCGCCCATCGTGGGCGTGCCGCGCTTGGCAAGGTGGCTCTGAGGCCCGTCCTCGCGGATCGGCTGGCCCTTGCCCTGGCGCACGCGCAGCATGTTGATGAACTTCGGACCGATCAGGAGACCGACAAAGAGCGCAAACAGAAGCGCGCCACCGGCCCGGAAGGTCTGGTAGCGGAAGAGGTTGGCGAGCCCCTGATAATCGAACCAATCTGCGAAAAGATACAGCATGTTGCGGGAGCGACCCTCACCCTTCCTGCTTGTTCAGCTCCGAAACGAGCGAGGCCAGGCCCACTGAATTGGACCCTTTGACGAGAATGGCATCCCCGCTTTCGAGTCCGAAAGCGCGCACACGATCCACAGCCTCCCTCACACTCTGGCAATGCGCGAAGGCGGCCGGTTTGCCAAGCGAGGAGGCCGCGTTTTCCCCCGCATCCGCGCGGGTTTCGAGTTCCCGGACAAGCGGGAGCATTTCATCGCCGACCAGCACCAGATAGTCGACACCGGCCTCACGAATCGGCTCTTCGAGCGCGGCGTGATAGCCGGGCCCGTGAGTACCCAGTTCCTTCATGGCGCCCAGCACCGCAATGCGCCGCTTGGCGCTGGTGCGACCGAGCTGCGCAAGCGTCGCACGCATCGAGGCTGGATTGGCGTTGTAGCTTTCATCGATGAGGAGCGCGGTACGCGAACCGTCCGCCTTGGCCTCCCCGCGCGAAACCGCGATTTCCAGACGCGCGCCGCGCCCAGCAAGGCCGCCCATTTCGGCAAGCGCTACGCCCGCCGCGCCCAGATCGCCGCCGATGGCGCGGATGGCCGCCATGACTGCAAGCGAGTTCATCACCTGGTGCTCGCCCGGCGCGGCCACGGCGTAGCACACCCGGCGATCGCCCATATCCGCAGTGACGAGCGAGCCCCCGCCAATCGCATCGACTGCGTCGAGCAGGCGCACGTCCGCGTTGGCACCTCGACCGAAAGCGACGACATGCGCGCCGCAGCGCAGCGCCGCCTTGCGCAGGCGCTCGTAATGCGGACTGTCGGCCGGGATCACCGCCGTGCCGCCGCGTTCAAGCCCCTGGAATATCTCCGCCTTGGCGTCGGCAATGGCCTCTTCGGACCCCAGGTTCTCGATGTGGGCGGGCGCGATAGTGGTGATCACCGCCACATGCGGGCGAACCTGGCGCGTCAGCGCGGCGATCTCGCCTTCGTGGTTCATCCCCATCTCGAACACGCCGAAGCGGGCCCTGGCGGGCATGCGCGCAAGGCTGAGCGGCACCCCAACATGGTTGTTGTAGCTCTTGACCGAACGGTGCGCATCGCCGCGCGTCGCGCGGTCGAGGCCCTCGAAAATCATCTCCTTGACGCCGGTCTTGCCAACCGATCCGGTCACTCCGATCACCGGCCCGCGCGCACGCTGGCGCGACGCGGCGCCAAGACGCTCAAGCGCCTCGGTCGTGTCCTTGACGAGGATGTGCGGTCCTTCCACCGGGCGGTCGACGACACACGCCGCCGCCCCCTTGGCGAAGGCCATCTCGACGAAGCGGTGGCCGTCCATGCTCTCGCCTTTCAAGGCGAAGAACAGGTCACCCGTCTGGACGTCGCGGCTGTCGATCTCGACGCCCGATACGGTGAAGGGACCACTCGCCGTGCCGCGCAATACGCGTTCGAGTGTCGCGGAATCCCAGAGGCCCTGCGCCTGCTCTTCCGCCTCCGGTGCGGGCCAATCGAGGATACGTGCCAGTGCCGTCATGCGTCGCCTACCTTCCCCAGTGCACCTGCCATCTCGCGCGCCACGTCCACGTCGTCGAAGGGCAGCACACGCATGGCCTCGCCGCTGCCGATGATCTGCCCCTGCTCGTGCCCTTTGCCCGCGATGAGGACGATGTCGCCGCCCTTGGCCTCGGCAAGAGCCGCACCGATGGCTGCGCGCCGATCGCCGATTTCGCGAGCGCTCGCACTCGCACCCGCAAGCACCATACCGCGGATTGCGGCCGGATCCTCGCCGCGCGGGTTGTCGTCAGTGACGATGGCGATGTCGGCGAGTTCGCTGGCCACCCGGCCCATCGGTGCCCGCTTGCCAGTATCGCGGTCGCCCCCTGCCCCAAACACGACGATGAGCCGCCCCGAGACATGTGGGCGCAGCGCGGCAATCGCGGCTTCCAGCCCATCGGGCGTGTGGGCGTAATCGACGTAGACCGGCGCGCCAGAGGGCGTGATCGCGGCGCGTTCAAGACGTCCGCGTACGGTGACGAGCCGCTTCATCGCATCGAACACCCGGTCCGCATCGCCGCCCGTCGCCAGAACCAAGCCTGCAGCGACCAGCGCGTTTGCGGCCTGGTAAGCACCGATCAACGGGAGCGAGATCATGCGCGAAACGCCAGCATACTGAACTTCCAGCTGCTGCCCCAGGCCTCCAGGCTTGCGCGCGGCCAGGCGGATATCCTTGCCCTGTTCCCCCACGGTAAAAACCTTGAGCCCGCGCGCCCGGGCATGGACGACGGCCCGCTGCGACCAGACGTCGTCGGCCCAGATCACCGCCGTACCCTCGTCGGCTACAACTTCGTCGAAAAGGCGCATCTTGGCTGCGAAGTACTGTTCCATGGTAGCATGGTAGTCCAGATGATCGCGACTAAGATTGGTAAAGGCGCCCGCCGCCGCGCGCGGCCCCTCGATGCGGTACTGCGAAAGGCCGTGGCTGGAGGCTTCGTAAGCGACGTGGCTGACGCCCTCGCGGGCGAGCCCTGCCAGATTGCCGAGGAACGTCACCACGTCTGGCGTTGTCAACCCGGTCGAAACCCGCGCATCGCCGGTCGTCACACCCAGCGTACCGATGGAGGCCGCACGCTCCCCTACCATGTTCCAGACCTGGCGCGTGAGCTCGACCGTCGAGGTCTTGCCGTTGGTCCCGGTCACGGCGACGAGCGTTTCGGGCACAGGGCGATAGAACGGCGCGGCCAGCTGGGCGAAAAGGCGGCGCGGCTCGACATCGACGAAGGACGCCGCACCCGTGATGGGCGCCTCGCTGGCCGAGACGATGGCGACCGCGCCTGAAGCGATGGCGTCCGCGATGTAGTCCTCGCCGTTGAAGCGCGCGCCTTTAAAGGCGCCGAACACGGTTCCGGGTGCGACCTTCCTGTGGTCGATGGCGAAGCCGGTCACCTCTGCATCGGGACCGGGAAACGCAAGGCCGGCGGTGGCGCAGAGGGCGGAGAGTTTCATTCTTCGGCTTCGCTCACTTCGTGGGGGATGAGAGGCTTGAGATCCGAGATGTCGATATCGCGGGTCTCGTCGGGCATGATGCCCAGCAGCGGTCCGATACGCGGGACCACGCGCGCCACCACCGGCGCCGCGTTCCAGGCGGCTGTGCGCTGGTAGCTGGTCGCGACCGTGCCCTTGGGCTCGTCCATCATGGCTATGACGACATAGCGCGGCTTGTCCATGGGGAAGGCCGCCGCGAACGTGGAAATCAGCGAGTGGTGGCGATAGCCGCCATTGCCCGGCTTTTCCGCCGAGCCGGTCTTGCCCCCGATCCGGAAGCCCGGCGCATCGCCCTTGCGGCCCGTACCATAGAGCACGATCATGCGCAGGAGTTGGCGGATACGCGCCGAGGTCGCCGCGCTGAATACCCGGCGCCCTTCGGGCACCTCGCCCGCGCTCAGCTTGCGCAGCGTGGCCGGGCGCCACATCCCGCCGTTGACGAGCGCGGCGTAGGCCGTGGCCAAATGCAGCGGGGTGACCGCCACGCCGTGCCCGTAGGATACCGTCATTGTGCGCAGGCGCCGCCACTTGCCGTTGTCCCAGATCGGAAAGCCGCGCGCAGGAAGCTCGATGGCGGGCCGCGTGTTCATGCCCAGCGTCTTGAGCTTGGCCTTGAGCCGCTCTCCGCCCAGTTCATCGGCGATCTGGGCTGTCACCACGTTCGAGGAATGGATCAGCGTTTCAGGCACGTTGAGCGAATCGCCCATCGCGTGGCTGTCCTTAATCGTGAAGCGCCCGACATGGAGCGGGGCCGCGGGCCAGCGGCGCGCCAGGTTCGTGACCGTGCCGGCATCAAGCGCGGCTGCAACCGTGATCGGCTTGAAGGTCGAGCCCAACTCGTAGACCTGGTTGGTCGCGCGATTAAAGCCCTTGGGCACCTCGCCCTCTTTGGCCTCTTCAGGCGTCACCACCATGTCATTGGGCTTCACGTGATTGGGATCGAACCCGGGAAGCGAAGCCAGCGCCATGACTTCGCCGGTATCGACATCGAGCACCACACCGGCCGCGCCTTTGGCCTCGGACAGCGCCATGCCCTTGGCGAGTTCGTCCTCCAGCGCACTCTGGACGCGAAAGTCGATGGAGATGACCGAAGGCGCCGAGCGGCCTTCTGGGCTCACCAGTTCCTTGTCGAAGTACTGCTCCATGCCGACCTTGCCGTGACCGTAGCTGTCGACATAGCCCAGCACGTGCGCGGCAAGCGAGCCTTGCGGGTAGTATCGCGTCGTCTCCAGCGGGAACTCAAGTGCAGGCTCGCCCAGTTCGTGGACGCGGTTGGCGTCCTCGGGAAGCAGCGACTTGCGGATGTAGCCCGCCTTGCCCGACGAAAGCTTTTCGATCACCTCATCCTGGTCAATGTCGGGGAAGATGCGCGCCAGGCCCGCCGCGATTTCCTTGGGCGAATGGATCAGGGGCTCGCCCTCGGCCATCGCCTTAGGGTTGAACCAGAGCGAATAGACCCGAAAGTCGCGGGCCAGCGGCGCCCCGTTGCGATCGACGATCTCGCCGCGCTGGGGTGTCAGCAGATCAGCCAGACGCACCTCGCGAGGTGACGGACCCGTGGTGCCGAGGTACGCGATGCGCAGCGCAGCGATCAGCCCCACCAGCACAAACGCGACGAGCACCCAGAGGGTTCGCGCCTTGGCCATAAGCAGCGAGCGCTGGCGTTCGTTGACGAGCCCGCGTGAGCCCGTCGAGACCGTGACCGGAACCGTCGACTGAAGAGCCAGCGCGGTCACTGGTCGGGCGCCTCCGCGATTTCGATGCTAGCCAGGCGGCGCGACAAGTCGGCAGCTTCGGCGCGCAGGGCTGCGCGGTCGCTGTCGCGCGTCTTTGCGGCCGCCACCTCGCGCCGGCGCTCTTCTTCGGGCATCGCGGCAGCTGTCGCGCCGCTCACCGGATTGACCATAGCCAGCAGCGAGCCAGCCTTCTCCTCGGCGCGCTCGGCCACGTCCTCACCCGGGATGTCGGCTGGCTCGGCGTTGGCGTAGCGGATCGGCGCGGGCGCATCGGGCCCCGGCGCGGCGCCCAGCGCGGCAAGCTGGCGCTCCCCTTCCAGGTACTGGCCTGCACCCGGCGCCGCGTAGCCGAACTCCAGGTCATTGAGCTTCTTGAGCGCCTGCTGGTTGGCCCGCGTCTGGAACTCGGTCTCAAGGAAGTTGATCTGCTGCTGGGTGTACACGATCCGCTTCTCGGCCGCGTAGACCTCGCTCTTCACCGCGTTGACGCGCAAGGTCAGCGCCACCAGCATCGCTGCACAAATTGCGAGCACCGTGATCCACCCGATGGAGCGAACGCGATCTTGGGTCAGGTTCATGGGTTTTTCCTTGAGGGTGAACGGTTTTCAGCAGAACGGGCGGGAGCGTGGGTACGAATGGCACTACGCAGGGTGGAGGAACGGGACCGGGGGTTGAGCTCCAGCTCAGCGGCGCTGGGCTTTACCGGCTTGGCCACTTTCGCAAAGGTCGCCGCGGGACCGGTATCGACGAGCGGCAGGTGGCGCGAGGTGGAGCGCGCTTGGCCGCTCGCCTCCTTGAGGAAGCGCTTGACAATGCGGTCTTCCAGGGAGTGGAACGTGACCACGGCCAGTCGCCCGCCTTCGCGCAGCAATCCCTCGGCTGCGGCCAGCGCGACCTCGAGTTCGTCGAGCTCGCCGTTCACGTGGATGCGGATCGCCTGGAAGCTGCGCGTCGCAGGATCCTTGGGAGCGCCGGGGCGGTGGCCAAGCGCCTTGCGGATGACACGCGCCAGCTCGCCCGTCGTGGTGATCGGACGCGCGGCGACAATGGCGCGGGCGACGCGGCGCGACTGGCGTTCTTCACCGTAAAGATAGAGCACATCGGCAATCGCGCTCTCCTCGCCTTCGTTCACGAAGTCGGCGGCCGAGTAGCCATCCTGACTCATACGCATGTCGAGCGGACCGTCGCTGGCAAAGGCAAACCCGCGCTCCGCCTGGTCGAGCTGCATCGAGGAGACACCGATGTCGGCCACAATCCCGTCGACGGTTTCGATACCTGCGTCAGACAGGGCATCGACCATTTCGGAGAAGCGGCGGGGATGCAGGACCAGGCGGGGCGGCACACTGGAAAGTTCGGGCCAGCGTTCAGGGTTCGCGTGGACGGCCGCGATCGCGTCGGGATCGCGGTCGAAGGCGTGGACGGTCGCACCGGCATCCAGCAGGCGACGCGTATAGCCGCCCGCCCCGAAGGTCGCATCGACGACCACCTGACCGGCAAGCGGCAGCAGCGCGGCTTCGACTTCGTCCAAGAGGACGGGGATGTGGGGAGCCTCGCTCACTTCTTCTTCGCCTTGGCAAGTTCGGCGTCGGCCAGCGAACGGCAGGTGGCGACGATGGTTTCCATCTCGGGATCCTCGGCGAGCGCATAGAGCTCGGCCGGGTTCCAGATGGTGATGAAGCGACCCACACCCTGAAAGAAGAGCTGGTCCTCGATGTTGGCAAGACCCGACAGCGCCTCGGGCAGGACGAAACGGCCCGAGCCGTCGAAAGGTACCTGCTGGAACGAGTAGAGCTGCATCGCACGCTTGTCGCGGCTGAAAGGGCGCCCGGCGCGGTCCGCGCGCTCTTCCTCAGTGTCGAGCTGCTTCTCGAAGTCGTCCACGCGTGAAAGGCCGAAGGCGACGAGGCACTTCCACTCGGGATGCTTGGCCAGGCAGATGATGTCCTTGCCGCTCGATTCCCGAACCGTGGGGCGAAGGGTGTTGGGCAGCACAAAGCGCTTCTTGTCGCGTATAAGCGAGAAGCCCTGTCCGCTGTAGATGGTTGGCTGCCCAGCCATGCCGCCCTGTTGATCCCCGTGGGTTTTGCCGCCTCGGAGCATGACCGAGACCACCCCCCGCAGCGCAGGTGCGCAACAGGGTCCGCACCAACCGAACACGGCGCGGCGGGACTCAGGCATTCCGATTGCGTTTCCTTCTACCTTGCCCCCTTGGGGGATAAAAGGGAAATTTGGGGAATGACGGGAATTTTCACGAGATCGCACGCCCTGGGGACTTTACCCACATACTTTCCACAGGGCCTGTTAAGCCTAAGTTATCCAATAATACCTTTGAATTTGTGTAATTTTATGTAGTTCCACTGAGTTTGCGGCTGCGAAGATAGCGCCACTCGCCGCTGTCCCCGAGCGTCCCCACCCTTGCCGCAAGAACCTGCGTAAAGACACGGATTGCAGCCATCATGAATGCACGATCCCGCGATCTCCCCTTTTGCCCGCCGGAAAGGCCAACCGGCGCAATCATGGCAAAAAGTCCCGGTTTTTCGCGCCTCAGGGAACCCTTTACTACGAAAAACAGGACCGATGCGCCCCCGTAGCGACCACGTGGGGAGCCAATCGATCCCCAGTCCTCCCCGAAACGGCCCACGCCCATCCCCGCAGATCTCCATATGGACCCACCCCAAGCCGAAATTGCGCAATATGGCGCGAGGATCAGGAAGCCAAAAGGCCGGGGCCTCTCCCTAGGCCCCGGCCTGTCCCCAGTCCTCCCCGAACCGGGACGAAGTTCCACTCAGCCAAGGTCCTGGCAATCGTCCTTAGGGATAGTCCGGAAGGAAACACGGCGCCCGGCACTGCCAATCCCCGCCCACTCCCCACGAGGAACCGACGCAGACCGAGAATCGGACGCAAATTTCTAAGTGATTCTCAGGACGCCTGCGGGGCACGAGGCCCCACGCACACCTCATCCAGAACAAGGGACGAGGTCTATTCCTCGCGCAGCGGCGCATCGAAAGGCGCCGCACGCGGATCGAGCGGCCCTTCCACATCGCGCGTCGAGGTGCCTTCGGCTTCCTTGGCCTTCGGCGAAGGTTCGGCTGCGGGCATCACGCCGATATCCGCGAGCGGGTCGCTTGCCGGCTTCTTCTCGGGCGCATCAGCCGCGACGACCTCGCGGATGGGGTCTTCCTCATCCGCAAGGCGCGCGCGCTCCATGATGATGCTCGCCAGCCCGACGATGAGCAGCATCGCACACAGGCCGAAAAGCCCGACCTGCAACCGATGCATCGCCTGCGAGCGCAGTTCGCGCGAAGACGGTTCTGCAAAATGCTGCGGAGTGGTCAGTGGTTCGACGACCTGGGGGGGAAGCTTGGCTGCCATCTCGGGGAAAGATTACCTCAGCGCACCAGCCACGGGAAGATGGGCAGACCCTTGGTTTCGAGCCACTCGGGGTTGTAAAGTGTGGACAAGTACCGGAAGCCGGTGTCGCACAGGATCGTGGCAACACGCGCATCCTTGCGACCTTCCGCGACAAGCTTCCGACCAAGCGCTACCGCACCTGCCACGTTGATGCCCGAAGACAGGCCCAGGCACAGCCCCTCTTCGGCCAGCAGACGACGCACCCACTCGAGACCTTCCTCGTCCGACATGCGGAACTGGGTGTCGATCGGCGCACCCTCCAGGTTGGCGGTGATGCGGCCCTGGCCGATCCCTTCTGCAACCGAAGACCCTTCGGCCTTCAACTCGCCGTTGGCATAGTAGTTGTAGAGCGCCGCGCCATACGGATCGGTCAGCGCAACGAGGATGTTCTCGTCGAAGGCCTTTAGGCCAAGGCCGGTGCCCGCAATCGTACCGCCGGTGCCCGCCGCGCAGGTGAAGCCATCGATGCGGCCACCCAGCTGCTCCCAGATTTCCGGCGCAGTGCTTTCGATGTGGGCTTTGCGGTTGGCGACGTTGTCGAACTGGTTGGCCCAGACGGCCCCTTCGGTTTCTTCGGCCAGACGGCGCGAGGTGTGCACGAAGTGGTTGGGGTCGGCGAACTTGGTGGGCGGGACAAGGACCAGCTCGGCGCCGAGCGCGCGCAGCGTGTCCATCTTTTCCTTCGACTGGTTGTCGGGCATGACGATGACCGACTTGTAGCCGCGCGCATTGGCCACCAACGCGATACCGATGCCAGTATTGCCCGCCGTGCCTTCGATCACCGTTCCACCCGGCTTCAGCTCGCCGCGCACTTCGGCGTCGCGCACGATCCAGAGCGCCGCGCGATCCTTGACCGAGGCGCCGGGGTTGGCGAATTCGCACTTGCCCCAGATTTCGCAGCCGGCAGCGGCGCTGGGCCCTTTGAGAAGTACGAGCGGGGTATTGCCGATCAAGTCGATCGAGGAAGGCGTGGCGTTTGGTGCTGTCATGGCCGCTGACTTAGGAAGTGTCCCTGCATGTCGCAATCGAATTGCGCTTTAGGCGTAAAAAGCTGGACCGCGGGTTAACGCATACCGCCGGAACCCGCCGAAAGGGCCGCTCGCAACGAAAAGGGGCGCAAGGCCGGCCGGACGTATCGTCCGGCACCGACCTTGCACCCCATTTTCGGAGCCAAAGGCGCGTCGATCAATCCTCGGGGGCGATCGTTACCTTGCAGCCTTCAAGCGCCGCGGTAATGGGGATCTGGCAGGAGAGACGCGAGTACTCGTTGCGGTGGTCCGAGCTGTCGAGCAGGTCGTTCTCGTCTTCGCTCATCTCGGGCAGCTTGTCCATGTAGGCCGGGTCGACGTGGACATGGCAGGTCGCGCACGAGCAGCAGCCGCCGCACAGCGCGAGAAGTTCATCAAAACCGCTGTCGCGGATGGTCTCCATGAGCGTGCGGCCTTCGCTGGCCTCGACGCTCGATTCCTCGCCCGCGTGATTGACGACGGTGATCTGCGGCATTGTCCTGTGTCCCCTCTTGGTAAAACCGGGTTGGTCGGCGGCGCTTCTACACGCCTCTGAGAGGAGGTGCTAGAAGCGCCATACGGCTTTGGCAAGCCGATTTGTTAATACTAATCATCCAAAAGTTCATACTTAAACAAGAGAGATGCATCATGGCGCTGGGCGCACACCAGATTGAGTATGGGCTTGATACCCTGGCCGGTATCGAGCCAGGCATCGCCCGGGCGCTGAAGGCGTGTGGCTACCCCGAACCACGCCCCCGCCCCACCGGCTATGCAACTCTTCTTCGCACAATCGTGGGCCAGCAGGTGTCGGTCGCCGCGGCAAGTTCGGTCTGGGCCAAGCTCGAATCGCTGCTCGGGCCCGAGCTGCCCCCCGAAGACCTCCTCGCAGCCGAGTTCGATGCGCTGCGCGGATGCGGCCTCTCGCGCCAGAAGCAGGGCTATGCACGCTCGCTGTGCGAGCTGGTGGTGGCGGGCGAACTTGACCTTGCAAACCTCCCAGATGACGACGAGGCCGCCATTGCCGAACTGGTACGCATCAAGGGCATCGGGCGCTGGTCGGCCGAGATCTACCTGCTCTTCGCCGAGGGGCGCCCCGACATCTGGCCCGCAGGCGACCTGGCCGTACAGGTCGGCATCGGCAAGATACTGTGCCTTCCCGAAAGGCCGAGCGAGAAGGAGACCCGCAAGCTTGCCGAGAACTGGCGGCCGCACCGGGGCGCCGCGGCGATCTTCACCTGGCACTGCTACAACAACGCAGCCCTGTGACACGCACCAAACCGCTGAAAGCACGACACCTTCTCTCGTCCGGCGCAGGCTGGCCACGATCTGTCGCGCCCCCTCTCTTCCCTCGCCTCGGGCGGGAACCAATTTCCTCCCGTTCGCATTCCCGCCGCGATGGCGAATTGCGCAGGGTCAAAGAATGGCCCTGCTCCATGGGCCATCGCCAAGAGTGAGAGAGAGTGCGCGGCCCGGAACCGGGTGCGAACGGTGGAAACCCGAGGATGCCCGATGCCAGTTTACCAGTTGCGCTTCGCCGAGGACGAAGTGGGTCTTGCCCAGCGGCTTGAGTTCACCGCCGCCGATTCGAGCGAAGCCCTGATTTTCGCGCACAAGGAAGCCCAGGACCGCAACGCCGAATTGTGGCTGGATGAAACCCGGCTGTGTACCATTCGCCGCGTGCGCACGCCCGCACCCGACCTGATCCCACCGCTGGTGCATGTCCCCGTGCGCGAAAGCGCGCTCGCGGGCTGAGGCGCCTCAGCCTTCCGCGTTCAACGCGTCCAGATAAAGGGCGACCGCATCGCGCACATGGCGAAAGCGGTCGCCACCCAAGTGCTTGCCCCCGTACCAGCGGGTCACCACTACAAGATGCGCCTCCAGCCCGGCCGCTTCGAGCTGCTGGAGGATGATCATGCCCGCCCCGCTTTCCCCGTCATCGTTCTTGACCGGACCTCCCGCCCCCAAGAGGCCCCATGAGTTGTGCGTGGCTTTGGCGAACCTTCTGGTCTTCTTCAGCCCTTCGATCAGCCCCTTTGCCTCTTCGGCGTCGCGGCACGGCGCGCCCGAAACGGCATATTTCGAGCCTCTATCGGAGATGATCTTGTCGAAAGTGCGCATGCCCGCGCCTTAGCGTCCGTCCCTTGGCGATGCAAAGCACGCGCGATTCAGACGATGGCCGGCTGAACCTTCGGCCTCGCTACGCGGGGATGGAAGCGACGCTCCATCCAGCGACGAAGATGCGGTGACATGCCCTCGGTCGCCTGCGAAAACAGCACGCAGAGCGCGGTCACCAGCATCAGCAGCCCGGCCCAGAGCAGCGGGCTGCCTCCCGCCTCGATCCCGTGCGAGCGCAGCAACTGGATCAGCGGCCAATGAAACAGGTAAAGCGTGAAGGAGAAGCCCGCGAGCGCATGAGCCGCCCCTCGCATCCGCAAGATCGGAGCTTCAAGGCGCGCCGCCAGCGGGCGCAGCGCGATGACGGCGGAGGCCATAATCGCGCCCATCAACAGATCCGACAGCACCCAATAGGACCACTTCAGCGGCTCGGGCCAGATCCGCGCCGCCAGCGGATTGAGAACCGTCATATCGACCTGAAACAGTCCCCAGGCCGCAAGTCCGCAGCCCGCCAGCACCAGCGGCGCGACGCGCAGAGGCAATCTTTTTGCGGACGGCATAGCGGTCAGCGCCACGCCCATCAGCCAGACCGGAAAGAGCAGGAGCAGCGTCGACCCGGCCAGAATACACGCAATCGCAATTGCCATCACGCGCGCCCAGCCCCTCAGGAAAAAGGCCAGCGCAAAGATCGCGTAATACCAGACCTCGTAGCACAGCGACCAGTACGGCGGGTTCCAGACTGGTGCTGGCATTCCCGGCCAGGCGCTCAGGAATACCAGTGGCGGCAGGATGCGCTCGGCGAAGAGCCGCGGATCGTCGGGGCTGTTGTCGATGCGCACATGCGCGTCCCCCGCCAGAAGATAGGCCGAAAGCGCCGCGAACAGCAGCGCGGGCACCGCGACCGGCAGGATACGACTAACCCGTGCGATGGTGAAGCGTGCGAGGCTGGAGGGACGCGCCGTCACCGAGGTCGCGATGACAAGGCCCGACAACACGAAAAAGACGATGACACAGTAATGCTGGAGCCGCCCCGAGAACGGAAAGGGCCCAGTGTAGAGCTGAAGCTGCACGCTGTGCCCCACCACCACCAGGAACGCGGCCAGGAAGCGCACGAAATCGAGCACGACCGACAGCGGCCGGGTCAGGAAGGGGCTCTGCATGGTGGCGCGCTCGGGACGGGGGCGGGGTGCGCGCTCAGTCGGCCCCGGCAGCCGTTGCCGCCGTGTCGATGAACTGCGCCATGTCCGCATCGCGGCCCGACAGGCCACCGCAATCGTGCGTCGTCAGCGCGATTTTCACGGTGTTATAGACATTCGACCACTCGGGGTGGTGATCGACCTTGTCCGCATGGAGTGCGACCCGCGTAATAAAACCGAAGGCAGCGTTGAAATCGGCGAACTTCAGCGTGCGCTCGATCGCCTTGCCGTCGCCGCGCAAACGCCATGCAGCGTGCCTTTCCAGTAGCGGTTTCAACTCGGTGTCGGAGAGCCGGGTGACAGACATGCGCGATACCTTTCCTCGAATCGCCTGCCGCGTCAGGACGCTTGGCAGATCAGGGCCTTTCCACTAGGGCACGGCGTCATGCAAGAGGCCAAGATCGCGATCCGTGACCTTGCCTGTCGCCGCGGCGACAGGGTGCTTTTTCGCGGCCTGTCGCTTGCCCTCAACGCGGGTGAAGCGCTGCAGGTTGCGGGCAGCAATGGAATTGGCAAGTCGAGCCTGCTGCGCATCGTCGCCGGGCTCGCCCCGGCCTTCGCCGGCACGGTGGAGCGCGAGGGCACTATAGGCCTCGTCGACGAACGCTCCGCGCTCGATACCTCGCAGGCGCTCGGCGATGCCCTTGCCTTCTGGGCGCGGACCGACGGCACTTCCCAAAGTGCAGCACAAGCCACGCGCGACCGGCTCGGCCTCACCGACCTTCTGGATGTCCCAGTGCGCTATTTGTCCACCGGCCAGAAAAAGCGCGCAGCGCTTGCCCGCCTGATCGGCCAGGCTGCCCCGCTCTGGCTTCTGGACGAACCACTCAACGGCCTCGATGTCCATGCGATCGAACTGACCGAAGCGATCGTCGCCGAGCATTGCGCGGGCGGAGGCATTGCCCTTGTCGCCTCGCACCAACCCTTCCGGATCGAGGGCCTCCAGCGCCTCACCCTTGCGGACTTCGCCCCGTGACGGGCCGAGTCTTCGCCCTCCTGAAACGCGACCTTGCACGCCTGCTGCTGGGCGGGCGCGGAGGCGGCGCACTGATGCCGGTCCTGTTCTTCCTTTCGGTTGCCATGCTCTATCCCTTCGCGGTCGGGCCGGACGCGCCCCTGCTCGCCCGCACGGGTGGCGGCGTGATCTGGGTGGCCGCGCTTCTCGCCGCGATCCTGCCACTCGACCGGCTGGTAGAGCCCGACATCGAACAGGGACAGTTCGACCAGTGGGCCTTGCGCGGAATTTCCGAGGAACTGGTGATCGCGGTGCGCGTCCTTGCCCACTGGTTGAGCTTCGGGCCGCCGCTCATGCTGGCCACCCTGCCCGCGGCCGCCCTGCTCGGGCTTGAGGCCGGTACGCTGGGTATCGTCGAACTGGGGCTCCTCGCCGGAACTCCGGGACTGGCCGCGCTCGGCGTAACCGTGGCCGCCCTGACCGCAGGCCTGCGCGGCGGCACCGCCCTCGCCGGCCTGCTCGTCATCCCCATGGCTGTCCCCATCCTGATCTTCGGCGCGGGGAGCCTTGCCATCGGCGGAGAGAGCGGCCTTGCCCTGACCGCGGCGGCCAGCCTCGTCCTCTTGGCGATTGCCCCGTTTGCCGGCGGGGCCGCAGTGCGCGCCGCGCGCGGCTAAGAGTTTCGATCCAAGGGCTCTCACGCCCCGGTTTCGCGAACGGTCTGCCGCACCGCCGCACCGCCGCACGCGGCCTTGCCACTTGAGAGATCAAGTCATCGAGGCGACCATGGACCCTTGCAAGGCCCCGCTCCTTCGCCCCTCTACCTATGCATAAAGCTGTGTATAAACTGTTGGTCTGGTGCGTGTGGTTTGTGGGCAAAGCGTAGATATCTTGGCGTGATCAGACAATGTGCATAAAGCTGTGAATAACTGATGCAAAACCTGAGGATCTAGGCCGGATAAGCTGTGCCCTGTCGGCAAGCGGTCCTTGCCGAAAAAATGGCCGGGGCGGGCAAGGCAAGGAGCCGCCCCGGCCAAGGACACAGGATGGGAAAATCGAAGCCCCATGACACGAGCCGGACGGCTCTGACTTCGTTTCCCTGGGGCTTGACGGAAGCATCAAGCCGCGTATCAATAGCTAATGATAATCATTCTCATCTACAAGCCCTAATTTCACATCACCGCGAAATTTAGCCAAGTCGCTGAGAGATTGTCGTTTTGAACCGCAGCCCGCACCCGCGGCCAGAGCCCCGATGGAGAGACTCGCATGTACAAGTATGTCGACCGCCCGCTCAGCACGCTCGATGAAGGCTGCCGCTTTCTCGTCGCTTCCATGCGCGGTTGGGTCACCGCGATTTCCAAGCGCAACTGCCCCGCGCAGATGCTCGCACCCGCTTTCGCCCGCTGGCGCCTGATCGGAGCACTTCAGCCCTTTCACCGTCTCATGCTGATCCTAAACCGCGAGGCCCTCGACACCCTCCAGTTCTGTCCGGTGGGCTGCAATCACGTCTCCGAACACGAGGCGATCCTGCTCGAACTGGTCACATCCCTGCGCGAACGCGGAGCTGGCGAGACACGCCAGACACTCGAACTCGTCGTCGTCGAAGACGCGGTCGGCGACCTGCTCGACACCCTCACCCGGATCGGCGCAGCCATGGCCATCGCCGGGATCTTTCCTGGTGAGGTCGCACCTGTGCGCGGCACCCGCGATTGAGCCTTGGGGGAGCCGATTGCCGCACGAAAGGCGCAATGAAAGCCGAAGAAGCTAGAAGGAACATCCGAGGGCCATAGCCCTCGGGATCCCCAAAACTGGCGGGCGCACCTTGCGCATGCCAGTCAGCCCGAAGACGGTGGGTTCCGTTCTGCAAGACGAAGGGCCGCTAACCTGCAACCCAAACGACTAACGCCGCAATCGCCAGGACCTGCAACACAGCTAGCGCATGCAATCGGCCTACGAACGGTTGCTTGCGGGTCTTGTGGCGGAAATGGCGGCGCGCGGCGTAGGCGCCAGGCGTGCCGCCAAGAGCAGCAAGCAGCAGCAGCCGAGCCTCGGCCACACGCCGCCTACCGCACTGAGCCTGGCGCTTGTCCCAGCCGAAAAGCAGGAACGTCAGCGCGTTGATCACCGCCAGTGCGCCGACCAGAAAGGTCAGTTCGACAGGGGAAGGCATGATGCGTACCGCTCAGTCCAGCGGCGCAACGTCGACGGCGAAGTGCATCGTCTGCTCCGAGGTTCCCCGAAACGTCCCGTCCAGCGGAGCAACATCGGAATAATCACGCCCCATGCCGATAAAGATGTGGTCGGCATCGGCCAGTTTGTTGTTGGTCGGATCGAAGCCCACCCAGCCCAGTTCCTCCCCGCACCACAGGTTGACCCAGGCGTGCATGGCATCCGCACCGACCAACCGTGCCTTCCCTGCAGGTGGGATCGTACGCAGGTAGCCACTGACATAGGCCGCCGGGATACCGCGTGCCCGCGCCGCGATGATCATGACGTGGGTGAAATCCTGGCACACGCCATGGCGTTTGCGGAAGGCCTCGATCGGCGGCGTGTCGGTGGCCGTTGCACGCGAATCGAAGCTGAATTCGCTGTAGAGCGCTTCCATCAGCGTGCGCCCCGCGTCCATCACCGGCATCCCCTCGACGAGGTGTTCGCCCGCCCAGACGGCGATCTCGTGCTCGGGCACCGCAATGGGCGAGGCGAAGCTGTAGGAGGCTGGCCCCAGCGCGGAAAGGTCAGGAAGCGCCATCGCCTTCTCGCGCAACTCGACCAGTGCGGGCCCTCTAGCGTCGGCAACGAAAAAGGGGGTATCCTCGCGCTCGACCAGGAAGCGACTCTCGATGACGAGGCGATCAATAGGTTCCTGAAGCCCGAAGCGCGCCTCGTTGACGTGGTAGCTGCCCTCCCCTTCGGAGATCGCGGCAGGACGCGGGTGTACGTTGAGGGAATAGTCAGAGACACTCTGCCCGGGCCAGGCCGCGGGACGCAGGCGCACGTTGAACTGGGCGAGGCGCACAGGCGCTGCGTAGGACAGCGTGGTCTTGTGGCTGACGGCATAGCGCATCACAGAAGTCTCGTACGGCGTTCGGCACCTTCGCGGTCGAACTGGAGAAAATAGCGCTGCGAAATCGCATCCGAAAGCGCGAACAGGCGCCCCTCCAGAGTGCGCAGGCGCGCACGGGTTATGTCCTCGACCAGCGCGGCCTGAAGCTCGCCCTGCAATGCACGGGCCGAGCGCAGGGGAGCTTCGGGCACATTGTCGTCCCGCACACTCGGCAGCGCCTGAAGGTGCGTGACGATATCGGCAATCTGGAAGGCCAGGGCACGGGGATTGTCGGGATCAAGAAGCACCAGATCGCGCACCGGATCGGGCATCGGCGCGATGAGGTAACGGGTGCGGTAGACGATCTGACTGTCGCAAAGGTCAAGCAAGACGCCGCTTGCCACGTCCTCGCTCTCGCCCGTAAAGGCGGAAAGGTCGTGCGCCATGCGGCAGATCGCCTGCGCGCGCTCGATCCGCTCGCCGATCTTGAGAAACCGCCAGGCCGAGGAGCGCACCATGTTCTCCGCGACAAGGCCCGAGAGCGCACTGAAATGCTCGCCCAGCCAGCGCGTGCTTTCAAGCATGGCCTGCGGGCGCGAGACGGTGACAGGTGGCATTGGACGGCTGACGATGCGCCAGAAGTCGCGCGCGAAACGCTCGCGCAAGCTCATACCCACGTCCATTCGGCGCTTCAGAAGCGTGGCGACCGAGCCCTGCAGATTGGCCGAGAGCAGGGCCTTCGCACAGACATCTTCAAGCTTCTTGCCGACCGACCCCGCATCGGCCGCGCCCCAATATTCGAGCAGGCCGACAAGGCTTGCCGCGACCGCTCCACCACCGGTTGGCCCGCTTTCTCCTTCCATCGAATTGCCCAGCAGCGAGCGGACCACGCGCAGCACCAGTTCGGCACGCTGGTTGTAGCGTCCGAACCAGTAGAGATTGTCCGCTGCCTGGCTGGCAAGAATGCCGCCCCCGCGCGAAATCGGCGGGGAGCCCTGAAGCGTGGTGCGCTGGTGCTGTTCCGCCGCCTTCTCATCGACCACCCAGACATCGGCGGAAAGGTCACCCGCTCCCATCATCGTAGTCGGGAGGTCGCGGCTGGAGGACAGGCGCGCGAAACCACCGGGCATGACCGTCCAGCCGCCATCCGCGCGGCGCGCGACAAAGGCGCGCAATGTGAAGGGGCGCGGCACGATTTCGCCGTCGATGATCGCGGGCGCGGTGGACAGCTGGACGATCTCCTGCCCGCAATAGTCCATGGGACGGCGGCGCAGGGCCTCGGCGAAGAGCGTGCGATCTTCCGGCGTAAGCGATGCCCCGGCCACCGGATCACGTCCCGCCAATCCTTCGACCGGTTGTCCAAATGCCGGAAGCAGTGCCAGGTCGTCGAAGCGGCGGGCCACGGTGGCGCCCTCGCTTGCTTGTCCGCACCACCAGGTCGCGATACTGGGCAGGAGCGGATCCTCGTCCATCAGGAGGCGGCACAAGCGCGGCATGAAGGCAGCCAGGGCTGCCGACTCCAGAACCTCGCTGCCCGGCGCATTCACCATACCCACCCCGCCCGAGTTCCAGGCTTCGAACAGATTGGCGACGCCGATCTGGGAGCGCGCATCGAAGGCGAGCGGATCGAGCAGATCGGTGTTGATCCAACGCCAGATGCCATCGACCCGCTTGGGCCCCGCGATGGTGCCGACGTAGAGGCGGTTGTCGAGCACCGAGAGGTCCCGCCCCTCAACCAGCGGCAGACCGAGATAACGCGCAAGATGAGCCTGTTCTGCGTAAGTCTGGTTGAAGCGGCCCGGAGTCAGCAGCGCAACGCGCGGCCGCTCGCGCCCGCAGGCCGCGGCCATACCCTCGCGCATGGCGCCAAAGAACCCGGCGGTACGGCGCACATGGCTTGCCGCAAGCAGATCGCCAGTCGTGCGCGAGAGGGCAAGGCGGTTCTCCAGCGTATAGCCGATCCCGCTCGCCAGCCGCACACGGTCCTGGAGAATGCGCCATTGCCCGCGCGGTCCGCGCGCCAGCTCGGCCGAATAGACCTGCAGGAAGCGCCCGCAGGCCGGGGGATGGCCGATCATGCGGCGCACGAAGAAGGGGTTGCCAGCGATGACGGCGGCGGGCAGATGCCCGTCCTTCACCAGCTTCTGCTCGCCGTAGATGTCGGCGGCCAGCTTTTCGAGCATGTCGGCGCGCTGGACGAGACCGCGTTCAAGCTTGGCCCATTCGTCCGCGCCGATGACAAGCGGCATGGCGTTCACCGGCCAAGCGCGTTCTTCCTCGTCGCCGGTGACGCGAAAGGTGAGGCCCAGGTCGGCGGCGTTGCGGCTGGTCGCTTCCTGCAGAGCAGCCGCATCGTTTTCACCCAGCCGAGCGAGTTCAGCAGCGACCGCGCGCCAGCGCTCCCCCACCCAGGCCGGGGCATCGGTGTAGAGATCGCCGCCCTCGGGCCCTGCGGAATAGCGATCGAGCCATCCCCGCGCCCGCACTGGCCGCCGGGAAGGGGGGCTAGTGGACACGCGGCGGTCGTCTCAGATCAAGGGCATGGGGAAATTCACCCGGCAATTCCCCGGGCGGCGGTGCCATGGGCCCCGGTGAATGGCCGTGCGGTGTGAAGCGCGCCTTGCGCCGTGCCTCGGCCTCGTAGCCGTTAACGGGCACGGTGTCGTAGTTGCGCCCGCCCGGATGGGCCACCTCGTAGACGCAGCCTCCCAGCGACCGCCCGTTCCAGGTGTCGTAGATGTCGAAGGTGAGCGGAGTGTGCGGCTCCAGCAACGGGTGCAGGCACTCGGCTGGCCACCATGCCTTGTAGCGCACGCCGCCCACGCCTTCGTCCGGCCCGGTCATCGTCATCGGTACACGGCGCCCATTGCAGGTGATGACGTGGCGTCCCTTCACCAGCCCCGTGGCCTTGACCTGCAGACGCTCGGTCGAGCTGTCGACATAGCGCACGGTCCCCCCGATGGCGCCGGTTTCCCCCAGCACGTTCCAAGGTTCGAGCGCGTGGCTGATTTCCAGGTTGACGCCCCCACCCTCGACTTCGCCATGGACGGGGAAGCGGAACATGCGCTGCGCTTCAAACCAGGCCGGGTCGAACTCGTACCCCGCACGGCCAAGGTCGGCGAGAACATCGAGGAAATCCTCCCAGACGAAGTGGCCAAGCATGAACTTGTCGTGGAGCTGCGTGCCCCAGCGCACGAGGTCACCTTGCTGCGGCTCCTTCCAGAACCAAGCGGTCAGCGCGCGCAGGAGCAGCTGCTGGGCCAGACTCATCTTGCCGTCTGGCGGCATCTCGAAGCCGCGGAACTCGACAAGGCCCAGGCGCCCCGTGGGCCCATCGGGCGAGAACATCTTGTCGATGCATATCTCGGTGCGGTGGGTGTTGCCGGTGACATCGACCAGGAGATTGCGGAACAAGCGGTCGACCATCCAGGGCGCGGGCTGCGGGGCATCGGGGCCGGGAACCTGCGCCAGCGCGATCTCCAGTTCGTACAAGGCATCGTGGCGCGCCTCGTCGATACGCGGGGCCTGGCTCGTCGGCCCGATGAAGAGGCCCGAAAACAGGTAGGAGAGCGAGGGGTGGCGCTGCCAGAAAAGGACAAAGCTCTTGAGCAGGTCCGGGCGGCGAATGAACGGGCTGTCGAGCAGGCTTGGTCCGCCCAGCACGATATGGTTGCCCCCACCCGTGCCGATCGAGCGCCCGTCGACCATAAACTTGTCGGCGGTAAGGCCGATCTCGCGCGCGCAGTCGTAAAGCGCCTCGGTGATGTCGACCGTCTCGCGCCAGGAGGCGCTGGGATGGATGTTGACCTCGATCACGCCCGGATCGGGGGTGACCTTGAGGACAGTGAGGCGCGGGTCGGGTGGCGGGGGATAGCCCTCGATGCGGACCGGCAGGCCCATGTCCTCGGCCACCTGCTCGATCGCGGCGACGAGTTCGAGGTAGTCCTCCAGCCACTCGGTCGGCGGAATGAAAACCGCCAGATAATCCCCGCGCGGCTCGACCGTGAGCGCGGTGCGCACCGCGCCCTCGATGATGTCCTGTTCGACCAACTGCGGACCGAACTGGGCGGGTTCGGGCACGGTCTCGAAGCGCTGGCTGGCCAGTTCCTCGCGCATCTGGCGACCGCGCTGGGTCACCTGCGTGCGGATATCGGCCAGAGGCTCGCGCGGCTCGGCGGTGTCGCGCGGATGGATGTAGGGATAGTCGGCAGGCGGGACGTGCGGCAGCGAGCCAAGCGGCAGGCGATAGCCCAGCGAACCGTCGCCCGGCACCGCGGTCAGAACGCCTTTGCGCACGCGCCACAGCTCGCTCTGCCAATGGCGCTGGATCGGCGCGACCCTGGTCTGCCAGCGCTGGATCGGGAGCACGAAGCCGACCGGCTTTTCGAGGCCCCGGCGGTAGGTGCGCTTGAAGCGGCGGGCCAGTTCCTCGTCCTCGATGGCCGGGTCCATCGGCGTAGTGTTCACCGGAAGCTCGTCCTCGCGCAGCATCCACACGCCCGAATCCTCGTAGACCGGCTGGACGAACTCGGGCTCGACCCCCAGGTTCGCGGCGGCCTGCTTCAGAACCTTCGCGGCCTGCTGCACATCGATGGAGGGCACAGGATCGGGATTGCCGCCCTTTTCCAGCGGCTTTTCGCCCGCAAGCAGCGCATCGTCGCGCCAGATCGGTTCACCGTCCTTGCGCCAGTAGATCGAGTATCCCCAGCGCGGCAGCGTCTCGCCAGGGTACCATTTACCCTGTCCGTGGTGGAGCAACGAGCCGGGCGCGAACTTGTGGCGCAGGAGGCGGATCAGCTGGTCGGCGTAGGCCGCCTTGGTTGGGCCAACCGCCTCGCCATTCCACTCACCCGCTTCGAAATCGCCATCGGCAATGAAGGTCGGCTCGCCGCCCATGGTCAGGTTGACACCGTTTGCAACCAGATCGGCATCGACCTTGTCGCCCAGCGCCAGCATGTTCTCCCAGCGCTCCGGCGTAAAAGGCTTGGTGATACGGACCGCTTCGGCAATGCGGCTGACGTCCATCTTGAAATCGAAATCGACTTCGGCGGGTTCGGCCAGCCCCTCGATGGGCGTGGCCGAACGGTAGTGGGGCGTGGCGCATAAGGGAATGTGCCCCTCGCCCGCGAACATACCCGAGGTCGCATCGAGCGCGATCCACCCCGCACCCGGCACGAAGGCCTCGGCCCAGGCGTGCAGATCGGTCACATCCTGAAGCACACCCTGCGGGCCTTCCTTGGGGATCACGTCGGCGACCAGCTGGATGGAATAGCCCGAGACAAAGCGTGCCGCAAAGCCAAGACGGCGTAGCAGGTGGACAAGCAGCCAAGCCGAATCGCGGCACGAGCCCCGCCCCGCCTCCAGCGTCTCCTCGGGCGTCATCACGCCCGGCTCCATGCGGATCACGTAGTCGATGCGCTGTTCGAGCTGGCGGTTGATCTCGACGAGGAAGTCGACCGTGCGCCCCTGGTGGCCTTCGTACTGCCTGACCAGCTCCTCGAAAAGCGGGCCCTGCTCTTCCACGTCGAAATAGGCGGCAAGGTCCGTCTTCATCGCATCGGTGTACTGGAACGGGTACTCCTCGGCGTCGGGCTCAACGAAGAAATCGAAGGGATTGATGACCGCCAGCTCGGCGAGGAGATCGACCTCAATCTGGAAATGGTCGACCGGATCGGGGAAGACGATCCGCGCCAGCCAGTTGCCGTGCGGGTCCTGCTGCCAGTTGATGAAATGCTCAGGCGGACTGATCTTGAGCGAATAGTTCGGCACTTGCGTGCGCGAATGTGGTGCCGGACGAAGCCGGATTACCTGTGGGCCGAGCTTGATCCGCTTGGAGTAGCGGTAGCGAGTGAGGTGGTGCAGTGCCGCTTTTATCATCGCGTGTGACTGTGCGCGAAACGCTGCTGCACTGCAACGCTGTTCACTTGGCCTAGAAAGAGTTTTCGTTACAGTGGCCTTTCCGTGTACCATTTGCCGCAAAAGCGTCATCGAGAACTGGCAAAGGCCGCGTTTTTAAAGACACGTACGTGCCACGGGCCGAAATCCGCGCTCTGGGCCGCACCGCAAGACCACCAGAAGAGGGTCACATGGACGAGACGACAGGTACCGTAATGCAGCTGACCGGAGATACGGATACGACGTCGCCCGCCCGTGCGCAGGCCCCCACACCTGCGGAAACCGACGCGCCTCCCATGATCGATCCTGCAGCCCTTGCCTCCTGCCCCTCGCGCTTCTTCAACCGGGAGTTGAGCTGGCTGGCATTCAACGAGCGGGTGCTCGCCGAAGCCTCGAACATGAACTACCCCCTGCTCGAGCGCCTGCGCTTCCTCTCGATTTCGGGCAGCAACATCGACGAATTTCTGATGGTCCGCGTGGCGGGCCTTGCCGGGCAGGTTCGCCGCCAGATCGAGGAAACCTCTATCGACGGGCTCACGCCCGGACAGGCGCTTGCCGCCACGCACGAGAAAGTGCTCGAACTCGAGACGATCCAGCAGAGGACCTGGGCCGGACTCAAGGCCGAAATGGCTGAAGCCGGCATCGCCGTCATTGGCGATGAAACCCTCGATCCAGTCCGCGAGCAATGGCTCAAGGACTATTTCGCGACCGACATCATGCCGGTCATCACGCCTCAAGCGATCGACCCGGCCCACCCCTTCCCCTTTGTCGCGAACCAGGGGATCGGCGTGCTCTTCTCACTGAACCGCATCGCCGACAACGCCCCGGTCATGGAAATGGTGCTGATCCCCGCGCCGCTGCCACGCTTCGTGCGCATTCCGGGTGATGAGGCCGCGTGGACATCCATCGAGGACCTTATCTGCCGCAACGCAGGGACCCTCTTTCCCGGCTTCAAGGTGGGCGGGCACGGCGTGTTCCGCATCCTGCGCGACTCCGACCTCGAAATCGAGGAAGACGCCGAGGATCTCGTGCGCTACTTCCGTTCGGCGATCCAGCGCCGCCGCCGCGGGCTTGTCATCGTGCTCCAGCTCCAGGGCAAGTTCGATCCGGCCGCCGAGGAAATGCTGCGGGGCCAGCTCGGTCTCGACCAGGCCCTGATCATGAAGACCGAGGGGCTGATCGGCTTCTCGGGCGTCTCGGCAATCTGCGACGAGGACCGCCCGGAACTGAAGTTCGAGCCCTATTCGCCCCGCTATCCCGAACGCGTCCTGGAGCATGACGGCGACATCTTCGCCGCGATCCGCGAGAAGGACATCATCATCCACCACCCTTACGAGAGTTTCGAGGTGGTGATCGACTTCCTGCGCCAGGCCGCGCGCGATCCGGACGTGATCGCAATCAAGCAGACGCTCTACCGCGCCGGCAAGCAATCCGCGATCATCTCCGCGCTCATCGCGGCGGCCGAACAGGGCAAATCAGTGACCGCGGTGGTGGAGATCAAGGCCCGCTTCGACGAGGAGCAGAATCTCCTGTGGGCCGGCCAGCTCGAACGCGCGGGCGTCCAGGTGATCTACGGCTTCATCGACTGGAAGACCCACGGCAAGGTCTCGATGGTGGTGCGCCGCGAAAGCGATCTGGGCAATGGCCGGGGCGGGTATCGCACCTACTGCCACTTCGGCACGGGCAACTACCACCCGATTACCGCGCGCATCTACACCGACCTTTCCTATTTCACCGCCGATCCGGCGGCGGGCCGCGATGCGGGCAAGCTCTTCAACTTCGTCACCGGCTATGTCGAGCCGGACGAGACCGAGCTGCTCTCCATCTCACCCATGACGCTGCGCTCGCGACTTTACGAGCTGATCGATGTCGAGATCGACAACGCAAAAGCGGGCAAGCCCGCCGCGATCTGGGCCAAGATGAACTCGCTCACCGATCCCGAGCTGATCGATCACCTCTACACCGCCAGCCAGGCGGGGGTGGACGTCGACCTCGTGATCCGTGGCATCTGTTGCCTCAGACCCGGCATCGAGGGCTTCTCGGAGAACATCTCGGTCAAATCGGTGATCGGCCGCTTCCTCGAACATAGCCGCATATGGGCCTTTGCCAACGGCGCGGATCTGCCCAGCCGCCAGGCCGAAGTGCTCATCACCTCGGCCGATGGCATGAGCCGCAACCTCGACCGGCGCGTCGAGATCATGATCCCGATGCGCAACAAGACCGTCCACGACCAGGTGCTCGACCAGGTCATGCTGGCCAACTTCATCGACACCGAGCAGTCCTGGCTGCTCCACCCCGACGGCACCTCCGAGCGCGTGGGCGAGGTCGAGGAGCCCTTCAACCTGCACCGTTATTTCATGACCAACCCCTCGCTTTCAGGGCGCGGTGCCTCGCTTGCCAGTGGACGAAAAGTGCCCAAGCTCTCGCTTCGACGGGGCAATATCTGACATAGGGCCCAAGTTCTGACACAAGAGTGTCGGAACAAGGTCCCTCTCGGATTCGTCTGGAAAGCATGATCGGCATCAGCCACTCGAGCGAAAAGCGCGCGATTATCGACATCGGTTCGAACACCGTGCGCCTCGTCATCTACAACGGGCCGCTGCGCGCACCGGTCGTCATGCTGAACGAAAAGGTCAATGCGCGCCTCGGCCGCGATCTCGATCGCAACGGCACGCTTTCCGAAAAAGCCTTGAAGACCGCGCTGGGCGCGCTGGAACGCTTTTCGCGCCTTCTTGCCCTGCACAAGGTGCGCGATGTCGACTGCGTGGCGACGGCCGCCGCGCGCGATGCCAGCAATGGTCCCCAGTTCCTCGAAGCCGTGCGCGGTTTTGGCCTCTCGCCCCGCCTGCTTTCGGGCAACGAAGAGGCCCGCGCCAGCGCCCATGCGGTCATCGCCGCGTTTCCTGGCGCGCATGGCACTGTTGCGGATCTTGGCGGGGGCAGCCTCGAACTCATCGGGGTAGAGAACGGCACGATCAGCCCGCGCGGTATCACCATGCCGTTTGGCACACTGCGCCTGCCCGGCCTGCGCAGCAATGACGCCATGGCCTTCTCCACCGTGGTACACGAACGGCTCAAGGCCAACGGCTGGAACGGCGGCCGGGGCGAGCCGCTCTACATCGTGGGCGGTTCCTGGCGCGCGCTCGCCCAGCAGGCCATGCGCGAGTTGAAGTGGCCGGTCGATGACCCCCACGGTTTCGCGCTTCCCGCCGATGATGTGCTGCGTATCGCCCGCCAGTTCGCCAAGGGCCGGATCGAGAACCCGGACCCGCGCGTTTCTTCTTCGCGCCTCGCCAGCCTTCCCGACGCGGCCGCGCTGCTCACCGAACTGGTGATCGCCCTCCAGCCGAGCGAGGTCGTGTTCTCCTCCTGGGGGCTTCGCGAAGGCCTGCTCTACGCCCAGCTCGAACCCGACGTGCAGGCCGAACCGCCGATGCTCGCCAGCGTTGCAGGTTTTGCGCTTGGCGTGAGGGTCTCGGCCGAGGAAGCGGTTGCGGTGGCTAAGTGGACCGCGCCCGTGTGCGACGATGGCGAGGACAGCAACGGGCATGGTCCGGGAAGCGAGAACGACCGCATCCTGCGCCAGGCCTCCACCCTTCTCGCCCTTGCAGCCATGCGCACCGAGCCCAACCTGCGCACCGAGGAGGCAACCACCTGGGCGCTGCGCAAGCGCTGGATCGGGCTCGACATGCGCGGGCGCGGGATGATGGCTATGACGGTCTTTGCCAACGCGGGTCTCTCGGGCATTCCCGATCCCTTCGACCGCCTCGCGACCCGCGCCGATCTCGATCGTGCGATCGGCTGGGGCCTTGCCATCCGCCTGTGCCGCCGTCTCCACGGCGGGTGTCACACCGCGCTCGATCTCAGCCAGCTTGCCGCGACGCCCGAGACCATCACGCTCTCGCTGCAGGAGCGCGGCCTGCCGCTGTTCAACCCGGCAGCTGCCAAGGACATCAAGGCGCTGGGCGAGTGGCTCGGGCGCTCCTGGCGCGTGCTGGGCCCGGACAACGAACTGATCGCCGAGGGCTGATCCCAAGCCTCTCGGCTTCGCCTACTCCACACACAAAAGATCGTTTACTTTCGGTATCTCCAGTACATTCTCTGCACTCATCAGGGTTTATTCTGATGGGCCTCTTTCCAGCTGTCGGTCAGCCTTGCTGTCGGCCGTCGGCATCGACGCCCCCTTGCAAGGGCTGGAAACTAGCTCATGGACACAAAGGACCGCCCTCCCCTCACACTGACCGAAAAGCGCGCGGCGTCCCACGTCTCACGGCTTCGACGAGTTCATGGGAATCCTCTACCTCCTGAACGCAGGGGAGTACCCCGAGCAGTACGACTATCCTAAGGACAGTCCCTCCTTCCAGCAGCGCGGTGTCGTCCATATCAGCCCAACCTGGTCAGTGAACTGAAGAGCTGCAAGCGCATCGGCAACATGACCTACAAGGTCCACCTCGATGGGGTCGACCAGACCGATCTGGTCTTCGGACGCGGACCGGCCAAGCGCAAGGAGTTCTACTACTTCACCGAAACCACCCTGCACAGGCTGCGCGACGGCGACTGGAAGTTCCTGTTCAAGAGCCAAGACAAGTGGTTCAACGGGGTCCAGGAGCAGCTTGTCACCCCCTACATCATCAACCTCAAGCTCGATCCCTTCGAGCGCTTCCTCGAGGCCCGCGGCTATGACGAATGGCAGGAAAACCACTCCTTGCCCCTGGGCGCGGCCGGCCAGCAGGTCGCCAAGTTCATGACCACCTTGCAGGAATTTCCACCCCGCCAGAAGAGCTTCGACCTCGATGTCACCGAGATGATGAGCTCGGCCTACAGCGCCCAGACCAACTGATCGCGCACCGCTCCCGCCGTATCGAGAGACGAAAGGGCGCCCTCTCTTTGCATCACTCGACCAGCGTGCGGCTCTCGGCGATCTGGCCGATCCCGCGCTTGCCGTCCTGACGGTCAAGCTGGACGACGATATCGATCACACTGGCGGCGTATTCCAGCGTCTCGGCGCGGGTGAGGCCGATGTTCGACTGCATGGACATCAGCGCGATCTGCTCAAGCGCTCCGCGCGGCGTGTTGGCGTGCACCGTCGAGAACGACCCCGGGTGGCCGGTGTTGATGGCGCGCAGGAACGAGACCGTCTCGGTCCCCCGCAATTCGCCGAGCACGATGCGGTCGGGACGCAGGCGCAATGCGGCCTGAAGCAGGTCGTTGGCCGAGACCTTGGCCTCCCCCAACTCACCCTTGACCGCGATAAGGCCGACACCATTGGCGCCCGGCAGCTTCAGCTCGGCAGTGTCCTCAACCAGCACGACACGCTCATCCTGCGGGATCTCGGCCAGCATGGCGTTGAGGAAGGTGGTCTTTCCGGTCGAGGTGCCGCCCGAAATCAGGATCGTGCGGCGGCGCTGGATGGCGTCCTTGAGGAACGCGATGGGCTGCGCCATCGGATCGGGCGTAGGCGCCTCCTCGGGCGGAGTGATGGGACCGCGATCATAGGCATCGAGCGGCAGATTCAAAAGGCGGTGACGGCGGATCGCCATGGCCCAGTTGCTGCGCGTGGCCGGCGGCCCGACCAGCTGGATGCGCGCACCGGACTGTCCGGCATGGGCCGGAAGCGTTGCCGAAAGCAGCGGATGCTCGCGGTTGATGCCCTGATGGCTGATCCGCGCCACCTGCTCGGCGAGGCGCTGGAGCAGGCGGTTGTCCATTTCGGGAAGCGCGATGCACTTCATTCCCGCGCTGCCATCCGCATGCGCGGCATCCTCCACCCAGATCTCCCCCGGCCGGTTGACCAGGATCTCGGTGACCGTCTCGCGGTCGAGCCAAGGGCGCAGCGGCGCCAGATAGGCGTCGAGATAGACACTGCGCGGAACCGGCGCTTCCACCTGGACCTCGGGCATGTTCTCAGACATCGGCGCGCCCGCGGCCGCAGGCACCAGCGAAAGAACGTGGGCCATGGCGAAATCCTGCCTTGGTAGTTGCGTGGACGATCACTGCACCGGACCGAAGTCGAGATCCTTGGCGGTGAAGACGCGGATCGGTTCCCCCTGGCGCACGCGGATCGTGGGGCCGATGGTCGAGCTGCCCTGGACGGCCTGCGCCGCCGCCGAAGAACCGCCTGCCACGACCACCGAGGCACCGCCGGTTGCCAGCGTCGTCAGGCCGTCGACGACCGAGAGCAGCATGGCCGAACCGAAGCGCTCGAAGAAGTGGGTGTTGACCTTGCCCGGAAGGCCCGTTTCACCGCCAAAGGCAATTGCGGGCGAACCGATGTCGACCGAAACGCCATCGGGGCGAATCACGCGCGTCCAGATCACGTAGGCGCGCTTCTGTCCGGCGGTTAGCCCGCTCTTGTACTGACCGATAAGGCGCGAGGAGCGTGGGATCAGCACCTTCTTGCCATCGAAGCTGCGCACGTCGGTCGAGACGATGGCGCGTACGTAGCCAGGCACTTCGGTGTCGATCGCGGTTTCAAGGACGGCCGGAATCAGTGTGCCCTGTGTCACCGTGGTTGCCGGATTGAAGGTGCGTGCGGCGGCCGCGGTCGAGTTCGTACCCGCAAGGCGCGAGGCAAATTCATCGTTCGGGGCGCCGCCCGCCTTGACCTCTCCTGCGGCAGGACCCGGCGCGCCAACCGCGCCGGCGCTGGCATCATAGACGACCGTCGGGTTGGCATAAGGGTTGCCCTGAGGGCCAGCCTGGGCGTTGGGATCGTTGGCGAGAACGGGCGCAGGCGCAGGTGCGGCCAGCGGAGCGGCCGGACGCGGTACCGGTACCGGTACCGGAGCGGGTCGCACCGAGGGCGTTGCTACCGGCGCTTCGGGAACCGGCGCAGGCGCTGTGGCAAGGTCTTGCTCGGGCGCGGCGTTGCGCGCGCCGTCCATCATCCACAAGGTAAGACCACCCAGCGCGGCCACGAAAACGATCCCCGCGACCAGGCCCAGGCCATCGGCCTTCTTGCGCTGCGAGACCTGAGGCAGAACGTTACGGGTGGCGAGGTCGATAACTTCGGCCCCCTCACCCTCGCGCGGGTCGGTCGCGTTGGCGCCGAAGCGGCGCTCGTGAAGAGCGGAAACGGAAGAGGAATGGGGCGCCATCGTTCAAGCCCTTTTCACTGTGCCGAAACCGGCGGGGTTGTACCTGCACGCTGCGCGAGTGCCGATGCGGGACGTTCGCCGAGCGGAACGGTGTTGAGCAGCTCGGCCACGTCCTTGCCCCGGCGCAGGATAATGCGGTCGGGCACATCGCTCACCACGATGGTGGGGCCGCGCACCGCGTAGTTGACCGGACCTTCATCCCCCTTCTCGTTCTCGACAAGGATGGCGGGAAGGTTCGGTGTGTGCTCGGGCCAGACGAGGTAGGTCGATTGCCCATCGTCGTAGACCCGCACGGGCTGCAGCTTGGCCGCGCCCTTGCGCTCCCAGGCGAAGTTGAGCGCGGACGCCTCGGCGGGCATCGCCAGCGGATCGCCCTCGGCAACCGCGCGTTCGGCCGGATCGAGATGGGCCAGGCGCTCCGCCTCGCTGGGACGAGAAAGCGGCGTGTCCTCCACCGGCTCTTCCTCGTCTGCATACGTGAAACGCAGCATATAGAGCGGCTTGGCCTTCCCTCCTGCGACGAGGTCGAAGAAGTAGGTACGCTTGTTGGTCACAACAGTCATGTTGGTGCGTGCGCTGGTCTCCAGCGGCTTCACGAACAGCAGGTCCGCGCGCTTGTTGGGCGTTATCTGCCACTGCGAGCTGTCCCCCACCGCGACGTTCTCGATCGCTTCGTTACGGCCAAAGGCGATGGTGGCCTGAACTGTGGTGCGCCCCGGAATGGTGACGACCTCGTCGGCCCGGTAGGCGTGCTCAACGAGGCGGTCGTCGGCGCGAACAGGGGCGCTCAGCAGCCCTGTGACGAGAACCGATCCCAGCATCATCCGCGAAAGTGTGGTGCGCAGCGTAAAGGCGTGCGTCATCGTGTCTTCTCCTTGACCGGCGCGCGGCCGGTGTCGTTCGAGGCGCTGCGAAAGCGACTGCCAATGCCCTTCGCGCGCATGTCCTGTCCGGCTCTGGCGGGTGCAATGCCGCCGCCGGTGACGTGGGTGGTCACGGTGCTCCGGTCACCCGAGCGGCCCGAGCCGCTCTCCCCGCCGTAGCCACCCGGACCGGCCTGCGCGGCTTGGCTCGCCGCCATCGCGCTCATATGCCCGGTGCGCGAGGTGGCGACGCCCAGCGGCTGGAGCATCGGGGCTTGTAGCACCGGTACGGGCGCAGCAGCGCTCGATTCGCCCCGCTCTTCGCGGCCAGCTGCCCGTCCGAAGACACGCCAGCCCGAGACCATCGTGCCGGCCACTTTGAACACCATGACCATGAGCGCGACGTGGACCGCCGCGACCGTGAAGAAAGCCATCGCCGCGCGCCCGTCGACCTCCCCCATCTGCGCCGAGCTGACGAGCGCGGAGACGATGGGCACGAGCAGTTCGAGGATAATGCCTCCGCCCATGACCACGAAGAGCGGGGTGAAGGCGGTCAGCACCATGCCGCGCAGCCAGCCCGCCGTAAGCCCGCGCGTTGCTCCAAAAAGCCCAAGGATCACGAACAGTGGCCCCAGCGCGATAAGGATGCCCAGCGCAATGCGCGCGGTGAGGAGAATCCCCACGGTCCCCAGCAGAAGCAGGATCGCGCCCATCCACATCAGCCCTTCGGGCGACATCATCGAGGCCGCATCGGCCGCGTCCTTGGCAGCCTCTCCGGCGGAGCCGCTGCCTGATCCGGCATTGGTGCCGATCTCGTTGATGACACCAAAGACGATGTCAATGCGGTCCGCGAAGATCTGCGTAGCCGAACCGTCCGCGCCCATCAGCTGCCCCGCGATCCAGTCGGGTCCAGCGAGCGCAAAGCTCCACACCATGCCCTGGTAGGCAAGCCAGCTGCTGGTGAAGAGCAGCACCACGCCGATCGTGATCATGCGCGGCATGAGTGCGGACACGCCAACCGAGGCCCGGCCCGTGATCAGGAGGAAGGCAAAGAGCGCGATGTAGAGCGCGAGCAGGATCGAGATCGCGGGCACGAGCGCGCCATCGCTGCCGAACAGGCGCCCAAAGGCCCCTGCGGCCATCTCGTTCGCCACGCAGTCGACCGCCCGCAAAGCGGGGGCTACCCCATTCGAGGCGAGCTCCGTCAGGCGCTGGCAGGTGTCGCTGGCCATGTCCTCTACTCGGCCGCCTCTATCCACAGCGCGTCCTCGGCGACCCCGGCGTCACTGTCGCCCGGCCAAGGCTGGCCGGTGAGCGCGGGATACCAGGCGCGCGGCGCGTCGCCATAGCGCTCGCGCAGCGCATCGAGCTTGCGCACGGTGCTCTCACGGCCCGACAGGACGGTCAGCACCTCGGGACTTCCTGAAAGATCGAGACGCACAACGACCGAGGCGTCGCTCTGGCGGATGAGGAAGCAGCGCGAGTGCGCAGGCAGCGTGCGGATCACTTCCAGTTCGTGAAGCGACAGCCCAAAGCCCTCGCAGTAATCCTCGGGCCGCGCACGCGAGTTGGGCATGAAGAGCATGGTCGCGGTCTGCTCGACCAGCGCGGTCGAAATACGGCTGTCGAGCGCGTCACGCGCAGACTGGGTGGCAAAGCCGACCAGCGCGTTGCGCTTGCGCAGGGTCTTGAGCCAGTCGCGGATGCGCGCGGCGAAGACTTCGTCGTCGAGCGCCTTCCAGCCCTCGTCGATGAGGATCATGGTCGGCTCGCCGTCCAGACGTTCATCGATGCGGTGGAACAGGTACATCATCACCGGCGTGCGCAGGCGCGGGCTTTCCAGAAGCGCGGTCATGTCGAAGCCCAGTACGCGGGTGTCGAGATCGAGCCGGTCCTCGGCGTTGTCGAAGAGCCAGCCGTGTTCGCCCCCTTCGATCCAGGCATCAAGACGCGAGGCGAGATCGCCGGGTTCGGGACGGCGCGCGCCGGCAAGCAGTTCGCGAAAGTGCGCGAGACGGCGCAGCGAGGCATCGTTGTGGAAGGCGGCATCGACTGCACTTGCAATCGTCGCCACCTCTTCCGCGCCCTTGGCCTCAAGCAGGACGCCCAGCCAGTCGCGCAGAAACGCGCGGTTGGCGTCAGTGTCAGGAAGCGAAAGCGGGTTGAAGCCGGTCGGATGCCCCGCCGCGATACGGCTGTAAGTGCCGCCGATGCCGCGAAGGAAGACCTCGGCGCCGCGGTCCTTGTCGAAGAGGATCGTGCGAGGCGCGAACTTCTGTGCCTGCGCGGCGAGGAAGTTCATGACCACCGTCTTGCCCGAACCCGACGGTCCGATGACGGTGAAGTTACCAAGGTCACCCTGGTGAAAGTTGAAGAAGAACGGGGTCGAACTGGTGGTCGCGAGCAGCGTGACCGCATTGCCCCAGTGGTTGCCACTCGCTTGGCCCAACGAGAAGCCATGGAGCGAGCCAAAACAAGCCATGTTGGCGCTGGAAATGAGCGCGCGGCGCACCAGGAACTCTTCGTTCCCGGGGAACTGCCCCCAGAAGGCAGGCTCCAGGTTCGCGTCCTCGCGCACCGCAACCGCGCCTGCATCGGCGAGCGAGGCGGCACAGGCCGCGCTCAACGTATCGAGTTCGTCGAGCGTGTCGGCGCGCACCAGAACGGAGAGGTGATGGTCGCCAAAGCCGACCGCGCCAGTGCCCAAGGCGTCGCGCGCGGACACCATCTCGGACCGCTCGGCCATGGCTTCCTCGTCAGCCGAACGCAGGCGGCGGATTGCAAGATCAATGCGCTCGCGCGCGATCTGGCGATCGCAGGGGGCGTAGGTTTCGGTAAGGACCATCTCGGCGGGCAGGCGCAGCAGCGCATCGGTCAGCCCCGGCGAAGTCGCATCGGGGTATTCCTTCAGGCTGACCATGGCGCCGAAGGCAGGTCGGCCATCCGCCCCGCGCAGCTCCAGTGCATCGAGCCCGAAGTTGATGCGGCGATAGGGCAGCATGTGGCCGATGTCGTTGCCCACAGCCGGACGACGCACGGGCCGCATCTCACCATTGTAGAGCGCGCTCAGCAGTTCGAGGACTTCCGAACAGGTCCCCGTGGTACCCTCGTAGTCCCCCAGAAGTCGCGCGCCGTAAGCGCCAAGCGAGGCAACCATGGCGGTCGCGGCCGCGCGCAGCGCGCGCACATCGGCGAGGTCGAGGCCGGAGCCATCCTTGCCCTTGTTGCCACGCATGCCGCGCGAAAGCCGATCCGCCCAGCCCGCCTTGCCGCGTGCGGGACGGCGCACCAGGGTAATGAACTGGTCGTTGACGAAGAGGTCGCCCGAGCGCGTCCGCTCACGCCAGCGTGCGTCGATATGCGCGGCGAGCGGGTCCTCGAAATGGCCGTCGAGTTCGACTTCGACACGGCGGCGGATAACGTGGTGATAGAGCACGAAGCGCGCATCAAGCGAGGAGCGAAGCAGCACCTCGCGCGTGGCCACATGGGCGTTGAGCTCATCGGTGTCGGCGGTCTCGAAAGCCAGCCCCGGCACCATCAGCGCCAGCGCCAGCGACCCATCGCGCAGGCGCACCACGCTCTCATCAACAAGCTGCGCATAGGGCAGACGGTCGCCCGCCGCCGCTTCCTTGGCGGCCCAGCCCGTCAGCACGTCCTTGAAGCGACGACCCATTGTCATTCCCCCGCGAGCGCCCCTCAGGGCGCGTAACTGTTGCAGCCCCAGCGCTTCCAGTTGCGCACGCGGGGGCACTTGCTGACTTTCTTGAGCCAGAGATCGAAGACCCGCGGTTCACGCAGGCAGGCAAGGTAGCCAATCGCGTGCATCACCGCGAAGGCGAGCAGCGCGGCAAAGTTCTTGGTGAGCAGGAAGACCTCGGTCGTCACCATCCCGTTGATGATGAAGTAGCTGAAGGTCACGCCAGCAAACATCTGCGGCCGGGTAAGCGCCCTGTGAACCGGGAAGCGGGCAAGCGCCATCGCGGCTCAGCCTGCGACCTGCTGAATGCCCGAGACGATCGCGCCCGCACCGAACAGCACGAAGACGCCGATGATGACCGTGGCGCCAAAGCGCCAGTTCATGCGGCCCGTCAGCATGCCAAAGCCCACTGCGGCCACCGCCATGACGGCCACCGCCGTTGCCACATTGCCAAGCAGGGTTCCCTGCAGCCAGGTGAGCGCGTTGACGATGGGGCCCGAACCGGCAGGGTCCTGTTGACCGGCCACTTGCGCGAAGGCGCGCACGGGGCTGAGAAGCATCGTGGCAAAGGCCAGGAGCCCTGAAAAAACCTTGAAAAGCGATCGCGGTGAAACGCAAACGAACGTCATAACTCGAATCATCCTGCCCTGTGTCTGGGGGCGGATTGCGCGAATCTTGTGACAAGCTTGTGACGATCACACGGCGAAGACGTCATTCTCCCATCTCGCCTGCGCCAGAGCGCCCACCGGGCCCGACTGGCCACGCGGGCGCTGACGAAGCAAGAGGTTATTCTAGTGGATTGATTCCAACGTTTGGTGCCCGCGCCTGACAGCGGCGATGATGTCGTGGGGGTCGGCTTTCCAGACGAAGGGACGCGGATCCTCGTTGTGCTCTTTGATGAAGCGGTTGATGGCTG
>NZ_VIRF01000084.1 GCF_008107685.1 Novosphingobium sp. BW1
AGTGGGAAGGGCGGGCAGGCGGTCGATGTGTTCATAGAGAACATCGGCGGCGTAGGCGAGGATGAGTACGGGGCGGGTTTCGTCATTCGCGGCGGGCACTTCGCGCGGGGCGCGCAGCACCGCGCCATAACCCACGCGGTAGGCATCGCCCGAATCGAGCATCTCGCGGATTACGGCATCCACGCGCACCGGATCGGCATGGGCGACGCCAATGCGCGCCTCCTTGCGGGTGTCGAACCAGGGGAAGAACCAGGTCTGCTCCAGAATGCGGTTCCACAGCCAGGTCAGGTGTTCGCCGTAGCCGCGGGGCTGGAAGGGCGGGAGGTAGCTTGCCGAGAAGGCCTTGCTCTCCTCCTCGGTCCAGATCGCGTAGCCGCCGATGGCGAGCGCGGTGAACCGCTGGGGCGCGCGCTTGAGCGTGTTGACCAGGATCGTGCCGCCCGAGTGAAAGCCGTAGGCCGCGACTTTCTCCAGCCCCAGCGCGTCGAGCAGGTCGACCAGCGCGTCGGAGAAGTCATCAATGGTGGCATCTGCGTCGGGCAGGGGATCGGACTGACCAAAGCCCGGCGTGTCGGGCGCTATGCAGGTGAAGTTCGCGCCCCAGGTGCGCATGAGCGCCTCGTACTCGGTCGAGGAGCGCGGGCTCTGATGTACCATGAGCACGACGGGGCCCGCGCCGCAGCGGCGATAGTGGACGCGCCGGGAGCCGACATCGACGAAGTGGCGGGTAATTTCCATGGAAGCGAGGTCTTTCGGTTGGTTCAGGCGAGAGGGCAGGGGGGGCTCAGGCGTCGCCGAGTGGCGCGCCGTCAATGTCAACGAGTTCGAAGACCGAGGCCAGGTATCCTTGCGCCTCGCCTTTGATGTAGAGACGGTCGGCGTCGCGGCTCAGCCACATGTCGTAGGGCGGATGGTCGTTGACGATGCCGCGCAGGCGCACCCGGTTGCATTGAAAGGTGCCGGCCGGGACCGTCACTTCCTCCGTCCCCAGGAATTCGAAGCCCGAAGTGGTGGTCGCAAGGCTCGGCCCCGTGGCGCCCAGGTGATGCAGGCTGTGCATCAGGTTGCGGCCCTTGAACTCGACATGGCCCACACCCTTCTCGAAGGGGAACGTGGCGGCGAGCCAGCCATCGGACTGCACGGCATGCAGGCCGAAGCCGCGCATCGGGCGCTGAATCTCGATAGTCTGGCTGACCCGGCCCAGATCCTGCGAATAGCTTTCGCAGTGGGCCTCGGTGTCGGTGAAGCGGAACCAGCCGCTGCCTGTCAGCTGCCCCTTGTTCATGATCCGCACGTAGGCCTCGCAAGGGTGGAAGTCGGCGTGGACCGAGATCACGCTGTCACGCACCACGACGTCGCCCGCAATGGCGAGTTCACAGTGCGAGGTGAGGGTGCGCATGCCATCGGCGCCGAGCGTGATGTCCCATTCCTCGAAGCCCCAGGGCGCGGTCTCGTCGACCTTGCGATAGTTGATCCGGCCGCGGCGGCGCGGGAGCGGAGCAAAGGCCGCGCTGGCCGAACCGGCAGGAGTGGAGGTGGGGTTATTCATCGGTCGACGGTCTCCCTTTTTCAGATGTCAGGCCATGGGTGAGCCGGACTCTCAGGCATGCATATGACGATGCCGTATTCGCCCGTCGGACAGGGTCTGGGGCCTGCGCTTTGCGGTCTCCTGCCTTGGATATGTCTGGACAAATTATCGCCTGTCAAGCGCTCTGGAATGCCCTGCGGGTCTCGCTGCGCTGTCCCGTCTTGCCAATAACATGCCGTAAAATCGGCACTTTAGTTTTATAATTTGTATGATTCGTACGGCCTGCGGGCATTTTGTAATGGGGTTATATCAAAAAAGTCAAGTGGCGCCATTTCTGGCTTGACAGAATGCCTCCCGGGACGAACCTTCGTAAGGGAAATCCGGAGCAGTTCGACGCAGATCGAGCGGTCCGGCGCAAATGGCTCCTTCTAGGGTGTGGAGCCAGCCCGAACGGCCACTTCGGTAGCCGCGCTACACAAAGGGATGGAACATGAGGAAAGCAGTACTGACGGCCAGCACCGCGCTTTGCGGTCTCCTCGCAATTGCGACCCCGGCACTTGCCCAGGACGGGGATGGTGAGAGAGTTCGCCGCCCCGCGGCCCAGGTCGCGGAGATCGTCGTCACCGCACAGCGCCGCGAGGAAACCGCGCAAAGCGTGCCGATCGCAATCTCGGCCATTTCGGGGGCGGAGCTCGATGCGCGCGGCGTCACCAACACGCTTCAGGTCGTGCAGTACATCCCCAACATGATCGGCATGAACAACACCGGCGTGGGGTCCTCGAACACCTATTACATCCGCGGTATCGGCAGCACCGAATCCATCGCGACTTTCGATCCCCCGGTCGGCACCTACGTCGATGACGTCTACATCTCGCGCCAGGGCGCCAACAACTTCTCGACCTTCGACATCGACCGCATCGAGGTCCTGCGCGGGCCGCAGGGCACGCTGTTCGGCCGCAACACCACGGGCGGCGCGGTCTCGGTCCACATGGCGCAGCCCGAGTTCGATTCGATCGGTGGCTTCATCGAGGGCGGCTACGGTACCTATGAGGCCAAGACCCTGCGCGGCTCGATCAACGTGCCGCTCAGCCCGACTTTCGCGGCCAAGGTCTCGGCCTACTGGCAGGACAGCGATGGCTATGTGAAGAACACGACGACGGGCGACCGGCTCAACGACATCGACGGGTGGGGCGCGCGCCTCGCGCTGCGCGGCGAGCTCAGCGATTCGGTGCGCTGGGCGGCGGGCTACACCCACATCGTCGACGAGTCCGAGAATATCCTGAACTTCGACTGCGACCCGGCGGATCCCAGCAAATGCAGCGGACGCTACGCCTCGAGCGGCTACACCGAGGCCTCCTCGGATGTCTTCCGCAACTTGGGCGTGACGGGCGACAAGGCCGACTATGGCCAGCACAGCAAGTCGGTGACCGACCTCATCACCTCCAAGTTCTCGGTGGACGTGTCCGACGGGGCGACGGTCGAGTTCATCACAGGTTACCTGCGCCAGAACATGGAGTATGGGCTCGACTTCTACGACGGCCGCTCCGCACCCTCGACGGCTAACCCCTATCCGGCGGTGGGCGGCTATCCCTTCGGCGGCTTCACCATCCTGGCTGACATCTGGACTGACCAGATCAGCCAGGAAGTGAAGGTCAACGGGTCGCTCTTCGATGGCTTCCTCGACTACGTCGTGGGCGGCTTCTACATGAAGGAGAAGAACAACACGAACACGGCCGACATTTTCGGCCTGTCGTCCTCCTTGGCGCTGCTGCTCGATGACAAGGTCATCAAGAACTCGACCGAATCGCTGGCGGGCTATGCCCAGTTCGATGCCAACGTCACCGACCGCCTCAAGCTGACCGTGGGCATCCGCTACACCGACGAGACCAAGAAGGTGGGCGTGACCGACCTTCGCGAGCTCTGCTTCACCGGCGGTGCGGCCTGCCTTAATAACGGCAACCTTCAGGCCGCGGGCATTCCGCTGCAGCAGAAGACCAAGATCTGGACCCCGCGCTTTGCGATAAACTACCAGATCAACCCGGACGTGCTGCTCTATGCCAGCGCCACCAAGGGCTTCAAGTCGGGCGGTTGGGCCTCGCGCGCGACGCGCCCGAGTGAGTTCCTGCCCTTCGGCCCCGAACGCGTGTGGAGCTACGAGGCGGGCATCAAGTCGGAATGGTTCAACCGCATGCTGCGCGCCAACCTCACCGTTTACTGGATGGACATTTCGGACCTGCAGACCCCGGCGGGCTTCGTGCGTGACGATGGCTCGATTGCCTTCCTCACCCGCAACTTCGCCGACTACCGCAACAAGGGCGTGGAAGCCGAGTTCGTGCTCGTGCCGACGCCTGGCCTGAACCTGCACCTCACCGCAGGCTACCAGGACGACAAGTACATCATCGACCGCGACGCGCCAGTTGCCGACGAGTACGGCGTGCTCTCGGTTGCGGCGCAGCAGGCTGATTGCCTCTCGGGCGTAGCCTCGCGCTGCGGCGTGGGTATTGTGACCGACAGCGGCGCTATCTCCACTCCGGTCCGTACGCCCGATTGGACGCTGGCCGTGGGTGGCAGCTATGAGATCCCGATGGGCGATCTCTCGCTCGTTCCTTCGGTCGATGCCACTTGGCGTTCGGCCATGGAAGTCCAGTCGGCCAACCGCACCATCTATTACGACGCCGATACCGGCACGGGCACTTACGAGGCTTCGGGCAACCGGTATGTCGTCGGTTCGCACGCCAAAGCGCAGTGGATGCTGAATGCCGGGGTCGCGCTTAAGGGGGCTGACAACCAGTGGCAGCTCTCGGTCAACTGCCAGAACTGCACCAACGAGGTCTATGCCCAGAGCTATCTCGGCTATTCCTACATTAATGCACCGCGCACCATCATGGGTAAGCTGCGCTACAATTTCTGATACCATGAAACCCAAACACGATCGTCGAGGCACAAAAATTGGCTAGTGAATTCAAGAAGGGGGGGAAGGTCGTCTTCGCCGCCCTCCTCGCAACCGCGTGTGGCGCCTCGCCGATCCCGTTCAACGTCTTGCCGCTCGTCATGGGGCCGATCCATGACGAGTTTGGCTGGGACTATACCCAGATCAGCGCCGCCACGCTGATGTGGGGTGTGCTGGGCGCCATGCTGGCCCCGGTCTATGGCGGCTTTTGCGACCGCTTCGGCGTGCGCCGGGTCGGCATCCTCTCGATGCTGGCCTTCATTGTCGTCTTTGCCTCGTTCTACTTCGTGCCCGATTGGCTGCCCGGCTGGTACATGTGGTGGGCCGCGCTGGGCCTTGTCGCCATCGGCTCGACACCGGTGACCTGGAGCCGCGCGGTCGCGATGTGGTTCGACCGGCACCGGGGCCTTGCTCTTGGCATCATGCTTCTGGGCACCAGCGCGACCGCCATGTTCGTGCCCCACTTCGTCAACTTCGCAATCAACCTGGGCGGGTGGCGCGCGGCCTTTCCGGCGGCCACCGTCTTCGCGCTGTTCCTGGCGATGCCATTCATCCTCGCCTGGTTTCGCGAGCCGCGCCCCGAGGAGCGCCCCGCCACGCTGGAGCAGGCCGCCGATGGCGATGTGGCGGGCCTTTCGCTGCGCCAGGCTATGCATGGCCGCCAGTTCTGGATCCTGTTGGTAAGCACGCTGCTGATCTCGTTCTCCTATGGCGGTGCGCACATCCACATGGCGCAGATGGTCGAGCTGCACGGCTTTACCGCGGGCGATGCGGCGACGGTGATGAGCTGCGTGGCGCTGGGCATCCTGACCGGGCGCCTTGGCATCGGCTATCTCTTCGACCGCTTCTGGGCGCCAGGTGTCGCGTTCCCTGCGATGTTGCTGCCCGCGATCGCCTGCTACCTGCTCATGGGCACCAGCACGAGCTTCCCGCTCATCCTCCTCGGTGGTTTCCTGATCGGTGTTGCGGCCGGGACCGAGACCGACATTGTCGCCTTCATGACGGCGCGCTATTTCGGCTTGCGCCACTACGGGCGGATCTATGGCTTCCTCTATGCCCCCTTCGGCATCGGTTCGGCGATTTCGCCCATGCTCTATGGCTATGTGCGCGACACGACTGGCAGCTACGATCTCATGCTGACGGTTGCGATCGTGCTCTTTGCCATCGGCGGCGCGGGGCTGCTGGCGCTCGGGCGCTATCCGGGGCGTGAACAGCTCTCCCGCCGGGACGTGTGATTTCAAGGGTCTGAGCCTATCCTCCTGACCTCATCCGAAGATCACGAGACGAGGCCTGCGCACATGACGACATCGATCCAGCCATCCCTACCCAGTTCGGCGCTGATCCGTTCGACCATCTTCGTGCGCGATATTGCGCGCTCGGCCGCCTTCTACCGGGCCATCGGCCTGTCGGAGACCTATATCGAGGCGCATCTCGCGCACCCTTCGGCAACCACGATCCTGGGCTTCGACGATCCGCGACCGTTCGACATCTGCATCCTCAAGCGGCCGGGGCCGAACTACGGCATGGTCGGCCTGTTCCAGCTTGCCGACGGGACAACGCACGAAGAACTTCCCGCACCGGCCGGCCCCGCGCGCATCGGCGAGGTGGCGCTGGTCTTCTACGTCACCGATATCCTGGCCACGATGGAGCGCTTGCGGGCGCTGGGCGCGACCTGGGCGCCCGAGCCGCAGACGTTCGCGATGGAGCACCGCGCCCAGCTCGAGGTGTGCCTGCGCGATCCCGACGGGGTTCTGATCAACCTCGTTGAAACCGACCCGGCCGAGCAGGAACGCACGCGCCCCGAACTCGACTACGCGGGCCCCGATAGGACCGCTTGAGGCAGGTTAGCCCTGCGCCGCAAACTGCGGCTCTGCCGCGCGTTCGCGGCGGCGCAACTGCAGGACTTCGGGGCCAAGGAGGGCAAGCGCGCCCAGAACCAGAGCCGCATCAATGAGGACGGAGCTGAACGGCAGCGGGCCGGCAAAGACGGCATGGCCGATCCCGGTCAGCGCCAGTCCTGCGGCCAGGACCCGCCGCAAGGTGGGTGAGGGGGCAAGGCCAGGGCGCACCGCGGCCAGAAGGCTCGCCGCCGCCAGAGCAGACCAGAACAGGGCCGCGAAGGGCAGCTGTGGCCCCGCAGTCACCCGCAGCCAGTAGGCCGCGAGCATCAGAATCGGGCTCCCCCAGATCGTGACTGCCCAGACCGCCTCGAGGCGGGGCGAAGCCAACCCCTTGGCGCGACGCTTCATCAGCCACAGCGTGGTGCCGGTCGAGATGATGGCGCACAAGGCGAAACCGAAGACGAGGTAGGCCAGCTCCACGGGGATGCCGCCATAGGTGCCGAAGTGCAGCTTGTAGACCGAGGCGGCCGCCTGTTGGCCGAGAGCGCCATCGGCAAGGCCCAGAGTCTTCTTGAAGTTGCCTTCGCCGTCGAAGAGATAGTTCTCGCCGTAGATCAGGCGACGGGGATGCTCGGCAAGGACCGAGATCTGCTGGCCTGCGGTCCCGGTCTCCTCGATGGTGACGTAGCTGACGAACAGGTCGGGGTGGTGCTGCGCCATCCATTCGAGCGCGCGGTCCGCTCGGGCAATCGGGGCTGGCGCGGGGTTGTGGGCCGGGTGCGCGCCGAAGATCGGGGCGAAGGCCTCTTCCAGATTGCCGTCGTGACGTTCCTGTGCGGCCGTATAGAAGACCAGCTGGCCCAGGCCTATGACGGCGCCGGTAAAGCCGAGCGCGGCGATGAAGGGGAGGAGCCAGACGCCGAAACGGTTGTGCAGGTCCGCGCGGGCGAGCTGGGGCTGGGCGCGCAAGCGCATGCGGAAAGCGTCGCGAAAGATGCGCGGGTGGGCCAGGACGCCGGAGACGACGGCCGCGACCAGCATTGCGCCGAGCGCGCCGGTGACCATGATCCCCCAGAACGCGGGCAAGTTCAGGTAATAGTGTAAATAGAGCACGAACTGCGTCCAGGCGTGCGCCTCGGGCCGATCGTAGTCGCCTCGCGCATCGACATAGTTCGCGCCGTTGTCGGTGGTGACGACGGTGCGGGGCAGGCCGCGGGTGGGCATGTGGACATAGGCATGGTCGGTGGCCTTGCCCTGGCGTTCGAGGGTGCCCTCGATCGCACGCTGTATGGCCGCGGGCGACATCGAAGTCATCTCGGCCGCGCCGGGTTCTTCCCAGCGCTGGAGTTCCTGCTGGAACACGGCCAGCGCGCCGGACAGGCAGACAAGATAGAGCAGCGCGCCCGTGAGCAGGCCAAGGGCTGCGTGCCCGTTGAGTGCACGCGCTACGAAGCCGCCCTTGGGGGCAGGGGCAGCCTCCGCCTGGACGTCGGGATTTACAGCGTCAGCCATGGAAGTCCTCCGGCGATGGCCACGGCAAGTGTGGCCAGAAGCATGTCGGTGATGCGAATGCGGGTCAATTGCCAGCTCGCCAGAAGCGCCCAGCACAGCGGCAGGGCAAACAGGCCCACGATCAGGGCGTCGGCCTCAGCCATGCCCGAAAGCCAGGCCAGGCGCTGTGCGCCCCAGCCAAACGCCAGCGAGGCGACCAGATCGGCAAGGCCAACGATGAGGAAGATGCCAATGCGCCGCGCGATATCGGGCAGGTTCGGGCGCGCCGCGCGCCGGGGGGCGGGTTCACGCGGAGTCCGGGCGCGGGCCGGGGCGGGGCTGCGCAGGGCCTCCACGGCAAGAAGACCAAGCGCGACCAGCGAAGCCAGCGTTGCGCCTACCGCAAGGCCCCAGGCGCCGCCTGTCGTCAGCGTCAGGACGAGCGCAAAGCCCAGCGCCGCCCAGCCCAGCGCGACCGCCGGGCGCGGACCGTTCCAGCCTATCCGCAGGAGGAGAGGGCCTCCCGCAGCGAGCACGAAGCCGGTCGATAGGAGAAACGCCGAGCCCATCAGAAGCTGACGCCGAGCGTGCCGCGCCAGGTGCGCGGCGCATCGTAGAGCCCCTGCGCGAACTGGATGCTCTGCCAGTACTTGGCATTGGTGACGTTATCGAGGTTGAACCCGAGCGAGATGTTGCGGGTCAGCTGGTAGCGCGCCATCAGGTCTACCACGGCGTATTCGTCCTGAACGGCTCCATCGTTGGTGATGCGGCTCTGGTAGCGGACCGAACCGCCCAGGCGCAGCGCTTCGAGCACGGGGGGATTGTAGACCGTGCTGAGGCGCACGGTGTGGCGCGGGATGAAGGTGCGCGCGTCGATCCCGTCCTTGTCCTCGATATCGACATAGGCATAGCCGCCGGTCAGCTGGAGGCCCGGCAGGAGTTCGCCCGAGACATCGAACTCGACCCCGCGCGAGGAATTGTCGACCTGGATATAGGCGTTCTGGACCGAGTTCTCGACGAGCTCTCCGGTGGCCTCGGCCACGTTCTGCTGGTCGGTCTTGAAGACGGCGATGGCGGCGTTGAGGCGCCCGGCCAGCCATTCGCCCTTGATCCCGGCCTCGTAGGTCTTGCCCTCGAGGGGATCGAGGACCGACCCGTCGCGGCGCATGTTGATTTGCGGGTTGAAGATCGTCGCGTAGCTCGCATAGGCGCTGAGCGAGCCGGTGAGATCGACTGTCAGGCCAGCGAAGGGGAGGACGCGCGTCTTGGTGAAGTAGTTGGGTGTGCCGTAGGACTGGCCCTCGCGCTCGGTGCGCGTGACATTGCCGCCCAGGAGCAGGTGGACCGGATCGGCCAGCGAGAGGCGCAGCGTGCCGTACCCGCCGTAGGTCTTGGTCGTGTAGGCCGCTTGGAGGCTGTACGCACCAAAGTCAGGGCGCGCGAAGGCGCCGCCGAAGGCCTCTTCGGGGGTAAGGGGAAGGTTCGTTCGCGTGGGCGCATCGGCCTCGTCCTCGCGCAGGTGCGCCTCGCCATAGTTTGCGCCCAGAACCAGGTCGTGGCTGCGCCCGAACAGGGTGAAGTTGCCCGTCAGGTGCGCATCGAATGTGGTTTGGGTGTGACGGTCGATGTAGGCGCCCGGCCACGAGTAGAGGCCGTTGCCGTCATCGTCCTGCGCGCCATAGAGGTAGAAGAGTTCCGCCTCCATTGTGCGCACGCGGCGAAAGACAGAGACCTTGCCCTCCCATCCGTTGCCGAAGTCATGGGTGATGTCGCCGAACAGGTCGCGGCTGATCGAATGCCAGCTGGACCAGGGCTGGGCCGTGGTGATCGAGCGGTCGTATTCGAGCATGTCGCCGTTGGCATCGAGGAAGGGCACGCCGCCCCAGGTAACGCCGGCCGGATCGTTCTCCTGCCAGCCGTAGCCGACCGTGGCGACCGTGCTCGGCCCGAGGTCGGCTGAGAGCGTGCCGTAGAGCGTCAGGCGCGAATCGTGGTAGAAATCGAGATGGCTCTCGCCGTCCTCGTAGGCGCCCACAAAGCGCGCGCGCACGCCGCCATCCTCCGTCAGAGCCATGTTCACGTCGACATCGCCGCGCACGCGATCGAAGCGGGCGTAGGCGAGGCTGGCATGGCCGCCGGTTTCGCGGCGCGCTCGCTTGCGCACGTAATTGACTGCGGCCGACGGGTTGCCGGTTAGCGAGGTCAGGCCGCTCGAGCCGCGCACGACCTCGACGCGCTCGAAGGTGGCGGTGTCAATCGCGCCGATCTGGAGGCCGGAGGGCAGCGGCTGGCCCACGCCGTCGTACTGGAAGTTGATGATGTCGAAGCCGCGCGCGTTGTAATAGGTGCGCGTCGTCTCGGCGCGTTCCACATTCACGCCCGGGGTCATCAGCAAAACATCGTTGATCGTGTCAAGGTTGAAGTCCTCGATCTGCGCGCGCGAGATGACCGTGGTCGCCTGCGGTGTCTCGCGCAGCGAAAGATCGAGGCGAGTCGAGGTCGACTGGTCGTCCACCGTGTAGTCATCGGGGACGGCCCCAGTCACGATGATCCCGTCGGCAGGGGCGGCGTCGGCGTGCTCGGCCCGGGCGGTCGTCGCGCCGAGGGCGGCAAAGGTGGCGAGCGTGCCGAAGGCACAGCTGCGCAGAAGCGCAGACTGGCGGGAGCGACGCACTTCCTTCGCAGAATGCTTTATCAGGAGTGCCCCACACATCGCGGCCATTGCTTGAATCCTTATATTGAGAATGCGTTGCATTAACTGCATTGCCGCGAGTTAGCATGCACGGGTTCACTGTCAAGCCATGCCGGACATCGCGGTTCGGGTTGCGCGCGCTCAGGCCTGGATGCACCCGTTCCGAAGATGGAGGGCAGGCCGCTGTCGGGGCCGGCGCATTACGGCGAGAGACCGTGGCCAAGGGGAGGCAAATGCGGTCAGGCTTCGGGTGAGGGGCGCTCGAACAGGGCAAGGATGTCGACGAACTCGGCGCGGATCTGGTCGCAGATGTCGTAAGACGGGAACAGAGCGTGACGGCGGATCTGGCCAAGGCTGAAGTCCGAGAACAGTGCGTCCTCGGTCGCCGTGATCGTGCGGTGCGGGCCCACCAGCGATTGCAACAGGCCGCGGCCGGTGCGGCCGCGTAAGTAGCGCAATTGTCGTCCGAAATGGGACAGGGCCGGGTCGCGGGCGACTGCGAGGAACAGTTCATTGCGCGCTCTCTCGCGCGTCGCGCTGGAGATGCTGTCGGCAATCGCGTGGATCACGGCGTCGAGATCGGCAGAGGAGAACCTGCGTGGGTCGAGCTTGTCGACCGTCGCGCTGTAGGCGCCTTCGAAGGCGGCTCCCAGCAATTCCGACTTGGTCGGGAACTTGTGGGATACCGTGCCCAGCGTCAATTCGGCCCGGCGGGCCACGCGACGGTGGGTGAGGTGCGGGCTGCCCCCTTCGGCGAGGACCTGCTGCGCGGCGACAACAATGCGCCGGGCCGTCTCGTCACGCTCGGGAAGCGCGGGCATCGTCTCCAGTGCGAGCGCGTGGGTATGGTCACGCCATGGGGTCGGCGGTGGCGGAGTGCCCGCGAACCAACTGCCAAGTGTACGCGACAATTCGCCCAGCGCGGCCTGGTCAATGGCGCGGTGCCATCGCATCAGGTGAAACATGCTCTCGGTATCGAAGATGCGCTTGGTGATCACGTGGCCGTGAACCACCTGAAAGTGGGCGCAGGCCTCGCGCCAGAACTCATACCAGAGTCGCTGCCAGGCCTGGGCCTCACCTTGAATGAGGTGTTCGGTATCGGGGGCGGAATCGCACTCGCGCCAAGCAAAGGCGAGATGGCGCTGCCCTTCGCACCACGCGTCGATCACATGCGCGAAGAAGCTGCCGAACGCCACGGGGCTGGCGGGAAAATCGCCGATTGCCTCGAGCAGTGCGGCGCACCAGTTCTCAGCCTCGTGGCGCGCGCGCTGCTGCGCGTAGACCTGCAATTCGTCAAGCGAATCAAAATGATGATAGATCGAGGAGACCGGCACATCGGCAAGCGCGGCCAAGCGACGGGCCGTGATGCCCGAGGAGCCTTCAATCTGCCATTGGTTCAGGACAGCCTTGATCAGACGGTCCTGCGTGGGGTGGGGGGAAAGTGCCAGAGTTGCCATCGCGAAACATTTCCTGCCGAATTTGTACGGCAATTGGCAAGGGTTATTTGCAGATAGCCCTAACTGTTAACAAAAGCTTGTCAGGCGCTCTCAGACCGGCGTGTCCTCGGTGTTGCGCATCCAGTCGGCGAGTTTGGCCATGGCGTTGCCGATGGCCACGCGGGCGGGCGCGTCGGTGATACATTCGTCGAGCGCGCCGTTCATGCACAGCATCCACTGGTCGCGCGCGGAATTGCCGATGGGCACCTTCATGTGCCGCATACGCATGCGTGGATGCCCCTTCTCGCTTGAATAGAGGGGCGGTCCTCCCAGCCATTCGGTAAGATAGTTCTGGAGCATGAGGGTCGTGTGGGCGAGATCGGCCGGGTGCAGCGCGCGCAAGGGCTGCGCTTCCTCCAGCGTGTCCATGCGTTCGTAGAAGCGCACGACCAGCCGGTCGATGACCTCCTTGCCGCCGATACGGTCGATGATCGGCTGGTCCTGGCCTGCGGTCACCTCGCTCATGCGCCTTCGCCCCCGGCGGATACGGACAGGAATGTCTCGAAGCCTTCGAAACGCGGCGGGCCCAGGTACTTGGGCTTGCTTTCGGAGGCTTGCGAATGCGCCTTGCGGAAGGCCTCGCTCTTCGTCCATGCCTCGAAATCGGCGCGGCTGCGCCAAAGCGTGTGTGAGGCATAGAGCGTGTGATCGTCCGCCGCGTCGCCGCGCAGCATATGAAAGCCCTGGAATCCGGGCACTTCGTCGAGATAGGTCGTGCGGTTTGTCCAGAGCGCCTCGAAGGCGTCTTCCTCGCCCCGCAGCACCTGAAAACGGTTCATCGCGATGAACATGATCGTACCTCCTTGGCTGGGCTCGGGCCTTACCCGATGGCGCCCGCTCCCGAAAGGGGACGCGATGTCCTTCCCCAGGTCCTCCCCTGCGCGCGAGGCCGGTCGGTGTTCCCGGGCCGGTACATAGGCAATCTTGCGATGGCACCGGCGCGCAAAGGCGTCTATGGCGCGGCCATGATCCGACTTTCCGACCTTGCCCTGCCGCTCGACCATGCGAGCGGGGACCTCGAGGCAGCTGTCATCGCGCGCCTTGGCCTGGCTGCGAGCGAACTCCAGCGCCTCGCCATCGCGCGGCGCGGCAACGACGCGCGCCGCAAGAACGCCATCAAGCTCATCTACACCCTCGACCTGCAACTGGCCGACGAGGCCGCGATCCTCGAGCGCTTTGCCGACGACCCGCATGTGCGCAGGACGCCCGACACCAGCTACAGGTTCGTAACCAGGGCCCCGACTGACTATTCGGGCCCCCGCCCGGTTGTGATCGGGGCGGGCCCATGCGGTCTGCTGGCAGGGCTCATACTCGCGCAGATGGGTTTCAAGCCGATCATCGTCGAGCGCGGCAAGGCCGTGCGCGAGCGCACCAAGGACACCTGGGGGCTGTGGCGCAAGTCCGTCCTCGATCCCGAAAGCAACGTCCAGTACGGCGAAGGCGGCGCGGGCACCTTCTCGGACGGCAAGCTCTATTCGCGCATCAAGGATTCGCGGCATCTGGGTCGCAAGGTGCTGACCGAGTTCGTGAAGGCGGGCGCGCCTGAGGACATCCTCACCGAGGCCCACCCCCATATCGGCACCTTCCGCCTCGTCACCATGGTGATGTCGATGCGCGAGACAATCGAGAAGCTGGGCGGCGAATACCGCTTCAGCACGCGGGTCGACGATTTCGAACTGGAGACACGAGAGGACGGTGTCCAGAAGGTTACCGGCCTGCATCTGTCCACGGGCGAGTTCCTGCCCGCCAGCCACGTGATCCTGGCGGTCGGCCACTCCGCGCGCGATACCTTCGAGGTGCTCCACAAGGCGGGCGTTCACGTCGAGGCCAAGCCCTTTGCGATCGGCGTGCGCATCGAGCATCCACAAGGCTGGATAGATACTGCGCGCTATGGGCCCAACGCGGGCAACAAGATCCTGGGCGCGGCGGCCTATGCGCTCTCGCACAAGTGCTCGAACGGGCGGACGGTCTACTCGTTCTGCATGTGTCCAGGGGGGCGCGTGGTGGCCGCGACCTCGGAAGAGGGGCGCGTGGTTACCAACGGTATGAGCCAGTACTCGCGCGCGGAGCTCAACGCCAATTCGGGCCTCGTCGTCGACATCAGCCCCGAGCGGGACTTTCCTGGCGACGTCCTGGCGGGCGTGGCGCTCCAGCGGCGCCTCGAAGAACTGGCGTTCAAGGCGGGGGGCTCGAACTACAAGGCGCCGGGCCAGAAGCTGGGCGACTTCCTCGACGGAAAGCCGTCGAGCGAATTTGGTGTTGTCACACCCAGCTACCAGCCGGGCGTCCACCTGACCGACCTTGCCGAGTGCCTTCCCGATTTTGTGATCGAGGCGATCCGCGAGGCGCTGCCTGTCTTCGGACGCCAGGTACCTGGCTACGACCATCGCGATGTCGTCCTGACCGGGGTCGAGACTCGCACCTCCTCGCCCGTGCGCATTACGCGTGGCCGTGACTTCAACAGCCTCAACACCCGCGGGCTCTACCCGGCAGGTGAGGGCGCGGGCTATGCAGGCGGCATCCTCTCGGCCGCGGTCGATGGTATCCGTGTCGCCGAGGCGCTGGCGCTCGACCTTGTCGGGGCGGCGGAGACGGCCAGCTCGTGAGCGATACCTATGATGCGATAATCCTGGGGGCTGGCGCGGCGGGTCTCTTCTGCGCGCGCGTGGCCGGCTTGCGCGGGCGGCGCGTGCTTGTGCTCGACCATGCCGAGAAGCCGGGCAAGAAGATCCTGATCTCGGGTGGCGGGCGCTGCAACTTTACCAATATCGACACGCTTCCAGAGCGTTACCTCTCGAACAACAGGCACTTTGCGAAATCGGCACTGAGCCGCTTCACTCCGCGCGATTTCCTCGATCTGGTCGACGCGCACGGGATTGCCTGGCACGAGAAAACGTTGGGCCAGCTGTTCTGCGATGGCAGCGCGAAGCAGATCGTCGAGATGTTGCTGGAGGAATGCGCCCAGGGCGATGTCACGGTTCACTGCGGTGATGCCGTTGCCAGCGTCGAGCGCGACGATGAGGGCTACACGGTGCGATATGGCGCGGCTCAGGCGAAGGCCCCTTCGCTGGTGATCGCGACGGGCGGCCCCTCGATTCCCAAGATGGGAGCGACGGGATTCGCTTATGATCTGGCGCGCCGGTTCGGCCTCAAGGTGGTCCAGCCGCGTCCCGCGCTGGTGCCGCTGACGCTTCCGGCCGACGAGGCGCTCTTCCGCGAGCTTTCGGGCGTTGCGACCGAGGTCGTCGTGACGTGCGGCAAGACCGCCTTTCGCGAGGCCGCCCTGTTTACGCACCGGGGGCTTTCGGGGCCGGCTATCCTCCAGATTTCAACCTACTGGCAGCGCGGGGACACGGTCCACATCAACTTCATGCCGGGACAGGAGAGCGGTTGGCTCAAGGCCGCCAAGCGCGCACGGCCCAAGGTCGCCTTGCGCAAGGTGCTGGCCGAGGCGCTGCCCGACCGCCTGGCCCAGGCATTGGCCGAGCGGCTGGCGCTGACGGGCGATCTGGGGAATTTGTCGGACAAAATGCTGGACGGGGCCGAAGCTCAGCTGGCGCGCTGGCCCTTTGTGCCCGACGGATCGGAAGGCTTTGCCAAGGCGGAAGTGACCGTGGGCGGAATCGACACCGCCGGGCTTTCGTCCAAGACGATGGAGGCGCGCAAGGTGCCCGGGCTCTACGCCATCGGCGAGGCGGTCGATGTCACCGGATGGCTGGGAGGCTACAACTTCCAGTGGGCCTGGGCGAGCGGCTTTGCTGCCGGTGAGGCGATCTGAGCCGGTTCAGCGTGTGTAGAGCGCCGGAAATTCACGTTTGAGCCTGGCTACCTTGGGCTTGTCCCAGCGCACGATATAGGCGTTGCGCGGGTTCTTGCGGGCAAAATCCTGATGCACGTCCTCGGCCTTGTAGAAGGCCCCCTGTTCCAGCTTCGTGGCGATCTTGCGCCCGAACGTGCCCGCGCTGTCGAGCTGGGCGATGTAGCTGCGCGCCATCTGCCGCTGGAGCGGGGTCTGGGGAAAGATCGCCGAGCGATAACTGCTCCCGACATCAGGTGTCTGGCGGTTGAGCTGCGTAGGGTCATGAGCGACGGCAAAGAATACGTGGAGCAGCTGGCCATATCGAACCTCCTCGGGATCGTAGACGATGCGCACGGCTTCGGCATGACCGGTCCTCTCGCTGGCGACGCGCCGGTAATTTGCATCCGCGCGGGTGCCCCCCGCATAGCCCGAGGTGACCGTGCGCACGCCTTTTACATGTTCGAACACGGCTTCCACGCCCCAGAAGCAGCCGCCGGCAAAGACCGCCGTCTGGAGGCCACTGGGGACCGGGCCTGCCTCACGCGGTGGGGGCGGCAGGTCCTGCGCGGTGGCGCTTGAGCGAAAGGTGAAAACGGCCGCTCCTGCAAGTGCGAGTAGGCAGGTCGCGGGCAGTGCGAGCGAGAGCGCATAGGGGCGGGCCTCGCGGGAAGGCTCTCGTTCCGGCGGTCTCGGCGATGGTGTCACGTCCACTCTCCCGCTTGCGGCCGCGTGCAGCGGCTGTGGGGAGGGAACGTGGAAATGGCCCGGTGCGTTCCCGAAGAGGCGTGCCGACAGGCGTTTCAGCGCCGGATCAGAGCGCGCGCAGGATCGCCTCGCGGGTGGCGGGCGCACCGTCCCAGTTCAGTGCCGCCGCCAGGAGCGCAATCGCGACGTCGCATCGGGCCGTATCCTCGCCCACGTTCTGAAGGGCCTCGCGCACGGCGGCATCGGAAAGGCCGGTGCGCGCGATGATCGCGTCGATGAGGGCGCTTGGAATGGGAACCGAGGTATCCTCCTCGCCCGGGTTCTCAGCCGGGAACGGGAAACTGGCAAGGCGCGCGGCAGCGGCCCGTTCGCGCACGCGCAGCGGCTCGGAATAGGACGATGCCTGTTCGGGCATTTGCCCGTCATGGAGCAGGGCGAGGCAGGTGGCAGGGGCCATTTCGCGGGCGGCGCGCAACTGGTCGAGGCGCAGGCGCATGGCGACCTCGCGGGCCTCTCCGGTGAGGGTGTGGCCCTTGGCGTGTGTTGCCGCGCGTACGAGGTTGACGGCCGCGCGGGTGGCCGCCTCGGCGCCGCCCCCGCTGTCCAGGCTGGCGCGCACTTGCGCGACAATGCGCCGGGCCAGTTCGGCGTCGCGGTTCCACAGCCAGGTCAAGTCATGGCCCCGTCCCAGGCTCTCGGCAACTGCGGTTTCGACGTATTCGCCAAAGAGCGTGGGCCCCGGACCGTCCTCGGCAAGCTCGATCCGGGTGCCATCGGGCAGCTCGTAGCCGGGGGACCCGAAGGGCCAGGACAGGCCCAGCAGGTTGGTAAGAAGCGCGAGCCAGCACAGGCCCAGGACCACGCGCGGCCAGATTACCGGACGGTTCCACGAAGCGATCCGGCGCGGGTCGAGATCGTCTTCCAGGTGCGCGAAATTAGCGCGCAGGCCCGAGAGTACGAACTGCACGTCATCGCGCGATGCGCGCAGCCAGCGGAAGGGGCCAGCGGGTCCCTTGCGGTTCAGCTCGCGCCAGGCGGCGTGGTAGCGGTGCCCGGGGTCTTCCACGCGCGCCCGGAACCGCGCACCGCGAAGGCGCGCGCCGATGAAGCGCACGGCGGGGCGCGCATCGAAACGGTGCCACTCCTCGTGCCAGCCGAACGCCTGGGTTGCCGTTTCGAGCAGCGGAGCCGAGCGCGGCCAATGGGTGGCGAGAAGGCCCGCCAGCCAGTTTTCGATCTGTTCCTGCCGGTCGATCCCTTCCGAACGGGCTTCGCCGATCGCGGCCTGCAGCGCACGCAGCGCGACGATGCGTTCGGCATCGGTCAGTACGGGGTCATCGCTTTCGGCCAACACCGCCTCAAGCCGCTCGCAGGCACTCTGTCCCGGGATCAGACCAAGAGCGGCCTCGATCTCGCCGTAACCGGAAAGGGTGGGGGCAGCGAGGCTCTGGTGCGGGCCAAGTTCCAGCGTGGCGGCAATCGGCGTATCGGTGGGGGCATCGGGAAAGATCGTCTCGAAGCAGGGGCGACCCTGATCAGGCTCGGGGACCTGCGGCGCACTGCGGACAGAGCCTTCCCCCAGCGGGCGCAGCAGGCGCGGGGCCGCCAGCGGCCAGAACCCGGAGCTGGGCGGGGAGGCGGCCTCGTCCTCGGATACGCGGTTCACACCGCCTTCGGGAATGTCGCGAAAGACCGGCGGCGAAACGGCGTCCACCGGCGCCTCCTTGGCCAGTGCCAGCGCGTGGTCACGCGCGCTGCGAAGCTGCGCGTAGCCCTCGACCTCTGCGTCGATGTCCATGGCTTTTACGGAGGCGGCATAGGCCTTGCGGATCGCCTTGCGATCGCTGGTCGGGGCGATGCCCAGCACCGACCAGGGGAAGGTCTCGCTCATAACGGGGCACTGCCCTCGATGGCGTCGAGCTGCGCGCTGAGGCGGTCCCTCGCCTCGGCGATGAGGCGGGGTTCCTGGGTGTCGAGGATGCCGGTGAACCGCGTGATCGCGCGGCCCAGGTTCTGGCGGACCGGCCCGATATGGTCTTCGTAGCAGCGCTCGGCGCGCGCGAGCAGCGCCATGTTGGCCGCGTCCTCGCGGGGGTGGAACTTTAGCGCGGCCAGTGCCTCGCGCCGGGCGGCCAGGCTCTCGGGACCCTCCCGGTCTTCCTCATCCAGGATGACGAGATTGTGGCGGCTGTCGTCGAGTGGGATGTGCAGGTCCACTTCGAGAAGACCTGAACTGTCGTAGGAAAAGCGCACGTCGACATCGACTTCGCCTGCCGGGCGCGCGGGCACGGGAATGCGGATTTCGCCCAGGCGAATGTTGCGGGCGACTTCGCGCGCCTCGCCTTGGTAGATGCCGAACTCGATCTGCTTCTGCCCGTCCGACAGCGTGGAGTAGGACTGCACGCGGCTGACCGGGACGGGCGTGTTGCGCTCGATGATGGGGGAGAACAGGCCTTTCTGGAGCCCGCCGCTGGGGGTGGGCTCGGCCACTTCGACCCCCAGCGTGTAGGGACACACATCGGTAATGCGCACCTCGTCAAGCGCGGCATCGCGTGCGGCCAGGCCCGCCTGGATCGCCGCGCCAAGCGCCACCGCGTGGTCGGGGTGGACCGTGGCGTTGGGGAAACGCCCAAAGAGGCGGGTGATCGCCTTGCGCACGGCGGGCATGCGGGTCGCCCCGCCCACCAGAACGATCTCGGAAAGGTCTTGTGCGGCGATGTCGCTATCACGAAGCGCACGTACGATGGGATCGCGCAGCCGGTCGAGGAGCGGGGCGCAGGCCGTTTCGAACTCGTCCTGCCCGATGGTGAGGGAGAGCTGCGTTTCGGCATCGAGGGTGACAGTAAAATCGGCCTCGGCGGCGCTGGAGAGTGCTTTGCGGCAGCGCTCGGCGGCGCGGGCGAGAAGCGCCTCGCGCCGTGTCTCGGCGATGGCGGCGAGGCGCCCGTCGGGATCGAGGCGCGGGGCGGCGAGCGCGATCAGCGCGCGGTCGAAGTCATCGCCGCCCAAGCGGTTGTCGCCCGCCGAGGCGCGCACTTCCACGATGCCTTCGTACATCTCGACAATGGAGACATCGAAAGTGCCCCCGCCCAGGTCGAAGACGAGAAAAGGCTCGCGGTCGCCCTTGTCCTGGAGGCCGAAGGCGAGCGCGGCCGCGGTCGGCTCGTTGATCAGGCGGCGCACGGTGAGCCCGGCCAGCTCGCCCGCCTGGCGCGTGGCCTTGCGCTGGCGATCATTGAAGTAGGCCGGGACGGTAATGACTGCCTCGGTGGGGCGGGTGCCGGTCTCGGCGGCGATATCTTCAACGAGCGCGCGCAGGACCAGCGCGGAGAGATCCTCGGCCCGAAATTCGCGGCCGGCAAGGTGGAACAGGGTGTTCGTGCCCATGGCGCGCTTGAAGCTGGTGGCGGTGTCGGCGGGGTGAGCCGCGCGGCGGTCGCGCGCAGGCGTACCGACCCAGGTCGCACCGGCAGCCTCACAGCTTACCGCGGACGGGGTCAGGAGCGCGCCATCGGCGCCCGCCGGGATCAGCCGGGCGGCCCCCTTCTGCCAGATCGCCGCCGCGCTGTTGGTCGTCCCGAGGTCAATCCCGATCAGCATGCGACGTCGAACATGGGTCTTGGCAATTCCTGCTCATGGGGTCCGTGCGCCGTCGAGCCCAACCGGGGCGGCGCCTGCTCGGCGCTGTCTAGCGTGGGGCGCCCGGCACCGGAAGGCATGGTCTGCCCTTGTGAGCGAGATTACCGCGAAGCGATGCCGGGAAGACACGCCCAAATCGGAGCAGGGCCAGAAAAGGGCGCGTCGAGACTTACTTTACAAACTAACGAGTAGAATCCCGGAAGATAAGCGTGGGGGCCATGACCTCGCTTGGCGCGAGTTGACCCGCGATCCGTGCCTTGAGCTTCTCGACCATCAGGTGCGCGCCCCTCTGGATCTCCTGGCGCAGGGTGGAAAGCGGCGGGAAGGTCTGCGCGGCGAGCGGGAGGTCATCGAAGCCGATCACCTGCACGTCAGCGGGAACCTGGTGTCCGTTCTCGAACAGGACGCGCAGGGCCGACATCGCAATGAGGTCCGAGGCGGCCACGATGCCGTCGAACTCGATACCGCTACCATAACCGAGCGCGGAAGAGACCTCTTCGAAGACCTGCTCGTGGGCCATGTGGACGGGAAGGTGGGTGACGGTGAGGCCAGCTTCGCGCGCAGCGGCGAGCGTGCCCTCGAAGCGCTTGGCGATCTCGATGCCGACCGTGCTGCCCAGGAACGCCAGGCGACGGGCGCCGCTCTTGATCAGGTGCTCGGCGGCGAGGCGTCCCCCCTCGAAGTTGTCGCTGCCCACCGAGCAGTGGGTCTGTCCTTCGCGGTGATGGCCCCAGACGACCATGGCCGGGTAGTGGCGGGCCACCCGTTCGATCGTCTCGAACTGGTTGGACTGGCCGATCACGATGACCCCGTCGACCATGCCCGAACCAGTCATGCGCTCCAGCCAGTCGCTCGTCTGGTCGGGAATCGCGCGGCTGAGCATGAGGTCGTAGCCGCTCTCGGTAAGTTCGTCCGCAAGGGCGCCGAGCAGCGTTAGGAAGAAGGGGTCGGAAATATGCTGGCGCTTGTCATGCCCGAGGGGAATGACCACCCCGACGACGCCCGTGCGACGCGAGCGCAGCTTGCTGGCCATCTGGTTGGGGCGGAAACCGTGCTTGCGGGCAAGCGCTTGGATCCGCTCGCGGGTCTCGGCATTGACCAGCGCCTTACCGGCCAGCGCCCGTGACACCGTGCCCGCCGAAACGCCCGCCAGGCGAGCGAGATCGGCAAGAGTGCGCACTTCGATCTCTTCGGTGAGGGCGAGTTCGGAAGAATCCGCCTCAGCCTCGTTCCTCAATTTTTCCACCATCGTGGGCATTTGTAGCACCCTATTGGTCAATCGGATAGACATGCGACGCTATTTCTTGCGATTCTGTCGCAAAAAGGCAGAAACGCTGGCATTTCCTGACAGAAAAATGGCTAAGCCTCCGGCCATCATGATGAATCCCGCCATTACAATCGCTTGCGATGGGTCGCTCCCAAGCAGGTGGCGGTAAAGCAGGGGCATGGTCACGGTCTCGGCGATCATGGGGAGCACGATGAAAAGGTTGAACAGGCCCATGTAGATGCCGATCCGGTGCGCTGGCAGGCAGCGCGCGAGAAGGGCGTGGTTGTTGCCCATGAGGGCGGCCCAGCCAATCCCGATGCCGACCATGGCCAGCGCCAGCGAGGTCGGCGATCGGGCCTCGGCAAGAAGGAGCATCGAGAGGCCGCTCAGGGCAAGACAGGTCGCATGGACCGTGCGGATCGGCCAGCGTCGCAGGAGCGGGATCAGGGCGAGCGCGGCGACAAAGGCAATGGCGTTGTAGAGCGTACCCAATTGCTGGGTGAGCAGGATCGCTTCGCGGTAGGCGTCGGACGCCGGGTCGCGGGTGCCCATGAGGTGGCGCGCGATGGCATCGAGCCAGAACTGCCAGTATACGAACATCGCGTACCACTGGCACAGCATGGGGAGCGCCAGGCGGCGCATGGGCGCGGGCATGGTGCGCAGCGCAGTCCAGATTTCCGCAAGGAGCGGGCGTCGGGGCAGGCGGACCAGCGCCTCACGTTCGCTGGGGGAGAGGCTGGGTTCGGGAACGCGCAGCAGCGAGTAGAGGATCGTGGAGAGCGTTATCACCGCGCCTGCGCCAAAGGCGATGCGCACGGTCAGCGGTATGCCGTTAGCATCGACAAGCCGGTGGTCGATGAGCGCGGCGAGCGCCCAGGGCAGGAGGTAGGCCAGCGTCTGCGCGGCACCGGTAAAGGCGCTCTGGACGAGGAAGCCGCGCGGCAACTGGTCGGGCGGCAGGCGGTCGGCAACGGTCGCGCGGTAGGGTTCGAGCGCCAGGTTGTTGGCCGTATCGAGCACCCAGAGTAGGGCGACCGCGACCCAGAGTGCGGGGGCCAGGGGCATGGCGAGCAGGCTGGCCGCGGCGAGCACGCTGCCCGCTGCCAGAAAAGGCGTGCGCCGCCCGAAGCGCGACGTGGTCCGGTCGCTAAGCGCGCCGACGAGAGGCTGGACGAGCATTCCGGTCACGGGGCCCGCGATCCACAGGAGCGGGAGTTCGCTTTCCTCGGCGCCGAGGCTGCGGAAGATGGGCGAGGTGTTGGCGACCAGCAGGCCAAAACTCAGTTGCAGGCCGAAGAAGCCCAGGTTCAGTTCGACAATCCGCGCCAATGACAGGCGGCTCTTTCCCCTCGGCTCCATCACCGCTTTGCCAACCGCGCTGTCTTGCGGCCTCAGGGGCCTTTGCAACCATTTGCCCGGCCTGTGTGGTGGCCATGCCCGCATTTTTGCTTCCCCTTGCGGCCTGTGCGATGGCTACAATCGTTATTGCCTACCAAGGTCTGGTGCGGACGGGTCTCCGTAGACCTACGTGTTCGGCTCCGATTACGAGCCAACTTGGGCGCTTGGTGGAACGGTTCGGGAAGGAAGAGGCGCGTGCACAGGTTGGCGGGAATCGAGTTGGGTGGGACCAAGACGGTCGTCGTGCTCGGGCAGGCGGGACGAATCGACGAGCGCGTCGAATTCGCGACCCGCCAGCCACAAACAACTCTGGAGGAGGCGCTTGAGGTTCTGTCCGGTTGGCAGGACACGCAGGCACTCGATGCCGTCGGGATTGCGAGCTTCGGCCCGATCCGTCTCGATCCGGGGGCCACCGATTTCGGACGCATGCTGGCAACGCCCAAGCCGGGGTGGAGCGGCGCGGATGTGCGCGCCCTCTTTGCGAAGGAGCTGGGCTGCCCGGTCGGGCTCGACACCGACGTGAACGGCGCGGCGCTCGGCGAATACCGGCATGGGGCGGGGCTGGGCTGTACCAGCCTAGTCTATGTCACCATCGGCACGGGTATCGGGGGCGGGGTGCTGGTCGAAGGCCATCCGGTCCATGGCAGCCTGCACCCGGAACTGGGGCATCTGCGCCTGCGCCGGGCGCGTGGGGACAATTTTGCGGGGGCTTGCCGCTTCCATGGGGACTGCGTGGAGGGATTGTTGAGTGGGCCTGCGCTCGCCGCGCGCCTGGGGTGCCATCCGGGCGAGGTGCCTGCCCACGATCCGCGCTGGGAGGTGACCGCGCAGGATCTCGCCGAACTGCTCGTCCATCTGCTGCTGGCATTGGCGCCGCAGCGGATCATCGTGGGGGGAGGTGTGATCCATCGCCAGCGGCATCTGCTGGCGCGCGCGATAGATCACGTGCCGCATCTGCTGGGTGGCTATCTGGAGGATGCAACGCCCGCCGTTCTCGCACAGCGGATCGTTCTACCGAGGCTGGGGGACGATGCGGGGCCGACAGGAGCCCTTGAAATCGCGGCCCGGGCGCTGGCGCAGCGGCCCGGGCACGCGGCTTAGGTCAGGTCTGGCTATTTAGAGCGAGCCGATGGCGAGGAAACGTTCCTCGCGCTGGCGCACGAGCGCCTCGGCGTCGAGCTTGGACAGCTTGGCGAGTTCCTTCTCGATCGCGGCGGCGAGCGCCTTGGCGGTCTGGGCCGGATCGCGGTGCGCGCCGCCCAGGGGTTCCTCGACGATGCCGTCGATGACCTCTAATTCCAGAAGGTCCTGCGCCGTCACCTTCATCGCGGTGGCCGCGTCGGCCGCCTTTTCGGGTGTGCGCCACAGGATTGAGGAGGCACCTTCGGGCGAAATTACCGAGTAAACCGAATGCTCGAGCATGAGCACCTTGTTGGCCGCGGCAATGGCCACCGCGCCGCCCGAACCGCCTTCGCCGACGATGGCCGCGACCATCGGCACACCCAGGGCAAGGCAGGCCTCGGTCGAGCGGGCGATGGCTTCGGCCTGGCCGCGTTCCTCGGCCTCGATGCCGGGAAAGGCGCCGGCGGTGTCGACAAGCGTGACGACCGGCAGACCGAACTTTGAGGCCATCTCCATCAGGCGGATCGCCTTGCGGTAGCCTTCGGGCTTGGCCATGCCGAAGTTGTGCTTGACGCGGCTGGCCGTGTCGTGGCCCTTTTCGTGGCCGATAAGCATCACGCGCTGGCCATTGAGGCGGGCAAAGCCGCCCAGGATCGCGCAATCCTCACCATAGAGGCGGTCCCCGCCCAGCGGCACGAAGTCGGTGAAGGCCATCTCCACGTAGTCGACGAAGTGCGGGCGTAGCGGGTGACGCGCGACCTGCGTCTTCTGCCAGGGCGTCAGCTTGCCATAAGTGGAGGAGAGCATGGCCTCGCTCTTGGCGGCAAGCTTGGCGATCTCGGCTTCGATGTCGATGTCGCTGCTGCCGTCCTGGGTCGCGCGCAACTCGGCCACGCGCGTGTCCAGTTCGGCAATCGGCTTTTCGAAGTCCAGGTAGGATTTCATCGGTTTGGTCATGCTTTCGCTTAGCCGGCGCGCTTGGCCAGCCACTCCTCGAGCCACTTGATGGTGTATTCGCCCGCGTTGAACCCGGGGTCCTCCACCAGAGCCTGGTGCAGCGGGATCGAGGTCTTGGGGCCTTCGATCACCATTTCGCCCAGCGCGCGCTTGAGGCGCATGATGGCGCCCGCGCGGCTGCGACCCGAGACGATCAGCTTGCCGATCATCGAATCGTAGTAGGGCGGGATCGAGTAGCCGGCGTAGAGCCCGCTATCGACGCGCACGTTCATGCCGCCTGCGGCGTGGTAGTTCGAGACCTTGCCGGGCGAGGGCGTGAAGTTCCAGGGGTCTTCCGCGTTGATGCGGCACTCGATGGCGTGCCCCTTGAACTCGATCGCGTCCTGCGTGAACGAGAGCGGCTGGCCGTCGGCGATGCGGATCTGCTCGCGCACCAGGTCAACGCCGGTGATGGCTTCCGTCACGGGGTGTTCCACCTGGAGACGGGTGTTCATCTCGATGAAGTAGAACTCGCCCTTTTCCCAGAGGAACTCGATTGTGCCCGCACCGCGGTAGCCCATGTCGGCCATCGCCTTCGAGACGATACCGCCCATGCGGTCGCGCTCCTGGGGGGTGATGACGGGCGAGGGGGCTTCCTCGAGCACCTTCTGGTGGCGGCGCTGGAGCGAGCAGTCGCGCTCGCCCAGGTGGACCGCATTGCCTTCGCCGTCGCCGAACACCTGGAACTCGATGTGGCGCGGGTTGCCGAGGTACTTTTCCATGTACACGGTGGCATCGCCGAAGGCGGCTGCGGCTTCCGAACGGGCCTGGCCCATCTGGCTCTGCAGTTCCTCGGCCGAATTGACGACTTTCATGCCGCGGCCACCGCCGCCCGATGCGGCCTTGATGATGACCGGATAGCCGATCTCCTCGGCCAGCTTGCGCGCCTCGTCGAAGTCCTCGATCGCGCCGTCCGAGCCGGGCACCAGCGGCAGGCCGAGGGCCCCCGCGGTGCGCTTGGCCTCGACCTTGTCGCCCATCGTGCGTATGTGCTCGGGCTTGGGGCCTACCCACTTGATGCCGTGGCTTTCCACGATCTCGGCGAAGCGGGCGTTTTCCGAAAGGAACCCGTAGCCGGGGTGGATCGCGTCGGCATCGGTGATCTCGGCGGCCGAGATGATCGCGGCGACGTTCAGGTAGCTGTCCTTGGCGGCCGGCGGACCGATGCACACGGCATGGTCGGCAAGGCGGACATGCATGGCATCGGCATCGGCGGTGGAGTGCACCGCGACGGTCTCGATGCCCATTTCCTGGGCGGCGCGGTGGATGCGAAGCGCAATTTCGCCGCGGTTGGCAATCAGGAGGCGTTTAATGGCCATGGAAACGCTCTACCTCAGCCGATCACCACGAGCGGCTGGTCGAATTCGACCGGCTGCTGGTTGTCGACGAGGATCGCCTTGATCGTGCCCGACTTGGGCGCGGTGATCTGGTTCATAACCTTCATCGCCTCGACGATGAGGAGAACGTCGCCTTCCTTGACCGACTGGCCGACCGCGATGAAGGGCGCGGCGCCCGGCTCGGCCGACATGTAGGCGGTACCGACCATCGGCGACTTGACCGCATCGACGGGGGCTTCGGGCGCCGGTGCGGGCGCGGCGGCCACGGCCGGCGCGGCAGCTGAGGCGGGCGCCTCGGTGGGATAGCCCACCGGGGGGAGCGTCGCGCTCATCTGCTGGATCATCTGGCGGCTGACGCGGATCTTGCGTTCACCGTCCTCCACCTCGATTTCCGAGAGGCCGGTTTCCGCAAGGAGCTCGGCGAGCTCGCGGACAAGGGCGCTGTCGATATTCACTGGGCTTCCTTTCGTTCAAGGTATCCGAGGAGCTGTGCCAGCGTGCCTTTGAGGTTCTTGCGGTGCACCACCATGTCGACCATGCCGTGGTCGTGGAGGTATTCCGCGCGCTGGAAGCCATCGGGAAGTTTTTCGCGGATCGTGTCCTGAATAACGCGCTGGCCGGCAAAGCCGATGAGGGCGCCGGGTTCGGCGATCTGGACGTCGCCGAGCATCGCATAGCTCGCGGTCACGCCGCCGGTGGTGGGGTCGGTCAGGATGACGATGTAAGGGAGGCCCGCGGCCGCAAGACGGCGCGTGGCGACCGTGGTCTTGGGCATCTGCATGAGCGAGAGGATACCCTCCTGCATGCGGGCGCCGCCCGCGGCCGTGCAGATGATGTAGGCGCATTTTTGCGCAATCGCCTTCTCGACGCCGGCGACGAAGGCTTCGCCCACGGCCATGCCCATCGAGCCGCCCATGAACTTGAAGTCCTGGACGCCGAGCACGGCCTTGTAGCCTTCGATCGTGCCGGAGGCGTTGGTCAGCGCGTCGGGATAGGGATTGGCCGCGCGCGCGGCCTTGAGGCGGTCCGAGTACTTCTTGGTGTCGCGGAAGTTCAGGGGGTTCTCTTCCACCTCGGGCGTGGGCAGCACTGTAAAGCCAGCGTCGAGGATCTGCTCGAAGCGGGTCTTGGCGGTAATGCGCCCGTGGTGCTCGCAGCGCGGGCACACCGAGAGGTTGGCCTCGAACTCCTGTGTGAAGAGCATCTCGCCGCAGCTCGGGCACTTGATCCAGAGGTTGTCGGGGGTGTCACGCTTGTTCAGGCTCGAAAGCGAATTGCGGACCTTGCTCAGCCAACTCATGTAGGGTTCAACCAATCTCTTGCGAAAAATCTCTGTCCGGTCGGGTGGGAAACGCCGCCGCGAATGCGGGTAATGCCATATCTTAATCCGCGGGGCATGCCCATCGACCCTTTATCCGGCGCGCCCGTTTAGGGTAAGTCCGCTCCGCCAAGCAAGCCAAATTGGCACGATGGGGCTCGCAGGGCGGGATTCGCCCGTGGAAAACGCGTATGCAGATTGCGATGAAACCATGCATTTCGGCCATTTTCTGATCGCTGCGGCAGGGAGCCTGCGGCCATGAGCGGAGGCGGTCCGGGCACTGTTGCGGCCCTGTTCGTGCGTGCAGATTACACACAAGGGGCGATTTCGGAGCCGGCCAGAGAGCATCTTGTGGCCATCGAATGCCCCGTTGCAATCGAGATCAACGGCATTGCCTTTGCCGTCATGATGGCCTCACCATTGGACCTTGAGGACTTCGTGACCGGGTTCCTTCTGGCGGAGGGACTGGCGCGGGCCGAACAGGTTGGCGAGATCACGCTGTCGCGCGTCGACAAGGGCGCTTGGGGGCAAGGCATGGTCGCGCGGGTCAGTCTTCCCGCCGAATGCCTCGGGCCCGTCATGGAGCGCGCTCGGCGCCGGATCGGGGACAGTTCCTGCGGTATCTGCGGGATGGATGGGATCGAGACCGCGCTGCGCCCGCTGCCCGTGCTGGAGCCCACCTTGCGCCTCTCGCGCGCCGCGGTGGGCGGGGCGCTGGAGGCGATGCGCGGACGGCAGGTGCTGGGGCAGGCCACCCGCGCGACCCATGCCGCCGCCTTCTGCACGCCCGAGGGCGAGGTACTGATCGTGCGCGAGGATGTCGGGCGCCACAACGCGCTCGACAAGCTGGTGGGGGCGCTGGCACGAGAGGGGCGTGATGCGGGCGCAGGCTTCATCGTCATGACCTCCCGCTGTTCCTATGAACTGGTCGAGAAGACCGTGCGGGCGGGCTGCGCGCTCCTCGTCACGATCTCCGCGCCGACCGATCTCGCGGTGCGCCGTGCCGCGGCAGCAGGACTGACCTTGTGCGTTGTTGCACGCGGCGATTCCATGTTGATGGCGCAGGTCGACGGCCATGGCCCCTTCATCGACGACTAGGGCGCTCAGCTATCGGTTTTTCTTGTAGAGACGGGCGCCCAAACCTACCTTGTCCGTCCAGTACCGGGTAAGATGCAGGACAAGGACTTTCACGAATGGCGAGCACGACCGACACGGCTGTGGCTGACGAACTCAAGCTGACGCCGCCCGATCCCGTGCCCACCGTGCAGGCCGAAAAGGCCGCCGGGCTCGTGCCGGTGGACGAGGAGCAGAAGTCCAAGCTGCAGGTGCGCGTGGACGAGTTTGTTTCCGATCTTGTCTCGCAGGACGCCAGTTCGCCCGATTTCGGCCGCCGCGTCGACCAGATTACCAACATGGGCCGCAAGGAGATCTCTGAGGCAGCCGGGCACTCCAACCGCTTTCTCGACCGCCCGATCCGTGCGATGGATCGTGACAGCGGCGTGGGCGCGGATCTGGCCGAACTGAGGAAGACGGTAGAGGATCTCGATCCCTCGACCAAGGGTGACCTGCTTTCCAAGCGCAAGATCTTCGGGATCATTCCCTTCGGATCGAAGCTGCGCGACTATTTCGACGGCTACCAGAGCGCGCAGGGGCATATCTCGGCAATCCTTACCCGTTTGCAGAACGGCAAGGACGAACTCCTGATGGACAACGCGGCCATCGACGTGGAACGGCAGAACCTGTGGGCTTCGCTCGGCAAGCTGGAACAGATGATCTGGATGTCCAAGGCCCTCGACACCGCGCTCGAGGACAAGGCCGCCGATCTTGACCACAGCGATCCTGCCAAGGCCAAGGCCGTGCGCGAGAGTGCGCTGTTCTATGTTCGCCAGCGCACGCAGGACCTGCTGACGCAAATGGCTGTCTCGGTGCAGGGCTACCTCGCGCTCGATCTTGTGAAGAAGAACAATGTCGAACTCATCAAGGGCGTCGACCGCGCCTCGACGACGACCGTGGGCGCGCTGCGCACCGCGGTGACCGTGGCGCAGGCGATGGCGAACCAGAAGCTCGTGCTCGACCAGATCACCGCGCTCAACACGACGACCGCCAACATCATCGAGGGCACCGGCCAGATGATGAAGGACAACACCGCACGCATCCACGAGCAGGCCGCGAGTGCGACCATTCCGCTCGAAACGCTGAGCCGCGCCTTCCAGAACATCTACGATACGATGGACTCGATCGACACCTTCAAGGTCAAGGCGCTCGATTCCATGAAACAGACGGTGACCTCGCTCGAAGGCGAGATCGACCGTTCCAAGGCGTACATTGCCCGCGCGCAGGGCCAGACCGAGGGGCTAGCCGAAGGCGATACCAAGGCTGCGCAGAACCTCTTGGAAGCGCTTGACGAGAAGTAAGGCCGGGTGCCCTCTGCAGGGGGCCATGACGTAACGACAGCAGGAGAGAACGAGAGACATGGCACAGGTGCCCGCGCGCCGGGTTTCAAAGGAGATCGTCCGGGCCGCGCGCCGCCAGCGCGCCGCGCGCCTCTACACCGCGAAGAAGCAGCGCTGGGCCTTTCGCCTGCGCCGCCTGCGCCGCGCGGTGCTGGCCGTGGGCGCGATCTTCGTGGCCGCGCTGACGACCGCGCTGATCCTGGGGGGGCTCACGTTCGTGACCACGGTGCTGGTGACGCTGCTCGCCTTCGTCGTCTTCTGCTTGCTCTCGATCTACCCGTCCGCGCCGCGCACCCGCGCGGGCGATCTGCACGAGACCGAACTGGCCGAACTGGCGGGCTCGACCGAGATCTGGCTGGAGGGCAAGCGCCGGGCACTGCCCAACGCGGCGGTCGATGCCATCGACATGATCGGCGTTCACCTCGAACAGCTCGCGCCCCAGCTCGCCACTATGGAGGAGAGCGGGCCCGCCGCGCGCGAGGTGCGCAAGCTCCTTTCCGAGCACCTGCCCAGCCTGGTCGACAGCTACACCCGCATTCCGCCCTCGCTGCGCGCCAGGCCCGGCACCTCGGGCCTTTCGCCCAACGAGCAGCTGGTGGACGGCTTGTGCGTCATCTCCGATGAGATCGAGGCGATGAGCGAGGATCTCTCGCGCAACGACGTTGATGCACTCGCCACGCGCAACCGCTTTCTGGAAACCAAGTACATCGACGCGAGGGACCAGGGCTGATGCTCGATTTCCTGACGGCGGGGGAGAATCTGCCGTTCTCGGCCGCGCTGGGTGTCGTCCTTGTCTTGGCGTTCGTGCAGGTATTCGGCCTTGCCGATGCGCTGGAAGGGGACGCAGACGCCGATATCGATCTCGATTCTGGTCTTCTCTCGCTGGTCGGGCTGGGGCGCGTGCCCTTGATGGTCTGGCTTACCGTTCTTTTCAGTGTCTTCGGGATCCTGGGCTTGTGCGCGCAGGAACTTCTGGCAGGGCTGACCGGAGCGGCCTGGACACCCTGGCTGGTCGGCCCTGCAACGGGCATCGTCGCGCTCCCGCTGACGGGCGGGCTCTCGCGTCCCCTGGCACGCCTGCTGCCGCGCGACGAGACCTCGGCGATCGACCGATCCTCCTTGGTCGGGCGTGAGGGCGAGATCGTGATTGGAACCGCCTCGCAGGGCTCGCCGGCACGGGCCAGGATCCTCGACCACTTCGGGCAGGTTCATCACGTCATGCTCGAACCGGACAACGCGGGGCAGACCTTCGTCACCGGCGAGCGCGTCCTCATCGTGCGGCGCGAGGGCGACCTGTTCAAGGCGATCGCGCGCGGGGATCACTACCTGCCCAGACTGAGGTGATCTGCCGCGCGGGTCTATCTGCAATCGACTCGCAACAATCCGGTTTTCCTAGGCAACATATTGCGATTTCGCTATGTAAGTCCCAACCGAAACAATGAATTGTCAGAGCGGGGCGATGGGCTGTCCGCAGCGTTGTTTCTTGGAGTTTGGACTATGTGCATCGCCTTGAACCGGGCTTGATGCCGAAGCCATCTTGAAAACCGGACCTGCGCTTCGCGCATCTGTTCAAACTGTCTGCGTTTTTCACACATAGCCTTGGCAGGCGTGCAGAATTGAAGTCATTTGAGCTCAACCGCGTCTTCGCGTGCGCGGTTGAGTTGGGATGAGTTCAAGAGCGGGGCGTTGGGCCATCCGCTGCATCCCGCTCAAGGAGAGAGTGAAATGACGGGGCTTTACAGCATCGCCGTGATGGTCGGAGCGATTGTCGTGGCGCTTATGGCCATCGGCATCGTGATGGCGCGCCTGTACAAGCGGGCGAGCAAGGAGATCGCGTTCGTGCGTACGGGCGTAGGGGGCGAGCGCGTTGTGATGAACGGCGGTGCGCTGGTGCTGCCGGTTTTCCACGAGACAATGCCGGTTAACATGAACACTGTGCGCCTGGCCGTGGAGCGCAAGAATGGGGATGCGCTCATCACGCTCGACCGCCTGCGCATTGACGTGAAGGCCGAGTTCTACGTGCGTGTCCGACCGGACGCCGGCGCCATTGCCATGGCCGCCCAGACGCTGGGCGCGCGCACCATGCACCCCGAAGCCCTGAAGGACCTGGTCGAAGGCAAGTTCGTGGACGCGCTGCGCTCGGTCGCGGCGGGCATGTCGATGAACCAGCTGCACGAGCAGCGCGCCGACTTCGTGCAAAAGGTGCAGCAGGTATCGTCCTCGGACCTCGCCATGAATGGACTGGAGTTGGAGTCGGTTTCGTTGACCGGGCTGGACCAGACATCCATTGAGCACTTCAACGCCAACAACGCGTTCGATGCCGAAGGTCTCACCAAGCTGACCGAGCAGATCGAGCTGCGCAAGAAGACGCGCAACGACATCGAGCAGGACACGCGCGTCCAGATGGAGTCCAAAAACCTGGAGGCCGACCGCCAGTCGCTCACCATCCAGCGCGACAACGAGTTTGCGCGCCTGGAGCAGGAGCGCGAGGTGGAAATGCGCCGCGCCGAGCAGATGGCGGAGATCGCCCGCGAGCAGGCCAAGCGCACCCGGGAATCGGACGAGGCCCGGATCGAGGCCAAGCAGCAGGTCGATGGTCGCCAGATCGAGGCCGACCGTACCATCCAGGAGGCGCAGATCGCGCAGGCCCAGGCCGTCGAACTGGCGCGCCAGGAGCAGCAGATCGCGATCCAGAACAAGAGCCGTGAGGAAAGCCAGGCAAAGAGCCAGGCCGACGAGGCCCGTGCCAAGGCGGTCGCCGCCGAGGAGCAGGTCACGACCAGCCGCGAAACCGAAGTGGCTGAGCGTCTCAAGAGGATCGAGCTGATCGAGGCGGCCAAGGAAGCCGAGCGCCAGGCCATCGCCATCAAGGTGGAGGCCGAGGCTGAGAAGGAAGCCGCGTTCAACCGGGCCGAAGCGGTGCGCCGCGAAGCCGAGGGCGAGGCGGAAGCCGAGAAGCTCAAGGCCGAAGCTGCGCGCGTGCGCATGGAAGTCGAGGCGGCTGGCCAACGTGCAATTAACGAGGCGGCGAACATCCTCTCCTCGGAGCAGATCTCGCTCCAGATGAAGATGGCGCTTCTGAAGGTTCTGCCCGAGGTCGTGCGTGAGAGCGTCAGGCCGCTCGAAGCGATCGACTCGATCAAGATCGTTCAGGTCGACGGCCTCACCCATAAGGGTGGCGCGGGCGCTGTGGGCGGAACCGGGGCTCCGGTTGGCGGCTCGGGCAATCTCGCCAGCGACGCGGTCAGCGCCGCGCTTGCCTACCGCGCGCAGGCGCCGATGATCGACGGGCTGATGAAGGAACTGGGCCTTGATGGCTCGACGCTGTCGAACATGGTCCAGGGAGCAGGCGTGATGCCGGTCCCGGCCGCTCCGCAGGAGGCCGACAACGACGGCGCAGAGCCGACGGGATCGTCCGAGGGGCCCTATCGTCCCAAGACGATCGGCTGATCTCTCGCGGGGGGGTGGGGGCGAGTCGTTCGCCCTTCTTTAAAAATTCCGGCCTGGTGGGAACCAGGCCGGAGTTTGTTGCGTTTGGGCCCATCAGGGTTAAAATATGGAAATTGGGAAGTTGCACCAGCGCAATGGGATGGTTTCTATAAAATTAACCAATTAAGTTTTGAGGATCTTATTTTTGTAGGCGCTTGGGTGATTTCGATTGCAACTGTCGAAAGCCGCGAACCGCCATGCCTTACCCGGCATTCCTGACCCGTCTGCGCTCCGATCGCTCGGGAAGTATTCTTACTTTCACCGGGATCGGCTTCGTGACCCTGATCGGCGCTGCGGGTCTCGCGGTCGATACCGCGCAGTGGTACTTGTGGAAGCGCCAGTTGCAGCAGGCCGTCGATGCGGGCGCGCGTGCGGGCGCGCTCAGCATGCTTCAGTCCGAAGGGGCAGAGCCGGGGGCCCGCAAGGAAATCGGGCGCAACGCGGACAACACTCTCAACGTCCTCGTCGAGCGGATCAGCAGTCCGCCGTACTCGGGGGCCTTTACCGGCGATACGGGCGCGGTGGAGGTCATCGCGACAACCAGTCAGAAATTGCCGTTCTCCAGCGTATTTCTCGATGTCGCGCCAACCATTCGCGCACGCGCGGTCGCCACGCGTACCGACGAGGGCGAATACTGCGTCATCGCGCTAGCGCCTGTCGGGATGGGCGTGCGCGCGGTCGGCACGGCCGATGTCAACCTGGGCTGCGGCGTCGGGGCCAACTCGGGCATTCAGGCGGCCATCGACCTGACCGGCACCAGTTGGATCAACGCACCCAACTTCCATGCCGTGGGCGGCATCGATGCCAGCTCGCGCAACATTCCCGAAGATGCCGTGCTCCAGCCTTACGGCCTTCCGATCCAGGATCCGCTTGCGGGCCGCGAACTCGAGGCGCCCAGCGAACCGGAAGGGTGTACGTACAACAAGTACTCGAACAACCCCAAGGACGTGCAGACGCTTACCCCAGGGCGCTACTGCAACGGTTTGACCCTGAAAGGGGTTACGACCCTTTCGCCCGGCACCTACATCATTGATGGCGGCCTCCTGGATGTGGCAAGTTCGGCCACGGTAATCGGGGATGGTGTCACCTTCGTGCTGACCGGAAGCGGGACGGGCAATGCCGCCTCGGTCAAGATCACCGGCGGCGCCACGATGGACCTGACCGCGCCCAGCGCCGCGCAGAGCCCGACCTGGAAGAACGTCCTGTTCTTTCAGGATCAGATCGGTTCCAGCAGCGAGAGCAATTTTGCAGGTGGCAGCGAACTCGATCTCACCGGCGTCATCTACATGCCCAACGGCGATGTGCGCTTCACTGGTAATTCGGGCCAGTCGGCCGAGTGCCTGCTGCTGATCGCGAATCACGTCACTTTCGCGGGCACATCCTCGCTCAACAACAACTGCACGGTCGACTACGCCAATCTCGACCTGTCGGCCCCGGTCGTGAAGGTGGTCGAATGAGTTTCGCCGAACTGGGCCGGCGCATCGCTGCGCTGCGCCGCGACCGGCGCGGGGCGAGCGTGATCGAACTGGCGCTGGTTTTGCCGCTGCTGCTCATGATTCTGGCCGGCATGGTCGAGGTCTCGCGCTTCGTGGTTGCGCGCATCGATGTCGAGCTGGCCGCGCAGCGCACTACCGACTTTGTGCTCGCCAAGCGTCCGCAGAGTTCGGACACAAGCTATATCGTCACCGAGGCAATGGCCGCAGCGGACGTCGAGGCCGGGCAGGTGACGGCCGAGCTCTTCCTTGAATGCGACGGAGTGCGCAAGGACCAGTTCGATTCTTACTGCGCGGCGGGCGAGGAATCGGCACGCTATGTCGAGGTCTCGATCAAGAAGACGGTGGAGATGCAGTTCGACTGGTCCAAGCTGGCAAGCCTGTTCGGTTCGCAGGTCCTGGGCTCGACGATTACCCTTGAAGGCACCAGTCTGGAGCGCATTCAGTGAACTTGCCTCACGCTTTGAAGCGCCTCGCCGCGAACCGGGAAGGCGCCTCGGTGATCGAGTTTGCCCTCGCCATGCCGGTGGCGGCCGCGCTCATGATCGGCATCCTGCAGTTTGCGCTCGTGCTTCAGGCAACCGGCGCAATCCGCCACGCGGCAGGTGAGGGCGTGCGTTACGCCAATGTCCATCCCGACGCGACCGAGCGCCAGGTCTCCGAAAAGGTGCGCAAGGAAATGGCTGGCCTCAACGAGGATGGCATCGTGCGCATTGCCCTAGAGCGGGGCATCAGCGATGGCGCGCAGTTCGACAAGATCGCTATCGAGTACCAGCTCGAACCCGTTGTGCCGTTCATGCAGCTCGATCCCATCTCGCTGAACGAGACGGTTCTCTCTTACGTTCAGAGTTGAGGTACGCATAGGCCGGGTGCCTGCGCCGCAGTTCCCCGGCTTGCCCCGCCCCCGTGGTGGCGTCTAGTCTCCCCGCCAACAGAGCGTGGGCAATCCGCGCCGCACATACCGGACAAGGGAGGCGCACGTGCCCAGCGTCAGCATCGAGAGGATCGAGCGGGACATCACCGCCATTTCGCGCTTCGGCTTCAATGAGGCCGATGGGGGCGTCTATCGACAGGGCTTCAGCCCCGAGGACATGGCCGTGCGCGAATGGCTGCGCGGGCGCTTTGCAGAGCTGGGCATGACCCACCGCATGGACGGTGCGGGCAACGTCATCGGCCGTTTCGATCCGTCCGGGCGGGGCGAGGACGTGCCCGCCGTCATCATCGCCTCGCACACCGATTCCGTGCCCGCGAGCGGCATGTTCGACGGGGTCCTGGGCGTCGTCGCAGGGCTTGAGGTTGTGCGCACGATGAAGGCGAATGGGATCGAGCCGCTCTATCCGGTCGAAGTCATCGCGACCGCCGAGGAAGAGGGGCGCTTCGGGGGCATGCTGGGCGCCCAGGCGATGACCGGGCAGCTGACGCGTGAGTGGCTCGATGCCGCGGCGGACGAGCGCGGCGTGAAACTGGTGGACGCCATGCGCGAGGCGGGGCTCGATCCATCCCGCGCGATGCACGCCTACCGCCCGCCCGAGACGATCCGGGCCTACCTTGAACTCCATGTGGAGCAGGGGCCTGTCCTCGATACCGAGAAGACCACCATCGGCATCGTCGAGGGTATTTCCGGTGTCTTCAAGTGGATGGTGCGCCTCATCGGCAAGGCCGACCATGCCGGGACCGCGCCGATGAACATGCGCGCCGACGCGCTAATGGGCATGGCCGATTTCGCCCACGAGATCCCGCGCATCATCGAGGAAGAGGGCACCGGCAAGAGCCGCATCACCATCGGCCACGTCAACTGCAAGCCCGGCTTTCCGCATACGGTGCCGGGCGAGGTCGACTTCACCATCGTCGGGCGCGACCTCGATCACGAGAAGATGAAGGCGCTGGCCAGCGCGTGCGAGCGGGTTCTGGCCGCCATCGCGCGGCGCAACAAGCTGCACTTCGAATACGAGCAGATGTCCTGGCTGGCCCCGGCCTATTGCGACACCGGGCTGATCGCGCTGATTGAGGGCAAGACGAAGGAGCTGGGCTACAGCTACAAGATCATGCCCTCGGGCGCAGGCCACGACGTGCAGTTTTTTTGCGAGCATTCGCGTGCGGGGCTGTTCTTCGTGCCCTCGGTGAAGGGCGTGAGCCATGCGCCCGACGAATGGACGCACTGGGTCGATTGCGAGCGAGGAACGCGGCTTCTCTACGAATGCGTGTGCGAACTTGCCTGCAACGAGCGCGCGCTGGAAGAGGCCGGACAGGCCGAGCGGGTCTGACACGGCGGGCGCCCGTCCCTGGACCAACCGGCCCCTGACCGCCCAGCGAGCAGCGCAGGCAGGGAGCGCTTGCCCTTGATGCTGCGCTGCGACAAGGTGCCGCGATGAGTGGTTCCCTTTCCGGCGCCGTGCGGCGCGAATTTGCAGAAAACTGGCTGACCGTGTTGGCCGCAGGGCTTGCCATTGGCGTGGGCATGATGGGCATCGGCTTCTATGCTCTGGGTCTTTTCGTCACGCCGGTGCAGGAGGAGTTCGGCTGGAGCCGCGCGGCGGCTTCGGGGGCCGCGACCTTCGAGCAGCTGGGCATCTTCCTCTCCGCGCCGATCGTGGGCCGACTGGCCGACCGCTACGGCGTGCGCGTGATCGCGATTGCAAGCTATATCGCGGCGCCCATCGGCTTTGTCCTCCTGTCGCGGGCCGGGAATTCGGTGGCGATGTGGTGGGGGCTGTGGCTGCTGGTCAGCCTCGCCGGATGCGGCACGACGCCGGCTATCTGGGCGCGTGCGGTTTCAGCCAAGTTCAATGCCGGGCGCGGTCTGGCGCTCGGGCTGATGCTGATGGGATCGGGTCTCGCCGCCTTCCTCGCGCCTGCGCTGCTGGGGCCGATCTTTGCCTCGAGCGGCTGGCGCACCGCCGCGTTGGCCATGGCCGCCACGATCCTTGTCGTCGGCCTGCCGGTAAGCCTGCTCATGCCCCGCGAGAAAAAGGCTCCGGTAGCCAGTGCCGAGCCCAAGGTGCGCGGCCGTTTCGAGGTCAACCGCCAGACCCTGACCATCGTGGGCATCGCCGTCCTGCTGGGCTTCTTTGTCGCGGGCCTCATCGTGCATCTGGTGCCCATGGTGGTCGACCGGGGTATGCCGGCCGCCGAAGCCGCGCAGGTCGCGGCCAAGATCGGCATCGCCGTGATTGTCGCACGCGTGATCGTGGGCTATCTCTTCGACCGCTTCCACGCGCCGTTCGTGGCCGCGCTGTTCCTGCTCTCGCCGGTGGTGGCCGCCTTGCTGCTCGCCTTTGGGGGGCCGGTGACAGCCGCCGCGCTCATGCTGGGGCTAGCCGCGGGCGCCGAGGTTGACATGCTCGCCTACTTCACCGGGCGCTATGCGCACCTGCGCAATTACGGCGCGACCTATGGCGTGGTGCTGGGCATGTTCAGTTTCGGCGCGGCCTTTGGCCCTGCGGCCTTCGGCTGGTCTGTCGATGCGACCGGCAGCTACCACTTCGCGCTGATCGCATCGGCGCTGGCGTTGGTCATCGTCGTCGCGCTGATCGCGACGCTCGGCGCCTACCGCGATCCGGTCGTCGCCGAGGTTCTGGAAGGTTGAGTGCGCCTGGCATTACTTTGGCAGAAGTATGATTTTTGGGATTTCCATGGCGCGAAATGCGCGATTCATGGAGAGCCAGCTTTGATGGAGGCTGGCGATGGCAAAGGACTGGCAGGCCGACGAACTGGTCGGCGGTGACGGAGCCTGGCTGATCATCGAGGACACCGCCCTGCCGAAGAAGGGCAAGGCGTCAGCTGGCGTCGCGCCCCGATACGCTTCGGCGCGGGGCAAGAACGCGAACTGCCAGACACTGGTATCCGTGACGCTGGCTTCGGGCGAAGTTCCGGTCATGCTGAGCTTGCGGTTGTTCCTGCCGGTAAGCTGGACGAGTGACGTGCCGCGAATGGAAAAGGCTGGCGTGCCTATCTTCTTGCGTGCGTATCGCACGAAGCCGGAAATCGCGATTGAAAAGATCGATCGCGTTATCCGGCCGACGTGCAACGGATATTGCCGGTGGCAGGCCGCGGACGACCGCGGATGCGACACGTGCCGGACGTCAAATCTCGGGCCGCATACACCATGCTCGAAGACGCGAAGTGGCGTCAGGTCAGTTGGCGCAATGGCCTATGCCTCCCTGCAGAGCCGCCGGATCGCTCAGGCGAGACGAAAAAAAGAGATCTCGGCCCGCCGCCGCAACCCAGCCTGCCAGCAGTGCGCCAAGCCATTCTTGACCTCCTGTAACGTTCCCCACCAGCGCAATGCCCTCACTGCGGATGCTCACCCGACCTCAACCCGATCACACTTGTGCCAAAGTAGTGCTAGGTCAGCAGCTCTTCCACCGCGTGAAGGCCGATGGCGTGGTTGAGGATGATGTCCATGCGCGTGTTCTGCGCATGGTCGTCCGAGGCGCGGTAGTCCGCGATTGCCGCGCCTAGCTTCGCAGGATCGAACAGGCCCTTGGCAGCCAGGCGCTGCGGCGATAGCCAGCGCGCGATCAGCTTGTCGATCTCGGCGGTCTTCTTTGCATCGGTGTGGGCAGGCGGGGCCATGAAGGCGAACTTTTCGCGCTCGTAGAGGACGTGCGGGAGGACATGCTTCATGGCCTCGCGCACCACCCACTTCTCGACGCCGCCGCGTACGCGCACCTGCGGGGGGATGCGCATCGCGAGTTCGGCGACGTGGTGGTCGAGGAAGGCCGGACGGCTTTCGAGGCTGTTGGCCATGTCCACTCGATCCCCACCCCAGTTCAGGATCTGCCCCTCCAGCATCGTCTTGATCCAGGAATACTGGACCTTGTCGAGAACGTGGCGACCCTCCAGCATGGCGGGATCAAGGCTGTGGGCAATAGCGGCGATGGGATCATAGTCACCCAGCTTCGCCTTGAACTCCTCGGACAGCAGCGGCTTTACCCGTTCGAGGGTGAGCATCCAGGGCTGAATCCAGCTGGGGGTGAAGCCCATGACGTCCTCGAAGGCGGGGTGGCTGATGGTCTCCTCGGCGAGGACCGAGCCGGAGAACAGCGCGTTCCTCTTGCGCATTTCCTGCGCCGCCGGTGTCGCGGCGTATTCGGGATCGTGCAGGAACAGGTCGGCCTTGAACTGAGCATAGCCGCCGAACAGTTCATCCGATCCCTCGCCGGTGATGACGACCTTGTAGCCGACCTCGCGTACGTGCTTGCTCATCAGCATCTTGGCGACGCCCAGCGTGTTGTAGAAGGTCCGCTCGGAATAGCGGATCGCGTCCTCGAAGTTGGAGCCGTAGAGGTCCTCCGCCTTGAGTTTCAGAATATCCTGGTCGGCGCCTGCCATCTGGGCCATCTCGGTGGCGATATGGGCCTCGTCGTAGCGTGCATCGTCAAAGGAGATGGTGAAGGCCTTGACAGGCGACTGCTGGATCGCGGCCGCCATGCCCAGGATCGAGCAGCTGTCGATGCCCCCTGAAAGGTAGCAGGCGACCGGCACGTCGGCTTCGAGCCGGAACGTGATCGATTCGACCAGCGCGGCGCGCACCGCCTCAATGTGGTCTTCATCGCTCTTGACGTCGTGCTCGCCCTCGCGCGGGAAATTCGCGTCCCAGTAGCGCTCCTCGCGCACCGCCACGCCATCGCCTGCCTTCTCGATAATGAGCATGGTGCCCGGCTTTACCGCCTGGATTCCCTCGTAGAGCGTCATGCCCGGAACCATGACCTGCATCATCTGGTGCAGCTGGGCCTTGGGGCAGACATCGCGTGGCACGTCTGGGTGGGCAAGCAAGGCCTTGATCTCGCTGCCCCAGACGATCCCGCGCGGCCCGTGGTGCACGAAGAGGGGGCGGATGCCGAAACGGTCGCGCACCAGTACCAGGCGCTGCCTGTCCTCGTCGAACAGGGCAAAGGCAAATTCGCCGCGCAGGTGCTCCACGAAATCGAGGCCATGCTTGGCGTAGAGTTTCAGGGCGATTTCGCTGTCCGACTTGGTCGAGAACTGGAAGCCGTCGGTGCGCAGGAGACCGCGCAGGCGCTTGTAGTCGTAGAATTCGCCGTTGACCGTGGCGGCAATGCCTCCCGTGCCATCGTCGCTGCGGCCATGCAGCGGTTGCTCGCCGGCGTTGAGGCCGATGATCGAGAGCCGCGTGTGCGCTATGGCAAGGCCGTTTGCGGCGTCGAAATGGAAGCCGCGCCCGTCGGGGCCGCGATGTTCCAGCTGGTCGGCCATCGCCTCGGCGTGGCGGGGCGTGTCTTGGTTATAGCCCGAAGGGGTCCAGAGACCGGCAATGCCGCACATATCGGGAGGTTCCTTGGATGAAAAAGCTGTTGGGGCGGTTAGGCAGATCAGGCGTAGGGCACAGGCTCGTTGTCGAGCATGTCGGGGGGCACGATGTCGGCCACCCGTCCAAAGATCGCGAGGAGCAGCGCCTGGCGGATCCAAACGGCCCCGTCGGCCTGGTTGAAGTAGAGATTGTGGGGGGTGTCATCGAGGCTGACGTCAAGTTCGAGCCCGCGCGCAAGGGGGTGCAGGATCACCGTGTCGGGCTTGATCCGGCTCTCGGATGAGAGCGAGAAGGCGTCGGCGAAGAAACGGTAGCCATCGCCGATATAGGCGATCGCGTTCATGTAGATGACGTCGAGGTATTCAAGGTTTTGCTTCAGGCTTTGCGAAAAGCCGATGCTGATCGGGCTGTTCTTGGTCAGCTCGCGCAGTTCCTCGCCCAGCGGATCGGCCATCTCGGAGAAGATGGTTATGCGGTTGATGTTCTCGTGGAAGAGCAAGGCGAGCATCAGGAAGCTCTTGACCGTGCGCATGTTGCCCGGTGTGCCGATGATGCCGATGTTGAGGCGAAATTCCTCGGGCAGGCGGCCGAAGGTGATCTCTGGGCGCCATTTCAGCAGCGCGTACCAGTCGGCCAGCGCCTGCGTGGGGTGCTCGTCCGAACCGTTGCCCCCGTTGATGAGCGGCACGCGCAGGTACTCGCACATTTCGGACAAGGCGGCCTGCTCGGTGTGCCGGACTACCACGACATCGGCGTAGGAATTGAACATCTGCCCGATGTCGCGCATGGATTCACCCTTGGCGACGCCGGTGGTCTTGCCATCGGCCACGCTGATCGTCTTGCCGCCCAGGTGCAGCATCGCGCTCTCGAACGAGAGGCGGGTGCGGGTGGAGGGCTCGAAAAAGGCGGCGGCCATGATCTTGTCGCTCATCGCGGTCGCGACGTCGAAGCGCTTGAGCTGGAGATAGGCGGCGAACTTGGCCAGTTCGGTGAGGAGGTCCTTGTCGAACAGTGCGGCCGAAAGCACCGACTGCCCGCGCAGCCGGTCGAGTACGGCGCGGCGGATCTGCGGGGCGTTGGCGATGTAGTCCGCCGGGTTGGGGCAATTGCCGATCTTGCCCGGCCGCTTGACGATGACCGGCGCATGGCAGACGTGCGCGGCGGGAGAGACGCTGCGGGTCACCAGATCTCTCCACGCCGGATGTCGCGGATGAGCAGGCCGCCAAGACCCAGCGCGGTGAAGGTGCACCAGCCTAGCGATCCATAGACGAGCACGGCGAGGAAGGAACTTGAGAAGGTCATCAGGAGGCCTCTCGCAGTTGGCTCCAGTCGAAACGGGAGCGGGAAAGAAGCGCGCAGGCCAGCACCCAGACCATCGAGACGGCCGTGGCGACGAGCGAGGCGACGTAGAAACCAATGGCGAAATAGCTGACGAGCCCGACCCCGGCGCCCAGCAGCATGCCGCCCACCGCGCCCGTGGTGCTGGCGCGGCGCCAGTAGAGGCCGGTGACGATGGGCCAGATCATCGCGCCCACCAGCGGCCCTGCGAAGAACAGCACCGAGGCTAGCGTGCCGACGCGCGGCAGGCAGACCACCCAGGTGAAAAGACCCAGCCCCAGCGTGATCCACTGCGCGGTGGCCTTGAGCGTCTCCGGGCTGGCCGAGGGGCGCAGGAGGCGGCGATAGACATCTTCGGTGAGCAGGTCCGAAGTCGCCGCCAGCAAGCTGTCGATCGAGGAGGCGAGCGAACAGAATACGATGACGAAGATACCTACCGCGCCGCCGATGCCCAGGACCTTTGCCACCACCAGCGGGCCGACCATGTCGGCGCTGGGGACAGGCACGTCGAGCGCGCCCGAAGCCAGCGCGATGAAGCCGGCGGCGAAGGGAATGGGAAACCAGATCAGGCCGCCCAGCGCGAAGGCCTTGCCCGCCAGGCCTTCACGGAAGGCGAAGGCGCGGCTCCACCACACGTTGTTGTGGAACACCTCGCCAAGGCCGAAGAGCAGGTTGTTGAAGATCGCCATGAGGGCTGCGGGAAAGAGCACGTTGAGAAGCTCGGGCCGCTCGCGCGAGAGGTTTGCGTGGATCTCGTCCACCCCGACGTGGGCCAGGACGGCGATGCCGACCACGACGATACCGATGATGATGATGAGGCTCTGAATGAAGTCGGTGCCGATGACCGCGCCCAGCCCGCCGCGCATCGTGTAGGCGACGCACACGGCCAGGATCACGCTCATCCCCCAGCCATAGGGAATGCCCGAAAGCGTGTTGAGCAGAATGCCGCCTGCCATCGCCATCGAGACGAGCCATGTCAGCGAATAGAACAGCGTGAAGGCGAGGAAAATGCCCCAGGCCACACGGCCATAGCGCAGGCGGAAGAAGTCGCCGCTGGTGTAGCCTGTCGGCATGAGCTGGCGGATGCGTGTGGCCATGGGCGCGAAGAGAAACAGGCCGAGCGAGGCGGTCGAATAGGCGAGCATTCCCCACACGCCCAATTGCAGCGCCATCTGCGGGGCGAGCATAGTCGTGTTCGAGGTGATCCAGGTCGCCGCCGCCGTCGCCGAGCCAAGCGCAAGACCAATGTTGCGCCCGGCCAGGGCATGGTCCTCGAAGCTCTTGTTGCGCCGCCCCCAGTAGGCGCCAAGCCCGATCCAGAGCACCGAGAAACCCAGCAACAGCGTCCAGCCAAGCCAGGGCGGGAGAAGAGCCTGTTCAACGCTCACGGCGGGCTCCGCGTAGGATGACGAAGACGATGGCGGCGAAGACCAGCGCGCCCAGAGCGGTCAGCCAGAGCGCGCGCGAGAGCGACTGGTGCGTGACCGCCAGATGCAGCGGAGGCGAGGGCGCGGCCCCCGGCGCGGCATCGGCGATCGTGAAATAGTAGTTGCCATCGGGCAGTCCGCTGACGAAGAGGCGCGTGCCGGTCCCTTCGAAAATGGTGCGGGCCGCGCTCATGGCCGGGGTGGAGGCCTGGTGGACCACGACCGGACGCACCGCGTCCCATTCCAGCGTGGTGTAGCCGTTTTCGCTGGTCAGTGCCTCGTCGTGCATGAAGGCGGGCGTCTGGCTTCGCGCGCCTGCGGAGGTGGCCGACGTGGCCGGGTGGGCAAGCGCAAGCGTGCCGATCAGCGCCAGAAGCGCACGGGCTGCGAGAGCAAGGATGCGCCAGTGCGAGCGCGGGTAGGGGCCATCTAGGTGGCCCGGCGGTCTGGTCCTGCCTGCAAGGATAATTCTCTTCCCGTCCGCCGACCGTGGTGTCGGTTCTCTGGCTGGTTCCCCTAAATGCGGAAGGCGCCCCTAGCAGATACGGCCATTTAAAAGAACCCTAAGCCATCCGAAGCGGTGTCATTGCATTCATGTAGCTAGTGCGGATTGGGTGCAATTACACGTTTCGTGCTATGTCCAATGGTATTCACTGCGGTGCAGCTGTTCGATGGAAGGACTGCTTGGTTATTCATTATTCCATGGCAGCTTGCGGCGGTTTTCATCGATGCTGGACTGCAGCATTGGCGTGCACGCGGGAGGCGCGATGTGAAGGGGATTCCCACATGGGCGCATGGCAGGGGACACGCTCCCAGGAGAGACTAGCGGGCTCCCTATCTGCAGGCATCTTGTGCTGCCAGTCTCTTGGCCAGCGCGCGCCAAGCCCCGGTAAGGCTTGCGCGCACGGGTCCGATTCGGTCCCCGCTGCGCGAGGCTAGCCGTGTACTTCCTTTACCGCCTCCATGACCACGAAGGTGGAGGTCGTCGCCACGTGGGGGAGGTTGGTGATCTTCTCGCCCATGACCTTGCGGTAACGCCGCATGTCAAGCGTGCGGACTTTGAGCAGGTAGTCGAAGCTACCCGCGATCATGTGGCACTCTTCCACTTCGGGAATGCGGCGCACCGCCTCGTTGAAGTCGGTGAGCGCTTTCTCATGCGTGCTGGCGAGGCCGATCTCGACAAAGGCGATGTGGTCGAGACCAAGCGTCGCCGGGTCCACGACGGCCTGGAAGCCGCGAATCACGCCGCTGTCGATCAGCCGCCGCATGCGGATCTGGCAGGGCGTTTTCGAGATGCCGACCTCGCGCGCCAGATCGGTGACGGTTTTACGGCCATCTGCGCGCAATACCGCGATAATTCGGCGGTCTATCTCATCCAGATCGCCTGCAAACGTTTTTCTGACCATCCAAATCGCCCAAGATGAAACTAAACTTTAGCCCATACGCTTTGGAAGTAGACGCCGAAAAGGCAGACTGCCAACTGCAAAAAAGATAATCTGGGATCATGACCGCGACACAAACCAAGCACACGCCCTTCGCCTCCTTCGCCCCACCCGTGCGCGAGCCCAGCGCTTTGCGACGTGCGGTGACCGGCGCCTGCCGACGCGAGGAGGGCGAAGCGATGGCCCCCTTGATCGAGGCGGCGAGGTTCCCCGGTGAAATGCGCGATTCCATCCGCAAGACCGCGACCGACCTTGTCCAGATGCTGCGCGCCAAACAGAAGCAGCAGGCGAAACTGGGCGGCGTCGATGCGCTGATGTACGAATATTCGCTGTCGAGCCTGGAGGGTGTGGCGCTGATGTGCCTGGCCGAGGCGCTGCTGCGTATTCCCGATGACGATACGCGCGACGCGCTTATCCGGGACAAGATCGGCAAGGGCCAGTGGCACGAGCACATGGGCGGCGACCGCTCGCTCTTCGTCAATGCGGCGACCTGGGGGCTGGTCGTGGCGGGAAAGCTGTATGGCGGCGTCGATGGCAGCGTCGATGATCAGGGGCTGGGGCGCGCACTCAACCGTTTGATCGGCCGCGCCGGTGAGCCGGTCGTACGCCGCGGTGTCGACATCGCCATGCGCATGATGGGTGAGCAGTTTGTCACCGGGCAGACCATCGCCAAGGCGATCAAGCGCGCCAAAGAGCTCGAAGCCAAGGGCTTCCGCTACAGCTACGACATGCTGGGCGAGGCTGCGGTCACGGCCAAGGCGGCCGAGGACTATTACGAGGATTACGAGAACGCAATCCACGCCATTGGTGCGGCGGGCGAGGGGAAGGGCGTCTACAAGGGCCCGGGTATCTCGATCAAGCTCTCCGCGCTCCACCCGCGCTACATGCGCATGAAGGCGAGCCGTGCGGTCGATGAACTGCTCCCGCGCGTCAAGGAACTGGCACTGCTTGCCAAGGGCTATGACATTGGCTTCAACATCGATGCCGAAGAGGCGGATCGTCTCGAACTCTCGATGGACCTTCTCGAGACGCTGGCGCTGGATGAGGATCTGGCCGGCTGGAATGGCCTTGGCTTCGTGGTGCAGGCTTATGGCAAGCGCTGCCCGCAGGTAATCGACTGGCTGATCGATCTTGGCAAGCGTGCCGAGCGGCGCATCATGGTGCGCTTGGTCAAGGGCGCTTATTGGGACGCCGAGATCAAGCGCGCGCAGGTCGACGGGCAGTCCGACTTCCCGGTATTCACCCGCAAGCGCCACACCGACGTCGCCTACATCGCCTCGGCTCGCAAGCTGCTGGCCGCGCCGGACGAGATCTATCCGCAGTTCGCGACCCACAACGCGCAGACGCTCTCGACCATCTACCATATGGCCAAGCCGGAGACCTTCACGGTCGAGCAGTACGAGTTCCAGTGTCTCCACGGCATGGGCGAGGCGCTCTATTCGCATGTGGTATCCAAGGACAACCTTGCGCGCCCCTGCCGCATCTACGCGCCGGTCGGCACGCATGAGACGCTGCTCGCCTACCTCGTACGGCGCCTGCTCGAGAACGGCGCGAACTCCTCGTTCGTCAACCGCATTGCCGATCCGAAGGTGGATGTCGCAACGCTGGTCGAGGACCCGGTGGAATCGCTCCTCGAACTCGACGATCCGGCGGGCAAGCACGACAAGATCGACCTGCCGAGCGAGATCTATCCCGACCGCGCCAACTCGGCCGGGCTCGACCTTGCCGACGATGCGGTGCTGGCCGATCTCACAATCAAGCTTGCCGGCACCGTTACCCATTCCTGGCACGCCGCGGCCGACGGCGTGGAAGGCGAAGGCGAGGACGTCATAAACCCGGCCGACCACTCCGATGTGGTGGGCAAGGTGGTGGTGACGCCCACCGACATGGCCGAAGCGGCGATGAAGCGCGCCGTGGCCAGCACGTGGGCTGAGACCCCGGTGAGCGAACGCGCGGCCATGCTCGAACGCGCCGCGCAGGCCATGCAGGACGAAATGCCCGTGCTCATGGGCCTTGCGATGCGCGAGGCGGGCAAGTCGGCGGCCAATGCCATTGCCGAGGTGCGCGAGGCGATCGACTTCCTCAACTTCTACGCGCTCCAGGCGCGCCAGACCTTTGGCGCAGCGCAAGTCCCGCTGGGCCCGGTGGTCTGCATCAGCCCCTGGAACTTTCCGATGGCGATCTTCACAGGGCAGGTTGCGGCCGCCCTGGTTGCGGGCAACACGGTGCTTGCGAAGCCCGCCGAAGAAACCCCGCTGATCGCGGCCGAAGCCGTGCGCATCCTGCACCAGGCGGGTATTCCGGGCGACGCGCTGCAGCTCCTGCCCGGCGATGGCTCCATTGGCGCGGCGCTGATCGAGCAGCCTGAGGTGGCGGGCGTGATGTTCACCGGCTCCACCGAAGTGGCGCGCAAGATCCAGAAGCAGCTTTCGACGCGCCTGTCGGACGAGGGGCACGCGATCCCGCTGATTGCGGAGACCGGCGGCCAGAACGCGATGATCGTCGATTCCACCTCGCTTGCCGAGCAGGTGGTGGGCGATGTCATCGTCTCGGCCTTCGACAGCGCGGGCCAGCGCTGCTCGGCGCTGCGCATCCTGTGTCTGCAAGACGAGATCGCGAGCCACACGCTTAACATGCTCAAGGGCGCGCTGGCCGAACTGGAAGTGGGCAATCCCGATCGCCTTTCGGTCGACGTGGGCCCCGTCATTACCACCGAGGCGCGGGACAAGATCAACGATCACATCGAGACGATGCGTTCACGTGGGCACACGGTCCATCAAATCGATCTGGGTGAGGAGTGTGCCAAGGGCACCTACGTCGCGCCTACGATCATCGAGATCGACAGTGTCGAGGACGTCGAGCAGGAGGTTTTCGGGCCGGTGCTTCATGTCCTGCGCTTCAAGCGCAATAACCTCGATGCGCTGATCGATTCGATCAATGCGACAGGTTACGGTTTGACCTTCGGCCTTCACACTCGCATGGACGGGACCGTTGCGCACGTCCTGTCGCGCATCCGCACCGGCAACCGCTATGTCAACCGCAACCAGGTCGGCGCCATCGTCGGCGTGCAGCCCTTTGGCGGCCGCGGCATGTCGGGCACCGGCCCCAAGGCTGGAGGCCCGCTGTACCTGGGACGCCTCGTGCGCCAGGCGCCGCTGGTCCTGCCGCCCTCGGGCGTGCGCATGCCGCTCGTCGATGAGTTCGTGGGCTGGCTGGCGAAGAAGGAGTGGTTTGAGGGCGCCGCCCAGGCCCGCGCGATCCACACCGCAAGCCGCCTTGGCGTGCAGATGGAGCTGCCCGGACCTGTGGGGGAACGCAACGAATACGCGCTTCATCCGCGTGGGCGAATCTTGCTGCGGCCCAAGACCCGCTCGGGGCTCGTGCGCATGATGGCGCTGGTGCTGGCTACCGGAAACACCGCGAGCGTCGAGGGCATGGACCTCCCCGAAGGTCTGCCCGAGGGCATTGCCGCCGCCTTCAAGCCCGAACCGGACGAGCCGCTGGCGGCCTGTCTTGTTGAAGGCGGAAAGGACGCGCTGCTCAAGGCTTGCGCCGACATGGCCGAGCGTCCCGGGCCGATCGTGCCCGTCCACGCAGCGGGCCGTCCGGGGCCGGGGCTTGCCTGGCTGCTCGAGGAAGTCTCGATCTCGATCAACACCACAGCGGCAGGCGGCAACGCCAGCCTGATGATGATCGACTGATCGCGGTGGGCTATGATGGATCAAGAAGGGGCCGGAAAGCACTGCTTTCCGGCCCCTTTTTTCTGGTGTCAGGTGAGCGTCAGCTCAGGCCGTGGCAAGCGCGCTCTGGCGCTGGTCACGGCGGTAGAGCGCGAGCGTGACGAGGTAGACGGCCAGCCCGCCGAGCGAGAGTACCGCGCCGATCCAGCCCGTGGAGGGGAGGCCCAGGCCTGCCGTGATGGCCAGGCCGCCCAGCCACGGACCGAGCGCGTTGGCGGTGTTGAACGCGCTGTGGTGGGCCGCAGCGGCAAGCGCCTGCGCATCGCCCGCCACGTCCATCAGGCGCGTCTGCAGGATCGTGCCAAGCCCGCCTCCAAAGCCGATGAGAAGGACGTCGAAGGCCAGCAGCCAGACATTCTCGACCACGAGCGGGAACAGGGCAAGGGCAATCGCGACCCACACGAAGGCAGTGATCGCTGCGCGGTCCTGGTCGCGGTCGGCGAGCCAGGCCCAGAACAGGTTGCCTGCCGTCATGCCCACGCCATAGACGGCAAGGACCACGGGTACGAGCGTTTCGGGCGTCCTGGTGACCTCGATCATGGTTGAGGCGAGATAGGTGTAGACGCAAAACATGCCGCCAAAACCGATCACGCCGGTCAGCAGCGTGAGGAGCACCTGCGGGCGCCTGAAGGCGCCCAGCTCGCGCAAAGGGGTGGCGTCGGGATCGGCGCCGTGGCGTGGGGCGTAGAGCGCGACGAGTGCCATCGTTGCCATCGCAAGGAACGCGACGATGCCAAAGCCGTAGCGCCAGCCCACGATCTGGCCGAGCAGGTTGGCCGCCGGCACGCCGATGATGGTGGCGATGGTGAGGCCCAGGAAGACCTTGGCAACGGCCTGGGCGCGCTTCTTGGCGGGCACGAGCGAAGCCGCGACGAGGGCGGCGACGCCGAAGAAGGCGCCGTGGGGAAGCCCGGCGAGGAAGCGGAAGATGAGCAGCGTCGAATAGCTCGAGGCCATGGCGCTCAGCGCGTTGCCGACCGCGAAGATCGCCATGAGGCCGATCAGCATGGTCCGGCGCGAAAGGCGCGCGCCCAGTACCGAGAAGATCGGCGCGCCGACCACGACGCCGAGCGCATACATGCTGATTGCGTGGCCCGCCTGCGGGTCGGTCAGGCCAAGGTCGCGTGCGAAGTAGGGGAGAAGGCTCATCGCGGCGAACTCGGTGGTGCCGATGGCAAAGGCACCCACGGCAAGCGCGAGAATGACGAGGGCCGGATGAACCGGCTGGGAGGGGGGCAAAGTCTGTACGGTCATGTTGCGCCGCAATATAGGGCAAAGCGCGGCTCGACTGCAGGGGGAAACCTTGCGGTTTGTGCGCGCAGATGGTGCAAATGGCGCAAGTATCAGCGTGGATGGTGCAAGTGTGACGAGCTCGTGAGGGCGTGGTCCTGGCCTGTGTATGTCCTCGCGATTTGTACTATGGGGAATGCAATGAGTGATGTGCGCATCGGTGCGAAGCCGGCACGTTTGGCAAACGCGCAGAATCTGCTCTTTATGGTCGATGGCCAGATTGTCGATCTGGGCGAGGGCGAGGCTGCGGCGAACCTGAAGCCGGGCAAGCCTACCGTTTCGGCGTTCCTCATCCGCAAGGACGGGGAAAGCGGCCCGGTCGGTCGGCGGTGAGGTCACACCACTTCAGTCCGAAAGTGGTGAGGTGATCGGCACGCTGCGGGTCGAGGTCACCGACTGGGGCGAAATCAACCGGGTGAAGAGGACCATGCACATCGGCTGACGCAGTCTGGAAATACACGAAAAAAGGGGGGCGCACCCAGCCTGGGTACGCCCCCCTTTTACTATCCGGTATCGGCCGTGCGTTCTTGTCAGAACACCGGATCGAAGCCGGGCGGGAGATCGCTGGCGGGGCCGTTGCCATTCTCGCCGGGCTTGTGGATGCCGCACTCGGTCTTGTCCCAGCCCCTCCAGCGGCCCGAGCGCGGGTCTTCGCCCGGCGCGACCTTGCTGGTGCAGGGCATGCAGCCGATCGAGGGATAGCCCTGCGCCACCAGCGGGTGGGGCGGCAGGTCGAATTCCTGGATGTAAGCTTCGAGCCGTTCCGGGCTCCAGTCGATCAGCGGGTTGATCTTGAGGCGGCCCTGTTCGTCGGTCGTATCGATCTCGAAGCGGGGCAGGGTCTTGCGGGTAGACGACTGGAAGGCCTTGCGGCCCGTGATGGTCGCATCGAACCCGGCAAGGGCCTTGGCCAGCGGCTTGACCTTGCGGATCTCGCAGCAGCCATCGGGATCGTAGGACCAGCGAAGTCCGCTCTCGTCCTTCTTGGCCAGTTCCTCTTCGTCCGGCGTCAGGTTGACGAGGTTCTTCAGGCCAAGGCGTTCCACGAGGTCGTCGCGGTAGGCGAGCGTCTCGGGGAAGTGCTTGCCCGTTTCTAGGAAGAGCACCGGCAGGTTCGGATCGATCTGGCTGACCAGGTGGAGGAGCACTGCGCTTTCGGCACCGAAACTCGACACCTGCGCCACGTCGCCCGCCATGCCTTCCTTGAGCAGCGTCTCGAGCATCTCGCTCGTGTCGGAGCCGCGGAAGAGGCGGTTGAGGCGCACCGCGTCGGCCTCGACGAAGCGAGGGCCGGTTTCGATGCGGTCGCGGATGCGGCCTTGGGTGTCGTTCTGTTCGGTCATCGGGTGCTCCCTCCTGACAGCGGGGACCTTACGCCGGGTGGCGCTTGGCCCAGATCGGCGGACGGCCATCGACGACCGTTGCCTGGTACACATTCTCCCAGCGCGCGAAGGCGGCTTCGGCATCGCTGGTGTTGAGCGGCTTTTCGGGTGCGAAGGCATCGAACCCGCAGCGGCGCATGTGGTGCAGCATGTCGATCACCAGATCGCCGGTGGCGCGCAGTTCGCCGGTGTAGCCCGCCTCGCGCAGGATGCGCGCTGAGGAATAGCCGCGCCCGTCGGTCCAGGCCGGGAAGGCCACCTCGACCAGCGCAAGCCGGTCGAGCGAGGGCAGCAGGTCGCGGGCATCGTCGCTGGGCTCGATGCGCACCGCGGTGGCGTTGGACTGCTCGGTGAAGGCGCTGACCGTCACGGCGGGATCGTTGACCGCTTCATCGTCGCGGAAGCGGAACTGTACATCAACCATAGATTGCCTCCTTGAACGGGGCCATGCCGATACGGCGGTAGGTGTCGAGAAAGCGCTCGTCGCCCTGCTTGTTGGCAAGGTAGACATCGATGGCCTTTTCGGTGGCGTCGACGACGCCGTCCTCGTCGAAGCCGGGACCGGTGATCTTGGCGAGCGAGGTGTCCGCGCCTTCCGAACCGCCGAGCAGGAGCTGGTAGTTCTCTTTACCCTTCTTATCGACGCCGAGGATGCCGATGTGACCGGCGTGGTGGTGACCACACGCGTTGATGCAGCCCGAGATCTTGAGCTTGAGTTCGCCGATCTCGGCCTGGCGTTCCGCCGTGCCGAAGCGCTCGGAGATCTTCTGCGCGACGGGGATCGAGCGCGCATTGGCGAGGCTGCAGTAGTCGAGGCCCGGGCAGGCGATGATGTCGCCCACGGTGTCTAGGTTGGGCGTCGAGAGGTCGGCCTTCTCCAGCTTCTGCCACAGCGTATAGAGATCGTTCTTCTTCACGTGCGGGAAGACGATGTTCTGGGCGTGGGTGACGCGCAGTTCATCGAAGCTGTAGTCCTTGGCGAGCTCAGCCATAAGGCGGATCTGATCGCTCGTCGCATCGCCCGGAATGCCGCCAATGGGCTTGAGCGAGACGTTCGCGATGACATAGCCCGGAGCCTTGTGGGCGAAGGTGTTGCGCTCCACCCAGAGACGGAAATCGGGATCGGAAAGGTCCAGATCGTCCGAGAGGCCGGTTTCGAAAGCGGGATCGACGAACATCGCCTGGATGCGCTCCAGCTCGGCGAGCGGCGGCTCGATCGGCTGGGTGAGGAGGTGCGCAAACTCGGCGTCCACTTCCTTCGAGTAGGCCTCTAGGCCCAGCTCGTGGACGAGGATCTTGATGCGTGCCTTGTACTTGTTGTCGCGGCGGCCGTAGCGGTTGTAGACGCGCACGCAGGCCTCGGCATAGGTGACCATCTGGTCGATGGGCACGAAATCCTTGATTTTCTTGGCCACGAACGGCGTGCGTCCCATGCCGCCACCCACGTAGAACTCGGCGCCGACTTCGCCCGCGTCATTCTTGACCAGGTTGATGCCGATGTCGTGAAGGCGCATCGCGGCACGGTCGATCTCGCTGGCAATGACCGCGATCTTGAACTTGCGCGGCAGCACCAGGAATTCGGGGTGGAAGCTCGACCACTGGCGCAGAAGCTCGGCGTAGGGGCGCGGATCGACGACTTCGTCGGCCGAAGCGCCCGCGTACTGGTCCGAGGAGATGTTGCGGATGCAGTTGCCGCTGGTCTGGATGGCGTGCATCTCGACCTTGGCGAGATCGGCCAGCGCGTCGGGCGTGTCTTCCAGCTTGATCCAGTTGTACTGGATGTTGGTGCGCGTGGTGAAGTGGCCGTAGCCGCGGTCGTACTTGTCCGCGATGTCGCCCAGCATCTTCATCTGCGCGGAGTTCATCGTGCCATAGGGCACCGCGACGCGCAGCATGTAGGCGTGGAGCTGGAGGTACAGGCCGTTCTGCAGGCGCAGCGGCTTGAACTGGTCCTCGGTCAGCTCACCGGCAAGGCGGCGGCGCACCTGGTCGCGGAATTCCGCAACGCGCGTGTCGACCATCTGCTGGTCATATTCGTCGTACTTGTACATCAGATCACCCAGTTCACGGCGTTGGCGTCGGCGGGCTTCACCGTCAGGTCCAGGCGGACCGTCGGGCCGAAGGCGCGGATGCGTTCCTTGATGTGCGCGGGGCGCACGCCCTGGCCGTCCTTCTCGGCGTCGATCACGTAGGCCGAAACGGCGTTCTGCGCGCCTTCCTCGCGGGCAATGACCCTGGCGCCATCTTCACCCACATCGGCGGCTTCGTCGACATCGATCGACCAGCCCACGCCGGTCCACCATATGACGGCCCCACTCTTGAGGTCATTTGCGGTCACGATCTTCACTGCTCTGCCTCCAGCGCCATGGCGCGAATGGTATGGTCGGCAAGGCCGCCCTCGATGCGGGCAACCTCGCCGATAACGATGAGAGCCGGGCTCTTGACGGCGTGGTCTGCGACCAGTTCGGCAAGTCCGGCGAGAGGGGCGCGCAGGACGCGCATGTCGGAACGGGTCGCCTTCTCGATGACGGCGACGGGAACATCGGGCGCCAGGCCATCGCCCATCAGCTTTTCGCTGATCTGGGCGGTGGTGGCGAGGCCCATGAAGATTACCAGCGTGCGGCCCTTGCCGGCAAGGCCCGACCAGTCCTGTTCGGAAAGGCCCTTGCACTGGCCTGCGACGAAGCTGACGATCGAGGCGTGGTCGCGGTGGGTGAGCGGGATCTGGCTCGCCGCCGAAGCGCCCAGCGCGGAGGAGATGCCGGGCACGACGTGCACCGGGACACCGGCTGCGCGGCAGGCTTCGGCTTCCTCGCCGCCCCGGCCGAACACGAAGGGATCACCGCCCTTGAGGCGCACCACGTCTTGACCGGCAAGAGCTTCGGTCACCAGAAGGGCGTTGATGTCCTCCTGCTTCATGGTGTGGCGCGAACGGCTCTTGGCCACCGAAACGAGGCGGGCGCTCGGGCGCGCCATCTCGAGAATGCGCGGACCGACAAGGCCATCGTGGACGATGAGCGCGGCGCCCATCACCAGCCGCGCCGCGCGCAGGGTGAGCAGGTCGGGGTCGCCGGGACCGGCGCCGACCAGGTGGACGGTGCCGACAGGCCCCGCGTGGCCGGGAAGAGCGGAGTGAACGGTCATGGTCCCCGACATGGACAGCTTGCTTGGGCGATGCCAGCCAGAATGCCTTGGGTGTGCCCAAAGGCATCTTTAGTGCCCGGTGAAATGGGCCGTTTTCCGGGCCTTGCAGTCTGGATGCCGGTGGCGGTGTTCCCTTTTCAGGTCGCGCCGAGAGGTGTCGCCGTGATCAGCGGGCCGTGCGGGCTCTCGCCGGAGGAAAGGCTGCTTTTGGCCAGAAGTTGGCTTGGCGCATGACCGGGGCGCCCCAGGAAATAGCCTTGGGCTTCGTGGCAGCCCTCGCTGATCAGAAGGTCGAGGTGGCCAGCAGTCTCCACCCCTTCGGCCAGGACCGGTATCTGCAGCGACTGGCCGAGCCCGAGCACCGCGCGGATGATCGCCTGGGCCTGCGCGTTGCTGTCGGACTGGAGCAGGAAGGACTTGTCGATCTTGATCTTGTCGAACGGAAAGGACTGCAGGGTGTCGAGCGAGGAATAGCCGGTGCCGAAATCGTCCATGGCGATGGCAACGCCCAGGGCCTTGATCTGGCGCAGGTTGTGCAGGGCCCGGGCCTTGTCCGAGATGATCGAGGTTTCGGTGATCTCGAGCTCGAGGCGTCTTGCCGGCAGGCCGGTTTCGAGCAGGACGCGGGTCACCGTCTGGGCGATGTCGGGCTGGACCAGCTGGATCCCCGAGAGGTTGACTGCGATGCGCAGGTCGTTGTCCCAGTGTGTGGCCTCCAGGCAGGCCTGGCGCAGCACCCATTCGCCGATCGGCAGGATGAGGCCGGCTTCCTCGGCAATGGGTATGAATTCGTCCGGCGAGACCAGGCCGCGGGTCGGGTGATGCCAGCGCAGGAGCGCTTCGTAACCCGAAAGATTCCCGCCTTCGATGTAGCACTGCGGCTGGTAGAGAAGCTCCAATTCTTCCCGCTCGATGGCTTGGCGCAGATCACTGGCGAGCTTGCGCCGTGCCCGCGCGCTCTCGTCCATGCTGGGCTCGTAAAAGCACACGTTCTCGCCGATCTGGCCCTTGGCGCGGTACATTGCGAGATCCGCGTTGTTGAGAAGCGTTTCGCGGTCGATCCCGTCATCGGGGAATGTCGAAACGCCGATGCTGGCGCCGAAATGGAGGGTCTGGCCTTGATGCTCGATCGGCTCGGCAAAGCAGCGCTCGAGGCGGCGCAGGAACTCGGTGAGCTGGGTATCCGTGGTGTAGATCTTGCCGGCGCCGAACTCGTCGCCGCCCAGCCGCGCGGCAAATTCGCCGTCGGCGAGGGTCTCGTTCAGCCTGCGGGCGATTTCGGCAAGGACGATATCGCCCCAGGCGTGGCCGAAGCTATCGTTGATGTCCTTGAAACGATTGAGGTCGAATACCGTGATGGCCAGCTTGCGCCCATGGTGGCGGGCGCTCGCAATCGATTCCTCCAGCCACAGGTTGAGGCGGGTCCGGTTGGGCAGCCCGGTGAGCCCGTCGTGCAGCGCCATGTGCTCGATGCGCGCCTCGGACTTGCGCTGGTTCGTGATGTCATCGATGGTCGAGACCCAGCCCCCATCGGGCAGGCGACGGCTGGCGATCGAGACGATGAAATTGTCCGAATATTCGGCCATGACCGGGGAGAGACTGGGGTCGCGCAGGCTCATCTGGACGAGGTTGCGGGTTGTTTCCAGGTGTTCGGGGGCAAGCGACTGGCCAGGCCCGGAAGTGCGCGCGGCCTGGATAACCTCGTCCTGTGTCATGCCAATTCGAAGGTCATCCGCGCCAAGGTCGTACATTTCGAGGAAGCGGGTGTTGTAGAGCGCCAGGCGTTCCTCGGCGTCGAACAGGCACAGGCCCTGGTGCATGTGGTCGAGAGCGGCGTCGCGCTGCATGCCGATTGCGTTGATGCGGTCATGCGCCTCCTTGTACTGGGTGACGTCGCGGGTGATCTTGGCAAAACCGATCGGGCGCTCCTTCTCGTTCTTCAGCAGTTCGATCGTGACATGCGCCCAGAAGCGGGTTCCGTCCTTGCGCTGGCGCCAGCCTTCGCCCGTGAACTTGCCGGTACTCGCTGCAATTCCGAGGGCGCGTTCGGGAAGGCCCGCCGCGCGGTCTTCGGGCGTGTAAAAGCCGCCGAGCTGCCGGCCCAGAGCCTCTTCGCGGGTGTAACCCTTGAGGCGCTCTGCGCCTGCATTCCAGCTGGCGACCCGGCCATCGAGGTCGAGGATGTAGAGTGCGTAATCCGAGATGCCCTTCACGAGCAGCGTGAACTGGCGCTCGCTTTCGCGGATCACGGCCTCGGTCTTGCGCACGAGGATGACTACGGTGATGGCCAGGCCGACCAGGCCCATCGAGATCACGCTGACCGCGAAGGCCATGGCGCCCGGGGAGATAAAGTTGGAGTGGACGGGCAGGTTGGCGGGGATCACCGCGAGGCCGGTCATGCCGATGAAATGCAGGGCGACGACGGACAGCGCGAGCAGCGCCGCCGCGCCAGCGAAGCTGACGTTGCCGTGGCGCTTGAGGCCCAGGTGAAAGGCGGGGAAGAGGGGAAGTACCGAGGCGAAGATCGAGGCGACGATATAGGTGCCGTCCCAGGTGATGCGGGCGGGCAGTTCCAGGCCCAGCATTCCGCAGTAGTGCATCGCGCTGACGCCGCTACCTAACAGAATGGCGCCCAGCGTGATCGACGCCGTGTTGGGGCGGCCGGTGCGCATCACGGTCGCGTAGGCGAGTGTGGACGTGACCAAAACCAGGACAAGCGAGAGCAGCGTCAGGAACGTGTCGTAGCCCATGATCACTCCCGGCGCGTAGCCGAGCATGGCGATGAAGTGCGTCGCCCAGATCCCGAAGCCCGAGGACACTCCGGCAAGAGCGATCCAGTTGAAGTGTTCGCGCGGCGTCGCCTCGCGGGCGTGACGCAGCAGTAGCACCGTGGTCGCGGCCGAGAGAATACAGATCAATCCGGCCACGATCACGAAGCGCACTTCATGCTGGTCCTGGATGCAGGAAAGAATCGCTAACACGTGAAATGCGCCCCAATCGTTTTCAGCTTACCTAGGGGCGTGCTGGTTACAGGATTGTAAACATTGAATGCGCAGATAACGGTTCCGTTCTGCGTAGTCCGCAAGGGGGCGGGGCTTTGTTCGCTTTGCGGGTTCACCGGGTTAGCTGCCCAGCATGCAATTTCAGGGCCTCGCTAACGGAATCTTTACCCCGATGCGTCAGTGCTTCACCCCTTAGTGGAGTACCATCACCTTGGCCATTGCCGCTCATTTCGATACCGTCGAGGATCCTTCGGGGCTGGCGCGCGCACAGCGTCGGCGCCTTTTCCTGGAAACCCGTGGTAAGCTGCCGTCAGGAAACGAGGCGCAGGTCGCCATTCACAACTTCAGCGAGACCGGCGCGCTGCTCGAGACCGAGGAGAACCTCGAGATCGGCGAGACGCTGGAGATTGCCCTGCCCGAAGTGGGCGCGCTGCCCGCGCGCGTGATCTGGTCGAGCGACCGGCTCTACGGCTGCGCCTTTCTGGCGCCCGTGCCCGAAAGCGCCCTGAGCGCGGTCGAACTGCGCAGCGCGGTTCAGCTCCAGACCGGCGTGCTGCCAGCCCATCCCGCGCCGGACACCACAGTCGGCGGGGAAAGCCTGGGCGAGCGGATCCACCGCCTGCGCAAGCTGCGTGGGCTCACCCAGGGCGAACTCGCCAGTCAGCTGGGCGTCAGCAAGCCCACCGTGTGGGCCTGGGAACAGGGCCGGGCGCGCCCCATCGAGGAGCGCATGAGCGGGATTGCCGATGCCCTTGGCGTCCCTGTCGATGATCTGCGGCCCGACCGTTTCACACCGGGGCTTGCCGAACTCATCGCGCGCTGCCGCGAACAGATCGCGAGCGCTGTCGAGACCGCACCTGAAAAGGTGCGGATCATGATCGAACTCTAAGCGACCAGGCGCAGGCGGTGATCGAGAAGCTCAATCTTCAGGAAGGTGTCGCGCTCTACCGGCTCTTGGCCGATGGCAGCGGGGACATCGTCGTCAAGACCGATCTCAAGGGGTACATCGTCGATGCCTCCCCGGCGATCGCGCAGCTCGGGTTCGATGTCAGCACCAATGCCCACGTTGGCGTACACCTGCTCGATCTCGTCGGCGAGGAGGGCAAGTCGCAGGTCGCCTACGCCCACGGCAACGCGGTTGCAGGAGGCGAGGACGGGACCTGGATCGAGGTTGCCGCGCACACCCCCGACCAGCGCGAAAGCTGGTACCGGTTCCGGGCGCGGGCGCTGCGCGATGAGAGCGGCGAGGTTTATGGCGCGATCAGTCTGATGCGCAGCATCGACGAGCAGCGCGAGCTACGAGACCAGCTCTTCGCGGCAACCTACACGGATTCGCTGACGTGTCTGACCAACCGGTCCGCGTTCGTCTCGATGCTGGAACACATGCTGGGCAGCGAGATGAAAGGGTGCCTTGGCCTTTTCAGCCTCGACTTCTTCCGCTCGATCAACATGAAATACGGCCAGCATACTGGCGATGCGGTGCTGCGCGTCTTTGCCGACCTGCTGCGCGAAATGCTGCGCGGTGACGACATCATTTCGCGGATCGGCTCGGAGCGCTTTGCCGTGCTTCTCCCGCGTACCACCGCCGAACAGGCCGAGGCGATCTGCTCGCGCGTGGTGACGACGCTGGCCGAACGGCGCCAGAAAGTGGGCGAATGTGAATTCGTGATCACCGCCAGTGCGGGCGTCGCGCAGATCTCCCACGACCTGGATTCGACGATGGAGCGCGCCGAGATGGCGCTCTTTACCGCCAAGGCCAAGGGCCGCAACCGCCTTGAGATGGAGCGCCGTGACCGGCCGCGCTTCGTCGCCGCGCCTTCGGCTACCGGGCAGATGCACAACCGCCGCCACGACGATTGAATCGGCCGCGCGCAAAGCGCAACGGACCTAGGAACTCGGCCTAAGGATCAGCGGGCCTCGCGACCGCGCAGGGCCTCGACCAGATCGCGCAGCGCCTCGTTGGTGCGCAGGTTGATGTCGCGCTGAGGAAAGGGTATCTCGATACCTTCCTCCTGGAACTTGTGCCACAGTGTTTTCAGGACCTCCGAACGCACGTTGCCGATGCCTTCCTCGGGGTCGGTGATCCAGCAGTGGATGATGAAGTTCACCGAGCTGTCGCCGTAGGATTCCAGCCATGCAGTCGGCGGCGGGGCATCGAGGACGCGCTTCACCGAGCGGGCCGCTTCCAGCATCAGCTTCTCTGCACGGTCGATGTCGGAATTGTAGGAAATCCCGACCGGCACCTGAATGCGCACGTTGCGGCTGGAATAGGACCAGTTTTCGACCTGATTGATCATCAGGTTCTCGTTCGGGATCAGGTATTCTTTCTGGTCGCGCGTGGTCAGCGAGACCGCCCGGATGCCGATTCGGCGGATCTGCCCGAAGGTGGAATTGCCCGCCTGGTCGGTGATCGCGATGACATCGCCCGGCTTGATCGACTTGTCCATAAGTAGGATTATGCCTGCAATCAGGTTGCCGAAGGTCTTCTGCAAGCCAAAGCCGATGGCAAGGCCGAACGCGCCCGAGAACACGGTGAGCGCGGTGAGGTCGATCCCCAGCACGTCGATCCCGACGAGGATGGCAATGCCCCAGATGAGCAGGCTCAGTCCTTTCTCGATAAGGAGGCGCTGGGTCATGTCGAGCCGGGTCGCGCTGCTCAGCACCCGGTGCGAGAGCTTGCTCGTCATCCAGGCGATCGAGATGACCAGGGCCATGACGATGGCGACAACGGTCAGATCCCAGAGCGAGAGGCGGGTGGAGCCGACCTCGATCGCGATGGCATCGAGCGTGTTGATGAAGCCGCCGATCGTGTTCGAGTGCGAGGCGACTGCATCGCGCAGGCCGTCCGCGCCCGCCAACGGCTGCTCGACGTACTGGGTGACGGTGGGCGTCGGGGACGGCGCGGTGAGGATTTCGCCGGTGGCCTCGGGATCGGGGCTCTCACCTGCGGCCATCTCGTTCGCCATCATCGCGGCGGCCGCAAGCGCGGCGGTGACGTTCATGCGCCCTTCCAGGCGGCAAGGGCCTGTTCGATGTCGGCGATGAGATCGTCGGGATCCTCCAGGCCGATGGCAAGGCGCACGCCATGCCGGTCGGTGGCCGCGTCGTTTGCGCTGACCGGCGGCCAGGGCATGACCGCGCGCGCACTCTTGGGCTGGATCGGGAGCGCCAGGCTTTCGTAGCCGCCCCAGGAGAAGCCGATGCCGAACAGCTGGAGCGCGTCGACGAAGCGGTTGCGGTCCTCCATCGAGCCGCCCCGGAAGACAAAGCTGAAGAGGCCGCAGCCGCCAGTAAAATCGCGGGCCCAGACATCGTGGCCGGGCGCGCCGGGCAGCATCGGGCACAGGACCTGCGCCACTTCTTCGCGCTCTTGCAGGAACTGCGCGATCTTGAGGGCACTGGCCGCTTCCTGGCGCAGGCGCAGGCTCAGCGTGCGAAGACCGCGCAGGGCTAGCGCGGCGTCGTCGGGAGAAACGACATTGCCCAGTTGCTGCGCGCGCTTGCGCAGCGCTTCGTAGAGTTCAGGGCCCGCACTTGCAGATCCCATCATCAGGTCCGAGTGCCCGCCCACGTGCTTGGTGAGCGCCATCAGCGAAATGTCGATGCCCTTTTCCAGAGCCGCAAAGCCGAGCGGGCTCGCCCAAGTGTTGTCGAGCACCGAGATCGCGCCCTTTTCGCGCGCGATGCGGGCAAGTTCAGGCAGGTCGCACATCTCCATGGAGAGGCTGCCCGGCGCTTCCAGCAGGACGGCGCGGGTCTTCGTGCAGAAGGCCGCGGTGTAGGCCTCGATGTCGAGGGGGTCGAAAAAGCGCGCCTCCACGCCGAAGTCGGCGAGGAGCCCGGTGCCCATCGAGCGCGAGGGATCGTAGGCGTTGTCGCTGATGAGCAGAACATCGTCCGGTTTCAACAGCGTGAGCAGCACGCCTGAAATCGCCGCGACACCCGAGGGGTAGATGACCGTGCCCGCAGCCCCCGGTTCGAGCTGCGTCAGCGCCTCGCACAGGGCCCACTGCGTTGGGCTGCCGCGACGGCCGTAGAAAAAGCGCCCGTCCTCGTTGTACTGGCTGCCGCGTGCGAGCGCGGCGGTGTCCTCGTAAAGATGGGTCGAGGCGCGCCAGACTGGCGGGTTGACGACGGCGCCTGTCCATTCCTTGCGCCGTCCCGCACCCACGACCCGGGTGGCCGTGCGCGTGGTCTTCAGATCCGTGCTGTCGCTCAAGTTCAACTCCGCGCCTCGCTTGGGGAGGCTTCGTGTGAGGGGTATGAGCGTGCAGCCTAACCGGGCGCGCCTGCGAAATCGAGAGGCAAGAGATGCTTGCGCCGCCCAGCCGCGATTTCGCGCACGTCAAGCACGGCTATGTCGCGCGGACCCGTGTCGATGCGGATGGGTGCGAGCGCGGAGGTCGGAGCATCAGCGCCCGCGCGGCTGGGCTGGCCGACCGTAAAGACGAGCCCGAGTCCGAGTTCGGGTTGGTCCGCACGGGTTTCCGGGTGAGCCATGTCGGCAACAAGCGCGAGGCGCACGAGCGGCACGAAGAAGCGCGCACCGCCTTCGCTTACCGCGCGGATCGCGCTCAGCGGGAGTTGCAGCTCGCCCTCGCGCACGATGTATTCACCCTCGGCGAGGCGCGGGATCGCAGCGATCACGGGCAGGCTTTCCAGTGCGGGTGCGAGCTGCTCCTCGCGGCTGGCCGAGCCGTGCGCGGAGGTGAGGTCGGCGTGGAGGTTGGCGGGTGGAATTTCGGTCAGCGCGCGCAGCGAGAAGCGAAAGCGCAACGAGGCGTAGACCAGCGAGAGGCGCAGGGAGAGCGCCTCGAAGGCGATCTCGCCGTGTGCCTGCGGGCGGCTTGAAGCCGGGGGAGAGGCGGGCACCGGAGCCGGTGCCGTTGCCGGTGCAGTCGGGGCCACGTCCGGCGCTGGCGTCGTCGCAGCCGTGGGGCGCGGTGCCGGTCGGGGCGCGGGACGCGGTGCGGGTTGGGGCGCGGCCTGGCTGCCCTTGGCCTTGCGCCGTGCCAGCGCGACGCCGCTGAGAACGACCAGCGCAAGAAGGCCAGCGGGAAGGGCCCACCACCACAGCGGCCATGCCCGGGACGTTGCTACGGGGAGCGCGGGCGTGGGGGATGCAGGATCTGGCG
>NZ_VIRF01000102.1 GCF_008107685.1 Novosphingobium sp. BW1
CCTTCCTACGCCCCCCAGCCCCAGCCGATGGGCGGCTATGGCGCTCCGGCGGGCTATGCCCCCGCGAACGAGAGCTATGGGGCCCAAGGATATGGCGCGCAGGGCTACGGAGCCCAGGCCTCCAGCGCGTCGGGCTACGATCCGGGTCCCGGTTATAGCCAGGACCGAGGCGCCCCTGCGTACGCCAGCCGCAGCGGCTCTGCGCCCGCCGCCTTCGCCGGCAGCGCCACCGCAACGCAGAGCGCGGCCGGGTACGGCACGGGCGCCGCGCCGGCCCCGGCCTACGCCCCGGCCCCGGCGGCAGGACGACAGGGCTCAGGAGCGAGCACCTCTTCGCGCTACGGCGGCGATCCGGTGCTGGCCCGGATTCAGTCGGAGATTGCCGAACTCGCGCAGGACACCGGCCCGCGCGCCGACGTCCAGACCGCCTACCGCCGCCGTTCGGGCGAAGCCGGCCTCAGCCAGCTCGACGAAATCAAGGGCTCGGCCGAACTCTCGACCGGCCTTGCCGGCGGACGCGTCTATGCCAAGGCCGAAGCCAGCGTCATCGACGCAGGTAGGCCTACCGGCTCGGGCCTCGCCCGTTTCGGGTCGAACGGCATCATCGAAGCGGCCGCGATCGTTGCCGAGCAGCCCTCACCGCTCGTCAACGCGGACAGCCAGCACGCCTCGGGCGTCGCCTTCTCGGCCGGATACAGCAATGACTTCGCGCAAGTCGAAGTGGGCACGACGCCCATCGGCATGGGTGAAACCAAGCTGACCTACCGGGCCGCGGCGACCCCCAAGATCGGGCGCGACGTGCGCGCCAGCGCCTGGGTGGAGCGCAAGCCTGTCACCGATTCGGTGGTCTCCTATGCGGGCACCCGCGATCCCGTCACCGGGGTGCGCTGGGGCCAGGTCATGCGCTTTGGCGCAGGCGGCGGTCTGTCCTACGACAGCAACGGCAACGGCGTTTACGGCGAGGGACGCTACTACCGCTTCACCGGCACCAATGTTGCGAAGAACTCCGGCTTCGAAGCCAACGCAGGCGGATACCTGCGCGCCTATCAGGGCCGCACGGACTCGGTCACGGTCGGCCTCAACGTGAACTATCAGGGCTACGACAAGAGCCAGAACTACTTCACTTTCGGCAATGGCGGCTATTTCAGCCCCCAGAGCTTCATCTCGGTCGGCTTCCCGGTGAACTATGCGATCGAGGACGAACGCTTTGTCGGGCGCGCCTCGTTCACGCCCGGTTTTCAAAGCTACAGCCAGGATCGCAGCGTGCTCTATCCGACCGAACCTCAACTCCAGGGACTGCTCGATGGCCTCAAGCTCGAGAACGACGACGTGCGATCCTATTATGACGGGATCAGCGAGACAGGTTTCGCGTTATCGGCAGAGGGCGAGCTTTACTACAAGCTGAACAACTCCACCCGCATCGGTGGCGAGGCCAGCTTCAACACGTTCGGCTCCTATGACGAATTCCGCGGCATGCTCGGCGTGCGCCAAAGCTTCGGGAGTACAAAGTGACATGAACTACCAGGCGTTTCCCTCACGCACGCGATCCAGCGACGATTCAGGTCTGGGCGGCCTTGCCCTGCTGGCGATCTCGAGCGCGACCGAGATCTGCGAGGCGGTGCCCGAGCTCCAGGCCCGCGGCTTCTTCGCCGCAATCGGTCGGCGCATGGCCGCGCTTGAAAGCCTCGACGGCCTATCCGATGCCGCCTTGCTCTCGATTCGTATCAATGATTTCTGGCGCGCGCTGGACTGGGGGGAAGCCAGGCTCGAACTGACCGACGAGGGAATTGTCGTCCAGCACACCAATCTTCCGCGCGACATCGCCCCCGATCCGCGCGGCCACTGGGCCACGATGCTCGCAGGCGTTCTCGAAGGCGCCTATGACAGCTGGTTCCGCACGCTGGGCAGCGGCCCGGCGCTCACCACCACTGCCGAATGGAAAGGGGATACGCTCGAGCTTCGCCATGGTCGATGATTACAGACGTATCGACAGGCGCACCTTCGCGATCGGCCTGATGGCCGCGCTCGCCGCCTGCAACAAGAGCCAGAAGAGCGAGGCCGCCATGCCCGGCATGCACACCGGGCCCCGTCCCACGCCTCCCGCACCAAGCCCTATGGGCGCCTCGTTCTGGAACGAGTGGCGCACCCACTTCCTCGCGCCCGAGGGCCGCGTCGTGGACACTGGCAACGGCGACATCAGCCACAGCGAGGGGCAGAGCTACGGCCTGCTGCTGGCCTACCAGGCTGGCGAACGCGACACCTTTACCCGCATCGCCGAGTGGACCGAGGCCAACCTCGCGCGCAGCGACAGGGCGCTCTATGGCTGGCGCTGGGAGCCCGCCGCGCGCGCAATGACCGACACCAACAACGCGACCGACGGCGATATCGTGATCGCATGGGCGCTTGCCCTCGCTGGGGAGCGCTGGAACGAACCGCGCTGGACCGAGCGTGCCCGTGAGGTACGGGCCGCAATCCGCAAGCACTGCGTCATCTCGCGCTACAACCGCCAGCTGCTGATCCCGGGCCTGCAGGGCTTCGTCGAGGACGCGGGCGTCACGCTCAACCCCAGCTACTTCGTGTGGCCCGCGCTCGACCAGTTTGCAAAGGCCGATGGGATGGCAACCTGGGGCCACGTGATTCGCGACAGCGAGGACCTCTTGCGGCTTTCGCGCTTCGGACGCCACGACCTTCCCTGCGACTGGATCCGGGTGACCGGCACACGCAGTGTCGCCCCGGCCCCCGACAAGCCGCCACGCTTCGGCTACGATGCAATTCGCGTGGCGCTCTGGGGCGCGCAGGGCAACCGCACCGATCTCACCGCGCCCATCGCCAGCTACTGGCGCTCGTGCCTGGCCCAGCACCGCCCGATCCCGGCGTGGATTGATGTGGTGAACGGCCAGGAAGCGGAATACGCTCTCTCCAATGGCGGCGCGGCGATTGCCGGGCGCCTCTTGGGGACGGCCTATCCCACCCAGCTCTCGAACGACTACTTTGCCGCCTCGCAGCAGATGCTCGCGCAGGTATGAGGACACGCGCGCCGGGGCTCTGACTTTCGCGTCAGCCCCGGCCCGCCCGCTTCTCCAGAACCAGCTCGAAATCCTTGAGCGCGGCGCACGAAGTCGCGAGCGGCTCGGGTCCGCCCCCCATCGTCAGGATCTCGCCCATGCAGTCGGTCTCGACGCGCAGAGCCTTGGTCTTGCCCGGAATATGGGCAAAGGCGTGGTCGAGCGGATAAGTCCGCACTTCGACCGAAGCGACCGGCATCTCCCCTGTGCAGACCAGCCGCCCGACAAGGCGCGGCATCAGCCCCTGCGCCTTCCAGCCCGCGACCCGCTCCGGGGTCACATCGCCGATGCCGGACACCGTCACATCCTCCAGCGCCAGTCCTGCATCGAGCCCGAAATTGGCGAGAATGGTAAGCTTACAGGCCGTATCCCAGCCCTCGATGTCGCGGCTCGGATCGCGCTCGGCGAAGCCGCCCGCCTGCGCCTCCCCTAAGGCCTCGGCAAAGGTGCAGCCGCGCGCCATCATCGCGTTGAGAAGGAAGTTGGTGGTCGCATTGAACACGCCCTCCAGCGCCAGCACTTTCGCCCCGCGCAGCCCCGTCTCGATCAGGTCGATGGTGGGAAGCGCGGCGGCCGTCGCCCCGCTGATACGCAGCGAAGCGCCGGTCATATGCGCCAGCTCGCGCAGTCGTGCCCCCGAATGGACGAGCGCGCCCTTGGAGACGACCACCGCGTCGCGCCCCGACCCCAGCTGCATCAGCAGGTAACCCAGTGCAGGCCCTCCGGTCGCGAAGTCGGTCGGCCCGGCCTCGATCAGCACGGCGGGCGCGATTTCCGCAAGAAATTCGGAGCCCGTGAGTCCTTCCTCCAGCGCGGTCCCGGTCACCTCGGCAAGGCCGTCCGCGCGCACCGCCCCGCACCGCGAACCGCAGACCGCAACGAGACGCACATCGCAGCCATAAACCTGCGCATAGCGCGCACGCCGCTCCAGCAGCGTCACGGCCACCTGCCGCCCGATATTGCCGTAGCCCGCAATCGCGACCGTGACGGGCCGCAGGGACTCACTTGGCAAAGAGCTGCTCCATGTCGGCAAAGGCCTTGATCTCGATGGCGTTGCCCGCCGGATCGGCGAAGAACATCGTCGCCTGCTCACCCGGTTCCCCCTCGAAGCGGATGTAAGGCGCTATAATAAAGTCGATCCCCGCAGCCTCCAGCGTGTCGGCCAGCGCCTGCCACTTGGCCATCGAGAGGACGATGCCGAAATGGCGCACCGGCACCCCGTGGCCATCGACCGCGTTGGCCTTCACCGCGCCCGTTTCCTCAGGCGCCAGATGCGCGACGATCTGGTGGCCGAAGAAGTCGAAGTCGACCCATTCGTCGCTCGAGCGCCCTTCGTTGCAGCCCAGCACGCCCAGGTAGAACGCCCGCGCCGCCTCCAGGTCATCGACCGGGAAGGCAAGGTGGAAAGGATGGGTGACGGCCATGGCAAGCTCCCACTGGATATATTTGTTCGGGTCTGGCCTCCCCTGTGCCGCAGGCACCAGGCCGGGGCAAGGAGAAGGACAGGATTCCGAGGGCCGTCGCCCTCGGGCTCCCGAAACTGTCCAGCTCACCTCCCACACGCCGCGCTGGCTGATTCAGGCGAGGTTGCCCATTCTGGGGGCAAGGGGCAATGGCCCCTTGAAGAAGCCTATTCGCTCCAGCCCAGCCCCAGCGCCTTGTTCACCGCGATGTAATCGATGGTGAGCTGCGCCTTGGCCTGCGCGACGTTGGAAGCGGCGGTCAGCGCCTGGCGTTCGATATCGAGCTGGTCGATCAGCGAGCTGGTGCCCGCAGCGAAGCGCTGACGGTTGAGGTGCGCGGCCCGCTCGGCGCTTTGCTGCGAGGCAACCAGCTGGGCCAACTGGCGCCGGGTCGCGCCAAAGCGGGCGAGGCTGTCCTCGGCGTCCTGCAGACCTTCAAGCACGCTCTGGCGGTACTGCGCCTCGGCCTGATCGGCCTGCGCCTCGGCCTGCCGGACCTGCGCGCCGGTGCGCCCGAAGTCGAAGAGCGGCCAGCTGATCTGGGGCATGAGGAGAGCAGCAAGGTTGCCCGGATCAAGCACGTCGCCCGGCTCGGTTCCGCCGATCCCAAGGATCCCCATGAACGAGATCCCGGGAAGGCGCTGCGCTTCCTTGACCCCGATCTGCGCGGTGCTGGCCGCCAGCGCGCGTTCGGCCGCGCGGATGTCCGGGCGGCGCGCGAGAAGCCCCGCAGGATCGCCCACGGCGATTTCGGCAGGCGGCAGGGGAAGTGCGCCTTCGTCCTCAAGCTCGACATCGAGCGCGCCCGGCGCCTGTCCGGTCAGGACCGCCAGCGCGTTCTTGTAGAGGAGGACCTGTGTATCCAGCGGCACGGTCTGCGCTTCATTGGCGGCAAGCTCGCCCTTCAGTCGCTCCACCTCGAGGTCCGACGCAGTGCCCGCGGCCAGCCGCTGGCGGGTGAGTTCCAGAGCACGGCGCTGCTTCTCGACCGCCTCGCGGGTAAGCGCCAAGCGCGCCTGGGCATCGCGCAGGTTAACGTAGGTCTGGGCGACCTGCGCGCTCAGGGACACCTGCGCATCGGCAAGTTCGGCGTAGCGCTGGCCGACCTGCGCCCGCGAGGCCTCGATCCCCCTGCGCCGCGCGCCCCACAGGTCCGGCTCCCACGAGACATTGGCGCCCACGTTATAGAAGTCGAGCGAGGAGCTGCCGCCCGAGCTTTCGCCGTCCGCGCCATCCTCACCGTCTCCACTTCCCCCAATGGCCGAGCCCGGCAGGCGCGCGTGGACGTACATCGCGTTGGGCGAGATGCTGGGCATGAGCCCGGCCTTGCCTTCGGCGAGACTGCCTTGCGCCTCGGCGATACGCGCCGCAGCCAGATCCATGGTCGGGCTGTGCGCCAGCGCGTCGTCGATAAGACGGGTGAGCAGCGGATCGTTCAGGCTCTCCCACCAGCGGGCCAGCTGCGGCGCGTCAGCGCGCACGCTTTCGTCCGCGCGTACGAAGGCCCCGCCGTGGGTGCCGGGCGCGATCACCTCGGGCGGGCCGGCATAGTCCGGGCCCATGGTGCAGGCACTTGCCAGCGAAAGAAGGGCGAACGCGCCCGCGGACATGAGAGGGGTACGGGGGACAAACATCAGTGCATGGCTCCTGCGGAGGCATCCTTGGGCAGCGGTTTGAGCAGGAAGACCAGCGGAAACACCAGCACGGTCACCACGCTCATCGCAAAGAAGATATCGTTGTAGGTCATCGTCAGCGCCTGGCCCTGGATGGTCTGGCCAATAGCGCGAAGGCCTGCCTCGGGGCTGCCGAGCATCCGGCCCATGCTGGAGACGTAGTCCTGCACCGCCGGGTCATTGGCATGGAGGCTCTCCTCGATCCGGCGCGAGTGAAGCCAGACGCGGTTCTGCTGGAGGATCGAGATACCCGCCAGCGCGAAACTGCCGCCCAGGTTGCGCATCGCGTTGAACAGGCCCGAGGCATCGCCTGCATCCTCCGGCGGGACCGACTGCACGCAGGCCTGGCTGAGAAACAGCATGCCCAGGATCGTGCCGAGCCCGCGCATCAGCTGGGATTCGGTGAAGTCAACGCCGGTCGACTGGATCGTGAGGCTCGTCTCCAGGTAGGCCGAAAGCCCCATGATAAGCATGCCGAAGCCCACCGCGAGGCGGATGTCGACCTTGCGGATGAGGAAGGGCACGAAGGGCATCATCAGGATCGAGGGAATGCCCGAAAGCAGCACCACCTTGCCCGACTGCAGCGCGTTGTAGTTCGCAATCGCGGCGAGGAACTGCGGGATGGCGTACGACGTACCGTAGAGCACGACACCCAGCGCAATGCCCATCGTTGCGACCGCGCCGAACTGGCGGTCGAGAAGCAGGCTGAGCTTGATCACGGGCCGCCGCGCAGTCGCCTGCCCCCAGAACAGGAAGCCGAAGCCGACCACGGTGATGAGCGCCATGTACCGGATGAGCTCGGAGGCGAACCACTCCTCGCGCGCGCCTTCCTCCAGGAACACGGTGAGGCCGCCAAGGCCCAGCGCGAGACCAGCGATGCCGAACCAGTCGGCCTCGCGGATGAGGTGGAGGCGCGACTTCTCGGCCGGCAGACCTACGAAGAGAAGGGTCAGCAGGATCGCCGAAATGGGCACGTTGAGGAAGAAGGCGTAGTGCCACGAGACGCTCTCGGTCAGCCAGCCGCCGACAAGGGGGCCGAGCAGCGGCCCCAGGATCGCGACAATGCCGAAGGCCGCGGTGCCGATCGACTGCTGGTGGCGCGGCAGGCGCTGGGCGATGATCGTCTGCGCGGTCGGGATCAGCGCCCCGCCGGTAAAGCCCTGCCCGACGCGCCCGAAGACCATCATCGAAAGCGAGGTGGAAAGGCCGCAGATCACCGAGAAGATGGTGAAGAGCGTAACCGCGATGAGGAGGAAGGTGCGCAGCCCCAGCATCCGCTCCAGCCAGGCCGACAGCGGGATGATGACGATCTCGGCAACGAGGTAGGCGGTCGCGACCCAGGCCCCTTCGGTGCCGGTTGCGCCCAGTTCGCCCTGGATCGTAGGGAGCGCCGAGTTGACAATCGAGATGTCGAGCGTCGCCATGAGCGCACCCATCGTGCCTGCCGCGACCGCCAGCCAGGCGCCCAAGTCCGCGTTGCGGCGCGGCTGTGCACCGCTACCGCTACCACCTGCGTTTGCATCGAGAGCCGCGCTCGCCATCTCAGCGCGTCCCGCGGGTCTTCGCCTCGGCGCTCGATTCGGCCTCCTCGCCCGCCTCCTCGCTTGCCTCCTCGATCTCGTCCAGTTCACCCTCGGCGCTGCGGGTGTCGACCGTGACCGTCACCGAGAGGCCGGGAACGAGCAGCTTGCGCGCGCTGGCCGGCGCCTCGATGGCGATGCGTACGGGCACGCGCTGGACGATCTTGGTGAAGTTGCCGGTCGCGTTCTCGGGCGGAAGCAGCGAGAACTGGGCGCCGGTCCCGGGTGACACGCTGGCAACGCGGCCGTTGATCTCGGTGCCTTCCAGAGCGTCGACCGAGATGCGCGCGGGCTGGCCCGGACGCATGAGGGCAAGCTGCGTTTCCTTGAAGTTGGCCGTCACGTAAAGCTTGTCGAGCGGCACCACCGACATGAGCCGGGTGCCCGCCTGCACGAACTGGCCGGTGCGCACGGTCCGGTCACCGATGCGGCCCGCGATGGGCGCTCGGATAAGCGTGGCTTTCAGATCAACGTCGGCGGCTTCGAGCTGGGCCTTCGCGCCCTCGCCCTGCGCACGCGCCTGCGCGACCTGGGTTTCAAGCGTGGCAATGCGGCGCTGCTGCGCGGTGAGCGCGGCTTCGAGCTGACGCACCTGCTCGGCCGACTGGGTGGCGGCCAGTTTGAGCTGGTCGAGCGTCTCGCGCCGTTCCGCGCCCGAGGCGACGAGCGGAGCGTAGCGATCGACCTCGCCCGCATCGTGGCGGGCCTTGGCCCGCGCGGCGGCCAGTTGGGCGCGGGCTTGCGCGACAGCGGCCTGCTGCTCGGCAATTCCGGCACGCGCGTTCTCGACCGAAGCCTGCGCTTGCGCAATCTGGGCGCGGGCCTGCGCGGCGCGGGCATCATAGTCGCTGGCATCGATACGCACGAGCGGCGCGTCCTTCGCCACGTTCTGGTTGTCCTCGACAAGGACCTCGGAGACATAGCCACTCACCTTGGGGGCGATGGCCACCATGTCGACGTCGATCTGTGCGTCGTTGGTCTCCTGGAAGTACTGCCCATAGGTTTCATAGCGCATGAACCAGAGCCCGCCGCCGATCGCGATCAGGATCGCGGCGATGAGAAGGTTGCGCTTGGTCTTGCCGCTCAGGCCCTTGCGGCCCGTGTCCTTGGCATCGTCTCGGGCAGCGTCCCCGACATCGCTGTTGCCTGCCGCCTGTTCGGATCCCTTCGCGGCGCTTTCACTCACCATTGCCAGTCTTAACTCCGTGTTGCGCGCGCAGGTGCGCCGCGCGTTGCAGACCCTGCACGAAACCGCCGTCCCGATGGATGGCGCGGCCCGCAGAGGTTCCGCGATTATCTTTTGCCTTGCCGCGAAAAGAGGCGCAAAATCGCATCAGAAAGAACAAGAACCGGGAGAGGTTCCCATGGAACGGTACGATCCTGCGATAAGCCGGTGTCCCTTCATGCTGCTGTGCGGCGCAAGTGCCAGTGCCTTGCTGGTGTTTGTCGGCGTCCTCCACGTGCTGGGCTGAACGGTTCCGGCGTGGCCTGGCGGCCCGCCCAAAGCGAACGGCAAGTCATAGCCCTTCAGTGACTTGCCCGTATCGGTATACGATTGCGTCCCTGTGAAGGCGCAAGGCCCAAACGCGTGCCCCGCCGATATACTTAGCTAGGTTATCTTGCAAGGGGCGTGAACGGATCGGCCGCCCATCCCCGCTTTGCCGCGCCTGCGAAGACCGCCCCCGGCCCGCGCGAGGCCATGCACCGCTCGGTTCAGGGCTCGCCCGGCATCCCGAGTCGCGCCCAACCCGGCGCACCACGCTCGACACACGACGGTCATTTACCTTGTTTAAGTCCCTATCGTTGAACCCTGATAACGACCACGGACCCCCCGCGCACACGATGGCCACGCTCAATTCCCCCCTGCCCGATCTCACCGCATCCGGTTCCCGGCCCCGGCTTGCCCTGCCCAATATCGGCTTTGCCCTGCTTCTGGCCGTGAGTGGCGGCGCATTCCTTGTCTGGGGGGGCGGCTACATCGGCTCGGGGAGCCTCCTGCTCTTCGTGCTCGCCACGCTGTTCGGGCTGTTCATGGCCTTCAACATCGGCGGCAACGATGTCGCCAACTCGTTCGGCACCAGCGTGGGCGCGGGCACCCTCACAATCGGGCAGGCGCTGGGCGTCGCGGCCATCTTCGAAGTCAGCGGCGCGGTGATCGCGGGCGGCGATGTCACCGACACGATACGCAGCGGCATTGTCGACCTCACAGCCCTTACGGTCAGCCCGCTCCAGTTCATCCGGGTGATGATGGCCGCGCTGGTCGCCGCTGCGTTCTGGCTGCTCTTTGCCAGTCGCCGGGGCTGGCCGGTCTCGACGACACACTCGATCATCGGCGGCATCGTCGGAGCCTCGGTGGTGCTCGGCGTGCGCCTGGGCAGCACATCCTCCGCGCTGGCCCTCGTGCAGTGGGACGAGATCGCGCGCATCGCCCTGTCCTGGGTGCTCTCCCCGCTACTGGGCGGGCTCGTCTCCTATGGCCTGTTCCGCCTCATCAAGCACCATGTCCTGTTCTACAACGAGCGCGCCGAGGCGCGTGTGCGCGACATCCGCGCCGAACAGAAGGCGCTGCGCCGCGAACACCGCAGCGCCTTTGAAAGCCTGACCGAACTGCAGCAGGTCAACTACAGCACGATGCTGGTCCGCGATATGGACGTGCTGCGCAGCGAGGACTTTCATCCCGAGGAGCTGGAAACCGACTACTATCGCAAGTGGTACGCCATCGAGCGCCAGCGCGACGAGGTGGAGACCCACCGTGCGCTCCAGCTCTGGGTGCCGCTTGTCGCCGCGCTGGGCGCGGCGGTGCTGTCGGCCATGCTGCTGTTCAAGGGTCTCAAGCACATGGAGCTGGGCCTTGCGACGCTGACCAACTACCTCATCATGGCGATGGTCGCCGCAATGGCCTGGGCGACGACCTTTCTCTTCGTGCGCACCTTGCGCCAGGCCCCGCTCGAGCGCGCGACCTTCCTCCTCTTCAGCTGGATGCAGGTCTTCACCGCCTGCGGCTTTGCCTTCAGCCACGGCGCCAACGACATCGCCAACGCGGTCGGGCCCTTTGCCGCGATCCTCGACGTGCTGCGTACAGGCGTCATCGTCTCCTCGGCCGTCGTGCCGCCGATGGTGATGATCGTGTTCGGCGTCGCGCTCGTCGTGGGCCTGTGGTTCATCGGCAAGGAGGTCATCGCCACGGTCGGCCATGGCCTGACCGCGATGCACCCGGCCTCGGGCTTCTGCGCAGAGCTGGGCGCGGCCTGTGTGGTCATGCTCGCCTCGAGCCTGGGCATCCCGGTTTCCAGCACTCACATCCTGATCGGCGCGGTGCTGGGCATCGGCATCGTCAACCGCCAGACCAACTGGAGCCTGATGAAGCCCATCGCGCTGGCCTGGGTGGTGACACTGCCCGCCGCCGGGATCATCGCGGCGGCGGCCTTCCTCGTTTCGGGATACCTCTTCTAGTTCACCTTTCCGAGAGCGCCTTCAGCTCGGCGATACGGATCGCCTTGCCGTGCGTCGGCGTCATTACCGCGCGCACCTTGGTGAGCCGGCGCGCGGCAAAGTTAAGCGTGGTCACGCCATTGGCGAGCGGCGTCGCCGAACCTAGGTCGCGCCACGCGCTGTCCTCCCAGCCCTCGACCGTGACCCTGCCCGGCGCACGGATGTCCGCGCCGTTGTCGAAGAAGGCCAGCTTCACCGAAGAGACCGGCTGGGGAGCGCCAAAGTCGACCGCGTACCACTGCGACGCCGTTCCCGCTGCGGAGGTCCAGCCGTTGGGAAGCTCGGGGTAGAACCAGAGGCGACCGTCGATCCCGTCGTGCAGGTTCTCCGCCTCGGCCCCGCTCGACGCGCTAGCGCGGGGATAGTTACCGCGCACCAGCTGCACCGCGTGATCGATTTCGCGCACGATGGGCGCGGGCGCCTTGCGAGCGAGCGGCACCTCGATCCGACCCAGATCCGCGCGGTGGGCCAGCACCTTGCCATCGGCCGCCACGGTCAGCCCCGCGCCCGTGCCATAGTGGGAGCCATCCGCGTCCCAAGTCACCGAGATCATATGGCCGTGATAGGGCACCCGCTCGACATGAAACCAGGGCAATGCGTCGGGATCGCCCGCCTTGGGCAGCAGCGGGTTCACCTCCAGCACGTCGTCGGCGCGCGGGCGAATGCCGACAAGGCCGGTCAGGATGAGATCGTTGTAGCCTGAATGAAAATAGTGGTGGCTGCGGTCGAGCCCGACGATGGGCTTGCCGGTCGCGGGATCGTAGTCTTCCTCCAGATCGAGCTTGTCACCCTGGAAATGCAGCTGCGTGTACTGGCGCAGGAGGCGCATGTAGGTGCTGCGCGTCACGGGCCCCGCCTCCTCGTAATGGTCGAGAAGATTGGCCATTCCGGTCAGCACCTGCGTCGTCTGGTAAGGCCAGATCGGGCCGTTCCACTGACACTCACGCGCATCACCCAGGTAGCGGTACTGGCGCATGTAATACTCGTAGGAACGCTCGACCGTGCGCATTCCGGCCTCGCCCGCCAGCCCATCGGGATCGAGCAGATGCGCCCAGGCCTGCGCGTACTTGGCCTCATCAGGCACGGCATCGAACATCCAGGGCAGGAAGCCGACCAGTTCGCGCGCGCGGATGAAGTCCCAGTAGGAGACGTGCTCGTTGTGGGTGCGGTAGCGGTCGGTGAAGTGCTCCAGCTCCGGGTTCCACAGGTCCGCCACCATCCGCGCCTGAAGTGCCTTCGCCTTGGCTTCGAACTCGTCCGCCAGCGCGGTGTCGCCGGTCATCGCGGCGATGCGCGCGATCGCGCGGTCGTTGGCGATCATGTAGCTGTTGACCGAGGGACGGAACGAATGCCCCCCGCCAAAGCCGTCCTCGCCGCCCGAGGCATCGATAGAGGAGACGGTGTACTCGGTCGCATCGAGCAGGGGCTCGACCCAGTAGAGCCCCTTGGACCAGTCCATGTGGTCTTCCCAAAGGCCGTAGATATGGCGCATCACCTTCAAGTGGCGGGTCACCCCCGCACTGTCGCCGTCAACAAGGTACCGCCCCCAGGTCGAGTCCGCCATGTGGTCAGTGAAGTGGCGGTCGTTGCCGCCCTCGTACATGAAGTCGATGTAGTCGTTCACGAAGCGTCGGTCGTGGAGCCAGCGCCCCTCGGCGATGTGGAAGCCGCTGGCATCGTTGAGGCTGGCGTATGGTTCGCGCTGCCAGCCCACATCGTCGGCGAACTCGGTGGTGATGAAGCCCTTGGCCCCCAGATCGCGCTGGTGCGCGCGGTAGATCGACCAGCGGTAGTACCAGACCGCATCGATCTTCGGATCCGCGCTCTCGAAAAAGGGAATGCGCTCGGCATACCAGGGCGCATCGTTGCCAAAGCGCGAGCGGGCGATCGCCCCGGTATCGAGCTTCACAGGAATCCCTGCCGCCCTTGAACCACGCTCCGGAGCCGGGTCCGCCGGCGGCGCCGCGCCTGCCAGGAGAGGTGCTGTTCCGGCCAGCAGCGCGCTGGTCCAAAGTGCCCGTGCCGTTCGTGCGATCATGTTGGCTGCCCGTCTCCTGGAATGGGGTCCCTGAAATGAAAAAGGCGACCGTCCCCCGGGGCGTTGGGAGAGGAGAAAGATGCCCCGGGAGAACGGTCGCCTCGTGCCGACCCCGCCGCCACGCGCCCTTGCAGAATGGCAAAAGCAAGGGGCGGGCACGGGATCGCCAAAGGTTTTACTGGAAGGTGAAGCGCGCTCCGATGGCGAAGGTGCGCGGAACCAGGGTGGTACCCAGGTTCATCGTCTCCGCGCCGCCAGCCGAGCCGTACTTGTAGAAGCTCTGCTGGTTTTCCTTGGTGAGATTACGCGCATCAAAGGTCAGCGCGATGTCATCCGTCACGTTGGCGGTCAGCTGGAAGTCCATGTAACCCGAGGACTTGTACCACACGCCAATCGGGTTGGCGAAGAGACGCTGTTCGTTGTTGTGCAGGAAGCCCTTGCGCCACACGTAGGAGAGACGTGCGCCAATGGGACCGCGCTGGTAGGCGAGCGTCGCGTTGTACGAGAGCTTGGAGACGTTGAAGAAATCCGACTGCGTGTAGCCTACGACTTCGCCAAGCTGGTTGGTCTCGGGGATCGTCTGGTTAGAATCGAGCACCGTGAGACTGCCCTGGAAGCCGAGGCCATCCAGAACGCTGGGCAGGTAGGTCGGGAAGTAGGTCAGGCCCACTTCGACACCCTTGAGCACACCGTCCGATGCGTTGGCCGGGCGGGTGATCGTGAAGTAGTCGGTAGCGCCCGCCTCGATGTCGTTGTTGGGGATGTACTCGTAGCTCGAGATCGGCACGACGAGGCCCGAGATTTTGCGACGGAAGCCCGTCACGGTGATCGCGCTGTTGGGCTCGAAGTACCACTCGATCGCAACGTCGATGTTCTTCGAATGCGTCGGGTTGAGCCCGGCCGTGCCGGCCGTGCCGCTGCCGTAGCCGACGTTGGTGAGGTCACCCGTCAACTGATAGGTCGGGTTGACGTCGGTGAAGTTGGGACGGCGCAGAGTCTCACCGTAGTTGAAGCGCAGGCGCAGATCGCGGGTGATCTCGTAGCGCGCGGTGAAGCTGGGCAGGAACTTGGCCGAACCGCGCGAAACCGAGCTTTGCTCGAAGTTGTTGAGACGGTCGTAGAAGTCATAATCGGTGTCGATATTGACGTAACGCACGCCCGCCTGAAGATCGAGCGGATTGCCGAAGATCGAGATCTGCGCGTCCGCCATCACGTAGCCCGACATCGTGATTTCCTCGATGCCGAAGGTCTGGCCCAGCGAAAGCTGGTCGCTGGTCGGACGGCCGTAGAGACCGCGCACGGTGTCCGCGTTGTCGTAAAGCCAGTTGCCGTCGATGTTGACCCAGCTGCGCGGCAGGTCGCCCTCGCCCTTGTAGAAGCCCGAGTTGGTGAACAGGGCATCTTCGGGCAGGTCGGACAGATTGCCACCCAGCGCCACGGCATCGCCGGTGCGGATGTAACTGGCCGCCTTGCGACGGTCGACGCGAAGGCCCGCGGCGACGCGGCGCAAGAAGCCCTCGTAGAAGCCGTAGTAGCCATCGAGCTTGCCGGTGAGCGCGCTGCCCTTGTCCTTGTTGGCGTTGTCGTAAAGTTCGCCCACGGCCCAGGTCGAGGGCTGCGTCAGCAAGCTGTCGTCCGAGAAATGGTAGGAGGGGATGCCGCCGCCCGCGTTGAAGTCGGCGGTGATCTCATCGGCCACACGGCTGGTGCGCATGGCGATGAAGGAGCCTTCAAAAGTGCTGGTCTGGTAGGCAAGATCGCTGGTGATCTTGCCATCGCCATCACCCACGTCCCACTGGCCGTTCAGGTGGTAGACATAGCTGTCGGTCTTCGACTTGTTGAGGTCGGAAGAATTGAACCCGAAGACATCGCCCACGGTGCGCGACTTGACGATGTTGGTGCCGTCGTAAAGCTCGACCGCTCCGGGGTTGCCCCACCAGTCGACGAAGCTGAACTGCAGGCTGTTGAACGTCTCGCTGCGGAAACCGGTGTAGAACATCTCGGCGGTGTAGACCGAGCTGGAGTTGGGCGCCCACTGCAGTGCGGCGTTGAACGCGGGGCGCTCACGCTTGCCGTAAAGGTCCGAGGAGAACACCGCGTCGCGAGAGAGGACATAGGGCACGTCCTGACCGTTGATGTTGAGCGTCGCGCCCGGATCGGTGGAAAGCCCTGCGTTGAGGCCCGGCTGCCAGATGTTGCCGTCGGGATTGCCCGGCGTGACCGAGCGGCAGTCATTGGGCTGGATACGCTCGTAGGGGACCCAGGCCGCGCCGCCCGCGCAAGCGCCTGGCGCGCCGCTGACGGTGGGCAGGTTGCTGTCGGTGAGGAACGGCACGAGCGCGCCTGCGGTCGCGGATTCTGTGCGGTACTTCGAGCGGATGTAGCTGGCGTTGACGAGGACGCCGATGCGCCCGATGCCCGTGTCCCAGCTGTCGGCAACAAGCAGCGCGCCGCTCGGATTGAAGGTGTCGGCTATCTCGTCATACGTGCCGCGCGCCTGGCCCGACACGGCAAAGCCGCTGAAGTCGAACGGACGGCGGGTCTTGACGTCGATCTGGCCGGCAAGGCCGGTTTCAAGCTGGTCCGCCGAGCGGGTCTTGAAGACGTTGACCTGCTTCACGAGATTCGCCGGGATATCCTGGAGCGAGAAGCTCTGGCCGGACGCGGTGAAGACGTTGATGCCGTTCAGCGTGGTGACGGGATCGTTCAGGCCGCGGATGGTGACGGTCTGCGCCTCGCCGCTCGCGCGGTCGGTGATCTGGATGCCGGTGACGCGCTGGAGCGCCTCGACGACGTTGTTGTCGGGCAGCTTGCCGACGTCCTCGGACACGATCGAATCGACGATCTGGACATTGTTCTTGCGCACGTTGAGCGCGCCCAGAATGGAGGCGCGCACGCCCGTGACGATGATTTCCTCGGCGCTCGGCTCCGCCGCGCCATCGGCAGCCTGAGGCTGGGCTGCGGGAGCGGCCTCCTGCGCATTCGCCACGCCGGCGATGCCCAGAGCAAGAACAGAAGCTGTGCAGAATGCGAATGGCCGGAATGCCATGATCAACCCTCCCAATTTTAAGTGCGCAGCGGTTCCTGCGCCGTGTTCGTGAGGGTCTGATTATTTGTCGGAGTTATTTTGTGCAAGCAAAAAGTGCAAGCCTGCCTTGCAATTCAGCAACTCGTAAGGGAGCGTGGCATCTTCGCATCACTTCGCGCCACGCCCCCTTATAAAATCGCGTAATTCCGCGCCTTTATTGTCCGAGTTTTACGGGCAATCGCTCAGTCGACCGTCCACAGCGTGCGCGGATCGGACAGCGGCGCGAGCGCCACCGTGCCGTCGCTTGCGGCAAGCCCCTGACCAGGCTGGGCCACCGACTCGAACCGCACCTGGCCATCGCCTTCGGCCTTGCGGCGGAAGCGGTCCGCCCCGTCCGGCGCGCCGCCTTCGGTCATGCGCGCCAGGGTACAGACGCCATCCGCGCCGATGGCAAGGCAGCTCTCGCGCCGCAGGATCGGCGAAAGCCGGATGGTGCCCTCCTTGGCTGGAAGCGCGCGGATCTGGGTCTGGGGCAGTGCGGGCGTGCCGATCACCAGCGCCTCGTCCTCATGCGCCAGGAACGCCCCGTCCGCAGCCGCACTCATGAAGCGCTCGGGCAGCGGGCCATTGCCCACTGGCACGCCGAAATCGGGCACGCCCTTGGCATCGAAGTAGACCCGCTGGACACGGGTGTGGCGGTCCGGGTTGAACAGCGGATCGCCCTCGATCTCTTTGTAGTCGCGACCATGGTAGACCAGCATCGGACGGCCCTTCTCATCGACCGTGAAGTCATTGTGGCCGGGGCCATAGACCGAGGTCGCGACGCTGGTCTGGAAGACCGGCTTAGGCGACTTGGTCCAGTTGTCGGCGACTAGAAGGTCGGCCTCGGCGTCGATGGAGAGCATGCCCAGGCAATAGCGGTCGTCGGTCGCGCTGGCCGAATAGGTCATGTAGAGCTTGCCCGCGTTTTCCAGCACGGCAGCGCCCTCGTTGACCTTGAAGCCGCGGATTTCCCAGTCGTAGGTCGGGACCGACAGGCGCGTCGCCGGGCCGACCGTCAGCGGGCCGGTCATCTTCGCGATATAGAGATTGGAATTGGTCTCGATGCCCGGCTCGCGCTGCGCCCAGGTGAAGTAACGCTCCCCGCGATGGACGAAGACCTTGGAATCGAGGTTGAAACTGTCCCAGGGGGCTTCGAACTCGCCCTTCACCGACCACGTGCCGGTCATCGGGTCCTCGCCCGCGCATTCAACCGCATACGTGCGGATGCGAAAGACGTCTTCGCCCCCGCCCGAGGGCCCTGCCGCGAAGTAAACGTACCAGCGCCCGTCGATCTGGTGCATCTCCGGCGCCCAGATGAAGCCGGAAAGCGGGCCATCCTCTTCATGGCGCCACAACACCCGCTCCTCGGCATCGGTGAGGCCCGCCAGCGTCTTTGCGCGACGCAGCACGAGCCGGTCGTACTCGGGCACCGAGCCGGTCATGTAGTAGTAGCCGTCGGTGTGGAGGAAAATCTGCGCATCGGCGCGGTTCTTGACCAGCGGGTTGACCGGGACGGCGGGCGCGCCGGAGGCGTCCTTGCCCTCACCTTCGGCAAGGACAGTGCGGCCCGCCTCGCTGCACGCGATGGGAAGAAGGGCGGCGCCCAGGGCAAAAGTGCGGCGTGAAAGGGAAAATGGCATAAGATCCTCTCCGGTCTCTGGTCTCCCGCGAGGGGCCTTTCTTGCGGAGGCCGGATCGCGGCAAAGCATCAAAAAAACGGCCCCCCGCCCCTGCGTGGATGCGGGGGGCCAGTTGGTGGTGTTCAGTATTGCGCCACCGGCCAGCCATCCGCATCCCAGGTCAGGGGCGCGATGCGCAGCGTGGGCGCGCCCTCGGCCTGGCGGTCGTAGGCGTGGTAGACGAGGTAAGTGGTGCCATCGGTATCGGTGAAGGCGCCGACGTGGCCGGGGCCCCGAAAGCGCTCCTTCTCCTCCAGGTCCGCGCGCAGCAGGATCGAACCGCCGCCCTCCATCAGCTTCGAGCCGTCCTTGCCGAGATACGGCCCGGTGACGTCGCGCGAACGGCCCATCACGGTGTAGTAGGTGGAGTTCACGCCCTTGCAGCAATAGTCATAGCTGACGAGAAGGTAGTACCAGCCGCCATGGTTGAGGATGAACGGCGCCTCAACCGGCGCGGGCGCGCCCTTCGGAGCCGGGCGGCGCGCGATGGAAACAGGCTTGGTGCCCGCATCGACCTTGCCGGTCTCCGGGTTCACGGCAAAGAGCTTGATACCCGTCCAGAAGCTGCCGAGCGAGAGCCACTGCCCGCCCGCTTCGTCGATGACCAGGTTGGGATCGATGGCATTGAAATCGTCAGCGTGGGTCGACTGGACGACAAGGCCCTTGTCGCTCCAGCCATAGTCCTTCGAAGATCGGTCGAGCGTCTTCGCCGTTGCCAGCCCGATCGCCGAACGGTTCGAACCGAAGGTCGAGACCGAGTAGTAGAGACGGTATTCGCCATTCACCCGCTGGATGTCAGGCGCCCAGATCCCCTCGGTGCCGGGCACGGCCTTGGTGGCCCAATCCGGAAGTTCTGCAAAGACCGAACCGGCCTCCTCCCAATGGACGAGGTCCTTCGAGGTCTTGATCCCGATGTAGCGGCCAATGGTGTTGAAAACGTAGTAGGTGTCGCCCTCGCGGATGATGACCGGATCGTGCGTGGGCGCGAGCGCGCCGGTGAGCCGGTCATTCAGAGCCGGCGCATCGCTCTCGGCGGCCTTGGCCGAAACGCCCATCGAGAGCGCCAACGCACCGATGGCGAGGAAGCGGGAGAGTGTGCGGACCATCGACCTCATCCCTCACTCGCGGTCCAGGCGGCGACGAGCGCGCGCGCCTTCTCGCCCACCTCGGCCGGCGTGTCACCGGGCTTGTAGAGGCTGCCCCCCACGCCGATGCCGAAGACCCCAGCCTTGCGGTATTCGGCGATGTTGGCCGGTCCCACGCCGCCCACGGCCCAGACACGGGCCTCCCGGGGCAGCACGTCCTTGATTGCTTTCACATAAGAGGCACCCAGGACCGAGCCGGGAAAGAGCTTGAGATCGCGGGCGCCTGCGGACACCGCAGCAAACGCCTCGGTAGGGGTCAGGAAACCGGGCAGGACGTCCATGCCCAGTTGCAGCGAATGGGTGATCACCGCCCGGTCGGTGTTGGGCGAAACCATGAAGGTGCCGCCCGCGCCTGCAAGGTCCTCGGCCAGCCCGGTAGAGATTACCGTGCCCCCGCCAATGGCCGCGCGGCCTTCGAGCGCTGCGGACAGCGCGGCGATGGAGCCGGCCGGATCGGGCGAGTTGAACGGCACCTCGATCAGGCGCACGCCCGCCTCGACCAGCGCCTCGCCGATGGCGATGACCTCGTGGGTTTCCACCCCGCGCAGGATGGCCACCACCGGGACGGCGCCCTGCGCCAGCACGTCTGCGATCTTCATGCCTTCACTCCTATCGCGAGCGCGAGGCCCGCCAGTACGGCCGCCTCGCCATCGATCCGCTGCGCAACGGCGGCGGAAAGGGGAAGCGCCTTTTCGTAGAGATCAACGATCGTGCCGTCGCCGATGAGAACCACCGAAGCCTCCGCGTTCGCCTCGGCGACCACTTCGCCGCCAATAAGGAGCGCGGAGAGATAGCCGCGCGACCACTCCTTCGATCGGCCATCGAGCAGGCGCCCCGCGCGCGCTTCGAACAGAGCGGCGGTAAGCGGTTCACCGGCGCGTTCAAGGCCGCGCGCAAAGCCATCCTCGAAGCTCCCGGCCCCGTCGGTATCCGGGCCGGTCAGTGTTGAGTGGCCGGTGAGGAGCGCGAAAAGCTCGCCGGTGGGATGGGTGCAAAAGCCGGTCAGCACGCCGTCCGTCACTTCGGCCCATTTGCAGTGGGTGCCGGGCAGGACGATCAGGTGACGCCCCTCGCCAAGTTCGGGCTGGAGCGCGATGGCACCGAAGATCTGCGTTTCCTCGCCGCGCATCACATCGGGCACCACCCCGCCCATGTGGCCACACACGCCCGCCAGCACGGTGACGGGAAGTCCGGCTACGGTGGTGCGGGTGGGTCCGGCCAGCCAGTCGTCGCGACGGGCCGGACACGCGACATACCCGGCATCGACGAGCGCGCCCTTCGCGCCCGCCATGCCACACAGCACCACGTCCTCAAGCGGGCCCTGCTCCTGCCACTGCGCCAGGCGCGCGGCGAGGATTCCGGGCGGATCGGCGCTCAGCGCGCCGGGGCCGTCGAGCCGGTCGGTGACACGCCCGTCCTCGACCCGGTAGAGCCGAAGGTTGGTCGTGCCCCAATCGCCAAGGACGCGGACGCTGCTCATTGCAGTTCGAGCACCACGACGGACTTCGCCGGAAGGGTGACGGTAAGCGTGCCCCCCTTGACCCGCGCGCCGTTGAACACGGCAGGCTTCACCGCCTCGGGGTTCTCGAAGGTGTTATGCGCGTTGATCGCGCCTGCGGTCAGGATACGGCCCGAGACACGGCCCGTCTTCACCCCGTCGAGCGCGATGGTTACGGTGTTCGTCTCCCTCGCATCGGCATTGGAGAGGCCGACGTGGATCTTGCCGTCCTTGCCCTTGACCGCCGAGCCGCTGACCGCCGGAAGGGTGTAGTCCCCCACCTTGTAAGTCGGCGTCTGGATGTCGATCGGCAGCACGGTCGCGTCCTGCCAGGGCTTGTACATCTCGAAGACGTGGTAGGTGGGCGTCAGCACCATCTGATCGTCTTTGGTGAAGATCATCGCCTGGAGCACATTCACCATCTGCGCGATGGCGGTCATGCGCACGCGGTCGGCGTGCTTGGCGAAGATATCGAGGTTGATCGCCGCGATCAGCGCGTCACGCATCGTGTTCTGCTGGCGCAGGAAACCAGGGTGCGTGCCCTCGTCCTGAGCATACCACGAACCCCATTCGTCAACCGCGAGGAACAAGCGCTTTTCGGGATCGTACTTGTCCATGATCGCGCTGTGCTTGGTGATCAGCTCATCCATGCGCCAGGCTTCGTGGAGCGCGTCGGCCCAGCCGCTCTCGTCGAAATCGACGGCGGGTGCGCGCGGCGGCCAGCCGCCCGCCGGGTGGACATAGTAGTGCAGCGAGAGACCATCGAGCATGTTGCCCGCGATCTTCATCATCTGCTCGGTCCAGTTATAGTCTTCCACATTGGCGCCAGCCGCGACCTTGAGGATTTTGGTGCCTTCAGGCGGCTTGATGAAGGTGGAGTAGCGGCGGGTGACGTCCGCGGCGTACTCGGGACGCATGTTGCCCCCGCAGCCCCACAATTCGTTGCCGACGCCGAAGTACTTAACCTTCCAGGGCTCCTTGTGGCCGTTTTCCGCACGTTCCTCGGCCAGCGTGCCTGCAGGCGCTGTCATGTATTCGATCCACTCGGCCATTTCGCGCGGGGAGCCGTTGCCCACGTTGCCCGCGACATAGGCCTCGGACCCAACCTGGCGGGTCAGCTCGAAAAACTCGTGCGTGCCCACGGTGTTGGGCTCGGTCACGCCGCCCCAGTGGGTGTTAACCTTGGTCGGGCGGTCCTTCCGCGGCCCCACGCCTTCGCGCCAGTGGTATTCGTCGGCGAAGCAGCCGCCCGGCCAGCGGATGACCGGCACCGAGAGGTCGCGCAGGGCGCCGACCACGTCGTTGCGAAAGCCGTTGGTGTTGGGAATCGCGCTGTCCTCACCGACCCACAGGCCGCCGTAGATGCCCTCACCCAGATGCTCCGCAAACTGGGTGAAGATGTCCTTATCGTAGACCGGGCCCGGCGTGTCGGCGTGGATCGTCGCGCGTGTGGGCGTGTTGGCGGTGTCGGCCAGCGCGGCCGTGCCGGTGAGCGCACTCGCGCCCAGCAGCAGGGCCACCGTGGCAGTGCTCCGGAATGCCTTGATCATCATTTCAATCCCCTCCCCGGGATGTTCTTAGTCGTGGAATTCTTCAACTGTTGCACGCTTGCCGCGCAGGAATGCGTCGGCCACCAGGCGCATGGGCGCGACATCGACGTCGCTGCGCCCGCCCCGCACAAGGTTGGCAAAGCGCGCGTAGAGCCCGGCGTATTCCAGATCCTCGTTGCGCTCGGTGCCGCTCGGCAGGCTTAGCACCGCGCCGCCACTGGAGAGCTTCAATTCGCCCGCGTCGGTGTCGACGATGATGTCCCAGGACTGCGGGCCGGTCTGGCGCCAGTCGAGGTCCATGTGGATCGGCGCGCCCGCCGTGTCCTGGAAGTCGATGTCCGCCGCGATAGGCGCGGCGCGGTTGGCCGGAAGGCTGAGCGTTGCGTCCTTGAGGAACATCGGGCGCGGCAGGATGTGGGTGATGATCGAGAGCGCGTTGATGCCCGGATCGAAAACGCCAAGCCCACCGGGCTGCCATATCCATTCCTGGCCCGGATGCCATTCGCGCACGTCCTCGCGCCAGATGATCTTCGCGCTCTTGACTGTGCGCTCGGCAAGCCAGGCGCGCGCGGGCGCAACGCCGGCGGCAAAGCGCGAGTGCCACGAAGCGAACAACGTGACGCCGACCTTGTCGGCACGGTCCTTGAGCGCCTCGACTTCGGCGAGCGTGGCCCCCGGCGGCTTTTCGAGGAAGACGTGCATGCCGGCCTTGAGCGCACTGACGGCAATGTCATAGCGCACCTGGGGCGGCGTGCAGAGCGCAACCGCGTCGACCGCCGGGCCCTTCTCCAGCAGCTCCTCGATCGAGGCAAACTGGGGGATGCCCTCCATCGGCGGCGAGTGCGGGCTCACGGTCGCGGCAATGTCGAAGTTGCCGTTGCCGCGAATGGCGGGGATGTGCTGGTCCCGGGCAATCTTGCCCAGACCCACGATGGCAATGCGGATCGGGTCCATGGCTCAGAGCGCCTTGATGGTGACGGCGCGCTCGGCGGCGCGCGCCAGCGGATTGGCAAGCGGCAGGGTGAAGGGAGCGGCCGCGATCTCGAAGACGTCGCCTTCCTCAGTCTGCACGCCATCGCTGAACGAGAGTGTCGCAGTGCCGTAGAAGTGGATGTGAATGTCGCCCGGACGGCAGAACAGGTCGTACTTGAAGTGGTGGTGCTCCAGGTTCGCGAAGGAGTGCGACATGTTGCCTTCACCCGACAGGAAGGGCTTTTCCCAGATCGTTTCGCCGCCGCGCACGATCTTGCTGGTGCCCTCGATCTTCTCGGGGACTTCGCCCAGCAGCAGCTCGGCGCCGAGCGCGGCCTGGCGCAGCTTGGAGTGGGCAAGCCACAGATAGTTGTGGCGCTCGGTCACGTGGTCGGAGAACTCGTTGGCCAGCGCGATGCCGAGCCGATAGGGCTGACCGTCGTTGCCGATGATGTAGATGCCCGCCAGTTCGGGCTCCTCTCCGCCGTCCTTGGCGAAGGAGGGCATGGTGAGCGCGTCGCCAGGGCCGACCAGCTGCGAGCCGTCGCCCTTGTAGAACCATTCCGGCTGCTGGCCTTCCTGGCCCTCAGCGGGCTTGCCGCCTTCGAGGCCTTCCAGGAACATGCGCATGGAATCGGTGACGTTTTCGCCCGAAGCCGCCGCCTGGTGCATCTTGTTGCGGCCTTCTGCCGAACCCAGGTGCGTGAGGCCCGTGCCCGTCAGCAGCACGTGGGCTTCGTCGGCATGATCGATCGGCGCGATGAGGCGGCCGGCCGCCTGCTCGGCCGCAATGTCGATGGCATCGCCAATGCCGCAGGCGCGTGCGGTCGCGGCCAGCGAATTGCCTTCCTCGATGGCGCGCAGCGCAAGTTCGCGCACGGAGGCCACGCCGGTCAGAACGTGCGCGGCATCGCCCTCGGCGAGGATGACGGAACGCGTGCCGTCCTCGGCACGGTGCTGCAGCAGGCGAAGAGTAGTCATGTCAGGGGTCTCTCCCAAGGTCCGCAGCGCGCCTTCTTATAAGGTGAGCGCGCTGCGGGGCATGGATTGGATCAGTTGAGGGTGAGCTTGCCGTCGACGAGACGCGGTGCGCCGTCGCTGAAGGCCTCGTCGCGCAGTTCGGGCGCGAGCAGGCTCTGCGGCATGTTCTGGTAGCTCACCGGACGCAGGTAGCGGTCGATGGCGAGACTGCCCACCGAGGTCGTGCGCGCATCGGTGGTCGACGGGAACGGACCGCCATGGACCATCGCGTGGCACACCTCGACGCCCGTGGGCCAGCCGTTAACGAGAATGCGGCCAACCTTGCGCTCCAGCGTGGGCAGGATCTTGGCGGCGGCGCCTTCGTCGGCATCGTCCATGTGGATCGTGGCGGTAAGCTGTCCTTCGAGACCTTCGAGGAGGGTCTTGAGCTCGGCCTCGTCCTTGCAGCGCACGATCACCGAGGAGGAGCCGAAGACTTCCTCGCCCAGCGCCTTGTCGGCAAGGAACTTCTCGGCGGTGGTCTGGAACAGGACCGCGCCGCCCGTGGTCGTCGAACCGGCTGCGCCCCGCGCGACTTCCTCGATGCCCGGCGCACCCGACAGCTTCTCGACGCCCTTGGCATAGGCCGCCGCGATGCCGGTGGTGAGCATGGTCTGCGGCTTGGCGCCGCTGACGCCCGTGGCGGCCGCCTGGACGAAGTCGTCAAGGCCATCGCCTTCGACCGTCACGACGAGACCCGGGTTGGTGCAGAACTGGCCCGCACCCATGCACAGCGAGCCGACGAAGGCTTCGCCGAGCGCCGCGCCGCGCGCCTTGAGCGCCTCGGGCAGAATTACGACCGGGTTGATCGCCGACATCTCGGCGTAGACCGGGATCGGCACTTCGCGCGCCTGCGCCAGCTTGGTGAGCGCGAGGCCGCCGGCACGCGAACCGGTGAAGCCGACCGCCATGATGTTGGGGTCCTGGACCAGCGCAGCGCCCAGATCGTTCGAGGGGCCGACGAGGTGCTGGAAGACGCCTTCAGGCAGGCCCGAATCGGCCACCGCCTTGCTGATCGCCTGAGCAATCAGGCTGCCCGTGATCGGGTGCGCGGGGTGGCCCTTGACCACGACCGGGCAACCGGCGGCGAGCGCCGAGGCGGTGTCACCGCCCGCAGTCGAGAAGGCGAGCGGGAAGTTGGACGCGCCGAACACGGCGACGGGACCAACCGGGATCATGCGCAGGCGCAGGTCCGGGCGCGGCGGGGCGCGGTCGGGCAGTGCGGGATCGACGCGCATCTGCAGGAACTGGCCCTTGCGGACAACGTCCGCGAACATGCGCAGCTGGCCGCAGGTACGGCCACGCTCACCTTCCGAACGCGCGCGCGGAAGGCCGCTTTCGGTGAGGTAGGCTTCAAGCAGTGGTTCGCCGAGCGCCATGATCTCGTCCGCGATTCGCTCGAGGAACTTAGCACGCGATTCGAGATCGATCGCCCGATAGGTGTCGAATGCGGCCGCCGCCTTGGCACAGGCCTCTGCGACGTCGGCGGGCGTGTTGACGGCAAAGGCGTCCCCATGCGGCTCGCCGGTTGCGGCTGCGATGGAACGGAATTCGGTCATAGAAAAGTCTCCCTATTTACTCCGACATATTATGTGCGATCAGGAAACGCAATGTTTGTCATTCCTTCTGCACGGGATGGCGTGTAGGTTGCACGTGGGAGGTGAGAATTTCTGTGACAACTGGCAAAAATATGAAGGTGGACGAAACGTCCAGGAAGACCGATGAAACGCGCGGGCCGGGTCGCCGGCTCCATGGCGCGATTGCGCACCGATTGGGCACCGACATCTTGTCGGGCAAATATGCGCCGGGCGAAGTCCTGTCGGGCGAGGTCGCCTTTGCCGAGGAATTGAAAGTGTCGCGCAGCGCCTACCGCGAGGCAATCCAGGTGCTGACGGCCAAGGGCCTTGTCGCGAGCCGCCCCAAGGCCGGCACGCGCGTTCTCCCGCGCGAACGCTGGAACCTGCTTGACCCCGATGTGCTGGGCTGGGCCTTCGCGGGCAAACCCGACATCGAATTCGTGCGCTCGCTGTTCGAGCTGCGCGCCATCGTCGAACCCGCCGCCGCGCGCTTTGCCGCAAGGCGCCGCGACAAGGACGACCTCAAGACGATGAAGGACGCGCTCGCCGCGATGCGCCGTCACACGCTGACGACCGACGCGGGGCGCGCGGCCGACCGCGATTTCCACAATGCGATACTCACCGCCACGCGCAACGATGCGCTGATGGTGCTGAGCGCCTCGATCGGGGCGGCGGTCAACTGGACAACCCAGTTCAAGCAGCGCGCCCGCGCCCTGCCCCGCAACCCGATCCCCGACCACGTGCGTGTCTACGACGCCATTGCTGCGGGCGACGAGAACGCCGCTGCCGAGGCCATGAACGTGCTGGTGGACCTTGCACTGGAAGACACCCGCAGCGCCATCGAGGACCGCGACGCTCCGCAGACACAGCCGGACGCGCTCGCCGAGGAATAAACGGTTCGCTCGGACACCGACATAAACGCAAAAAAGGGGGCCATCGCGCCCCTTTTTCTTTTGCCCGCGCCGCACATGAAAAAGCCCCGCGGAACCTGACGAAGGGTCCCACGGGGCACTTTGCTCACGGAAGGGAGAGCAAAATCAGTCGCTTGCGACTTCCGGCTCCGGCTCGGCGTGCGTGGGCTTGGAACCCCACAGCGCGTAGAACAGGACGTAGAGCTCGCAGGCCGCAGTCAGCAGGAACGAGGTCTGGAGGTCATAGGCATCCGCAATCCAGCCCTGCACGAAGACCAGCGCGCCGCCCGCAATCGCCATGACCAGCAGGCCCGAGGCCTCCTCGGTCAGCGGGCCCAGGCCCTTGATGCCGAGCGTGAAGATGGTCGGGAACATGATCGAGTGGAACAGGCCCACCAGGATCAGCGACCACATCGCGACATGGCCATCGGCAAAGCTCGTCACCAGCATCGTGATGAAGGCACCGACCGAGAAGACAGCCAGAACGTGCGCGGCATCGAAGCGGCTCATGATCGCCGAGCCGACGAAGCGGCCCACCATCATCCCGCCCCACAGGAAGGTCAGGTAGTGACCGGCCTGCTCCAGCGACATGTTGCCGATGTCGGGGCGCGAGACGAAATTGATGAAGAGGTTGCCCACGCCGATCTCGGCAATGAGGTAGATGAAGATCGCCGGAATGCCGAACACCAGGTTGCGGTGCTTGAACAACTCGGGATTGATGATGTGCTTGCGCTTTTCCTTGGCGTCGTCGCTCTCCGAGACCATCGCGGGAAGCGGGAACTTGGCAATGATGATCGCGAGGATCACCAGCACACCTGCCACCAGCGCGTAAGGCAGAACCACCGACTGCGCGTCGGCGAGACGTTCGGCCTGCGTGAGCGCGACCGCGCCCTCTTCCGCCGTGCCGCCCTTGGTGCGCCCCAGGATCAGGTAGGCGCCGAACATCGGGGCGAGCATGGTGCCCATCGAGTTGAGCGCCTGCACCAGGTTGAGGCGCGCCGAGGCGGTCTCGGGCTTGCCGCAAACCGCGACATAGGGGTTGGCCGCCACCTGCAGCAGCGTGATGCCGCTGGCGATGATGAACAGCATCACCAGCGTCACGCCGTAAGAGGGGATCATCGCAGCCAGCATCATGCCCACCGCGCCTGCGGCCATGGTCAGCAGGCCAATGACCAGCGACTTCTTGTAGCCGACCCACTCGATCAGCTTGGCCGAGGGAATCGAAGCCACGAAATAGGCGATGAACCAGACCGATTCGATGAGAGTCGTCTGGGTGTAATTGAGTTCGAACACGCTGCGCAGGTGCGGCAGCAGCGTGTTGTTGATGACCGTAATGAAGCCCCACATGAAAAACAGGCTGGCCAGCAGAGCCAGCGCGGGGCCGTACCGCACGCCCGCAGGCTGCGATTGCGCCACCGGGGCGCTGGTTGAAGTTCCAACTGAAGGCATGGTGATCCTCTCGTCACATCGGCCGGGTGCCATCGACGCAATCCGGCTTGCGCTCTATCTATTTGTCGGACTATATGCTGCCAGCGGCCACGTCAATGGCCGACAAAAATCACGCGAAAGTCAAAATTCGACTGCAGAACACTACGGGAGCCAGGATTGTGAGGTTATTGAGCAAGGCATTCATGTCGACCGCGGCGATGGCGCTTGCCGCCACGGGCGCACTGCCTGCCCTCGCCGCCGAGGCGAGCCAGGACACGGCGGGCACGCTGGACGACGGCACCAAGGTGACCTCGGTCACGCTGACCGGCGCGGACGGCGTCTCGGTAACGATCCTCTCCTTTGGCGCGACCTTGTGGAAGTTCATGGCCCCCGACCGTGATGGCGAATTTGCCGACATCACGCTGGGCTATGACGACCTCCAGCTGTTCAAGGACAATCCCAACTTCTGGGGCGCGACAGTGGGCCGCTATGCCAACCGCATCGACCACGGCCGCTTCACGCTCGACGGCAAGGCCTACCAGCTTCCGCAGAACGACGGCGAGAATTCGCTGCACGGCGGCGGCCAGGGCTTCGACGTGCAGAACTGGAAGGTGGAAAAGGTCTCCTCGGGCAAGGTCGCCCGCGCGGTGTTCACGCGCACCAGCCCCGATGGGGAGGCGGGCTATCCCGGCACCGTCCAGGCCCGTGTCACGTACACCCTCAATGACCATGGCGCGCTGCAGATCACGTTTGACGCGACCACCGACAAGCCCACCATCATCAACATGACCAACCACGCCATCTTCAACATGGCGGGCGAAGGCGCTCCCGAAGGCGCGATGGGCAACGTGCTGACGGTTCCCGCCAGCCACTACACCCCGGTCAGCGAGACCCTGATCCCTACCGGCGAACTCGCCGCGGTTGAGGGCACCCCGTTCGATTTCCGTGCGGGCAAGGCAATGGAAGAGGGCCTGCGCGACGGCACCGACCAGCAGATCGTCTATGGCCGCGGGGTCGATCACAACTTCGCGCTCGACAAGGGCCTCACCAAGACCCCGGAGCTCGCCGCACGGCTCTCCGACCCCAAATCGGGCCGCGTGCTCGAAGTGCTGACGACCGAACCGGGCCTCCAGGTTTACTCCGGCAATTTTCTCGACGGCACGTTCCTCGGCAAGCACGGCCATCTCTATCGCATGGGCGACGGCATTGCGCTTGAACCGCAGAAGTTTCCCGATGCGCCCAACCATTCCAACTTCGTCTCGGCCCGCGTCGATCCCGGCATGCCCTACCGGCATGTCATGGTCTACCGCGTCTCGGTCGAGCGTTGAGCAAGGCAAGACCCACCATGACCGATCAGACCAAACCCAAGCTGCGTTCGCGCGCCTGGTTCGACAATCCCGAGAACATCGACATGACCGCGCTCTACCTGGAGCGCTACCTCAACTTCGGCATCAGCCTGGAAGAGTTGCGTTCGGGCAAGCCGATCATCGGCATCGCCCAGTCGGGCAGCGACCTTAGCCCGTGCAACCGCCACCACCTGGTGCTGGCCGAGCGCGTGCGTGAAGGCATCCGCGAGGCGGGCGGCATTCCCATGGAATTCCCGGTCCACCCGATCCAGGAAACCGGCAAGCGGCCCGGTGCCGCGCTCGACCGCAACCTCGCGTATCTCGGCCTTGTCGAACTGCTCTACGGCTACCCGCTCGACGGCGTTGTGCTGACGATCGGCTGCGACAAGACGACCCCCGCCGCGCTGATGGCGGCGGCAACGGTCAACATTCCGGCCATCGCGCTGTCGGTCGGGCCGATGCTGAACGGTTGGCACAAGGGCGAACGCACTGGCTCGGGCACCATCGTGTGGAAGGCCCGCGAGATGCTGGCCGCGGGCAAGATCGACGATGAAGGCTTCATCAAGCTCGTCTCCTCCTCGGCGCCCTCCACCGGCTACTGCAACACCATGGGCACGGCGACGACGATGAACTCGCTGACCGAGGCGCTGGGCATGTCGCTGCCCGGTTCCGCCGCGATCCCCGCGCCCTACCGCGACCGCCAGGAATGCGCATGGCGCACTGGCAAGCGCATCGTCGACATGGTGCACGAGGACCTCAAGCCCTCCGACATCCTGACGCTCGACGCCTTCCACAACGCGATCCGCGTCAACTCGGCCATCGGCGGCTCGACCAACGCGCCGATCCACCTCGCCGCGCTTGCGCGCCACATCGGTGTCGAGCTGCCCCTCACCGACTGGGAGGAGAAGGGCCACAAGATCCCGCTGCTGGTGAACCTGCAGCCTGCTGGCGAGTATCTGGGCGAAGACTACTACCACGCCGGCGGCGTGCCTGCGGTCGTTGCCCAGCTTATGAGCCAGGGCCTCATTGCCGAGGACGCGATCACCGCGAACGGCAAGTCAATCGGCGACAACTGCCGCGATGCGACGATCGAGGACGACAAGGTCATCAAGACCTTCGATGCCCCGCTCAAGAAGGAAGCCGGCTTCATCGTCATGACCGGCAACCTGTTCGACCAGGCAATCATGAAGACCTCGGTGATCTCGGACCAGTTCCGCGAGCGCTATCTCTCCAACCCGGACGATCCCAACGCCTTTGAAGGCAACGCGGTCGTCTTCGATGGCCCCGAGGACTACCACAAGCGCATCGACGACCCGGCGCTGGGCATCACCACCGACACGCTGCTGTTCATGCGCGGCGCAGGCCCCATCGGCTATCCCGGAGCGGCCGAGGTCGTGAACATGCGTCCGCCCAGCTACCTCATCACCGAAGGCGTAGGCGCGCTTCCGTGCATCGGCGATGGGCGCCAGTCGGGTACCTCGGGCAGCCCTTCGATCCTCAACGCGTCGCCGGAAGCTGCGGCAATGGGCGGCCTCGCCCTCATTCAGACCGGCGACCGCGTGCGCATGGACCTGAACAAGGGCCGCGTCGACGTGCTGATCCCGGACGAGGAAATGGCGGCGCGCAAGGCGGATCTGGAAGCGCGCGGTGGCTACCCCTACCCCGCCTCGCAGACCCCCTGGCAGGAAATCCAGCGTGGCATCGTTGGCCAGATGAATACCGGCATGATCCTCGAGGGCACCGAGAAGTTCCAGCGTATCCACCAGACCCATGGTCTGCCGCGCGACAACCATTAATCTCGGTCCCTGATCTGGGACACGTACCGACACGAAAGGGGCGGCTTTCCACACCGGGAAGGCCGCCCCTTTTCGCATTCACCGTAAACGTGCGCTCAGGCCGAGATCACCGCACTGATGCGGTGGAGGAAGGGATGGTGCGGCGTCGCGCCGTGTTCGACCCGGGTGAAACGCCCGTTATCGATATGTGCCAGCTGCGCCTCGATGGCCGGAACAAGTTCCCCCTCGCGCACGTCGATGTGCGCTTTGAAGGTTCCATCAAACTCCAGCAGCACGTTTTTGGCCCGAGGGAACGCCGCACGAAGGCTCTCGCGGATCTCGGCGAGTTGTCCCGCGATCGGCTGGTTGCCGGGGCCCGGCTCGGCGCCCTCGGGTCTGGTGCTGCCGCTATCCATGCCTCTCCTGCCTGCTAGCCCGTACCTGGAAGAGGCAAGAATAGCCGATTTCAGGGCTTTGGAAAGTCTGCGGCCCTGTAGCTCCCCCAGGATTTCACCTGAGGGCCTGCTTCGCCCCCGCGCTCAGGGCGCGTAGCGGGTTGCCAGATCCGCCGTGCCCCGCCGCCCCAGGTCTTCGCCATGCGCTGCCAGCCAACCTTCCGCGGCGTCGCGTCCGGCGTCATGGAGCTGCTCAAGCACCTCGCGTACCGGCATCATCTTGGAGCCCGCCGGCATCGCGCCCAGCGTCGCCTCGTCATGAATCTCGTGAACGCGCAGGCGCCGCAACCGCGCCAGAAGCCCCTTGCCGAAGGCCAGCGGCCCGACCTCGTTCTGGATCAGCACGAGCCCGCGCATGTCCTTGATAAGCGTCTGGTTGAATGAAAATTCGGTCAGTCGGTTGGAGATCTCCGCGCCACTTCGGGGGGTGACCGCGCGCGACATCGGGTTGATCGTCACCAGCAGCATGTCATCGTTCGGGCTGTTCTGGATGAGCGGGAAGATCGGCGGATTGGCGCTATAGCCCCCGTCCCAGTAGTCCACGCCGTCGATGGTGACCGGCGGAAAGAGCAGCGGCAGGCACGCCGAGGCCAGCAGAACGTCGCTCGACAGCTCCTCGTTCTCGAAGATACGCGCGTTTCCTGTGCGCACATCAGTCGCCGAGATGAACAGGCGCGGCGCCTCGGGCCTGCGCAGCGCCGCAAAGTCGATGTGCTCGGCAAAAACCTCACGCAGGAGGTCCTGCGTGCGCGCCCCCATGTCGGGCGAACTGGGCAAGGCGACGTTGCCCAACATCGTGCTCCACATCTGCGAAAGCGCCTCGAAAGTGGCAGGAAAAGCCTCCATCATCGGCAGCAGTGGCCCCGCGCTGCGCCCCGACCGGTGGATCGCCTCCCAAAAGCACGCAAGGGCTGCGGCCGCGCCCTCGCGCCCGCCGGTGACGAGCCCGCTGGCAAAGACCGCCGCGTTGGCCGCCCCCGCGCTCGCCCCGCTCAAGGCCGAGATCCATATGCGCTCCTCCGCCAGCAGACGGTCGAGCACACCCCAGGTAAAGGCCCCGTGCGCGCCTCCGCCCTGTAGCGCCAGATCCAGTCCAAGCGCCCGCACTGCGACCATATCTTTACTCCCTATTGCGAGCCCAACGGTTCGGCGGCGAATGCTAACCTGCACACCCGCGCCCGGCAATCGAATGCACACATGCATCTTGGCCAGAACCCTGCAAGTTATGGAACTTTGCCGGGCCCTATCGGCTTCCAATGGGCGAACGCACGGGACTTTCCAACGCTCCGCAAATCTGTTTAGTGGGAATTAACTGCCTCAATGCGAAATGCCCTTATGCAAAACGGCCATCGTTTCTCGACTCATGTGGGCATCTGGCCAGCCCTGGTCTGCGTTGCCTATTTTGCCTGTGCGGCCATCGCCCTCAAGCTGACCGAAGGCACCGATGGGATCGCGACCGTTTGGCCCGCGAGCGGCATTTCAATTTCCGGATTACTCCTGTGCCGCCCCGCCCAGCGTCCGGCCATGTTCCTGGCCATCGTCCTCGCCAGCTTCGCGGCCAATCTCTATGCCCAGATCCCGGTCGTGGAGATCGTGGCCTTCACCACCGCGAACACGCTGGAAGCGGGGATCGGTTATTTCTGCATCCGGGAGATCAATCGCGAGCGCGAGACGATCTACCGGCCGCTGAGCGTCGTGCAGTTCTGCATAGCCGCGCTCCTGACAGGCACGCTGAGCGGCGCCATCGCCTCGGCGCTGACGGGCGCAGGACTCTCGATCATGTTCGTCTCCTGGGCGACCACGGTGAGCCTGGGTATCATGATCGTGGTCCCCCTCATCCTCAACATCGCCCGCGGCTTCACAGCGAGCCTGCTGCGGCATCCGCGGCTTCTCGCCATGCCCGTGCTGATCCTCGCAGCCGTTGCCATCGTAAGCTATGTGGTCTTCCATCAGAGCACCTTCCCGCTGCTGTTCGTCCCGCTCATGGCGGTCATCATCGCGACCTACCTGATCGGCCCCAACGGTGCGATGACGAGCATCCTCATCATCGCCGTGATCGGCTCGAGCCTGACGCTGAACGATAGTGGCCCGATCCACCTGATGCGTGAGCGCGGCCCCTTCGTGGTCACCTTGTTCATGCAGTTCTATCTGCTTGTACTGCTGCTTTCGGCGCTTCCGCTGGCGGCGCTTCTGGGCGCGCGCGACAGGGTCATCACCGAGGTCAGCCGTGCCAATCGCTGGCTGGAGATGTCCGAGCACTTTGCCCATGTTGGCCACTGGCGGCTCGATCTGGCCAAGCAGAAGGTGTTTTGGTCGGAAGAGGTGTTTCACATCCACGGGCTGGAGCCGGGTCCCAGCCCGCCGCTTGAAGGCGCGATCAACTATTACCATCCCAATGACCGCCCCAAGGTGGAGGACTTCCTCGCCAGGCTCATCGAGACGCACGAGCCCTTCGATTTCCAGGCCCGCCTGATCACCGATCAGGGGGAGGAACGCTACGTACGCAGCCGCGGCGATGTGGAGCGTAACGCGGCTGGCGATGCAGTGGGCCTGTTCGGTATCTTCCAGGACGTGACCGAGGCCACGCTCACCAACCTGCGCCTTGCCGAGGCGCGCGAACTGGCCGAGCGGCAGGCCGACATGGCGATGCTGATGGCCCAAACCGACGCCCTTACCGGCATTGCCAACCGTCGCAGCGCACTCGGTTTCCTCGAAACCGAACTGCACCGCGCGCTCAAGAACGGCACGCCTCTCAGCGTCGCCATTCTCGACATCGACCATTTCAAGAGCATCAACGACCGCTTCGGCCATGGTGCGGGCGACGTGGTGATCCGCAAGACGGCCGCCCTGTGCAGCGGCGCGGTGCGCTCCTCCGACCTTGCCGGACGCATCGGCGGCGAAGAATTCGTGCTGATCCTGCCGGGCGCCGACAGCGCCACCGCGCAGAACGTGGGTGAGCGGGTGCGCGTCTCCATCGAGACCGCCGACTGGGGTGCCGATGGCCCCGACACTGTCACCGCCAGTATCGGGGTCGCCACTCTCAAAGGTACAGAAGGCGCCGAACAGCTTCTCGCCGAAGCGGACGGCGCCCTCTACCGGGCCAAGCGCGAAGGTCGCAACCTCTTGCGCGCGGCCTGAATTCAGGCGGTTTCAGCAACCTCGGGGCGGCGCATCTTGCTTTCCGCCTCACGGTCCGCGACCGCCGAGGTGGTCAGACCTTCTGCCTCAGCCATCTGCAGGATACCGGCCGTGCGCGGCCCGATTGCCAGCACGCGCCCGCGCACCTGATCTTCGCTTTCGCCAAGGTATTCGGCGGCCACGTTGATGATGCCGCCCGCGTTCACGACGTAGTCGGGCGCGTAGAGAATCGAACGCGCAGCCAACGCCTCGGCCATATCGGGGGTGGCGAGCTGGTTGTTGGCCGCCCCGCACACGAGCCCGGCCTTGAGCCCCGCAACGGTCGCACCGTCAAGCGCGCCGCCCAGCGCACATGGCGCGAAGACATCGCAGGCGATCCCGGCAATGGTGTCGATCGAGGCCAGCTGCGCGCCCAGTTCCTCGGCGAGCGCGGACGCACGCGCGCCGTCGATGTCGGCGAGGACGAGCTTTGCCCCCTCCTCGGCCAGCAGGCGCGCGAGGCGCCCACCAACACTACCCACGCCCTGCAGGGCCACGGTCGTACCCGCCAGCGAGCCGCCGAAGCGCAGCTTTGCCGCCGCCTTCATCGCCTCAAACACGCCCAGCGCCGTCCACGGCGAGGGATCGCCGCCCGCGAAGCCGGGACGCGCAGTGCGCCCGGCAACGTGGCGGGTGTTGGTGGCGATGGCTTCCATGTCGGCAATCGTCGTGCCCACGTCCTCGGCGGTGACGTAGCGCCCGCCGAGCCGTTCGACGGCCTCACCAAAGGCCTCGAACAGGGCCTTGCGGTCGAAATCACCGGCCGGACGGCGGATCACCGACTTGCCGCCCCCCAGCGGCAGCTCGGCCGAGGCGTTCTTGTAGCTCATGCCCTCGGCCAGACGCATCGCATCGGCCAGCGCGGTTTCGGGAGCATCGTAGGTCCAAAAGCGGCAGCCACCGGCGGCGGGACCGCGCGCGGTGGAGTGAATGACGATGTACCCATCGAGACCGGCCTTGGAATCCTCCAGGCGGATGCATTCTTCGGGCACGCTGCGCGTGGCGGCGACAACCATCGTATCACTCCTTTGCTTGGGGCACCGTTCATAGCGTGTGCGCCACGGAAAATCCTTTCTCATTCCGGCTCAGTAGGGCCTCAGCACGAATGGACCTTTCGCAAACCACGTCTATAGAGGTGAGGATGACCGAGCTTGACGCTTATGAGCGAAAAATTCTCCGCGAACTGCAACGCGACGCCAGCCAGACCACGGCGCAGATCGCCGAGAAGGTCGGCCTCTCCGCCTCGCCCTGCTGGCGGCGCATCGACCGGCTTGAACGCGAGGGTGTGATCGTGCGCCGCGTGGCCATCGTCGACCGTGAGAAAGTGGGCCTCACCGCGCACGTCTTCGTGCAGGTCAAGCTCAACGCCCATGGCCGCGCCAACCTCGACGAATTCGCCGCGCAGATCCGCGACTTTCCCGAGGTGCTCGACTGCTACGTGATGATGGGATCGATCGACTTCATGATCCGCGTCGTCGCCGAGGACATCAAGGCCTACGAGCGCTTCTTCTTCGGCAAGCTCTCGCAGTTGCCCGGCGTGCAGGAAGTAAACTCGATCGTGGCGCTCTCGCAGATCAAGTCGACAACGGAACTTCCCATCTGAAGAAGAAGGAAGGAAGGGATTCAAGGGGGCATCGCCCCTTGCCCCCGTTACTGTCGACCTCACCATTCTCGGCCAAGGTGGCGCGAGAGCCCTGAGCAAGATAATTCGGGGAGCCCGAGGGCGATGGCCCTCGCAACCCTACTTCACTTCCTCCACCCATTCGCGGCGCAGGAACGGCCCGGCCAGCGCCATCAGCGTCGCAGCCACAAGGTAGAGCACCAGCGCGAAGAGCATCGACATGCGCAACGCCTCGCTCCCGTAAACCGGGGTCAGCGCGGTCGACAGCGCGCCCAGCGCGTAGATCCCGCCGCCAAGGCCGATGAGGTTGTTGATGAGGAGGAACAGCGCCGAGGCGGTCGCGCGCGCCGGCGGATCGACCAGATGCTGGATCGCCGAGGTCACAGGTCCCAGCCAGACGTAGGCCAGCGCCTGAGGCACAAGGAAGAGCACGAAGGCCAGCGGCACGCTGGAGGTCCAGATGCCGGCCGCGAAGAGCGGCACCGCGACGGTATAGGCCATCGCCGGAACCCAGCCGTAGAACGCCCGGTCGGCCTTGCCCAGCTTATCGGCCAGGATACCGCCCAGAAGGACGCCCGCCGTTCCCCCGATCAGCAGCACCGCGCCGATGAACCAGGAAGTATGGACAAGGTCGAGCGCGAAACTGCGCTGGAGAAGGCTCGGCAGCCAGAAGGCAAGGCCATAGCCCAGCATCGAGCTGGAGGCCGCGCCGAAGCTCAGCAGCCAGAATGCCTTCTTGCGCGCGAGCACACGCGCCACCGCGCCCAGGGTGGGCGAGGCAGGCCCCCGGTCCGCCACGGCAGGCTTGGGCCGGTCGCGCACCACGAACTTGAAGGCGGGCGCGATGAGCAGGCCGCACAGGCCCACGACCGCGAAGGCCGCACGCCAGTCCACCGTTGCCGCGACATAGCCCCCTGCAAGGACGCCCGCCGCCGAGCCCAGCGGGATTCCCAGCGAGTAGATCGACAGCGCGAAGGCGCGCCGCTCGGACGGGAAGTGGTCGCCGATCACCGCGTAGGACGGCGCGACGCCGCCCGCCTCACCGATGCCCACGCCAAGGCGGGCCAGGAAGATGTGCCAGAACCCCTGCGCCAGACCGCACATGGCAGTGAACAGGCTCCAGCATACGAGCGAGCCAGTGATGACCCAGGAACGGCTTGTGCGGTCCGCGAGCGAGGCCAGCGGCACGCCCAGCGTCGAATAGAGGATTGCGAAGGCGAGCCCGCCCAGAAGACCCATCTGCGCGTCGGACAGGTCGAGGTCCGCTTGGATCGGCGCAGCGAGGATCGCAAGGATCTGCCGATCCACGAAATTAAAGATGTAGACCAGCAGCAGCATCGCCAGCACCAGGTTGGCTGACGCAGCCTTGCGCTCGCCCGGAGCGGATGCGGGTGCAGGCGGCGGCGCGGCGCGGGAGGTGTCCAGTGTGGCCATGTCAGCCCATGTGCTCCTTGCAGAAGGCGGTGATCGCGGCACGCGCGGGCGGCTCGTCGAGGATCGGGGCATGGCCCACGCGCGCGATCTCCACCGCGTCATAGGGGCCAGAATGGCGGCTGGCCATTTCGGCAACGGTAGCCGCGCTCAGGAGGTCCGAAATCGCGCCGCGAATGACCAGTACAGGGATGGCATCGAGCGCGTCCCACAAGGGCCACAGATCGGGCGGTACCACGGTCGCATCCTCGCCCGACACGCCCTTCGAGATTTCCGGGTCGTAGGCAAAGGAGACTGTCCCGTCGGGGTTCTCCACGCAGGTCCGGCGCGCGAAAGCCATCCAGTCGGCCTGCCCGAAATCGGGGAAGGCCGGTGCGTTGATGGCCCGGCAGCGGGCGGCGGCCGCATTCCAAGCCGCCATCGGGCCACCCGGTCCGACATAGCCCTGGATACGGGTCAGCCCCTCGGTATCGAGGACCGGGCCAATGTCGTTGAAGACCATGGCCCTGGCAAAGCCCGGGCGCATTGCCTGCATGACCAGCGCCATCAGCCCGCCCATCGAGGTGCCGATCACGCCGCAGTCTTCAATGCCCAGCCCGTCCAGAAGCGCAAACATGTCCGCGCAATAGACGTCCGGGCGGTACTGCGCCGGGTCCGGGTCCCACTGCGAGAGCCCGCGCCCGCGCTGGTCTGGAACGATCAGGCGGTAGTCGCCCGCAAGGTAGGCAGCAACCGGCTCGAAGTCGGCGCTGTTGCGGGTAAGGCCGTGCATAAGCAGCAGCACGGGCGCGTCGGGGCGCGAGGCGGAATAGTCGCGCGCGACCAGATCCAGCCGCCCACAGGCGCTGCGATAGCGGTGGAGCGCGTAGTCCATCGTTGGGGTATCCTTTCCTGGCAAAGCCCGTCCCTGATCGGGTCCGGCGGCGCGGCATGCCTCCCAGCATCGCCGCCCAGCCGGACCGGTAGGCCCTGCCTCTAGTGCGTGTCTACGTTCAGAATTCCAGCGACGCGGTCACGAAGACCTGCCGCGGGTTGCCGTAGAACGCGGTCAGCGTGCCCTCGGTGCCCAGGGTCGGGGTCAGCGGGCTCGCCAGCGCGCCGGTCAGCGGATCGGCGGCCATGAAGGTGTAGCCCGAGGTCTTGTAGCGCTTGTCGGTCAGGTTCTTGCCGTGGACGCCCAGGCTCCAGTTGCCGCCGGGCGCGGTGTAGACGATGCTCGCATCGATGAGCGCGTAGGAGCCCTGGTCGAGGTAGGGGTTGGGCAGCTCGAACTGGTAGGTCTTGCTGCGGAACGAGACGGTCGAGCTGAACGAGAGGTCGCCATCGCCGACCGGCGTCTCATAACCCAGCGTGCCGCTGCCGGTCCATTCGGGCGTGTTCTGGATCTTGCGGTAGTCCGAAACGTCGGTCGGCTGACCGCCGATGAGGCCCTCATACTCGGTGTAGCGCGCATCGATCCAACCCAGCGATCCCGCGAAGGTCAGGCGATCGCCCATTCCAGCGAGGTCACGGGCAAGCGTGGCGTTCGTCTCCAGCTCGATACCGTCGATCTTGGCCTTGCCCGCGTTGGTGATGACCCCGCAGAAGGTCGGGATGCCGCCCACCGTACAGCCCGCCGACCCCGGGATCTGGACGTCGCTGTAGTCCATGTGGAAGGCCGCGAGCGCGACATAAAGATCACCCCCGAAGAGGTTGCCCTTGTAGCCGATCTCGTAGCTGTTCACCGTTTCGGGATCGAAGCTCAGGTAATCGGCGATCTCGCCATCGCTGGGAATGCCGCTCGGGTTGCTGGTCGGGGCGTTTACGCCCACGCCGCGCGGGTCGAAGCCGCCGCCCTTGAAGCCCTGGCTGAAGCCACCGTAAATATTGTGGTCGGGCGTAGGCTTGAACGAAAGCGAGACACGCGGGGTGAACTTCTTGAAGGTCGCCGAGCCCGAGAAGTTGGTGCTCGCCCCGCCGAAGGGAATGCCCGCGCCGCCAAAGACCGGCGAGCCACCGCCCAGGTAGTTCTGGCGCAAAATGGAAGCTGAGCGCTTGTCCCAGGTGTAGCGGCCACCGCCCGAGAGGCTGAGCTGGTCGGTGATATCGAGGGTGAAGTCGGCGAACGCGGCCCAGGTATCGGTCTCGACGTCGGCCTGGGTGAAGGCGGTGAGGCCATCAAACGCGGTGAACAGGCGCACGTCGAACTGCGTGTCGGCGGTCGCGGTCAGATAGTAGAAACCGACCAGTGCCTGGAGCGGGCCACCGTCATCGTACTGCAGCTGGAATTCCTGGCTGAGCTGTTCGTTGCGGTAGTAGGCCGGAACGTCGAGGTCGACCGCAGGCAGCGCGTCGAAGTCGATCGGCGAGGCGCTGGAATCCTTACGCCAGGCGCTGATCGACTTGAGAGTCAGCGTATCCGAGATATCCGCCGTCGCGTTCATCGAAAGCCCATAAGCCTCGACGTACTGGGTGGGGTCCATCAGCCCGCCGCGGGTGTCGTAGACATCGTCCAGCACCGGCGCGCCGCTAACGAAGCCCGGGGTCAGGCGGTGGCCGCCGCGCGCGTTGGAGTTGTCCTTGGTGTAGTCACCCGAGATCTTGATCAGCACTGGCTCACCGTAGCCACCGATCTCGAGGCTGGCGCGCCCTGCCCAGATGTCCTTGTTGTAGTTTTCCTCGCCCGTGGTGAGGTTGTCGCCGAAGCCCCCGCGCGAAAGGCGCGCGAACGATCCGCCCACGCGGATGAGGTCGGTCAGCGGCGTCGAGGCCGTCACCACCACATCCGCCTGGTCATACGTGCCGAGCGTGCCGCGCACCTTGATGGACGGGTCGAGCGGCATGTTCTTGGTCACGTACTTGACCGCACCGCCGATGGTGTTGCGCCCGTAGAGCGTCCCTTGCGGCCCGCGCAGGACCTCGATGCGCTCGACGTCGTAAATGTCGAGAACGGCGGCCTGCGGACGGTTGAGATAGACATCGTCGAGATAGATGCCCACGCCCTGCTCGAAGCCCGAGACCGGGTCCTGCTGGCCGATGCCGCGGATGAAGGCGGACAGTGTGGAGTTGGTGCCGCGCGAGGGTTCGAGCGTCACGTTGGGAGCCGACTGGGCAATCTCGGTAACATCGAGCGCGCCGGTCTTGGCGAGCTGCTCACCACTGAAGCTGGTCACCGCGATGGGCACATCGACCAGGCGCTCCTCGCGCCGGCGGGCGGTGACGATGATCGCGCCGCCGGTTGCCTCAGGCGGCGTTTCGGCCTGCGCGGAGGCGGCTTCCGCCTCCTGCGCGGCGGCCGGAGCCGACAGGACAAGAGCCCCCATACCGGCGAGAAGCGCCAGCGCACTCGTCTCACGAACACGGAATCGCGCCTTGTTCATAGCATTCACTCCCAATGAACCAATTCTTGTTGGGCCCTGCTTATTGATACTTGAACCGGGTTTCAACTCCAAAGATTTGCCAAGGCTCGCAAGAGCCGATAGCTGTGGCTTCGTGAGCACAGAACAGCCCCCCCTGGAGGATCCGAACGGCGCGCCGTCCCCGGCCAAGAACGGCGCACACCCGCCAGCGGACAAGGTTCCGCGTACCGAGCGCGGGCGCAAGACGCGGCGCAAGCTGCTCGACGCGGCGGCTATCGAATTTGGCGAAAGGGGCTTTCACGAGGCTTCGATCACCTCGATCACGCAGCGCGCCGGAACCGCGCTGGGCAGTTTCTACACCTATTTCGATTCCAAGGACGAAATCTACCGCGCGCTCGTCAGCGATCTCAGCGCGCGCGTGCGCGAAGCCGCGCGCGAGGCTCGGTGCACCGAGCTTCCCGCGCTGGAAGCCGAGCGCGTGGCGCTCACCAACTTCCTCAAGTTCGCGAACGAGCACAAGGAGATCTACCGGATCATCGACGAGTGCGAATTCGTCGATCCCGCGACCTTCCGCGCGCACTACGAAGGCACCGCCAGGCGCATCACCGAACGCCTCGCCGACGGGGTGCGCAAGGGCGAGTTGCGCGCCGATGTCGAGGAAGCCCACGCCTGGGCGATCATGGGCATGAACGTGTTCCTGGGCCTGCGCTACGCCGTGTGGACACAGGACCGCAGCCCCGCCGAGGTGGCCGAGATCGCCAACGCCATCCTGCGCGGCGGGATCAACGCGCAACGCGATGACCCGGCAACGTAAGCGCCCTTTCCCGCAGCGGGACACCCGGTACCCGGGCACTGGCGCGAGGGCGGGCAATCTGCGATCAGGACAGGATAGACAGACCCCGTACGAAGTGGCCCGCCAACGTGAGTTCCCGCCTTCTCCTGCTTTCCGGCCTCGGCGCCATCGTCGCGATCGGTGGCGTGCTGACACTTGCGGCCCGCTCGGACCCGGCGCCCGAAGCTACGCCTAGCCCGGAGGAGATCGCCATGGCCGAGCCGGTCCAAGCCGCTGCCGAGCCTCCTGCCCCTTCGCCGGACGAGCCTTTCGTCATCAAGCGCATCCTCCCGATCAATGGACCGATCCGCTACGGTGAATGGCACTGGGACGAGGACGGCGTGCCCGATGGCCCGCTCGTCATCACCGTAGACCTGGACGCGCGTGTCCTCTCGGTCTTTCGCGGTGGCTACGAGATCGGAGCGACAGCCGTTCTGCTGGGCAGCCAGGACAAGCCCACCCCCACCGGCGTCTTTCCCATCACCGAGAAGGACATCGACCACGTCTCGAACATCTACACCGGCGCGCCGATGCCCTACATGCAGCGCCTGACCAACGACGGCGTCTCTCTGCACGGCTCGAAAGTGGAGAAAGGCTTTGCCAGCCACGGCTGCGTGGGCATGCCCGATCCCTTTGCGGCCAAACTGTTTCAGATGACCAAGCTGGGCGACAAGGTCTACATCACGCGCGGCAAGCAGATCGGCATGGGCGACAGCCTCGTCGAAGGATGAGACACGATTCAGGGGCCATCGCCCGTTGACCCCAGAATCGGCGACCTCACCTACCTCAGCCAAGGCAGCGCGCCTAACGTGAACTAGACGGTATGGGGAGCCCGAGGGCGATGGCCCTTGGATATCCTTCTTCTATCTCTTCACCGCGCGGCGCGGCGCCTTGGCAAAGCTCCACCCGCCCGCGTTGGGGCGTACGACAAGATTGCCGATAGAGGCAGGCTCACCGGCGCACAACGCATCGAACAGACGTGCGACCGCGCTTCCGCGCGGTTCCTGTCCGTCGAGTTCGGTGACGATGCGCGCAACCACGCGCAGGGCCACCGCGCGCGGGGCCTGGGGCTTGTAGCGCAGCCCCATCGGCTCCTTCTTGAGGCACGAGCGGTATTCGAGGTCCGCCATCCACGCGAGCGCCGCGTCTGCTTCGGCCAGGTGCGCGGCGCTTTGCGCAACCGCTGCAACGTCGATCCAGTCGGCCTGCGCCAACGCCTTGCGCAGCCGCACCCGGTCGTAGCGCTCGTTCGCATTGCTAGGGTCCTGCGCGGCCTCGACCCCGGCCCTCTCGACGATCTCGGCCAGTTCGCTGCGGCGCCATCCCAGCACCGGACGCAGCAGCGGGATCTGCGTTTCGGGCACCCGGCCCAGCGCGCGCGTTCCAGCGAGGCCCGCGACACCGCTCGCACGGTTGAGGCGCATCAACAGTGTCTCGGCCTGATCGTCGGCGTGGTGGCCCGAAAGGATCGCGGCGAGTCCCCGCTCCTCGACCCAAATCGCCAGCGCCGCGTAGCGCGCGGCGCGGGCCATCGCCTGCACGTTGCCCTCGGGCACGGTGACAGGAAGAATGGCGTGGGGGACGCCCAGCCGCCCGCAGAGCGCCGCGACATCAGCGGCTTCCTGCGCGCTTTCGGGGCGCAGGCCATGCTCGACGGTCGCCGCCTCGACCCGGCCCGGAAAGGCCGCAGCAGCGAGCAGCAGCAGCGCAGTGCTGTCCGGCCCGCCGGAGACCGCAAAGCCCAGCCGCACAGCCTCATCCGCCAGCGCCCAGCCCCACAGCGCGGTCAGATCGGCGTGAAACCGATCGACCGCCTCGGGAGCCGGGACCAGCGCGGGATCAGTTGCAGTCGAGCCCATTGCGCGTGGTGGAATAGAGCGAGCCAAGGCGGCCCGCCGCCTCGGCCGCGTAGGTCTCGCTGAATTCGGCCAGCGCGATGCAGGCGCGCTTGGTATCCTTCAGTTCCTTCATCGAAATGCCCAGGTACAGCAGGCTGTCGGCTGCACGTGCCCCCTGCTTGTCGGCCTGGTAGTTCTGGAGGAACCACTTGGCCGCTTCGGAGGGGTTCTTGTCGTCGAGCCAGGCGCGGCCCAGCAGGTTGCGACCGTAGCTGGCCATACGGTGATTGGGGTACTTCTCAAGGAAGATCTTGAGCTGCTGGCGCGCCTCGGGAAAGTAGCCTGCGTCCCACAGGCGGAAGCCGTAGGTATACTCATCCTCGCCCGCATCGCCGGTCTGCGGCTTGACGATGGCCTGCACGCCCTGTGCGCGGGCGCTGGTGGCAGGCGCGGGCTGGGCCGGAGCAGGCTGGGCGGGTGCGGGCTTTTCCGCCGCCGGGGGCGTCTTGATGACCCCACCGCTCATCGCCGACAGGTTGTTCTGCGAGGCGCTGACCGGCTCGGCCTGCGGGGCGCTCTGGGCCACAGGTGCGGCTAAAACCGCGGCCGTGGCCGCATCGCTGGCAGCGACCTTTTCCTCGAGAAGGACCAGGCGATTGCTGTTCTGCTCAACCTGCGAGGTCAGGCGCGCCATCTGCGATTCGACCGCTTCCATGCGGTTCAGGAGATCGCTGACCGGCGTGCTGGTGGCCGTCTGCGGTGCCGGTGAGCCTGCCGCAGGTGCGGTGATCTGGGGCTCGAAGAATGTTCCGCTGCCACCGGGAAAGACCTTGCGCTGGAGCGCGCTCACTTCCTTCTCAATCTTGCGCAGGCGCGCATCGGTGTTGTCCTGCGCGGCCACCGAAACCGGGCTCACGCTCGCCACAAGCGCGATGGCCAGTGCCGCCAGGGCCGAGGTTCGCGGCAGGCGGCGGAGCACCTGTGTCTGGGTGGAATACGCAATCATCGCCTAAATCTTCTCCGTCTCTGGGCCCCTGAGGCCCGGCGGCTGCAAACATGGGCGCCCGGCATCGAACAGGGGATGAACCACGGGCGACAGGCCCCCTGCTTGCCGCAAGGCACCTGCACCTGTCGAGGCTGACTTATTCGGAAGTCGTGGATACCGCAGTCGCCCCCGCGGCCGAACTGGGGCTCGCGTTGCCGGTCGGAAGGATCGAGACCGGGCCGCCGCTCTCCTGCGTGGCCGGTGCGCTCGGCGTCGGGCTGGCCGTTGCCGAACGCGCGGTCGCGGTGCGGCTGGGCACCGGGCTCGGGCGCGCCGTGGCCGTGCGGCTCGGCGTCGGGCGCGGACTGGCGGCCGGGCTGGTGCGGACGGTCGGCGTCGACATCGCGCGGGGCGACCGTGCACTCGCGGCCGTGGGTGCGGACGTTGGGGCAGGTGTGACGGCGGGATTCGAGGCTGGCGCGGGCGCGGAGCTTCCGAGCAGATCACGCGGCGCGAGCGAAACTCCCGAGACGGTCTCGGGCTTGTCCGAAAGCACGGGCACGGCGGTGCCGCCCACGGTGATAGCCAGGGCGTCGGGACGCGCGGTGCGCAGCTTGGGTGCCTTGGTATCGGCGGGCACGGTCCAGCTCTCGCCGCGCGCCAGCACCGTTTCCACCAGAGTGGCGCCGCTGCCATCCGAGACGCGCAGCCAGACCTGGTCCGCCTTGGCCGTCAGCACGACCGGGCCGGACGGGACCGTAGCCGAAGGGGACGCCGCCGCGATAGCCTGCGCCGGAGCGGGTGCCGCGCTCGGCTCATCGTCGGGCATAAGCGAGGGCAGTTCGCCTTCAGGCGAGAACACGCTGCTCCAGAAATAAAAGACGAGGCCGATCACCAGGACGACCGCGCCGCCCGCCAGCCAGGCCAGGCCGCTGGAGGGAACGCGGGCGGGATCGCCCGGCTCGAAACTGGGCTGGGAAACCGGCGCATAGGGCTCGTGCGCGTCAAGCTGGGCGCGTACTTTCTCGGCGATCACCTTCTCGTCGAGACCCAATGCACGCGCATAGGCGCGCGAAAAACCGACCGCGTAGGTGCGCGCAGCGAGGTCCTCGAAACGGTCTTCCTCGATCGAGAGGATATGGCGCTCGGCAACCTTCGTGCGCGAGGCGATGTCGGCGCGACTGAGACCGGCCTCTTCACGGGCCTTGAGCAGGGTCTGGCCCGCAGTGAGGGTCTGCGAGGTCGGTTCGGGTGTTTCCACGTTTTCCATTAGGCTCCGAGGGGCACGAGCGGCGATCAGAACACGGTCTGTTTGCGCGCGCTAACCAACCTTTACGACACGACAAAGTCAATCGAAGAGGGCCTTGGGGAGAAAAAACTTTTGCCTCCTTCCCACCGCCGCGCGCCAGGACGTGCAATTTGCACGTCTGTCTTCAGCATCTCCCCCCTTTTTCTGCCCCGCGTGCAAGCCATTACGGCGCACAAACCGCGTGCGGGGATCAGTCGGTGAGAAGCCCGCGCGCCGAGGCCCAGGCGTGCATCGTCTCACGAAGGTTGGCGGGTGGCTCGACCAGCCAGCCGCGCATCGCGGTCTCTATCTCGCCAAGATCGGTCTTGCCGACAAGGTCCTTGATGCGTCCGACCGCGGCCGGGGTGATCGAAAGGCGATGGATGCCCAGCCCCAGCAGCGCCAGCGCCTCCAGGCGGCGCCCGCCCATCTCGCCGCACACGCCGATATCGACGTTGCTGCCCTCGAGCGAGGTCACCACGCGGCGTAGGAAGCGCAGGATCGCGGGGCTCAGCCAATCATAACGCTCGGCCAACTTGGGGTTGGAGCGGTCCGCGGCAAAGAGGAACTGGGTCAGATCGTTGGTGCCGATGGAGAGGAACGAGATCTTGGGGGCCAGAATGTCGAGCTGCTCGGCCAGCGCGGGCACTTCAAGCATGACCCCGTAGCGGATCGCCTCGGGAAGCATGCGCTTGGTCTTGCGCAGGTACGCCAGCTGGCCCTCGAACACGGCCTTCGCCTCGTCGAACTCCCAAGGCTCGGCCACGAGCGGGAACATCACGTTGAGCTCGCGCCCTCCGGCCGCTTCGAGCAGCGCGCGCGCCTGCACCTTGAGGAGGCCCTCGCGCTCGAGCGCAACGCGCAGCGCGCGCCAGCCCATCGCCGGGTTCTCCTCGCCCTCGCCGTCGTCATGGCGCAGGTAGGGCAGCGTCTTGTCGCCGCCGATGTCGACGGTGCGGAAGACCACCGGCTTAGAGCCCGCTGCATCGAGGACGTCGCGGTAGAGCCGCGTCTGGCGCTCGCGCGCTGGCAGCGTAGCCGAAACAAGGAACTGAAACTCGGTGCGAAAGAGGCCAATGCCGTCCGCGCCGGTCAGGCTGAGATTGGCGATATCGTCGCGCAGGCCTGCGTTGATGCGCACCTGGATGCGCGTGCCATCGCGCGTGACCGGCTCGACATCGCGCATCGAGGCGTAGACCGCCTGCTTTTCCCGGTTCTTCGCAAAGCGCGCCTCGAAAGCCTCGATCGCGCCCGGCGAGGGGCGGACCGTGGCCATACCCTGCTCAGCGTCGAGCAGCAGCATGTCGCCCTCGCGGACGTAGCCGCGCAGCCCCCGCACGCGGCCCAGCACCGGAATACCCATCGCGCGCGCGACGATCACCACGTGGCTGGTGAGCGAGCCTTCTTCCAGGACCACGCCCTTCAAACGCCGCTTGTCGTATTCGAGAAGTTCGGCCGGACCGAGGTTGCGCGCGATCAGGATCGCATCGTTGCGCAGGCCCAGCGAGGCCGCCGTGCCGATCTGGCCCGAGACGATGCGCAGCAAGCGGTTCGCCAGGTCCTCCAGGTCGTGCATGCGGTCGGCCAGAAGCGCGTCGTCGATCTGGCGCATGCGCATACGGGTGCGCTGCTGCACGCGCTCGATCGCAGCTTCGGCGGTGAGCCCGGAATCGATCGCCTCGTTGATGCGGCGCGTCCAACCCTCGTCGTAAGCGAACATGCGGTAGGTCTCGAGCACTTCTTCGTGTTCGCCGCCCACGCCGAATTCAGCCTGCCCGGCCATGCGGTCGATCTGCTCACGCATCTTGTCAAAGGCGAGGATCACGCGCTGGCGCTCTGCCTCGGTGTCCTGGGCGACGATGTGCTCGATGGTGACGCGCGGTTGGTGGTAGACCGCCGTGCCCTGTGCCAGTCCCTTGACCAGCGACAGACCGCGCAGCTGCTCGGGCGCGTTGTGCGCCGGATCCAGCGATGCGGCGTCCTCGTCGTCGATGAGCCCGGCGTTGGTAATGAGCTCGGAGAGCACCATCGCCACGGTCTGCAGCGCCTCGATCTCCACTTCCTCGTAGCGCCGCCGCTCGACATGCTGGACGCCCAAAACGCCCACGGCCCGCTCACGCCGAACGATGGGTACGCCCGCGAAGGAATGGAATTTTTCCTCGCCCGTTTCCGGACGATAGGAGAAGTCGGGGTGGGCCGCAGCCTCGGCCAGGTTGAGGGTCTCGATCTTCTCGGCAATCGTGCCGACGAGACCCTCGCCAATGGCCAGGCGCGTCACGTGGACGGCCTCCTGGGCCAGGCCGCGCGTGGCGAAGAGTTCCAGCATTCCCTCACGCAGGAGGTAGATCGAGCAGACCTCCGAATGGAGGCTCTCCCCGATCACTTCCACGACCGTATTGAGCTTGGCCTGCGCGTGTTGGCGCGAGGCCATCACCTCGTGAAGGCCGGTGAGGATGTTTCGTGCTGCGTCGACGGCTCCGCTGGTCATGCCTTGGGGATTACCCCAAACGCGGGCGTTTGGAAACGCGGTTGGAGCACGCAAATCGACCCAGCTATGGATAAGGCCTCCATTGCCGGAGGAGCTTGCCACAAAACAGGGCTGGAAGAGGCTGCGTCACGCGCGGCGCGAGGCCCAGCGCGAAGCGTTCAGCCTCGGCCGATCTCCTCCTTGATCATCAGCTTTCGCTTCTTGAGGGCCTGTATCACCACGGCATCAGGCATCGGGCGGCTCAATTCATCGTGAAGCCGGCGATCGATACCGGCGTGCTTGAGCTGCAGGGCGCTGACGTGAGAACTTTCCATGAATGGTGTCTCCTCTTTCGTGGATACGCGATCCCACTTCCGGTGGCCCGGATTGGCGACTCGGTTCTCAGGGACCGGCGCAACTGAAGGGAACCACATTCACAGCATCTTGCGAAGTCCGGGATTGCTACATATCGGTGAGTTGCGTGAAACCTGCGTCAGGCCGGATTCACCAATTGCACTGCACAAACGGGTCCATTCTAGCGTTCGAGGAATCCGCCGTGACCGAAGAGGAAATGCGTAAACGGCTGGAAATCCTGCGGATCGAGCACCGCGATCTCGATGCCGCGATCGATGCCTTGCGCGCGGCGGGCGGCACCGACCAGATGCAGATCGCGCGCCTGAAGAAGCGCAAGCTGGGACTAAAGGACCAGATCACCCACATCGAGGACTACCTGATTCCCGACATCATCGCCTGAAACACACAGCGATAAGCCACGCGGCTCTCGGGCTCGTGCGAAAAATCAGGGCAAATCCACGATAAAGGTTAAAGGAGATTAACCTTAAAGCGTACCAGTCAGGGACACATACCTTCTCCAGCAAGAGTTTGGGTACCTTCCCCATTGCCCCTGATTCGCGCATGCGAAATAGCTGTTGGCCATGACCCACACGCTGGCCATCTGCCCCCGCATCGTGGAGGGCCTCTACCGCGAGGCGCTCGCGCTGTCGGAGGACGTGCGCGGGACTTTCTCTACGCCGGGCCAGATGTCCGACCAGCTTGCGCCCGCGTCCCGTCCTGTGTCCGGCGCGAGGAAACCCACCACCGACGAGGACCTCATCCGCATCGCCTATTCGCGCGTCGGCCTCGCCACGACCACCCGCATGATGCACGCGATTGCCTGGCTGTTGCAGCACCGCGCCTACTTCATGGGCGAGATCGGGGAAGAGCAGTTGCGCCGCCACGGACGGCTCGCCCAGGATCTGCGCCATGCCCGCGAGGGACGCGAATGCGACGAGGCCCTGCTCGATGCCCGGATCACCCGGCTCGTCGCGCGCACCCGCACCTTCTACGCGCGCCTGGAGCGCCTCGACGAGACCTGGAGCCTGTCGCGCGAGGAGGCCGCGGCGGCCAGCGCCATCGAGCGGCTGCGCCAGCGCATCGAGGGCCGCCTCGCCAGCTGATCACCCGGCGCGGCTCTTCGCAGGCCGACATGCCTCGACATGGGCGCCCCAAGCCCCCATAGCGCTCCCATGCAGAGCGACGCGGAACCCGAGCGGCCTTATGCCCTGGCCGAGACGATTACCCCCAAGGTACGACGCGTGCTCGCGCGCAATCCCTCGCCCTTCACCTACACCGGCACGCAGACCTACCTCATAGGCGATGGCGCCGAGGTCGCGGTGATCGATCCCGGCCCGGCCGAGGAGGAGCACCTCGCCGCGATCCTCGACGCGCTGGGCGAGGCCCGCCTCGTCGCCATCGCGTGCACCCACACCCACCGCGACCACTCGCCCGCGGCCGCGCCACTGAGCGCGCGCACGGGAGCCCCCATCATCGGCTGCGCGCCGCTGACACTCGAGGACGATGGCCCGCGCGCCGATGCGGCCTTCGACGCCGACTATCGCCCCTCCCGCGTGCTCGCCGACGGCGAGAGCATCTCGGGTGAAGGTTGGACGCTCACCGCCGTTGCGACGCCCGGCCACACCTCCAACCACCTGTGCTTTGCGCTGGAGGAAACCGGCGCGCTGTTCTCCGGCGATCACGTCATGGGCTGGTCGACCAGCGTCGTCTCCCCGCCCGACGGCGACATGAGCGACTACCTCGCCAGTCTTGCCCGCCTCTACGAGCGCACGCAGGACACCATCTACTTTCCCGCGCATGGCCCCGCGATCACCAAGCCTCACCAGCTCGTGCGCGGGATGCTTGGCCACCGCCGCAGCCGCGAGCGCCAGATCCTGCGCCAGATCGAGGCGGGCAACACCACCATCACCGCCATGGTCCCTGTCATGTACAAGGGTGTCGACGAGCGTCTCTGGCCCGCCGCGGGCCGCTCGGTCCTCGCCCACCTCATCGACCTGGAGCGCCGCGAACTGGTCGTGCGCCGCGGGGATGCGTGGCATGTGTCCGAGGAAATCGCTTGACAGCACCTCGGCGATAATTGCGAAAATGTAAAACAGGATTTCGCAAATCGCACGAGTTGTCGTACTCTACCCCCAGAAAAACCGAAAAACTGGGGGAAGACATATGGCAAGCCTGGCATCTGCCAAGACCAAGGCGCTGAGCTTCTGGCAAAAAGTCGCGCTGGGAATCGCGGCGTTCGATCTCTTCGCGTTCCTGCAATTTACCGCGCGCGGATTCGTCGATGTCGGCGGCGCGCCGCTGTGGATCCATCTTCACGCCGCCGGGATGCTGGCCTGGCTCGGCTTCTTCGTTCTCCAGCCCACGCTGATCGCACGCGGCGACGTCGCCCGCCATCGCCAGACCGGGGCCATCGCTCTCGTCCTCGCGCTGGGCGTCGTGGTGCTGGGTGCCTACTCCACCTACATGAGCGTGGCGTCGCGCCATGTGCCCGGCTTCTTTGCACCGTCCTACTTCCTGACGCTCAACACCATCAACATCGCAACCTTTGGGGCGCTGGTGCTGGCTGCGGTGGTCGCGCTCGGCCGTGACATCACGGCGCACCCGCGCCTGATCGTGGGCGCCAACGTGATGATCCTGGAGCCTGCTCTGGGACGTCTCTTGCCCTTCCCGCTGATGCAGCCCTGGGGCGAATTTGCGGTGATGGTGCTGCAGCTGGGCGTCCTGGCGCTTGTCGCCCGCCACGATCTGGCGCAGCTGGGGCGGGTCCACCGCGCCACGCTCGCCTCGCTGGCCGCGGTCGCCTTCTCACACACCCTGGTCGAGATGATGGGCCGCCTCCCCGCCGTCCACGCGCTCGCCGAACGCATCGGGCAAGGGTAAGCCCTGTCAGGAGCGCGTCCATCTGGCGGACAGGCCGCCGCCAGCCGCGTACGTGCGCATTTTTCCCTTGGGTCCTTGCACACCCGCCCTTAAGTAGGCCGCAAAAGGGTGCAGGAACCGCCGCGAACGGCGCGAACCGGGACGCCCGGACAAGGACCGAAGGGAAATCCGCCATGACTGCCATGCCTGATCGTGCCGATCTGAAGGGCCTCGATCTTCGGGCCGAGATCGAGCGTCTGCGCAAGGAGCGCAACGCTGTCATCCTCGCCCACTACTACCAGAAGCCCGAGCTGCAGGACCTGGCGGACTTCGTGGGTGACAGCCTGGAGCTGAGCCGCAAAGCCGCAGAGACCGACGCGGACGTCATCGCCTTTTGCGGCGTCAAGTTCATGGCTGAAGTCGCCAAGATCCTCTCGCCCGAGAAGACCGTGATTTTGCCGGACATGGAAGCAGGCTGCAGCTTGGAAGATTCCTGCCCGCCCGAGAAGTTCAAGGCGTTCCGCGAGGCCCACCCGGACCACATTGCGCTTACCTACATCAACTGCTCGACCGAGGTGAAGGCGCTCTCGGACGTGATCGTCACCAGCTCGAGCGCGGAAACGATCCTCCAGCAGATCCCCGCCGACCAGAAGATCATCTTCGGCCCCGACCGGCACCTAGGCGGCTACCTTTCGCGCAAGTTCAACCGCGAGATGCTGCTGTGGCCGGGCGTGTGCATCGTCCACGAGGCCTTCAGCGAGACCGAGCTTCTGAAGCTCAAGGCGCAGCACCCCGGTGCGCCGATTGCCGCGCACCCGGAATGCCCGCCGACCATCGTCGATCACGCCGACTACGTGGGCTCGACCAGCGGCATCCTCAACTACGCCAAGGCGATGGAAGGCGACACGCTGATCGTTGCGACCGAGCCGCACATCATCCACCAGATGGAACGCGCGCTGCCGAACAAGACCTTCATCGGCGCGCCGGGTGCGGACGGCAACTGCAACTGCAACATCTGCCCCTATATGGCACTCAACACGATGGAAAAGCTCTACATCGCGCTGCGCGACCTGGAGCCGAAGATCGAGATCGAGGAAACCCTGCGCCTCGATGCCAAGAAGAGCCTCGATGCCATGCTCGAAATGGCCTCGGGCACGGTCGGCAAAGGCGACCTGGGTACGCGCTGAGACATGCCCGCCCGCCGCACCGTCCTGCGTGAAGGCGCCTTCCTGAGCGCGGGACTGGCAGCGGGCCTGCCCTTCCTTTCCGCGCCAGCGCGGGCGAGGACACCCGGTGCCATCGCGCCCTACACGGCGGCCTGCGTGCAGACCCGCGTGCGGCCCACATGGTCCTCGAGTGGCATGCCCCTTCCCGAAGCGCTGGCCGCCAATGTCGAGACCGTCGCGCGCGCCATTGAACACACCGCGGGCGAGAGGGGCGCAAAACTTCTCGTTTTTTCCGAGTTCTGCCTGCAAATGCCGCTCGTGCGCCTCTCACCGGCACAGTGGGAAGCGGGCGCGGTGGATCTGTCAGGCCCGGAGATCGCCCGGCTTCGTGAAGCGGCCCTGCGCGCAGGCGCCTACGTCGTCCTCAACCCTGTCGAGGGCATTGCCGCATTTCCGGGACGCTATTTCCTGACCGGACTGCTGCTCTCACCCGAGGGCGGGATCGCGCTGACCTACCGCAAGCTTTACGATCTTACCGGCAAGACCCGGCCAAGCGATGTCCTGCCCCAATGGCGTGACCTCTATGGCGAGGATTCGCTGTTTCCCGTGGCCGATACGCCGTTAGGCCGGATCGGCGTGACGGTGGGCACCGACGCCAACTGGCCCGAGATGGTGCGAAGCCTGGCCTTGCGGGGCGCCGAAATCGTCGCCACCTGCCTCGCCTCGCCCAACGTGACGCCCAGTTCCCCGGCAAAGCGCGCCCCCCACGCGCCCGATGCCAACGATCCGGCGCTGCCCGTCATGGCCCGGCGCCTGCGCGCCTACGAGAACATGGCCTACATGCTGACCGCGAACCTGGGGCCGGTGGGCGAGGCGAACGGCAACCCACTGGACGCCATGCAGCCCAGCGAGATCGTGGACTACCACGGCAACGTGCTAGCGGCCTCGAGCGATGCAGGCTCCTGCGCGATCACGGCCACGCTCGACATCGAGGCCCAGCGCCGCGCGCGCTGCACGCCCGGGCCCGCCAACGCACTGCTTCAGCTCCAGAGCGGTCTCCACGCGCCCGACTACGCCGCCGCGCGCTTCGATGCGCCCCCCGCGCCGGATGAGGACCACGCACAGGCGCAGCGCCGGCGCATCCGCGATCTCGTGGCCCGCGGCGTGCTGGCCGCGCCTGCCTCAGGGCTGCCCTGAGGCCGCTTCCCGTTCCAGCTGCGCGTCAAGCGCCGCCCCGAAATACGCAGAGAGCGCCTTGCACGGCTGTGACCCTGTCGCGCCTGCCGCTTCGGCGTGGGCCGGATGGCGGCTGAGGACCTGGTCGCAGGGCAGTCCCACCAAGCGCTCAAGCCCGTCCCGGAACGCGGCAAGCGCCCCGGCATTTTCGGGTGCGGAATAGCGGTAGGTGCCATCGGTGCGCGAGGTCAGGCTGGCCACCGCGACAAGCGTGCGGCAGCTGTCCGCTTTCGCGCAGCTTTGCCAGGACCAGCTCAGGCTCCCCGGTGTGTGCCCGGGCGTCGCGTGCGCGGTCAGTTCCAGCCCGCCCAGACGCACCATCTCGCCATCGCCGACCACCGTAACCTCAGGCACCGGAGCATAGGCGAAAAGCTCATCCAGCTGCGGATCGCTGCGGGTGGAATGGCCTGCGCGCAGCACCTCGCCCCCAGCCGCGCTGGCCAGCACCTTCGCGCCACTGTCGCGTGCAAGTGCGGCGAGGCCACTGGCGTGATCGTAGTGCGGCTCGGTGCTGAGGATCAGCTTCACGTCGGCAATGTCATAGCCGATCTGTTCAAGGTGCGCCTCGAGGACGGGCGCCCACTGCGCAAGCCCGGCATCGATCAGCACCAGGCCCGCCCCGCTGTCGATCAGAGTCACTGCGAGCGTGGGCGAGCCCAGCGACCAGGTCGCCCCATGGACCAGACGCGGGGGCCCGGGCTCCCCGAAAGCCTCGGCATATTGCAGCGCGACGGCACGGGTCAGCGGGTCCTCCCCGTCCTGCGCGAAGGCCGGGCCTGCGATGGCGAGCCCCAGAACAGCGGCGAAAGCAATCCCAGCGCGCATCCCCTTCACGCCTCGCGCCATTCGCCATTGGCGATGCCTGCAAGGGTCCAGTCGCCGATACGCCAGCGCACCAGCCGCAGCGTGGGATGCCCCACAGCCGCCGTCATGCGCCGCACCTGCCGGTTGCGCCCCTCTCGGATGGTGAGCTCCAGCCAGCAGTCGGGCACCGACTTGCGAAAGCGCACAGGCGGCGTGCGCTCCCACAGGTCGGGTTCGTCGATGCGGCGCACATCGGCCGGGCGGGTCATGCCGTCCTTCAGCATCACGCCCTTGCGCAGCGCGGCGAGCGCGGCTTCGTCGGGCTCGCGCTCGACCTGAACGAGGTAGGCCTTCTCGGTCTTGTACTTCGGGTCCGAGATACGCGATTGGAGGCGTCCGTCGTCAGTCAGGAGCAGAAGCCCCTCGCTGTCGCGGTCGAGCCGCCCTGCGGGATAGACATCCGGCACATCGATATAGTCCGACAGCGTCGCGCGCGGACTGGGCGAACGGGCATCGGTGAACTGCGAGAGCACGTCGAAGGGCTTGTTGAACAGGATCAGGCGCGCCATCGCGAAAAGGGGTCTCCGAACAGAAGCCAGGGGGAACAAGCGTGTACTTTCGTGCACTTTGCCGGTTGGAAGGAAAACGTCAATGATCGCCCGTCTGCATTCGTACTGGTACGCGCTGCGCGCCAGCTACTGGTTCTACCCTGCTCTCTTCGCGCTGTGCTCGGCGCTCCTGGGCACGCTGACGGTGGAACTGGACCACACAGACCTGCTCGCGCAGTTTGTTGAGGATGGCTGGCTGCGCCCGATGCACGCCTCGGATGCCAGCGACCTGCTCGGCGTTGCCACCGGCTCGATGCTGGGCGTGGCGGGCACGGTATTCTCGATCACGATTGCCGCGGTTGCCTATGCCAGCGGCAACTATGGACCGCGCCTCCTCACCAATTTCATGAAGGACAAGGGCAACCAGCTCAGCCTTGCGACCTTCATCGGCACCTTTGTCTACGGCCTCACCGTCATGCGCGCAATGCGAGGCGGCGGCGGGGACGAGGCCTTCGTGCCCCAGATCTCGCTCCTTGTTGCTTTCGCCTTCCTGATCGTGACGACGGCGGTGCTGGTCTATTTCCTCCACCACATTCCCGCCAGCATCCGTATCGACACCGTGCTCGAATTGATCGGCCGGCGGCTCTTGCACCAGATAGCAACGCGTTACCCCGAGGGAGGTTCGCGCGACCCGGCCCGGCGCGCAACGCCGCAGGGCCAGCCCATCTGCGCGCAGGATACAGGCTACGTGCGCGTGATCGAACTCGACACCCTGTGCGAGGTCGCCGCGCGCCGCGATCGCCTCGTAAACCTTGCCGTGCGCACAGGCGACTTCGTCTATCCCGGCGTTGTCCTCGCCCATACCGACGCGCGCCGCCTCGAAGACGCCTTTGCGCGCGAAGTGCGCGCGACGATGGCGCTCGGCGCCTCGCGCACGGCCGAGCAGGACATCGAGTTCTCGATGGACGAACTGGTCGAGATTGCCCTGCGCGCGCTGTCGCCAGGCATCAACGACCCCTTCACCGCGATCACCGCGCTCCACTGGATCGGCGCGGCTACCGCCGACTTCGGGCGCCGGGACCTTGCCTTCGAGACCTGGAACAAAGGCGATCCCGCCTGCCCCGTCGCGCGCCTCCACAGCGACTTCGCGCACTTCCTCCAGCGTGGGTTTGTCGCCATGCGCAGCGCGGTGGCGACCAGCCGCCTCGCCGCGCTGATGGCGCTGGAGGCCCTCCACACCGCTTCGCAACGGGTGAACTCCGCGCACCGGCGCCGGTTGCTGCTCGACGAGATGGACCGGCTGGCCGAGCAGGCCGCAGAGCACCTTTCCGGCCCGGACATCGCCCTGGTTCGGGAGCGGCACGCCCTCCTGCGCCGCGAGGATTGACGGAGGAAGAAGGATTCCAGGGGCCATCGCCCCTTGACCCCAGAACGGGCGACCTCGCCTTTCGCAACCGCCGCTGCGCGCGCAAGGCGCGCTTGAAAGGTTGGGGAGCCCAAGGGTGATGGCCCTCAGATCCTCTTCGCCTTCTCCCCGCGCGTCATCACCAGCGACCAGATCACCCCACCCGCAATCAGCGCAACGGTAACGCCCAGGCTGAAGACCGGCGGAATCTTGGCGCCCGACAGCAGGAAGTCGGAAACGAAGATCTTGCCCCCGATGAAGACGAGGACCAGCGCGAGCGCGTACTGCAGGTAGTGAAAGCGGTGCACCATCGCGGCCAGCGCGAAGTAGAGCGCGCGCAGGCCCAGGATCGCCATAATGTTCGAGGTGTAGACGATGAAGGTGTCGCGTGTGATCGTGAAGATCGCCGGGACCGAATCGACCGCGAAGACAAGGTCGGCCAGATTGATGACCACCAGCGCCAGGAACAGCGGCGTCGCGGCCCAGACCAGACGGCTCCCGCGCGCGCCCACGGGTGCCTCGGGATTGGCCGGAACCTTCACGAAGAAGTGCTCGGCGTGGTGCTCCTTGGTGACGCGCATGTGGGTGGATATCCAGCGCACCGCCGCGTTGTTGCCGACGTCCGGCTCGCTCTCACCCGTCACCAGCATCTTGAGGCCGGTGAAGATCAGAAACGCTGCAAACAGGTACATCACCCAGTAGGCGCTTTCGATCATCGCGGCACCGCCCGCGATCATGATTCCGCGCAGCACGATCACCGCGAGGATACCCCACAGAAGCGCGCGGTACTGGTATTTGCGCTCCACGGCGAAGAAGCTGAAGATCATCGAGATGACGAAGACGTTGTCGATCGAGAGCGCCTTCTCGATGAAGTAGCCGGTGTAGTACTCCATGCCGGCGGCGGGGCCCTTCTGAACCCAGATCCAGCCGCCGAAGATCATCGCGATGCCGATGTAGAAGACCGACAGCTTGAGCGATTCGCCGATGCCCATTTCCTTGTCGTCCTTGTGCAGGACGCCAAGATCGAAGGCGGTCAGGGCGATGACGATGGCGATGAACGCGAACCAGAACCACAGGCTCGTGCCCATCCAGTAGGTCGATAAAAATTCCATGGATCAGGACCTGCTCAATACGGGAAAAGGAAGCGCCGGCGCGTCGGAGGGGGACTTACGCGCCGGCGCGGGAACAGGCCGCTGTCAGGCCGTCGCCATGGGGGAAGGCAGGCGCTGGGGCCTGTTCCGCAGGGTTTCCTTTGCCTTAAGCCGCAAGACGATCAGGGCCGGATCGGACGTGCGTCCAGCCTGCAGACGACGAAGCCGCGAATCCCGTCGCGCCAGCGTCTCGAGCATTGAGTACATCTTCTCGGTCATCGGTCATTCCCTGTCGAACGCATGTGGTAGTTCGATCGGTCGAGACGACGCTTTGTTGCATGGGGCTGTGTGATGTTTGCCCCTGAAACCGCAATTTAGACCCGTGGAATACATGCGCGACCCGGATCGTTGCATCGGTCTTTCCCGATGCGGTCCGACATCACGCGACGATCAGCGCTCCGCATGGAAGAGGCTCAATCGCTCGCGCCAGAGGGGCCCGGCCCGCATCTCTTATATAAGACCGAAACGCTCTTGCGACAACCGCGCCTTCCGCCATGTGTCCTCCGACGCCTTGACCTGCACTGCAAAACGATATTAACATGATATCACTTTAACAGGGAGAGCATGTCGATGTCCGCCAACCTACAGCCGATGAACGCCAGCCGCGAACATCCCGCGTCCGCCTTCAACGGCTACCTCATGCTGCTCGTGCTGGCAGGCCTTGTACTGCTGGCCCTGTTCAGCGTGGTCGGCGGAATAAGCGCGGGATCGCCACTCTTCCTGCTGTTGCTGGTGCCTTGCGTGCTGGCTGCGCTGCTCGTCCTGCCAGGCTTCTACATGGTCCAGCCCAACCAGGGCGCGGCCATCGTCCTGTTCGGCAGTTACCGCGGGACCGACCGCTCGACGGGCCTGCGCTGGACCTGGCCGTGGATGATGAAGTCCAAGGTCTCGGTCCGCACCAACAACATCGTCTCGGAAAAGCTCAAGGTGAACGACCTGCGCGGAAACCCCATCGAGATCGCGGCCAACGTGGTCTGGCGCGTCTCCGATACCGCGCAGGCGCTTTACGATGTCGACGACTACCGCAGCTTCGTCGACGTCCAGATCGAGGCGGCCGTGCGCACCATTGGTTCGCGCTATCCCTACGACGGCGAGGATGAGGACAAGACGCTGCGCGGCAGCCACGAGGACGTCAACCGCGAACTGCGCGACGAGCTGAACGAGCGCCTGCGCGTGGCGGGCGTGACGGTCGACGAATGCGGCCTCACCCACCTGGCGTACGCCCCCGAGATCGCGGGCGCCATGCTGCGCCGCCAGCAGGCCGAAGCCGTCATCGCCGCGCGCCGAAAGCTCGTCGAAGGCGCGGTCTCGATGGTCGAGATGGCGCTGATGCAGCTTTCGGAAAAGGAGGTCGTCGAGCTTGACGACGAACGCCGCGCCGCGATGGTATCCAACCTCATGGTCGTGCTGTGCGGCGAGCGGGACACCCAGCCCGTCGTCAACGCCGGCTCGCTCTACCAGTAAGGCATCCCGGCGCCCCGTCATGCCCAGCCCCGCGAAGAAGGCCTTCCCCCTGCGGCTCGATCCCGAGCTTCACGCCGCGCTGGAGCGGGCCGCGGCGGGCGACCTGCGCTCGATCAACGCCGAAATCGAGGTTCTCCTGCGCGAGGCGCTCGCCCGGCGCGGGGTGAAGGTTCCGGTCAGTCCGCCCCCGCAGCGTGGCCGTCCGCCTGCGGCATCCACGCCACAGCATGGGAGTGAGGAGACATGAGCACCCGCAGTGCGCGCAAGACGCGCGAGGCCGACCGCGCCCAGAAGGCAACGACACAGGCCGAGGCCCGCGCCTGGTTCGCCCCCAAGCGCTGTGGCCTGGGTTCGGGCCTTCCGATCCGCTGGCAGGGCTGGTTGCTCTATGCGGTCTACCTTGCCGCCATCGCAGGCTGCGTGGTTCTCTTCCAGACAGACACCTATGGCGCCCGCACCGGCGCCATCGGCCTGATCCTCGCCGTCAGCGCGCTTGTCCTGCCGATCTGCGCGCGCCGCACGCGGGGTGGCTGGCGCTGGCGCTGGGGCCGCACCGACTAGGAAGGCCTGTACCGAAGCGGGACGGCGGCCTGCGCGTTTACCTTTTGCACCCCAACCGGGCGTAAGACCACTCCATGCGCACGACCCGACTCGCTCTTGCTGGCGTCCTGCTGGCTGCCAGCCCGTTCCTTCCCGCCGCCTCTTCCGCGCAAGTTCAGGAGGAGCCCTATACGGTGGTCGAGAGCCAGCGCAGCTATGCCCGCCTGCAGGAGGCGGTGGACGCCATTGGCGATGGAACGGGCACGATCCGCTTCGCGCCGCGCCGCTACGCCGACTGCGCGGTGCAGACGCAAGGCTCCATCACCTACCAGGCGCAGGTCCCCGGACAGGCCGTCCTCGATGGCGTGACCTGCGAGGGGAAGGCCGCGCTGGTTTTGCGCGGACGCGCCGCGCGCATCGAGGGCCTCGTCTTCGCCAACTTCCGCGTGCCCGAAAAGAACGGCGCTGGCGTCCGCCTCGAACACGGCGACCTTTCGGTCTCGCAAAGCTGGTTTCGCGACAGCGAGCAGGGCATCCTCACCGGCAGCGACCCGCAAGGGCGCATCACCATCGACAAGTCGACCTTCACGCGCCTGGGGACCTGCGAAGGCCCCGGCTGCGCGCATTCGCTCTACATCGGCGACTACGGCGCGCTTACCGTCACGCGCAGCCGCTTCGAGGCGGGCACGGGCGGCCACTACCTGAAGAGCCGGGCGGCGCGCGTCGCCATCCTCAACTCCAGCTTCGACGACACGCAAGGGCGCGCCACCAATTACATGATCGACCTGCCCGATGGCGCGACCGGCGAAATCGCCGACAACTGGTTCGTGCAGGGGCGCGACAAGGAGAACTACTCCGCCTTCATCGCACTGGCCGCCGAACACCGGAACCACCCCTCGGCAGGCCTTTCAGTCCACGGCAACAATGCCCGCTTCGCGCCGGGAATCGACCGGCGCAGCGCCTTTGTCGCCGACTGGACGAAGGAGGCCATCAGCATCGAGGACAACACCTTGGGCGCAGGCCTCGTCCGGCTGGAGGCGCGCTGAGGTAGCCCAAAGGAACAGAGATATCCGAGGGCCATTATCCTCGGGCTCCCCGGAACTGTCGGCTTCAGGGCTCTCATGCCGCGCTCGCCAGAAAAGGTGAGGTCGCCCATTCGCCCCCCGAGCGCGAACACCTCACCGCAAGCGCGTTGCGTGATAATGTATCCTCGTCTACACGGCCAGCCAATGAGCTTTGGTCTCACCTTCCTTCTGCGCATGCGCATATGGGCCCTCCTACTTCTGGCCGCGATTGGCCTTCAGGCGGCAGAGCCTATTCGTGCCCCGCTCGAACGCGCACCGGGTTCGGCCTGGAGTTCGGCGACGAGCGACCTTGCGCTCTCGCCCTCGCGGCGCGGCGAGGACGGCGCACAGGACGTGGCTCCCCAGCCCCCCCAGCCACTTCCCGACCGCAGCGCCGGGCGCTTGAGTCGGCATGCACCTGCGGTGCTCGCGGCGCTCTTGTTGGCCCCGCGCGCGCAGTCCCCGCCCGCTCAGCGCCACCCCGCGCGGCGACGTGC
>NZ_VIRF01000078.1 GCF_008107685.1 Novosphingobium sp. BW1
CGCCCGCACCGTCCAATGGGTGGCCTCATGGCTGGGTGGTTCCAGCGTCAGCGCAACGACCTTGTCGACCAAAGCCGCATCGAGAGGCGCGATCCCCGGAGGTCGGGTCTTGTCGCGCAGCAGCCCATCCACGCCTTCGGCCATGTACCGTTCCTGCCAGCGCCACACGCACGGCTTGGATTTGCCAGTCGCCTCCATGATCGCCTGCGTTCCTAGCCCTTGAGCCGTCAGCAGAATGATCCGCGCCCGCCAAACATGCTTTTGAGGAGAACTACGCGCTGCGACAATCGCTTCGAGCCGCTTGGTGTCCGGTCCTGTAACCTCAATCTGGATGCCCGTTCGCATGCGCCATCTTCGCATGTCCCCCCGTTCAAGGGAATCCCGAAAACGGAATCATCTGTTCCGATCAATCCACTAGCAACTGGCACAGACCATTTGCGGCTCAAGGCATGGTACCGATTACATGACGTACTGCAGCGCCGCTCCCACGCGGTAAGACGGGTATCCCATCCCTCTTCACCTTCAGATCACTAGAGCCTTCCCATGGCCGCGCGCCGCGAGGGCCACATCCATCTTGTGCCGGAGCCTTCAGCCGCGAAGCCGCACGCGCACGGCCGCACAAGTCGGATCGCGCTTTCCCAGGGGCGACCCCTAGGGCCTGCTCGAAGCACTCGCCAACCTCTGCACCGACTTTGCGGGGCACCTGCGCGGCGCGCCCGATACGATGGTGCCCGGCGCGGGAAATGGTCTTCGCGGCAAGGCCCTCATCGCCACGGCCCTTGCCGCCTGCCGCCCCGGCGCGGGCTGGGTCGATCTCACCGTCTGCGCGCGCCACCAGAACCTGGAAACAGGTACATGCAGACCATCGAAGGCTCCGCCATCTTCCTCGCCCAGTCCCTGGGCCGCATCGCTGAAGTACGAGGGCATCCAGGTGAGCACCAACGACCCGGCCATATTCGACCTTGAGAAAGCCGCTGCAAGCCAGGACTAGTGCGACGAGATCACCGAGATACTGGCTGAAAAGGGCATCGCCATCATCGAGACTTCGACCCACCTGCGGGGCCAGCTCGTCGTGGTCGACCCAGCCTGTGACGCGCAGTTCGACGGCTTTGCCGCCCCCCACGTGCGCGGCATCCCGAGGCGCGTCAGGAGTGGGCGACAAAGCAGGTCAAGCTCGCTGCCGTCGCCTCGCGGCGCCTGGGTCTCACCGCTCACCTCAGATTTCGGGCGCGCTCGTCTTGCCCTACGTCCACGCCTCACCGCAGCGCCCGGCGGGCTTTGTCGAGGACGCCTTTGCAGAGCTCACCCGCCGCTGGACGCCGTTCTCCTCGATGTATTCGATGAGAACGGCGTCGAAATCGGCTTCAAGCTTCATCCGGGCGAGGACCTGCACGACGGCGTCACCTTCGAGAGGTTGCTCAAGGCCGCCAGCGACCATGCGCGGGAGAAGTGCTTCCACGTCAGGTATGCCGAGCTCCGTCTTTCGGGCAGGTCGATTTCGCGCAGATCTTCTCCAGGATGGTGCAGTAAAATTTCGACGGCCGGGTGGTACTCCAATGGGAATGCTCGCTGAAGCACCCCGAAGTCGGTGCCCCCGAAGGCGCGCCCTTCATCGACCGGCTCATCATCCGCGTCACCGACAAGGCCTTCGACGATTTTGCCGACACCGGTCCAGGCCGCGCACTGAACGCGCGCCTCATGGGCATCGGCGACTGCTCGACCCGAGCGGGAAAGGCCAACGCGCCTCTCCCCATTCCCTCCTCTCTTGCTCGGACATCGCCAGCACGCACCGTAGAAGTCGCTAGGCGCACCCAAGCATATGCTCATTCGTTTCAGGTACCTGCTTGCCAGGGCACCCGAGAAACGGTGAGATAGCAATGCAGATCAGCGTAGGCGATACCGCCACGATCAGGACCATCCAAGGCCTAGCGACGCGCCTTCTCGAAGGCTTCGCCGCGCTTGGCCCGGGCGAGGAACTCGAACTCGATACATCGCAACTGAACGAGGCCGATCTCAGCTTCGTACAGCTGGTCGAGGCCGCACGTATCCAGGGCGCGCAGGAGGGCAAGCCCCTTCGCCTGGCGCACCCCGCCAATACCGTTCTCACCGCGCTCCTCGAGCGCGGGGGCCTCGCCGCGTGCGCGGACAGCGCCGCCCTCGCCTTCTGGTTCCACGGAGACGCCCCGCAATGAGCAGCATTCTCACCGTCGACGATTCCGCCAGCGTGCGCATGGCGATCCGCATCGCGCTTTCGGGCGCGGGGCACTCTGTGGCGGAGGCTGCCGATGGCAGCGAGGGCCTGGGCAAGGCGCGCATGGCCAAGTACGATCTCATCATCACCGACCTCAACATGCCGCGCATGAACGGGCTGGAGATGATCCGCGAGATCCGCAAGCTGCCGATCCAGACGGGCACCCCCATCATCTTCCTCACCACCGAATCCGCTGACAGCCTCAAGAGCCAGGCCAAGGCGGCCGGCGCGACCGGATGGCTGGTCAAGCCCTTCGTCCCCGACCACCTCCTCAAGGTCGCGCGCAAGGTGCTGGGCGGATGAGCGAGCCGGACCCCGCCGCAGCCTTCCGCATCGAAGCTGCCGACCTGCTTGATGCAACCGAGCAGGCGCTTCTCGACCTGACCCATGACCTTGCCAGTCGCGACCTCGTCGACACAGTGTTTCGCGGGATGCATACGCTCAAGGGCTCAGGCGCGATGTTCGGCTTCGACGCGCTCGCGGCCTTCACCCACCATTGCGAGACCGCCTTCGACAAGGTGCGCAAGGGGGTCGTCCCGGCCAGCGCCGAACTCGTCGCGATCACGCTGGGCGCGATGGACCACATGCGCACCCTCGTCGACTTCGATGCCGACGATCCCGCGCTGGAAGAGGCCGGAAACGCGATCCTCGAGCGCCTGCACCAGGCGCTGGGCTCCACGCCCGACGCGGGCGGTGAGGCGCCCCCTGCCGCACAGCCCATGGCCGCGGCCAACGCTTCGTCTGCGCCCGGCGGTTGGCATATCGTCTTCCGCCTTCCTGCCGAGGCCATAGCGAACGGGACCAATCCGCTGATCCTCCTCGATGAACTGCGCGAGTTGGGCGATGCAGAAATACACATCCTGACCGACACCGTCCCCCCCCTCGACGAGCTCGATCCGACGCTGTGCTACCTCGGGTGGGACGTGACGCTGAAAGGCGCCGCCACGCACGAGGACATCGAGGACGTCTTCATCTTCGTGATGGATGACATGGACCTTACCATCGAAGCGCTCGAAGGCGAGGCTCCGCCGGATGCCGGAGCGGTGCAGGCCGCCGCCCCGACCAGCGCACCAGCCCCCGCCGAGAGCCCTCGCAGCCCAGCCCCGCGCAGCGCCCGTGCGGCCGAGGAAAGCGTGCGCGTGCCCGCGGGCCGGCTCGACGTGCTGATGGACCGCGTAGGCGAACTCGTCATCGTTCAGAGTCGCCTTGCGCAGCTTGCCGAAAGCGGCCTTCGCGGGGCCGCGGGTGAACTGGCCCTGCGCTCGATCTCGGAAGAAGTCGAAAGGCTTGCGAGCGAACTGCGCGACACCACGATGGTGCTGCGCATGGTGCCCATTGCCGCCCTGTTCGGGCGCTTCCGGCGCCTTGTCCACGATCTTGCCCACGAGACCGGCAAGGAGATCGAACTGGTCACCGAGGGCGAAAGCACCGAAATCGACAAGACCGTCTCCGAACAACTGGCCGATCCCATCGTCCACCTCATCCGCAACGCCTGCGACCATGGTCTGGAGACACCCGAGGAGCGCGACAAGGCAGGCAAGGCCACGACCGGACGCATCCGTCTCAGCGCCGAGCAGGCCGGCGGCGAAGTGCTCATCACCATCACCGACGACGGACGCGGCATAAACCGCCAGCGCGTGCGCGCCAAGGCCGAGGCCAACGGGCTGCTCCAGCCCGGCCAGGTCGTGCCCGACAGCGAACTGCTGCAGATGATCTTCCACCCCGGCTTCTCCACCGCCGAGCAGGTCACAAGCCTCTCGGGGCGGGGCGTGGGCATGGACGTGGTCAAGCGCACGATCGAGACGCTGCGCGGCACCATCGACATGACCAGCGAGCCGGGCAAGGGATCGACGATCACCCTGCGCATTCCGCTCACCCTCGCCATTATCGAGGGCCTCCTCGTGCGTGTGGGCCAGGGCAACTACGTCATCCCGCTTGCCGCGGTCGAGGAATGCATCGAGCTTTCGCTGGAAGAGGACATCCGCACGCGCGGGCGCAGCATGATCTCGCTGCGCGGTCGGCTCGTGCCTTTCCTGCGCCTGCGCGAGGTGTTTCAGACGGGAACGCGCCCCGATCCCTACCAGAAGATCGTCGTCATCGGCACGGGCGGCGAGCGCGTGGGGCTGGTCGTCGACCAGATCATCGGCAGCCACCAGACCGTCATCAAGTCGCTCTCCGGGCTGCATCGGCGCCTGCCCAGCTTCTCGGGCGCGACAATCCTGGGCGATGGCGGCGTCGCGCTCATTCTCGACATCGTCCAGCTTGTCGCGCTGGGCCAGCAACAGGAAGAGCGGCTGCGCGCCGCAGGATAACCAGCCATGCCCCAATCCGCCACACAGAACCAGAACGATTCTCCCGGCGCAACCGCCTGGGATGCGCACGGCCAGCTTGAGGTTCTCACCTTCGAGGTCGGCGACGAGCGCCTTGCCGTCGAGGCCGTGACGATCCGCGAAATCCTCGATCTGCTACCCGAGACCCCGGTGCCCGGTGCCCACGCGCTTGTCGGCAGCGTGATCAACTTTCGCGGCAAGATCATCCCCATTGCCGACCTGCGCATTGCCTTTGGCATGCCGCTGGAGGAGCCTACGCCCGACAGCCGCATCGTCGTCATCGAGATCGAGCTCGATGGCGAGGAAACGCAGATCGGCCTGCGCACCGACAAGGTCAATGAGGTGACCCTTCTGGAGCGCACGACCTCGGCGCCGCCCCCGGTGCTGGGCATGCGCTGGCGCCGGACCTACGCGCGTGCCCTGGCGCGCCAGGGCGAGGCCGTGATCGTCCTCCCCGATCTTCCCGCCATCTTCGCCTCGCTCTCCCACCCCCAGGGCCTGGGTAGCGGCGAAACATCCATGGAGCACGCCGCATGACCGCTGCCAACGAACTCCAGATCGTCGAATTCGGCATGGGAGAGGACGTCTTTGCCGTGCCTGTAGCCATCGTGCGCGAGATCCTCGACTACGCCCCGCCCTCACCCGTGCCCAATGGCCCGGCCTATTTCCTGGGCCTGACCGACGTGCGCGGCCAGGGGGTCGCGACGCTCGACCTGCGCCGCCGACTTGGGTTCCCGCCCGCCGAAGCCTCGCTCGCCACCCGCATCCTCATTCTTGATCTGGCCCAGCAGGGCAGTGCCCTGACGCTGGGCGTGGTCGTCGACCGGGTGCTCAGCGTCACCAGCTTCGAGACCGCCGCGATCGAGACCCCGCCTGAAATCGGGGTCGCGTGGAGCAGCGACTATCTCCTGGGCGTCGTACGCCGCGAGGGGGGTTTTGTCCTCCTCGTCGACATCGCCGCCATCTTCACCGGGACCGAGGCCGCGAGCCTCGCCCTTTCCGCCCTGGCGCCCACCGGCACCTGATCCGCCCCATCGACCACCCCCGCACCCCGCCGAAGGCACACCGCTGAGCGCACGCCGACTGCACAAGGAAACGTCCCCATGCCCTTCACCTTGTTTTCCAGCCTCGATCCGGACCACGTCCTCGACGAGATCGCCCGCGTCGAGCGGGCGGTGGCGCGCGGCGACATGTCGGCGCGCACCGAGATGACTTACGGCCAGGGTCAGACCCGCGCCGTCCTCGACGCGGTCAACCGCCTTGTCGACACCTGCCTGCAGCCATCCGAAGCGCTCAGCCGCGAAATCTCGACGATGAACGCCGAGCATGACCGCGGCGACATCGACGCGGTGATCCCGGTCCAGGACTTCCACGGCGAGTTCGCCGTCATGGCGCGCCACATCAACGAGCTCGTCGCTGCGCACATCACCGTCAAGAAAAAGGCGATGGCCTGCGTGCGCGAGTTCAGCGAGGGCAATTTCGACGCACGCCTCGAACAGTTCCCGGGCAAGAAGGCCTTCATCAACGATACCATTGAGACGCTGCGTCACAACCTCACCGGCCTCATCACCGAAATGAACCACATGGCCAGCGAACACGAGCGCGGCGACATTGACGTCTTCGTTCCCGCCGAGAAGTTTGCCGGGGACTTTGGCACCGTCGCGCGCGGTATCAACGAGATGGTCGCCGCCCATATCCACGTGAAGAAGCAGGCGATGGCTTGCGTCAAAGCGATCAGCGAGGGCGACTTCAACGCCAAACTGGAAGAACTTCCCGGCAAGAAAGCCTTCATCAATCGCACCATCGATACCCTGAGCCGAAACCTCCAGGGCCTCGTCGACGAGATGACGCATATGGCGCAGGAGCACGAGCGCGGCGACATCGACGTCTTCCTCCCGGTCGACAAGTTCGACGGCGATTTCGCCGGCGTCGCGCGCGGCATCAACGAGATGGTCAAAGGCCATATCGCGATCAAGAAGAAGGCCATGGCCTGCATCCGCGAGTTCGGCGAAGGCAACTTCGATGCCCCGCTCGAACGCTTCCCGGGCAAGAAGGCCTTCATCAACGAGACGGTCGAAACGCTGCGCTCGAACCTGCGCGACATCACCGCCGAAATCCAGCGCCTGATCTTGGCCGCAACCGCCGGCAAGCTGGAGACGCGCGGCGATGATCGCCGTTTCGTAGGCGACTTCGCCAGCCTCATCGCCGGCATCAACGGCATGCTAGATGCGATCCTGGACCCGATTGCCGAAGGCAACCGCGTCCTCGCGCTGGTGAGCGAGGGCAACCTGCTCCAGACCGTCGACATTGCTTGCGAGGGCGACCACCAGCACATGAAGGATGCCATCAACGCGCTCGTCGGCAACCTGCGTCAATTCGCCCGCGACGTGGGCGAAGCAGCCAACAAGGTCGCCAGCGGGTCCAGCCAGATCGCCGGCAGCTCGCAGCAGCTTTCCGAAGGCGCGACCGAGCAGGCCGCCTCGACCGAAGAGGCCTCCGCCTCGATGGAAGAGATGGCCGCCAACATCAAGCAGAACGCCGACAATGCCTCCCAGACCGAGAAGATCGCGCGCCAGTCATCCAAGGACGCGGAACTTTCCGGCGTCGCGGTGGAGAAGGCAGTGGGCGCCATGCGCACGATCGCGGAGAAGATCTCAATCGTTCAGGAGATCGCTCGCCAGACCGATCTCCTCGCCCTCAATGCCGCGGTCGAGGCCGCCCGCGCGGGCGAGCACGGCAAGGGCTTTGCGGTCGTCGCTTCCGAGGTTCGCAAGCTGGCCGAACGCAGCCAGAGCGCGGCGTCAGAAATCGTCTCGGTGTCCTCCGACACGGTGAAAGCCTCGGCCGAGGCGGGCGAGATGCTGGGCAAGCTCGTCCCCGACATCCGCCGCACCGCCGAACTCGTCTCCGAGATCAGCGCGGCCTGCCGCGAACAGGACATCGGTGCCTCGCAGATCAACGATGCGATCCAGCAGCTCGACAAGGTCACGCAGCAAAACGCCCATGCCTCCGAGCTGATCTCCTCGACCTCGGACGGCCTCGCCGGACAGGCGGGCGACCTGCAGAACTCGATCACCTTCTTCCAGGTCGGCGCCGGTGACGGTGGTTCGCGCATGCTGCGCGCGAACCCGGCTCCCGCACCGCGTCAGGCCGCCCTGCCCCAGCCCGCCGCGCGGCCTGCCCCCAAGGCGCCCGCGCGTTCCTCTGGCCCCAAGCCCGGTAGCGTCCAGCACCAGCAGGAGCGTGCCCAGGGCTTCACACTCGACATGAACCTGGGCGGACCGGATTCCGACGACGCCGACTTTGGGTTCGCTGCCTGATCCCTCCTTTCCTCCTGCAAACGGGCCCGCCATGAACGACGCTGCCTTCGTCCCCTTCGAGAACCACGCGACCGGGGACACCATATCCCCGGCGCAGTTCAAAGGCCTTGCCGCCCTTATCCGCGCGCACACCGGGATCAACCTGCCACCGGCGAAGCGCGCGATGCTCGAAGGGCGGCTGCGCCGCTGCGCGCGTGAAGGGGGCCACGCGACGCTCGGAGCCTACTGCAAGTGGATTCTCTCGCAGGAGCATGGCGGGGACGAGATCGAGAACCTCATCAACGCGGTCACCACCAACAAGACCGACTTCTTTCGCGAACCGCGCCATTTCGACTACCTGACCGAAACGATCCTGCCCCAGCTTGCCGAGAGCGGTCGCCGGCAGGTGCGCTGCTGGAGTGCGGCCTGCTCGACAGGCGCGGAGCCCTACACCATCGCCATGCTGCTCGACGCCTTTGCCCAGCGCAATTCCGGTTTCGAGTATTCCATCCTTGCCACCGACCTCGACACGCGCGTCCTCTCCACCGCGATCCGGGGCATCTACCCGCGCGAAATGGTGGACCCCGTGCCCGTCCCCTTGCGCAAAGCCTATGTCATGGAAGCCAAGGACCCGGTGCGGGGCGAAATCCGCATCGCACCTGCCCTGCGCCGCAAGATCGCGTTTGGCCGCCTCAATCTCATGGACCGCCACTACGCCATTGGCGAACCCGTCGACATGATCTTCTGCCGCAACGTGCTCATCTACTTCGACCGCCCCACGCAGGAGGCCGTGGTGAACCGCCTGTGCAACCAGCTGCGCCCCGGTGGTTACCTCTTTCTGGGCCATTCGGAATCGATCAGCGGATTCCAGCACAACCTGACGGCCGCATCCGGCACCGTCTTCCAGAGGAACTGACCCAATGCCTTTTGCCAAGACGCGCGTGCTCATCGTCGATGACAGTGCGAGCGTACGCCAGACGATGAAGGCCATTCTCGAAGAGGACCCGGTGATCGAGGTCATCGCGACCGCCGCCGATCCCTTCGCCGCCGCACGCATCATCCAGAGCGAAGTTCCCGACGTCATCACGCTTGACGTCGAGATGCCGCGCATGGACGGCATCACCTTTCTGCGCAAGCTGATGAGCCAGTGCCCGGTCCCCGTGGTCATGTGCTCCTCGCTCACCGAGGATGGCTCGGACACCTTGATGGAGGCGCTCGAGGCAGGCGCGGTGGACGTGATCCTCAAACCGCGTGTCGGGGTGGCCGAGCATCTCCAGGAGGCCCGCGCCACCATCCGCGATGTCGTCAAGGCCGCGGCCTGCGCGCGCGTCTCCGGACGCAAGCCCTCCCCCCAGCCCTCACTCGAACCGCAGAAAAAGCTCACTGCCGACGCCATGCTGCCCCCGCCCGACGGGCGCCCGATGAGCCGCACAACCGAGATGGTGGTGTGCATCGGCGCCTCGACCGGCGGCACCGAGGCGCTGCGTGAGGTCCTCCAGGCGCTTCCCGCCAACGCGCCGGGAGTCGTCGTCGTCCAGCACATGCCCGAGAACTTCACGCGCGCCTTCGCCAAGCGCCTCGACAGCCTGTGCGAGGTAAGCGTCAAGGAGGCCGAGGACGGCGACACGGTCATGCGCGGCCATGTCCTGATCGCGCCGGGGGGCAAGCACACCCTGCTCGAACGCCAGGGCGCGCGCTACCTCGTCGCGGTGCGGGACGGGCCGCTGGTCTCGCGCCACCGCCCCTCGGTTGACGTGCTGTTCCGCTCGGCCGCGCGCTCGGCCGGGTCCAACGCGGTCGGCGTCATCATGACCGGCATGGGCGATGACGGCGCGCGTGGACTGCTGGAGATGAAGCAGGGCGGCGCACGCACCATCGCCCAGGACGAGGCCACCTCAATCGTCTTCGGCATGCCCAAGGAGGCCATCGCCCACGGCGCGGTCGACCGCATCGTTCCGCTTTCGGCGATTGCGCGCGAGTTCCTGCAGGCCACGGTTCGCTAGGCCATGGCACCCCTTGCCCACCGTCACAATGCCGGGCCCGACGCGCCTGATGGTCGCGCCGATCTTGTGCGCCAGAACCTCGCGGCTGTTGCCGAGGGGCTGAACGGACATTTCGACAAGGCCGGGCTCGCGCTTGGCCAGACGGTCGAGATGATCGACGTCATCCTGACCGCGCTGCGCGAAGTAGCCCAGGTCTTCGCCCAGAGCGAGGCCACCGCCGCCATCGCGAACTTGCGCGCGTCAGCAAGTCGGCTTGGCCAGGTCGCGCAGAGCCTGGAGCGGCGCGGCACCGAGATCGCGGCAATCCACAAGGTGTCTCGCGACCTGCGCCGCGCCATAAGTGAACTGCAACGCTGCCTGCAGGTCCTCCAGATCTACGCGATGAACGTGAAGATCGCGGCCTCGGGTGCCCCGGACTTCGTGAACTTCGCCGACGAGATGAACGTGAAGCTGGGGGCCGGCAACCGCGAGACCGAGGCCTTTTCGCACAAGCTGGCCGAACTCGACACCAGCATCACCTCGATGCAGGGCATCGACGCCCGGCTCCTGCGCGAATGCCGCAAGGTCATCCCTCAGGTTCCCGACCGGCTTGCCCGCGATGCCGAGGCCCTTTCCAGCCATCAGGACGAGCTTGTCGACCTGGCCGAAGCCACCACCAACCACGCCCGCGCGATCCAGGGCGAACTGGCGAGCGCGCTCACCGCACTACAGGTCGGCGACCGTGCACGCCAGCGCCTCGAACATGTCTGCCAGGCCTGCACACGGCTCGACCAGCCCTCGGGGCAGGCCCTGTGCGATCCCCAGCGCGGCCATGTCCTTGCCCTCGTCCACGCACAGATCGAGGACACGGCCCAAGAGTACGAACGCGATACCCGCGCGCTCGTCGACGCGCTCCAGCGCCTGCGTACCAATGCCGAGAAGCTGACCGCATTGCAGGACCGCGACACCTTCGATGAGCAGGCCGGCGCCCTGTTCCTGCGCCGCATGGAAGACGGCATTGCGGAAGCCGCCGGGATGATCGGCCAGCTCCACGAAGCCGATGTTCAGGCCGAGGCCACGCTTGGGGTGATCCTCGCGACCGTGGAGACCGTGACCGAACGCGTTTCCGCGATCCGCAACCTGCGCGTCGATGTACGCCAGATGGCAATCAACATCGGTCTGCGCTGCCGCAAAACCGAGGTCATCGGGCGCCCCGTGTCGATCATTGCCAACGAGATCCGCAGCCACTCCGACAAGCTCGACACGCTGATTTCCGGGATCAACACCGCCGAAGCCGAGCTGGTCGCGATCTCGGAGCGCATGCGCACGATGGCGGGCAACGGCGACGGCGCGGTGGGCAACGGACTTTCCGGGGCGCTGGAAACCATCCGTGACAGCGCGCAGGCCACCGACATGGCCATGGCCACCGTCGAGCAGGGCGCGATCGGCATGGCCGAGCTGATGGAACAGACCCAAGGCTTCCTAGCCGCCGCGCTGCAGATGGCGCCGGGCATTGCCGAAGAAGCCCAAGCGCTGGCCTCCAGCCCGCTACCTCCCGGTGCGCCGGGCGACGACAGCCCCTTGCGCCTCCTGCTTGAAGACATCGCGGGAAGCTACACGATGGCGGGCGAACGCAGCGTCCACAATCGCTTCCTGCGCCCTGGCATGGTGGCGCTGGGCACAAGCGCAAACGCTCCCTCTGCCAGCGTTTCGGACGACGAGGCAGGATTCGAGGACTTCGACGACGGCCTTTTCTAAAGAAGCTTTCAACCAGATGGAATCATCTGATGCCTCAGGAAATGCGTTGAACCAAGGGCCTGGAGCGGTTGATCCGATGCATTGGGATCGGAAACCGCTCTAGATCGCGCGCGCCGCGCCCTTGAGGCCCAAAAGCGCGAGGATGGCGATTAACGAGCCCAGTCCCATGACCACGGCAACGCCCTGAAGGCCAAGTCCGCCCTCGAACAGGAAGCCTGCCAGCACGGGGCCCGGCGCCGCACCGCCGCGCCCGATGCCGATGACGAACCCGGTGCCACCCGCGCGCGCTTCAGTCGGATAGGCTCCCGCGATCAGCGAGTAGAAGGCGACCATGCCCGCATTGGTGAAGAAGCCCGCCGATGCCGCCGCCCAGGACAGGCCCGAGAGGTCACCCGCCCCCCGCCCGAAGTTGATGACAAGCAGCGTCGAGCAAGCAAGCGCCGCGACCATCAGCGGACGCAGACCGATGCGCAGCAGCAGCGCGCTCAGGAGCAGCGAGCCCAAGAGGCCGCCAATGTTGGCCCAGACCAGCACGCCCCCTGCCGAGGACGGCGCGTAGCCCATGTCGACCACGATCTTGGGCACCCACTTCAGAATGAAGTAGAAAGTCATGACGTGGGTGAAATAGGCGATGGTCAGAAGGATGGTGGTGCGGCGAAGATCGGGCGCGAAAAGGCGCGCGGTCGAGACTTTCGCGCGCGGCGCCAGTTCCGGCTCGGTCACGGCCGCGACTGCCGAATGGCCAAGCCCAGCCAGCGCGCGGTTGACCTTGGCAAGACGGCCTGAGCGGCCACCCTGCATCAGGAAGCCCACGCTCTCGGGCACCAGGAACAGCACGATGGGGATCAGCGCCGCGCTCACCGCCGCGCCGAACACAAAGACACCCCGCCAGCCATCCTCGAGCAGGAAAGCGCTGACGAAGGCGCCCCCCGTGATGGCTCCGATGGGATAGCCCGCCGCCATTACCGAGATCGCGGCCTTGCGCCACTTGTCGTTGGCGTATTCGGCCACCAGCGCGTTGGTGCAGGCGAGCATCCCGCCAATTCCGATGCCTGTGCCAAATCGCAGCGCCGCCAGCTGGTAGACCGACCCGACGTAGGCCGCCCCGAACATTCCGGTCGCCATCACCGCAAGACAGGCAAGCGCCGTAGGTTTGCGCCCGATCCGGTCAGCCATGGGGCCCAGCACGAAGGAGCCCAGCGCCATGCCGAACAGCTCCATCGACAGGACGATGCCGAGCGCGCCCCTGTCGATACCCCAGTCCGCTGCAATACCGGGCGAGGCGAAGCTGATAGCAAGGACATCGAACCCGTCGAGCGCGTTCAGCAGGACGCACACCCCGATGGCAAGCATCTGGCGCGCGCGCATGGGGCCTTGCGCGATCAGCGCGCGGGGATCTGTCGCACCTTGCGATGATGCGCTCATGCCGGACTTCCTCTCTCTCGGCGCTTCTTCGGCACCGCTGTGTTGTTTGTTTTCAGGGGAAAAACGGGCCTTGCAGGCCGTTCCGCCTCAGGGTGCGATCGGCTCGACCAGCATCAGGGCATCGAGGGCGACCACACCATGTGTTTCGGGATAGACGATAACCGGATTAAGGTCGAGTTCCGAAAGACTTGGCTCTGCGCTGAGAACCGCCGCCACCTGCGCGACGAGCTCGGCCAGCGCGGGCACGTCAAGCCGGGGGGAACCGCGGTACCCAGCGAGGAGCGCTGCGGACTTCAGGCCCATCAGCCCCTCCTCGATCTGCGCCAGCGTCATGTCGGGGGTGAACAGGCACACGTCTTTCAGGATCTCGGCGGTCACGCCGCCAAAACCCGCAAGCACCACCGGGCCCCATTCCGGATCGTTGCGCCCGCCCACGATCATCTCCATGCCGCGCGCGCCCATCTTCTCAATCAGCACGCCGTCGAGCGCGAGGGTGGCGTTGTAGGCCGCGACGTTGTCGTGAATTGTCGCCCACGCGGTGCGCACCGCGTCGGCGTCGGCGAGGTTGAGGAGCACACCGCCCGCATCGCTCTTATGGCCCAGCGCCTGAGCCTGCGCCTTCATCGCGACCGGATAGCCCACCGTCTCGGCCACGGCAACGGCCGCGTCCGCGCTGTCGGCAAAACCACCTTCCGGGAAGGCAAGGCCGAGCGGCGCAAGCAATTCCTTCGCCTGATATTCCGCGACGACGCCAGTGCAGGCGTTAAGCCCTGGCACCGGGGTCGGCTCAAACGCGCCCTTCGCAAGATCCCGGCGCGCGAAGGCGGCAAGGCGCGAGAGCGCGCGGATCGCGCGTTCCGCGTTGGGGAAGCAGGGAATGCCGCGCGCGCGGAAATCAGTGATGATCTCTTCGGGGATCGGTGCGCCTTCATCGAGCCCTGCATAGATCAACGGCTTGGTCGAGGTTCGCCCATCGAGCGCGGCGCGAATCGCGGGCGCTTTGATGCCGATGGTGACGGGATCGGTCTGGATGATCCCGGCGACAACGGCGCCGACCCGGTCGTCATCAAGCAGCGCGGTGAGGCAATTGGTGTAAATCTCAGGCTGGCTGAGCCCCTGCGCGGTAATGTCGAGCGGATTACTGACCGGCACGAAAGTCGGAAGGGCCTCGCGCAGCGCGGGTGCGTTGGCGTCGTCGAGCTGCGCCAGGGGCAAGTTGAATTCTTCAGCAAGATCAAGCGTCAGCGCCTTGAATGCTCCCGATTCGCCCAGCACCGCGATGTCGGCGCGTTCCATGTGCGGGCAGTGCATGAGGATCTCGGTGATGTCGCCCAGTTCCTCCAGCGTCTCAGCGAAGATCACCCCCTCGCGCTCGACCTTGCGGCGCATAAGCGAGTAGTCACCTGCCATCGCGCCGGTGTGGGTGGCCGCGCTTTCACGCGCCGCGCTCGACTTGCCCGGGTGCAGGAGCACGATGGGCTTGCCCGCCCCACGCGCCCGTGCGGCAACGTCCAGGAAGCGGGCCGGCTTGCGGAACTGCTCGACGATCATGGCAATGACATGGGTCTCGTCATCTTCCAGCAGCCACTCGACATAGTCCTCCACCCCGCTCGCCGCTTCATTGCCGGTCGAGATCGAATAGCTGATTGGCAGATCGCGCGCGCCGAAAGTCGCGCCCAACACCGCGGCCATTGCACCTGACTGCGACACCACGCCCAGCGCCCGGCGCCCCGCGGGCGGCAGCGCCTGCGTCTCCACGAACGTCAGCGGCACGGCATCGACGTAGTTCACCGCGCCCAGGCAATTGGGCCCCTCGATGACCATACCGTGGTCCGCCGCGATGCGGGCGATCTCGGCCTGCTGGGCCTTGCCCTCCTCGCCGCCTTCGGCAAAGCCCGCCGAGAAGATGATGGCCCCGCCCGCCTTGCGCGCGGCAAGCCCCTTCACCGCGTCGAGCACGGCGGGTTGCGGGATTGCCAGAACGGCCACATCCACGCCCTCGGGCAGCGCCTCGACGCTGGGGTAGCAGCGGTGCGTGCCAATCGTCTCGCGCTTGGGATTGACCGGGTAGATGGCCCCCGAATAACCATTGCGTTCCAGGTTCTTGAGCACCGAGGCGCCGAGCGCGCCGGGCTTGTCGCTCGCGCCTACAATGGCAATTGAGCTGGGCTTCAGGAAACGCGAAAGGGTGGTAACGGTCATTCTGGGGCCTCTCCCGGCGAGGTTCTGGTCAATGTCAGATAGGTGAAGGGGCGACGGGGCCCACCGCTCTGGCGTGGCCCCGTGCCGCGAAGGTCAGTCCTTCTTGTTCAGATCATAGGCGCCCAGTCCCGGCTTGAAAGTCTTCTCATCGATGAACTGGCGGGTGGCTTCCTTGCGGCCTTCGCCGTCGAAGAAGTTGGCCGCTTCCTGCGTGCGCACGAGGTAGTCCATCGAGTTGTCGAAGGTCATCTCGCCCACGCGGCGGATCGCCCACTTGGTGGCGCGCAGCGCGGTCGGGTTCTTGCCCAGCAGCACGCCGGCGATTTCCTCGACGCGGGCCTTGAGCTTGTCGCCGGGCACGGCCTCATTGACGAGGCCCCACTCGGCGGCCTTCTTGCCATCGACGTTCTCGCCCATCATGGCGTGGTACATCGCGTTGCGGAAACCGGTCAGCTCGACGATGACCTTCGAGGCGCCGCCGCCGGGCAGGATGCCCCAATTGATTTCCGAAAGGCCGAACTGCGCGTCCTCGGCCGCGACGGCCAGGTCACAGCTGAACAGCGGACCATAGGCGCCGCCAAAGCACCAGCCGTTGACCATCGCGATGGTCGGCTTCTCGTACCAGCGCAGGCGCTCCCACCAGCCATAGGCCTCGCGCTGCGCCTGGCGGGTCGCCCACAGGCCCTTTTCCTCGTTCTCGCGGAAGTACTCCTTGAGGTCCATGCCCGCCGAGAAGGCGGTGCCCTCACCGGTCAGGACGAGCACGCCTACATCCTCGCGGAATTCCAGCTCGTTGAGGATCTCGGTCATGCGCCGGTTGAGGTTGGGGCTCATGCAATTGCGCTTTTCCGGGCGGTTGAACGAAACCCAGGCTATGCGGTTCTCGACGGTGTAGGAGACGGTATCTTCAGGTGCACGTTGGGACATGGCAAATTTCCTTGATGTGTGTATTTGACTATCTTCAATATGAATAAGATGGCTCGCAAAGAGCCCAATTGCGGAGAGAACCTTGGCCGACACATCCGGAAAGCCCGATAGCGGCTCCCTTACTGCGCCCGATGGGGAACCCGATCCGCTTGCCATCCTGCCGGGCTATACGCTGCGCCGTGCGGCCAATGCGATGATGGCGGAACTGGGCACGCTGCTGTCCGAGGTGGACCTGCGCGTGTCCGAAGCCTCGATCCTCTTGCTGATCGACGGGTGCGACACGATGACCTCCAGCCAGATCGGAACCGCTCTCGACATCCGCTCGGCGAACATGGCTCCGCTTATCGGACGCCTGGTCTTGCGCGGACTGGTCGAACGCGTGCCGCTCGATGGAAAGTCGATGGCGATCATTCTGACCGATGACGGCGAGGCGACCCTGCACGAGGTGCGCCGGATCACCCAGACCTTCGAGCAGGACTTGCTCCAGCGCATCCCGGCCGAGCACCGCGACCATTTCGTCCCCGCCCTCAACGCCCTCTGGCGCTGAGCCGAGGCCCCGGAGCAGCAGACCCGAAAGGCTGCTTCCATGGGGGAGAAGTGCATCATGCCGATCGTGCCCGAACCGCCTGCGACCGCTCAGATCGGGTAGTGCCCGGGCTGGGTCTCGACCGTGATCCAGCGCAGCTCGGTGAAGCTGTCGATCCCGGCCTTGCCGCCAAAGCGCCCGTAGCCCGACGCCCCGACCCCACCGAAGGGCATCTGCGCCTCGTCGTGGACGGTCGCGCCGTTGACGTGGCAGATTCCCGACCTGATGCGCCGGGCGACCGCAAGGCCGCGCGCGGTATCCCGGGTGAAGACAGCGGCGGACAGGCCGTATTCGGTGTCGTTGGCCAGCGCAATCGCGTGCTCCTCGTCGCCCGCATGGAGGAGGGCGACGACCGGGCCAAAACTCTCGTCGCTGTAGATCTTCATCGCATCGGTCACACCCGAGACGACCGTTGCGGGCATCAGCACGCTGTCCGCCGTTCCGCCCGTCAGCAGGGTTGCGCCATGGGACAAAGCGTCCTCGATCAGCGAATTGACGTGGTCCACCGTATTCTGGTCCACCACCGCGCCAAGCGGGTGCGTCCCCTCCCGCGGATCGCCCGTGGTCATCGTCGCAACCTTGGCCGCGAACTTTTCCGCAAAAGCTTCGGCGACCGCTTCGACCACGATGATGCGCTCGGTCGACATGCAGATCTGGCCCTGGTTCATGAAGGCGCCGAACGAAGCAGCCTTCACGGCTTCGTCAAGATCAGCATCCTCCAGGACGAGAAGCGGCGCCTTGCCGCCCAGTTCCAGGACGCAGGGCTTGAGATGGCCAGCTGCGCGCTGGGCGATGATGCGGCCCACCGCGGTGGAGCCTGTGAAATTGATGCGCTTGACCTCAGGCGCGTCGATGAGCGCGCCAACAACCTCACCCGCATCTTCAGGCGCGTTGGTAACGACGTTGACAACGCCTTCGGGGAAACCGGCGGCGGCAAAGGATTCGATCACCAGCGAATGGACCCGCGGGCAGATCTCGCTCGCTTTCAGGATTACCGCATTGCCGCAGGCAAGAGGCGTTGCGATGGCGCGCACGGCCAAGATGATCGGCGCATTCCAGGGCGCGATGGAGAGGATGACGCCGACCGGCTCACGCACGGCCATGGCAAGGCAGCCGGGCTTGTCCGACGGAATGATCTCACCCGAGATCTGCGTCGTGAGCGCGGCGGCCTCGCGGATCATGCTGGCCGACAGGCCGTGATTGAACATTGCCCAACCGGCGGTTGCGCCGATCTCGCTTTGCATGGCCGCCACGAAATCGTCGCGGCGCGCCTCGAGCGCTTCGGCCGCTTTGGTAAGAACGGCGCGGCGGGCGTTGGGCCCCATCTGGCCCCATTCCGCCTGCCCCTGCGCGGCCTTCTGCGCGATGGCCGGAATTTCGCCGGGCTGCATGGCCGGCGCGCTGGAGGCGATTTCGCCCGTCAACGGATTGCGACGCGAGAACTCAGTCATCACTATCTCCCTTGGCTCTGCTGGCCCTGAATCACTTGGCTATGCTGAATAGCGATATTTTGCCTATCAGCAATAGTAATATCAGAAGATGCGACGAGCCGTGCCGCACAGCGCCACGCGCTGAGGCCAAGTGCAAGGGAAAAAGCGTACGGGAGGGCGGGTGCTGCGCCGTGACAAGGCGCGTGAGCAGCCCACGTGTGGTCGGCTGCTCAGCGAACCAGGCCAGTCTTATCAAGGACGCGCATAAGATTGCGCGGGAGATAGGGAAAGGGCTTGAACGGGGGCTCTGCCACAGCCGCACTGTCCCCGCTCAGGTTCAGACACGCGCCAGCACACGATCAGGCTCTTGGACATGGCTCTCTCCTCTCGTGGGCACGGCGGCCCGGTCTGGGGTGTTCCGGCACACGCGTCATACCCTCTTGCCCAGAAACTGGGCCAGCGGATCGCGCATCAGCGGGAGCAGCGCGGCCAGCGCGAAGAACGAGGTCCTGAGGAGCTGGACCAGATTGGGTGAAACGTAGGCCACCAGCACAAAGGCCGCTATGTAAGGCATCAGTTGCAGGTAGCCGCGCTCCACCAGATCGCGGATCGATGCCCGTTCATGAAAATTGATCGTGCGACCATGCGCCAGCGCCAGGAGACGTGCTTTCTACGGATAACCTCCCAGCGCGTCCCAAGTCATGCGCGGGTGGGACTGCATTTGTTCACGGCGCGCCTTCAGCCGTTCAGGAGACACCCGGACCGGAAGGAAATAGAGACCGGTGAGGTGCTCGGCCACAGCCACGAAAAGCCGCTACAAGGCAGCCCTGAAGAGCGCGACGAAGACGCCGAGAAGCAGCACGGTCAACCAGTGGGGATGAAGCGGCAGCTGCGCCGAAGCCCTGCTGAACAGCACTTTCTGCACGAGCGATCCCCCCGCCTCAATGGCACGGACAGGCTGGAACTGGCTGGGTAAAATCAGGTCGAGACGCCTCGCCTCCCGGACCAGAACGTGACGGTTGGCCTGATCGGCCACCACCGGATCGGGCACACCAATGCGCGACTGCAGACGCTCGACCATGGCGGCCAGCCATCCTTGTGCCCGATGGGGCGGCAATTCACACTCCCACCCGTTGCTGTTCTCGCCGCGGTTCGTGACGCCCACCCCAAACAGCCCGCCTCCGTCCGTATCCTTCGGCCCCTCCCGCAATGGACTTACCAACGAGCCGGGATTCTTCGACAGATCCGTGCCAAGCCCCTATGCGCCTTCCCATTGCTGACGTGTCTCAGCGCGCGTCCCATGTACCGCTCGACATTGACGCTGTAGGTCGGCGCCATAATGCACACCATGGGCATGCTTTCGACGATAGTCTGCAGAGTAAGGGTCCGCAGGAAGTAAGCCTGGCACTAACGGGCGCAGTCCTGGGGCGTCGGGGGGGGTACGCGCCGGTTTGTCCGGGTCGCCGCGCAGGCTTTGCCAACGCACTGCCTGTATTGCCGCCATCGCCAGCACCGAAATCAGAAACAACGAAGCTTGCGCACGATCGGCATGATCGACTTGCCCGTAGAAACCCAGACTGAGGACCATCACGAACAGAGTGACACCCGCAGTCCCGTTGCGCCGCCACGCAGCCCGGACCGCGTTCCGGCGGCCGCGCTCACCGCCCAATCGTGAAGTAAGGCGTAAACTCATAAAGCGGCTTGAGGTTTGTCGGATATGCGGATTCACAGCGCTCCAAGATTGGAGGAGTGTGATGGCCCGGCGGCGCTACGAATTGACGGATCGGGAATGGGCAATCATCGAGCCCTTGCTGCCCAATAAACCGCGCGGCGTGGCTCGGATGGATGATCGCGGGGTCCTAAACGGTATCATGTGGCGCTTCCGGTCTGGTGCAACCCTGCTGGGCGACAAGGGCTATGACAGCAACGCAATCCGCGAGGCTGCTGCCGCGCGAGATATCTGGGCCAACATTCCCAACCGTTCCAACCGCAAGCAACGCTTTAGCTTCTCGCCTTAGCTCTACAATCAGCGCAATCTGGTCGAACGCTTCTTCAACCAAATCAAGCAATTCCGGGGCATGGCAACCCGATACGACAAGGATCCCGCAAACGACCTCGCCGCTATTAAGCTCGTCTGTGCTCGCATATGGTGCGCCAATTAATGAGTCTGCGCGCTAGCCGTCCGCGCCATAAGGCTTCGGCATGCCCTAACGCGGGGCCGTGAACCGTGCGCATCCCTCTTCGCACCGTTGCAGCGCGGCCCGCTTGGCGGCATCGTGCCGCCATGACGCTCTCGCCCCTTCGCCTCGTGCTGCTCGTCCTTGTCGCCATGATGGCGCTGGCCGTGTGTGAGACGCCGCTCCTCGCGCAGCCCACCGAGGCCGACGCCACCCCCGCAAGCGCGCCCGAGATGGCTCCGGCCGCCCAGCGCGCCGCACGCATCCAAGCGCTTCTCACCGGGAATCTGGACCCGGCTGTCGATGCCCACGACCTCTTCGGGGCCAGCCTCATCGGGCAAGACACCGCACGACTGCGGTTCGTCGCGCGCATGGTCGAGGGCCGCGATTTCTACCAGCGGGCCGCGCGCGATCCGGCCGCATTGGAAGGCCTGCCTCCGCCGCAGGCGCAGCTCGCGCTTGCCGAAGCCGCCTTCCTGCGCCTCTCAGACCAGCGCCGCCGCACGCTTCTCGAGAGCCATGCGAAAGCCCACCGCAGTTTCCGCGAGTCTGCCGAGGAAATGAGCTCGCAGGCCCAAGAGCTCAAACGCCTGAACGCTGAGCTTACCGCGCTTCATGCCTTCCTCAAGGGGGAGGCCGTGCCACCGGGCGCGCTCGACATCAACCTGCTGGATGCCGCCAGCAACGCAGGCCAGATGGCGCTCCTGCGCGACACCAAGATACCCGATGAGGACGAACCCGCCGAAAACGCATCTCCGGCGCTGCGCATCGCCTGGCTAAAGGACCAGGTCGCGCTTGCCCGGCGTACGATCTTCCGCTTGCCTCCCGACCGTCTGGCCCAGCTTGCAGCCGCTTCCGGCATCTCCTCGCGCTCGGCGCAGGAAGTCGCCCAGGCTGATGCGCGGCTCAAGAACACGAACACCCGCCTTAGCAAGGCCGAGCAGGACGCGCGCGTTGCGGCGAGCGAGCATGAACGCCTTGTCGCCAGCGAACGCGCGCGCCTCATCAAGACCGAACAGACCCAGGCTAAATTCCGAGCCGACCTCGTGCGCGACATCGCCTCGCCCGACACCATCGGCGACAACGCTCTTGCCTGGCGCCGCCGCACCTTCGAAGCCGCCAAGGCCGGCCCGGCCGCGGCCGACGCGCTCTACCCCCGAACTCGTCGCCGAACTGACCGAGGTGCGCGGACGGTTGCAGGCCGCACTTAAGGCCTCCGAAGCGCCCTCGACGCCCGGCCTGACGCCGCCGGCCCTCGACCGCGCGCTGTCCTCCGAGGCGCCGGAGATACGCGCGCTGGATATCCACCGTGCCGCACTCGAACGCGACGCAGCGCTGCTGACCGAAGCCCACGCCCAGCGGCTGTGGCAGCAGCGCAGCGCGCTGCGCGAGGCGATGAACCTGATGAATGGCGCACGCCTCACTCTCCTGCACGCGCTGAGCGGTTCGATGCGCAACCGGATGACCGGCTTTGGCCCGGAAGGCGTCGCGCAGGTCCGCCGTGAGGTCTTCGAGATCGTCCTCGAGCTGCGCTTCAACCTTCAGGCCTGGCGCCATACCGCCAACGATCTTCTGGCCCGCGTGGCCCGCCCCAGCCCTGCCTTCGTCCTCGCTGTGCTACGCCTCATGCTGATCGCCATGGCGTTCGCCTGGTGGCGCAAGCGCGGCGATGCGCTCCTCGCGCGCGCGCAGATGGCGGCGGCAGTCAAGCGCCCGCGCACGATTCTGCGTTCGCTGCAGAGCGCCGCGCTCCAACACTGGTGCCAGGTGCGCGCACCGCTCGACTGGCTGCTGCTGGCCTGCGTCCTGAGGTGGCTCTGGCCCGAGGACCTTGCTCTTGCCGGACTGCGCTTCATCTGGATTGTGGCGTTCTGGTCGTTAGCGACCGTGGCTACCGTACGCCTTGTCAACGAGCTGGCGCGCGGGCGCGGACAGGACGATCCGCGCGCGGCGCTGCGCTGGAAGTCGCTGCGCCTGATCGCTGGCAGCCTGCTGGCGATCAGCCTAATGCTCAACCTCACCCGCGCAAGCGTGGGGGAAGGCGCGATCTACAACTGGGTGGTAACAGTCGCCTGGCTGCTGGTGTCGGTGGTGGCGGTTCTGCTCGCTAAGTGGTGGCGCGCGCACATCGTCAACCTCGCCGCGGCGGACGCGGGTGACAGCGCGCTGCTGCGCTGGATCGCACGTGACCCCGGCGGCGCAACCGGCGTCACCGGGCGCATTGCGGTAGGTGTGCTGCTGCTGGCCAAGGGTGTGCGCGCGGTGGTCGCACGGCGCGTGCGCGATGTAGCGCTGGTGCGCGAGATGCTGGAGCAGCGCGCGCGCATCGCGGCCGAGCGGCAGGTCGCCAAGGACAAGGTGAGCGGACGCTTCCACCGCCTTGCCCCCGAGACCCTCGCGGTCTTCGATCCGCACCGCCCGCCGTCGACGCTGCGCCTCGGGACCGAGCGCCCGGGGCATCTGTCTATGCCTCTGATCCCTGCCGGATCACTCACCCTGTTCGTGGGCGAGCGCAGGATCGGCAAGTCCTCGTACTTCCGCGACCTCGCCCAAAAGTCGGGCAAGGACATGCGCCACGTCCATCTTGAAGTACCTCCTTGCCCGCCCACAGACTGGGTCGCGCGCTTGCCCAACCAGCTGGCGCAAGAGGCACGCGGCGGCGCCCCGCTCTTCATCACCATCGACGATATTCAGCGCCTCATCACCCCGGCCATCGGGGGACTTGCCACGCTCGACCGGCTGATCGGACAGGCCCGCCATTCCTGCGAGGAGGGCCATGCCTGGGTCTTCGCAATCTCGGATGCCGCCTGGCGATTTCTCCAGCGCGCGCGCAGCGAACGCATCCTCTTCGATGTCATCCACACGCTCCCCGTCTGGACCGCAGACGAACTGCGCGCCCTTATCGAGCGCCGCTCGGCGCAGGCCGGGATCGCCCCCGACTTCTCCGCCATGATCGATGACGGCGTGTTCGAGTTCGGCGAGGATGTCTCGGTCACCGAGCGGCGCAAACGCGGCTACTACGAGCGCCTCGCCGAACACGTAGGCGGCAACCCGGCGATCGCGCTTGACTACTGGCGCCGCTCGCTCTTCGTCGAGGCTGGCACCGGCGCGGTCAACGTGCGCACCTTCGACACCCCGCCCACCGAAAGCCTTGCCGCCCTTCCGATGCCCGCCCTCTTCGTGCTGCGCGTGCTGCTCCAGATGGACTTTGCCGACAAGGCGACCATCCAGGCCAGCACCGACCTTTCGGACATGGAGATCAGCGACGCGCTGCGCCGCCTCGAACGCATGGGCGCGGTGACATACGTGGCGCCCGGCTACCAGATCGCGCTCAACTGGTGGACGACCATCGCCCGCCTGCTCGTGCGCCAGAACCTCATCGTGCGGGAGACACGCTGATGCCCGGCCCCTCGTTTGCCCCCGCCCTGTTCCGGCCCTTGCGGTCAGCCGCCCCGCTCCTGATTCTGGTCGCCAGCCCCGCGTGGGCCCAGGAAGATATCGACATCGACACGATCAGCCGCCTCGCCGACATCGTGCGCTGGGGCGGAGTCATCACCTCGCTCTTCGTCGTAGCCGGCGCATGGATGCTGCTGCGGCTTCTCGGACGCTTCGTCGCCGCCTTCGGAAGCGAGTTCTCCTCACGCCGCCTGACCTTCCACAAGGTCAGCACGATCGGCCAGTTTGTGATTTACGTCGCCACGACCCTGCTCGTGCTCCTGCTCTCCTTCCGGGTCGACGAAACGACGCTCGCGGTGATCGGCGGCACGGTGGCGGTGGCGGTCGGCTTTGCAATGAAGGACCTTGTCGCCTCGTTCATCGCCGGCGTCATCGTCATGCTCGACCGGCCCTTCCAGGTCGGCGACCGTGTCAATTTCGGTGGCGAATACGGCGATATCACCGCTATTGGCCTGCGCTCGGTGCGCATGCAGACGCTGGACGACAACACCGTCACCATCCCCAACAGCAAGTTCCTGAGCGATGTGACGTCCTCGGGCAACTACGGCGCGCTCGACATGCAGGTGGTGATGGATTTCCACATCGCCGCCGACCAGGATTTCGAGCGTGCCCGCGAGATCGTGAACGAGGCCGTGCTGTCCAGCCGCTACGTCTTCCTCGCCAGGCCCGTGGTCATTCTCGTCAACCAGTGGGTGTCGGATTACCTTGTCGGCGTACGCCTGCGGCTCAAGGCCTACGTCCTCGATACGCGCTTTGAGAAGGCCTTCGAGTCCGACGTGAACCTGCGGGTCCTATGCGCTTTCCAGCACGAAGGAATCCTGACGCCCGGCCAGCCCCGCCCCGCCACCTGACCCCAGCAATGGATTGCAGCGCCCCAGAATTAGCGTAGTGTATGCCGACAGCGAACGGCACCCACGAAGGGAGAGGGGCCCGAATGTCCAGCAACGCACATTCCATCGCCGATTTCACAGGCGCCGTGATTGGCCCCGACGATCCCGAGTTCGACACCGCCCGGCAAGGCTGGAACGCCATGATCGAGAGGCGCCCGGCGCTTATCGCGCAGTGCAACAACGCCGCTGACGTGGAGGCTGCCGTCCGCCATGCCGCCGCGCACGGGATGCAGGCCGTCGCGCGCTGCGGAGGCCATTCGGTGTCGGGCGCCGCGCTTGTCGAAGGCTCGCTCCTCATCGACCTGGCAGCCCTCAAGCGGATCGAGGTCAACGCGGTTGCGCGCACCGCACGGGTGGGCGGCGGCGTGCTCCTGGGCGAACTCGATGCAGCCACGCAGGTCCATGGCCTCGCCGTCACCGCCGGAGTCGAGCCCGAGACGGGCGTCGGAGGGCTGACGCTGGGCGGAGGGATTGGCTTTCTCGCCCGCCAACTGGGCCTTGCCATCGACAACCTGATCGGCGCCGAAGTCGTGCTCGCCGATGGCAGTCGCGTCGAAGCCAATGCCCGCGAGCATCCCGACCTTTTCTGGGCGCTGCGCGGTGGGGGCGGCCAGTTCGGGATCGTCACCCGGTTCGACTTCCAGCTTGCCCCCGTGGGCCCCGAAATCACCACCGCCTGGGCCTTCTACCCCTTGGACGGAGCGCAGGAGGTCATGGCCTTCGTGGGTGATTTCATGCGCGCCGCCACGCGCGAGGTCGGCCTTGTACCCGCCTTCATGAGGCTACCGCCGCTGCCCGACTTTCCAAGCGAACTGCACGGCAAATCCTGCCTGGCCCTCATTGCTCTCCACACAGGCGAGCCCCAGCGCGCCCCGCGCGAGCTTGCGCCCCTGCTGGAAGTTGGAAAGTGCCTGCACGGCTTCGTCACGCCCCAGCCTTATGTCGAGTTTCAAAAGGCCTTCGCCAATTCCTCCCCCAGGGGCGGGCGCTACTACTGGAAGTCGATCTTCGCCGCCGAACTCAGCCCTGATCTCGTCGCATGCCTCGCCGAGGGAATCGCGGCGATCCCCGGAGAGTACACGCTGATATTCCTTGAAGCGCTTGGCGGGGCGATTTCCGAGGTCGACATTTCGGCCACCGCCTTTCCCAATCGCCATGCGCTCTACAACGTTGGCATCTCGGCCGGGTGGTGCGAACCGACTGAGGATGAGGCCATCATCGAGGCCGTGCGCGAGGTCTTCACGCAGCTTGAGCCGCTGTCGGATGGCACCGTCTACCTCAATTATCTCGACCGGGACGAAGCCGCGCGGGTGCCCGCCGGGTTCGGCCCGAACTACAAGCGCCTTCGCGCGGTAAAGGCCCGCTACGACCCGGAAGGTCGCTTCCCCGGCCCGCTTTCACAAACTACGTGAACTTACGAGGAGTTAACCACAACCCATTGTTTTGTAGATGATATATCTAAACATTATAGGCCTTCACTGCCATGCTCAGCGTCCGAAACCCTTGCAGAAAGACCTAATAAAATATCTAAGCAATAAGACGTAATTATATAAGATTACGCATTTTCGGCAGGTTCAAATCAGTGCTGGGTAGTCCGGATTGTCCATCACACAGCCAATCAGGAAATCCGCCACGAGATCGGGTAGACGCCCCTCCGCTCCCGCCCGGCGCATCCACATCAGACGGTAGTTCTCGAGCGGAAAGAGCGGGGCAAGATGGGGCCGGATGGCGGGCGCAATCATCGCCTCGGTCATGCATGCCGCTCCCATCCCGCGCTCGACGAGGTTCACCATCACATCGAAGTCGTCGCAGTGGCCGACGATCCGGCGCGGGACGATGCCCAGCCGGGCAAGCCCGTCAAGCTGCGCGCGGATCTGATCCGAACCGGCCGCAGGCAGGATGAAGGGAAGCGCGCTCACCGCCTGGTGCGAAAGTTCCTCAGCGGCATCACCCACCAGCGAGCGCGCAGCGTAGATCGCGCAGCGCACCTGCGCGAGACTGCGTGCCCCCTCCCCCACTTCTCCAACGAGCGGAGCATGGAACAAGGCAAAGTCGGGTTCGGGCTCGCGCTGGCCCGGGTCGAAAGCCTCGCCCGGCACATGGGTATCGAAGGCGATCTCGAGTTCGGGATGCGCGCCGAGCAGGTAGCCGAGGCGCGGCCGGACATAGTGCTCGAACAAAGCCAGCCCGATCCGCACGCGGAAACGCCCAGCACAGGGCTCTGCCGTTTCCTCGGGCCGGTGCGCGGCCAGTCGGCCCGCCGCGGCGTGAAAGGCCCGGAGGTCCTCGGCAAAGGCCATACCCTGCGCGGTCAGCGCCAGCCCCTTACCTGCCTGCCGCGCAATCAGCGCAAAACCCAGTTGCTTTTCGAGAAGCCCGATCTGGCTCGACACCGCGGCATGCGAGATTCCCAGCCGCCGCGCGCAGCCGCGCACGCTCAGGTCCTGCGCAAGCGCCGCGAAAAGCTCCAACTGGCGCAGCGTGAACGGCAGAGGCGTCATGGCGATCTCTCTCCCGGCCCCCTCCCATGGGTGCCCATCCCCCGGGTCATAACCTGGGGGTTGCCACATGGGTAACCCAGCGATGCGTTGCCGACAAGCGCACACAGCCGCATCACACCTCCCACAACGATGAAAACATAACGGGAGAGTTGACGATGACGAGGAGCCTAGCGCCCGCGCCCCTTGGCGCGCGCCGAATTGCGCGGGAACCGGGACTTGGAGGTCTGGGGACAGCGATGAGCGCGCTGGGCCTCGTGCTGGCCTGCCTGCCGCTAGACGCCGCCCGGGCACAGGAGACCCCGCCGCCCGAGCCCGAACCCGATTTCGCGACAATTATCGTGACCGCGCAGTTCCGCGCCCAGAATCTACAAGACACCCCCATCGCGATCACCGCAATGACCTCAGACATGCTGGAAGAGCGTAGCCAGCAGAGCCTGGCCGACATCGCCAACCAGGCCCCCAGCGTTGCGCTGCGCCAGCAGTCGGCCTCATTCGGCCCCTCGATCAGCGCCTCGATCCGCGGCATGGGCCAGATCGACTTCAACCCGCTGGTGGAGCCGGGCGTTGGTCTCTATATCGACGATGTCTATTTCCCGCGCCTCACCGGGGCCAACTTCGAACTGGTCGATGTCGAGCGTGTCGAAGTCCTGCGCGGCCCCCAAGGCACGCTGACGGGCCGCAATTCCGAGGGCGGAGCGATCCGCTACATTTCCAAGAAGCCCGACGGCACCTTCGGCGGCTATGCCGAGGCAACCTACGGCGTCCGCGACCGGGTGAACCTGCGCGGCGCACTGCAGTTTCCCATTGCCGGCGATCTCTCGGCGCGCGTCTCGGCCGCGTACGGTCGTCAGGACGGATACGTCACCGGCTACGACTACGGCTGCCTTAATCCGGACAGCGGCGTCCCCGCGCAGACTTCGGGCGGCGACTGCAAGACTGCAGATTACGGGAACAAGGACTATTCCGCCGGGCGCGTTGCGCTGCGCTTCGAACGCCCTGGCATCGACCTGCAGCTGGTCGGCGACTACTCGCACGATTCCACCTACAACGCAGGCGAAGTCCTCCTCTACGCGAACAATCCCAACCCGAACGTCGCGACCGAGAACGGCTTGCCCTTCGACAACCGCTTCGTGTGCGGACGCTACTGCAATTACGCCGCGTTCCAGTCGGCGGGCGACAGTTTCCAGGCGGGGCTTATCCCTGGGCTCGACGGCTTTCCGGTCCAGCCCTCCACCCACGCTAACAAAGCCTTTTTCGAAGGCTGGGGCGTCTCGCTTCACGGCCAGTTCGACCTTGCCGACTGGATGAACCTCACCACGATCACCGCCTACCGGGGCTTTGATTCCAGGTTCTCCAACGACAGCGACCTCTCGCCTGCCCGCCTCGATGCGCCGGTAGTCGACCTCAAGAGCCGCTTCTTCAGCCACGAGATGCGCCTCAACGCCGAACTTGGGCCCATCGTCGAGGCAACTCTCGGAAGCTATTTCTCCAGGGAGGACACAGATCAGGCGACCCGCACCGACATTCGCTATGTCGCTGCGGCGGGCCAGCCTATCTACCCGCTACAGTTCCTGGGCGGCGGGCCGGTCGAAGTGGAATCCTTTGCGCTTTTCAGCACCGTCTTCGTGCGCCCCACCAGCGACCTCACCCTGACGCTGGGCGGGCGATACACCGACGAGAGCAAGTCCACGACGTATGAGCGCCTGAACTACGACGGCACCAGCCCCAACGCCTTCGTCGACCCCATCGGTGCGGCCTACGGCATCGGCTACCAGGGCCCGGACGTGCTCGACGTCAACGGCAATGGCAACACCGCCGAGATCGTGACCGCGCTCAATGGTCTTACGGGCGGCTTCAAGGGCACCCGCTTCGACTACCGTGCCAGCCTGGACTATCGCATCTCGGACGAGGTGCTGGTCTACGCCTCGACCTCGACCGGCTTCAAGGGCGGCGGGATCAGCCCGCGCCCGTTCAACGCAGCTCAGGTCCAGCCCTTCGGGCCCGAGGAGCTGACCGCCTACGAGGTCGGCGTGAAGACCGACCTTTTCGGACACCGCGTACGGCTCAACCTCTCGGCCTACCTCAACACATTCAAGGGCGCGCAGCTGGGCCTGCTGTCCTGCCCCCAGTTTGGCGGGCCCGGCCCCTGCGCCCTCCCCCAGAACGCGGGCGATGCCACGATCAGGGGGCTGGAAGCGGAACTGAGCGCCGAGCCTATCGACGGGCTCGACCTCAACGCCTCGGCCTCCTACCTCGACTGGAGCTGGGACTGCGTGAACATCCAGGTCGTGCGCGCACTGGCCCCCGGCGAGAGCAACAGCTGCAGCCAGGATGCCACCATCGTCGATCGCCTCGCCAGTCCGCCGCGCGGAGTGACCAAGTGGCAGTGGTCGATCGGGGCCCAGTACCGCATTGCGATCGACCGCTTTGGCAGCCTGACCCCGCGCATCGACGTCTCGCACCAGGGGGCGATGGCGGGCAGCGCGCTCGTGCCAGTGCCGGGCTCGCCCTCCGACCTCTACGGCCGGATTCCCAGCTACACCCTCACCAATGCGCGGCTTACCTATCGCACTGCGCAGGACAACTGGCAGCTCTCGCTCGGGGTCACCAACCTCTTCGACCAGTACTACTTCAGCCAGAAATTCGACCTGACCGGCGCGGGCGCGGGGCTCATCTCCGGCACCCCGGCGCGCCCGCGGGAATGGGCGCTCACGGTCAAGCGCCGCTTCTAGGAGGCCATGAGGGCGGGCCGGGAGGGCACTGATCTGGCCCCTTCCGGCCTTGCGCCCGGATCCGCCCCTGCCTTCACCTTCGGATACCTCTCGCGACAAGGGACGCACGATGACCAAGACGTTTTCTCCCAGCCCCCCGGTGATCTCGCGCCGCGCCGTCGTCGCGGGGCTTCTGGCCGGCGTCGCGCTGGCCCATGCGCCCGGGGCGCTCGCCGCTCCTTCGCAGACTTCGGGAACGCGCCCCAACATCCTGTTCATCATGGCCGACGACATGGGCTTCGCCGACCTCTCCTGCTATGGGCGGCGCGAATACGAGACCCCTGTGCTCGACCGGCTTGCGGCCGAGGGCATGCGCTTCACCCAGGCCTATGCCAACAGCGCGGTGTGCACCGCCACGCGCGTCGCGCTCATCACCGGGCGCTACCAGTACCGCCTGCAGGTGGGCCTGGAAGAGCCGCTCGGCCTTCGCGACGTGGGCCTTCCGCCCGAACAGCCGACGATGGCCTTGCTCCTGCGCGCGGCGGGCTATCACACCAGCCTCATCGGCAAGTGGCACATGGGATCGCTTCCCAAGTACGGCCCGCTCAAGAGCGGCTATGATCAGTTCTGGGGCATTCGCCAGGGCGGGGTCGACTACTTCACGCACAAGATCGGCGGTTTGCCGGACCTGTGGGACGGGGAGACCCCGGTCGAGGAGGCGGGCTATCTGACGCAGCTCCTTGCCGAGCGCACCATCGCAACGCTGGACGAGCGCGCGCGTGAGGACACGCCCTGGCTTATCAGCCTCCACCTCACCGCCCCGCACTGGCCTTGGGAAGGCCCCGAGGACCAGAGGGAAAGCACACGCCTCGATGCCAAAGGCGGCTTTTCCATCGCCCATTACGACGGGGGCTCCATGGACACCTACGCCGCGATGGTGACGTCGATGGATGAGCAGATCGGCCGCGTCCTCGACCGCCTTGCGCAGTTGGGCCTTGCCGAGGACACCCTTGTGGTCTTCACCAGCGACAACGGCGGCGAGCGCTTCTCCGACACCTGGCCCTTCACCGGCAAGAAGACCGAACTGCTCGAAGGGGGCCTGCGCATCCCCGCCATCGTGCGCTGGCCGGGCGTGACCCCGCCTGCAAGCACGAGCGCGGCGCAGATCATGTCGATGGACTGGATGCCCACGTTCCTGGCCGCCGCGGGCGCCGCGCCCGATCCGGCAAGCCCGAGCGATGGGCGCGACCTTCGCAGCGCGCTGGAAGGCCGTGAGTTTCCCGAGCGCGCGCTGTTCTGGCGCTTTCGCAACCATGACCAGATGGCCGCGCGCGAGGGCCGCTGGAAGTACCTGTCGATCGCGGGCAACAGCTTCCTGTTCGACGTCGAGGCCGACCCGCTCGAACGGGCGAACCTCAAGGAGCGCCACCCCGAAACCTTCGCCCGCCTGCGCAAGGCCTGGGAGGCCTGGAACGCCGAGATGCTGCCCAACGATCCCGAGGCCGCCTCCTACGGCTTCACCGGAGAGATGCTGGCCGACCATTTCGGGATCGATAGCTAGCTGCCCTCGTGCGTCGAAGGATAGGCGTTGTCCTTCAGGATCGCACTGCGCACGAACGCCTCCAGCGCATCGGCCTGCTCCCCGCACAGCGCCGGATTGCGGTAAAGCACGAGCGTCCAGTCTGAGAGAGGGAAGAGCCGAACCAGCTTCGCGCGTGCCGAACGCGTCAGGAGCGGCTCGAGCAGGCAGGCCGCGCCCACCCCGCGCTCGACCATGGCGACAAGAACGTCGGGATACTCGGTCCGCCCCACCACCCGGTGCGGAACAAGGCCCCGCTCGGCAAGGCTCGCCAGTTGCAGCGCCTCCTCGCGCGAGCCTTGCGGGGGGAGGATGAGCGGCAAGTCGGCGCACGCCTCGGCCGCAAGGGGAAGCGCGGCATCCTGCGCCATCTCGGGGACGCCGTAGATCCCGGAGCGCACCTGCCCGAGCGGCCGGCAATGGGAGGGCATGGGCCAGTCGCTGCGCAGGTGAAACACGGTGAAGTCACTTGCCTCGCGCCGCTGCGGGGCGGCCAGTTCCTCGGCAGGATGGGTACGCTGGACCTCGCAGGCGATCCCCGGGTGCGCGGCAAGGAAGGCGCCCAGCTTGGGCTTCACGTAAGGATCGAAAAGACCCACTCCAATGCGCATGCGAAACGTCTGCGCACTCGCGCGTTCGCGGCGCGAGAGACGATAGCTCGCCAGCTTGCGCCCGGCTTTATCGAGTGCATCCAGATCCTCCAGAAAGGCTTGCCCCCGTATGGTCAGGTTAGGGCGGCGGCCAGGTCCCCGCACGAACAGGGCGAGGCCCATGCGCGCCTCCAGCTCGGAGAGCTGGCGGCTGACAGAGGCCTGTGAAATCCCCAGCCGCTCGGCACAGTCGCGAAAGCTGAGCGTCTCGCTCAGGAGGGCAAAAACCTCCAGCTGGCGCAGTGTGAACGGGTAATCCCGCACCCTCTCCTCCTTGCATCGCCCCTCTTGCGGGAGCCGTGCGATCCTGCGCCGGGGCCGGCAAAAAGGCAATCGGGAAGGCGGTTTGGTGAGGCCCAAAGGTCCAGGTCCCGCGTCCCCCTCGGTGCTGGGGACACGGGACCTGTCACCGAGAGGGGGTATGGTCCCGGCGAAGTCGGTCTTTGCGCCGCGTTCAACAAGCCACCACGGCTCCTAGCGGCACTTGGGGTGGCTGTGGATGTCGCGGATGTCCTTCACGCGGCCGTCTGCCACGGTCATCTGGAGGCATTGCTTGGACGAGGGGCGGTTCCAGATGGTGTAGGCCGCGCTGCCCGACTTGAAGCCATCGACATTGCGAAAGCCCCGCCGCTCAAGCGTCGAATCCGCGCCGGCCGCCCGCGCGCCATTGAGGTCGAGATATGTCGCCGTGCGCTGGTACCCTCCATCCCCGTGGTGATACTGGGTGCGGTTATTGCGCTGTTCCACGCCTTTGGAATACCCACGCGAGTAGTACTTGGAGTCCTCGTAGTTGTGGTAGGACTTGTGGTAGAGCCCGTCCTGGTAGCCACGATCATATTCGCGTTCGTGGTCGTGGTTGTCGAAATGGACCTTGTCATCGTGGTCGTCGGACTTGTGGGCGATCAGCGCGCCGAGCAGTGCCAGCCCCGCCACAGCGGCCACCGCAGCCCCAGTATTATCACTCGAATGGTGGCAATCCTTCTTGTCGGCATCGTTGATGGTCATCACGCGCCCGTCGCTCACCTCGACCACCACGCAGTCCTTGCCGTCATCGTCCCACCAGTAGGAATAGCTCTCGCCATAACTTCCCTTGCGCCCGTCAATATACTTGAGGCCGCGCGACAGGAGCGCGCTTTCCGCGCTTGATGCACGCGCACCATTGAGATCGGTGAACGAGGAGGCCTTCTTGGCCATGACCGCATGCGGCGCCAGCGCGATGAAAACCGCCAGTGATCCCATGACGGCGAAGCGTAAGTGCGTATTCATGATCAGGCTTTCCCCTTCTGTTTGCCCATCTGCGCGTATCCCTGCGCCTCAACCCCCTTCAGGGACGGCGTGCGGGTGGATCGCTTCGATCACGGTGAGGTGATCCCACGTACCCGCGCCGACCCGCGAATTCGTGACCAGGACCGTCGTTCCAGGCCCGATCACCGCATTGAGGTCGCGGTAAAATTGGCGTGGCATCTCCACCCGGTTGAGCAGGGCCTCGTCGATCGCGCGTCCTTCCTCCTCCTCGTGGCCCGCCATCCCTACGAAGACCCAGTGCGGTTTGCCCTCCCGCACGATCTGGGTGATGACATGTGATCCTGGATCCGCGTCGCGGATGCGCGCGACACTGCGCCCGATTTCCTTGCCTCCACGCAGCACGACGATGCGCTGGTCGAGCTTGGAGACGATCACCGAGACCGGTCCTTCGCGGGCAATATTCGGGGTCCAGTGGAACTGTTCGCCGGGCCGCAAGGGATGGTAGGCGATCGCCTGGCCCGCATCGTCAAAGGGCGAAAGGAGCGCATTGCCGCTTGTCTCCAGGTGGTGCTGGGCATCGCCCTCGATCACCACAGTCACGCCCAGTTCGGTCGCGGCAAAGAGTTCGCGCGCGAAATTGTAAGGCAGGTGCACGCAGCCATGGCTTTCGGGGTAGCCCGGCAAGCCGCCCGCGTGGAGCGCCACGCCATCCCAGGTCAGCCGCTGCTGGTAGGGCATGGGCGCGTTGTTGTAGGTGCTGGAGCGGTGCTTGGCATCCTTCTGCAGGATCGTAAAGACGCCCGTCGGCGTCGCGTGGCCAGGTTTCCCCGTGGAAACCGTGGTCGCCCCGATGCGGACGCCGTTGCGATAGACGAGCGCGATCTGACGTGAGAGATCGACGAAGACGAGCACGGGCCCATCGGGCGCGACCTCGGGGGCCCAGACCCATTCACCCGGCTCCAGCGTCTCGATGGCCCGCGCCAACTCGGGCGCGGAACTGACCTTGGAGCCTTGCGCGCGCGCCAGGACCGGCAGCAGCGCGAACGCCACGGCCAGGACAAGCGCCAGCGCGTTGGCCGGCGCGCGCAGCCTCGCCGCGTCGAGGCGCGCAAACCCACAGCGCCCCATCAGCGCACTTTCCCGCGCTGGATCAGGTTGACGATGCCGAGCAACACCACCGCGCCGCCAAAGGCGACAAGAAGGCCCACGATCGAGAACTCCTGCACGCTTCCGGCAATGCCGAAATTGTTGGCAATCGCATTGCCCACGACCGAGCCCACGCAGCCCACCACGATGTTCCAGAAAACACCCATCGAAGCATCGCGGTTCATCACCTTGCTCGCCAGCCACCCGGCCAGCCCGCCCACGATCAGAGCAACGATCCAGCCCATGACGTATCTCCTCGTCCGTGCGCGCAAGGCCTCTTTCCCCTGCCCGCGATCCCGTTATCCGGCTGTGCGCCGCCACCCTTACAAAGCCTCCAGAGCAGCACGGCGTTGATTGCCGGCGCCAGCACGCCGCCCCCCAGCCAAGGCGATCGGCCAGGCGGTTCCAGGAGAAGCCCAGTGGCACCAGGAAGACGCCCGAAAGCGGGTTCCTCTCCGGATCCAGCGATCCGAACGGGCCGATGCCGAGCAGCGCCAGCGCCAGCGCGCCCAGGTAGAGCACGATGAAAACGAGAAAAACCCACGTCATCGCCATATTCCGAGCGGCGCGCCCATGGCCATCTAGAGCGCGCCCTCATCGCCGCCGTAAAAGACCTGGTCGAGCACGCCGTCGCGGCTTCCAAAGCATTGCCACGGCGCCTGCGCTCTCCGCACGTTCACGTAGATCATGACGCCCGATTCCGCCTCCTCGATACGCTGCGTGCCGATTACCTGCCCGTTGGTCACTTCGTTGATGCGGGCATGGCAGGCGCTTTCCATACCACCCGCCCCACGGATCGGATCACTCCCGAGTGCAGTGGCTGCTGGCGCCGTTGTCGCTCCAGAGCCCGCCTGCGCCAGGCCGGCATTGGCATCGCCCATCGGCACCGAGACGATGGCAATGGGCCCGTCTGCACCGAGAATGGTGCCGCCAAGTACCTTGGCCTCCGCCATGCCAGGACAACCGACGAGGACCGCGCTGTCATCGAGCCAGTTGGATGTCACCGCGCTTTCGCCCAGGCGCCGACAGGGATCGCCACTTGCCGGATAGCCATCGCCGATCACAACGAGGCTTTCGGGAAATGCCACCGGCTCAGCCGTCGGAACCGTGGTCTCTTCCCCAGGGGCCATGCCGCAAGCCGCCAGCAGGCCGCAAAGGCTGACGAGCAGCCCTGAGGGCCTGAAACGGTATCCCCACACGTGTGCAAGACAAAGGTGCACCTGCCCCTCCTGCAAGTCGCCATGGCGCGGAAATATCCCGCGAATGCCCGCAGATCATTTCGCCAGACACTCCAACGGTCAATAGCAATAGATGGCAACATTCTTGGCATTTACTGCCAAATTGGGAGAAAACCCCCAAACTCGATTGAAACATGCAAAGTACAAATCTCGGGAAACCAGTCCTAAAATTCTGAAAAGAATACACTTCGATCAATTTTTCACACGTGACCGGAATGTCTTTCCCTACTTTCGCGTTGACCTCGCTCGCGGGCCTCCGCAAACTTGCCTCCGGTTCGCACAGCGCTTCAGGGAGGAAGGGATGTCGAACAGATTACGCGCCAGCGCGAGGAATACAGGGAGCAAGCCCGGCCCGGCGTCCAAAACTCCGGACGACCGGGCGGAGCGCAGGATTTGCGCACGTTTTGTCCGCTCACTCGACGCGATGCTCGAAAGGCCCGCCTGGCTCCTTTCCGGTACGGGGCTCGCAGGGGGGAACGAGCTCCCCGAAACGGTCTGCGTGGGCCAGTACATCACGATCATGTCGAACATCGCGCGCCATGCCCCCGACCCTGCCTATTTCATCGATTTCCTGGAAGCCGGCGTGCCCTACTTTCGGGGCGGGATCGACCTTGCCACCCGCTACGCCCCCGATATCCGCAGCGCCTTTGCGATCCTGCCGCGCTTTGCCAACGAACGCCCCGGCATCTTCGAGCACCGCCTTTCGATGGATGCGTGCACGCTGACGCTCGAACTCGAAGCCCGCGTCACACTTGGCAAAGCCCGCCCGATCCTGACCGGAGCGCCGCTGCTTTTCCTCGCGCGCGTCGCGGCGGCCAACCTCGGCCACCCCGTCCATGAAGCGCGGATCGAATTGCGCCATCGCGAAGTGCCCTATGCCGACCGGCTGCGCGAGGCCTTTCGCTGCCACGTCGATTTCGCCGCCCCGCGCGATGCCATCAGCCTGCCCCGCGCCCTGGCCCTTCGCCCCAGCGTGACCCACGACGCAGCAGTCTGGACAGAAGCGCTTGCCCGCTGCGAGGCGGAGTTGGTCCCCTCGCAGCCCATGGCAGGCTGGGCGGCCCGAACCCGGGGCGCCTGCTGCAATCTGCTGACATCCACCGGCCGCGTTCCCCGCCTCGAACAGGTGGCCGGTGAACTTGGCGTGTCGGCGCGCACGCTGATCCGCCACCTCAAGGCCGAAGACACGCGCTTTCATGCGCTGGTCGACGCGCTCCTACAGGAACGCAGCGAGGTACTTCTGCGTAAGAATGGCATGGCCATCCGCAGCGTGGCCGAACAGCTGGGACTGAGCGATGCCTCCGACTTCAACCGCCGCTTTCGCCGCTGGTTCGGAATAACGCCAAGCCAGTACCGCGCGCGTGCCAACCTTCCCGCCACTGCGCAGTCCTCAGCTGAGGACGCTGTTTCGCGCAGGCGCGCCACCGCCGCGGCGACATCGGCGGCCGGATCGCAGTCCGCGCCATCCGGATCGAGCAGAGCCTACAGTTGAAGCCCGCTAGAGAGCGCTGAAAGCTGGCTCGCGGCGCACACGCGCCTGCCGGGCGCGAATGAAATCGTGGCCGGGGTGCGCGGGCACCATGTCCTCCCGGCTCACAAAGTAGTAGAGGACGTGCTGTGCCTCCATCTCCAGCGCCTTGGCAAGTTCACGCAGCGATTGCTGGCGGAAACCTTCACGCGCGATGATCGCGATCAGTCCGCCCAGGATCTTCTCGCGCCGCGCCGGCCCCTTTGCAGACGCGGTCGCGCGCGCAGGGGGCGGTATCGGATGATGTCGTCGTCATCGGCAATATCCTAGCCCGCTTTTGCGCTCCTCGACGAATAGAGTTTTGCCCCGCGCCCCAACTACAGGGCTGCGCGGCTATGGCGGCGTACGATGGGAACGACGGTGCCCGATGCGGGGAACGCCGGTTCTATGACCGGCCTTCGGCTCTACGCCCAGTGCCAGCGCGGTGCCGCCGGCGGTGACAGCGTCCACAGTCGAATCCGGCACCGGCTCGGGCGTGAACATCGCGAACGTCTCAGGGTCGAGTGGCTCGTCGAAGGTGAGGCAGGTGGCGCGGATATCGGGGCCGTGGCGGTTCACGTCGTGCGCTTGGTCGTGGTCATGCCCATGGGAATGCTCGTCATCCGCATAGGCCTCGGCGCGCAGCCAGTCCTGCACATCGCCGCTCTTACCCGCCGGGTCGAAGGCTCCGCCCCCGAAAAGCGCGCTTGCCGCGACGGCGCCGTGCTGCACAGCCAGGATCGGTGCAGCCGGGTTCAGCGACCGCAGCCACCCGGTCAGGGCTTCGCGCTCGGGCACACCGACGAGGTCGGTCTTGGTGAGCAGAATGCGGTCGGCGATCGCCGCCTGCTTCACCGCCTCCTCCTGTCTGTTGAGCGTGGCCGCGCCGTTCACCGCATCGACCGTGACGATCACGCTGTCGAGCCGGTAGATCGTCTCGAGCGTATGATCGCGCATCAGCGTATGGAGGATCGGGGCGGGATCGGCGAGGCCCGTGGTCTCGATCACCACCCTGTCGAACCAGCAGCGCCCTTCGCGCGCAAAACGCCAGGGGGCATCGCGCAAGGTGGCCAGAAGATCGCCGCGGATGGCGCAGCACAGGCACCCGCCAATCATTTCGACCTTCACTTCCTCGTGCCCTTGCGCGACAAGATCATGGTCGAGCCCGACCTCGCCCAACTCGTTGATGATGACGCGCGCACGCGCCATCTCGGGGCTCCGTACGAGAGCGTTGAGCGTTGTCGTCTTGCCGCTCCCCAGAAACCCGGTGAGGACCGAGACGGGGATCAGGCCATCGAGACTGGAAAGCACCCCGCTCACCGGATGCCCTCCCCGACGCCCAGCGGATCGAGCACGAGAAGCAGCCGCGTGCCACCCAGAGCCGACAGCGGAACCGAGCGGTGGAGGATCGCCGGTTCGGGCGCGAGCAGACGCCCCTTGAACAGGCCTACGTCCCCGGCGCGCATCTGGTGGATTTCCTCGGGCTCGCCCTGCGTGATCGCGTCGACCTCGATCCACTGCGTGCCCGGCCCGGCCAGCGTCGTGATCAAACGCGCGGGCACGTAGTCGGCGTGGAACTTGCGGCAGGCATCGGTGCGGATCACCTCCAGCCGGACCTTGACCTCAGCACACCCCATAATCGCGGCAAAACGGCGGCACAGATCCGCCATAAGCTGGGACAGCGCCTCTGTCTTCGCACCTTTGGGATAGCCCGCCTCCGCCAACCCCTCTCCGATCTCCCGCTCCAGATCGGTAAGCGCACAGGGGAAGGACAGGTCCGAAATGCCCGCATGGTCGAGTGCCTCGAGCCAGTCGAGGCGGCCCGACCGGCCCGCCTGCCAGATCGCAAGATGGACATCGGGTTCGGCGATGCGCGTGAGAACCTCGGGCGCGCTGGCGCAAACGGCCGCACTCATGCCATCACTTCCTGCGCAACCGGTACCCAGGCCGGGAAGGGGTCGGGCAGGTCCGCCCAGTCTTCGGGCACGAAGACCGCGCTGTGTATGAGGGAGGCCTCGAGCGCGCGGCGGATGCGCGCCTCGTCCATGCCGATACCGATAAAGACCAGTTCCTGACGCCGGTCGCCCCAGACAGGGTCCCAGCGCTCCCGCACGAAATTTTCGAACTTTTCGTCCTCGGGCCAGAGGTGCCGGGGCACGCTGTCCCACCAGCGCCCCATGCGCGCAGTCATCGTCTCGCTTCCCGCCACCGCCAGTTCGCCCACCCAGTCGGGCCGGGTCGCCAGCCAGAAATGCCCTTTGGCGCGCACCACGTGGTCAAGCCCGTCCGCCGTCAGGAAGCGGTGGAAGCGCGCCGGATCGAAAGGCTGGCGCGCGCGGTAGACGAAGCTCTCGATGCCGTATTCCTCCGCCTCGGGCCGGTGCTGCTCGTAGCCGTAAAGCTCCTTGGCCCAGAGCGGATGCTGCGCGGAACGTTCCTCGTCGTAGAGCCCGGTATCGAGTATCGCGCCTGCTTCGATCCGGCCATGGTCGCAGGTCTCGATCCGAGCCTCGGCGTTGAGGCAGCGCACCAGTTTTCGGACCACGTCCAGATGCAGGGGGCTCACCGAAGATGCCTTGTTGATGATCACGACATCGGCAAACTCGATCTGCTCAACGAGCAGGCCGACCAGCGAGCGAGTATCCTCCTCACCCGTACTCTCGCCCCTGTCGGCGAGGAAATCCTGGCTCGAATAGTCCGCCAGAAGGTTCACCGCATCGACCATGGTCACCATGGTGTCGAGCCGGGCAACATCCTCGAGCGCGGAACCCGCCTCGTCGCGAAACGAGAAAGTGCTGGCCACGGGAAGCGGCTCGGAAATGCCGGTGCTTTCAATCAGGAGATAGTCGAAGCGCCCCTCTTCGGCGAGCCGGCGCACCTCGTGGAGGAGATCGTCGCGTAATGTGCAGCAGATGCAGCCATTAGTCATCTCGACCAGCGTTTCCTCGCTGCGCGACAGCGCCGCCCCGCCCCCACGCACGAGATCGGCATCAATGTTCACCTCGGACATGTCGTTGACGATAACCGCAACGCGGCGTCCCTCACGGTTGGAGAGGACGTGATTCAGTAACGTCGTCTTGCCCGCGCCGAGGAAACCGGAGAGGACGGTGACGGACAGGCGCGCGTCGGGCTGGGAAAATGGAGTCATGGCAATCCTGCTTTCGGAATGGGCCTGTGATCGGACTAGGTTCGCACACCGCCTAGCAGGATATGTTGTATCATTACAATATCGATCCACAGCTACGCCTTGACCCTGACACGATGTCAGACCCTATTTGCGAAGTCGGTCCAAGGAGGGACTGCGATGCACGACGAACATCACTGCCATCACCACGCCCCGCACGACGCACATACAGTCACCGATCCGGTCTGCGGCATGACGGTCGATCCGACGACGAGCCCGCACCACGCAGAGCACGAGGGGCAGGCCTACCACTTCTGCAGCGCGCGCTGCCAAGCCCGCTTCGAAGACGACCCGGCACGCTGGCTGGAGGGCACGGGCGCCGACGCGCCTGTCCCCGAAGGCGCCATCTGGACCTGCCCGATGCACCCGGACGTGCGGCAGGATCACCCAGGCGCATGCCCCATCTGCGGCATGGCGCTGGAGGCCGAGATGGTCGATCCCGACGCCGGACCGAGCGAGGAGATGCTCGACATGACGCGCCGCTTCAAGGTGGCGCTGGCGCTTGCCCTCCCGGTTTTCCTGCTGGAAATGGGCGGCCATGTCGCCCCTACACTTCACCGCCTCGTGCCCATGCACGTCTCGGTGTGGATTCAGCTCGTGCTCTCGACGCCGGTCGTGCTCTGGGCGGGCTGGCCCTTCTTCACCCGCGCGCTCGCCTCGGTACGCACACGCAATCTCAACATGTTCACGCTGATTGCGCTCGGCACCGGCGTTGCCTGGACCTATTCGATCATCGCCACGCTCGCCCCCGGCCTCTTCCCGCCGGCCATGCGCACCGTGGACGGCACCGTGCCGGTCTATTTCGAGGCTGCGGCGGTGATCACCGTCCTGGTGCTCCTGGGCCAGGTGCTCGAATTACGCGCGCGTGAGCGCACCTCCGACGCGCTCAAGGCGCTGCTTGGCCTCGCCCCGCCCACCGCACGGCGGCTGACCGAAAGCGGTGAAGAGGACGTCCCGCTTGAGGATCTGGAGATCGGCGATCGCCTGCGTGTGCGTCCGGGCGAGAAGATCCCGGTCGACGGCATGATCCTGGAGGGGCGCTCCTCGCTCGACGAATCGATGGTGACAGGCGAAGCCATGCCGGTTACGCGCGAGCCCGGCGATGCAGTGATCGGGGGCACGCTCAACTCAAGCGGCGCGCTCGTCATGGAGGCGCAGAAGCTGGGATCCGACACGCTCCTTGCCCGCATCGTCCAGATGGTCGCGCAGGCACAGCGCTCGCGCGCGCCGATCCAGCGCCTCGCCGATCAGGTCGCAGGCTGGTTCGTGCCGTTGATCCTCGCCGTGGCCGCGCTAGCCTTTGCAGCCTGGATGATCTGGGGGCCCGAACCGCGCGCCACCCATGCCCTGCTCGCCGCAGTCGCCGTTCTCATTATCGCCTGCCCGTGTGCGCTCGGCCTAGCTACGCCCATGTCGATCATGGTCGGCATCGGGCGCGGCGCAGAGGAAGGTATCCTGGTCAAGAACGCCGAGGCTCTCGAACGCATGGAAAAGGTCGACACACTGGTCGTCGACAAGACCGGCACGCTCACCGAGGGGCGCCCTTCGGTCACGCAAGTCCGCACTTTCGGCGGGTACGGGGAAGATGATGTGCTGCGCCTTGCCGCTGCACTGGAGCAGGCGTCGGAACACCCGCTCGCCCGGGCCGTCGTTGCCGAAGCCCAGCGCCGCGACCTGGCGCTCGGCGAGCTGTCGCAAGCCGATTTTCCCACCGGCAAGGGCGCGCAAGGCCGGGTCGACGGGCGCCGCGTTCTCGTCGGCTCGGCCCGTTTCCTGGAGGAAAACAGGATCGCGACCGGTGAGGCCAGCGAGACGCCCGAGGCCCTCCGCAAGAACGGCGCCACCGCGATCTTCGTCGCGCTTGATGGAAATCTCGGAGGCGTTCTCGCGCTGGCCGACACGGTGAAGGAAAGCACGTCCGACGCCCTCACCGCGCTACGCACAGAAGGAATACGCGTGGTCATGCTCACCGGAGACAACGCGACGACCGCCTCCGCCATCGCCCGCCGTCTCGGCATCAAGGAGGTCGAGGCCGAAGTCCTCCCCGACCGCAAGAGCGAAGTGGTCGAACGCCTGCGCGCCGAAGGCCGGGTCGTCGCCATGGCGGGTGACGGGGTCAACGACGCGCCCGCACTGGCCGCGGCCGACGTCGGCATCGCGATGGGATCGGGCAGCGACGTCGCGATCGAAAGCGCAGGGATCACGCTTCTCACCGGCGACCTCACCGGCCTTGCCCGGGCCCGTACGCTGAGCGGCAAGGTCATGGCCAACATCCGCCAGAACCTCCTCTTCGCCTTCGGCTACAACGCACTGGGCGTTCCGGTAGCGGCGGGTGTCCTCTACCCGCATTTCGGCATTTTGCTCTCCCCGGTGATCGCGGCGGCAGCGATGTCGCTCTCCTCGGTCAGCGTGATAGGCAATGCACTTCGCCTCAAAGCCACGAAGCTGTGAACATCGGGGAAGCCTCTGCGCGCACGGGCGTCTCGCAGCGCATGATCCGTCACTACGAGAAGATCGGCCTGATCCCGGCGCCCGCGCGCCGGGACAGCGGTTACCGCGATTACGCCCACGCCGACATCGCGCGGCTGCGTTTCATTGCCAACGCGCGCGACCTGGGCTTTACCATCGAGGAAATCGGCGAGCTGCTGGCGCTGTGGGGGAACGACCACCGTACCAGCGCCGAGGTTAAGGCGCTCGCGCTCGCCAAGGCGGAGGAACTGCGCCGCAAGGCCAAGGCGCTGTCGAACATGCGCGAGAGCCTGCTCCACCTGGCGCAAAGCTGCGCGGGTGATGCGCGGCCCGACTGCCCGATCATCGCGCGCATGGCGGGCGAGGTTTGAGGCGTAGACCGGGCGCACCGGAACGCGCCAAGAAAGGAAAACGCTTTCATGGGTTCATCACCCCTCGCCCCCAAAACTCGCAAAGCTCGGCTTTCTTAGCCCGCGTTGCCCGCATGAGGTGACGTAGACATTTGGAGAGCCCGAGGGCGATGGCCCTCGGAACCACTTTTCCTGCAGATCTTTTCCGCCGGCACGCGATCAAAGCCGCTGTGTCCGCAAACTTTGCCCCCTCGCGCACCCTCTCCCGTCAAGAGCATCCCGCCACCGGATCAGGCCGCTACGGCCACCATCTTGATCCACCGTTGGACGGGACATCCCCCGCCTTGCGTCTTTCTAAACTTCGCCAATTCTTGCTATTGCGAATAATTTGCATTATAAGGATTTGCAGCAGGTCAGAGAGAATGAGGGGACATCGTGAGAAAGTACGCAATTGGCGGGCTGATGCTCAGCGCCGGATGGAGCAGCTTGTGCGCCGCACAAGGAGTGCCCGCCCCCGAAGATGCGGGTAAGCGCATCATCGTCACCGCGACGGGCCTTTCCAGCGCGACATCGACGACCAAGACCGACACGCCTATCATCGAGGCGCCCCAGAGCGTCTCGATCGTCGCGCGCGAGGAAATGGACTTGCGCGGGGCGACGACGATCGCTGATGCCCTGTCCTACACCGCCGGTGTCCAGGCCGAGCCGATGGGTATCGACAGCCGCACCGACGAGGTCTCGGTGCGCGGCTTCAGCGCGGGCGGCTATTCCTCGAACAACAACTTCGTCGACGGCCTGCGCCTGCCCACTGGCGGCCAGTTCACCCGCTTCGGTTTCGACACTTTCGGCCTTCAGCAGATCGAGGTCTTGAAGGGCCCCTCGGGCGTGCTCTACGGCCAGTCGGCGCCGGGCGGCATCGTCAATATCGTCACCAAGCGTCCCACCTCCAGCTTTCAGGGTGAAGTGCTGCTCCAGGCCCAGGGCTACACGGAACTTGGCAATTGGTCTGGCCGCATCGGCGCGGACTTTGGCGGCCCACTAAACACGGATGGGCAGATCTCCGCCCGCCTCGTCGGCCTCGCCCAACACGGCGGTAGCCAGGTCAACGATGTCGAGAACAGCCGCTACTACGTCTCGCCCAGCGTCACCTGGGAGCCCACATCGGCCACCAGCTGGACCCTCCTGGGGCAGTACCAGCACGACGATGGCGGCGCGACCTACCAGTTCCTGCCCGCGCTCGGCACCTACGAGCCCAGCAACGGCGGCTATATCGCCAACGACGCCAACATCGGCGAGCCTTCGTGGAACAATTTCACGCGCAACCAGTATCTGGCCGCCTCGTTCTTCCGCCACGAGATCACGGACAACCTCACCTTCCGCAACAACCTGCGCTACACCCACATCACCTCGGCCTACCGGGTGACCGTGCTTTCGGGAGGGACCGTCACCGACTGCAGCGCCGTCCCGCAGTACGGACCGGCCTGCATTGACGGGCAGACCATCGGGCGCCGCGCGATCGCTTCGGCCGGGGCGAGCGACGGCTTTGCGATCGACAACCAATTGGAATGGCGCGTGCGCACAGGCCCTTTTGCCCATACCCTGCTCGCCGGGCTCGACTACTTCCACACCGACTGGACGCACGACCGCGACCTCGTCAACCTGCCGGGACTACCGCGTGGCCAGGTCGATCCGCTCTACGACATCTTCGATCCCCAACCGCGCGGCAGCCAGCACTACACCGCGAGCATGACACCGCAAGTCTACGGCGCAGCGACCAGCGAGCAAACCGGCCTCTATGCGCAGGACGAGATCGAATGGGGGCGCCTTCGCATCAACATCGGCGGACGCCATGACTGGACCAGCGACCATACCCGAAACCGCCTCACCGACACTGAAAACGACTACGACGCCAGCAAGTTCACCTGGCGCGCAGGCGCGGTCTACCTCTTCGACAACGGCCTCGCGCCCTACTTCAGCTACTCGCAGAGCTTCATCCCACAGCTCGTGCCGCTCGAAAGCGTGCTCGACCAGAAGCCCTTCCGCCCCACCACCGGCGAGCAGTTCGAGGCGGGCCTGCGGTATCAGGCAGGCAAGGGCGTCTACCTCACCGCCGGGGTCTTCGAGATCACCCAGCAGAACGTCCAGACGAGCGATCCCGACGGTACCATCTGCGGCAACGGCAATGTCTGCCTCGTCCAGGCAGGTGAGGCCCGCATTCGCGGCGCGGAACTGGAGGGGCGTGCCTCGCTCGGTTCGGGCACGACTGTCATCGCGTCCGCCACCCACCTCGATTCCGACGTGACGCAGGACACCCACGACGACCTCGTCGGCAAGAGCCTGCCTCAGGTGCCCTCCTACATGGCCTCGCTCTTCGTCAACCAGCGCATCGTTAACGGCTCGCTGGCCGGGCTCGGCTTTGGAGGGGGCGTGCGCTATACCGGCAAGAGCTGGGGCGATGCGATGAACGCCGATTTCCGCATCCAGGACTACACCCTGTTCGACCTCATGCTGCGCTACGATCTGGGTGAGGCGAACGTGGCGCTGGAGGGCATCGGCCTCTCGCTCAACGCGCGCAACGTGGCGGACAAGCGCTACGTCGTCACCTGCACTACCGCGGCCTCGTGCTACTACGGACAGGGCCGCGTGGTGACCGCGCGGGTGCAGTTCACATGGTGAGCTTCCAGGAACGCGCCCTGGCCGCCGGGCTTGCCCTTGCGACATTCGCCGCGCCCGCCCCGCTGCTGGCGGCACCGTATGTGATTGCGGGCAGCGACACATTCGCCATGACCTCGCAGGCAGGTGCCCACTACCGCGTCCATGTCCACGTGCCCGAGCGCCCCGCACCGCCAGAGGGCTTTCCCGTGCTCTACCTGCTCGACGGCGACATGACCTTTGCGAGCGCGGTCGAAACCACCCGGCGCCTGGCCCGCTTCGGACGCGATGAAGGGCAGAGCGAAGGCATTGTGGTTGCCATAGGCTACCCGGACGAGGACGACATGCTCGCGCGGCGCAGCTTCGACTATACGCCCGAAGGGCCGCCCGATGCCGTCGCCCTTCCGACCGGCGGCGCCCCTGTCTTCCGCCGCTTCCTCGCGGGCGAACTCATGCCCCGCATAGCGGCCAGCTACCGCGTCGATACCGCGCGCCAGACGCTCTGGGGCCACAGCTTCGGCGCCCTCTTCGTGCTCGACACGCTGCTTGGCAAGCCGGAGCTGTTCCGCAACTACGTCGCGACCAGCCCCTCGCTCTGGTTCGGCGCGCGCAGCCTGCTGGGCGGTCTTGCCAGCCTTCCCGCGCGCCTCGCAGCGGCCGGGCCCCGAACGCTCCATCTCGGGGTGGGTGAACGCGAGCAGGACAGTGTGCGTGCCCGCAGCCACGCCATGTCGTTGACCCACCGCGAACTGGCCGACCGGCTCGCCGCGGTCGAGAACCTCGATCTCCACAGCCGCGTCTATTCGGGCGAGAGCCATGGCGGCACGCTGCTGCCCGGCCTCGGCCAGGCGGTGCGCGTCGCATTTCAGGAGGTCCGGCCATGACCGGTTCGGCGCTTGCCGCCGAGCTGGCCCTGCCCGCCGGGCTCGTCCTGACCCTGCTGGGCGCCGCGATGCTCTACCGCGCCGCGCCCAACCAGGCGCTGCGCCCGGGCAAGCCCGCAGGTCGCTGGATCGCCCGTGGAGGCTGGGGGGCCACCCTGCTTGGCCTTCCCGTGCTTCTGACCTGGTCGGGCCCGGCCACCTCGGTCTTCATCTGGCTGACCGCGCTCATGCTGGTCTGGTCGCTCCTCCCGCTCGCTGCAGCCTGGCGCGCCGGAGACAGAAAGGCTTGCAAATGACGCCGCCTCTCACCAGCCGGAACTGGGCGGGCAAGACCGCCGCCGGCCTCGTCCTTGGCCTCGCTTTCGCACTGGGTGTCTCCGGGCTGCTCGCCGCCCTGCTGGACGTGCGCGACAGCTTCTTTTCCCCGCAAGGCCAGTTCACGATGTGGATCATCGCTCCGATCTGGTGCGCCGTCCTGTCGCTGTGCTTCCTCTTTCGCAGTGGCCCTCGCGCCTGGCTCTGGCTCGGCCTTGCCGCCGCAGCCGTGTGGCTCACACTGTTCGCCGTGGGGAGCCTGTCATGAAAGTGCGCACCGATATTCTGCGGATGTACAAGGAGATACATGGCTGGGTTGGAATCGTCTCCGGCCTGGCCCTGTTCATCGCCTTCTTCGCAGGCGCCGTCACGATGTTCGAGGAGCCCCTCCAGGGTTGGGCCTCACCCCCGACCTCGCTCTCAGCCCCCGTGCCGCTGGCGCGCGCGCCCGAGCTTGTCGAGGCGGTCCTCGCCGCCCATCCCGAGGCTGCACGCTCATACGACGTGCATCTTGAAACCGGACCGGAAAACCCGGCCCGCGTCACCTGGTCGCAAGGCAGTCGACGCAATCCGCAGGTCTTCCTCGCCGCGCTGGCGCCTGACAGCACGCTCGAGGTTGAGGCACAGGCCGCTTCGCCCGTGGCCCAGTTCGTTGACATGCTGCACCAGCAGGTCGGTCTGCCCTTCGCGCACGAGATCGCCATGCCGATCATGGGCGCCATCTCGCTGCTCTACTTCATTGCGCTGGTCTCGGGCGTGATCGTGCTGCTCCCCAGCCTCGTCTCGGACTTCTTCGCAGTGCGCGTGGGCAAGAACGTCAAGCGCATGTGGCTCGACGTGCACAACGTGCTCGGCATCGTCAGCCTGCCCTTCCACGTCATCATGGCCCTGACCGCCGTGGTCTTCGCCTTCCACGACGAATTCTACGACCTGCAGGGCGCCGCCTTCATGGACCGGGGCGCCCCGCGCGCGCAGATGGCGCCGCCTGCGCTGCCGTCCCCGCGCGCACAGAGGCCCCAATTGCTCACTCCGGCCGAGCTGGCCCAGCGCGTCGAGAGCCAGGCGCCCGGCTTCACTGTACGTGAGATCAATTACCGCATGGACCGCGAGGGCACGCCTCAGGCGCGCATCAGCGGGCGCGATCCACGTTTTGGCCTGCGCGGCCCCACCTTCGGCATGGTCGAGGCCGATCCGGTCACCGGGTCCCTCACCGACACGACCTACATGCCCGGCCTGCAGGATGCCTGGGGCGCCACAATCACGAGCTTCTTCGCGCTCCACTTCGGCAGCTTCGGGGGCGCGCCGATCCGCTGGTCCTACTTCCTGCTGGGCCTCGCTGGCGCGATGCTGTTCTACACCGGCAACCTGCTCTGGGTGGAATCGCGCCGCAAGCGCGAGCGCAAAGCCGGTGCGGTGACGCAGACCCGCGCGACACGAACCCTCGGCGCCCTAACCGCGGGCGTACCGCTCGGGTGCGTGGCGGGCATCGCGGTAACGCTCGCAGCGGCCAAACCGCTCGGCATCGAGGCCACCGCAGGCATCCACAGTGCCATCTACTACGCGGTCTTTACAGGATTCGTCGCCTGGGCGCTGGTGCGCGGCGCGGCCAGAGCCGCGCTCGAACTCGTCCCCGCAGCCGCGCTCGCTTTCCTCACCATCCCGCTGGCGAGCATGGCCTTCATCGATATTCATCCCTGGAGCCAGCCGCTGGTCGATGCCGTCAGCGTCGCGCTCGCCGCCAGCCTCGCCCTCGCCGCACGCGCCGCTCGCCACCGCGCCCGCCATGGCCCCCGCGACAGCATCTGGTCCCACCGGCGCCGCGAAGCCGTGTCAGATACGCCCCCACACGCTGCAGCCCACGCCACAGCGCCCGAACGAAAACCTGCGATCTGAAGAAGATAATGGTGCGCCCAAGTGGATTCGAACCACTGGCCCCCAGATTAGGAATCTGGTGCTCTATCCGGCTGAGCTATGGGCGCACGCAAGGGCGTCCTAGCGGCGAGAAGGCGGGTAGGCAAGCCGGGGATGGCACGCAGAGCTCGGAAACCTAGTTGGTTTCCTCAGGGGGCGCGATCGGGAACGGGAGGGGCACGACCGAGATGCCCTCGTCCATCAGCTCCTGCGCGTCCTCAAGTGTGGTTTCGCCGTGGATCTGCTCCACCTCGCGCTCGCCGTAATGCATCTGACGCGCATTTTCGGCAAAGTTCTCGCCCACGTAGCGTGAGGCCTTGAGCGCCTTGGCCTGCATCTCGGCGAGCTTGTGGATCATCTCCACCGTCTGCTGGGGCAGCTCGTGCGAGGCAACCGGGGCCACTGCGACAGGTTCGCCGACTTCGCGCGGTCCGCTCGCGGGGGCACGCTTGGGCGACCTGGCGGCGGGGCGGGATGGTTCGGGCTTCTGGTTACCCTTGCGTGCGAGACGGGCGGCCTGAGGCGCCTTCTCGACATCGCCCGAGCCGCAGAACGGACAGGCGACGAGGCCCCGCTCCTGCTGGCGCGCAAAATCGTCCGAGGACTTGAACCAGCCCTCGAAGCGGTGGCCCTCACCGCGGCATTCCAGATCGTAGACAATCATGTGACGCCTATGTGGCGATCACAGGGGGCTTGGCAAGGCCTGCCTGTTGGCAAGACTGGGGAGTTGGCCGCGCACTTCGGCGATCCGGGCCGGATCGATCTCGGCAAAGCCAAGGCCGGGGCGCCCGCCATCGTCGGCCCCGCCCATATCGAGCCGGATCTCACCCCAGGGATCGACCACCAGCGAATGCCCATAAGTCGTGCGCCCGTCCGCGTGTTCGCCCACCTGCGCGGCTGACACCACGTAGGCGCTTGCCTCGACCGCGCGGGCGCATTGCAAGAGGTGCCAATGGGCGCGCCCCGTTGGCACCGTGAAGGCGGCTGGAATGGCGATGAGGTCGCACCTTGCGTGGCCCAGCGCCTCGAACAAGGCGGGAAAGCGGATATCGTAGCAGATCGCGAGGCCAAGTTTGCCCAGCGGGGTATCCACCCCCACCACCTCGCGGCCCGGAGCGTAGGCGTTCGATTCGCGCCAGCTCTCCCCGCTCGCCAAGTCTACGTCAAACATGTGGATCTTGTCGTAGCGTGCGCGCACCGCGCCGGTATCGTCGATCACGAAGGCACGGTTGGCAAAACGCCCGTCCCCGCCCTCACCCCTCACCGCGAGCGAACCCAGGTGCACCCAGATGCCTTCCCGCGCCGCAGCCTCGCGCGCGGCGGCGAGGACCAGGTTCTCCTCCTCGGCCACGACATGCGCCGCCCCGCGCTTGCGGTCGCGGTCAAGCAGGCCGCACATCTCGGGCGTGAAGAGCATCGCTGCGCCTTCGCCGCGCGCATCGGCGATGGCGCCGACGATGGCTTCGGCGTTGGCTGCGGGATCGATCCCGCTGGTCATCTGGAAAAGCGCTGCGCGGGGCATCAGGTCAGCCGTTCACAGGCCGAGAATGGCGTCGAACTTGCCCGCGCGCTCGAGCGCGTTGACATCGTCGAAGCCGCCGTAGGCCTTGTCGTCGACGAGGATCTGGGGAACCGTGCGAGCGCCGGGCACACGCGCTTCCATCTCGTCGCGCTTGGGGCCACCCATGGTGATGTCGTATTCCTCGTAAGCGACGCCCTTCTGGTCGAACAGCGCCTTGGCGGCCACGCAATAGGGACAGCCCCACTTGGAGTAGATCTCGACCTTGGGCTGGCTCATGCGGGTGTCTCCTGAAATTTTGCGAAAGGCCCGAGTGTCAGGCCCTTGATTTGGCGCGGCGCTATCATATCTAATTCCACGTGTCATGGCCCAACCAGAAGGGGATGACACGCCTGACGAAGCGCCGGACAGCCGGGCTTCACCCACGAAGATTGCTCAGATGAGGATTTTTGTCATGAACCGTATCGATTTTGCGCCCTATCGCCGTTCCATGGTCGGTTTCGACCGTCTCTTCGACATGCTCGAGAACCAGCACCGCGTGAATGCGGGCGATAAGTATCCGCCCTTTAACATCGAACGTCGCGGCGAGGATGCCTACCGCATCACGCTGGCCGTGGCCGGCTTCAAGCCCGAGGACATCGACATCACCGCGCAGGCCAACCTGCTCATCGTCAAGGGCCGCAAGCCCGACGAGGGCGCGGATGGCGACTATCTGCACGTGGGCATCGCCCAGCGGGGTTTCGATCGCCGCTTCGAACTCGCCGATTACGTGCGGGTCGATGCGGCCGACCTGGCCGATGGTCTGCTCGTGATCGACCTCGTGCGCGAAGTGCCCGAGGCAATGAAGCCCAAGAAGATCGCCATTGGCGGCAACCAGCTCAAGGTGATCGAGAGCGAGCCCGACAAGGACGCGGACAGCGCCGCCGCCTGAGGCCTTTTCCATTCGAAGCTGACTTTGGGGGCGGTCTGCACACGCGGGCCGCCCTTTTTCGTGCAGCTACTCATCTTCCTCGCCGTGCCAGGACAAGGGGCGCGCCACGCTTTCCAGCGCCTTGCGCTCGTTGTCGAGCCCGAAGCGCCAGCCCACGAAGGCGGCCAGCAGCATAAGCGCACTGGCGAAAAGGTAGCCGCCCAGCACGTCGGCGCGCGATCCGCTCTCGATGAGGACACCGAAGAGCCAGGGGGCCATGACCCCGCCGATGCCGGTTCCCAGCGCATAGAACACCGCAATGGCCAGCGCGCGCACTTCGAGCGGGAAGCTCTCCGCCACGGTCAGATAGGCCGAGGAGGCGGCCGCCGAGGCGAAGAAGAAGGTGACGCTCCAGCACAGGGTCTGCGTGGTGGCATCGAGCATCTCGAGCCGGAAAGCGAGCCCCGTCGCGGCAAGCAGAAGCCCCGAGACGCCATACGTCAGCGCGATCATCGGACGCCGCCCCCAGCTGTCGAACAGGGGCCCAAGGAGCAGTGGCCCCAGCACATTGCCCACCGCGAAAGGCAGCACATACCAGCCTACCCGGTCCGAAGGCACACCATAGAAATCGCTCAGGATCAGGGCGTAAGTGAAGAAGATCGCGTTGTAGAGAAAGGCCTGCGCCGCCATGAGAACGAGGCCAAGCGCGGTGCGACGGGGATAGGTTCGAAAGAGCGCCTCCCACACCTCGCGCAGAGGCGTGGCGCGGCGCGCCTTGAGTCGGGCCTTCGGGGTCTCGCCGTGAATGGTGAGCCCCTGTCCCCGCGTGCGCGCCTCAATCTCACCTACGATGGCCTCCGCCTTCGGGCCCTGTCCATGGGTGAGCAACCAGCGCGGGCTCTCCGGAATATGACGGCGCAGTGCAATCACGATAAGTCCCGTGACCGCCCCGAAGCCGAAGGCGATGCGCCAGCCGATATCGGGCGCAAACAGGCGCGGGTCGAGTACCACCACCGAAAGCGCGCCCGCGACCCCTGCCCCCACCCAGTATGACCCGTTGATGACAAGGTCGGTCCAGCCCCGGCGGCGCGCGGGAATCAGCTCCTGAATGGCCGAATTGATCGCGCTGTACTCGCCCCCGATACCGGCGCCTGTCAGAAAGCGCATGAGCGCAAAGCTCGGCAGATCCCAGGTGAATGCCGTGCCCGCCGTGGCGAGCAGATAGATGAGAAGCGTCACCGTGAAGAGGCGCTTTCGCCCCAGCCGGTCGGTCAGCCAGCCGAAGAACAGCGCACCCGAAACCGCCCCGGCAAGGTACAGGCTGTTGGCGAGCCCGATCTCGCGCGCGGAAAAGGCCAGCACCGGGCTTTCACGCAAGGCGGGCGCGATCGACCCGGTAAGCGTAACTTCCAGCCCGTCGAGGATCCAGGTGATGCCCAGCGCGCAGACCACCAGCCAGTGAAAGCGCGACCACGGCAGGCGGTCGAGCCGGGCCGGAACGTCGCTTGCGATTACGCTGTCAGGCGACGCTGACTGCGCCCCCCGCCCCTCACCTTGGTGTCTGGTTGCCATGCCCCATGCTAGCAAGCGGCAGGGCAAGAGCAAGCTCAGGGGCTTAGCGCCTGCGGCGAATTCCTCGCAGACGCGGAAAGCGGTTTGCGAGGAGGACGAATCCTGAAAGCGTAATGGCCGTACCGCCGAGCGCAAAGAGAAACAGCCACCAGCTGTTGATCCGATCGCGCTGGGTCCAGTCCATGATGTGCAGCCCCCATACGAAATCGAAGAAGCGCCAGGTGTCGCTGCGCGCAGCAAGCACCGCGCCGCTCGACATGTCGATGTAGAGCCGGGTGCGGCCCGGGTCTGCAAAAGTCACCTGCCAAGCCGGAAAAGGCCCGGCATATTCGGTGCCGACAGGCGTGCGCACAGGCGAAATGGCCTGCACCTTCGTCGGCGCTCCCTTCCACGCGGCCTGTGCGATCTCGGAAGCCATGCGCGCCGGAAGCTGAGAAAGCAGACGACCGGAGAAGGGATCGTGCAGGGCTGTGGCGCCATCGCGGCGGCGCACTTCGATGACGCTCCGCCCGTTCACCGCGCGCATCGTGACCGAAACCAGAGCCCCATCATCGGCAAGCCACGAGGGCAGCGGCGCGTCGGTCGGAAGCACTTCAGGCGTGCGCGCAATCACATGCTCGGAGCGCACATGCTCGATCTTGAGCCAGGACATGATCACACCCGATCCCATCCACAAGAGGACCTGAATGCCCACACACAGCGCCAGCCATTTGTGAAAGCGACTGCCCAGTATGTGCAGCCTCTGCTTGCGCGAGCGCGGTAAAGCCACGTGTTCCCCCTCTTCGCCAGGCCCGCAACGATCAGGGCCTGAACACCCAAGGTTTCGAGAATAGAAGGGAAAGGCAACAGGAAGTAGAAGGGAATTACTCCAAGGGGTCATCGCCCATTGACCCCAAGATGGGCAACATCGCCTTTCACAGCCTGCTTAGCGCGCGCGACGTGGGCAGGCAGTTCGGGGCCCCGAGGGCGATGACCCTCGGAAATGCTACTTCGGACCTGCCTCTTCCAGCACGTCGGCCAGCGCCACGCGTTGCCCCGTCCGGCTCGCCATACGCGCGGCCTCGATCACCGCCTGGACGAGGAGGATGTCCTTGCCGGAGACCGCTGCCGCCTTCTCGCCCAGGCAGGCGGCGGCGACATCGTTGTAGAAGCACTCCTGGCGCCCGCGCGGAAGGGCCATCTCATGGCGGACGCCATCACCATCGAAGCGCACCAGCGGTTCGGGATCGCGGCCCCAGTCGGGATCGCCAGGACGCATGCCGGCCACCGACTGCGCTTCCTGCGGATCGAGGCCATACTTGACCAGCGATCCGCCAGTCCCGTGGACACGAAAGCGCGGCTCGCCACCCGCCACGCACATTCCTGCATGAAGAATGCTACGCATCTGCGGGTAGTGGAGCGTGACGTGGGCGTAGTCGTCCGACCGTCCGCCTTCACGCAGCGCCGCGATATCGGCGCTTACGGCTTCAGGCGCACCAAACAGGCATAGCGCCTGGTCGACAAGATGGGGGCCAAGGTCGAACCACACGCCCGAACCTTCGCTGCCGTCCTCGCGCCAGCGCTCGCGCACAGCGGGGCGGAAGCGGTCGAAGTGGGATTCGAAGTGGACGACGCGGCCGATTTCGCCCGCCGCAATGGCCGCCTCGATGGCCAGGAAATCGGCATCGCCGCGCCGGTTGTGGAAGGCGGTGACGACGCGGTCCATCGCCTTCGCGCGCGACACGAGGTCCTGCGCGCTCGCCAGATCGAGGGCAAAAGGCTTGTCGACAACGACGTGCTTGCCCGCGTCCAGCGCCCGAGCGGCCAGATCCGCATGGGTCGCGCCAGGGGTCGCGATCACGACGAGGTCGATCGCGGGATCGCCGAGCAGGTCGGCGATGTCGGGGACCCGTGCAAGACCGGGCAGAGGCAGCTCGGCCTCGGCCCGGCGGCTCACGACCGCGCGCAGGTCAAGGCCTGCGCAGGCCGCGATGTAGGGCGCGTGAAACACCCGCGCGGCCATGCCGTTTCCGACCAGGCCAACACCTAGTGGGCCGACGCCGACGCGCTGCGAATTGCTCAAACCAGGCGCGAGTGCTGGAGCGCAGCCGCCACGAAGCCTGAAAACAGCGGATGCGGTTCAAAGGGGCGCGACTTGAGTTCGGGGTGGAACTGCACGCCCACGAAAAACGGATGATCGGGACGCTCGACGATCTCGGGCAGCAGGCCATCGGGCGACATTCCCGAGAAGATCAGGCCGTCCTTTTCAAGCGCGTCACGGTACTTGCCGTTGACCTCGTAGCGGTGGCGGTGGCGCTCGGAAATCTCGGTCGCGCCGCCGTAGATGCTGGAGACCTGGCTGTTGCCGTCGAGCATGGCCGTATAGGCGCCTAGGCGCATGGTGCCGCCTAGATCGCCGCCCTCGGCGCGGGTTTCCAGGCCTTCCTTGCCCATCCACTCGGTGATGATGCCCACCACCGGCTCGTCGGTCGGGCCAAATTCGGTCGAGCTCGCTGCGGCGATGCCAGCCGCGCGCGCGCCCTCGATGCAGGCCATCTGCATGCCGAGGCAAATGCCGAAGAAAGGCACCTTGCGTTCACGCGCAAAGCGCACCGCTGCAATCTTGCCTTCGGTCCCGCGCTCACCGAAGCCGCCCGGCACGAGAATACCGTGCATGGGTTCGAGCGCGTGCGCGATCTCAGCGTCGGACTTCTCAAAAATTTCCGCGTCGAGCCACTTGATCCGGACCTTGGCCTTGTTGGCCATTCCGCCATGGACGAGCGCTTCGTTCAGCGACTTGTAGGCATCGGGCAGACCGACGTACTTGCCGACCACGCCGATGGTGACTTCACCTTCCGGGTTCTGGAAGCGATCGACGATGCCAGTCCAGCGCGACAGTTCCGGCGCGGGCGAATTGAGGCCGAAGTGGTGGAGCACCTCGGCGTCGAGCCCCTCGGCGTGGTACTGGAGGGGCACCGCGTAGATGTTGGGGGCGTCGAGCGCGGGGATGACCGCTTCGCGGCGCACGTTGCAGAACAGCGCGATCTTGGCGCGCTCGCTCTCGGGCAGTTCGTGCTCGCAGCGGCACAGCAGGATGTCGGGCTGGATGCCAAGGCCGGTCATCTCGCGTACCGAATGCTGGGTCGGCTTGGTTTTCAGCTCGCCCGCGGCCGCGATGTAGGGCACCAGGGTGACGTGGACGAAGCAGGTGTTCTCGCGGCCCAGTTCGTTGCGCATCTGGCGCAGCGCCTCAATGAAGGGCAGGCCCTCGATGTCGCCGACCGTGCCACCGACTTCGCACAGCACGAAGTCGAGATCCTCGGTGTCGGCCTGAGCGAAGTTCTTGATCGCGTCAGTGACGTGCGGGATTACCTGGACCGTGGCGCCGAGGTAGTCGCCACGGCGCTCCTTGGCGATGATGTCCTGGTAGATGCGGCCCGAGGTGATGTTGTCGCCCTGATGCGCCGAGACGCCGGTAAAGCGCTCGTAGTGGCCAAGGTCAAGGTCGGCTTCCGCACCGTCGTCGGTCACGAAGACCTCACCGTGCTGGTACGGGCTCATCGTGCCCGGGTCGACGTTGAGATAGGGGTCGAACTTGCGGATCCGCACTCGGAACCCACGGGCCTGCAACAACGCGGCCAGGCTGGCGGCCATAAGGCCCTTGCCAAGCGAGGAGACCACGCCGCCGGTGATGAAGATGTGCCGCGCCATGGGAATTGGGCCTTAAATTGTGTGGGGGGTTCAGCGCAAGCGCCAAGAACCCGAATCCACAGGTCAAACTCAATAAAATGCCGCCTGACTGCGCCAGACGGCATTTCGGTTACAATGCTGTTTCGAGACGGCTCCGGATTTTCCGATCCAAAGCCGCCTGCTCGAAGCTCTTACTGCTGCACGGCTCCGGCCAGCGGATCGTCGTTCGCGGGCGCCGCTGCGGCGTCTGCGTCCGATTCGCCGACAGCCGAGCCGGCAAGCGGGTCCGCCGGGGCTTCCTGGGCCGCCGGTTCACCGCCACGCTGCAGCGAGGTATCGATATCGCCGACGCTGTTGGCATCGACCGCCATCGCGGCAAGAAGAATGCTGAGAACCACGAAGAGACCGGCGAGGATCGCCGTCGCCCGGGTCAGAAAATCGGCCGCACCGCGCGCCGACATCAGACCACCGGGGTTGCCCCCGCCACCGACGCCAAGGCCACCGCCCTCGGACTTCTGAACCAGGATAATACCGACAAGGGCGGCAGCTACCAGCGCCTGGACGACGGTCAGGAAAACAAACATCAGCTCGATCTCAGCTCTTCTCAACGGGCCTGCGAACAGGATCACAGACCGCAATCACAAGCGGCGCAGATAAGCGCAACGCCCCCCGAACGCAACCCGGCCCGGACACGGGATTCGACATGCACGGCCGCGCAGACGCGACGGCCCTGCCGCCCTCCCCCGGCCCCGTTCGCGCGCAGGCGCGACCAAGTGTCGGAAGATCAGGCGATTACTCAGTCACCTACGGCTCAGTCAGCGGCCAGCGTCGCGGCGGCGCCGACGATGGAGAGGAAGCTCTCCGCGCTCAGGCTCGCCCCGCCGACGAGCGCACCGCCCACCTCGGGGACCGAAAGCAGCTCAGCCGCGTTCTCGGCCTTGACCGAACCGCCGTAGAGGATGCGCACGCCCGTACCGCTCTCACCGTAGAGTTCGACCAGCTTGGCGCGGATCGCACTGTGCATGGCCGCGACGTCCTCGACCGAGGGAACGCGGCCCGTACCGATCGCCCAGATCGGCTCGTAGGCCACCGAAAACTTTTCGGGCGCCTGTTCGCCCTGCGGGCATGAAGCGGCCACCTGGGCTGCGACGACGCTTTCCGCCTCGCCCGCATCACGCTGCGCTTCGCTTTCGCCCACGCACAAGATCACGCCCAGGCCAGCGGCGATGGCCGCGTCCGCCTTCGCCTGCACGACCGCGTCGCTTTCACCATGCAGTGTGCGGCGTTCGGAGTGGCCGACGATGGTGAAGTCGGCGCCTGCGTCCTTGAGCATCGGAGCGGAGATATCGCCGGTGAAGGCACCATTCTCCTGAACGTGGCAATCCTGGCCACCAACGCCAATGATTTCAGCGGCATCGCGCGTACGGTAGATAAGCGTCGCCGGCGGCGCGATGGCCACCTGAACCCTGGGAAAACGTCCAGCGGCACGATCGATCGCGCGCACTTCGTTCAGCATCGCGCGCGTGCCGTTCATTTTCCAGTTTCCGACGATGTAAGGCAATCCGGCCATCTTGGTCCCTTGATCAAATCGACGACACACCGAGCGAATCCCGCAAACGGGGGAATCGGAACGCCGTTGTAGCGGGGCGCTGCTAGGCCAGCACTAGCGGATTTGTCAAAGCCGGGGGAGACTTCTCTTTCCACCGCGCCCAATTCAGGGCCACACAAGAGCCACAACCTCACCTGCCCGAAACTACACCCCGGACTGTTCACACGAACGGGGAAGCAAGCCCACATTCATCCAGCCCCCGCCACCACAGGGCCCGTTCGCACCGCGCCCACGCGCCCGAAACCACAGGAATCGGGCGCAAAGCGATGCGATGCCATTGCAGGACGGCGAAAGCCCCCCTAAAGCCTGCGCCATTTCCCGCCTCCTGCATGAAGGCCCCTGCCCCGGCAGGCCGCCCCGGGCAGGAGCGCTTCACAGACCGCTCAGTCAACGGCCGGACAGGACATGCTCAGCTTCTTCAGATCGTTCATCAAGTCCAAGATCGGCGCGGCCCTCGCGCTGGTCGTGCTCGGCGTCATCGCCCTCGCCTTCGCCAGCGGCGACATCGCCGGGATCCAGGGTGCAGGCGGCGCAGGCGATGCCAACGCCGTCGCCAGCGTCGGCGACGAGACCATCGACGCCAATGAACTGGCGCAGGGCGCGAACTCCGCGCTACGCCGCGTTCAGCAGAACAACCCACAGGCCTCGATGAGCCAGCTCCTCGCGCAGGGCGGTCTCGACACGATCCTCGACGAGCTGGTCCAGCGCACCGCCTTCTTCGCCTTTGGCAAGGAGCACGGGATCGTGGCGGGAGACCGCCTGGTGGACAGCGAGATCGCGCAGATCGCCGCCTTCCAGGGCGTCGACGGCAAGTTCGACCAGGACACCTTCCGCCAGGCGCTCGCCCAACAGGGCCTCTCCGAAAAGGCCTTGCGCGAGGACATCGCGCAAGGCCTCGTCGGCCAGCAGCTTGCCAGCCCGGCGCAATTCGGCGCGAAGATGCCCGCCTACATGGCCAAGCGTTACGCCGCGATGATCGACGAGACCCGCAGTGGCTCGGTCCTTGCCCTGCCCTCGATGCTGTTTGTGCCCGAGGACGAGCCCGATACGAAGACGCTCAAGGCCTTCTACGACAGCCACACCCAGAACTTCATCCGGCCCGAGCGCCGCATGATGCGCTATGCGCAGTTCACCATCGATTCGATGAAGGCGCCCCCCGCCCCCACTGACTCGCAGATCCAGGAGGCCTACAAGGCCAACGCCGCGCGCTACACGGCCAAGGATGATCGTCGCATCACCCAGGTGATCGCGCCGACCGAGGACGCGGCCAAGGCCATCATCGCGGCCGTCAAGGGCGGCAAGACGCTCGAAGCGGCCGCTACCGAGAAGGGCCTCTCGGCTGCCAAGCTGGAATTCTTCAGCCGCAAGGACCTTACCGACCAGTTTGCCAAGCCCGTCTCCGACGCCGTCTTCGCCGCCAAGGTAGGCGAGCTTGCGGCTCCGGCGAAGTCGGCGCTGGGCTGGCACGTCGTGCGCGTCGAGGAAGAAAGCACCAAGCCCGCGCGCACTCTCGATGAGGTCCGCGAGGAACTGGTTGCCGAGCTCGAGGCCGATGCGAAGCGCAAGGCGTTCGCCGCCAAGCTCGAAGGCATCGAGGACCAGTTCGCCGACGGTGCGAGCCTGCCCGAAGTTGCCAAGTCGCTGGGTGTCGAAGTCGAGACCACTGGCCCCGTCACCGCCGATGGCCGCATCTACGGCGAAATCGACAAGAGCGTCGATGAGGGCCTCCAGCCGCTTCTCCCCACCGTCTTCAAGATGCAGCAGGAACAGCCCCAGCTCACCCAGATGGGCCAGGGCCAGAACTTCGAGGCGAACCGTCCCTTCGTGATCTACGACGTGACCGAGATCACCCCCTCCGCGCCAGCGCCGTTCGACGACATCCAGGACGACGTGAGGTCAGCCTGGGCGCTCGACAGCGGTTCCAAGGCAGCCAAGGCCGCTGCGCTCAAGGTGCGCAAGGCGATGGCCGAAGGCAAGACCATGGCCCAGGCCATGAAGGACCTCAACAAGCGCCTGCCCCCGATCGAGGAGCTTGGTATGTCGCGCGCCACGCTCAGCCGCGCGCTCCAGTCCGGCCGCCAGGTCCCCCCGCCTGTCTCGCTCATGTTCCACATGACCAAGGACAGCGTGAAGGTACAGTCGGCCGACGGCGAGCGCGGGTGGTTCGTGGTCCAGCTCAAGGACATCAAGGCCGGCAAGGTCGAGTCCGACGAGATGGTCGCGCAGGCTCGCGAGGAACTGGGCGCCCAGATGGGCAACGCCTTCGTCACTTCGCTCGGCCATGCCGTCGCCGGTGAGATGAAGGTCGAGAAGAACGCCGCGACCATCAAGGCCGTGCGCGAGCGCCTGGGCGGCACCGCCCAGCCCGGCGCCTGATCGCCCTCCACCGCCTTCCACACACCATCCGATAGCGAAACCAGCAGGACCATGACGACACAGCGCCAGACCAGCAGCGATGCCATCCGTACCGACGCCCAGACACGGCTCTCGAACGGAAAGCCCGCGCTGGTCTGGCGTCGTCTGGTTGCCGATACCCAGACGCCGGTCGGCGCCGCGCTCAAGCTGTTCGAGGACGGGCGCGGTGATTTCCTGCTCGAGTCGGTGGAAGGCGGCGCCCAGCGCGGGCGCTACAGCCTGCTCGGGCTCGACCCGGATTTGGTCTTCCGTGCACAAGGCCACGAGGCCCAGATCAACCGCTCCTGGAAGAACGACGCCGAAGCCTTCACCCCCCTTCCGGGCGACAGCCTGACGGAACTGCGCGCGCTGGTCGAAAGCTGCCGCATCGACGTTCCGTGCGAACTTCCACCCGCACTGGCCTGCGTGGTCGGCTACTTCGGCTATGAGACCATCGGCCTTGTCGAGAAGCTGCCGCGCGCGCCGCAAAGCGAACTCGACGTGCCCGACATGCTGTTCGTGCGTCCCTCGATCCTGCTCGTCTTCGACAGCCTGGGCGATGAGCTGTTCTGCATCGCCCCGCTCTGGCCCGAGAGCGCGGCCGACCCAGCCCGCGCCATCGAAGCCGCTGAAGATCGTATCGCCGAGACACTGCGCCGCCTCAACCAGCCGGTGCCCGCCAGCCCCGTCCTCACAGACCTTCCCGATCCGGTCCAGACCTCGGTCCTGAAACCCGGTGAATACGAGGCGATGGTCACGCGCGCCAAGGACTACATCACCGCGGGCGACATCTTCCAGATCGTGCTGGCGCAGCGCTTCACCTGCGAATTCCCGCTGCCCCCGCTCGCGCTCTACCGCGCGCTGCGCCGCGTGAACCCCTCGCCCTTCCTCTACTTCCTCGACCTGCCCGGCTTTGCCGTCGTCGGCTCGAGCCCGGAGATCCTCGTGCGCGTGCGCAAGGATGAGGACGGCCAGCCCCAGGTCACCATCCGCCCGATCGCGGGCACCCGTCCGCGCGGCAAGACCGAGGCCGAGGACAGGGCCAATGAGATCAACCTGCTGGACGACCAGAAGGAACGCGCCGAGCACCTCATGCTGCTTGACCTTGGCCGCAATGACGTCGGCCGCGTCGCCACGGCGGGTTCGGTCGAAGTCACCGACAGCTACACCATCGAGCGCTACAGCCACGTCATGCACATCGTCTCGAACGTGGTCGGCACGCTCGACACGAATACCCACGATGCCATCGACGCGGTCTTTGCCGGCTTCCCTGCGGGCACTGTCTCGGGCGCCCCCAAGGTTCGTGCCTGCCAGATCATCGCCGAACTCGAACACGAGACACGCGGCGCCTACGCGGGAGGCGTGGGCTACTTCTCGCCCGATGGTTCGCTCGATTCGTGTATCGTGCTGCGCACCGGCGTCCTCAAGGACGGCGTGCTCCACGTCCAGGCGGGCGCGGGCATTGTCGCCGACAGCGACCCGACCTCGGAACAGAACGAGTGCCTCCACAAATCGGGCGCACTTTTCGCCGCCGCGCGCGAGGCGATCCGTATCGCCGGGGAACCGGGCTTCGGGCAATGATCCGCGCACGGGCGGCTCTCGCCCCCGCTGCGCTTGCCCTGCTGCTGGCCGCCTGCTCCGGCTCGGACGAGGACACCGCCGAGGCTGCCCCGCCTCCGGCCTGCGAAAGCGCGCGCTTCGAGGGCGCAGCCTTCGTGCACTGCACTGCGGTGCCCGGTCGCCACGCAATCCACACCGTGCTCAGGCCTGAGGGCGGCGCGCCCTACCGCACGCTGAGCCAGCTGGCCGTCAGCCGCCCCGAGGGCAGCGCGCCTGTCGCCTTTGCCATGAACGCGGGCATGTACGACAGCGCCGGACAGCCCATCGGCTACTACGTCGAGGAAGGCGAGCGCCTCCACACGCTCAACACCAACGAGGGACCGGGCAATTTTCATCTTCTGCCCAACGGCGTCTTCTTTGGCGATGCCAAGGGGCACTGGCGGGTGATGACCTCGGACGACTTCGCCGCGAAGATCACGCAGCGCCCCGCCTTCGGCACGCAGTCGGGCCCGATGCTGGTGATCGACGGCAAACTGCACCCGGCCATCGATCCGGACGGCACCTCGCACAAGCTGCGCAACGGCGTGGGCGTTGATGCGACGGGCCGCGCACACTTCGTCATTGCCGAGGAGCCGGTCTCCTTCGGCAAGCTCGCCCGCTATTTCCGCGACGACCTGCAATGCGCCAACGCGCTTTTCCTCGACGGCTCGGTCTCGTCCTTGTGGGACCCCGAACACGGCCGGCTCGACACCGGACCCGAGCTTGGCCCCTTGATCGTCGTCGAGAAACGCGCGAAGGCGCAAGACACACAGACGCAAGGCGCACCGGCGCAAGGCCAGAAGGCAAACCCATGATCCTCGTCATCGACAACTACGACAGCTTCACCTGGAACCTGGTCCACTACGTCATGGAACTGGGCACCGAGGTAAAGGTGGTGCGCAACGACAGCCTCACCGTCGAGGACGCGCTGGCCACAGGCGCGAGGGGCTTCCTCGTCTCGCCCGGCCCCTGCACCCCGAACGAGGCGGGCATCAGCCTCGATCTCGTCGGCGCGGCGGCCGAGAAGGGCCTGCCGCTTCTCGGCGTGTGCCTGGGCCACCAGTCGATCGGTCAGTTCTTTGGCGGCAAGGTGGTGCGCGGCGGGCTCATGCACGGTAAGACCTCGACCATGACGCACGATGGCACCGGGGTCTTTGCCGGGCTACCATCGCCCTTCACGGCGACGCGCTACCACTCGCTGATTGTCGAGGACATTCCCGACTGCCTCAAGGTCAACTGCCGCTCCGAGGACGGCCACGTTATGGGCTTCGCGCACGAAAGCCTGCCCATCCACGGCGTGCAGTTCCACCCCGAATCCATCGCCACCGAGCACGGACATGCCATGCTGGCCAACTTCCTCGCGATTTGCGGGATCGAGGCGAAGCTTCCCGAAAGGCTGAGCGCGTGAGCGCCCTCACCCAGCTTCCCGATACCGCCGGTGCCATTGCCGAGGACGAAGCGCACGAGGCCTTCGGCGCGATCCTCGATGGCAAGATCGACGACGAGATGGTCAAGGACTTCCTTGTCACGCTGTCCGAACGCGGTGAGACGGCGAGCGAGATTGCAGGCGCCGCGCGCGCCATGCGCGAACGCATGATTCCGATCGATGCGCCCGAAAACGCCATCGATGTGTGCGGTACGGGCGGCGACGGGCACCACACGCTCAACGTCTCGACCGCGGTCAGCCTGGTGGTCGCGGCCTGCGACGTGCCGGTCGCCAAGCACGGCAACCGCGCGGCCAGTTCCAAGGCGGGCGCGGCCGACACGCTCGAAGCGCTCGGCATCGACCTCGACCGCGCTGCCGAAACCGCCGAGGACACCCTCAAGGACATCGGCATCGGCTTTCTCTTTGCGGCCAAGCACCACCCCGCGATGGGCCGCATCATGCCGATCCGCAAGGCCATCGCGCGCCGCACGATCTTCAACCTGATGGGCCCGCTCGCCAACCCGGCCAACGTCTCGCGCCAGCTGGTCGGCATCGCCCGCCCGGCCTACGTCCCCATCTACGCCGAGGCGCTGGCCCGGCTCGGCACCACCCGCTCGATGGTCGTCTCGGGCGATGAGGGCCTCGACGAGTTGAGCCTTGCCGGTGGCAACGAAGTTGCCGACGTGGCGGGCCGCGAGGTTGCCATGAAGCGCGTGACCGCCGCCGAGCTTGGCCTTACGAGCGCGCCGGTCGAGGCCATCCGCGGCGGTGACCCGGTCTTCAACGCGCAGGCCCTGCGGGACCTGCTCCAGGGCGAGCCCGGCGCCTATCGCGATGCCGTGCTGCTCAACGCGGCGGGCGCGCTGATGGTCGCGGGCGAAGTCGAGAGCTGGGCCGAAGGCGTCGAGGAAGCCGCCGAGGCCATCGACAAGGGCCTTGCCAACGCGCTCCTCAACTGCTGGATCGCCGCCACCAAACCGCGCGGCTGACAACAGGGAACTCCATGTCCGACAAGCTGACCGAAATCTGCGAGACCAAGCGCGGCGAAGTGACCGTGCGCAAGACCCTCTCGACACTGGACGAACTCGACGCGCAGGCCACCTTCCAGAGTGCGCCGCGCGGCTTCGAGGCCGCGCTGCGCATGAAGGCACAGGAGGGTTTCGCGCTCATCGCCGAGATCAAGAAGGCGAGCCCATCCAAAGGCCTGATCCGACCCGACTTCCGGCCTGCCGAACACGCGAAGGCCTATGAAGCGGGCGGCGCGGCCTGCCTCTCGATCCTGACCGACGCGCCCTACTTTCAGGGGCATGAGGATTTCCTCGTCGAGGCCCGCGCTGCGGTGTCGCTGCCGGTGATCCGCAAGGACTTCATGATCGACCCCTGGCAGGTCGCCGAAGCGCGCGCGATCGGGGCCGACGCGATCCTCATCATCGTTGCCGCGCTTGAGGATGTGCAGATGGCCGAGATCGAGGCCGCCGCCCATGAACGCGGCATGGACTGCCTTGTCGAAGTTCATAACGAAGCCGAGATGGAACGCGCAAGTCGTTTGAAATCAAGGATTATTGGCATCAACAACCGCGACCTCAAGCGCTTTGTCACGGACATCGGCATTACCGAGCGGCTCGCCCCGTTTGCACCCGAAGGCGCTCTTCTCATCAGCGAGAGCGGGATCAACCGCCACGAGGATCTCGTGCGCCTTTCGGCCTGCGGCGCACGTACCTTCCTGGTGGGCGAAAGCCTGATGCGCGAGGCCGACGTCGAGGTCGCCACCCGGCGCCTCCTGACCGGCGCCTGAGTCTTCCCAAAAGGGGCTGTCCTACACCGCAACGATCTGCGAGGATCGCGCAATGACGCCCCTTCGCACCTCTTTGAACGCTGCTTCGATGGCGGGTCACAGGGGCCGGACACAGACCTCTCTGGACCGTGTCACCTGTGTCAACCTGACTGTCACCCTCCCTGTAACCCACCCGCGGCAAGGACCTTCTCGTGAGCTCATCGCTTAGCCATATCGATACGGACGGCACAGCGCGCATGGTCGATGTCGGCGCCAAGGCGGAAACCCGCCGCCTCGCCGTTGCCAGCGGCACGATCACGATGACCCGCGAGGCGCTCGACGCCGTGCGGGCCGGCGATGCGCCCAAGGGCGACGTTCTGGGCACCGCGCGCATCGCGGGCATCCTTGCGGCCAAGAAGACCGCCGATCTCATCCCGATGTGCCACCCCCTGCCCCTCGATGCGGTGAACCTCGATTTCACCTTCGAGAGCGAGGAAGAATTCACAGGCGCCATCCGCGCCACCGCCACCGCCTCGATCACCGGCAAGACCGGCATCGAGATGGAAGCCATCACCGCCGTCTCGCTCGCGCTCGTCACCATCTACGACATGGCCAAGGCGCTCGATAAAGGCATGGTCATCTCCGACATCCGCCTCGTCGAGAAGCAGGGCGGCAAGTCGGGCCACTGGAAAGCCGAAGGCTGGGTATGAGCGGCGCGACCTCTCCCGACACACCCGTCATGGCGCCGCCGATCCCGCTCGAAGAGGCGCAGCGCCGCCTGCTCGCGCTTGCCGATCCGATGCGCCGCGAACATGTCGACATGGCAGGCGCCATCGGCCGCTACCTTGCCCAGCCTCTGCTCGCGCGCCGCACCCAGCCCGCCGGGCACCTTTCCGCAATGGACGGCTACGCGGTCACCGATGGCGACCTCGCCGGCCCCTGGACCATCGTGGGGGAAAGCGCCGCCGGGCACCCCTTCAATGGCAGAATGGCGCGCGGCGAGGCGGTTCGCATCTCCACCGGCGCGCTGCTCCCGTGCGACGCTGCCGGGGTCATTGTCCAGGAAGACCTCGCGCGCAGCGACCATGCCCTCGCGCTCACCGGCACAGGCCCCAGCCCGCAGGACCGTCACGTACGCCGCCTCGGCTCGGACTTTGTCACCGGCAAGGAAGTCCTGCCCGCCGGAACCCGCATCGGCCCTGCCCAGATTGCACTTGCCGTCTCGGCAGGGCACAGGCACCTTCCGGTATTCCGCGCGCCCGAAGTCGCGATCATCGACAGCGGCGATGAGCTTTCGTCCGACCCTGAGAACTGCGCGACGCACCAGATCCCGGCCAGCAATGGCGCCATGCTGGAGGCAATGGTCGCCGGGCTCGCGGTCCAGACACGCCGCATCGGCCCGGTCGGCGATACGCTCGACGCGCTTATGCGCGCCTTGGACGAGGCAGCCCATGCCGACGTCATCGTCACGAGCGGCGGCGCATCGGTCGGCGAACACGACCTGATCCGCCCGGCGCTCGAAGCCTGGGGCGCAAAGCTCGCCTTCTGGCGCATCGCGATCAAGCCGGGCAAGCCGCTCCTCGTCGCAACCCGCCCCCGCTCACAGCGCCGCCAGATCATCATCGGACTGCCCGGAAATCCAGTCTCCGCGCTCGTCACCGGCTATCACTTCCTGCTCCCGCTACTGCGGCGCCTGATGGGCGCGCTCGATCCTGCACCTATGGCCGTCACCACCCGCCTCGACGGGGACCTGCCTGCCACCGGCGCACGTCGTGAGTTCCTGCGCGGTACTTGGGACGGGCAATGCGTACGGGCCGTGCACATCCAGGACAGCGGGGCCCTGGGCGCTCTTGCGGGCAGCAATGTCCTCATCGACCGTCCTGCGAACGGACCGGAAACACCTTCTGGCGCAAACGTGCGTATCTACATACTCCGGAACGGCGGTATCGCTTGACGTAGGAAATTCTGTTGCTTAATTGTTCTCAAAATGTTCACAAGTGGAACATCCAGAAGAACAGCTGATACGCGGGAAGCCCAATTTCCGTGTGCGGCACGCGCAGGAAAGAGGCAGCGAACATGTTGACCCGCAAGCAGCACGAATTGCTCCGGTTCATCCAGACTCGGCTTGACGAAACCGGCATTTCGCCCAGCTTTGAAGAGATGAAGGACGCGCTGGACCTCAAGTCCAAGTCGGGCGTGCACCGCCTGATCTCCGCGCTGGAGGAACGCGGCTTCATTCGCCGCCTGCCCAACCGCGCCCGCGCGCTCGAAGTGCTGCGCCGCGCCGATGAAGGTGGCCAGACGGCCCCTGCGGCAAACTCGAACGTCGTTCCCTTCGCGAAGCCTGAAGCCACCGCTCCCGCACCGGCGGGCGATGTGATCGAGATCCCCTTACACGGACGCATCGCCGCGGGCGTCCCGATCGAAGCGCTGGAGGACCAGGCGATCTTGCCCGTGCCCGCTGCGCTCCTGGGCCCTGGCGAACACTACGCGCTGGAGGTTTCGGGCGACTCGATGATCGAGGCAGGCATTCTCGACGGTGACTTCGCCCTCGTGAAGCGCACCGAAATCGCCAACGATGGCGAAATCGTGGTCGCCCTTGTGCGCGGTGAAGAAGCGACGCTCAAGTACCTACGCCGTGAAAACGGCATGATCCGCCTCGACCCGGCCAACGCGGCCTATGAACCGCAGATCTACGCGGCCAATGAGATCAAGGTTCAGGGTAAACTCGCAGGCCTCCTGCGTCGTTACTTCCACTGAGCTTGCCGGATCGGACTGCCCGGTGCGCTACCGATCCGGGGACATCGATGATGGTATGGGCGGAATGAGGTCCTTCAAGGACATCTCTTCTTTCCGTCCACGCCACCATCCATGCATCCCCTGCCCCTGCGCGACATTGCGCACCACGCCGCGCGACAGATCAACGCTCAGGCCTCCCGTCTGGCTGAGTGTTGCCCGGTCAGCCTTGAACCAACGCGGCCGGCAGGCCCGCGGAAGCCAACGATCCGCGATCACGATGTCGGCGCGGTCGCAGGCGGCGGCCAGTTCTCTTTCGGGTACGATGTCCCGGCTCCTCGCTAACAGGACGTTGGCTGCGCGATTCTGCATCCGCAATGTGATCGAACAGAAGTCGGCATTGCAACGCGCCCCCGGATGATCGGGAAGGAAGATTGTCTCCCCGCGCAGCCCCGCATTTTCCTGAAAATTGTCGCGCACATAGTCGCTACGCGTGTCGCGCAGCAGCAGCAGCCTTGGTGCATCACGCCCGGCCGTCCGCTCGACAACGCCTACGTTGCGCCCATCCCCGGCGATCAGCAGATCAGGCGGCGACTGATTATAAAGAACAAGAAAGCCCATGAGACAGGGAAGAACGCCCAGAAGACGCACCCTTCCGACCAACAGGGCCAACCAAAATCCTCCAGCAAGGAACAGCGTGAAGGCCGCTTCGCCCATGCCCGGCACCAGCGTCACCGCCCCCGGCTGAACCGAGACCCAATGCGCCAGCCTCAGCACCGCATGGATGCTCCATCCCACAAGGGCCCAGAGCGGCCCGCCAAGGGTCAAAACGTCGGCCACCAAGGCCAGGACCACCCCGGGCATGATCACGAAGGTCGTCAACGGAATTGCCACAAGATTGGCCAATGAGCCGTAGAGCCCGGCCTTGTGAAAATGAAACAATGCAATCGGCATCAGGGCGAGCTCGATCGCCAGCCCGGTCAGCATGAGCATGCCGAACCAGCGCACGCCGCGCATCCATGCAGATTCCTCACGCGGACCGAGGAAATTGCGCACCGGCGCGCAGGACGACAGAGCCACGATGGCAAGGACAGCGGCAAAGCTCATCTGGAAGCTGGGACCCACCACGGCTTCTGGCCATAGAAGCATCACGGCGAATGCCGCCACCGCCAGAATTCGTAAAGACAACGCCTCGCGGCCGAGTGCCAGAGCGCCAAGCACGAGCAGAGCTGCGATACACGAACGTACCGTTGGCACCTGCGCGCCAGTCAGCAGCGTATATCCAATCCCCCCCAGCGCAGCGAGCCCGGAGGCCAGTACCGGCAGGCGGACCCGCAAAGCCAAGGCGGGCCACACGGCAAGCGCGCGCACGGACAGAAAATAGATCAGGCCGATTACGGCCGTCACATGGAGGCCGCTTATCGCCAACAGATGCGCGAGGCCGGAATCGCGCATGGCCTGCGCATCGTCTGGCGTGATGCCCCCACGATCCCCGGTGACGAGCGCCACGGCAATGCCAGCCGCCGGCTCATCGACCTGCTCGCGGACATGCCCAGCCAGTCGGCGCCGAACGCGCGCCAAAGGCGCCACCCCTCCTGGCGCTGGCTCCAGGACGGTGACGGGCTTCAAGATCGTTCCTGAACCGGCGAGCCCGGCAAACCAGGCCGTTCTTGCAAAATTATAACCACCGGGGAGCAGCGGCGCTGCCGGCGGCATGATCCTCGCCTCGAACTGGATGAGACTGCCCTCACCAATCTCCGCCGGTCGGACAGATTCGCCATCGGAAAGTTCGTCCGGCAGATTGAGCCGGATCTTGAGCGCGCGGCCAATTGCCTGTTCGCGCGTCGCAACCACCAACCTGCGCCGAGATTGGGCCGATTGCGTCTCTACCGCGAGCACCCGCCCCGTGAATGCTCCATACAGAGGCCGCTCGATGGGAGGTGTCCCCACCATCATGGAGCGCCCCCAGATCAGGACGCAGCCCGCCGCGATCATCAGGGGCACCCAAAAAAAAGCTTGCGAGACAGTTTGAAACGCACCACATCGCCGCCAGCAAACTCGGGTCGCCAAGCTTGCTGCACAGCACAACGCAATGAGGCCTGACCATTGGGACGGCTTCGGAAGCGCAAACCATGCCGCGATGCCGGCCCCGAAAGCCACGGAAAGCCACGGGACACGATCGCGACAAGATTGCGAAAGAAATCCTTCGATTGCCGCCAAAGCACTCGACAAGTTGCGTTCGCTGTTCCATTGCCGACCCCGCAATGCAGCGTCTCCGGACACGATGTCCGGGCCCACAATTTCACCGGGTCGGGTGGCCTTGATCACCATGCCCGGAATAGGACAGAAGGTGATTGGAATGGCAAGTGGAAGTGCAACGAGCGGATCGAGCGGCACCAAGGCCGTCGTTACGCGCTTTGCTCCCTCGCCGACCGGCTTTCTCCATATTGGTGGCGCACGCACCGCGCTTTTCAACTGGCTCTTTGCCCGCCATCACGGCGGCAAGTACCTCCTGCGCATCGAGGACACCGACCGTGCCCGCTCTACCGACGCTGCGATCGAGGCCATCTTCGACGGCCTGTCCTGGCTGGGGCTGAATGGCGATGAGGACCCCGTCTTCCAGTTTGCCCGTTCCGAGCGTCACGCCGAAGTCGCGGCGAAGTTGTTGGAGGCCGGTCAAGCCTACCGCTGCTATCTGACTAGCGAACAGCTCGCGCAGCGCCGCCAGAAGGCACAGGATGAGCGACGTCCTTTCCGCCTCGACAGCGAGTGGCGCGAAGCCGATTCTTCGCAGTGGCCCGACGATCAACCCTACGTGGTCCGCGTCAAGCCCCCGCGCGAGGGCGAGACCACCATCGACGACCTGGTGCAGGGTCCGATCACGGTCCAGAACCGCGAGCTCGACGACTTCGTCATCCTGCGCTCGGACGGTACGCCGACCTACATGCTGGCGGTAGTTGTCGATGACCGTGACATGGGCGTGACCCACGTCATTCGCGGCGACGATCATATCAACAATGCGTTTCGCCAACTGGTAATCCTGCGCGCGATGAACGCGATCGACGGAGGTTGGGAAGACCCGGTCTACGCCCACATCCCGCTCATCCACGGCGCTGATGGCGCCAAGCTTTCCAAGCGTCATGGTGCGCTCGGTGTCGATGCCTACCGCGACGAAATGGGCCTCCTGCCCGACGCGGTCTTCAACTACCTGCTGCGCCTCGGTTGGGGCCACGGCGATGAAGAAATTATCAGCCGCGAGCAGGCCGTCGAATGGTTCGACATCATCAATGTCAACAAGGGCGCCTCGCGGTTCGACATCGCGAAGCTGCAAAATCTCAACGGTCACTACCTGCGCGAAGCGAGGGACGACTATCTCGCCGATCTCGTTCTGCCGCGGCTTGTCGCTGCCGGATACCCGGACGCCGACAAGGCCCTGCTGGCGCGCGCCATGGCCGAACTGAAGGTCCGCGCGAAGGACCTCAACGATCTTGCAGAAGGCGCTGTTTTCCTTTTTGCCAAACGCCCTCTCACTATGACCGAGAAGGCGCAGAAGCTCCTGACCGACGAGGCGCGCGAGCGCCTGGCCGCGATCCACGAGCGTCTGAGCGGGGAGCCCGAATGGACCCTTGAGGCTTTGGAAGCCAACCTGAAGGCAATGGCCGCAGAGCTCGAACTGGGCCTCGGCAAGCTCGCACAACCCCTGCGGGCGGCCCTGACGGGTCAGACAACGTCGCCAGGGATTTTTGACGTATTGGTACTTCTTGGCCGGGACGAAAGTCTCGCGCGCATCGCAGCGCAGGCCGGAGAGCATACCGAGACACAAGCATAAGGAGTAAGAACTGGTGGGTGATCAGGTTAAACTGAGCGCGGACGGCGCGGATTTGGAATACCCCGTCCTCAAGGGCAGCGTGGGCCCGGAAGTCATCGACATCCGCAAGCTCTACGGCCAGACCGGTAAGTTCACCTTCGACCCCGGCTTCACGTCGACGGCAAGCTGCGAATCCGCACTGACCTACATCGACGGTGGCGAGGGCGTCCTGCTGCACCGCGGCTACCCGATCGGCCAGCTCGCCGAGAGCTCCTCGTTCATGGAAGTCAGCTACCTGCTGCTGAACGGCGAACTGCCGAGCCAGGACGAGCTCTCGAACTTCGAGTACACGATCAGCCGTCACACGATGATCCACGAGCAGCTGCGTCACTTCTACCAGGGCTTCCGCCGTGACGCGCACCCGATGGCCATCATGTGCGGCATCGTCGGCGCCTTGTCGGCGTTCTACCACGACTCGACCGACATCACCGACCCCGAGCAGCGCAAGATCGCCAGCCATCGCCTGATCGCGAAGATGCCGACGATTGCGGCAGCTGCCTACAAGTACTCGGTCGGTCAGCCGATGCTCTACCCGGACAACAACCTGTCCTACACGGGCAACTTCCTGCGCATGACCTTCGGCGTGCCCGCCGAGGAATACGAGGTGATCCCCGCCGTCGAAAAGGCGATGGACCGCATCTTCATCCTCCACGCCGACCACGAGCAGAACGCCTCGACCTCGACTGTGCGTCTCGCTGGTTCGTCAGGCGCCAACCCGTTCGCGTGCATTGCGGCCGGTATCGCCTGCCTTTGGGGCCCGGCGCACGGCGGTGCGAACGAAGCGTGCCTCAACATGCTGCGTGAAATCGGCACCCCCGACCGCATTCCGCACTACATCGAACGCGCCAAGGACAAGAACGACCCGTTCCGTCTCATGGGCTTCGGTCACCGCGTGTACAAGAACTACGACCCGCGTGCGACGGTCATGCAGTCGACCGTGCGCGAAGTCTTCGAAGCACTCAATGTTCAGGACCCGCTCTTCGAGACCGCCATGCGCCTTGAGGAAATCGCCCTCAACGACCCGTACTTCATCGAGAAGAAGCTCTTCCCGAACGTCGACTTCTACTCGGGCGTCGTGCTCTCGGCGATCGGCTTCCCGACCGACATGTTCACCGTACTCTTCGCCCTTGCCCGCACCGTGGGCTGGGTTGCGCAGTGGAACGAAATGATCTCGGATCCCGGCCAGCGCATCGGCCGTCCGCGTCAGCTCTACACCGGCCCCACGCAGCGCGACTATGTGCCGCTCAGCCAGCGTTGAGCAGACGGTCAGGATCTGGCCATCTGAACGAAGGGGCCTCCGCGAAAGCGGGGGCCTTTTTCGTTGGCTTCAAGGGTATTTGTCGAAGGGCACGCAGAGCCGCTCAGCCTCCGCCTCGTGCGGCAGCGCCTTCAGTCGGCGTCTGGATCGGCGGGTACGGTCAGGATAAAACGCGCACCGCGCCCCGGTTCGCTCTCAACCGTGAGATCGCCGCCCATGGCCCGGGCGAGGCGACGTGAAATAAACAGGCCAAGGCCCGATCCACCATCGCCCACGCGCCCGAGACGCTCGAACTTGTCGAACACGCGCGCCTGCTGCTCAGGCGAGATGCCCGGCCCCTCGTCGGCCACGACGACCCGTGCGTTCGCCCTCTCACCTTCCAGGCGTATCCATATCTGCGAGCCTTCCGGAGAATACCGGATCGCATTGCCGATCAGGTTCAGAAGCACCTGCAGAACCCGCCGGAATTCCGCGATGGCCGGCAGCGTCTCGCCGGGCTCGGGTGCGATCAGCGCGATAGTCTTTTCCCGCGCTCGCACATTGAGGATCCCTGCCGCCTGACGCGAGACTTCGCCAAGGTCGATCTGGTCCGGCGCAGTCTGGAAGTCGCGGGACTCGACGACTTCGAGGTCCGAAAGATCGTCGAGCAGGTCGAGCAGAAGCTGCCCAGCACTCGAGATTTCACTGGCATAGCCTGCGTAGGCATCGGGCAAGGGGCCGGCCATGCGCGTGCGAATGGTTTCGGCATTGGCAATGATACGGGCAATGGGCTGGCGCAGAACCGGAGCCAGCTCCTGGCCGACCAGCCCCCGCCGATTGCTTGGCAGCGCCGCGCCCTCCAACGAAGTCGCTGCCGTGGGAGCCGGAACATTCGAAAGCAGCAGCAGTTCAAAGCCTGCCGGATCGAAGCCCGGCTGCATCGCCGGGAGCAGGCGCACCTCGAACGGACGCGAGGAGGCGGGCACGATTACCCGGCTGCCATCAAGCAGCCGCCAGTGCAGCGGTTGATGGTGACTAACATTCTCAGGGGGCAAAAAATCGGTCCAGAGCCGTCCGATGCCGTTCTCCATGGCCACGGCGAGCTCGCGCAATTCCGGACTTTCCGTCTCCACGGCAAGAATACGTTGACCCGCGTCCAGACGCGCCGTCAATTCGGCCAGGTGGCGGTCGGTCGCGGCTCGCCGTGCCTCGCTAGCTGTGGAATCCTCGGCAGGCTGGGGCGCACTGCGCCAATTGCGAATGCGGATTTCGCAGCCCTGCCCACCATCGCGCGGTTCGGCTTCCACCCAAGCTGTGACGACCTCGCCGCCATCATGCGCGGACACGGCGCGGGCGAGACGAAATCCATAGCGCCTGGCCTTTCGCACCAGTTCCATCAGTTCAGGAACCGCGATGGGGCCCGGCAACTGCCCGCCGCAACGAAGGTGCAGCCCGGCCAGCGGCTCGTCGGCGCTCAGCAGGCAGTCCTGGGCATCGCTTTGCCCGCGCGCGAGGATGGTGCCGTCAGAACGCATCGGTGCGGCCCGCAGCTGAATTGAGAATGGCCGCCGCGCGATCCGCGCCGATACTGCCGAAGCCTTCGGGGAGGAGGACATCGGGATGCAGAGCCAGAAACTCCTGCTCGATTGCCCCGGTTCTCAGCCCCGCAGCCCGAAGCGAGAGGGCCAATCGCGCCATCTGCCCCTCGTGTGTCGAGAAGATCACGTGATCGCGCTCCTGCCCGGAGGCGAGACCAAGGGCACTCAGGAAAAGGGCCAGTCCTGCGCTGCAGACGGACAGGGCGGCCTGCGCGCCCCCGCCCAGGGCCAGGATAAGCTGCGCGGCCAGCCCGATACGGGACACCCCTTCATCGAAGCGCGCCCGAACTTCGGCTGCCGCCCGCTCGCAATCCGCTGTCCAGCGCGGATTTTCGCCGTCCAGCTGGACGAGAGCCATCAACGCGGCATGCAAAAGTTCGCCCGGCAGTTCGGTTAGCGGCAATCGCATGCGGCGCTGGGCCTGCCCCCACCGCGCCTGCGCGGCGAGGAAGCGCATGGCGGTGTCCTGGGTTTCCGGATCATTCGAGGAGATCAGGGCCTGCAGCAAAGGCGGTACGACGGGATCGAGAGCATGGCGTGCCTGAAGGCGTTCGGTCAGCTGCCATTCGAGCGCAAGCCCGTGCAGGTGCGTAAGCAGCTGCGGATTGTCGATAAGAGCCTGCCCCAGAAGGGCCGTCTGCGATCCGTCATCCGCCAGTGCTTCAGGATCGCTTCGGCACGATGTGATCGCGGCCAGGAGCTGGCCCGCCAGATCTCCCACCATGCCCCGAACACGCGCAAGGATCTCATCGCTGAAAACCGAGTTGTCCTGGGCGCTGATAAGGTGCCTGAGAATGGGCAACATCGTTTGCGCCGAGGCATCACCTCGCGCAAGCTCCTCACCCATCATGCTTTCCAGCTGACGGGCACCATCCCTGAAGGCTGCCTGATCGTTCATGCCATATGCCTAAACCGGCCTTGGTTAAATCGAGGTTATACTCCCGCTCGTTTCGACAGGACAAGTTCGGCGACGAGAATCGACAGGGCAAGCACCTGGACGACGCCGAGAACCTGCCCAAAAGTCGCACCCAGTGCGAGGAGCAAGGCGAGCACGGCCCGATCACTGATGAGAGCCCCGGGCCATCGCCCCAGAATCCTTGGCGCCAGAGCAATGACGAGAAAAAGCGATACCGGCGCATAGAGCCAGTGCAGGACGTCCTGACCGGGCAGACGCTCGACAGCACGCAAGACGAGACAGGCCAGAACAGCATCGACCAGCCAAACCATCGCGTCGGCGCGCTCGATCGCCGGAACAGTTTCGCCCAGCGGCCTGCGCTCGGCAGCCCGCACCTTGCGCCCGCCCTCGATGAGTATCCAGGCCAGACCGGCAACGCAAAAGCCTGCCCCCGGCAAGCCGAACCATCCCAGCAGGCCAGCCAGTGCGAGAAGAACCAGCGCCGCCGCACTGACGACGTTGCTCGCTCGGCCGACCTGAAGCAACGTCGCTCCGAACGCGATTGCACCATACTGGGCCAGGAGCCTGCCCGGCGACTGTCCGCGACCGGCCGTGAAATGCCGATGCAGCCACTCCTCCTCCAAGCCGATCGCATCGGCTTCGGAGGTGACAAGCCGCCAGTTCGCGCCTCCGCACACGGCAGCCGGCACATCGCGCATGGGCGTACCTGACTGCAACGCAAGGCGTGTCAGGATCGAGATCGTATCACTTTCCTCGGGCACCTCGCGCAGTCTGTCCACCACCCCCCCCGGCAACCGCATTAGACCGGCGGCACAGCGATTGAGGTCGATCCGTTCGTATCCGGCGGTCCGGGCGCCTTCGACGGGCTGCACCAGAACGCAGCTGCGCATGTCATCCAGAAGTGGCAGAGCCACGTCCGGATCAACGAATAAGCCGTCGGTGATGACGAAAAGTTCGTCCGCTTCGCCCACTTGGGCGGGTACGTCATGCGGCCCGGAAACAATCCTGAACTGCACGCCCGCATCTTGGGCTGCGCGCTCCAGATCCTGGACGTCCGACGATTTGCCTGCGGCAAGGCACACGATGCGATGGCACTTCAGGGCAAGGACAAGACCAAGCTGATGCTTGGCGAGACTTGCTCCAGCCACCCGCAGACCGGCGCGCGGCGGGGTCTGGCCGCCACCGCTTGGCTCCGTCATCGATAACAAGGCTATGCGCAGAACACTCACTCCACCGAGGGCGTCCTTCTAGGCCCCGCACCGCCGGGTGCCAAGCGTGAGGCGGCATTACGAATCGGGAAAACGCTGCAAATAGTCACGTAGACGCCGTAGGACAGCGGGCTCGCCCGGAGCCGCATCCAGCGCTTCGAGCGCAAGAACGTGCAGATCGCCGGAATGAAAACTTGCCGCAAGCCCCTGCAAACGCGTGGCTGCGAGGGTCCAGTTCCCGTCGCAGCGGGACCGCTCCAAAAGATCCACCTGACGTGATACACTTTCGCGATAGGACTGGCGCAGCTGCGCCAGCAGTTCGGGATCGCCCCCCGCCGCCGCCGCGAACGTTGCTTCCAAGGCTCCGGTCTCATACGCCATATCCCCAGATTACCGAACCAAGTCTTAATCCGGGGTTTCCTGAGACCCCCGGCGTGGTATCGTAGAGCGATGTCTGGAGATAGCAGGATCATATCGTTCGGCGGTGCCTCCACCGAGGACAGCGCAACGCAGGCCAAGGCCGACGACGCAACCCGGCTGCGCGATGCGCTTGCGCCCTCCAGCGATACGGAGGACGCCGCAGCCGCTTCGGATTGGGATGATGCCTGGATCGGCAGCGGCGAAACGAGGAGCGAAAGCAGCGATGCGCAACGTCCCGAAGGCTGGATCGCCCCGACCCTGGCGGGCCTCGGCCTCCTGGCGTGGAGCGGTCTCTTCCTCGCCGCCCACTGGACCTATTTCCAGGCTGACTTCACCCTCGCGGCAGTTCCCGCCCTCATCAGCCAATGGTGCATTCCCCCGCTGTTGATCGGCATCGTATGGTTGCTCGCGCTTCGCCATTCCACGCGTGAGGGCAAGCGCTTCGGGGACATCGCCAGCACACTCTCGCTCGAAAGCGAGCGCCTCGAACGCCGCCTCCTCAGCGTCAATCGGGAACTTAGTCTTGCCCGCGAGTTCGTCGCTGCACAGTCGCGTGATCTCGAAGCACTGGGCCGTCTGGCGTCGGAGCGACTGTCCGGCAATGCGCTGAGACTGCAAGAGCTTATCGAAGAGAACGGCGAACGCCTCGAAACGATAGGCGCAGTCAGTACCACGGCCCTCGACAACATGGAAAAGTTGCGCGGCCAGCTTCCCGTGATTGCCAGCTCGGCCAAGGACGTAACCAGCAACATCGGCAACGCCGGGCGGACGGCGCGCTCCCAAATCGAGAACATGATCGCCGGCTTCCATCGGCTGAACGAATTCGGACAGGCGAACGAACGCCAGATTGCCTCCGTGCGCACTGCCGTCGATGCCGCTCTCGCCCAGTTCGCCGGTCAGTGCGAGGATCTTGAAGTCCTTGCCCGCCAGCGGTTCGAAGCCTTGGCCGAGAGAGGCCAGGAATTCCGGAGCGAACTAGAGCGCCACGAAGCCGACGCTCTTGCGGCGATCCGCGCCCGCTCGGCCGCTCTGCAAAGCGAGCTTCACAGGACCCGCGAACAGCTGGACGAGAGCGAGGCCGCTACCCTCACCTCGCTGCGCGCGCGCCTTTCCGCACTGCGCGAGGAATGCGGCGTGGTCGGTCGCAGCATCACAGATGCCCAGGGCCAGGCCGCCCGGAGCGTGCAGGAAAGCTTCGAGACACTCAAGGCCGAGCACGAGACCGCGCACGACCTGCTCGTCGCCGCGCACGAGACCACTCTTGATCAGCTTTCCCAACGCATCGAGGCGCTCGGAACGGACGCGGCTCGCACCGAAGACCGGATTTCCTCCGCCCAGCAGACCGTGGTCGCAAGCTTTACAGACCGTCTCTCCGAAGTCTGCGCGCAGGCGGACGCCGCCTTTGCACGACTGAAAAACCGCGACGGCCAGTTCGCCACCGAGGCGAGCGAACGCCACCAGCGCCAACTCGAACAGGAGCGCCATGCGCTGGCCCATATCGAGCATATGCTGGTCGAACTCGACAACGCTGTGGCCGAGAGGCTCGAAGGGCATCGCCACCAGGCCGAAGCGCTGAGTGAACGTGCGCGCAGCGTGACCTCGCAACTCGAACAGTTCGATGCGCGCCTGCGCTCCATTGCAACGCAAAGCGCCGATGCCGAAGGACGCCTTGCGACATCGCTGCATGGTCTGGCTGAAAACCTTTCCGCGAGCCAAACCTCGCTTTCGGCCGCTGATCGCGACGTTGCCAAGCTGACGGACGACAGCCTGCGCCTGCTCGATCTCCTGCGTGCCAGCTCCAGCCAGGCGCAGAACGAGCTGCCCCAGGCGCTCACCCATTCCGAGGAGCAACTCGACCGGATCGACACCGCGATCAACGAGGTGCGCGGCAAGCTTGCGGAGTCGTCCACGAGCGGTCAAGCACTCTCCGAGGCGATCCTGCAATCCGGTACGTCACTGGACAGGCTGCACGAACACCTTGTCGAGGCTCAGGCCTCCATCGCCGAGGGCACCACCGATCACGCGCAGCGCCTTGAGCACCTCCAGCGCAGCCTGACCGAGATCGAAGGCACGTTGCTCCAGAACGCCGAGCATGCGCGCGGCGAACTGACGGAGGCGATTAAAGATCTGCGCCAGAATTTCGACGAGGCGATCTCCGATATCGAAACTGGCGCGCCTGCCCGCATCGATAGCGTCACCCAGACGCTGGGTGAGGAAAGCGGCAAGGCCATTGACAAGGCCATGCGGACCACCGCGGCCGAAATCTCGGGACAGCTCGAGCAGGCCGTTGCCCATGCAACGGGTGTCAGCCGCGAGGCCACGGCCCAGCTGCGCGAGCAGATGGAAAAGGTTACAGAACTGGTCGGTAACCTCGAAGCAAGGCTCGACGAAGCCCGTGAACGGGCAAGCGAGCAGGTCAACAATGACTTTGCCCGCCGGGCCGCGCTCATCACGGAATCTCTCAACTCCAACGCCATCGACATCGCCACCGCTATGTCGAGCGAGGTCTCCGACACGGCCTGGGCTTCCTATCTGCGCGGTGATCGCGGGATCTTCACCCGACGTGCCGTCACCCTTATCGATTCAAGCGAAGCGAAGGCGATCCAGCAGACCTTCGAGAGCGACGACGCTTTCCGCGAACACGTGAGCCGTTACATCCACGACTTCGAATCTCTCCTGCGCCAGGTCCTCTCGACCCGCGATGGCAATGCGATGGGGGTGACCTTGCTCTCCTCGGACATGGGTAAGCTATACGTGGCCCTCGCCCAGGCCATCGAACGCCTGCGCAATTGAGACTAGAAAAGCCGCGGCCACGATCAGGCCGCGGCTTGTAGCCACCTCAGTAGCCCAGGTCTTCGCTCGGCATCTCGCCGTAGAAATTGAGATCCTCACGCGTGATCCACCCATAGGACCAGTTGAGGGTAAACAGGACGCTGAAGACCGCGGCCAGGATCGTGGCCCGTAAGGCGACCTTACCGGGACGGAAATTCACGGGCGCGGAATCTGCATGACCTGTCTGGACCTCATGGCCTTCGACCTCGTCGGGCGTGCGCAAGCCGATCGGCAGCACAATGAACGCACTCAGAACCCAGAATAGCCCAAAAATCGCGATCAGGGACGTCCATTGCATCGGTGGTATCATCTCCTCTCCCGGCCGCCCAACCTATGACGGCGGGTCGGCCGGAGGTGTTCAGTCGTTCCCCAAGATCAGTACCTGAACCTGCGGCTTCTTGCCCGACCAGCGCGTCGCCGCACGGCGGGTCGCAAGGCGCACCGCCTCATGGCGATCCTCAGGTGTGGCCTTGCGCGTACGCTGCAGAGCCTTGGCGACGTCTTCCTCAGCCTCGACCACGAAATCGGCGTAGTCCTCGTCAAGCGGCAAGCCAACGGCGCTTACCTTGACCTTTCCATTCAGCGTCGCGGCGACCGAGACGACGCCCTGGTAAGAAATGCGCCGACGCATCACCATCGCTTCGCCATCGGCCGGCGCAATGATGTCGCCATCGAGAAGGAGGCGTCCTGAATGCACTTCACCGAACTTGCCCGGATGCCCGGGAGCCAGGCGGACAAGGTCGCCATTCTTCTGGAACACCGCCTTGGGAATCCCGCAGGACCGGCCAAACGCAGCCTGTTCCTTCATGTGGCGCACTTCGCCGTGAACCGGCATGAGAACCTCGGGACGGATCCAACTGTACAAGGCTTGGAGCTCCGGACGGCCCGGATGTCCCGACACATGGATCAAGCTCTGACGATCCGTGACAACCTTGACACCGGCCTCCGCCAGACGGTTCTGAATGCGTCCAATCGGGATCTCGTTCCCCGGAATCTGGCGGCTCGAAAAGAGGACCACATCGCCCTTGTCCAGCTTGATCGTATGATTGCCATCGGCGATCCGGGCCAGCGCTGCGCGCGCCTCACCCTGCCCGCCGGTGGCCACGATCAGCACATCATCGCGTGGCAGGTCCATGGCCTCGTCCGCTTCGATGACCTCTGGGAAATCAGGCAGATACCCGCAGGATTTAGCAACCCCGATAATACGGTCGAGCGAGCGGCCCGCGACACAGAGCTGGCGCCCCGTCTTGACGGCAATCGCGCCCAAGGTCTGGAGACGCGCCACATTGGAGGCGAACGTCGTTACAAGAACCCGCCGTCCTTCATGGCGCGAGATTTCCTCGAGCAGCCCCTCGTAAACAGCGCCTTCGGAACCGGAAGCCTTGGGATTGAACACGTTGGTGGAATCGCAAACGAGGGCAAGCACGCCCTCGTCGCCAATCGCCCGCAACTCGTCTTCGGTCGCAGGCACGCCCACCTGAGGGGCTTCATCCAGCTTCCAGTCGCCAGTGTGGAAGATGCGACCATAGGGCGTGTCGATGACGAGCGCGTTGCCTTCGGCAATCGAGTGGGCGAGCGGCACGTAGCGGATACCGAACGGTCCCAGATCAAAAGGCTCCTCATCCTGGACCACGATCAGTTCGATTTCGCCTGCAATCCCCGCCTCTTCGAGCTTCGCCGCGACCAGTTTGGCCGTGAAGGGCGTAGCATAGATGGGAACACCAAGATCCTGTGCGAAATAGGGCACTGCACCGATATGATCCTCGTGCGCATGCGTGAGCACGATGCCCAGCAGGTTCTCCCGCTCGGACTCGATGAACTCCAGGTCCGCAAAGACAAGATCAACCCCGGGATATTCATTCATGCCGAAGGTCATGCCCAGATCGACCATCAACCACTTGCCCTGGCACCCGTAGAGATTGACGTTCATGCCAATCTCTCCCGAGCCGCCAAGGGCACAAAAGATCAGTTCCTTACCCGGTATCACTTGGTCGATGCTCTCTCTGCAAGAATGGCCAGCCCCTCGAGCGTCAGATTCGCTTCGACGGCGTCAAAAATGTCGGTTGCCTTGTCGAACAGCACCGCCAGGCCTCCAGTCGCGATGACTTTCGCCGGACGGCCGATCTGACGCTGCATACGCGCGATCAAGCCTTCCATCATCGCGACATAGCCCCAGAAAACGCCGATCAGCATCTGGTCCTCTGTATTGCGACCGATGACCGAGGTCGAGCTGGGAACGGCAATGCCGATGCGCGGCAGCTTGGCGGTATTGCCCACAAGTGCGTCGAGGGACAGGTTGATGCCAGGCGCGATGATACCGCCCTTGTAGGCACCATTGAAATCAACCGCATCGAAGGTGGTCGCCGTTCCGAAGTCGACAACAATGAGGTCTCCTTCGTACTTGGCATGAGCCCCGATCGCATTGACCGCGCGGTCGGCACCCAGCGTACGGGGCTCATCCACATCGATCTCAATATCATAGGTTGCCCTGCCGACACCCGCGACAAGAGGTTCGACATCGAAATAGTGCCGGCACAGCACCTCGAGATTGTGCAGCGCGCGCGGCACTACGGTCGAAATGATGATGCTGTCTATGGCGTCGCGATCCACCTTGTGGATGTCAAGCAACTGCATCAGCCACACCGCGTATTCATCGCCGGTCCGGCGCGCATCTGAAGCAATGCGCCACCGCGCCCGAACCTCGGAGCCCTCGAACAGCGCAAACACGACATTCGTGTTCCCGGCATCAATTGCAAGCAGCATGAAAGGCAACCTCTAACTCAACCCGGGATATTGGGTAGAAACACATCGCCGGCATGGATCTCGCGTACAATCTCATCCGCGCATCGCAGCCGCAGGCTCCCTTCCGGCGACAGCCCGTCAAATCGCCCCGAAACAGGCTCTTCACCGGGAGGATGAACGCGAAGGACCGTTCCCTTTGGATGGGCCGCAGTCTGCCAGCGCCGCAGCAATGGAGCAAGCCCTGCCCCGCGCCAGCGCTCCAGCTCCAGGGCAAAAGCCTCGTGAAGGCGCTCGGCAAACGCGTCACGATCAACCGTTGCGCCGTAAGCACGCAAGCTCGTTACGGGCCGGTCGGGCAAATCCGGGACCGAGCACAGGTTCACCCCCACACCCACAACAACGCGTCCCTGGATCATTTCCAGGAGAACCCCCGCCAGCTTCGCGCCATTGAGCAGGAGGTCGTTCGGCCACTTGATGACGAGGTCATCGCGGGAAGGCAGAAAGCCGCCCACGGCCTCGTGAACGGCTAACGCAACGACAAACGCCAGCGTAGATGGAGCGGGCTGGCCCGGGCTCCAATGCACCACCGTCGAGCCCATGAAATTGCCCGAGCCATCGAACCAGTCACGGCCCAGGCGTCCCCTCCCCTGCGACTGGCGGTCTGCAACCAGCCAGTCGCCCTCGGGAAGGTAATCGCCCCGCTTCAACCGGTCGACCAAATCGAAGTTGGTCGAACCAGTTTCCTCAACGTACCGGATCAAGACGGAGCCGGATCACAGAGCGGCGAAAAGAGCGGTCGTCGCCGTGTTGGCGGTCTCGCCCAGCCACGAAGTCAGCAGGTAACCCAGCGGCGAGATGAACGCACAGGCGACCACGAGGATGAGCTTGTGCCAGACGTCGCTCTCACCCTTCACCACATCGGCGGGCTCGTCGAAGTACATGACCTTGACGACCTTGAGGTAGTAGAAGGCGCCGATGACCGAAGCGGCGATACCGATAAAGGCCAGCGCGAGCATGTCGGCCTGGACCGCAGCCTGGAAGACCACAAACTTGCCCCAGAAACCGAACAGAGGCGGGATACCGGCAAGGCTGAACATCACGGTCGCGAGCGCCAGCGCGAGGCCCGGACGCGTACGCGAGAGACCCGCCAGCTTGGGGATATCCTCGACGTAGTTGCCGTTCTCGTCCTTGAGCATCAGAATAGCGGTAAAACCGGCAATCGACATCGCAACGTAGATGGTCACGTAGATCAGCATGCCCGAGGCACCGGCCTGCGTGGCCGTGGCAAGTCCGACGAGGATGAAGCCCACATTGTTGATCGACGAGTAGGCCATCAGGCGCTTGATGTTGCTCTGGCCGATGGCGCCAAGAGCGCCCACAACGATCGAGGCCAGCGCGACGAAGAGGATGATCTGCTGCCAGGCTGCCGCCTGATCACCAAAGGCATCCAGGAGAACGCGCATGATGAGGCCGAGACCCGCCACCTTGGGCGCCGTCGCGAAGAAGGTGGTCACCGGCGTCGGTGCACCTTCGTAAACGTCCGGTGTCCACATGTGGAACGGCACGGCGCTGATCTTGAAGGCCAGACCCGCCAGCATGAACACGATGCCGAACAACGCGCCGTTCGAGAGGCCTTCCGAAACGCTGGCGTTGATGCCTACGAACGACGTGGTACCGGCGAAACCGTACGTCAGGCTCATGCCGAAGAGCAGGATGCCCGAGGCCAGAGCGCCCAGCACAAAGTACTTGAGTCCCGCTTCCGCCGAACGTCCGTCGCTTCGCAGGATCGCAGCCAGAACGTAAGAGGAAAGCGACATCATCTCTAGACCGATGTAGAGCGTCAGCAAATCGGCAGCCGACACCATCATGCCCATGCCTACCGTCGCGAAAAGCACGAGCAGCGGGAATTCGGCACGCATCGAATCGTAGCGTTCGAAGTAGCTCGGCGCGAGAACCAGCGTAACCGCAGCCGAACCATAGATCAGAATCTTGGCGTAGCTGGCAAAAGCGTCCGCCCGGAACTGGCCGAAGAAGGCCGAGGTTTCTGGCCCCATCGCCCCGCCGCAAAGGGCAGGAGCGACAAGAACCATGGCCGCGACGAGCGTGGCGACCGACACGATCGAGATGAGGCGGCTCGCCTTGTCCCCGCCCCAGGCGGCGACAAGGAGCAGAACCAGGCCTGCGACGGTGATTGTTTCTTCAGGCGCGATCAGGCGCAGCGACTGCGACCAGTCCATCAGTGTGCCCCCTCATGCGCAGAGACTTCTTCATGCGCAGGCTTAGGATTGCCTGCCGTCGGCTTGGCATCACCCTCCGGCGCCGCACGGGCGATCCGGGCTTCCAGCGCGGCAATATCGGCGCGCATCGGAGCCATGAAGCTCTCAGGGTAGATGCCCATCCACAGAACCGGAATACCAAGCGCGACAACCATCAGGATCTCACGCGCGTCCAGGTCCGGCATGGCGGCGGCATCGGCGTTCTTCTGGGGGCCAAAGACCACCCGGCGGTAAAGGTAGAGCATGTAGGCAGCACCCAGGATGATGCTGGTGGTGGAGATAAGGCCAACCCAGCTCGAGACCTGGTAAGCACCTGCAAGGCTCAGGAATTCGCCAACGAACCCGCTCGTACCCGGCAGACCGATGGAAGCCATCGTGAACAGCAGGAAGAACAGCGCGTAACGCGGCATGTTGATGGCAAGACCGCCGTAGCGGGCGATCTCACGGGTGTGGAGACGGTCGTAGATGATGCCCACGCACAGGAACAGCGCGCCCGACACGAGACCGTGGCTGAGCATGACCAGCATCGAACCTTCGAGACCCTGCGCGTTGAACGCGAAGAGACCGACGGTCACAATCGCCATGTGTGCGACTGACGAATAGGCAATCAGCTTCTTCATATCGTCCTGCACCAGCGCGATCAGAGAGGTCACAACCACAGCCGTCATCGACAGACCCCAGATCAGCGGCGCGAACTGTGCCGAGGCTTCGGGGAACATCGGGAGCGAGAAGCGGATGAAGCCATAACCGCCCATCTTCAGGAGGACACCGGCCAGAATGACCGAGCCCGCCGTCGGCGCCTGAACGTGCGCCGCGGGAAGCCAGGTGTGCACCGGCCACATCGGCATCTTCACGGCGAAGCTCGCGAAGAAGGCCAACCACAGCCAAGTCTGTGCCTGGGGATCGAAATCGTAGGCCATCAGGGTCGGGATGTCGGTCGTGCCCGAAACATTCACCATCCACAGCATCGCGATCAGCATAAGCACCGAACCGAGAAGCGTGTAGAGGAAGAATTTGTACGACGCGTAGATACGGTCTGCACCGCCCCAAATGCCGATGATCAGATACATCGGGATCAGGCCAGCTTCGAAGAAGATGTAGAACAGGAAGAGATCCTGAGCGGCGAACACACCGATCATGAGCATCTCGACCAGCAGAAAGGCGGCCATGTACTCACCCACACGCTTCTCAACCGACTTCCAGCTCGCGCCGATGCAGACCGGCATGAGGAAAACGGAGAGCATGATCAGGAGGAGAGCAATGCCATCGATACCCAGGGCATACTTGAAGCCCGCGAAGAGCGCATGGCTCTCCTGGAACTGCCACTGGGCACCGCCCACATCGAAATTAAGCCAAAGGACAACACCAAGAGCCAGATTGGCCAGGGTTGCGGCCAGCGCGAGGACACGCGCTGACTTGGCATCAAGGTAAAGACACACCAGTGCCGCCGCGAGCGGCACTAGGAGCATCAGACTGAGGATCGGAAAACCACTCATCATCTTATCCCGCGATCACCCAGCTGATGGCGCCAACAAGGCCCAGCAGCATGACTAGAGCGTAGCTGTACAGGTAGCCCGACTGGACCTTCTGCGCATAGGTCGAACCCTTGGACACGACCCAGGCCGCGCCGTCCGGACCGAACCGGTCGATAATCCCGATATCGAGCACCTTCCAGAACAGCTTGCCGAAAGCGAAGGCGCCCTTGATGAACACGAGATTGTAAAGTTCGTCGAACATCCACTTGCGGTAGACGAAGGTGTAGACCGGGCCGATCTGCTCCACGACCTTGGCGGGGAACGACGTGTTCTTGATGTAACCATACCAGGCAATGACAAGGCCGATCAGCATCACGATAAAGGGCATGTACTTGTAGATACCCGAGACTTCATGGAGCGAATGGATCAGGTGCTCGTGGAAGACGAGACCGCCCTGCCAAAACTCACCCGTACCTTCACTGACGAACCAGTGCTGGAACGCGAAGCCGGCAACCACAGCACCAACCGAGAGAATGATCAGCGGCAGCAGCATGACCAGCGGGCTCTCGTGCGGGTGGTAGCCACCGGTGCCCTCAAGCGCGTGGCCGTGATTGCCCTTGCCGTGGTCATCGTGACCGTGGCCGTGGCCGTGGGCATCATGGACAGCGTGCTGGATGTGCTCCGAACCGGCCCAACGGGGCTTGCCGAAGAAGGTGAGGAACACCAGGCGCCACGAGTAGAAGCTCGTCATCAGAGCGGCGGCGATACCCATCCAATAGGCGAAGAGGCCCATCGAGGTGCCGCTCGCGAACGCGGCTTCGATGATCGAGTCTTTCGAATAGTACCCGGCAAAGCCGACACCGAAGAGCCCCACCCCCGTAATCGCCAGCGTGCCCATCGTCATGGCCCAGAAAGTTACCGGGATCTTCTTACGAAGGTCGCCGTAGAACCGCATGTTCTGCTCGTGGTGCATCGCGTGGATGACCGAACCGGCGCAGAGGAACAGCAGAGCTTTGAAGAAGGCGTGCGTAAAGAGGTGGAACATCGCCGAGCCGAACGCGCCGACACCGATGGCGAAGAACATGTAGCCGAGCTGCGAACAGGTCGAGTACGCGATCACGCGCTTGATGTCCCACTGTGTGCAGCCAACGGTTGCCGCGAAGAAGCAGGTGGCCGCACCGATGAAAGTGATGACAGTCATCGTCGTGGCGCTGGCTTCGAACATCGGCGAAAGGCGGCAACACATAAAGACACCGGCGGTGACCATGGTCGCCGCGTGGATCAGGGCCGAGACCGGGGTCGGGCCTTCCATCGCGTCCGGGAGCCAGGTGTGAAGGCCCAGCTGCGCTGACTTACCCATCGCGCCCACGAACAGCAGCAGCGTGATCACCGTCATCGTATCGGCACGCATGCCGAGGAAGCCGATGGTCGAGCCCGCCATGCCCGGAACCGCATCCAGAATCTCGGGGATCGAGACGGTGCCAAAGACAATGTAGGTGCCAAAGATGCCAAGCATGAACCCAAGGTCACCAACGCGGTTGACGACGAAGGCCTTGATAGCAGCCGCACCGGCCGAAGGCTTGCGCAGGTAGAAACCGATCAGAAGGTACGAGGCGAGGCCCACGCCTTCCCAACCGAAGAACATCTGCACCAGGTTGTCGGCCGTCACCAGCATGAGCATCATGAAGGTGAAGAGTGAGAGGTAAGCGAAGAAGCGTGGCTTGTCCGGCTCATCGTCCATGTACCCCCACGAGTAGAGGTGCACGAGCGAGGAGACCGAAGTCACGACAACCAGCATGACGGCAGTCAGCGTATCGACGCGCAGCGCCCAGTCGAAGACGAAGCTACCCGAGGCAACCCAGTGTAGGACCGGAACCACCGTCGGCTCAGCCGAGCCGGTGAGGTAGGGGATGAAGACCGACCAGGACAGGGCGGCGGAGATGAACAGGCCTACGGTCGTGATGACCTTGGCCGCCATTCCACCGAGATCCTTGTTCCCAAGGCCAGTGATGATCGCTGCCAGAAGCGGCAGGAATACGATGATCAGGATCGGGTGCAAGGCCTTATCCCTTCATCCGGTTGACGTCGTCGACGGCAATAGTGCCGCGGCCACGGAAGTAGATAACGAGGATCGCCAGACCTACTGCGGCTTCACCCGCGGCGACAGTCAGAACGAACATGGCGAAAATCTGGCCCGTCAGATCGCCAAGGAAGGCACTGAACGCAACGAGATTGATGTTCACCGCGAGCAGAATGAGTTCAATCGCCATGAGGACGATGATCACGTTCTTGCGGTTGAGGAAAATGCCGAGGACACCGAGCACGAACAAGATCGAGCTCACCACGACATAGTGTTCGACGCCGATCACAGCGTAACCCCCTTGCCCACTTCGGGCTTCACGTTGACGGTCGCCTCGTCGGGACGACGTGCGTTCTGCTTGGAGATGTTCTGAACGAGCGCCTCGCCGCGCTGACGATGGGTCAGGACGATGGCACCGATCATGGCGACAAGCAGGATGATACCGGCTGCCTCGAAGAGGAACAGGTAGCGGCTGTAGAGAAGCGCACCGATGGCAGTCGTGTTCGAGAGGCCCTCGGCGACGGCGGCGGTACCATCCGGCGTGCCGAGCTCAAGTGAACCGGCGCGATAGGCCCCGACTCCAAGGACGATCTCAGCCAGAAGGACAAGCGCGACAAGCGCCCCCAGCGGGAAATAGCGAACGAAGCCTGCGCGCAGTTCGGCGAAGTCGATGTCGAGCATCATGACGACGAACAGGAACAGGACGGCGACCGCGCCCACGTAGACGATAACAAGCAGCATCGCGATGAATTCCGCACCGACCAGCACCATCAGGCCCGCAGCGTTGAAGAACGCCAGGATGAGCCAGAGGACCGAATGCACCGGGTTGCGCGAAAGGATAGTGATCGCGCCTGAGGCGACGGTCATCACCGCGAAGAGATAGAAGGCAATAACGTGAATCATGACCGCGCGAGCCCCCTAGCGATACGGCGCATCGGCTTCAAGGTTCGCGGCGATTGCACGCTCCCACTTATCGCCGTTCGCCAAAAGCTTAGCCTTGTCATAGAGCAGTTCCTCACGCGTTTCTGTCGCGTATTCGAAGTTCGGCCCCTCGACGATCGCATCCACCGGGCACGCTTCCTGGCAGAAGCCGCAGTAGATGCACTTCGTCATGTCGATGTCGTAGCGCGTGGTGCGGCGCGAACCGTCGTCACGCGGCGCAGCTTCGATCGTGATCGCCTGTGCCGGACAGATTGCCTCACACAGCTTGCACGCAATGCAGCGCTCCTCGCCGTTGGGATAACGGCGAAGGGCATGCTCACCACGGAAACGGGGCGAAAGCGGGTTCTTCTCGAAGGGGTAGTTGATCGTCGCCTTCGGCTTGAAGAAATACTTCAGCGTCAGGGTGTGGGCCTTCACGAACTCATAGAGCGTGAAGGACTTTACGAGTTGAGCGACGCTCATCAGGAATACCTCGTCAGCATCAGGTAGCCCGAGACCAGGACCACGAAGAGGAGCGAAACCGGCAGGAAGACCTTCCAGCCAAGACGCATCAGTTGGTCGTAGCGGTAGCGCGGGACGGTCGCCTTCACCCAGGAGAAGACGAAGAAGAAGAAGAAGACCTTGAGCAGGAACCAGATGAAGCCCGGGACAAGGTACAGCGGCGCCCAGTCCAGCGGCGGCAGCCAGCCACCGAAGAACAGCGTTGTGTTGAGCGCACACATCAGAAGGACGTTCGCGTATTCACCCAGCCAGTAAGCGGCAAACGCCATTGACGAATATTCCGTCTGGTAACCGGCCACGAGTTCCGATTCCGCCTCGGTAAGGTCGAACGGCGCACGCTGGGTTTCCGCCAGCGAGGAAATGAGGAACATCACCCACATCGGGAACAGCAGCGGGTTAAACACAAAGCCGTTGAAGATGCCGAAGACATGCCCCTGCTGGGCCTTGACGATATCGTTCATATTGAACGTACCCGACCACAGGACGACACAGATTATGATGAAGCCAATGGAGACTTCGTACGAGATCATCTGGGCCGATGCGCGCATCGCGGAAAAGAAGGGATACTTCGAGTTCGATGCCCAGCCCGCCATGATCGTGCCGTACACACCCAACGAGCTGATCGCGAGAATGTAGAGCAGGCCGACGTTGATGTCGGCGAGCATGGCGCCCGAGTTGAACGGGATCACCGCCCACGCCATCAGCGCGATGGTGAAGGTCACCACCGGCGCGATGAGGAAGATACCCTTGTTGGCAGCCGAAGGAACGATGGTTTCCTGGAGAAAAACCTTCAAACCGTCCGCAAACGACTGGAGGAGGCCGAAGGGGCCGACCACATTGGGGCCACGGCGAAGCGCCATGGCGGCCCAGATCTTGCGGTCGACGTAGATGATCATCGCAACGGCCAGCATCAGCGGCAAAGCGATGAGCAGAATGCCGCAGATGGTCGCGACAAACCACGCCCAGTCATAGGTCATTCCAAGCGATTGGAAGAAAGCGGTCATTCCGCGGCCTCCGCGATCTCTTCCCCGTGAAGCAGTTCAGCCGAACACTGCTGCATCACCGCGCTGGCGCGCGCGATGGGGTTGGTCAGATAGAAGTCCTTGATCGGATAGGCGATCACACCGGAAGCGGAACCGCCACCGGCTGGCAGGTCCTGCCCGTAGCCAGCGAGACCTTCGTTGCCAAGTGCAGGAACCACAGCGGCCATTGCGGCCCGCAGTTCCTCGAAGGTGTCAAATCCAACGGAGACCCCGAAGGCATCGGCCATGGCACGCAGGATCGTCCAGTCCTCGCGGGCATCGCCCGGAGCGAAGACCGCCTTGTCCGAAAACTGAACGCGCCCTTCCGTGTTGACGTAAGTGCCATTCTTCTCGGTGTAGGCGGCTGCCGGCAGGACGACGTCAGCGGCATGGGCGCCCTTGTCGCCATGGTGACCGATATAGACGACCATTGAGTTGGCAAACTTGGTGAAGTCGACTTCATCCGCGCCCAGCGCCAGCAGCACCTTGGGGGCCGCAGCGACCAGGTCGGCAATGCCGCCCCTCTGCGCATAACCCAGCATCAGGCCGCCCATGCGAGCCGCCGAGAGGTGCAGGACATTGAAACCGTTCCAGGTCGAGCCGTCTTCCAGTTCACGCACTAGCTTAAGCTGGCTGGCGATCGAGAGCGAAGCCTCGAGACCACCACGGCCAAGCCCTGCCCCGCCGACAATCATCGCCGGGCGCTTGGCATTAAGGAGGGCATCCCAGACGTGCTGCGGAAGCTGGTTGAGAACCGAGAGGTCCTCACCAAGGAACTCGCCGCCAAACGTGGTTTCCCACTCGGGACCGATCAGGAAGACCTTGGCTCCGCGCTTGACCGCCTTGCGCAGACGGACATTGACGAGCGGAGCCTCGGTACGGACCTGGCTGCCCACGATCAGGATCGCGTCCGCAGTCTCGATATCGTTAAAGCCGGTGTTGAAGTTGACCGCAGCCAGGCTCGAGCAGTCGTAGTCCATACCGGTCTGACGACCTTCCAGGAGCGACGAACCAAGCGCACCGAGCAGTTTCTTGGCCGCAAACATGGTCTCACAATCGAGCATGTCGCCTGCCACGGCCGCAATCGAATTGCCCGGATTGAGCAAGGCGATGGCCGAGAAGGCTTCCTGCCAGCTTACCGCAACCAATTTGCCGCCTTTGCGCAGGAAGGGTTTGTCGAGGCGGCGCTTCGTCAGGCCGTCGACCTGGTAGCGCGCCTTGTCCGAGATCCATTCCTCGTTGACATCGTCGTTGACGCGCGGAAGTACGCGAAGCACTTCGCGTCCACGGCTGTCGATGCGGATGTTCGAACCCACAGCGTCAGAGACGTCGATACCGATCGTCTTCTTGAGCTCCCAGGGACGGGCCTCGAACGCGTAGGGACGCGAGGTCAGCGCGCCGACCGGGCAAAGATCGATCACGTTGGCCGACATCTCGTGCGTTGCCGCCTTCTCAAGATAGGTCGTGATCTGCATGTTCTCGCCGCGATAGATCGCGCCGATCTCGTCCACGCCGGCGATCTCTTCCGAGAAACGCACGCAGCGCGTGCAGTGAATGCAGCGCGTCATCGTGGTCTTGATGAGCGGGCCCATGTTCTTGGTGGTGACGGCGCGCTTGCTTTCGTCATAGCGCGAACCGCCACGGCCATAGGCCACCGACTGATCCTGAAGATCGCACTCGCCGCCCTGGTCGCAGATCGGGCAATCAAGCGGGTGGTTGATGAGGAGGAACTCCATCACACCTTCGCGCGCCTTCTTGACCATCTCGGAGTCCGTGCGAATCTCCTGGCCTTCGTTGGCGGGCAACGCGCAGGAGGCCTGCGGTTTGGGCGGTCCGGGCTTCACCTCGACCAGGCACATGCGGCAGTTGCCGGCGATGCTCAGGCGCTCGTGATAGCAGAACCGCGGGATTTCCTTGCCGGCGAGTTCGCAGGCCTGCAGGACGGTTGCGCCCTGCGGTACCTCGATTTCTACGCCGTCTACTTTGACCTTGGGCATTACTCAGCAGCCTCCGGCATGTTTTCGGCAATCCGGCGTTCCAGCTCGGGGCGGAAATGACGGATCAGACCCTGGATCGGCCATGCAGCGGCGTCACCCAAGGCGCAGATGGTGTGGCCCTCGACTTGCTTGGTCACCTGGAACAGCATGTCGATTTCTTCGACCGACGCGTCACCGGTGCGCAGGCGCTCCATGACACGCCACATCCAGCCCGTGCCTTCGCGGCACGGTGTGCACTGGCCGCAACTCTCATGCTTGTAGAAGTACGAGATGCGGCTGATGGCGCGCACGATGTCGGTGGATTTGTCCATGACGATGATCGCAGCGGTACCAAGGCCCGAACCGACGGCCTTGAGACCGTCGTAATCCATCGGACAATCGATGATGTCCTTGGCGGGTACCAGCGGAACCGAAGAACCACCCGGGATCACGGCGAGGAGGTTGTCCCACCCACCGCGGATGCCACCGCAATGCTTTTCGATCAGTTCGCGGAAGGAGATCGACATCTCCTCTTCCACGACGCACGGCTTGTCGACGTGGCCTGAGATCTGGAAGAGCTTAGTGCCGCGATTGTTCTCGTTGCCGAAGCTGGAGAACCAAGCCGCGCCGCGCCGCATGATTGTGGGCGCGACCGCGATCGATTCCACATTGTTCACGGTGGTCGGGCAACCGTAGAGCCCGGCACCAGCCGGGAACGGGGGCTTAAGACGGGGCTGGCCCTTCTTGCCTTCCAGGCTCTCAATCATCGCGGTTTCCTCACCGCAGATGTAGGCCCCTGCACCGCGGTGCACAAAGACGTCGAAGTCGTAGCCCGAACCGCAGGCGTTCTTGCCAAGAAGACCTGCTGCGTAGGCTTCTTCACGTGCGGCGAAGAGCACCTCGGCTTCGCGAATGTATTCACCGCGAATGTAGATGTACGCCGCACGCGCGCCCATCGCGAAACCTGCCACCAACGCGCCTTCGAACAGAAGGTGCGGATCGTGGCGCATGATTTCGCGATCCTTGCACGAGCCGGGCTCGGATTCGTCCGCGTTGATGACGAGGAAGCTGGGCTTGGGGTTACCCGCTGCGTCCTTGGGCGGTTCCTTGGGCATGAACGACCACTTGAGGCCGGTCGGGAAGCCCGCGCCGCCGCGGCCACGAAGGCCCGAAGCCTTCATTTCCTCGACGATGACTTCCTTGCCCTTCGCAAGGATATCCTTGGTGTTGTCCCAGGCGCCACGCGCCATGGCTTCCTTAAGGTTCCAGGGCTGGAACCCGTAAAGGTTGGTAAAAATGCGATCCTTGTCGGCGAGTGCCATGACTTACCACTCCCCCCGGTAATCGTGATTTTCGGTGACCATGTCCCTGAGCGTGGTCGGACCACCGACGGGCTCCACCGTGTGACGGCCCGGCTCCTGCGTACCGGCCTTGGGCGTTTCGCCCGCGGCCAGCGCGTCAAGCACCTTGTCGAGGCGCTCGGCAGTGAGGTCCTCGTAGTTGTCGTCGTTGATCTGGACCATCGGAGCCGACGCGCAGTTGCCCATGCATTCAACTTCGGTGAACGACCAGAGGCCGTCTTCAGAGATGTGACCTGCCTTCATTCCGCGCTTCTTGCAGGCAGAGATGAGGTCATCCGACCCGCGCAGCATGCAAGGCGTCGTCCCGCAGACCTGAACGTGGAACCGACCGATCGGCGCGATGTTGTACATCGTATAGAACGTCGCAACCTCGACGACGCGAATGATCGGCATGTCGAGATAGGACGCGATGTATTCCATCACCGGGATGGGAAGCCACCCTTGCGTATTCTCTTCGGCGCCGACCTGGCGCTGGGCAAGGTCGAGCAGCGGCATCACGGCCGAGCGCTGGCGCCCTTCCGGATAACGTGAAAGCACGTCCTTGGCCTTCTCGGCGTTTTCGGGCGTCCAGGCGAAATTGCCCCAGCGCGCCCGCAGTTCCGGCGTATCCGGTTCGATATAGCGGTCAGCCATGCTTACCTCTGCGCTTCAGCCACTGTTCCTGGCCGAAAAAGAAAATTTCAAAACCACCGATGGCGGTCGCCAGCATGGAGACCGTTTGCGAGGGTACCCCTCCCACCGACATCACGCCGAAATAAAACGCGACGAGGCAGAGGCCCGTAAGCCCTGCCCATACGCGCAGCATCTCAACCGAGGAAAGGTTCATCGAATGAACTCCACCCGGCTGCACTTGTCGCCCTCGAAGCTGTAGACGGCAAGAACGTCGAACGGCTCCACGAATTCGGACCCGTCGCTCGCAGGCCCACGCGTGACGTGCTCACGGAAGACGACGAAGTTCTCCGTTTCCTCGATCGAGACGATCTCGGCGTGATTCTCGGGCCACTTGACAAAGGCGGCAGCAAGGCCGGTGCGTGTGCCTTCCTTGCCCTCGCGTACCACCGCACCGCGGTAACCTGCCTCGCAGGCATCGTCGGTCATGTAGGAGACGTAGAGATCGGCGTTCTTGGCGTTGTAGGCCGCGATCATCGCCTTGGCTGTTTCGAGCTTACTCAACGGTCACACTCTCCGAACACGATATCAAGGGCACCCAGGATGGCCGTGGCGTCGGGCAGCATGTGTCCCTTGCACATGAAGTCCATGGCCTGGAGATGGCTGAAGGCCGTCGGGCGGATCTTGCAGCGGTACGGCTTGTTGGAACCGTCCGAAACCAGGTACACGCCGAATTCGCCCTTAGGGCTCTCCGTCGCTACGTAGACCTCGCCTTCGGGGACATGAAAGCCCTCGGTGTAGAGCTTGAAGTGATGGATCAGCGATTCCATCGAAGTCTTCATCTCGGCGCGTTTGGGCGGACCGACCTTACGGTCGGTGGTCATGATCGGGCCTTCGGGCATCTGCGCGAGGCACTGCTTCATGATCTTCGCAGACTGGCGAACTTCCTCGACGCGCACCATGAAACGGCCGTAGCAGTCCGACTCCGTTGCAACCGGAACGTCGAATTCCATGCGATCGTAAACGTCGTAGGGCTGGCTCTTGCGGATATCCCAGGGGATACCGGCGCCGCGGATCATCGGACCCGAGAAGCCCCAGGCCAGCGCGTCCTCGCGAGAGACCTTCGCGATGTCGACATTGCGCTGCTTGAAGATGCGGTTGTCGACGACGAGGCTCATCGCGTCCTCGAACAATTCGGGCAGACGCGTGTCCAGCCAGTCGCCGATGTCGGCGAGCAGCTTGAGCGGCACATCCTGGTGCACGCCGCCCGGACGGAACCAGGCGGAGTGCATACGGGCACCCGATGCGCGCTCGAAGAAGTTGAGGCAGTCCTCGCGGATCTCGAACAGCCACAGGTTCGGCGTCATCGCGCCGACGTCCATGATGTGGCTGCCGATGTTCATCATGTGGTTCGAGATGCGGGTCAGCTCGGCGAAGAACACGCGCAGGTACTGCGCCCGCAGCGGAACTTCGATATTCAGCATCTTCTCGATCGCGAGAACGTAGCTGTATTCCATACCCAGCGGCGAGCAGTAATCGAGCCGGTCGAAGTACGGCAGCGCCTGGAGGTAAGTCTTGTTCTCGATCAACTTCTCGGTGCCGCGGTGGAGAAGACCGACGTGCGGATCGACACGTTCGATGATCTCGCCGTCCAGCTCCATGACCATGCGCAGAACGCCGTGGGCCGCCGGGTGCTGGGGACCGAAGTTGATCGTGTAGTTGCTGATGACCTCGTCGCCGGTCGTGGGCGACTGCTCAAGCTGCATGCTCATGCCTTGTCTCCCTTTTCGTCCTTGGCGGGCGCCGGCGGAGATTCCTTCTTGGCCGCCTTGGCATCGGTGTTTTTGTCGGCACCTGTATCCTCGGGGCTGTCGGTCGTCTTCTTTTCGGCGACGGGCGGCGCGTCGGCCTTCTCGTCGCCGGGGAGGATGTAGTCAGACCCTTCCCAGGGGCTCATGTAGTCGAAGGTACGGAAGTCCTGGGCCAGCTTGACGGGCTCGTAGACAACGCGCTTGTCCTCTTCGGAGTAGCGCAGTTCGACATAGCCCGTGAGCGGGAAGTCCTTGCGGAAGGGGTGCCCTTCGAAGCCATAGTCGGTGAGGATGCGGCGCAGGTCCTTGTTGCCAGCGAAGATCACGCCGTACATGTCAAAGACCTCGCGCTCGAGCCAGCCTGCGTTGGGCCACAGCGTCGTCACGGTCGGCACAGGCGTGCTTTCCGAGGCCGTGCACTTCACGAGCAGGCGGTGGTTCTTGGTCACCGAGAGCAGCATGTAGACCACCTCGAAGCGCTCCACGCGCGAGGGGTAGTCGACACCGGCCATTTCCATCATCTGCTGATATTCGTGCTCGTCACGCAGCAGCTTGAGGGCGTTGGCGATTTCGGGGCGCGCGACAGTCAGGACGACTTCGCCGTGCTGCTCCGTGGCGGAGATCAGCATCGGGCCCAGGGCGGCGCTCAGCGCTTCCACGACACCATCGTTGGAAGCGTATTTGGGAGCAGAGTGAAGAACGGTCATGGTCGGCTTCCTCTCAACGCTCGATCGTGCCGACGCGGCGGATCTTGCGCTGCAGCTGCATCACCCCATAGAGCAGCGCCTCGGCGGTCGGCGGGCAGCCCGGGACATAGATGTCGACCGGAACAATGCGGTCACAACCACGCACGACACTGTAGCTGTAGTGGTAATAGCCGCCGCCGTTTGCGCACGAGCCCATCGAGACGACGTACTTGGGCTCCGACATCTGGTCATAGACCTTGCGCAGCGCCGGGGCCATCTTGTTGCACAGTGTGCCCGCGACGATCATTACGTCGGACTGGCGCGGCGAAGCGCGCGGGGCAGCTCCGAAGCGCTCCATATCGTAGCGCGGCATGTTCACGTGGATCATCTCGACCGCACAGCAAGCAAGACCGAAGGTCATCCACCACAATGAGCCGGTACGGGCCCACTGGAACAGTTCCTCGGTCGAGGTTACGAGGAAGCCCTTGTCAGAAACTTCCTGATTGAGATCGTTGAAAAACGCCTGATCGGGGGCGGCCACCTGGCCACTCTGGCCCGACGCCAGCGGCTGTCCGGATGCGTTGACGAGCGTGCTCATTCCCAGTCCAGAGCTCCCTTTTTCCATGCATAGGCGAGGCCAATGGCCAGTTCACCAAGGAACACCATCATCGTACCCCAACCAGCCCAACCAGTCAGGTCGAGCGAGACGGCCCAGGGGAACAGGAACGCGGCTTCAAGGTCGAACACGATAAAAAGGATCGCAACGAGATAGAAGCGCACGTCGAACTGGCTGCGCGGATCCTCGAATGCGGGGAAACCGCACTCGTACTCGCTCAGCTTATCCGCATTCGGCTTGGCAGACCCCGTAAGGTGCGCCACGCCAATAGGCAGGAACACGATGATCGCAGACAGGGCGAGCGCGATCGCGAGAAAAATGAATATCGGCAGATATTGCGACAGATCAGTCAATGGTCTCTGGCCTCTTACCGGGTGGCGGCAGAGCCGCATTATGGCACCGTGTGTGGTTTCCGGGCGTTGAGCGGGTCCTTAGGCCGTCCCTCCGCACACCGCAAGGTGTCCGTCAGGATTATTCCCTTCCCGTCCATCGCACTGCAACAAAAAGACGCAAAACCGCAGCAGATCTAGGCCCGTAGCGATCTTATCGGGTCAATTGGAGGAAACAATCTGCAATAGTGCGCACAGCAGGGTGAACTTTTTGCAAGCCAAATGCGGTTCGATTCGCCTCTCTTTTATTGCAAGCCGCACACAGAATAGCTATTGCGAGTCAATTGCATTTTATCTGACACATGAAAGATCGGATTTGGGTTGTTCTCCTCGCCAGAGGCATTGCCCTCCCCGCGCCGCACCAGGGGCACCACCGGGGCGTTGTTGCAAGAAGCAGCGTTGAAAATGGCGCAGCGCAACATTATCGAATAAGAACGCGAACCGTATTAAGGCAGGAAGGCTCTACGCCATGACCCAGATTTCCGCTTCCGATCCCATTGTCGTACTCTCCTACGCACGCACCCCGATGGGCGGCCTGCAGGGCGCTCTTGCCGGGGTCGATGCTACCGAACTCGGCGCCACTGCCGTCAAGGCTGCGGTCGAACGCGCGGGCGTTGCCGGGGAGGATGTCGAGCGCATCTACATGGGCTGTGTGCTGCCGGCCGGTCTTGGCCAGGCCCCTGCCCGCCAGGCAGCGCTCAAGGCGGGCCTTCCCAAGTCGGTACAGGCAACGACGGTCAACAAGGTCTGCGGCTCGGGCATGCAAACCGTCATCATGGGCGCAGAGGCCCTTGCCTCGGGCTCAATCGACCTTGTCATCGCAGGCGGCATGGAATCGATGACCAATGCCCCATACCTTTCCAAAAAGCATCGTTCGGGCGCGCGTGCCGGTCACGACACGATCTACGACCACATGTTCCTCGACGGCCTCGAGGATGCTTATGAGGGCGCGTCGATGGGCTCGTTCGCACAGGTCACCGCCAACGACTACCAGCTCACACGCGAGATGCAGGACGATTACTCCATCGAGTCGCTGCGCCGCGCCAACAAGGCCATCACCACCGGCGCGTTCGCCGACGAGGTCGTCCCCATCACCGTCAAGAGCCGCAAGGGCGACACCATCGTCGATACCGACGAGCAGCCGCCCAAGGGCAAGCCCGACAAGATCCCGACCTTGCGACCGGCCTTTGCCAAGGACGGCACGATCACGGCCGCTTCGTCGAGCTCGATCTCGGATGGCGCGGCCGCGCTTGTGCTCACCCGAAAAAGCGTTGCCGAGGCCAAGGGCCTCTCGCCGGCTGCCACTGTCGTTGCCGTGGAAGCCCACGCACAGGAGCCCAAGGACTTCACCACCGCCCCTGTCGGCGCGATCGAGAAGCTGCTTGCGAAGACGGGATGGAGCATCTCGGACGTCGATCTCTTCGAGGTCAACGAAGCCTTTGCCTGCGTCGCCATGTTCGCGATGAAAGACCTCGGGATCACGCACGACAAGGTGAACGTGAACGGCGGTGCGACCGCACTTGGCCACCCCATCGGCGCTTCGGGCACGCGCATCATCGTCACCCTCATCAACGCCCTCAAGAGCCGCGGCCTCAAGAAGGGTATCGCCTCGCTGTGCATCGGCGGCGGTGAAGCCACCGCGATCGCGGTTGAACTGGCCTGATCTGCCCTGGCCCGGTCGACGAAAAAAGCCCCCCGGATGGTTCTCCTCCGGGCGGCTTTTTCGTTACCATACCAGCCTGCTCCTCAGGGCGTGCCCGCACCCCATAGGCTGCTTTCAGGCACCCAACCGCGATGCCCCTGGATATCCAGCTCACACCACCCCGCCTCGCAATCGCCGAGGAGGCCGACAACACCCGGCTCGACCTGCCACAGGACAGGGGCAGCCTCACCGCGCTCCGCGTGCATTTCGATGAGGTCTTCGCCGCGCACGATGGCCCCACGCTGACGTGAAAGCAAAAGGTCGCGCATCCAGCCCCGTGCACCGTCGGGATCTTCCACCTGGCGCCATGGGCCCTCGCGCCGGATGACCTTCACCGGCAGATGCAAGCGCCGATAGACCCAATCGATACGAAAGCTGTTGCCGGGTCCCACGCGCATGTTTGCTTCGTCAACGTCGATGGACGCCCAGTAGGGCACTTCGTCCTCGTCGGCAGCATGCGCGAACGAAGGACAGATGCACAGGGCCGCAAGCGCAGCCAGGATCGAGTATTTGCGCAACATGGTTCTGACTTACTTCCCGGAACGCGGATTCATCAAGACGCCTTGACCGCGCGACTGCACAGCGCGATAGCCTAAAGACGCCATGTCTGCATCCGATATTACCGCTCGTCTGCCGCTTCCCACACGCCCCTCGGTCGTCGTGACCCGTCGGCTCGCCCCTGCGGTCGAAGAGCGCATGCGCGAATTGTTCGATGCCGATCTCAACACGCCTGACACCCCCCTCTCCCGAGATGAACTGCGCGCGGCGATGGCCCATTGCCATGTCCTCGTTCCCACGGTGACCGACACGATCGACCGGGATCTAATCGAATCGGCCGGACCGAACCTTGGCATGATTGCCAATTTCGGAGCAGGAACAGAGCATATCGACCTCGCAGCAGCGCGGGCGCGGGGCATTCTCGTCACAAACACCCCGGGTGTGTTCACCGATGACACCTCAGACCTTACATTGGCACTGCTCATACTGACCATGCGGCGCTTCAAGGCCGGCATGCAGACCCTGCAAAACGGTGCCTGGGAAGGCTGGGGACCAACCAGCATGCTGGGCCATAGCCTGTCGCGCAAGACGCTGGGCATCGTGGGCATGGGACGGATCGGGCAGGCCGTCGCCCACCGTGCGCGGGCCTTTGGCATGAACATCGTCTACCACAATCGTCACCGCCTGCCCGAAGCGCTCGAGAACATGCTTTCGGCTTCCTTCGAGCCCGAGATAGAACGGCTGTTCGCCACGTCCGATGCCGTGAGCCTCCATTGCCCGTTGACCGCTGCGACGCATCACCTTGTCGACGCTGCACAGATCGCGGGCATGAAGAGCACCGCCTGCATAATCAATACCGGCCGGGGCGGCCTGATCGACGAAGACGCCCTTGCCGAAGCGCTGGAACAGGAGCGGATCGCGGGTGCCGGGCTGGACGTCTTCGCACACGAGCCGGAGGTAAGCCCGCGACTTCTCGCAGCGCCCAATCTTGTTGCCCTGCCCCACCTTGGCAGCGCGACCTTTGAAGGGCGAGAGACCGCTGGTCACAAGATCATCGCCAATATCCGCTTCTGGGTCGATGGCCACCGCCCGCCCGACCAGGTCCTACCCGAGATCGACTGACGTCGGCGTGATCGATGTGCGCTTGGCGTTAACCATTCCCATGCTCTAAGTGACGCCTTAAATGGTGTTGCCACGAGATAGAGGCATGAACGGGATGGGGCGCGCAGACAAACAGATCGGAAAGGCCGGGCACCGCCTCGCCATTTTGGGCTTGAGCGTCTTCCTTGCCACCATTTCCCGACCCGCCTTTGCCCAGAGCGGAGCGCTCGATCTCGCCGATACGGGCGATACGGCCTGGACCCTGGCCGCGAGCGTACTCGCACTTGCCGCGACGCTTCCCGGCTTTTTACTCTTCGCTTGCGGTCAGGCGCGCGGGCGTAACCAGGTCACAACTTTGTACCAGGGCACGGGCGCGGTACTCGCCAGCGCGCTTGCCTGGGCGGTCGCGGGCTACACGCTTGCCTTCGGCCATGAAACAGAGGGTTGGCTTGGCGCCGGAAACGCATGGATGCTACGTGAATTTGGCAATCTGCGCGCAGCTTCAAGCATCCCCGAGAGTGGCTTTGCGCTCTTTCAGACAACCTCGACACTTCTGCCAGTCGCGACCCTGGTCGCGTTCCGATCCGGCCGCATAAACACCGGCTGGTTCATGCTCTTTGCCCCGCTGTGGTCCCTGGTCGCCTACGCTCCGCTGGCCCACGCAATCTGGGGAGGTGGCTGGATCTCGAAGAGATTTGCCCCGATTGACTGGAACGGGGGCATCGTGATCGGCGTAGCCGCCGGAGTGAGCGGACTCGTCCTCGCGCTCATGAGTGCGGAGCGCGAACCAGCCCCCTCCCCGCTATCGCCACTGGGCCTTCTGCTTGTTCTTCTCGGAGCCGCACTTTTCCTCGTCGGACGTATCGCGGCGAGTGGTGGGCAGGCGTTTACCGGCAACGACGATGCCGCCGCAGCCATGCTGGCAACGATGCTGGGTGCCGCGGCAGGGGCTATGACGTGGCTGCTTCTGGGACTTGCCACGAAGCGCCCGCCGGGGCCGCTTTCCCTCGCTCGCGGCATTCTTTGTGGCCTCGCCTGCATTGCGCCTGCGGCGGGCTACGTATCGCCCGGCGGTGCCCTCGTAATCGGCATGATCGGTACAGCGGTGAGCTACGGTCTTGCCAGGGCACTGCAAGCCCGGACCCGCCTGGGGGATGCTGGCGTGCTCGCCAGCGTGTTTGCAGGGGGCGGAGCGTGCGGCAGCCTGCTCGCGGTGCCGTTCATCCAGCCTGCGCTGGGTGGCACAGGACACCCCTCCGGCACCAGCGCGATGGATCAGCTGATCGGACAGGCCGGGACACTCGCAATAGCCACGGTCTGGATTGCAGGGACCACGCTCATTCTGGCGACCATGGTTTCCCTCGTTCGACCGATGCGCCCATCGCAGGAGCGCATCGACCAAGGTCTCGACATCGCCACGACAGACGGATTCTAAAAAATAAAAGCCCTGCAAGATCAGAATCTTGCAGGGCTTTCTTGCCAATTTCTGCAGCCGATCAGTCGCCGGTCAGGATGCGATCCACCAGTTCTTTCACACTCGGTGTGAAGCCGTTCGAGTAGAAGGGATCCTGCTTGAAGTTGTAGGCAGCATGACCCGCGAACATCAAATTCTCTTCCACCGGTCCGCCGTGGGCAATGTCCTGAAGCGTCTTCTGGATGCAGAAACTGCGCGGATCGGCCAGGCGGCCGGTCGTATAATCGTCATGGTCCTTCCACGACGAGAAACCGCAGTGCGAGAGGCAGCCCATGCAGTCAGCCTGATCCTTGCGGATTTCGTCGCGCTCGTCCGGAGCCACGAAAACGATGGTGTCGTCAGGCGTCCGCAGGCCGTCGGTGAACCCTTGCTGCGCCCAGGCACGCGCCCGTTCGAGATCCTTGGGGGTGACCCAGAAATTCTTGCCCTTCACGCCGACGTCGAGACGCACGGTGTGCTCACCCGCCTCGACCTTCGAGTAGGGGATCTGGCGCTCCGAACGCGCTTCGAGCAGACGCAGAAACGGATTGCGCACGGCCGAAGAGTAGAAGCCGGTCGGCGAGAAACGGTGCAACAGCACATCACCAGGTTCGAGGTCGCGCAGTGCGTCCTTCCAGGCCTGCGGGATCGGGCTTTCCGTGGTCAGCAGCGGGCGCGTGCCATACTGGAAGGCAATGCTGCCCAGCTCGGCGTTGTCGATCCAGTTTTCCCAGTCGCGCAGATACCATACACCGCCCGCCATCACGATTGGCACGTCGTCCGAAATGCCTTCCTTGCGCATCACGTCGCGCAGCGCCTTCACGCGCGGATAGGGATCTTCCGGCTTGAGCGGATCTTCCGCGTTCGAAAGTCCGTTGTGACCGCCTGCGAGCCAAGGATCTTCATACACTACCGCTGCCATCAGGTCCGCGACCTTGTGGTACGCCCGCTTCCAAAGCGCGCGGAAGGCACGGCCTGAACTGACGATAGGGAGATAGTTGACGTTGTAGTGTGCCGCGATCTCGGACAGGCGATAAGGCATGCCCGCCCCGCAGGTCACGCCGGTCACAAGACCGGGAGTCTTTTCGAGGATACCTTCGAGCACCTGCTGCGCACCGCCCATTTCCCAAAGGACGTTGATATTGATCGCGCCTTGGCCGTTGGAAATCTCGTACGCCCGCTGGACCTGCTCGACGCCGCCATCAATGGCATAGCGGATCAGTTCCTCGTGGCGCTCTTTGCGGGTCAGTGCATTGTAGACCTGTGGAACGATCTTGCCGTCGGCGTCGTAGCTGTCGGCGTTGACAGCACTGACCGTGCCGATGCCACCCGCTGCCGCCCAGGCACCCGAACTCATATGGTTGGTGGCCGAGACGCCTTTACCGCCTTCAATCAGCGGCCAGACTTCACGTCCACCATAGTTAATCGGCTTTAAACCCTTGAAACCCATCGTAATTCTTATCTTTCCCCCTCGGCGTCAAACTCCGACTTAAGAAGTCGGTGTAACCATTCAACGCCCGTGAATGGAATTTTCCTACCTGAACCCTGATACAGAGCTATTCCGTGTCCGCCTCACTGGACATACGGCACGGCACGATCGCTTCCGGTCCCGGTCGTCCTCCGGAAGCTTCGAACTGCGCGTAGTAGCCCTGGAGCTCAGGCTTACGGACAAATTGGCTCAAACGGAAGCCTACCGCTGCAAATTCGCAGAAGAGAAGTTCCGGCGGCATGCCATGTTCACCTGTCGAGCGATCGACATCCACGACGATGACCTTGCCCCCTTCACGCAACGCCGGTCGCAGGCGCCAAAGGAAGGCATATGGCTCGCTAACCTCGTGGTACATGTGAACCAAGAAGATGCGGTCGAAACTGTTTTCCGGCAAGCGTGCATCGTCGGGTGTCCCCAACTTGATGGAGACATTCTCCAACCTTTCACGCTCCACGCGAAGGCCCAGCTTCTGGATGACTTCGGGGTCGATATCGCCGGCCAGCACTCGCCCGGTCGAACCGACCCGCTGCGCCAGACGCACCGTGTAGTAGCCATCGCCTGCACCGATGTCGGCAACCGTCATGCCCTTGGAAATCCGGGCAAGGTCCATCACGACCTTTGCTTCGTTGACGCTGTCGCGCTGGACTTCGTTGGAAAAGGCCGTCGAGCCCCCCGGAGAGATCGGGCGGTCCGGCACCGGAAAGTCGCGCGAAGTGGCCGGACGATCCGGATCGGCCTCGCTCTGTGTGCAGGCCGCCAGGGCCGAAGCTGCGCACAGCAGCAATCCAGATGAGATCAGCCTGGCCTTCTGAGACCGCATCAGGCGAGGCCAGAACTTACGCGAGGAACGCAGCATTGCGCTGGTGTACCGCGTTCGCTTCGGCTTGGCAAAGCCCTGAAAGGGGGCCGACCTTCCGGCCCTCCCCGCATCTCGCACTGACACCGCTTTCTCGCGCGTCGATCTCAGTCGACGTCTTCGATTTCGACCTTCTCGCCGGTCACGCGCTGCGAAAGCGCGGCGGCCATGAAGGGGTCGAGTTCGCCATCGAGAACATCGTCCGGCGCCGTCGAGACGACGCCGGTGCGCAAATCCTTGACCTGCTGGTAAGGCTGCAGAACGTAAGAGCGGATCTGGTGGCCCCAGCCAATGTCGCTCTTGCTCGCGTGCTCGGCACTGGCGGCTTCCTCGCGCTTGCGCATTTCTTCCTCGAATAGACGCGACTTGAGCATGCCCATCGCGATTTCGCGGTTCTTGTGCTGCGAACGGTCGATCTGGCTCGCCACCACGATGCCCGAGGGCTGGTGGGTGATGCGCACGGCCGAATCCGTCGTGTTGACGTGCTGCCCGCCCGCGCCCGAAGCGCGGTAGGTGTCGATCTTGAGGTCGGCCGGATTAATGTCGATCTCGAAGGTGTCGTCAATCACCGGGTAGACCCAGACCGAAGAGAAGCTGGTGTGGCGGCGCGCCGAACTGTCATAGGGGCTGATGCGTACGAGGCGGTGGACGCCGCTCTCGGTTTTGGCCCAGCCGTACGCGTTTTCGCCCTTGAGCAGAAGCGTGCAGCTCTTGATGCCCGCCGCTTCGCCTGCGTGGTATTCGACCAGCTCGACCTTGAACCCCTTGCGCTCACCCCATCGGGTATACATGCGCTGGAGCATCTGCGCCCAGTCCTGGCTCTCGGTCCCGCCGGCACCGGCATGGACTTCGAGATAGGTATCGTTGGCATCAGCCTCACCCGAGAGCAGCGCCTGGATCTTGTCGCGATCGGCACGCGCGGCCAGTTCGGACAGGGTAGAAAGACCTTCGGCGATGGTTTCGTCATCACCTTCCATCTCCCCAAGTTCCACGAACTCGACTGCATCGTTCATCTCGGCGGTGATCTCGTTGACCGCACCGATCGAAGCCTCGAGGCGGCGACGCTCACGCATGACTGCCTCGGCTTCCTTGGGGTTGTCCCAGAGCGTGGGATCCTCGACACGCGCGTTCAGCTCATCGAATCGCCGCAGCGCGCGCTCCCAATCGAGCGACTTGCGCACGAGAGCGAGCGCTTTTTCGATACGGTCAATGTGGGCCTGCCCCTCGGCACGCATGGCGCGATACTCCAAATCAGATTGTGCACGCGCCCTAGCGGGCGCCACGCGGAATGCAAAGCCGCCCGCGACGAGACGAGCCGGAAAGGCAGCCCCATATCCGCGGACAGGCGCAGTGTTCAAGCCCCTCGCCCATAAATCATCGCGGCGAGACAGGCATGTGTCGCTTGTGATTAGCGGGCGAGCTTCTTCACCGCCGCCATCGTCAGCTTGACGTGGTCGCGGTAGTCACTGTCCGAATGCACCATGACGACCTTGCCATCCTGCCCGATCACGTAGCTGACGCGCTGGGTCAAGCCATCGGGAAGCCCGTCGACCTTGAGGGCGACGTCGTAGTCCTTGATGACCTTGGGCGGGGCGATGGCGACGGCAAACTTATCGCGGCATTCCTCGGTAGAGAATTTCTTGAGCGTCGGGAGGTCATCCCCCGATAGGCCCACGACCGTCGCGCCCAATCTGGCGAATTCGGGGGTCGCCTCGGCGAAGGCGTGGGCCTCCAGCGTGCACCCTTGCGTGAACGCCTTGGGGTAGAAGTACAAGACCACCGGCCCCTTGCGCAGCGCTGCAGAGAGATCGAAAGTCGTCTCCTTTCCCGCCTTCGCACCCTTGGTCACGAACGCTGGCGCCTTCGCCCCGACAGGAAGAGCGGCGTGCGCCGACATGGAGAATACGGAAAGCCCGAAAGCGGCGAGCGGGAGGATCATTTTGCGCATGAGGCCACTCTGGCGCGTGGGCGCGCCACTGTCCAGCCTGTACGGCAGGGACTGCCCTACCTCAAAGAGAAACCGCCCCGTTCATCTTCGCACGTGGGCGAGGTGAACGGGGCGGTGGGGCGACCCTCGGAGTTTTCCCGTGCCGAACAGGAGAGAGTGAGAGAGGCCCGGCACGAGGCTGTTTGTAGTTTTAGCGCGGTCTTGGAGGATGCGACCGCGCTTGCCATTCTTACTAGCCGCTATTGGAAACGATTGCACTAGCACTTTAGGCGAAGATTGGATCTGGCGCGGACCTTCTGCCCTTCGCCCTGCGCGCAAAGATGCCGCGTGCGGCCGCTTGACCCGCACGCACACGCACCCCAAGGACGAGGCCGATACAAGGAGAGCCACCGATGTCTGCAAACGCCCCGATCCGTCCGCGCCGCAGCGCCCTCTACCTGCCGGCCTCGAACGCCAGGGCCATCGCCAAGGCGCGCACCTTGCCCTGCGACGTGGTCGTGCTCGACCTTGAGGATGCCGTGGCGCCCGAAGCCAAGGCAGATGCCCGCGAGGCTGCGCTTGCGGCGCTTGAGGAAGGTGGCTTTGGTGCCCGCGAGGTTGCCGTGCGCATCAACGGGATCGACACCGAATGGGGCGTGGACGATCTTGCCGCGCTTTCCGGATCGAAGGCGGACGCGGTCCTCGTTCCCAAGGTTTCCACACCGCTCGACATCGGCCGCTACGAGGAAGCGCTTGAGACGGCGCCAGAGGCAATGCAGCTGTGGGCGATGATCGAGACCTGCAGTGCGGTTCTCAACCTGGAACCGCTTGCGGCCATGGCCGAGACCACGCGCCTCTCGCTCTGGATCATGGGCACCAATGACCTTGCCAAGGAAATGCGCGCCCGCCTGACGCGCGAGCGTACGCCGTTCCAGCCCTTCATGGCGCAGGCGGTGGCGGCCGCGCGGCTCCACGGCCTCACCATTCTTGACGGTGTGTGCAACGAATTCCGCGACCTCGAGGTATTCGAAGCCGAGGCACGCCAGGGCCTCGACTTCGGCTTCGACGGGAAGAGCCTGATTCACCCCGCGCAAGTCGAGCTCTGCAACACCGTGTTCAGCCCGAGCGCCGAGGAACTGGCCTGGGCCGAAGCGGTCATCGCGGCTTTCGATCTTCCCGAAAACGCCGGTAAGGGCGCCATCCGCGTGGAGGGGAAGATGACTGAACTGCTCCACCTCGAACAGGCCCGTCAGCTTCTGGCTGTGGCGCAACACATCGCCACTAGGGGCTAATTGCGGGTCGATCGCAGCGGATGCAGAGACGCTGCGATCGGCTTCACCTCAGGGTTCGTCGTGCGCCGGGACTGCGCTGATCGCGCCGGGCTCGTTCGCGACAATTTTCAGAACCGCGGTCCACGCCTCGACATTCTGCTGAAGGGCGGCCGGATCGACCTTGTCCAGCGTGTCGTCGGGGGTGTGGTGCAGGTCGAAGTAGTGCATGCCATCCTGGCCCAGATCGACCACGGCCAGTTTCTGCTCGGCGATGATCGGACCAACGTCGGTGCCGCCATGGGCCGCGCCCTCGTGCGGCACGATACCGAGCGGAAGGACGGCACCATTGACCTTGTCGGCAAGATCGCTGTTGCCCGCCGCAAAGCGGGTCTTGGCCTGCCAGACACGGTCCGCGCCGAAATCGCTTTCCATGGCAAGCGCGTGCGGCTCGTTCGCGTGCAGCTTCATGTAGTGATCGCCGCCGCTGTAGTAGATACCCTGCTCTTCATCGCCCGCCCACAGCACGCGGATCGTGCGTAGGGCCTGACCACCGTCCTGCGCGGCGAGCGCAGCGGCTGTCACGATCCCGCAGCCTGATGCATCGTCGATAGCCCCGGTGCCAAGGTCCCAGGAATCAAGGTGGCAGCCCACCAGGATCATCGGCAGGCTGGGATCGCGCCCCGGCAGATCCGCGATCACGTTGCCTGAAGTCGCATTCTCCAGCGGCCTACCTTCAAGACGAAGGGCGATCTCCATCGGTTTGCCGCCGCCTGCGATACGCGCGATCAGGTCTGCATCGGGGTTCGATACCGCGCCCGCCGGGATCGGGTTTGCCTTGCCAAAGGCAGTCACGCCGGTATGCGGATTGCGATGACTGTCGGTGCCCGCCGAACGGATGACGATGGCAAGAGCACCGCGCTCGGACGCCATCGCGGGCCCGGCCCGGCGCACGTTACCATAAGGTCCATAGCCTGAACCGTCCTGCGCACGGCGCATCGCATGGTCGACAAAGGCGATCTTGCCCTTGAGCGAACCTCTAGGGGCGGCCTCCAGCGCCTCCAGCGTCGAAAAATAGACCAGCGGTGCGGTCAGACCGCCCTCGGGCGTGGGCACCGAAAAGCCCAGCGCGGTGATGGCGAGCGGCTGCGGATAGGGCGCGGTCAGGCGTGCCTCTTCAGGCCCGCGCTGCCAGGTCGTCGTCGCAAATTCCTCGATCCGTACGTTCTGGAAGCCCAGCGCCTCGAGCTTGGCCTTGCCCCAGTCGCGGGCGCGGTCCTCGGCTTCGGAGCCCGCCATGCGCGGACCGACCTCCGTGGTCAGCCCCTCGGTGATTTCCCAAGCCACCCCCTCGCCCTCTACAGGCTTGGCGGTAACGGGAATGGCGTAAAGGGCGACGGCGGTGAGCACCGCGCCGAGCGCGGTTGAAGGAATGTTGCGTATCATCGCACGAAGGTATCGCGGCCATAGGCGCCTGCCAAGCAACGAAACACCTTGGCGCGCAAGCTGTCCGCATCCATGCCTTACCGCCTGCTTCCAACTCATCGGGCCGCTTGCAGGCCGGGGACGGGCTCTGTAAGGGCCAAGGCCAAGTATTCCATCAACACAGCATCCGAGGACCGCATGGCCGCGCAATACGCCTTCGTCATGAAGGACATGACCAAGACCTTCCCGGGCGCACCCAAGCCGGTGCTCTCCAACATCAACCTGCAGTTTTACCAGGGCGCCAAGATCGGCATCGTTGGCCCCAACGGCGCGGGCAAGTCGACCCTTATGAAGATCATGGGCGGTATCGACACCGATTTTTCGGGCGAAGCCTGGCCCGGTGAGAACATCACCGTGGGCTACCTGCCGCAGGAACCCCAGCTCGACGAGAGCAAGACCGTGCTCGAAAACGTCAAGGACGGCGCGCGCGAAGTGGCCGACATGGTCGACCGCTTCAACGCGATCTCGGCCGAAATGGGTGATCCGCAGGACGACACCGACTTCGACGCGCTCATGGAGGAAATGGGCACGCTGCAGGACAAGATCGACGCCGTCGATGGCTGGACGCTCGACAACCAGCTCGAAGTGGCGATGGAAGCCCTGCGCTGCCCGCCCAGCGACTGGGACGTTAAAAGCCTCTCGGGCGGTGAAAAGCGCCGCATCGCGCTGACCCGCCTGCTCATCCAGAAGCCCGACATCCTGCTGCTCGACGAACCGACGAACCACCTCGACGCCGAAAGCGTCAACTGGCTGGAAAATCACCTCGCCGAGTACCACGGTGCCGTGCTGATGATCACCCACGACCGCTACTTCCTCGACAACGTGGTGGGCTGGATCCTCGAACTCGACCGCGGAAAGTACTTCCCCTACGAAGGCAACTACTCGACGTACCTTGAGAAGAAGGCCAAGCGCCTTGAGCAGGAAGACCGCGAGGCGACGGGCCGTCAGAAGGCCCTCAAGGACGAGCTCGAGTGGATCCGCGCCGGCGTCAAGGGACGCCAGACCAAGTCCAAGGCCCGTATCCGCAAGTTCGAGGAACTGCAGAACGCGCAGGACCAGCGCACCCCCGGCAAGGCCCAGATCGTCATCCAGGTGCCCGAGCGCCTGGGCGGCAAGGTCATCGAAGCCAAGGGCATCTCCAAGGCCTTTGGCGACAAGCTTCTGTTCGAGGACCTATCGTTCATCCTGCCGCCCGGCGGCATCGTCGGCGTCATCGGCCCCAACGGTGCGGGTAAGTCGACCCTCTTCAAGATGCTCACCGGCCAGGAGAAGCCCGACACCGGCGAGATCGAGATAGGTCAGACCGTGCATCTGGGCTATGTGGACCAGAACCGCGACCACCTCGATGGCAAGAACAACGTCTGGGAGGAAATCTCCGACGGCCTCGACTACATGAAGGTCAACGGCCACGACGTGTCGACACGTGCCTATGTCGGCGCCTTCAACTTCAAGGGCCAGGACCAGCAGAAGAACGTCGGCAAGCTCTCGGGCGGTGAACGCAACCGCGTCCACCTTGCCAAGATGCTCAAGGAGGGTGGCAACGTCCTCCTGCTTGACGAACCAACCAACGACCTCGACGTTGAAACCCTCGGTGCGCTCGAAGAGGCGATCGAGAACTTCGCCGGATGCGCCGTGGTCATCTCGCACGACCGCTTCTTCCTCGACCGTCTGGCCACGCACATCCTCGCCTTCGAGGGCAACAGCCACGTCGAATGGTTCGAAGGCAACTTCGAGGCCTACGAAGAGGACAAGCGCCGCCGCCTCGGCGATGCGGCCGACCGTCCGACCGCGCTGGCCTACAAGAAGCTGACGCGCTGACACATCCCTCCACAAGGATCGAGACGGCCCGCCCGAAACGGCGGGCCGTTTTCGTATATGACGGCCCCAGTCGCGACGTTCATCAAAATAACCCCTGACATGAACGCAAAGCCGTAACCCAGTTCAGCTTCAGGCAAGTCGCCTCAGGGTAGAACCGGATCAACGCTGAAAACGATTGGATAAAGCTCTCACCCCACCTCCGCGCAATGGTTACGGAACGATTGGCTGCGAGAGCAGAAGAGGTACCCACAATGTCCAGAACACTTCTGAAGGCCGGAGCCTGGGGAGCCATGCTCCTTGCCACGACCGGAATGGTCCTTCCCGACATCGCGATTGCGCAGGAACGTGGGCGTCATGAGCGCGCTAACCGCGGTGATCGCGGCGGCCAGCGCCAGGCGCGTCAACAACGCCAGGCGAACCCGCAACGCCAGGCGAGCCCGCAACGCCAGGCGAGCCCGCAACGCCAGGCCCGGCCCAGCCGTCCGGCGCAGACCCGCAACAATCGTGGTGGAGCAAGTATCGAACGGAGGCAGGAGCGCGCAGAGCGCAATTACAGCCGCCGCGAGACAAGCCGCGCCCAGCGCCTCGAGCGTAGCCGCGCCAGCCGCGCCGAGCGCACGGCCCGGCCGGATGCCCGCCGCAATGTGCGCGACAACCGCCAGGCCCAGAATCGGGAAACCCGCCGGGACACACGGCGCGACACCCGCTATGACCACCGTGACCAGCGCCGGGACAGCCGGTTTGACCGTCGCGACGACCGCCGTGGAAATCGCTATGAACGGCGTGATAACCGCCGCGACTATCGCTCCAGCCGCCGCGCCGAACGGCGTTGGGACCGCAACGAGTGGCGCCGCAACAACCGCTACAACTGGCGTAGCTATCGGGCTCAGCACCGTTCGCACTACCGCCTGGGACGCTACTACGCCCCCTACCGCGGCTATGCTTACCGCCGCCTGAGCATCGGCTTCTCGCTGGGCGCGATGTTCTACGGCAGCCGTTACTGGATCAACGACCCCTGGGCCTACCGTCTGCCCGCCGTCTACGGCCCCTACCGCTGGGTCCGTTACTATGACGACGTGCTTCTGGTTAACACCTATACGGGCGAAGTTGTCGACGTGATCTACGACTTCTTCTGGTAACACCCTCGTTCATCGATCGCGATCAGCCCCCTTGCTCTGCGGCAAGGGGGCTTTTGCGTATCCGGGACAATCCCGAGATTGATCCGTCCTCGTGAACCTGCGAGCATGGTTCGATGGACGCAGAGCGACTTTTGGATCGAGAGATCCTCGCCCGCATCGGCACCCGGGTGCGCAACCGGCTCGACGCCGCACCCGCCGTACGCCGCCTCCCCGACGAACGCGCCGAGATCTACACGCTCGACAATTTCCTCGACGCGGACTGCTGCCGCCATCTGATCGATCTGATCGATGCCGAAGCGCAGCCCTCCGCCCTGGTCGACGATTCCGACAACACACAGATCCGCACGAGCTGCTCAAGCGACATAGATCCCGAGGATTCAGTCGTACGCCGCCTCGACGCGCGGCTGTGCGCCCTGACCGGACTTTCGGGCCAGCGCAGCGAAGCTGCGCAGGGGCAGCGCTACGAGTGCGGCCAGTTCTTCGCCGAACATTGCGACTGGTTCGACACCAGCGCCGAATACTGGCAGCGCGAGAAAAACTGCGGACGCCAACGCAGCTGGACCGCGATGATCTATCTCAACGCCGTCGATGAAGGCGGCGCGACCGAGTTCACGCGCCTTTCGCTGCGTATTCGACCAAGACTGGGCGGCCTTCTCCTGTGGAACAACGCCTTGCCCGACGGGCGACCCAACCCCTATACCCTCCACGCCGCCCGGCCGGTTGTGCGGGGCACCAAGTACATCGTCACGAAATGGTTTCGCTCCCACACCTGGCAATAGGCCGCGCGGGCTCACCTCCCACACTTCTAAAGCGGCGGTGGCGGCGCGCGCCGGCCGCTAGCCTTGTGATCCTTGGTGTGATCGCCGCACCCCGCCGCCCTGCCCTGTGACAACCGAGGCCGAGCAGACTGACAGGCGGCAGGATTCTCGCGCCCTGCGCAGGCCTTTTTGCGAACCAGGAGGCTCGCGAGGCGGCCCTCGATCCGCTTGCCGCGCTCTAGTTCCTGACAATGCCGATGCGCGCTAGCGGGCGACCTGCGCTTTTCCCACGCCCTCTTCCAAGAGCGCATGGCTGAGCACGTTGCGGCACTACGGCCGGAAATGCGGAGCCTCGAAGGGGCATTCCCGTTCCACCATTTTGCGGGACTTCAGCTTGATTTTCCCTCGCTCATCGCGCCCGGCGGGCCTTTTCCTACGATAACGAAGAAGATTACCGTGAGGTCCTGCGACTCTACGCCGCTTTTCCCACGATCATCGACACCGCCATCGCCCGCTACGAAGCTGGAGGATTCTATGTGGAAGGCGCGGGCCGCATCCCGGCGACCTTCTTCTACAACACTTAAAACCTGGAAAATTACTTCGTCTCGAGCGTGACGACACTTTACCAGCACGAAGCCATGCCCGGCCATCACCTGCAGATCAGCCTTGCACGCGAGAACTCCGCCCAGCCCACCTTCCAGCGCAATTCGCAGACCACTGCGTTCGTGGAAGGCTGGGTGCTTTACGCCGAGACCCTGGTCTACGACATGGGCCTCTACGACGACCCGCTTCAGCATTGGGGAACGCTCGACGATGAGATGCTGCGCGCGATGGGCCTCGTCCTCGACACCGGCCTTGACGCACGTCATTGGTCACGCGCGCAGGCCATCGACTACATGCTTGACCATTCCGGCATGGGTTGCAGCGATGCCGAGGCCGAGGCCGAAGTCGACCGCTACATCGCGATTCCGGCCCGGGCCCTGTCCTATAAAATCGGCGCGCTCACCATCCAGAAGCTGCGCCGAGACGCCGAACAACGCCTCGGCTCGCGCTTTGTTATCCGTGACTTGCACGAGACCGTTCTAGTCTCGGACGCGTGCCGCTCTGCCTGCTAAAGGAACAGGTCGAGGGATGGGTTGCCGCGCCAGAGGGGACCTCTGTTGCGCAGCACGCCCGCTAGTTTGGGTTTGCGCAGCCTCAGGCCAGCGCTTCGGCGATGAGCTTGCGCGTCTCAGGCACACCGTAGAGCGCGATGAAGCTGCCCATGCGCGGCCCCTGGCTGGAGCCTAGCAGCGTCTCGTACTGCGCCTTGAACCAGTCACGCAGGCTCTCAAAGCCGTACTGCTCGTCCTTGCCGATCTCGTAGACGATGTTCTGCAGGTCCTCCGCCGAAACATTGGCCTCGACCTTGGCAAGCTGCGCATCGAGCTCGGCAAGAGCGGCCACTTCACCGCCCTCGGGCTTGCGGCGCTGCAGGGTCGGCGCGATGTAGTCACGGTTGTAGGCGAGCGCGCAGCTCACCATCGCGTCCAGCGCGGGGTGCTCGGTAGGTTCGGCGTTTTCGACATAGTTCGCCAGGTAGGACCAGACCTGCTCACGCGTGGCGTTGGCGCCTAGCACACCGACAAGGTTCAGGAGCAGCGCAAAGGTTACCGGCGGCACCGGCACATCGTTCTGCTTCTGGCCGTTCGTGCGCAGGAGGTGCCACACCGGGTTGCCCAGTTGCTTGTCGAGCGCCTGCTTGAACAGGTTGCCATAGAACTGCCAGTATTCGTCCACGGCCTTGGGGATCACGCCGATGTGCAGCTGCTTGGCGCTCTTGGGTTCACGGAACAGATAGAAGCCGAGCGACTCCTCGGTGCCGTAGGTCAGCCACTGCTCGATGGTGAGACCATTGCCCTTTGACTTGGAGATCTTCTCCCCGTTCTCATCGAGGAACAGCTCATAGATCAGCCCTTCGGGACGGCGACGGCCGAGGATCTTGGCGATCTTGCCTGACTGCGTGACCGAATCGGTCAGGTCCTTGCCGCACATCTCGTAGTCGACACCAAGGTCCACCCAGCGCATGGCCCAGTCGACCTTCCACTGCAGCTTGGCCTGGCCGCCGAACACGCTCTGCTCGACCGTGGAGCCGTCCTCGTCGGTGAAGCGGATCATGCCGGTCGCGGGATCCAGCACTTCAACCGGAACCTGCAGAACGACGCCCGTTGTCGGCGAGACCGGGAGCACGGGCGAATAGGTCTTGCGACGCTCTTCGCGCAGCGTGGGCAGCATGACGCCCATAATCGCATCGTAGTGGGTGAGGACACCGCTCAACGCGTGGTCGAAACGGCCCGCATTGTAGCGCTCGCTCGCCGAGACGAACTCATAGTCGAACCCGAAGCGGTCGAGGAATTCGCGCAGCATCGCGTTGTTATGGTGCGCAAAACTTTCGAACTTGCCGAAAGGATCAGGAATGCGGCTGAGCGGCTTGCCCAGGTTCGCGGCAAGCAGTTCGGCCCGCGGGATATTGTCCGGAACCTTGCGCAGACCATCCATGTCGTCCGAGAAAGCGACCAGTCGGGTTACGCCGTCCTCCGGCTTCGCGCCGACCAGCGCCTCGTAGGCGCGGCGCACGAGTGTGGTGCGCAGGACTTCCTGGAACGTCCCGATATGCGGCAGCCCCGAGGGGCCATATCCCGTCTCGAACAGGATAGGCTCTGGAGAACCGTCAGCACCGCTCTTGCCATTGGGATAGCGCTTGAGCAGTTTCTGGGCCTCCTGGAAGGGCCAGGCCTTGGACACACGGGCGGCTTCGATCAGGGCATTTTCAGTCATGCGCGCGCTCATCTGCGATTGCGCGCGATTTCGCAAGCGCCTTCGGCACTCCGTCTGCGCGCAAACCGAAACAGGAACCCCCGGCGGTCCTCAACAGTTAGGTGCAAAACGCACCGGAAGGACGGAAAAATCTTCGTGAATTATATCGAGACCCTGACCAAGGAATTGGAGAGCATGGCCATGGGCTTCTTCCAACTCCTGCCCTCGCTCGCCATCGCCCTTGGCATCGTCATACTCACCTGGATCATGGTTGGCGTGTTCGTGCGCATCATCGGCCGGGTCACCAAGCGCGCAGGCCTGCGCACCGATCTGCAGCAGCTTTTGGAAACAGTGACCAAGCTTGCGGTCTGGATCCTGGGCATCCTGATCGCGCTGACCGTCGCAATCCCGAGCTTCACTCCGGCAGGTGCCGTCGCTGGACTGGGTGTCGGTGCTCTGGCTATCGGCTTTGCCTTCCAGGACATCTTCGAGAACTTCCTCGCTGGCGTGCTCATCATGCTGCGCGAAAAGATGAACATCGGCGATTCGATTTCGTGCAACGGCATCATGGGTTCGGTCGAGCGCATCACCCTGCGTGAAACCTACATCCGCCAATTCTCGGGCGAACTGACCGTCGTGCCCAACTCGATGCTGTTCAAGAACGCGGTCGACATCTTCAATGACCAGGCCGTACGCCGAGAGCAGGTGGTCGTGGGCGTATCCTACGACACCGACCTTGAAACCGCCGAAACGACCATCCGCAAGGCCGTGGAAGGCATTGCTGAAGTCGACAAGGACAAGGGCGTCCTTGTCTTCGCGCAGGAATTTGGCGCAAGCTCGGTCGACTTCCTGGTGCTGTGGTGGAGCAACACCGGCGAGCAGGACAAGCGCCTGACCAAAAGCCACGTGATCATGGCGATCAAGAAGGCGCTTGACGACGCCGAGATCGAGATCCCCTTCCCTTACGTCACGCACACCTTCAAGGAAGCGCTTGCGGTCGAGAATGCGCCTCTGGCCGCCAACGAAACCTGACAATTCGAGTTACGCCCGTTCAAGCCGGATCACTCTGGCGACTTGAACCGGGCGCGATAATCCGCTGACTGGCCGGCATGGAGGGGATTCATGCCGGCCTTTCGCGTTCGGCACCTTCTCACTGGCGTCGTGGCGCTGGCACTCTCGGCTGCGGCTCCGGCCTGCGCCGCGACATTCCCTCCTCAATCGCCTTCGAGGAAATCCTCGATGCCGCGCTCGAGATTATCGAACATGTCGAATCGATCCCGGGGCATGGCCTTGCCGGACCGGCAGAATGACAGGGCGCCCAGGACCCTTGCCCTGCGGATCGCGCAGAGTGGCACGCCGATCACGCCAACGCTTCTTGCGCACCACAATCTCTGCATGGTGGCCCGCACGAAAGGCGCATACGCCGCGCGCGCCGGGACCGACACCCTCAACCCGGTCGCCCAGCAGACAGAAGTGGAGCACATTTCGCTGTGGTCCAGGCAGGAGCCAACCGAGCACCCCGCCAAGGACCTGTGGCTCGGTCGCTTCACCGCAATGCTCGACGAAGCTGGCGTCACCCTGATGAGCGGCAGCGATGCCGGTATCCTCACGAACATTCCCAGCCCGTCCTTGCACGACGAACTTGCCCTGATGGTGCGTGGCGGCATGGCGCCTGTCCGGGCCCTGCGCGCAAGCACCACCAACACCGCCAAGGTCCTGGACACGAAACAGGCAAGCGGTTGCTTCTCGCAAGGCTCCCATGCGGACATCATCCTCTCCCCCTGCGCCCCTTCCGAAACAATCCGTTGCAGCCGCGAGATCGAGGCGGTCATCGCCTGCGGGCATTTCCATGACAGACTGGCTCTCGACAGAGCTCCTCGAAAGCGCCGCGCATGCCAACAGCTAGCGGAACTTGCGCAACCTTATGGCTGGAATGGACGAGCAAGGCACGCTGCTCGATCCCTCCACTCTGGGGATGTGAACCGGCCCGAATGAGCCCCCGTTCGCTGCGCCCCGCCCATTGAGGTGCGGATAGATGCACACCGCGCATTCCCTTCCGTTCTAGCTGCGCTTAAGACCTGAACCATGTCCGCGTCCCGACTACCTGCTCTTCACGCCAGCCACAGCGGCTGCTGGCTTCACGACGGACAAGGAGACGCGCGCGCCCTCTCCAAGGGACAGGCCGTCACCGCGGTCGCGGATGCCCCGCACCTGATCCTAAACGCCCCACTGCTCGCGACGCGCCTGGGCTATCCTGATCTTGCCGGGCTTGACCTGCTCGAACTCTACGCGTTTATGCACCCTGCCCGCTTTGTCGTGCCCACGCCCAAGGGGCTCGCCGATGCGCTGGGCCTGCCGCGTCCTGAAGCCGACAGTGAAGTGCCCGAACTTCTCCAGCACGCCGCGATGCGTCTCCTGGAAACCTGCGAGCAGCCCGACTGGGCCGAGCGTGAGGGAGCCTGGACCTCGCTGCAATCGCTGGTGAAGATGCGCTGGCCCTGGGCCACACTGCTCGCCCCGCGCCTCGCCAAGCCGCAGAAGGCCGAGCGCTGGATCTTCACACGCTTGCCGGAGTGGGAAGAGTCGCCCGAGCCGCCCCAGCCGCGCCAGCTCAACATTCCGGATGGGGCCGTTCTCGACCGCCTGGCCCATCTCATCGGACAGGGCGCAGAGGAGCGCGCAGGCCAAAAGGCTTTCGCCGTCGAGGCCGCGCACGCCTTTGCTCCGCGCAGCCGAGCTGGCCTTCCCCATGTCGTTCTGGCCCAGGCAGGCACAGGCGTGGGCAAGACGCTGGGCTATCTCTCCCCAGCCTCCGTCTGGAGCGAAGCCAGCGGCGGCACGGTCTGGGTCTCAACTTACACCAAGGCGCTACAGCGCCAGTTGCGCAAGGAAAGCCGCCGCGCCTGGCCCGAGACGCGGCCCGATGGTTCGCAACCGGTCGTAGTGCGCAAGGGACGCGAGAATTACCTGTGCCTCCTGAACCTTGAAGATGCCCTTCAGGGCGGCTTCGCCGGACGGGCCGCCATCCTCGCCCAACTGGTCGGCCGCTGGGCCGCCTATACCCAGGACGGCGACATGATCGGCGGGGATCTGCCCGGGTGGCTCGGCACTCTGTTCCGCAAGCGCGGCATCGCGGCGCTGACCGACCAGCGCGGCGAATGCGTCTATGCTGGCTGTCCGCACTACCGCAAATGCTTCATCGAGCGCGCCGCGCGCGCCAGCATCAATGCGGACCTCGTCATCGGCAACCACGCGCTGGTGATGATTAACGCGGTTCGCGGCCGCGACGTCGCCTCGCGCCCGACCCGCATTGTGTTCGACGAAGGCCATCATGTCTTCGACGCGGCCGATTCGACCTTCGCTGCCGAGCTTTCGGGCACCGAGATGATCGAACTGCGGCGCTGGGTAATCGGCCCGGAGAAGAAGTCGCGCGGACGCCGCCGCGGCCTCGCAGCGCGGCTCGCCGACGTTGCAAGCTACGACGATGAAGGCGACAAGGCAATCCTGACCGCCCTTTCCGCCGCCGAAGCCCTGCCTTCCGACGGTTGGCTGCAGCGCATCAACGACGGCGAGCCGTCCGGTCCGCTCGAAGAATTGCTCGCAGCCGTGCGCGCCACCGTTTATGCGCGCGATGAAAGCGGCGGACAGGAAGCCGGCTATGGTCTCGAGACCGAAGCGGCCGGGCTGGAGGGGGCTTTCGTCGAGGCATCCCAGGCCGCACGCCTCGCCCTTTCGGAACTACGCCTTCCGTTGATCCAGCTTGGCCTTCGCCTCCAGGCCTTGCTCGAAGACGGGCCGGACTGGCTCGACGGCCAGGGCCGCGCGCGTATCGAAGGTGCACGCCATTCGCTGACCTGGCGCATCGACCTGCTGGTCGCCTGGGAAAACCTGCTCGAACGCCTCGGCGGTCCGGCCGACCCCGAATATGTTGACTGGCTCGCCCTTGCCCGCTCCGAAGCGCGCGAGTTCGACATCGGCATCCACCGCCACTGGCTCGATCCGATGAAACCCTTCGCGAAGGTCGTGCTCGAACCCGCGCACGGGGTCATCATGACTTCGGCCACCTTGCGCGACGGCGACAGCTGGGAGCGCGCCATCACCCGCTCGGGCGCACCGCATATCGAGGTGAGCCCACGCCTTTCGCTCAGCCCGAGCCCGTTCGACTACGCCGCGCAGGCCGAAGTCCTGATCGTGCGCGATGTCCCGCGTGGCGACATTGCCGCACTCGCCGCGGCCTACGGCCGCCTGATCGAGGCATCGGGCGGCGGCGTGCTCGGTCTGTTCACAGCGATCCGTCGTCTTCGCGCCGTTCATGGGCGTATCGCAGACCGGCTGGCTCGCGGTGGCCTCCCCGTCTACGCCCAGCACGTCGATCCCATCGACACCGGCACACTGGTTGACATCTTCCGTGATGATCCGGGCGCCTCGTTACTTGGCACCGACGCGCTGCGCGACGGTGTGGACGTTCCTGGCCACTCGCTTCGCACCGTCATTATGGAGCAGGTGCCCTGGCCCCGGCCCACGATCCTGCACCGCGCGCGGCGCATGGCGGGAGGCGGCTCGGCCTATGACGACAGCATCATTCGAGCCCGCCTCGCGCAGGCCTTCGGCCGTCTTATCCGCAGCAAGGAGGATCGCGGGCATTTCATCGTGCTGTCCTCGGCCTTCCCCTCACGCCTGCTCGACGCCTTCCCCGAAGGCACCCCCATCGCGCGAATTTCGCTCGACGAGGCTTTACAGCGCGTTGCCGGTCATGCTTCAGGGAATCCGATCGCGAACCGGGCCGATCCGGCGGATCGCAGTTGAAAAACCGGCACCACGCCCGCCTGGCGCGCAGGCAGATGTTTTAGGAAGCGGCAGAGCCCATGAAGACCCTTGGAATTTTTCGCCACGCCAAGTCGGACTGGAACGATGCGCGCCTCCGCGACTTCGACCGCCCCCTGAACGCGCGAGGCCGCAAGGGCGCGGCCATCATGGGCCTGCACATCCGTGACCACGCCCAGAACTGGAGCCGTATTCTCGCCTCGCCTGCGGTTCGCGTCACCCAGACGCTCGACCTCGCCAGCGAAGCGGCTGGCGCGGCCCCATCGATCACCTGGGACCGGCGCATCTACCTCGCCAGTTCCGCCACGCTCATCGACGTGCTGCGGGAACAGGAGGGCGATCCTGACTCGATCATGATGGTCGGCCACAATCCGGGCCTCGAAGACCTCATCTTCGACCTCGTGCCCGACAATGGAAACAGCCCGCTGCGCGACATCGTCGAGGAAAAGCTGCCGACCGCCGCGTTCGCTGTCCTCCAGCTCGACATCGATAGCTGGGACAAGGTCGACTTGGGGTGCGCCAAACTCGTGCACCTGCAGCGCCCGCGCGACCTCGATCCCGACCTGGGCCCGAACGCCAACTTCTAGGCGGCAGGTTCGGAAACCAAGAGCTACGGACAAACGCGTGGTGGCACGTCGCCCCGGGCAAGGACGTTATCGACCAGCTTATGCGGACAAGCATCAAGTCGACGACCGAATCTTTGCCTGGAGAAGACGCGCGTGATTGATTTCACCTCGGAGGCTGACCAGGCGTCACTTTCCCAGATAGGCCGCCCCTTCTAGTCGTACGCTCCCGGACGCACTCGTTCCACAATCACGCGAAGCGCCGCAAGCCGGACCGGCGCAGCCCAGATCTTTCCAGGCGGCACCGCATGACCGTTGCCCAGAGATACCGTCTGATGGCGGCAATCCGCCAAATGTGGCAGATTGCCCCTATGAGACCCAAAACAAGCACATATCTGCAGTTGCGCCGCTTCGTGGACCACGAGATCTGGGCAGGCGAGTTCGGCCGGTTACGCCGGTTTTCGCATTACTGCCGTTCGTGCTGGCCGGGACGATCCAGCCCCATGTGGGCACTACGGCTGCGACGTGAACATGGGTCATCGCCGGCATTGTTGGTAGCGCTTGGACCGTCTTTGTATCGTGGCGCACCTACGGGCTGTTCAAAGCCTTTGCCGCTCGCGGCGATCGCCAATTTTACGCGCGCAACACGTTCGCTCTGGCGCCCGAATATCAGGCCAGTGAAAGCGCAACGAAGGCGAAGTGGAAGCGCAGGATGGCCCGGCAGCGGAAGCGATGCGTAGCCCTTTTGTCACCAAGTGTCGGCAGCACTAGGCGGCGTGGACAAATTCGGGGCGGCCCTGAACTTATAGCGGTTGGAGGGGGATTTGGAGCGCAGCGTCGATTAGGTCTGCGGCAACTTCCCTGCCGAAGGTGTTGATGGTGATGTGACCGTCATCCGGTATGCTGATGTCGAAGAACGTATCCCCGTCGGCTAAGAGCACCTTCAGACGTATGCTGTCGAATTCCACATCAGTCGCCCACTGATATTTCACCGTGCGATCTTCGAGTTTCAGCGTTCCCATATAAGCAGCTTATCGCCTACTGATCCGGTTTTTCATCGATCCGGCGTTATAACAGTGAATACGATTGACGTAGCGCAGGACGCTTGATTCAAGGCTGCTTTTTGGAGGCAGGCTTGAGCAGCGGCGATCTCACCGAGGCGGAGTGGCGCGTTCTGAACGACTTGCTGCCGATCGAGCCTGAGAACCGAGGTCGCGGCAGGCTGCCCGGGCAGAACCGTTCAATCATCAACGGCATCCTCTGGCGGCTGCGCTGCGGCGCTCCGTGGCGCGACGTCCCGCCGAAATATGCTAGTTGGAACACCATCTATCGGCGGTTTCGGCGGTGGAGTGAGGTCGGGGGCTGGGAGCCCGTTGCCGTGACGTTGGCCGGGATCATGGCAGACAGCGGCCACTACAGCATCGACAGCACACCACCGTCTGCGCCCACATCTCGGCAGCGGGCGGAAAAGAGGGACTCATCGACGCGCTCTTGGCCGCTTGCGGGGCGCGTTCACCAGTAAGCTTAACTGCTTGGCTGATGCCCTCGGACCACCGCTCTCCTTCCACCTGCCGATCGGTGAGTCAGCCGACTGCAAGGCGTATGGTGACCTCATCGGCCTACCCGAACGCGCACCCGATGCGCTGGTCGCCAACAAGGGCTAAGATGCAGGCGCGATCCGGGCCGAACTCGCTGAACGGAAGATCAAGGCAGTTATCCCTGGCCGCTCAAACCGCCGCGTGAAGATCGAACATGATCGAGCACTCTACAAATAGCGCAAACAGATCGGGCGCATGTTCGGCTACCTCCAGGTCAACCGGGCCTTCGCCACCCGATACGATCAACTGGCCAACAGCTTCCTCGGAATGATCCATCTGGCAACACCCAGATACTGGCTCAAACTTGTCCAAGCCACCAAGGGGCAATGTGATCCATATGAACGAAAAGCACCGGGGTATTTTTTCTCCCGATCTCAGGAAAATTCCTCGCCTCTGCTCACCAATCCACCTTACAGATTATTAACCAGCCTCAAGTGCTAATCTGAGCTTTTCACGAATTTTACTAAGGGTTTTCCGCATTGATTCGCCTGAATTCAGATCGGAGTATCCCAACAAGTTCGACGCCCGCGGTGCCCCCCCCCCAGACGCCTCCTGCTCCAGAAGCTGACTAGCACCGCGCAATGTATACCCTTCACGATGAACCAGATCGTCGATACGGCGCAGCAGCGCGATATCCTCGGGACGGTAGTAGCGCCGCGAACCACTGCGCTTGACCGGCTGCAGCATCGGGAACTGGGTCTCCCAATAGCGCAGGACATGCTGGCGCAGGCCCAGCAAGGCGCTGACTTCGCCGATCGTACGCAGCGCGCCGGGCTGCTTATGGGAGCCTGGCGCCTCGTGCATTGCCTTCAAATTGTTGGAAGAAGTCTTCAGAATCCGCACTCCGTCTGGCCTCAGGCCCCGGCAATGCGGTCCTTCAGCATCTGGCTGGCCCGGAAGGTGAGGACACGCCGCGGCGTAATCGGCACCTCCACCCCGGTCTTGGGATTACGCCCCATGCGCTCACCCTTATCGCGCAGAAGGAATGTTCCGAAACCGGAGATCTTCACGTTCTCACCGTCACCGAGGGCCGTCACCATGTGCTGGAGGATAGATTCCACCATGGAGAGCGACTCCGCCCTCGAAAGTCCGAGTTGACGATGAATCGCGTCCGCGAGTTCTGCTCGCGTCAATGTATCCACTGACCGCATCAAGCCTGCATCCCCTTCAAACGCTTATCCTGAGGGGATGATATGAAAATCAACGAAAATTGCAATGCTGCGTCGAATAAGGAACGCATCCAAAATGCGTTTTATCGAATTCAAACCCGCAAAAGGCTCGCGCCCCAAGTGAAACCACCGCCCATGGCTTCAAGAACGACAAGGTCGCCCTGTGTGATCCGGCCATCGCGGACGGCCTGGTCGAGCGCCAGAGGAACCGAGGCCGCCGAGGTGTTCGCATGCTCACCCACGGTCTTGACGACCTTCTCGGGCGAGAGTGAGAGCTTCTTGGCGGTGCCATCCAGGATGCGGGCATTGGCCTGATGCGGCACCAACCAATCGATGTCCGCCGTTGTCAGACCTTCTGCCTCGAGCACTTCGTGAAGCACTTGAGCCAGGTTCACCACGGCATGACGGAAGACCTCACGGCCCTTCATCCGCAGCTTGCCCACGGTTCCGGTAGTCGAGGGACCGCCATCGACATAGAGTAACTGGTTGTGGGCACCATCGGCGTGCAGCTTGGTCGCAAGAATACCACGGGGCGTTTCGCCCTCGGCCTGCTCCTGTGCCTCGAGCACAATCGCACCCGCCCCATCTCCAAAGAGGACGCAGGTGGTACGGTCCTCCCAATCAAGAATCCGACTGAAGGTCTCGGCTCCGATCACAAGCGCGCGTTGGGCCATACCCGAATGCAGCATCGAGTCGGCCACACCCAGGGCATAAAGGAAGCCCGAACAGACCGCCGCCACGTCGAAGGCAATGCACCCGCCGCAGCCCAGGTTGTGCTGGACCGTGGTCGCCGTTGCAGGAAACGTCTGGTCGGGGGTGGCCGTCGCGAGCACGATGAGATCGATGCTGGCAGCTTCGATGCCCGAGGCCTCGATCGCCTTCAGCGCCGCCATGGTGGCAAGGCTCGACGTCGTTTCGTCGGGGCCTGCGATATAGCGCTGTGTGATCCCGGTACGCTCGACGATCCATTCATCGCTGGTATCGACACGTTGGGCGAGTTCGCTGTTGGAGACGACCTTTTCGGGGAGAGCCGAACCGGTACCGAGCAGGACCGAACGGCGCATCAGGCGCGCTCTTCCTGGGCGCCCGGCATCCACAGCGATGAATCGCCTACGCGGGCCAGGTCGGCGCTGATACGCTCGGTCACTCGTTCCTCCAGAAGGCGGGCGGTCACGGCGACCGCATTTGCGACACCTGCGGCGCTGGCGCCCCCATGGCTCTTCACGACAATGCCGTTCAGACCCAGGAAGACCGCGCCGTTATGATTGTTGGGGTCAAGATGGTGCTTGAGCAGTTCGGTGGCAGGGCGCGAGATCAGGAAACCGATCTTCGAGCGTAGCGAACTGGAAAAACTGCGGCGCAGGAGGTCTGCGACGAAACGCGCCGTACCTTCTACCGCCTTGAGGGCGATGTTGCCCGAGAAGCCATCAGTCACCACGACATCGACGTTGCCATGCGCCATCTTGTCGGCCTCGGTGAACCCGTCGAAGGAGATCGACAGCTCCTTGGCCGCTTCGCGCAGGATCGCGGAGGCATCACGCAGTAGCTCGGTGCCCTTGATCTCTTCGGTGCCTATGTTGAGCAAACGCACGCGGGGCTCGGCGCGACCCGACACTACGCGTGCATAAGCAGCCCCCATGATCGCGAACTGGACCAGGTTGCGGCTGTCACACTCGGTGTTTGCGCCCAGATCAAGCATGATCAGGTCGTTGTCGCCGAGCGTGGGCAAGAGCGCGGCAAGCGCAGGCCGGTCGATCCCTGGCATGGTGCGCAGGGTCAACTTGGAAATAGCCATAAGCGCGCCGGTATTGCCACCGCTTACGGCGGCGCCAGCATCGCCTGTCTTAACCGCCTCAATGGCACGCCCCATCGACGTCCCCTTGGAACGACGCAGGGCCTGGCTCGGCTTATCCTCGCCACTGATCACACCATCGGTATGGATGATCTCGGACGAGGCGCGCAGGTTCGGATGATCCTTAAGCGCATTCTTGATCCGCTCTTCGTCGCCGACGAGCAGGAACTGGAACTGATCATGACGACGGCGCGCAAGTGCAGCGCCCTCGATCATGACGCGCACCCCCTCGTCGCCGCCCATCGCATCGATGGCGATACGCGGCAAACTCATGGGCAATCTCCGAACTTCGTGCGAGGTCTTAGACTTCGACCGCGACGATTTCACGGCCATTGTAGTGGCCACAAGCGTTGCAGAGGTTGTGCGGGCGCTTCAGCTCACCACAGTTCGGGCACTCGTGAAAGGCTTCTGCCTTGAGAGCGTCGTGGCTGCGGCGCATGCCCCGGCGGGACGGGGTCGTTTTTCTCTTGGGGACGGCCATCTCGGCACCTGTTCCTGGAAATGCGTTAATGTAAAAAAGGCCGCCAGGGCCCGTACTCGGACCGGCGGCTTGCGAAGGCGGGCCTATACCCGATTTCTGGAGAGTTGCAAGCCGTTCCTCACCCCATCACAAACTAACCGGCTTCAGGAGAGAGCAAGACACCATGATCCTGCCTACAACACTGTGCCTTGCAGCTACTGCAGTACTGATCAACCTCTGGCTTGGCGCTCGTATCGAGCAAGATCCGCGGGCAGGAAAAGATCCTCCACGGAGACGGCGACAATCCGCGCCTGATGCAGCGCATGCGCGCCCAGGCGAACTTAATCGAGAACACGCCCTTTCTGCTGATCCTGACAGGCGCCATTGAGATTTCCGGCAGAGGCGGCGTATGGTTGCCGCTTGCCGGAGCGCTCTTCATGACGGCACGCGTAGGCCGCGGGCTTGGCATGGACCGCACCGATATCAACGCACTGCGCGCCGGCGGGTTTGCCCCAGGCCTCCTTGTCACACTGGGCCTGGCCGTTGTCGCCGTGCTGATTGCACTGGGCTTGTTCTGACCCGGCGCCGATCTCAGCTCATCGGCAGCCCGCGTTCGAGCGCTTTGTCGCTGACGTAAGGGTTCGTCCGGCGCTCGTCACCAAAGGTGCTGACCGGACCATGCCCGGGAACGAACGTCACCTCATCACCGAGAGGCCACAGACGCTGCGTGATCGAATTGACGAGATCCTCCAGGTTGCCACGCGGAAAGTCCCAGCGGCCGATCCCGTTCTGGAAAAGGACATCGCCGACCATCGCAAAATGGCTTGGCGCATGGTGGAATACCACGTGCCCTGGCGTGTGCCCCGGACAATGCACGACATCCAGAACGAGTTCACCCACGGTCACCGTGTCGCCATGCTCAAGCCAGCGATCAGGCTCGAACGTGTGCGCTTCCATGTTCCAGCGCGGCCCGTCATCGTCGAGCTGCGCGATCCAGAAGCGATCCTCCTCGTGCGGCCCTTCAATGGGCACGCCCATTTCCTTGGCGAGAACGCCAGCCTGCCCGCAGTGATCGAGGTGGCCATGGGTAATAAGGATCTTTTCGAGCGTGACGCCCGTTTGCTCCAGCGCCTGCTTGAGCTTGAGCAGGTCACCACCCGGATCGACCAGCGCGCCGTGCATGGTCTTGGTGCACCACACGAGCGAGCAGTTCTGCTGGAGCGGAGTGACAGGGATGATGCCCACACGCATGGGCTGGCTTGCTTCGGTCATTCTCCGGGACATGACTCCGACCCGCGCCGAATGCAACCACCTGATCTCCCGCGCGCCTGCGCGGACACCACCCAAGCCTAGATACGCCCGCCCTTCCAGACCACGCGCCCGATAACCGCGACATCTTCTGGACGACACTCGATCACCCCATAGGCCGGGTTATCGCTGCGCAGGGCAACAACGCCCGGCCGGCCGGTCTCGACGCGCTTTACGAGAAGAGTTCCGTCCACACGCACGACGTGGATGCCATCGCGCAAGCCTCCCTGCCCCTGATCGACCAGGATCTCGTCGCCGTCGCGCAAAGTCGGCTCCATCGAATCGCCAAGGACTGCAATCATCGCTAGCTTCCCGGGCTTCAAGCCCATCGCGCGCAGCCAACGCATGGAAAAACGGACCGAATCGAACGCGGCATCCTGCGAATCGAGAGATCCTGCCCCCGCCGATGCTCCAAGCACGAGACGGGGGATTTCCACCCACTGCGACGAATCTCCTCCAAAACCGGAGGAAATATCCTCTGGCTTGCCGAGCTCTTCCTCGGCCACCCGGAGGAACCGGGCCAAAGCACCACGATCTGTCTCCTCGAGCTTCTTCGGACTGCCCTTGCGCACGAATTGCTGGAGATAGCTGGGGTTCTTGCCAAGCATTCGCGAAAGCGCGGAAAGACTTACGCCGCGCGCATCGGCGAGCTCCAACAGGCGGCTTCGGATAGGATCGCTTACCATAATGTAATCCGTACACGAAGGAAATTTCCTAGACAAGTAGGATTTGAATTGGAACATAAGATGAACATTGGCTCAACCAATGAAGGAAAGGAAAATCCGCCTCATGTTGATTCGCGAGATCGAGCGCTTCCTGAGCGCGACCAAGATGTCCCGCACCCGCTTCGGCAGGCTCGTCGCCCGCGACCCCCGCTTCGTGGAAGACCTGCGCAACGGACGCGAACCGCGCGCAGCCATGACGCACAGAGTCGAAGGGTTCATGTCCGGCTACCGCGCCGCCAACGGGGAGACCGCCCATGCACGTTGATCTTACTCTCCACGCCGAAACCAAAGGGCACGACACGCCCGCCCCACGCCCCCGCCCGCAGCGCGGCCCCTGGCTGCAGATAGTCACCCAGATCCTGCAACTGGCAGGGCCCCGTGCCGAATTCCTGCGCCACTCCGAACGCCCCTGGTCGAGCGCAACCTTCGCCGGTGCACGCCATACAGTTGCGCTGACGTTCCAGGGGAACGAGGCGATCGAGGCCGGGGAGCAGTTCATCGAAGCCCTTGCCGACCACGAGTTCGTGATCCCTGGCCACCTCGTCGCCGATGCGGCTCTGCGCGGGAGCGATCACGTCAACGGCGCACCGCCCCGCCTTTCGGTGGAAATCGAAATCCTCCTCCTCGACGACATCTAGCTCCCAGCGCCCTCAGAGTGCCCGGGAAAGATCCTTGATCTCGGTATTCAGGATATGGTCGTTCTCTGAGTAATCTACCGGACAGTCGATCAGGTGGACACCCGGCATGTCCCGACAATGCTCCAGCAATTCGCGCAAGTGCCGCGCACTTTCGGCCCGGTATCCGTTGGCCCCGTAGCTCTGCGCGTACTGGACGAAGTCGGGATTGCCATAGGTGAGTCCGAAATCGGCAAAGCCCATGTTCGCCTGCTTCCAGCGAATCATGCCATAGGCATTGTCGTTCAACACCAGCACGGTCAGGTTGAGCTTGAGACGTACCGCCGTCTCGAGTTCCTGGCTGTTCATCATGAACCCGCCGTCCCCGCACACGGCCATGACCTTGCGCTCGGGGTAAACCATAGCGCTGGCCATGGCCGAAGGCAGCCCTGCCCCCATCGAGGCGAGCGCGTTGTCGAGCAGCACCGTGTTGGGCTGGTAAGCGGTGTAGCCGCGCGCGAACCAGATCTTGTAGATGCCGTTGTCGAGACACACGATGCCGTCCTCGGGCATGACATCTCGCACTTCTTGCACGAGATGCGGCGGAAAGACCGGGAAGCGCGCGTCCGACGCCAGCCCGGCGGTATGCTCGACTTCGGCCTCGCGGTAGCGCAGCATCGCCGAAAAATCCCACTTCGAGGACGGCTTGATAGCCTCCTTGATCTGCCACATGGCGTTGGCGATATCGCCGATCACCTCGATATGCGGGAAATAGACAGGGTCGACTTCGGCCGTCTGTGTGGAGACATGGATAACCTTGCGTTCTTGGCACGCGGCATCGTTGTGCATAAAGAACGGCGGCTTTTCGATCACGTCGTGGCCGATGTTGACGATGCAGTCCGCATCCTCGATCGCGCGGTGGACGAAGTCACCCGCCGAAAGTGCTGCGCAGCCCAGGAACTTGGGATGGCGCTCGTCGATCACACCCTTGCCCAGTTGCGTCGTAAGGAAGGGAATGCCCGTCTTCTCGACGAACTCACTCAGCATGTTGCTGGTCATCTTGCGGTTGGCGCCTGCGCCGATGACGAGAAGCGGCTTGCGCGCAGCTTCCAGCGCCTCGCAGGCCTGACGGATCGATTTCACGTCCGCCGAGGGCCGCCGTACTACCGACCCAGCGACGGGGCGCGAGAGCGTACGCTCATCCGCGATATCCTCAGGCAGCTCGATATGGCAGGCCCCGGGCTTTTCCTCTTCAGCGAGGCGAAACGCCTCGCGCACGCGGCTCGGGATATTGTCCGCCGAGGCCATCTGGTGCGCGTACTTGGTGATCGGGTGCATGAGTGCAACCACATCTAGAATCTGAAAGCGCCCCTGCTTGGACTTCTTGATCGGCTTCTGGCCGGTGATCATCACCATTGGCATGCCGCCCAGCTGCGCATAGGCCGCCGCAGTGACCAGATTGGTGGCACCCGGCCCCAGCGTGGAAAGGCACACGCCCGCCTTTCCGGTATGACGCCCGTAGGTTGCCGCCATGAAACCGGCGCCCTGTTCGTGGCGTGTGAGAATCAGCCGGATCGAACCCGAACGCGAAAGCGAATCGAGAAAATCGAGGTTCTCCTCGCCCGGTACGCCGAAGACGTATTCGACCCCTTCGTTTTCCAGACACTGCACAAACAGGTCCGAAGCCTTGGTCGTATCCGCTTCCGCCATTTAAGGGTCCTCCTTCTCGATCCGACTAATCAGCCACCGCAGGTTGCCCGGATGGGCGCGACCTTGCAAACGGGCACCTTGTCCTACCAACGGCCCGGCGCAAAGTTCCGTTCCGGCTTCAATAGCCTCGGTCGAAATCGACCCGGTGGACGAACTCCTCGCCCGCCTGAAACCGACGCAGATTTTCCAGAAATCGCGCAGCAGCCCGACGCAGCAGACTGCTCTGGGCAAGCCCGGAGCAGTGCATCGAGATTTCCACATTTGGACAGTCCCAGAGCGGATGATCAGCCGGCAGGGGTTCCGGGTCGGTCACGTCGAGATAGGCGCCGCCCAGGTGGCCCGAACGCAGCGCCTCAAGCAAAGCGTCCTGATCCAGCACTTCCCCGCGTGCCACATTCACAAGCGCAGCGCCCTTTTTCATCGCGGACAGTTCGTCCTTACCGAACATGCCGATCGTCTCTGGCGTCGAGGGCACGACCAGCACCACCCAGTCGAACTCGCCCAACCGCGCGCGCCATTCGTCCTGGCCCAGATCGCGGCCCTGCGGTGTGCGGCGGGCCATCGTGACCTGCGCGTCGAAAGCTTCGAGCAGCATGCGGATACGTTGGCCGATCTCGCCCGCACCGATCACCAGTACGCGTGCGTCAAGAAGTTCGCCCGTGCCCGGCGCCTCCTCCAGCCATTCATGGCGCGCCTGGCTATCGCGTATCTGCCCCCATTTCTTGTTGTACGAGAGCATGCCCAGGAGCGCGAACTCGGCTACGCTGTGCGCGTGCAGCCCGGCGCCATTGGTGAGCATGATGCCATTCGCCCGAAACGAGGCCAGCGGCAGCCAGTCGACACCCGAGGACATGACGCTGCACCATTGCAGGACGTTGGCGCCTTCCAGCACCTTGCCCAGCATGGCATCGGCTGAATCGCGAATGAGGTAATCGGGCCAGACTACCTCCACATCGCTGAGGTTTGCGGCGAATTCCTCATCGCTCTCGTACCAGACCGGCTCGATACCTTCCGGTATCTGTCCGTCGAGAAAGCGGCGAAAATTGGCATGAACAAGAGCGCGGGTCACAAGCTATCCCTCGAAAGCATCGGAAATCAAACGGCGTTTCAAGAGATAACGGACGGAATGGCGTTCAGGTTCAATCACCTTTTTTGCACGCGCCGTGCGCCAAGACCATGGAACCAATAGAGGAAGAGGCTGGATTTACGCAAGTATTGCCCCCCAAACGGGCGTCCTCACCAATCTCCACCGACGGAGGGCGCGAAAGGTGAGGTCGGCGGTATGGGCAGCCCGAGGGCGATAGCACTCGGATTTATCCTTTTCTTCTCGTCGCCTATCCAGCCCGAAATCAGCCGAGCTTCCATTCCCAGCCGAGCGGGTCACCATCCATGACCTCGACGCCCTTGCCCGCCAGTTCGTCGCGCAGGGCATCAGAGGTCGCAAAATCCTTGTTCGCGCGGGCCTCCTTGCGCCGCACCAGCGTCTCCTCGATCTCCTCTACGCAGATTTCGGCCCTCAGTGGCCGCAAGCGCAGGTCCGCCCTGCTGGTTTCGAAAAGGCCAAGGCCAAAGACCGCATCCATCATCTCGACCACGGCGCGCTTGGCGGCCGGATCGACCTTCTTGGCGGCCAAGACGTCCTCCAGCGCGGTAAGCGCGATGGGAGTATTGAGGTCCTCGGCCAGCGCCTTCTCGAAAGTCGCGATCATCGGAGCGAGCTTGGGGTGTGCGGGCTCCCCCGCATCGACGTCCTTCAGGCGCTCTGCCGCCATGATCATGCGCTTCAGTCGGGTGAGCGCGGCGGCGAGCCCATCCCACGAAAACTCCAGCTCCGAGCGGTAATGCGCCTGAAGGCACATCATGCGGTAGCCAAGCGGGTGGTATCCCTTGTCGATGAGCAGCTGCAGACGCAGGAATTCGCCCGAGGACTTGCTCATCTTGCCCGAACGCTCGACGAGGAAGTTGTTGTGCATCCACACCTTCGCGCCCGAATTTCCGGGTACGTCGAGGCCGCCTGCACAGCAGAACGCCTGATTCTGGGCGATCTCGTTAGGGTGGTGGATCTCGCGGTGGTCGATACCGCCGGTGTGGATGTCGAAGGGAAAGCCCAGCAGCTTGCCCGACATCACCGAGCATTCGAGGTGCCAGCCCGGCGCGCCTGGTCCCCAGGGCGAATCCCATTCCATCTGGCGCTTCTCGCCCGCCGGGGTTTTGCGCCAGATCGCGAAGTCGGCGGCGTTACGCTTGCCCTCGACCGCCTCGATACGGCCCTCGCCTTCCTCGGTGACCGCACGGGCAAGGCGCCCGTAGTCGGCTACCGTGGAGACATCGAAGTAGAGACCGCTTTCAAGCTCGTAGCAGTGTCTGGGCGCGATTTCCTTGGCGAAGTCGATCATCTGCTCGACGTAGTCGGTCGCGATCGACCAGTGCGCGGGCTGGCGGATGTTAAGCGCCTTGATGTCGTTCCAGTACGCCTGCGTGTAGTGTTGCGCGATGTCCCAGATCGACTGCGCCTTTTGCGCGGCCATCTTCTCCATCTTGTCCTCGCCATCGTCGCCATCGTCGGTCAGGTGGCCGACATCGGTGATGTTGATAACGTGGGTAAGCTTCAGGCCCCGATGGCTCAGCGTCCGGCCCAGGATGTCAGCAAAGACATAGGCGCGCATGTTGCCGATGTGGGGGTAGTTGTAGACCGTCGGCCCGCAAGTGTAGACCCGCGCCTCGCCCTCGTGGACGGGCTGGAAGGGTGCCATCTGGCGGGTCAGGCTGTTGAACAGCGTCAGCTCTGGAAGATCGGTCATGCCCGCGGCATTAGGCAGGCCGCGCCAAAGGTCAAGGCGCCTCGGGGCACGGATCGGGAGGAAGCGTACCCCCTCCCGTCCGCACACGCTCGCTCAGGCGGCCGGAGCGCCTTCTTCCGCGTCAGCGGGCTTGTCCGCAATCGGCGCGTCATCTTTGATCGCCGCGCCCGCCGCGCCTGAAAGGGCAAGTTCGACCTCATCGGGACGAAGGGCTCCGGGGCCAGGACCCATGTCGTCGGCATCAACGAGACGATCGGTCCCGGACTTCACGAACTCGGCCTCGGTCGAGGGTCTCAGATCCGGGCGCCCCGCCATGAAGCCCATTTTGATCCGGCACATCGCGTACTGGGTTTCGTCGGGTTCGACCTCAAGTGCGAGCATGTCCTTGGCCTCGCTTTTCACGGTGTATTCGTGACGCCCCGGCTCGGTAACGAGGATGAAGTAGCGCCCTGCCCCCAGCGAGCTGATCCTCGTGCCGTTCTCGTTGACCGAACAGCCCATGGCCGCTCCCATGATCGTGCCAGTGCGGTAGAAGACAATCTGCCCCTTGCCGGCTGGCGGCGCCGGGATTGCAACAGGATCCGCTTCGCTGGCAGCCAGCGCGGGTTGTGTGGACAGCGCAAGCCCGAGCCCGGCCAGGACCGACCATTTTGCCTCATTTTTCATTGGTGTTTAGCCTTCGTAAACGGCCGCATCCGGATTGGATGTCGGCAAAAGGTCTTCCGTTTCGGGGACCGGCGCGGGCGGCTTGAACCGCACCGCAATCTTCGCCGTGGCCCGGGTCCCTGCGGGATAAAGCACATTGCGGCCGCGTATCGCAAAGCCTACGAGCCCGATCGGAACTGGCGCCAGCGCCGCCCCCGCGTTGATCGCGTTCACGGTTCCAACCGCACCCTGCCCGGCAAGCGCGACATGCATCGAACGCAGCCGAAGCCGTGTTCCGCACGCCTCCAGCCAGCGCGCCGCCAGGACAAGTTCACCCGGAGTCCCGCTGCCACCGGCCTTCTTCGCATGGACCACTTCGCCTTCGCCCGCGCTGCCCGCGGGCAGCACCTCGCGCCCATCGACGACGATGGGTTCGGCAAGGCGGATCGGGAATGTGTCGAGCGACTGGCTCACAGCGCTTCCAAGATCGATCAGCGTCTCGATCACGATCGGGGTCAAGGCAGGAATGGCGTGCTGACATCCCGACGCGGCAGGCGCGGAAGGCGGCACCGGAAGGGCTTCTTCCGCCAGACATGGCAACGGCGCCAACACACCCACGCCAAGGCACACAAGCACATCCTTGCGCATGTGCCGCTCTCCCAAGAATCTCCGGACCGATATCCGGGTTAACCTTGCTTATGTCCCGATTTACAAAGTTTGCAATGTCAAAAATGCAGGCCCGCACAGCCGTTGCTCAGGTTGCCTTGCGGGCCATGCGCAATGCCGTCAGGCGTGGGCAATCATCAACACGCAGACGCCCAGTGTTATGAGTGCGAAGCCTGTCCATTCACGGCTGGTGAGCCAGCGCCCCGACATATAGCGCGAGACCAGCGCCACGATCGGCATCTCGATCAGCGCCAGCGTGCGCACGTTGGCTGCCATCGTCAGCGAGAAGGCGATGAACCAGCCCGCAGACGCCAGTGCGCCCAGCGCGCCCGCAGGCACGCTGAGGCGCCATTCGCGCAAGGAGTGGGTGAAGGCCTTGGCGTCGCGAAAGACGAACCACAGCGCCATTACCCCGCTCTGGATCACTAGTGAAGTCACGAGCATGAGCAAGCTGCGCACGAGGAAAGTGCCCTCACCCACCGCCTCGATCGAAGCGCGAAAGCAGATGGCGGTGAGGCCAAACAGAGCGCCGCTGCTGACGCCCACGGCAAGCGACTTCCAGTCGGCCAGATCCTCTGCCCCATCGCCGGGCTTGAGCGAGGCGAGCACGACACCGATGGTCACCACCAGCACCGCAAGCCAGCCAAGCGCAGGCAGGCGGTCGCCGATGAGCACGAGCCCGAGGATCGCCACGGTTGCAGGTTCGGTCTTGATGTAGGCGTAGGCCACGCCAAAATCCCGACGGGACATGACGACCAGCATCAATGCGGTCGCAGCAATCTGGGTAACCCCGCCCAGCGCCGCCCAGCCCCACGAGGCGGGCGGTATGGCGGGCAGGCCCTGTCCGGTAATTCCGACAAGGGCGGCCAGGAACAGCACCGCGAACGGCAGGCCGAAGACGAAGCGCACCTGCGTGCCTCCGGCCGTGCCGATCCGTCCCGTCAGGCGGGACTGGAAGGCGTTGCGAAAGACCTGCGCGAGCGCGGCCGCCAGGGTGAAAGGCACCCACAGAAAGGTAGAAGTCATGCGCGCAGGCTCTCGCAGGCCGGGATCAGAAGCCCGCGAAGCGGATCTGATCCTCAAGCGGCGTACGGGTCCGCTCGAACTGGTTGACCGGATCGGAACGGTCGCCGTAACCGATGGCAAGGCCGCAGAAGAGGATATGGGTCTCGTCGCTCACCCCGATGTGGTCCTTGATGAGGCGGCCGAAGTCGCTCATCCATTCCTGCGGACAGGAATCGAGCCCCTCCTCGCGCAGCAGCAGCATGATGGTCTGCAACCACATGCCCACGTCCGACCACTGCGGCGCAGCGTGCAGACGCTCCATGTAGATGAGCATCAGGACCGGCGCGCCGAACGAAACCTTGTTGGCCTCGACGAAACGGTTGCGGCTTTCCTTGTCGTCCCGCGCGACGCCCATCGCTCCGTACATCTGCGCGCCCAGCTCCTGGAGGCGGGAGAGGTAACGCTCAGACTTCTGCGGCTCGGAGTAGCTGTATTCGATCGGGTCCTGGCGCTCAGCAGGCAAGAGCTTGGCCTGCAGAGCCTTGAGCGGCTCACCGGTCAGAACAGTGGCTTCCCAGGGCTGGAAGTTGCAGCCCGAGGGCGCCATGCGCGCCTTGTCGAGAACACGGGTCAGGACGTCGAACGACACCTTTTCGTCCGTGTAGGCGCGGATCGAGCGGCGGCTGGCGACAGCCTCGGTAACATTCATGCTTTCTTTTCTTCCTCGAACAGGCCGGCCAACTGCTCGATCATGGTGCCGCCAAGCTGCTCGGCGTCCATGATCGTGACCGCGCGGCGATAGTAGCGGGTCACGTCGTGCCCGATGCCGATGGCGACCAGTTGCACCGGCGACTTGCCTTCTATCCACTCGATTACCCGGCGCAAATGCGCCTCCAGATATCCCGCGGAATTGACCGACAGGGTGGAATCGTCGACCGGCGCGCCATCGGAGATGACCATCAGGATGCGGCGGTCCTCCGGCCGGGCAAGCAGGCGCTCGTGCGCCCAGAGCAGCGCTTCGCCGTCGATATTTTCCTTGAGCAGCCCCTCGCGCATCATCAGGCCCAGGTTCTTGCGTGCGCGGCGCCAGGGCTCGTCGGCCTTCTTGTAGACGATGTGCCGAAGGTCATTGAGGCGCCCCGGGTGCGCGGGCTTGCCGTGGGCAAGCCAGTGCTCGCGGCTCTGCCCTCCCTTCCAGGCACGGGTGGTGAAGCCCAGGATCTCGACCTTGACCCCACAGCGTTCGAGCGTACGGGCCATGACGTCCGCGCTGATCGCGGCAATCGAGATTGGACGCCCGCGCATCGAACCCGAATTGTCGAGGAGCAGGGTAACGACAGTGTCCTTGAATTCGACGTCGCGCTCGACCTTGTAGGAAAGCGAGGAGCCGGGCGAGACGACGACGCGGGCGAGGCGCGCGGCGTCGAGCATGCCCTCTTCCTGGTCAAAATCCCAAGAGCGATTTTGCTGCGCCATCAAGCGGCGCTGCATGCGGTTGGCAAGCCGCGTGACGACGCCTTGAAGGCCCTTCAGCTGCGCGTCGAGATAGGCGCGCAGGCGGGTGAGTTCATCGTCGTCGCACAGGTCCACCGCACTCACGACCTCATCAAAGGCCTCGGTGAATACCTCGTAATCGAAATCGGCGGGAATATCGGTCCACTGGCGGTTGGGGCGCACAGGCATCATGCCCTCCTCGCCCTCGTCGCCTTCCTGGCCTTCTTCCATGTCGTCCGAGGCATCGCCCTCGGCGTCGCTCTCCCCCTCGTTCTCCCCCATCTGGGGTTCGGCCGACATTTCGGAGGGCTGCGGCTCCTGCCCTGCGTCCTCGCCGTCCTGCTGCTCTTCGGTCTCCTCGTCGCCATCGAGGTCGTCGTCGTCCTCGGGCGGCATATCGGTGGGCTCCATGCGCGTCAGTTCCAGATGCTGCAGCATGTCGAGCGAAAGCGACTGGAACGCCCGCTGGTCCTCCACCGAGTTGGCAAGCGCCTCGAAATCGGAAGCGGCACGGCTTTCGATCCAGGTCCGCACCATCTCGACACCGGGACGTGCGACCTCAGGAATGTCCTGGCCGGTCAGGCGCTCGCGCAGCAGCAGCGATAGCGCCGAGGCAATCGGCACTTCATCGGGCGCCTCGGCGCGGGCGATGGGATCGGTGGCGATGCGTGCCGCGAGCGCGCTGTCGAGGTTGGCGCGCATGCCCTCATAGGCGTTACTGCCGATGGCTTCGTAGCGCACCGCTTCAACCGCATCGTAGCAGGCTCGGGCGATGGGTTCGCTCGGTGCCTCACGCATGTGGGACTTGGGGTTGTGGTAGCGCAGGCGCAGCGAAAGGCGATCTGCTTCGCCGCGCGCCTTCATCGCAGCATCGCGCGGCACCTGCCGGCCGGGCATCGGAATGCGGAAAAGACTGCCCGAAGAACCGGCGGTATCGGCAGTCCAGTTTACCTCGATCTCGTTATCCTGCGCGATGGCGCGCGAGGCTACGGCAAGGGCGGACTTGAAGCGGTCGGCTGGAGATTCGTCGGACATGGCGATGACAGCTAGCGCATACGGCCACGAGCCTCAAACAGGTTCGCCATGCCAACGACTTGGCTTATGGAACAGGCTGAGATCGAGAGCCATGAAACGAAGCCGGAAATCCCTCCGGACACGGCCGCTAGAGCCGGGAACGCGCGAAGCGTCCCGGCTCGCGGCCAACCGCCCCGCCCGAACCGAACGTCGGGAGCTTCAGACCGCGCGGCGAAAACTTCGCCTCAGAGTGTCTTGTCGCCCGACGCTTTCCAGCGCAGACGATCGCTCGCGTCGATCACTTCGCCACCATTAGCCGTGAGCTTGTCGAAATCGGCAAAGGCCTTTTCGATGGCCTCGCGCTTTTCCAGAATCAAGGCGGCCACGCCGCTGGTCAGCCCGCCCTCGTCGCCCACGCGACCAAGGATGGCGGCAATATCGGCGACAACAGCCGTCGATGGAGAAGTATGAAGATGCCCACGGTCATCAACGTAGGCCTCGATTGTTCGCGCCATTGAACTCTCCTCACCTGACGGCACATCCCGCCGTCCCGCCCCTTGATTAATGCGAATCAACCAAGGGTGTGCGGTCAGGATACCACAGCTTGAGGCCGCAGGAATCGGGCATACTGAGGAGAAACCCGTTCAGGAATGGAGCCATTCGGCAGGCAAAAACCAAAAGTGCCCGAATTCAAAATTTTAACGATTCCGGGGCGCACGCGCGTGTTGCAAAAGCAACACACCCACATACCAACCAAAATATTCCCTGAAATGAAAAACGCCGCTGCACCTTATTAAATTACGTGCAGCGGCGCATTCACATCACACCTGACCTTCGCCAGAAGTAATCATCAAGTCAAACCATCAGATCGATTGACCGGTCTTCGCCCAGTCGGCGAGAAAGCCTTCGATACCCCTTTCGGTCAGAACATGCTTGAACAGGTTCTTGATGACCGACGGCGGCATGGTCGCGACGTCCGCACCGATCTTGGCGCACTGCAGCAGGTGGATCGGGTGACGGATCGAGGCGGCGAGGATCTCGGTCTCGAAGGCGTAGTTGTCATAAATGAGGCGGATGTCTTCGATCAGCTGGATGCCATCGAAGCCGTTGTCATCGTGACGGCCGATGAAGGGCGAGATGAACGAAGCGCCGGCCTTGGCGGCGAGCAGCGCTTGGTTGGCCGAAAAGCACAGCGTGACGTTGACCATGGTGCCTTCGCTGCTAAGCGCCTTACAGGTCTTGAGACCATCGACGGTGAGCGGCACCTTGATGCACACGTTGTCGGCGATCTTGCGCAGGATTTCGGCCTCGCGCATCATACCTGCGTGGTCGAGCGCGACGACTTCGGCACTGACCGGACCATCGACGAGCTCGCAGATCTCCTTGGTGACTTCCATGAAATCACGGCCCGACTTGGCAATCAGCGAGGGGTTGGTGGTTACGCCATCAAGAAGGCCGGTGTCGGCCATTTCCTTGATGTCGGCGATTTCGGCGGTGTCGACGAAGAACTTCATGGCGGGTTCCTGAACTGTGTTGGAGCTGGGAACGGCCCCGGTGCGGGCCGGATGCGAATCTGGCGCCCCTATAGGCGTAGCTTTCGCATCGGACCAGACTCTCCCGATCCGCGCGGCGGAAGGCACCCGCCAGCGACCTTCCCGGTCACCTGGCGGCGCACCCTTCCGCACCGCAAGCCGCGGTCACGCGTCGCCGAAGGCCGATATGAGCAGAGGATCGCCACTCGGCTCGGGATCGCGGCGCAGGCTCGCCTCCTGGACGCCGACTTCATACCAGATCGCGTTGTCGGCCTCCACGGCCATGGCTGCGGCCGCTTGCGCAACAGTGACCTCCGGCAACGAGTTCACGACTTTCACCGTGTACGAATCGTCGTGCTTTTTCAGAATTTCAAGAAGAATGGGCGTCATCGCCTCGATCAGTCCCATCCCGATCTGGGCGCGCAGGTAGGACGTGGCGGCCGTGAACGAGCCACCGAGAATTTCGTCCGTGTCAGGAACCTCCAGCTTCGCGATGGGCGCATGCGCACGCGGCGCCGCCTCGCGAACGGCCTCCTCGGCGAGGCGGTTCTGCTCGTACATGAGCGCGCTCTTCTGTGTTTCGCTGAGGCTCGGCTGCGACTTGAATATTGCAGGCAGGCCAACCCGGGCGACCGAGCTGTTCCAGAAACCCTCCGACTTCGTGAGGATAGCGATGGCTTCCCTGGCCGCCGCGGCCAGCAGATGTCGCACGACATCGGCCTGCTGATCAGGACCGACAGCCGCCCGCGCGCTCTGACTGCCCAGCAGCCCGCCACCCAGCACAGACAGCGCGGCCACAGCAGCGGCGCCCACCAGCACACCACGCCGGTTCAGGCGTTTCGCCGCACCGCATACCGCCGTGCCCTTGGACTGCATTCCCCAACTACGCATCACCCACTCCTTTCCGAGCCTCACTTCAAGTGCCTATATGCACAGGCGATGCTCCGTGTTCGACTCCTAGTTTTCAATGCCGCGCTTGGCGTTCTCGATTACCGCGTGCCCGAGGGGATGCAGGTCGCCCCCGGCGCCATCGTGATCGCACCGCTGGGGCCGCGTCAGATTCTTGGCATTGCCTGGGAGCCCGAGCGACTGGAAGCCCAGGACGTGCCCGAGGCCAAGCTGCGCCCAATCCTCGAAATCCTGCCCGTTCCTCCGCTCAAGGCTGAACTGCGCCGCCTGATCGAGTGGACGGCGGACTATTACTGCGCGCCGCTTTCCGCAGTCGCGCGCATGGCGCTAGGCTCAATGGCCGCACTGCGCGGGGGCGGCACGACCACCGAGTACCGCCTGACGGGCGAGGAACCCAAGCGCCTCACCCCCCAGCGCGCCGCGGCAATGGATGCACTGCACGGCGAGCAAGCCTCGATCCGCGAACTCGCCGAACTCGCCTCGGTGTCCGAAGGGGTTCTGCGCGGCATGGTCGGGGCGGGCCTGCTCGAGCCCATCACAGTCGATCTCGACAAGCCCTACCCGCCCGCCAACCCGCAGCACAATGCGCCGACGCTCAGCGAAGACCAGCGCAAGGCTGCGGACACGTTCGTGGACGCGGTGAAGGCCGAAGAATTTGCTCCCTTCCTCCTCGACGGGGTCACCGGCTCGGGCAAGACCGAGACCTATTTCGAAGCTGTCGCCGCGGCGATCGAGGGCGGCAAGCAGGTGCTTGTCCTTCTCCCCGAGATCGCGCTGACCGAGAACTTCCTGCGCCGCTTCGAAGAGCGCTTTGGCGTTGCCCCGATCCAGTGGCACTCCTCCTTGAAGGCCAGCGAACGCCGCCGCGCCTATCGCGCCATCGTCAAGGGCGCGACCAATGGCGGCGCGCAGGTCATCGTGGGCGCCCGCTCAGCACTGTTCCTGCCCTATGCGCGTCTTGGCCTCATCATCGTCGACGAGGCGCACGAAGTCTCCTTCAAGCAGGACGAGGGCGTGCGCTACAACGCGCGCGACGTCGCCGTCATCCGTGCCCGCTACGAGAAGGCGCCGATCATCCTCGCGAGCGCGACCCCGGCCCTGGAATCGATGCAACTGGCCGAAGCTGGCATCTACACCAGGATCGAACTCCCGGCCCGCTTCGGCGGCGCGCAACTGCCCGACATCCAGATTCTCGACCTGCGCAAGGACGTGCCCGACAAGGGCAGGTGGATTGCCAGGCCCCTCGTGGCGCAGATGCAAGTCCGGCTGGAGCGGGGCGAACAATCGCTCCTGTTCCTCAACCGGCGCGGCTATGCCCCCCTCACTTTGTGTCGCAACTGCGGCCACCGCTTCCAGTGCAGCCACTGCACCGCCTGGCTGGTCGAGCACCGCTTCAGCCAGCGCCTAGCCTGCCACCATTGCGGCCACGAAGAGCCCGTTCCCGACGTCTGCCCGGAATGCAGTGCCAAGGATTGCCTCGTTGCCTGCGGTCCCGGTGTCGAACGCATTGCCGACGAGGTCGCCGAAATCTTCCCCGAAGCGCGCGTCGCACTCATCACCTCGGACACGATGAATACGCCCGAAGCCATCGCGCAGTTCGTCGCCAAGGCCGAGAACAAGGCCATCGACGTGATAGTCGGCACCCAACTCGTGACCAAGGGCTACCACTTCCCGGATCTGACGCTGGTTGGCGTGATCGATGCGGACCTTGGCCTGGAAGGCGGAGACCTGCGCGCCGCCGAACGCACCTACCAGCAGGTGGCGCAGGTCGCAGGGCGTGCCGGACGCGGCGAGAAGCCGGGCGAAGTCCTCATCCAGACGCGCCACCCCGAAGCCCCCGTGATCGCGGCCCTCGCCGCGGGCGACCGCGACGCATTCTACGACGCCGAGACCGAGGCGCGCCGCGACGCGGGCGCTCCCCCCTTCGGCCGCTGGGCTGCGATCATCGTCTCCTCAGAGGACATGGCCGAGGCCCGCGATGCGGCCCGCGCCATAGGCGGCACCGCGCCTGACCTCCCCGACATGCTGGTCCTCGGGCCCGCGCCCGCGCCGCTCTCCCTCCTACGCGGGCGCCACCGCTTCCGCCTTCTCATCAACGCGCGCCGCTCGGCCCAGCTCCAGAAGATCGTGCGGGCCTGGCTCGGACAGCTCGATTTTCCCAAGGGTGTGCGCGTCCATGTCGACGTCGACCCCTACAGCTTCGTCTGAGCGGCAGGGCAACTCTCCGACGAACGGACAGCTCCCGAATTTGAAGCCCGATTGAACCACAGAACACCGCCCCATGCACACCTCGACAGCCCGTTCATCTGGCATTCAGTCGATTCATCAAGCAACCTCGTCCGCCCCCCCAGGCGAAAGGATAATGTTGCTATGTGCAAAGTTGCGCGCTGCGCGCACCAATTTGCTACTTGACGCATGCAAGCCCCACCATACCGGCGACCAAATTCAGAAACCCTGAATACGAATTGGCACGAACATTCGTGTATTTCCCTAGAATTTCCAGAGCACTGGCCGCATTCGCAAAGGAAATTGCCTATCGCCCCTGCCTACGACTGCCCCGACTACTGTGAACGCTACCTTTTTGCCCCGACTGCGGTTGAGTTCCCACACCAACGTGACCTCGAGTGCCGGGGTGCCTTGCATAGTCGCAATATCGTCGCTATGCGCGCCCCGTCTGCAGGCCGGGGGGACATGCACAACAGGTTCCCCATCCAGTGCCTCAGCCCACCCGATGTAAGGATAGGACACGCGTGGAGAACTCCGGCGGAATCAAGGCCAGCTTGCAAGGACGGTACGCTTCGGCGCTGTTCGAACTTGCCAGCGAGAACGGCACCGTAACGACAGTCGAAAGCGACCTCGACAAGACCGCTCAGGCGATTGCCGAGAACGAGGACCTCGCCGGCCTGATTCGGAATCCCGAAGTCAGCCGCAAGGATGCCGCCAAGGCGATGGACGCCGTGGCCGACATCCTGGGCCTGTCCCCGGTGAGCAAGAACTTCCTGGGCGTGCTGGCGGACAACCGTCGCCTCTCGGCCCTGCCCGAAATCATCCGGGCCTTCAGCGCGATTGCCGCTGCGCAGCGCGGCGAGGCAACGGCCGAAGTCACGTCGGCCCATGCGCTCGACGACCTGCAGGTCGAGCAGCTTCGCCAGAAGCTGGAAGCGCGCGAAGGCCGCAACGTAAAAATCAAGACGAGCGTCGACCCGGACCTTCTTGGCGGCCTTGTCGTCACGATCGGTTCGAAGCGTATTGACAGCTCGATCCGCACCCGTCTCAATTCGCTCGCCCAGGCCATGAAGGGCTGAAGAAAGGCATTAGAATGGATATCCGCGCAGCAGAAATCTCGAAGGTCATCAAGGACCAGATTGCCAACTTCGGCACCGAAGCCCAGGTTTCGGAAGTGGGCAAGGTGCTCTCCGTCGGTGACGGTATTGCCCGCATTCATGGCCTCGACCAGTGCCAGGCTGGTGAAATGGTCGAATTCGCCAACGGCGTGCAGGGCATGGCGCTCAACCTCGAAGCCGACAACGTCGGCGTCGTGATCTTCGGCTCGGACGCCGAGATCAAGGAAGGCGACACCGTCAAGCGCACCGGCACCATCGTCGATGTGCCGACCGGCAAGGGCCTGCTCGGCCGCGTCGTCGACGCGCTCGGCAACCCGATCGATGGCAAGGGCCCGATCATGTACACCGAACGCCGTCGCGTGGAATCGAAGGCACCGGGCATCATCCCGCGCAAGTCGGTCCACGAACCCGTGCAGACCGGCCTCAAGGCTATCGACGCCCTCGTTCCCGTCGGCCGTGGCCAGCGCGAGCTGATCATCGGTGACCGCCAGACCGGCAAGACCGCTGTCGCTATCGACACCTTCATCAACCAGAAGGGTCCGAACCAGAGCGACGACGAGAACAAGAAGCTCTACTGCATCTACGTCGCCGTCGGCCAGAAGCGTTCGACCGTCGCGCAGATCGTGCGTCAGCTCGAAGAGAACGGCGCGATGGAATACTCCATCGTCATCGCCGCGACTGCTTCGGAGCCCGCGCCGCTGCAGTACCTCGCGCCCTACACCGGCGCCGCGATGGGTGAGTTCTTCCGCGACAACGGCATGCACGCCGTGATCGTGTACGATGACCTTTCCAAGCAGGCCGTTGCCTACCGTCAGATGTCGCTGCTCCTTCGCCGTCCCCCGGGCCGCGAAGCGTATCCGGGCGACGTATTCTACCTCCACAGCCGTCTCCTCGAGCGCGCTGCGAAGATGAGCGACGAGATGGGTGCCGGCTCGCTGACCGCGCTGCCGATCATCGAAACCCAGGCGGGCGACGTCTCGGCCTACATTCCGACCAACGTGATCTCGATCACCGACGGCCAGATCTTCCTTGAGACCGGACTGTTCTACCAGGGCGTGCGTCCGGCCATCAACGTTGGTCTGTCGGTCAGCCGCGTCGGCGGTTCGGCCCAGACCAAGGCGATGAAGAAGGTGGCTGGCTCGATCAAGCTCGAGCTCGCGCAGTACCGCGAAATGGCGGCCTTCGCGCAGTTCGGTTCGGACCTCGACGCCTCGACCCAGAAGCTCCTCAACCGCGGTGCGCGCCTGACCGAGCTGCTCAAGCAGCCCCAGTTCTCACCGCTTCCGTTCGAAGAGCAGACCGTGTCGATCTTCGCGGGCACCAACGGCTACCTCGACACCGTCGCGGTTGGCGATGTCGTGCGCTACGAAGCCGAGATGCTCAGCTTCATGCGTTCGGAACACGCCGAGGTTCTCACCGAGATCCGCGAGAGCAAGAAGTTCGAGGGTGAGGTGAAGGACAAGACCGTCGCCGCGCTCGACAAGTTCGCCAAGACCTTCGCGTAAGCCCTGCGTCGCCCCGGTGAAAGCCGGGGCCGCACCCGGCACGACGCAAGTCCTGCCGCACACGATCCCGGCTCTGTCCGGGATGACGAATGGAGAAAATTGAGTGGCATCGCTCAAGGAACTCAAGGGCCGGATCAACTCGGTCAAGTCGACCCAGAAGATCACGAAGGCCAAGCAGATGGTCGCCGCGGCCAAGCTGCGCAAGGCACAGGAAGCCGCCGAACAAGCGCGCCCCTATGCCGCACGCCTCGCCGAGGTGATGGGCTCGCTCGCGAGCAAGGTCACGATCAGCGAGAACAGCCCCAAGCTCCTGGCTGGGACCGGCAGCGACCAGGTTCATCTCCTTGTCGTCGCCAACTCGGACAAGGGTCTGTGCGGCGCGTTCAACTCGAACATCGTGAAGGCGGCGGTCCAGAAGGCCCGCAAGCTTGAAGCGGAAGGCAAGACCGTTCTGTTCTACCTTGTGGGCCGCAAGGGCCGCGCGGTGATCAAGCGCGAATTCCCCAAGCAGATCGAGCACATGTTCGACACGACTGACGTGCGCAATCCCGGCTTCAACGAAGCCGAGAAGATCGCAGACGAGCTGGTTGCCCTTTACGAAAAGGGCAAGTTCGACGTCGCGCATCTGTTCTTCGCGAAGTTCCGCTCGGCGCTGGTTCAGGAGCCGACCGGTCAGCAGATCATTCCCGTTCCCACGCCCACGGCCGCCGCTGCGACGGCCGGCCAGGACGCGGTGACCGAGTATGAGCCGGAAGAGGAAGAAATCCTCGCCGCGCTGCTGCCGCGTTACCTCAAGACCCAGCTCTTCGGTGCCCTGCTGGAGAACGCCGCATCCGAACAGGGTGCGTCGATGACGGCCATGGACAACGCCACGCGCAACGCAGGCGACCTGATCCAGAAGCTGACCATCCAGTACAACCGCAGCCGCCAGGCCGCGATTACCACCGAACTCGTTGAAATTATCGCGGGCGCGGAAGCGCTCTAAGACATCGCAGGCAAGGAAACCTCAAATGGCCACTGCACCCGTGCTTAACCAGACTACCGCTGGCAAGATCAGCCAGGTCATCGGCGCCGTCGTCGACGTCATCTTCGAAGGCGAACTGCCCCCCATCCTCACCGCGCTTGAGACCGAGAACAACGGCCAGAAGCTGGTTCTCGAAGTCGCGCAGCACCTCGGTGAGAACACCGTGCGCACCATCGCCATGGACGGCACCGACGGCCTCACCCGCGGCCAGAACGTGACCTCGACCGGCAAGCAAATCTCGGTGCCGGTCGGCCCCAAGACGCTCGGCCGCATCATGAACGTCGTGGGCGACCCCATCGACGAACGTGGCCCGATCGGCTCGGACATGCATTCCGCAATTCACGCGGAAGCCCCGCCGTTCATCGAGCAGTCGACCGAAGCGGCCATCCTCGTGACGGGCATCAAGGTCATCGACCTTCTTGCCCCGTATGCGAAGGGCGGCAAGATCGGCCTGTTCGGCGGCGCAGGCGTCGGCAAGACCGTGCTCATCCAGGAACTCATCAACAACATCGCGAAGGGCCACGGCGGCGTGTCCGTGTTCGCCGGTGTGGGTGAGCGTACCCGTGAGGGTAACGATCTCTACCACGAGTTCCTCGACGCCGGCGTTATCGCCAAGGACGCCGAAGGCAACGCCATCTCCGATGGTTCGAAGGTTGCCCTCGTCTTCGGTCAGATGAACGAGCCCCCGGGCGCCCGTGCCCGCGTAGCGCTCTCAGGCCTGACCATGGCCGAGTACTTCCGCGACCAGGAAGGCCAGGACGTTCTCTTCTTCGTCGACAACATCTTCCGCTTCACCCAGGCTGGCGCCGAAGTGTCGGCTCTGCTGGGCCGTATTCCTTCGGCCGTGGGCTACCAGCCGACCCTGTCGACCGACATGGGCCAGCTGCAGGAGCGCATCACCTCGACAACCAAGGGCTCGATCACCTCGGTCCAGGCCATCTACGTACCTGCAGACGACCTTACCGACCCGGCTCCGGCTACCTCGTTCGCCCACCTTGACGCGACGACCACGCTGAACCGTGCGATCTCGGAGCTGGGCATCTACCCGGCCGTTGACCCGCTCGACTCGACCAGCCGCGTTCTCGAACCGCGCGTTGTCGGCAACGAGCACTACGAGACCGCCCGCGCTGTCCAGGAAATCCTGCAGAAGTACAAGTCGCTGCAGGACATCATCGCCATTCTCGGCATGGACGAGCTCTCGGAAGAGGACAAGCTGACGGTCGCCCGCGCCCGTAAGATCCAGCGCTTCCTCTCGCAGCCGTTCCACGTCGCGGAGGTCTTCACCGGCATCTCGGGCAAGTTCGTCCAGCTCGAAGACACCGTGAAGTCGTTCAAGGCCGTCGTCGAAGGCGAATACGACCATCTTCCCGAAGCGGCCTTCTACATGGTTGGCGGCATCGAGGAAGCGGTTGCCAAGGCGAAGAAGCTGGCAGAAGACGCCTAAGGAATTCGCTCGGAGCCCGGCACCGTCCCGCAAGGTTCAGGTGCCGGGTCCAGCCTCCTCCTGAAGGCATGCCCGACAGGGTCATTCCCGCCCCTCGGGCCCTCTTCCAAGCGCAAGGAAACGCAACATGGCACTGCATTTCGAACTCGTGACGCCGGCGAAGCTGGTTCGCTCGGAGGACGTCCACATGGTCGTCGTCCCCGGCACCGAAGGTCAGTTCGGTGTTCTTGCCGGTCACGCCCCTTTCATGTCGACCGTCGCCGATGGCGCGATCAAGGTCTACAAGACCGAGAACGGCATTCCCGAAGAGATCGTGATCTCGGGCGGCTTTGCCGAAGTCGGCGACAAGGGCCTGACCGTTCTGGCCGAACACGTCGAGAACTGATCCTCAGCGATCACCTCGCCATCTTACGCGAAAAAGGGCGCCCCGGACTTCCGGCGGCGCCCTTTTTCGCAACAAGTGCAAAGGCAGGAATTTCGCAAGGGACCATCGCCCCTTGCCCCCGAAATGGGCGACCTCCCACTCTGGGCGCCAACCACGCTGGTGACAGGTGAGTTAGACAGTCTGTGAGCCCCAGGGCGATAGCCCTCGGATCTGTTTTTCTACGCTCCCCATAGCGCGCCTCCCACTAGGTCATTTCTTACGGCGTGTGGGTGCGTGAAAATCGCAAGGCTTGTTAGAAATCCAGGCAAGGAAGCGTGCGATCTCGGTCTGGCCGCGCAACGCTTCGACGTCCTCTCCGATCCGTTCCAGCTCAGCGTTGCTGAAAGTCACGTGCAGCGTGCGGTGGCAGATCGGATGGACGGGCCGCGTCGCGCGCCCTCCCCGGCTCTTGGGAACGGGGTGGTGCCATTCCACCTTTCGCCCCAGTTCGCGCAGGCACAGCCAGCAGGTATTCTCCGCGTCGTCCATGCCCCCAATCTAGGTATCGACGCGCGCCTTGCCAGCCCCTCCCTTCCCTCGACACATTAGGGAGTTATCAAAGTTTCAACCTTAATCTCCCACCTGAAACATGGAAATTTGCCCGGCGTCAGACCGGGCCGTGGATACTAGGGTTGACGATACGATGACGGCATTCGGGCGACGCAGTGGGATCGGACAGGGTACGCGTCCAGCTTTCGGGGTGGCCAAACCCCTGAAGGGCGGAGCAGGCGCCAAAGATCAGCAGGCCCCGGCTCCCGGTTCTGCGCCCGTCCCGGGCAACGATGCCCCGTCCTCCCCTGCGGCCGACAAGGCGCCCAGCAATCCCAATTCGCGCGAAGACGCGATGTCGCGTCTTGCCGACCGCGCCAATGCGGTTCACGAAAACCAGGAGCAGGACAGCTTCGAGGCCTCGATCCACAAGATCAAGGAGCAGGTCCTCCCCCGCCTTCTCGAACGTGTCGATCCCGAGGCGGCCGCGACCCTTACCAAGGACGAACTCTCCGAGGAATTCCGACCGATCATCGTCGAGGTGCTCGCCGAACTGAAGATCACCTTCAACCGGCGCGAGCAGTTTGCGCTGGAAAAGGTGCTGATCGACGAGTTGCTCGGCTTCGGTCCACTGGAGGAGCTCCTCAACGACCCCGACGTCTCGGACATCATGGTCAACGGCCCCAACCAGACCTACATCGAGAAGAAGGGCAAGCTGCAGCTGGCAGGAACCAAGTTCCGCGATGAACAGCACCTCTTCCAGATCGCCCAGCGTATCGTCAACCAGGTCGGCCGCCGCGTCGACCAGACTACTCCGCTCGCCGACGCGCGCCTCAAGGACGGCAGCCGCGTCAACGTGATCGTCCCGCCGCTCAGCTTGCGCGGCACCGCGATCTCGATCCGTAAGTTTTCTGAGAAGCCGATCACGATCGACATGCTGCGCGACTTCGGCTCGATGTCGGACAAGATGGCAACGGCGCTCAAGATTGCAGGTGCATGCCGCATGAACGTTGTCATCTCGGGCGGTACCGGCTCGGGCAAGACGACCATGCTCAATGCCCTGTCCAAGATGATCGATCCGGGCGAGCGCGTGCTGACCATCGAGGACGCCGCCGAACTTCGCCTCCAGCAGCCGCACTGGCTGCCGCTTGAAACCCGTCCGCCGAACCTTGAGGGCCAGGGCGCCATCACTATCGGGGACCTCGTCAAGAACGCCCTGCGCATGCGCCCGGACCGCATCATCCTGGGCGAAATTCGCGGCGCGGAATGTTTCGACCTTCTCGCCGCCATGAACACCGGCCACGATGGCTCGATGTGCACCCTCCACGCCAACTCCCCGCGTGAGTGTCTGGGGCGCATGGAAAACATGATCCTGATGGGCGACATCAAGATCCCCAAGGAGGCGATCAGCCGCCAGATCGCCGAATCCGTCGACATCATCGTGCAGGTCAAGCGCCTGCGCGACGGTTCGCGCCGCACCACCAACATCACCGAGGTGATCGGCATGGAAGGTGACGTCATCGTCACCCAGGAACTGTTCAAGTTCGAGTATCTGGACGAAACCGACGACGGCAAGATCATTGGCGAATTCCGCGCCTCGGGCCTGCGCCCCTATACGCTGGAGAAGGCACGCCAGTTCGGCTTTGACCAGGCCTTCCTCGAAGCCTGCCTCTAAGCGCGAATTCGTGACCTGAAAGGCCCCATCAGCGTTCGGCTGACGGGGCCTTCTTCGTTTCAACGAAGATCAGCGTACGATGGAAACACCAAAACGCAGGCGCGTGACCTTGCGGTTGTAGTCGAGCAGGTTCTCGCCGTACCCGGTAAAGGCCTGGCCGAAGAGGTAGAGGTTGAGCCCGGTCTCGATGATATTGTCCATCGGGTAGGAAAGCTCCCCGTTGATCGCCGCCTTGCCCGACGAGAAGTTCATCCGGCTCGTGGTGGTAAGACGCAGACCATCGTCCTTTCCGATTTCGGCAAAGAGGCCGGTCGAGCCACGGTAGTGGCGGATATCGGGGTTGTCCGAAAGATCGCCCACGTAGAAGAACAGGCGCGGTCCGAACGACACGGTATAGTCGCCCGCTTCCACGGAGGCCACCGGCTGGATGTAGACCGTATTCGCACTGCGCGAGGCTTCCCCGTCGCGGCCGTTGGATTCGTGGCGAAGGCCCAATTGCCCGCCGAGCGACAGCCCATCACCGACCTCGACCGCGGGCTGCAGGTAAAAGATCTCGGGCATGAAATCGATGTTGCGGAAGGGCGAGGAATCCGCGCCCAAGTCCCAGAACATGCGCTGGGTGTAGGCAAAGTGCAGGCCATTGGCTAACGGTGCACCAAGGCCGACATCGCCCGGATCGCCGAACAGTTGGTACTTGAAGCTGATCTGGATGCGCCCTTCGCTATTGGTTCCCGGACCATATGCGGCATAGATCGGCTTGTAGGCAGAAAGGTTTTCGAGGAAGGCATTGCCTCGCTCGCCCTTGGCCGAGGGCATCTCGCTGGGCGCGAGCACGATGCCGGTCTTAGCCTGCTTGGCCTCGGAGGCCACCGCGATCGCAGTCTCCTCGCCAGCCGGTGCCACCGCAGGGGCGGCAACGGCGAGACGCTTGGCGCGGCTGGGTACGAGATAGTGCGGCGAGGCAACGCCCTCATCCAGGCTGAGCGAGATCGCGGTAGTTTCACCTGACGCCTCGCTCGCCGTGACTGCGTTGGGCAGGCGCAGTTGGCACTGGCGCGTGGCGGGATTGGCCGGGGCCACTTCGCCGCGTGCCGCAGGAGCGCACCTGATCGTTGCGGGAACGCGCTGCATACCCACCGTCAGTATCGCATCCAGATTATCGGGGACGGCTACGGGGACACCTGCGGCAGGGAGCGCGACAACCTCGATTTCGACGGTGGACTCGTCCGCGGTGGGCGCCATCTGCGCAACGAGCAAGCGCGGCTCTTTCGGCGCCTGAACCTGAACTTGGGCCCAGGCCGGGGCCTGCGAAAGAGCAAGAACGAGACCGCCCATCGGCAGGACGGCGCCTGTCCGGAGCCACCCGGCCCGGCTTCGTGCAATAGTCATCTTGATCGTGTCCCCCGTTAGCGCCCCGGCGAAGGAGCTTTCTCCCTGTCTGGACCTGTATCGCGGCGTCACCAGGTCAGATGCCCAGCCAGTGACGACCGCCGACACCGATCAGCAGCACAGCTCCCAGAAACGCAAAAAGGAAGATCGCGTTCCATGGCATGAACCCGACCCGGTCGAGATCGGTTCGCCGCAGGCGTCGCCGCTCGGCCGATGTTGCCACCAGTGCCAGTATGGCGAGCACGGCGCCGCACGTCACCATGATCTGATCGGTCGGTTCCATGCCCCTGCTCTTGCCCCGAAGCGCGCAGGAGTTAAAGCGCCTTCGTGACCTCTTCCCCAGACATGCCCGCCCCCAGCGCCAAGACACGCCCCGTTCCGGCCGAGCGCCCACACAATCCGCTGCTGGCGATCTCGCTGCGTCTGGGCGCCACGCTGGCGCTGGCAACGATGTTTATGCTGATCAAGCTTGCCGGGACCTACGGAGTCTCGATGCCCGAGCTGATGTTCTGGCGTCAAGCGATCAGCGTCCCACTCATTGCAGGGGCGCTCTATTTCACGGGTCAGTTCGGCAAACTCGGCACGCGCCGTCCGCTGGCCCATGCGGGTCGCGCGGCGGTGGGGACGGCGGGCCTGTTCTGCAACATCGCGGCCTCCACCCTGCTCCCCCTGCCCGTAGCCACGACGCTGGGCTTTACCGCCCCGCTCTTCGCCGTTCTCATCACGGCGATTGTCCTGCGCGAGCATGTCGGACGCTGGCGCTGGACCGCGGTGATCGCCGGGTTTGCGGGCGTCCTCGTCATCGCGGGCCCGGGTGAGATCGCCAATGTGCCAGTGCTGGGCGTCGCAGCCGGACTGGGCGCCGGGATTATAGTTGCCACCGTCAGCTTCCAGATCCGCGACCTTGCGCGCACCGACACGCCGATCTCGATGGTGTTCTGGTTTGCGCTTTTCGGGATGTTGGGGGCCAGCCTGTTCCTTCCCTTCTACGGACGTTGGCACGAACCGCAGGTCTACCTCATCCTGATCGCGCTGGGGTTGGCAGGTACCCTCGGCCAGTTCTTCATCGCCGCCTCGCTGCGCTACGCCTCGGTCGCGACCGTGGTTGTCATCGATTATGTCTCGCTCATCTGGGCGACAACCTATGGCCTCGTCATCTTTGGCAGCTGGCCACCGCATACGACCTGGCTGGGAGCCCCGCTCATCATAGCGGCAGGCCTCATCATCACCTGGCGCGAACACTACTTGTTCCGCCGCGTTTCCACGGCCTCCGCGATCGACGCCAGCGCTCTTGAAGAAGCCGCCGAGGGCGAAGCTGTCCCACGCAGCGGAACCTGATCATGGTTTGCGTGTTTTTCCCTGCGACCCGGCCGCTTGCGGCCTCGCGGCACGAAAAGGAAAAGACACCATGATCAAGAAGTTCACTTTTGCCCTCCTTGCCAGCGGCCTCGTCCTGGGTGCGAGCGCGTGCAACACCGTCAAGGGCGCGGGCGAAGACATTGAATCGGTCGGCCAGGCAGGCGACGACGCCATCAACTGAGCCCCACGACACGATCCGGACCGTGCTGGCGCCCCTCTCCTCCAACAGAAGCGCCTGCGCGGTCCGGTGCCGTGCCCCAGCCGGACGGGGAAGGTTGATCTTGGCAGGATAGCGATGCTTCGCCTAAGAACATCGCTCCATCCACCACGAAAAGATCAACCGCAATGATCGGCAAACCGCTTACTCTTCTTGCCACCCTCGGCCTTCTGGCCAGCCTTGGCGCCTGCAACACCGTCAAAGGCCTTGGCCGCGACGTGGAATCGGTAGGGCAGGCGGGCGAGCGCGCCATCAATTGATCGCACCGCCGCGTTTCACCAGCGCTACAAACGAGAACGGCCGCAATCCGGGAAAGGACTGCGGCCGCATTCGCGTGCGCTGAAACTGGTGGATCAGGCCTCTTCGTCGCCCTTCCAGACGAGCACGGGCTTGCGCGCAGCGCGAGTCTCGTCGAGACGGCGGCGCGGCGCGAAGTGCGGCGCGGTGTGCAGGCTCTCGTCCTGCTCCTGCGCGCGCTGGGCAAGGTTGCGCATTGAGGCGATGAAGCGGTCGAGGCCTTGCTTGCTCTCGGTCTCGGTCGGCTCGATCAGCATTGCGCCCTTCACCACCAGCGGGAAGTAGACCGTCATCGGGTGGAAGCCCTCGTCGATCAGGCCCTTCGCGATGTCGAGCGTGGAGATGCCATCGGGCAGGCCCGCATCACTGAAGAGCGCTTCGTGCATGCACGGGCCGCTCTTGCCGAACGGCGCCTCCAGCACGTCCTCGAGGCTGCGCAGGATGTAGTTGGCGTTCAGCACGGCATCTTCCGAAACCTGCTTCAGACCATCCGCGCCGTGGCTAAGGATATAGGCCAAAGCGCGGGTGAACATGCCCATCTGGCCGTGGAAGGCAACCATGCGGCCAAAGGCGCGTTCGTGCCCTTCCCCGCGGTTCTCTTCCTCGACAAGGTGGACCTCGCCCTCTTCGCCGCGCGTCACGAAGGGAAGCGGCGCATAAGGGGCGAGCGCTTCGGACAGCACCACCGGACCGGCACCCGGACCGCCGCCGCCGTGCGGCGTGGAGAAGGTCTTGTGCAGGTTGATGTGCATGGCATCGACACCAAGATCGCCCGGACGCACGCGCCCGACGATGGCGTTGAAGTTTGCGCCGTCACAGTAGACGTAGCCGCCCACAGCGTGGACCGCGTCCGCAATTTCCTTGAGGTCGGGCTCGAACAGGCCGCAGGTGTTGGGGTTGGTGATCATGACGCCCGCAACGTCTGGGCCCAGCTTTTCCTTGAGCGCTTCCAGATCGACGCGGCCCTCGGGCGTTGCCGGAATGGCCTGAACCTTGAAGCCGGCAAACGCGGCCGTCGCCGGGTTGGTGCCGTGCGCGCTTTCGGGAACAAGAACGATCTCACGGCTCTCCCCACGCGCATCGAGCGCGGCGCGGATGCACAAGAGGCCGCAAAGTTCGCCGTGTGCGCCAGCCTTGGGGCTCATCGCGACCGACGCCATGCCGGTCAGCTTCATCAGCCAGTCGGCCAGCTGCTCGATGACCTCAAGCGCGCCCTCGACCGTCTTTTGCGGCTGGAGCGGATGGACATCGGCGAAGCCAGGCAGACGCGCCATCTTCTCGTTCAGGCGCGGGTTGTGCTTCATCGTGCACGAGCCGAGCGGGAACGGGCCAAGGTCGATGCCGTAGTTCTGGCGCGAGAGGCGCGTGTAGTGGCGCACCGTCTCGGGCTCGGACAGGCCGGGCAGCGCGGGCGCAGCCTTGCGGCGGAACTTCGAAAGCGCAGGCGACACCGCCTTGCTCGGGGCCTCGATGTCGACGCCGGTCTGCCCTTCGCAGCCCAGTTCGAAGATCAGCGCTTCTTCCAGCATGAGCGCGCGGTCGCCGCTCTGCGTCGCGGGCGCCATGTCGCCAAGGGCAACTTCGTTCATGCTGGGACGCCAGCCAGCCGTGTTCACACCGCTCATGCCGCAACTCCTTCCAGCACCGCCGCAAGGCCGGTGGCAAATTCCTCGATATCGTCCAGGGTGACCGTCTCGGTCGCGGTGACCAGCAGACCCTTGTGCAGCTCGGCCTGTTCGGGGAACAGACGGCCCAGCGAAACACCGCCCAGAATGCCCTTGTCGGCCAGCTCGCGTACCACGTCGCGGGCATCACGCGGCAGGACCAGCGTGACTTCGTTGAAGTAGGCATCGCTCAGCAGCGACACGCCTGGGATCTGGGTGAGCCGCTCGACCAGGGCCTGCGTGCGATCGTGGTTGATCGCGGCCAGCTGCTCCAGGCCTTCCCCGCCCAAGAGGCTCATGTGAATGCTGAAGGCCAGCGCACAAAGCCCGGAATTTGTGCAGATATTGCTTGTAGCCTTCTCACGGCGAATGTGCTGCTCGCGGGTCGACAGGGTGAGCACGAAGCCGCGCTTGCCCTCGGCATCGACCGTCTCGCCGCACAGGCGACCGGGCATCTGGCGCACGAACTTCTCGCGGCAACCGAAAAGACCGAGGTAGGGGCCGCCGAACTGAAGGCCAACGCCCAGCGACTGGCCTTCGCCCACGACGACATCCGCGCCGAGATTGCCCGGCGCTTCGAGAAGGCCAAGCGCCACCGGCTCGGTCACGACCACGATCAGCAGCGCCTTGGCGGCGTGCGCGGCCTCGGCGATGGCTTCCAGATCGGGGATACGGCCCATGATGTCCGGGTACTGGACGACGACACTGGAGGTGGTCTCGTCGATGGCCGCGATCACCGCGGCGTCGTCGGTTTCGGCGGTCAGTTCGGGCGCGAGGCTGACGATCTCGTCCTTGGTGAACTTGGCCATCGTGCGCACGACTTCGCCGTAGTGCGGATGCAGACCGCCCGAAAGCACGGCCTTGCCCTTGCGGGTGACGCGCGCGGCCATGAGGATCGCTTCCCAGCACGCGGTCGAGCCGTCGTACATCGAGGCGTTGGCGACGTCGGTGCCGAACATGCGCGCGACCTGCGTCTGGAACTCGAAGAGAACCTGCAGCGTGCCTTGCGCGATTTCGGGCTGGTAGGGGGTGTAGGCGGTGAGGAATTCGCCGCGCTGGATGAGGTGGTCAACCGAGGCCGGCACGTGGTGGCGATAGGCGCCCGCCCCCAGGAAGAACGGGGCCGAGCCCGCATCGAGGTTCTTCGCGGCAAGTTTGCCGAGGTGGCGTTCGACAGCCATTTCGCTGGCGTGCATGGGCAGGCCCTCGATCGGGCCGGAGAGGCGCGCCGCTTCGGGCACGTCACGGAAAAGCTCGTCAACCGACGAGGCCCCGACGGTCTCCAGCATGCTGGACCTGTCGGCAGGCGTAAGGGGGAGATAGCGCATCAGGCTTGCATTCCTGAATGAGAGGGAGGCGCACGCCCGGACCATGCCGGAGGCGCACAGAAAGGGGCCGCAGCCCCGTCCGAAAGCTGCGGTCCCGGGGCCTCCCCCTCGGGCGAGCGGGAGGCCACCGGCATCAGAGACCCGCGACGAACTTCTTGTACGCGGCCTCGTCCATGAGCTCTTCGAGCTCACTGGCGTCGGCCAGCTTGACGCGGAACAGCCAGCCGCCGACTTCGGGATCGGAGTTGACGAGTTCGGGCTCGTCGGCGAGCGCGTCGTTGGTCTCGGCGATCTCACCCGAAACCGGGGTGTAGACATCGCTTGCCGCCTTCACGGAATCGACGACAGCAATCGAATCGCCCTTGGCCACCGTCGCGCCTTCTTCGGGCAGGTCGACAAAGGTGATGTCTCCCAGCTGACCCTGCGCGTAGTCGGTGATGCCAACGGTGCCAAGGTCGCCCTCGACTTCGATCCACTCGTGATCTTCGGAATAGTAAACAGACATGGGTGCAAGCTCCTCAGCGGACGTAACGGTTGGGGACAAACGGCATCGCGACGACAGTGGCATCGAGCCGCTTGCCACGCATTTCGATCTGCAGGGCCGTGCCGTTTGCCGCGAGGGCGGTGTCGACATAGGCCATCGCAATGGGGTGCTGGAGGGTCGGGGCGAACCCGCCCGACGTAACGAACCCGACTTCGCAGTCGCCCGACATCACCTTGGCACCCTCGCGCGCGGCCATGCGGCCATCGAGCTTGAGCCCGATGCGGCGGCGGTCCGTGCCTTCGGCCAGGTCTTTCTGGACGCGCGCGGCACCGGGGAAGCCCCCTTCGCTGCGGCGGCGCTTGTTGACGCCAAAGATGAGACCGGCCTCCACTGCGCCGTGCTCGGGCGTCATGTCGTGGCCGTAAAGCGGAAGACCCGCTTCAAGACGCAGGGAGTCGCGTGCGCCAAGGCCGATCGGCTTGACCTCAGGTTCCCCGCAGAGAAGGTCGGCGACCTTGGCCGCTTCTTCGCCCGGGATCGCGATCTCGAAGCCGTCCTCGCCAGTGTAGCCCGAACGGCTGATCCAGGCATCAACGCCATCCAGCGTGTAGGCAGCGCCCTTCATGAACTTCAGCTCGGTGAGCGGCGTCTCGCCCTTGGCGTGGCGCGCCAGCGCATCGACCGCCTTGGGGCCCTGCAGCGCCAGAAGGGCATTCTCGTCGAGGTGGTTGATGTTCACCTCGTCGGACAGGTATTCGCGCAAGGTACCGATGTCGTCCCACTTAGTCGCCCCGTTGACGACGAGGTAGAACCCGCTGTTCCAGCGCGTCACCATGAGGTCATCAAGGATGCCGCCCTCTTCGTCGAGCAGCAGCGAATAGCGGACAGAGCCAGTCTTCAGCGTCGCCAGATCGATGGGAAGCGCGCCTTCCAGCGCGGCCTCCACGTCGATCTCGGCACCTTCGGCCGGTGCGATGTACAGCTGGCCCATATGGCTGACATCGAACAGCCCCGCGCTTTCGCGCGTCCACAGGTGCTCGGCCAGGATACCCTCGTATTGGATGGGCATGGGGTAGCCGGCAAATTCGACCATCCGCGCGCCCTTGTCCCGGTGCCAGGCATCAAGCGGCAGGATGGCCGGCTCGATGGGCTCCAGGTCGGGGTCATTTTCAAAATCGGAAATTTCGCTCAAGACATAGCTCCGCAACAGTCAGGTCACACCAGTTCGGTGCCCCCTCTGTCACGGAAACCTGAGAGTTTTCCCTCTTCGAAGCGGCCCGTAAAAGGACCAATCGTCAAGGTTACACCGTCGGCGGCCCGACCCTTTCGGGCCCGACACTTTCCAGAGTATCGCTATCAGCAGGCGCGGTCCTTTTGCCTGAGAGTTTCCGGGGCGGTTGCTCCTTCGGCGCCTATTCGTAATCCGCAATGGCTATAAGCAATTGCGAATCACGCAGGTCTCTCCCGCGCTGCCAGCGATCGCCTCACGATTGGTTCAGACGAGGGCCCAAGTCAATCGGGCATGACCGCCTTGCCCAATTAAACAGGTATTTTTTGTAATACCCTACGGAAATTGTCGTGCTCGGCAACAAAGCGCCCCTGCGCCTTTTCCATCGCTACACCGACGATCACCCGTGCCAGTTCGTGCGCGCGGATCGAGCGAAACCGGCGCCACCGCCCATGGAGGGCGAGGCTGTCGGCGAGCGGGGCGAGCACCTGCACAAACCCCTCCAGCCGCCGCCGTTCTGCACGATGTCCGCGCAGCAATCCGGGGCGCAGAATATCGAGACGGCGCAAGCCCATCTTGCCCAATGCTTCTTCCATCTCGCCCTTGACCGAGAGGTAGAAGTTGTGGCTTCCACACTCCGCGCCCGCCGAAGAGACGACAATCATGTGCGCGATCCCGGCGCTGCGTGCGGCCTCCGCGCAATCGACCACGAGATCCCGGTCGACCGCACGGAATGCCTCCTTCGATCCGGCCTTGGCGATGGTCGTTCCCAGCGCGCAGACGAGCACGTCGGCGCGCGCGGCGGCAATCAGCTCGGGCCAGCTTTCCACAGATCCGGTCAGGACGTCCATGCGCGCGCCCTCCGGCGTGGGTATCTCGCTGCGGGCCACGGCGATGATCCGCACGTCCTCGCGCCCCACGGACGCGGCCAGCACGGCCTGCCCGACAAGACCGCTTGCCCCGACCAGGCAGATGCGGCGGACCGGGCCCGCCGCGCGACCCTTGTCAGACATTGCGCAGGCCTGCCGGCGTACGGCCATAGATGTTCTCATGGCAGGTGATCGCGAAGCGGTCGGTCATGCCTGCGATGTAATCCGCGATATGCCGGCTGCGTTCGGGCTCCGTGCGCGGGAGCGTGTCGATCCAGCTCTCGTCCATGAGCACGGGTTCCTGCGAATAGGCAGCATAAAGTTCGGCAAGGACCGCCCGGGCGCGCTTCGCCGTCTCGAGCTGCTCGGGATGGTAATAGAGCTTCTCGTACATAAAGCGCTTGAAGGCGCGCTCGCCCTCTTCCATCTCGGCGGAAAACGCGATCAGGGGACGCCCTGCGGCGCGAACTTCCTCAACGCTTTCGACACCGACAAGACGCTTTTGCGATTCCGCGACAAGGTCGTTGACCATCGTGCCGATCTGACTACGCAGCAGTTCAGCCAGCTGGCGCTCACGCGGAATATCGGGATAACGCCGCTCCACCTCGGCCCAGTTGGCCGCGATGAAGGGATGTGCGAGCAATTCGTCGAGGTCGAGGAAGCCCGCCCGCAAGCCATCGTCGATATCATGGTTATCGTAGGCGATATCGTCCGAAAGCGCGGCCACCTGCGCTTCGAGCGAAGCGTGGGTGCTCAGCTCCAGGTCGTAGGCCGCGTTAAGCTCTCGCAACGCCCAGGTCGGGCTGGCGACGGGCCCGTTGTGTTTGGCCAGGCCCTCCAGCGTCTCCCAGGTCAGGTTGAGCCCGTCGTGGTGCGGATAGGGGCTGTCGATCCGCATCAGCGTTCGCAGCGTGTTGGCGTTGTGATCGAAGCCGCCCGCCTTGTGAAGCGCAGCGTCGAGCGCTTCTTCCCCAGCATGGCCGAACGGCGGATGGCCGATGTCGTGGGCCAGCGCGAGTCCCTCGGTGAGGTCCTCATCTAGGCCCAGAATACGCGCGATCACGCGGGCAATCTGTGCGACTTCGAGGCTGTGGGTCAGGCGCACGCGGTAATGGTCGCCATCGGGCGCAACGAAAACCTGCGTCTTATAACGCAGGCGGCGGAACGCGATTGAGTGGATGATACGGTCGCGGTCGCGCTGGTAGGGGCTGCGCTCGCCCCGTGCGAGGCCGTTTTCCATGGGGAATTCCCGGCCACGCGAACGGGCCGGATCGGAAGCGTAAGGTGCAAGCATCAGGCTGAAATTCTTTCCCGCATTCGGCGTTGAGCGATCCTTCCAAGATCCTAGCGGGCGAGCCCACTCGAACACAAGGCCGCGCTTTGGCCCGCGACGCGCAGCACCTGGGAATCCTCGATCCGGCCGACCGCGTCCAGCCAATCGCGCATCGTCGTCTTCTCGCCTTCCAGGCTGCGCAGCGACCAAAGCTGCATGGGCGAGAGGTCCGTGGCCATGCGGCCTGCGATGCACGTGGCGACCGTATCGCGCACACCGGCATCGCGCAGAGCGCCGTCGATACGCCACTGGGCATAGGCGGGGACACCAAAGGTCCAGGCAGCAAACAGGACAGCGGCCAGCACGGCCAGTCGGATCAAGGAAGTCATGCCCGCAAGGTCGGGGGTGTCACCCATTTTTCCAAGGGGTTAATCGAGAGTCTTGACGATTTCCTCGACCATCTTCTTCGCGTCGGCCAGGAGCATCATGGTCTGGTCCATATAGAACACCTCGTTGTCGACGCCTGCATAGCCCTGCCCGCCCATCGAGCGCTTGATGAAGAAGATCGTCTTGGCCTTCTCCACGTCGAACACGGGCATGCCGTAGATGGGCGAAGACTTGTCGGTTCGCGCGGCCGGGTTCACGACGTCATTCGCACCGATGATGAAGGCGACGTCAGCCTGCGCGAATTCGGAATTGATGTCCTCCAGTTCGAAGACATCGTCGTAGGGCACGTTGGCTTCGGCGAGGAGCACGTTCATGTGCCCGGGCATGCGTCCCGCCACGGGGTGGATCGCGAACTTCACCGAGACGCCGTGGTCCTTCAGCATATCGGTCATCTCTCGCAGCGCGTGCTGCGCCTGCGCGACCGCCATGCCATAGCCCGGAATGATGATGACGTTCTCCGCCTCCTTCATCAGGAAGGCCGCATCTTCGGCGGAACCGCGTTTCCAGGGACGCGGTTCGCCGATTCCACCCTCGCCTGCCGAACCTGTTGCATCCGCCCCGAAGCCGCCTGCGATGACCGAAACGAACGAGCGGTTCATCGCCTTGCACATGATATAGGAAAGGATCGCGCCCGAGGAGCCGACCAGCGCGCCGGTGATGATCATCGCGGTATTGTGGAGCGTAAAGCCCATCGCCGCAGCGGCCCAACCCGAATAGGAATTGAGCATCGAGACGACCACCGGCATGTCCGCCCCGCCGATCGGGATGATGAGCAGGAAGCCGATCACGAAGGCGAGCAGCGTGATCCACACGATCAGCAGCCCCTCGCCCGGACCGCCTGCCCCGCTCAGCGCGTAGGTTGCCACGAGGCCCAGGATCGCGACAAGCACGGCCAGGTTGAGGAGATGGCGTCCAGGCAGCAGGATCGGCGAACCCGACATGTTCCCGTTGAGCTTCAGGAAGGCGATGATCGAACCCGAAAAGGTGATCGCACCGATGGCAATGCCAAGGCCCATCTCGATACGGCTGGCGACCATGATCTGGCCCGTCGCATCGAGGATTTCAAAGGCGCCGGGATTGAGCCAGGCCGCCAAGCCCACCAGCACGGCAGCGAGCCCGACCAGGCTGTGAAAGGCCGCCACAAGCTGGGGCATCGCGGTCATAGCAATGCGTCGCGCGATCACGAAGCCGATGATCCCGCCAAGAGCAATGGCGGCGCCGATCTCGGGCAGGCTGGCGATCTCGTGCGTGACCAGTGTGGTCACGACCGCGATGCCCATGCCGACCATGCCGTAGCGGTTGCCCTGGCGGCTGGTGGTGGGATGCGAAAGGCCCCGCAGCGCAAGAATGAAGCACACGCCCGCAATGAGATAGGCAAGTGCCACCCAGGGGTTCACCGCGTGGCCCTCAACAATCTCGATCTCCTGCACGGTCTCGTTCACCGGCATGGTTGCCACGGCTGAGAGAAGAGGAAGTCGCATCACTTCTTCTCCCTCTTCTTGTACATCGCGAGCATGCGCGCCGTGACGGCGAAGCCACCGAAAATGTTAATGCTGGCGAGCACCACGGCGGCGAGGCCAAGGTACTTTGCACCCGGTACCCCAGCTGCAGCACTGGCGACGAGTGCGCCCACGATGATGACCGAGGAAATCGCGTTGGTCACCGCCATCAGCGGAGTGTGCAGCGCCGGCGTCACCGACCAGACAACGTAATAGCCCACGAAGCAGGCCAGCACGAAGATCGAGAGGATACTGATGAAATCCATGGGTCTTCTCCTCCTCCCTGTCAGCCGAGCAGCCGTTCGTGAACGATCCTGCCACCCTGCGTCAGGCGAATGGCGTCGCCGATCTCCGCGTCGAGCACGGGCCCGCCTGCCTCCTTGTCCCAGAAGGCGGAGAGGAAATTGAACAGATTGCGCGCAAACAGCGCCGAGGCGTCGGCAGGCAGGTGCGCCGGCGTATTCGACAGGCCGATGATCTTCACCCCGTGCTTCTCCACCACCTCATCAGCGACGGTTCCTTCCACATTGCCGCCTTGCGGGGCGGCCAGGTCGAAGATCACGCTGCCCGGCTTCATCGAGGCAATCTGTGCATCGGTGATGAGCCGCGGCGCGGGGCGACCCGGAATAAGCGCGGTGGTGATGACGATGTCCTGCTTGGCGATATGGTTCGACACCAGTTCGCCTTGCGCCTTCTGGTATTCCTCGCCCATCTCGGTGGCGTAGCCGCCCGCGCCTTCGCCATCGATCCCGGCGACATTCTCCACGAAGATAGGCTTGGCGCCGAGCGAGAGGATCTGCTCCTTGGTCGCTGAGCGCACGTCAGTCGCCGAGACCTGTGCGCCCAGACGTCGCGCGGTGGCAATTGCCTGAAGGCCCGCCACGCCCACGCCCATCACGAAGCACTTGACTGCACTGATCGTACCCGCCGCCGTCATCATCATCGGAAAGGCGCGGCCATAGGTATCGGCCGCCAGGATCACCGCCTTGTATCCGGCGAGGTTGGACTGACTGGAGAGAATATCCATCGACTGGGCACGGGTTATGCGCGGCATGAATTCCATCGCCAGCGCTTCAAGCCCGGCACTGGCATAAGCATCGACTCTGGCACGCTGGCCAAAGGGATCGAGCCCGGCGACCACCCAGGCGCCCGGCGCCACGCCGGACAGGAGCGCGATATCGGGCCCCTGCACACCCAACACGATGTCCGCCCCGGCCACGACCGCCGCCGCTTGGCCCACATTGGCCCCCGCCTCGCGGTAAGCCTCATCCAGGATCGAAGCCGACAGGCCCGCCCTGCTCTCGACATGGAGCGCGGCGCCCAGCGCGATCAGTTTCTTCACCGTCTCGGGCGTCGCCGAGACGCGCGCCTCCCCGCTCGCGCGTTCGCGTAGAACGGCGATCTTCCTGCCCGTACCCATGTTCGAGCCCCTGTTCTATCGAATGGTGTGGACCTGGTGTCAGGTCAGGAGGCGATAAGCCCCACCACGAACGCAGTCACCAGGATACAGAACCCCGTGCCCCAGGTCGCGGCCTTGATGAACCCGTTGTAGGTTGCCTGCGAAGTCTTGATATCGTGCCCCGAAGCCATGTCTTGCGTCCTTCCCCTGTTCATTCGGACCACCGCCAGCCTAGGGCGCCGGTCCTGTTCCCTCAACCTTCCCCGCCCTGCGCCAGGTACAATATCGCGGGGGCAGTCGAAGTGTTCCCGTTGCGCGGCGCCCGAGTGTTATCGGGTCCACCGCACGCCGGGTCTATTAGCCTAAAGACGAACGCAACGCTACTTGTCGCGAAGCACAGGCTTAATCCCGCCTTTACCTCCCGCACATAAGGTGCTGTATCAAACCGGTACATGTGAGGACCCTGACGCGCACCATGGCCGAATACGAGCAACGCCTGCTGATGCTGATCGACGACGAGCCGGCCCAGAGCCGTCTCATTTCAGCGCTGGCGGCGCGTGAAGGATGGCGCACCGTCACCGCGCAGGACGCCGAAACCGCCATCGCCATGCTTGGGACGCGCCAGGGCATGCAGCTCTCCGCGATCATCCTGGACCAGTGGGTGCCTGGCGATGATGCCTGCGCGCTCATCAGCGAACTCAAGTCGCGCCGCCCGGCCCTGCCGATCCTGATGATCACCGCCAGCACCTCGCCGCTGCTCGCGGTCGAGGCTATGCGGGCGGGCGCCAGCGATTATCTGGTAAAGCCGGTCGCGCCCGAGCGGCTGATGCACGCACTGCGCTCGGCCACCACGCGCGAGGCTGCGCGCGACGAGCTCGCTCCGCTCACCGAGAAGATGCCCTCGCGGCCCGACTTCGAATCGATGATCGGGGCCGCGCCCAATTTCCGCAAGGCGCTGGCCGTTGCCGCCAAGGCGGCGCGCGGCCAGCATCCCGTGCTGATCGAGGGGGAGAGCGGCACTGGCAAGGAAATGCTGGTACGCGCCATGCACGCGGCTTCATCGCGCGCGAAGATGCCGCTGCGCCTCATCAACATCAGCGGCATTCCGGCCAACTCCATCGAATCCGTCCTGTTCGGTCACGAAAAAGGCGCCTTTCCCGGTGCCTTCGAGCGCCAGGTCGGAGCGCTCCAGCACGCCGACGGCGCGACCCTTGCCCTCGACGAAGTCGATTGCCTGCCAATGTCGGTGCAGGAACGCCTGCTGGAATCGATCCGCAGGGGGGACGTGCGCCCCATCGGCGCGCGCCATTCCTTCCGCGTCGACGTGCGCCTGATCTCGTCGAGCAACCTGCCCCTGGCCGACCTTGCCGCGACCGGGAATTTCCTTCCCGAGCTTGCCGAAGCGCTGGGCCACACCAAAGTCACGCTGCCGCCCTTGCGCGAGCGTTCCGGTGACATCCCGGCCCTCACCCGCTATTTCCTCGCGCGTATCGGCGAACAGCCGGGCCTGCGCGAACTGGGTATCACCGATGGCGCGCTCTCGCTTCTGGCCGCCTACGATTGGCCTGAGAACGTGCGCCAGCTTCAGGCCGCGCTGTTCCGCGCGTCGGTTTTTTGTGACGGCGATGCACTTACCTCCGCGGACTTCCCGCAGCTTCTCGCCATCCTCGGCCCCGGCCCCTCCAACGTGGCGGGCAATCCGCTGCAGGAGAGTGCGGGCGTGATGCTTTACACGCCCGATGGCAACCTGCGCCGCCTTGAGGACATCGAGGCCGACGTCATCCGTCTTGCCATCGGGCTCTACCGGGGCCGGATGACCGAAGTGGCCCGGCGTCTGGGCATCGGCCGGTCGACCCTCTACCGCAAGCTGGCTGATCTCGGCATCGACAACGCCGCTTAGGCCGCGAACCCGAAGCTGCGCGTGACGAGCGGCTGCCCGTCCGTGCGACAGACCGTCAGCGTCACTTCGCGCGCATCCCAGTCCACGGCGACTTCGCCGAAATTCGCATCGCCCACACACATCCCCTGCCGATCCGCATCAGGCTCGCGCGCGGTCGCTTCGGCATTGCTGGCGTTGGGGCGGTTGAGCGAGGAGGCGGTCATCTCCCAAATGCCCTTGGCGGCACCGGGCACATCCTTGCGATAGATCCCGCCAACATGCCGATCACCCGAAAGGAGGACGAGCCAGCCGCCCTTGCGCGCAGCCAACGCGGCGTAAAGACGTTCCCGCTCACGCGGCATGAGCTCCCAGCCCTCCCACAAATGTGCATCGGACAGCACCTGGATTGAGGAGACGACCACGCGCAGGTCCGCAGGCTTTGCGAGTTCCTCGACGAGCCAGGCCCATTGCGCCGCGCCCAGCATCTGTGCGTCCGCGCTGCTATCCGGCACATAGCGCCCATTTACCGGCAGGGTCTGGCCCGGCGGGGGCGGCACGAGCGGGGAGCGCTGGAAGCGGGTGTCGAGAAGGATGATCTGCACGCGGCGCCCTTCTGGCCCATAGGTGCGCGCATGATACACGCCCTCACGCCCACGCACGTCTCCGGGCGCGTTCCAGAACGTCTCGTATATGTGCTCGGACCAGCGCTTGAACGGGAACACGGTGCCGCCATCGTTGAAGCCGTAGTCGTGATCGTCCCACACCGTATGCATGGGGACGGTCTTGCGGAATTCCTGAAACTCCAGGTGACCATTCAGGCGTTCGTAGGCCCGGCGCAGCGATCCCAGATCCGCGCCCCCATCCCAGCCCGGATCGCCGTAGACGTTGTCGCCGATGTAGAGGAAGAGCTGCGGGTCGCGGCTGGCGATGCCCTGCCAGAAGGACTGGTCGCCTTCCTGGTTGTTGCAGCTGCCGACCGCAAAGCGCGTGATCTCGGTCTCCGGGGCAAGCTGCGGTCCCTCGGGCGCGCGGGGGAGCGCAACCTCGTGTTCAAGGTCGCGGTAGTAGGGCTCCAGCAGCGCGGCTGGCGAGGAGGCCTGCGCATGGGCGGCTCCACCAGCAACAAGGCCGCTCGTGGACAGGAACAGGAAGCGGCGGCGCGAGGAGGTCAGCATGGCGCTTTCTCCCAAAGCGCCATGACCTTTTCAAGACATGCCGAAGAACGCTTGCCTCTCTAGGCAAAAGCGCCGCTGGCCAAAGACCAACGACGCTTTTATCCAGATCTCTTGAGGGGAAAGAGGTCGGTTCAGTTTTCGAGATAGACGCGGGGCACCGTGTGGCCCTTTTCCGACATGTATTTGGCGTAGTCGAGACGATTGTCCTTCAGTTCGTGCGCATACTCACCGTAGGCATCGCGGGCGTCTTCCAAATCGGTCGCGCGCTTGAGGTCACTTGAAAGCTCCTTCTTCGATTCAAGGACGTTCCCCTGATAATCGAACCACTGGGAATTCGCGATTCCCGCGATAGGCCGGGTCATGATGCGACCTTCCTCGGTCTGCGCCCACTGCTGCTCGGCGGTCATGGGCATGTCGCCCATCGGCATGGCGGCAACAGCCGCGCCTGCGGGGATGGCCACGGCAGCGGCGAGAACGGCGGTGCGAAAGGTCTTGGTCTTGATCATGGGATGTGTCTCCCTTCTTCGAAATCAGCGCCAGGCTCGATTGCCTTGCGTTCGGGAAGGAAACGGGTCGATCGGGTAAATCCCTCCCGGGGAAGAGACGAAATGGGCCCTTGCCGCGACGAAAACGGCGATGCGTGCAGCGGTGAACGCACCGCCCCTTGCTGGTTCATCCCGCAGAAAGCTGCGGTTCATCGGCGATCAAGATTTCGGGTGTCGGACGAGCCCTGAGGCTGCCCGATCAATCCACCAGCTGCGAGAAGTCGGTGAGCGCGGCATCCCGCATACCGCGCCACACGCGCACGGCCTGCACCGTTTCGGCCACGTCGTGGACCCGCACGATGTGCGCGCCCGCCTCCATGGCCTTGAGCGCCAGCGTGATCGAACCACCCAAACGCTCATGGGCTGCCGCCTCGTTCGAGAGGGCCCCGATCATGCGCTTGCGGCTCGCGCCCACCAGCAGCGGGTGCCCAAGGGCATGGTACAGCGCGATGGCGTTCATCAACGCCAGATTCTCGGCCAGCGTCTTGCCAAAGCCGATGCCCGGATCGAGGAGAATGCGCTCCGGTGCGATGCCTGCGGCCACGGCCTCGTCGCGGGCCTCTTCCAGCCAGTCGAATACGTCGAGAACGACGTCGCCGTAGCGCCCATCCGAATGCAGGTCATCGCCCTTGCCCGGTGCATGCATCAGAACCACCGGCGCCTTCGAGGCCGCCGCCAATTCCAAGCTGCGCGGATCGAAGCGCAGAGCCGAAACGTCATTGATGATGTGCGCACCCGCAGCCAGTGCCGCCTCCATCACCGCCGCGCGGCGGGTGTCGAGGCTAACCGCCGCGCCCATCATGGCAAGGCGCTCGACCATGGGGACGACGCGCTTGATTTCATCCCCTTCCCAAACTGCAGCTGCGCCAGGGCGCGTGGACTCGCCGCCCACGTCAATGATCGCGGCGCCCTCCTCCAGCATGCCCACAGCGTGGTCGATGGCGACATCGGGATGGTCCAGGAACCGCCCCCCATCGGAAAAGCTGTCGGGCGTCATGTTGAGAATGCCCATGACCTGGGGCTGATCCAGGCGGATCGTGCGCTCGCCGCAGGAGATCGGCGCATGCACTTTCGCAAGTGCTGACCACTGGGTCTCGGCCTGCGTCTTCAAAGGCGCATCGAGCGCCGCAATCGCAGCAGGCATGGCCGCTGCATCGACCAGCGTGCGCGCGACAACCTTACGCCCCTTGCGTTCGATAAGCGCAAAGCGACTGGCCCAAGCCAGCGAACCACCAAGGCGGACAGCGTTGCCCGCTTCGCTCTGGGGACTGTCGACCAGAGCGATCGGGCGGATATAGATCTTGCGGGGCATGGCGGCTCTTTAGCCTTTTACCGGACGGTGTCGAGAAAGGGTGGAAGAGACCCTCTTCTCACGGTTCGGTGGCAAGCAGGTAGAGCTGGCGGATGTCGTCGAGCGGCTTGAGCTTGCCTTCGTGCTGGATGCTCCAGAAGGTCCAGCCATTGCACGAGGGCGCGCCCTGCAATTCCTTGCCCACGCCGTGGATCGACCCCGTCACAGGACCCGAAGCGAGCGAGCCGTCGGCGCGCACGGTGGCCGTGAACTTGCCCTTCTTGGCGGTCAGTTCGGTGCCCGGCGCAATCCAGCCGGTCTCGACCAGCGTGCCGAAGGCGACCTTGGGTGCTGCGCGCCTGGACTGCATGGTCTTGAGCGAGCTCTCGTCGAGTTCGAGCGCCATCTCGATGCGCTCCATCGCCGCTTCGCGGTAATCGCCCTCGCGCTCACAGCCGATCCACTCGCGGCCAAGGCGCTTGGCGACAGCGCCCGTGGTGCCGGTGCCGAAGAACGGATCCAGTACGACGTCACCCTTATTGGTGGTGGCGAGCAGCACACGGTAGAGCAGCGCCTCGGGCTTCTGCGTCGGGTGGACCTTGCGGCCTTCCTTCTTCAGGCGCTCGGCGCCGTTGCAGATCGGCAGGTGCCAGTCCGAACGCATCTGGAGTTCATCGTTGAGTGTCTTCATCGCACGGTAATTGAAGGTGTACTTCGCCTTCTCGCCCATGCTCGCCCAAATCAGCGTCTCGTGCGCGTTGGTGAAGCGGGTGCCCTTGAAGTTGGGCATCGGGTTCGCCTTGCGCCACACGATGTCGTTCAAGATCCAGAAGCCCATGTCCTGCATGATCGCGCCAAGGCGGAACACGTTGTGGTACGAGCCGATCACCCACAGCGAACCGTCGGGCTTGAGGACACGGCGCGCCTCGGTCAGCCAGTCACGGGTAAACTGGTCATACGCCGCAAAGCTGGCGAACTTGTCCCACTCATCGTTGACCGCATCGACGCGGCTACCATCGGGACGGTCGAGATCGCCGCCCAACTGCAGGTTGTACGGCGGATCGGCGAAGACCATGTCCACGCTCGCGTCGGGGATCTGGCGCATCGCCTCGATGCAGTCGCCCGGAATGATCTGGCCAAGCGGCAGCAGTTCCTTCGGGGTCGGCGCCGGTGCCTTTGCGCGAATGCGTTCCTTGAGCAGTACCTGACCCATCATGACCCCGTCTAAAACCATAATTAACTGTGGAAAGACGACCCTAATGATTCATCGGCGAGTCGCCGTCAAGCTGCGACTCGCCGGGAATCCTGATGATTCAAGGTATCATAAAACGGAACAAAACGAATCCGACACAGCATATGGAGTCTGCCGATTCGCGAACGACTCAACATATTGTGCCTGCACCCCTGCGCGGTGCCGCGAAATTTTTTTACGCCGCTCCGAAAGAGGATGTCGCAAGCGGCTCAAAACGCCATTTCGAGCTGGGCGATGGGCGCGAAGCTGCGGCGGTGGTGCGGACTGGGTCCATGTTCGCGCAGCGCGGCAAGATGTCCTGCAGTGCCGTAGCCCGCGTTGCGCTCCCAGCCGTACATCGGGAAGGCCTGCGCGAGCACGCGCATGATCCGGTCGCGGTGCTGCTTGGCTATGATCGAGGCAGCCGAGATCGCCGCCTCGCTGCCATCACCGCCCACGATCGCGCGCACGTTGGGCCAGCGCCAGCCCTCGCTGCGTCCCTCCGGCGTCTTGTTGCCATCGATGAGAACCTCGTCCGGCTCGAACCCGGCCTTGGAGCACAGCGAACTGGCCGCGCGGGTCATCGCCAGCATAGTCGCAGCAAAGATGTTGATACGGTCGATCGTCTCGACATCGACGACACCAACAGCCCAGAGGCAGGTTTTGTGTATTTCTGTTTCCAGCTGCAACCGGCGGCTGGCCGAGAGTTTCTTGGAATCGTCGAGCCCGGCCGGCGCGTTCTTGCCAAGCAGCACAGCGCCCGCCACAACAGGCCCGGCCAGCGGCCCACGACCGGCCTCGTCAATGCCCATGACATGCGGGCGAACCAGCGCGATGCCCCCGTAGGGGCCGATAGAAGGAAGCGTCATGATCTCCGGAAAATCCATGTTTCTGCCGTCCCTATCGGCGCTCGGGCTGGCGCTGGCAAGCTGCGGATCATCGGCCTCCGACACCCCGCCCACCCCAGAAGCCGCAGCGCCGCCCTTCACGGTGGAAACGCTGGCAAGCTTCGAGGAACCTTGGGCTATGGACATCGATGCGGCCACCAACACGGCGATCATCACCGAGAAGGCCGGGACGATCCGCCTCTACCTGCCCGATGGCAGCAAGGGAACCGTCAGCGGCGCACCCAAGGTCGCCTACCAGGGCCAAGGCGGCCTTGGCGATGTCCTCTTCGCCCCGCAAACCGACTGGACACCGCCCGGGAACGGATCGCTCGACGGGCGCCGGGTCTACATCTCCTGGGCCGAGCCGGGTGAAGGCGACACCCGCGGCGCAGCCGTGGGTCTTGGCACTCTGGCCTGCTCGGCGCCCGCCAGCTGTGTGCTCGAAGGACTTGAAGTAATCTGGCGCCAGACCCCCAAAGTGACAGGTGCCGGACACTATTCACACCGTCTCGCCTTTTCGCCCGATGAAAGCTACCTCTTCGTCAGCTCGGGTGAACGCCAGAAGGGCCAGCCCGCGCAGGACACATCGAACACGCTGGGAACCATCGTGCGCCTGCTGCCCGATGGTTCCCCGGCGCCCGGCAACCCCTTTGCCGACAAGGGCTCACCCTCCGACGAGATCTGGTCCTACGGCCACCGCAACGTACTTGGCCTTGCCTTCGATGCGAACGGGGACCTGTGGGACCTTGAGCACGGGCCTGCGGGTGGCGACGAAATCAACCGCGTCGAGGCAGGGCTCAATTACGGCTGGCCTCTCGTCTCGGACGGCGATCACTACAACGGCGATCCGATTCCGCGCCATTCCACCCGTCCTGACCTTGCCGGGCCCGCCATCAGCTGGAACCCGGTGATCGCACCGGGCGATTTCATTCTGTACAAGGCAGACCGCTATCCCGGCTTCCAAGGCAAGGCGGTCATTGCCTCCTTCTCCGTCCCCGGCCTCGTCCTGGTCGCCCTCAACGGCACACAAGGTGTTGAAGAAGCGCGCTATGAACTCGATCATCGCATCCGTGAGGTACGCGAGACACCCTCGGGCGAGATCTGGCTGCTGGAAGACGGCCCTGCTCCGGACAGCGGACACCTCCTGAAACTGGTGCCTCCTGCCAACGGCCAAAGCGCGAATTGAATCGACAAAGCGTGCGTCCAGCCCTATCGGCGCGCGCCATGTCCAACTTGTCCGAAACCGCAACCGTCATTCCGCTCGACAACGTCGACCCCGCCCTCGTCGAGGACCTCCTCGACCGTGCGTTCGAACCCGAGCGACACCAGCGCACCGCCTACAAGGTGCGTGAAGGCATGGAATGGCTCCCCGCGCTCAGCTTCGCGGTCATGGACGCCAAGGACATGATGGTCGGCTCGATCCAGTGCTGGCCGGTCGCGCTGACCGACGACGATGGCCGCGCGCACCCGATGATCATGGTCGGCCCCGTTGCCGTACTGCCCGAGGAACAGAACCGCGGTTACGGCCAGGCGCTGATGTCGGCGGCCATGTCGGGCATCGACGAGCGCGCCCCGCTCCCGCAGGTCCTCATCGGCGATCCCGAATACTACGGCCGCTTCTGGGCCTTCAGCAACGCCCAGACGCAAGGGTGGGACCTGCCCGGTACGTTCGAGGCGAGCCGCCTGCTGGTGCGCTGCGACAACCCGGCCGTGCTGCCTACAAAGGGCACGCTTGGCCCCTGGACGCGCTGAACGGGATCCGGTCCCAGCCGCATATCAGGGTGCCTGGCTCGGGAATGAAGCTGGAAAAGCTTGGCGCTTGGCGCATGCGTGCCTATCTGGCATCGCACACGCCATGCCTTACGAAGCCCCACCCGACCTTGCCGGCCTTTCTCTCGCCGACGTGGCCGCGCTCCTCGAAGCGCGGAGACTGCCGCCCGTCGAAACCTGGAAGCCTGCACATGTCGGGGACAGCCATATGCGCATCGCCGCCGACGGACGATGGTACCACGAAAACGGCCTGATCACGCGCCCCGCTATGGTGCGCGCCTTTGCCTCGCTGCTGCTGTGCGACGCACACGACCAGCACTGGCTGGTCACGCCCACCCAGAAACTGTCGATTGCGGTGGAAGATGCCGCGTTCCTCGCCGTCGACCTCAAGGCGGAGGACGGCAATCTCGTCTTTCGCCTCAACACCGATGACTTCGTGATCGCGGGCCCTGCGCACCCGATCACGGCCGAAGGCGATCCCGACACACCCGCCATTTACCTGGACGTGCGCCACGGCTGCCGTGCCCGGCTCAACCGCAGCACGTACGCCCAGCTCGCCGAAATCGCGCTTGCAAGCGATGACCTCTCGGTCACGAGCGGCACCGCCCGTTTCCCGCTGAGCACGGCATGAGCGCCCTGTTCGAGGCCGTAAAGCGCCGCTTCGAGGCGCGCGAAAAACATGCCCAGCCCAACCGCTTCATCGATCCGCGCACCGCCCAGATCGAGAGCTTCATCCCGGCCGCCGTCCTCATTGCGCTGACCGAACGCGAGCGCCCCGGTATGCTCCTCCTCCACCGCCCTTCCTCGATGCGCGCGCACCCGGGCCAGGTCGCCTTTCCCGGCGGCCGGATCGATCCGGGCGAAGCGCCGGTCGAAGCCGCCTTGCGCGAAGCGAACGAGGAACTGGGCATTGATCCCGCCTGCGTGCGGGTCGTCGGCACGGGCGATCTCTACCGCACCGGCAGCGGCTACGAAATTACGCCCGTCCTGGGCATCGTGCCCCCTGACATCGAGATCCGCCCCAACCCCGCCGAGGTTGCCAAGTGGTTCGAGGCCCCGGTCGACTTCGTGCTCGATCCGGCCAACCAGAAGGCCAGGAGCCTGGAATGGGAAGGCGCGCGGCGCGAATATGTCGAGATCATCTGGGAGGGACACCGCATCTGGGGCGTTACTGGCGCCATCATCACCAACCTAACGCATAGGCTGAACTGGCATGACTGAACGGCTTCGCGCCGAATGGATGGGCCGCGCGGATCTCGCCGATCTGGTCGCGGCACTGGGCGAGGGCTGCGCCCGCTACGTCGGCGGCGCGGTGCGTGATACGTTGCTTGGCCTTGCCGTGAAGGACATCGACATGGCCACCACGCTGCGGCCTGAAGAGGTCATGCAGCGCCTTGAGGAGGCCGGAATCCGCCGCGTACCCACCGGGATCGAACACGGCACCGTCACCGCTGTCCTCTTCGGCGGCCCAGTCGAGATCACCACCCTGCGCCATGATATCTCGACCGACGGGCGCCGGGCCACGGTCGCCTTCGCGCAGGAATGGCACGAGGACGCCGCGCGGCGCGACTTCACCATCAACGCCCTCTACGCCGATCCCGTGGATGGCACGATCTTCGACTATTTCGAAGGCCAGACCGATCTCGCCTCGCGCACCGTGCGCTTCATCGGCGATGCCCGCCAGCGCATCCGCGAGGATCACTTGCGCATCCTGCGCTATTTCCGCTTCCAGGCCCGTTTCGGAAGCCTGCCCGCCGACCCCGAAGCCGAGAGTGCCTGCCGGGAACTCGCCGCGACGCTCAAGGGCCTCTCGCGCGAGCGAGTGGGCATGGAAACGATGAACCTCCTCGGCCTCACCGATCCCGCACCGACTATTGCCCGGATGAAATCCTTGGGCATTCTCGACGTGATTCTGCCCGAAGCCAACCCCGAAGCGCTCACCGCCCTCATCGCGTGCGAGCAGCGCCATGGAATCGCGCCCGATCCGGTACGCCGCCTTGCCGCCCTGCTCCCGCCCGATGTTGCTCTCGCCGAACAGATCGCCTCGCGCTTCCGACTTTCCGGAACGCAGAAGAAGCGCCTCGCTCTCGCCGCTGCGCGCGAGGACATTCCCGGTGAGTCGCGGGCGCTCGCATTCCGACTGGGCATGGAACAGGCGCTCGACCGCTTGCTGATCGCAGGGGCCGATGTCACCCCGCTCAAGGACTGGACCGTCCCCACCTTCCCGCTCAAGGGCGGCCAAATCGTCGCGCGCGGTGTAGGCGCAGGCCCCGAGGTCGCGCGCGTCCTGCGCGCCGTCGAAGCGATGTGGATCGCGGAAGGGTTCCCGCAAGGCCCGCGCGTGGAGCAGCTGCTCGACAATGTGATCGCGCAAGGCCGCGCGTGAGCGGAGGCAACCTTGGCGCCACTCTGGAAGGCCAGCCGCTCCTCGCGCTGACGGTGGCCGCCATCGTGCTCGCCGTTGCCGCGCAGATGGTGAGCGGGAAGCGTCCGGGTCTTGGCACGGGAATGCGCAATGTCGCCTATCTCGGACTTCTCGTGGCAGGACTGCTCACGGTCGTTCAGTTCGCAGGCAGCAACCGGACCTCGGACGCCGCGCTCTGGCTCGACCATACCCGCGAGGCCAGTATCGAAGGCGACGAAACCGTCATCGCCATGCGCGCGGACGGACACTTCTGGGTCAAGGCGCAACTGAATGGCGAACCGGTCGACTTCATGATCGACACCGGCGCAACCTACACCACGGTTCCGCAAAGCGTTGCGCAACGCACCGGTCTTGCCGCCAGCCAGAACGGCGAAGGCCGTCTGCTCGACACTGCCAACGGCACCGTTGTCGCGCGCATGGGTCTCGCCCGTTCGCTGTGCCTCGGCACCATCAAGGCGACCGACCTCCCACTCGCTGTTCTGCCCGACACGCAGAACGAGACCTCCGTCATTGGCATGAATCTGCTTTCACAGATGAAGAGCTGGCGCGTGGACGGTGAGCGGCTGATCCTGAAGCCATGAGCATGGCGCCTAGCCCGGTCAGGAACCGGCAAGGTCTGTGCGGGTAGTATAGGGACCATGAACCTCGAAATTCCCGACCAGCTCGATGACCTTGCGAGCTATCTTGCAGGCCAGCCACTCCTTGCGCTCGCGTTGGGCGCCTTGCTGGTGACGATGCTCGGCGGCCTCCTGCGCGGGCCCCTGCCGTTCCTCGGCGGTTTCGTGAAGGGCGTGGGCAACCTTGGCCTTGTCGCCGCCCTGCTCCTCACCATCGCCCAGTTCGCACGGCTCAATACCGGTTTCGACTTTGCCCTGCCCCAGGTCGGGATCGAGCGGCAAAGCGTTGAGGGCAGCGAAACACGGGTCGCCATGGCCCCGGACGGACACTTTTGGATCCGCGCCAGCATCAACGGCGTCGAACGCGATTTTCTGGTCGACACCGGGGCTACCCTCACGGCACTTGCTCCCGTGACAGCCCAAGCCGCACGGATCGAACATTCGCCCGTTCCCCGCCGGATTGCGATGCGCACGGCCAACGGCACCGTCCCCGCCGAACTCGTCACCGTAGACGAACTACGCTTCGGGAACATCGTCGCGCGCGATCTCGATGCCGTCGTCGCGCCGGGCCTAGGCGAACAGAACGTGATCGGGATGAACCTGCTCTCGCGTCTTGCCAGCTGGCGTGTCGAGGGCCGCACGCTGATCCTCGTACCAAACCACCCTCAGCCGGTAGAAGAGATTTAGCAGAAGGATTCTTGCAAGGGCCTATCGCCCTCGCAATCGCTTCCTTCGTTCTTCAGAACTTGTTGTCACGCGGGAAACCGTTGGGCGGCAAGCGCCCGGCCGCCCCGCGCGCGACCTTCCACATCGCGATGTCCTTTTCGGTACGCGTGCGCCCGGTGTCGCCGCCCATCCTCCAGGAGAGACCCTCTTCCAGCTTGAGCGTGGTCACGTCCGCCATCCCCCCGTCGCGGTAGCGCTGGAGCGTCACGCCCTGCCCCTTGGCCATGATCGGCAGCTCATCCAGATTGAAGACGACGAGCTTGCGGTTGTCTCCCACCACGGCCACGTGATCGTGCTCGGCCGGGATTTCGCGCACCACGGTCAGCTTCACGCCCGGCTTGGTGCTCATCACCGCCTTGCCCTTGCGGGTTTCCGCCAGGATCTCGTCGGTCACGACGGCAAAGCCGCGCCCCATGTTGGAGGCCAGCAGGAGCTGCCCCTTGGGCTTGTGCGCAAGTGCGGCAACGATCTGTGCTTCTGCGTCAATGTCGACCATCGTGCGGATCGGCTCGCCAAAGCCGCGCGCGCCGGGCAACTTGTCGCCACCCAACGTATAGAACCGGCCATTGTCGAGTGCGATCAGCAACTTGTCCGTCGTCTGCGCGTGGAATACATAGGCTGGGCCGTCGCCTTCCTTATACTTGAATTCGCTGTCGAGCGCGACGTGGCCCTTGGCCGCGCGAATCCAGCCGCGCTGCGAGAGGATCACCGTAATCGGCTCCTTCTCGATCATCGCGTCCATCGAGAATTCGACCGTGGGGCGCGCTTCGGCAATCGTCGTGCGGCGGCGGCCAAGCTCGGTATCTTCGGCGTAATCCTTGCGCAGCGCCGTCAGATCGCGCTTGAGGCGTGTGCGCTGGCGCGCCGGACTCTCGAGCAGCTTGGTGAGCTCGTCCTGCTCCTTGAGCAGTCCCTCGTGCTCCTGGCGGAGCTCCATTTCCTCCAGCTTGCGCAAGGAGCGCAGGCGCATGTTGAGGATCGCTTCGGCCTGCCGGTCGGTGAGGTTGAATTCCTCCATCATCACCGCCTTGGGCTCATCCTCAGTCCGAATGATTTCGATGATCCGGTCGAGGTTGAGATAGGCGATGATGTAGCCTTCAACGAGCTCGAGACGGGCGGCGATCTTGTCCAGTCGGTGCTGCGTGCGGCGCTGGAGAATGTCGATCTGGTTGACGACCCACTGACGCAGCAGGTCCTTCAGCCCGACCACACCGGGCGTGCGCTGCGCGTCGAGGACGTTCAGATTGAGCGAGAAGCGGCTCTCCAGATCAGTCAGCCGGTAGAGGCTTTCCTTCAGGAGTTCCGGATCGACATTGCGGCTCTTGGGTACAAGGACAATGCGGATCTGCTCGTCGCTCTCGTCGCGCACGTCTTCCAGGATGGGCAGCTTCTTGTCCGCGATAAGCTGCGCGATTTGCTCGATAAGCTTGCCCTTGGCGAGCATGTAGGGAATTTCGCTAACGACCAGCTGCCACTGGCCGCCACCCATTTTCTCGACGCCGCTTTCCTCCCAGTTGCCCGCCTCGTCCCGGCCATTGGAGAAGCGTCCGCGCATGCGGAAGGCGCCCTTGCCCGTCTCGTAGGCGTGGGAGATAGCCGCCGCACTGTCGACGACAAGACCGCCGGTTGCAAAGTCAGGCCCATGGAAAACCTCCATAAGCTGTGCATGCTCAACCTGCGGGTTCTCGATCAGGAGCATCGTCGCATCAATGATCTCGGCCGCGTTGTGGCTGGGGATCGAGGTCGCCATGCCCACCGCGATACCCGTCGCCCCGTTCGCTAGCAGGTTCGGGAAGAGCCCCGGGAAGATGTCCGGCTCGCTCTCTTCGCCATTGTAGGTCGGGATGAAGTCGACGGTGCCTTCATCGAGCCCCGCCATAAGCTGGATCGCGGTCTTGGTGAGGCGCGCCTCGGTGTAGCGGTAGGCCGCCGCGTTATCGCCATCGATGTTGCCGAAATTGCCCTGCCCCTGCACCAGCGGGTAGCGCAGCGAGAAGTCCTGCGCGAGGCGAACCATCGCATCGTAGACCGACGCATCCCCATGCGGGTGATACTTGCCGATCACGTCGCCAACGACGCGCGCGGACTTCTTGTAGGCACTTGCCGGATCGAGCTTCAGTTGCCGCATCGCCCAGAGCAGGCGCCGGTGAACCGGCTTCAGACCGTCGCGAAGGTCGGGCAGCGAACGCGCGGTGATCGTCGAAAGCGCATAGACGAGGTAGCGCTCGGAAAGCGCGGCATCGAAAGGCGCATCGACAATGGCGTCGAACGGATCGGAACTGTCGTCGAGAGAAGTCACCATGATGGCCGGCAGCGTAGCAGCGCGGGACCACACTCCAAAGCGACAATTCGCAGTTTTCCGCAGGCTTGCGGCGCGCTTTTCTCTCTTGAAAATCAGAATGGAGAGAGAGTGCTCGGTCCGACAAGGCCCGTGTGGCCGCTTACGCCTGTTCTTGCTTCGTTTCTGCTGGTCGGTTGCGGCGAGGCGGGTAACTACGAAGCCACTCCGAGCGGGGTAGACAAGATCACGACGGCAGACATCAGCGAAGAGCCGCCAAAGGAAGCGCCGGAGAGCGGCGAGATCCCCGTTTCGGTTCCGCGCATCGCCTACACCTACCGCTACCAATATCGCCTGGTCGCCGAACTGGTGGAGGCCGAGCGCGGCGTCGCCAAGGTCAATGAGGAGATCGACCAGGCCGAGAGCTGGTTGGCGCAAATGCAGGGCCGGGTCGACTTCAGTGCAATGAACCTCTCCTACGTCTCGCGCACGCCGTCGAGCCGCGGCTTCCTTGGACCTATTCGAGAGGCGGTGCGCAATCTCGACACGATCCTCGGCACCGTGATCGGCGCGCTCATCATCCTGGGAGCCATCGGCATTCCGCTGGGCTTCGTGATCTGGGGGATCGTCTGGCTGGTGGGCCACCTGCGCCGTCGCCGGAATGGCTGACCAACGCAGAGCGACATTCTCCGATCCGTGTCCAAGGCGCGGCAGACCGTGTCGGGACCGGGAACGGCACGTGTCGCGGCGGTGTTGAATGAGGGAACACTAATAGAAAAGGAGGTTATGACATGACCCAGCGCATCCTCATCCTCGCCACCGACGGTTTTGAACCCTCCGAGCTCACCGGTCCGCGCGATGCCCTTCGCGATGCCGGCATGGATGTTCAGATCGCCAGCCCCGAGGCCGGCGAGATTAAGGGCTGGGATCACACCGACTGGTGCGATCCGGTTAAGGTAGATCTCGCCCTCGACGATGTGAAGGCGAGCGAGTTCGATGCTCTCGTCCTGCCCGGCGGCCAGATCAATCCCGATACCCTGCGCCTCAATTCCACGGCGGTGGAACTGGTCCAGGCCTTCGTCCATTCGGGCAAGCCCGTTGGCGCAATCTGCCACGCGCCTTGGCTGCTGATAGAAGCGGACGCGGTTCGCGGCAAGACTGTCACCGGCTGGCCCTCGATCCGCACCGATCTAGCCAACGCGGGCGCGAACGTGGTCGACCGCCAAGTGGCAGTCGATGGCAACATCATTACGAGCCGCAACCCCGACGACATCCCGGCCTTCTCAAACGCCCTGATCGAGGCCATCAGGGTTCCGGCGCAAGCCGCTTGACAAGGGCCACCCCGATCACGTCCCGAAAAACGCGCAGCCGCACTCCTAACGGAGTGCGGCTGTCGCCTATTCCGGCTCAGCCGATCTGCATGTCGCGCGAAACGCCGGGGATACGCACCTCGATCCCGTCGAGATCCTCGGTCAGTTCGATCTGACACGAAAGGCGGCTGGTACGCGCCACACCCGCAGCCAGATCAAGCATGTCCTCTTCGTCCATGGAGGCGGGCTCGACCTTTGCAAACCACTCATCCGACAAATAGACATGACAGGTCGAGCAGGCCATCTGCCCCTCACATGTCCCTTCAAGCGGCATGCCCGCGGCCTGAGCCACTTCGAGCAGGCGCGTTCCAGGCTCAGCTTCTGCCGAAACCTTGTTCCCTTCGGTCGTGACGAATTGCACGTATACCAAGTTCAGACTCCCTGCGCCGCCGCAGCGGCTTCTATTTGAGCGCAGGCATCCTCTATGTCCCGTTGTGTACTATATCGCCCGAATCCCAAACGGATAGAGGCCTTGGCCGCGCTGTCGGCAAGTCCGAGTGCACGCAACACGTGACTGGGCCTCCCCGAGCCGCTGGCGCAAGCCGAGCCAGCCGAAAACGCCACCGTGCGAAGATCGGACATCAGACGGGCTACATCCAACCCCTTGCGATGCAGGTTTAAATTTCCTTTCCACCGCTGTTCCGCCGAGCCATTGAGGTCCCAGTCCGACAAAGCCGCACGCGCAATATCCCAAAGCCGGGCAATATGCGCTGCGTCCTCATCGCGACTCTTGAGCGCCAGCGCGGCTGCTGCACCGAACCCGGCACACAGCGCCGGGCTCAAGGTGCCCGAACGCAGGCCCTGCTCCTGCCCGCCGCCGCGGATCAGCGGATCGACATCGAGCCCGTCGCGCACCCAAAGCGCACCGATCCCCTTGGGACCGTACATCTTGTGGGCGCTAACCGCGATCATGTCCGCGCCTTGTGGCGGCGCGATCTTGCCAGCTCCCTGCGCCGCATCGCACAGGAACAGCGCGCCTGCGGCATGGGCGCGCTGCGCCAGTTCGTTCACTGGCTGGACCGTGCCGATTTCGTTGTTCACCTGCATGACCGCGACGAGATGCGTGCCCTCGCGCAGCGACGCGTCGGTGGCCACGCAGCCATCCTCCCCGACCGGAATTTCCTGCACTTCAGAATCCATCCAGCGCGCGGTATCGAGCACGGCCGAGTGCTCGATGGCCGACACGGCCAGCCGCTTCGCCCCGCTTCCCACTATTGCCAGGTTGATCGCCTCGGTTGCGCCCGAGGTAAAGATCACGCGGCCTTCTGGTGGCAGAAGCGCGGCTACCTGATCGCGCGCGACCTCCACGGCGGCGGCCGCCATGCGCCCGGGGCGGTGCGGGCTGTGTGGGTTGGCAAAGCCGATGGTCTCGGGTCCACCCAGCCAGAACAGCATGGCCTCGCGCGCCTCAGGCGCGAGCGGGGTCGTTGCCTGATAGTCGAGATAGATCACCCGTTCACCTGCGCCCAGGCTTTCGCAAAGGCATCGAGGTCCTGGAGTGTCGTGTTCCAGCCGATGCTGACCCGCACCGTGTGCCGCGCGGTGTCTTCATCGACCCCGAAGCCCTTGAGCACCCGGCTCTGCTTGAGTGTCCCCGACGAGCACGCGCTTCCCGCTGAAATCGCAAAGCCCATGGCATCGAGCCGGATGAGCATGGCGGTGGCAGCAAGCCTGGGCGCCGCGAGCGCGAAGATGTGCGAGCAGGCCGTGCCGGGCTGGATCACCTCACCAAATTCGGCGAGGCGGTCGCGGAAAGCGAAGCGTTCCTTCTCGCTCGTCGCCCAGCTCTCAACGCCGCCCGCTTCCAAGGCTGCGGCAAAGGCCATTGCCCCCGGCAGGTTCTCGGTTCCCGCACGGTAGCCACGCTCCTGCCCGCCGACCGGCTCCAGCAGCGCGAAGTCGCGCACCAGCAGCGCGCCGATCCCGACGGGACCACCCAGCTTGTGGGCCGAGACAACGATGAGGTCGGCCTCGGGCAACGGCGCCTTGCCTGCCGATTGCGAACAGTCGGCGAGCAGGAGCCCTCCGGCCGCCCGCATTGCCTCCAACGCTTCGTTCGCCCCAGAAGGCAGCAGCACGGTCCCTGTCTCGGAGTTGATCGACTGAAGCGCGAGTACACAGCGCCCCTCTTCGCCAAGGCGCTTGGCCAGAACCTGGCCGTCCAACGCGCCCCCTGCCATCGGCATTTCGAAGGCATCGGCCGAGGCACGAAAAACCGCGTCATGCTCGACCGCCGAAACAAGACGGCGCTGAATCTTCGCTCGGCCCAATCCCAGGGCCAGCGCCTCGCTCGCCCCCGAGGTGAAAAGAAGCTCACCGCTCCAGCCCAGCGCCCGCTTCACCCGCTCACGCGCGTCCTCGAGCGCGGCGCGCGCGGCGCGCCCCTGCTTGTGCGGGCTGGAGGGATTGGCCCAGATTTCGGCACCTTCGAGCCACGCGGCGCGTGCCTCGGGCCGCAAGGTGGTGGTTGCGGCATGGTCCAGGTAGACAGGGGAAGAAATTGGCGGCTCCGCTTGTTTTGTCGTGATTGTTTTTGCTACGAATGTTTCTATATAAACTGCTCTCCCATTTCCACTCCTGCAATCACGGCCCCTTCCTTGCGCGGCCATTCTTGCCGGAGCCTCAACAAGTCAGGTTCGCTATTCCATGCCCGCAGTGATCTTTCCCGGACCCGAAGGCCGTCTTGAAGGCCGCTTCCAGCCTGCACCGCGTCCGCGTGCGCCGGTCGCCATGATCCTCCACCCGCACCCGCAGGCGGGCGGAACGATGAACGACCGCATCACGCAGCATCTCTACAAGACCTTCGTTGCACGCGGCTTTGCCACCCTGCGCTTCAACTTCCGCGGCGTGGGCCGCAGCCAGGGCAGCTTCGACAATGGCATCGGCGAACTTTCGGACGCGGCCGCCGCGCTCGACTGGGTGCAGCAGATCCACCCCGAAAGCTCGACCACCTGGATCGCGGGCTACTCGTTCGGCGCGCTGATTGGCATGCAACTCCTTATGCGCCGCCCGGAAATCCGCGGCTTCATCTCGATCGCGCCGCCCGCCAACATGTACGACTTCAGCTTCCTCGCACCCTGCCCCGCCTCGGGCATCATCATTCAGGGTGACGCCGACACGGTGGTGACACCCAACGCGGTGCAAAAGCTGGTCGACAAGCTACGCACCCAGAAGCACATCACCATCCACCATGATGAAGTGCGCAAGGCCAACCACTTCTTCGAAAACGAGACCGATGACCTGATGAAGTCGGTCAACAACTACCTCGATATGCGCCTCGCGCCGGACTGCCCGATCAAGTAATCGCGCAGGTCCACGCACGGCACGCAAGACGGGGCGTCGCGGGGCTACTGCGGCGCCCCGTCTTGCGTTTCGGCGATACTGGTAAGCGAGCGGCCATCAGGCGTGGGCACGGTGAGGATCGCGACGTTGACCGCCATGATCCCTGCGAGGACGAGCATCAGCACGGCCCGTTTGCGATGGCCGGGACGACGCCACAGTGCGATACCGCCCAGCACCAGAGCAATGCAGGCGAGGACCATGAGGGAAAGCGCAATAGCCATGACGAGGCGATAGCCGATCCCCGGGCGCGATGCGAGCGCCGATCCGGCCGCGCTTTCCGCCTCCTTTCATCCCCATCCGCGTTTGACTTGTCCGCCTGTCGGAGCCAATTTCGCGTAATGATACACCCTACATCGGCCATAGCGCCGCTTTCCCGTCGCAACGCTCTCCAGATCCTGTCCTGCGGCGTCGCCGCCATGGCCCTTCCGGGCAGTGCCCGCGCGCTTGCCCAGAGTACTTCAGGCTCGCCCGTCTCAGCCGAGGCGAGCGGCCTTCTCGACACGCTCGCCTGGAATTTTCTCGACCTCAATCCCGGCACGGCGACCAGCCTGGGTGTCGACACCGGGGTCCACGCCGCCTTGCGCAGCCGTATGGAGGACCGATCCCCCGATGGCGTGGCGCGCATGGCCGCCCTGCTACGGCGCGATCTCGCAGCGGTCTCCGCCGTCGATGAGACCGGCCTCGATCCCGCGACGCGCACCAGCCTGGAAGTCATCAAGAGCGCCTATACGACTTCGCTCGAAGGCTTCGCGCAGCCCTATGGCGACGTTGCCGTGGGTAGCTGGCGCAACACACCTTACGTCGTGATCCAGAACGTGGGCGCCTATCTCGACACGCCGCGCTTCCTTGACGCCGACCATCCGATCAAGACGCCCGAGGATGCGGACGCCTACATCGCACGCCTTGCTCAGATGGATGACCAGCTCGACGGCGAGCTGGTGCGCATGAAGGCGGCGACCGACAAGGGCCTTGTGCCGCCCGACTTCCTGCTCGACCGCGCCATCGCGCAGATGGAGAGCACGGTCGCCGACGCAGGCAAGGACGGTGGCGGCCTCGTCGCCTCGGTGGCCAACCGCACCGCCTCGTTCGAGGGTGACTGGGAAGCCCAAGCCAAAAGCCTTGTCGCGGGCGACGTGCTCCCCGCGCTTCAGCGCCAGCTGGCCGAACTCAAGCGCCAGCGCGGCCTCGCCACCAGCGCACCGGGCCTGCGCGAACGCCCTAGCGGCGCACAGTTCTACGCCTGGGCACTCAAAGCCAGCACCACGACAACGATGTCGCCTGAGGAGATCCACAAGCTCGGCCACGAGCAGCTTGCCGAACTGCATGGCCGGATGGACCCCATCCTGAAAGATCTGGGCTACACGCAAGGCACCGTGGGCGCACGCATGACCGCGCTGGGCAAGGACCCGCGCTTCATGTTCGCCAAGGGTGACGAAGGGCGCGACCAGATCATGGCCTCCATCCGCCAGCGCATCGACTGGATCACCTCGCAAATGCCCCGCGCGTTCCGCGAACTCGTGCCCGGCAACGTCGAGGTGCGCCGCCTGCCACTCGCCGAGGAACCGGGTGCTCCTACCGCCTATGGCGGCGCGGGTTCCAAGGACGGCACGGTACCGGGCAAGATGTGGATCAACCTGCGCACCACGGACCTCCACCGCAAGTACGACCTGCCCACCCTTGTCCACCACGAGACCATTCCCGGCCACGTCTGGCAGGGTGAGTATGCCAACCGCCTGCCGCTGATCCGCTCGATCCTGGCCTTCAACGCCTATTCCGAAGGCTGGGCGCTCTATGGCGAGCAGCTGGGCGACGAACTGGGCGCTTACGACGATGACCCCGTCGGGCGTCTCGGCTACCTCCAGTCCATCGCTTTTAGGGCCTGCCGCATGGTCGTCGACACCGGCCTGCATTCGCAGGGGTGGAGCCGCGAGGAAGGCATTCGCTTCTTCATGGAAAAGAACGGCAACAAGCGCGAGGAAGTGGTCAACGAGGTCGACCGCTACTGCTCGTGGGCGGGTCAGGCCTGTGGCTACAAGATGGGCCACAACGAGATCAACCACCAGCGCCTGCGCGCCATTGCCGAGCTTGGCGATACCTATGACCTGCGCGATTTCGACCAGGCGGTTGTGGATGGTGGCAACGTCCCGCTCGACGTTCTGGGCGACAATATCACGCGCTACATCGCGGGCGTGAAGGGCTAACCGGCCCACTCAGGCAAAGCCCCTGGATGCGCCACTGCGCGCCGGGGCGCCTTGCCTGTCCGCGCGTCACTTGCGCCCGAAGAAACCCGAGGCCAGACCCGCGATATCATCGAGGGCATCGCCGTCCCCATCGCGGTCGAGCAAGGCCATGACCTGCGGGTTGGACACGATCTCCCCGGCAAAGCGCGCCAGCGCGCTCTCGCCGCCAATGGCGGTGATGATCTGCTGGATCGTGGCAACATCGAACCCCGCGCGCCCCGCTGCAAGTTCAGCCGGGTCGCCCGGTTGATGGTGCGCCTGCCTGGGCGCAACCATGGCGTTCTTTGCCATTGCCGATCATATGCCGAACTGCCTGGCAAGATTGGCCACATCGACGCTGCCGCCGATCTGCCCCGGTACGCCGTCCAATAGTCCCATGTCTCTTTTCTGGTTCTGACGGGAGGCACTGCGTTCGTCCCGCAACGAAAGAAGGCCCCGGATGCCGAAGCGTCCGGGGCCTTCTTCATGTCATAGATTGCTCGCGCGCCTGTCAGGCCGTGACGGGCGCGGCCTGGCGGACGCCCTCATCGACGTGCGCTTCGAACTGGGCGAAGTTGTCGATGAACTTCTTGACCAGAACCTGCGCGGTCTTGTCGTACTCAGCGCCATCGGCCCAGGCACCGCGCGGGTCGAGAAGCGCGGTGTCGACACCGGGTACTTCCACGGGCACTTCAAAGCCGAAGTTAGGATCTTCCTTGAACTCGGCGGTGTTGAGGCTGCCATCGAGCGCCGCGTTGAGCAGCGCGCGGGTGGCCTTGATCGGCATGCGCTTGATGCCGTCCATAGTGGCCATGCCGCCCGACCAGCCGGTATTGACCAGCCAGCACTTCACACCGCCCTTGGCGATACGCTCCTTGAGGAGGTTGCCATAGACCGAAGGATGACGTGGCATGAACGGCGCACCAAAGCAGGTCGAGAAGGTCGCTTCCGGCTCGGTCACACCGATCTCGGTGCCCGCAACCTTGGCGGTGTAACCCGAAAGGAAGTGGTACATGGCCTGGTCGGGCGTGAGACGCGCAATCGGAGGCAGCACGCCGAAAGCATCCGCAGTGAGGAAGATCACGTTTTGCGGCACGGGGCCCAGATTCTCTTCCGACGCGTTCGGGATAAAGTCGATCGGGTAGGCACCGCGGCTGTTCTCGGCAAGCGAGTTGTCGTCGAGGTCGAGCGTGCGGGTGACCGGATCGATCACGACATTTTCAAGGACGGTGCCAAAACGCTTGGTGGTCGCGTAAATTTCCGGCTCGGCTTCTTCCGAAAGACGGATCATCTTGGCGTAGCAGCCGCCTTCGAAGTTGAAGACCGCCGTGTCCGACCAGCCGTGCTCGTCATCGCCGATGAGCGTGCGCGACGCATCCGCCGAAAGCGTCGTCTTGCCGGTACCCGAAAGGCCGAAGAAGACCGCCGTGTCACCGTCCGGGCCGATGTTGGCCGAGCAGTGCATCGGCATCACGCCCTTGGTCGGGAGCAGATAGTTGAGGATGCCGAAGACCGACTTCTTCATCTCGCCGGCATAGGCCGTGCCACCGATAAGGATCAGCTTTTCCGAGAAGTTGACCGCAATCACGGTCTCGCTGCGGCTGCCGTGGCGTTGCGGGTCGGCCTTGAAGCTGGGCAGGTCGATGATCGTGTATTCCGGCACAAAGCCTTCAAGTTCCGCGGCGCTCGGACGCACCAGCAGGGTGCGGATGAACATGTTGTGCCATGCGAACTCGTTGATGACGCGCACCTTGACGCGGTGTTCGGGCTGCGAGCCGCCAAACAGGTCCGCGACGTAGAGCTTTTCCTTGTCGCCGACGGCGGCGAGGAAGTCTTCCTTCAGCGCAGCAAAGTGTTCCGGCGTCATGGGCACATTGGTGTTGCCCCACCAAATCGTATCTTCGGTCTCGGCGTCCTTGACGATGAACTTGTCCTTGGCCGAACGGCCCGTGTGCTTGCCCGTCGCGACCACGAAAGGACCGTTCGCAGAGAGCGTGCCTTCCTCGTTCCGGATGGCATGTTCGACCAGCGGGGCGGTACCCAGGTTCGCAAAAATTTCCGCCTTGGTGGCGATCCCGTGTTTGTCGAGCGGGTAGCTAAGGGTAGCGGTCAATGTCATCTCCTCCAACGTGACACCTCGCCGGATTATCCAGCGACGGCATCATCAATTCCTCCTCAGGAATCGGGATCGCGGATAATCGACGCATTCTTTTCCGTCAAATTGACAACAAATGGAACCGCAAAGGGCCGAAACGCGAAAGAAACAGGTCAGATGCCCCAGCGCGCCCCCGCGGCCCGCCTGGAAACCATGGCTCGCCACATTGCCAGTCAGGCGTCCAGCGGCTAGGCAGCGTGCTCGCGAATTGAGAAAGGACCAGGGCACCTGCGATGTCCGTGCCAGCATCCCCGTCTCCCGCTTCCGAGTCCCGCAGCGCGGCGGTCGAGACGCGCCGGCACACGATCGCACTCGTCGACGATGACCGCAACATCCTGACCACGGTCTCGATCGGTCTTCAGGCCGAAGGTTTTTCCACAAGGGTCTATACCGACGGCGAAACCGCGCTGAAGGCGATCCTCGAAAATCCGCCTGACCTTGCCATCTTCGATGTGAAGATGCCGCGCATGGATGGCCTGGAATTGCTGCGAAATCTGCGCGAGCGCTCCAGCCTGCCGGTGATCTTCCTCACCTCCAAGGATGAGGAACCCGACGAAGCCCTTGGCCTCGCCATGGGCGCTGATGACTATATCACAAAGCCCTTCAGCCAGCGCCTTCTAGCTGCCCGCATCCGCGCCATCCTGCGGCGCAGCGAACTGGTGCGCACAGGCCCCGAAGAGCCTGTCCAGGAAAACCTGCCCGAACCTGTCGTGCGCGGTCGCCTCGCGCTCGACCCTGCGCGCCATCAGGTGGAATGGGACGGACAGGCGGTCTCGCTCACCGTCACCGAGTTCCTGATCCTGGAAGCCATGGCGCTGCGCCCGGGCGTCGTCAAAAGCCGCAACCAGTTGATGGACGCGGCCTACAACGACGACATCTATGTCGACGACCGAACCATCGACAGCCACATCAAGCGCCTGCGGCGCAAATTCCGCGCGGTCGATTCTGCGTTCAACGCCATCGATACACTCTACGGCGCGGGCTACTCGTTTTCGGATGAGCAGGCCGCTGGGCCTGCCGCTGGACAGGAAGGGTGACGATGCCCCGGCGGACCGCCTGAGGCTATGGCCGAGCGCTCGCACGCCCGCATCGCAGCCTCGCTGCCCGTCCGTCTGGGGCTATCCTGGCGCGTCTCGCTGACCGCACGCATCCTTGCGGTCAACATCATCGCGCTCGCGCTCATGGCGGGCAGTCTCTTCTACATCGACAGCTATCGCCGCGAACTTCTCGACGAGCGCTTTCGCCTTGCTCGCAGCGAAGCCGAGATAACCGCCCAGGCCCTCTCCGGGGAAAGCCTCGATCGGCAACGCCACCTGATCGCGCGGATCGGAACCACGCAGAAACTGCGTCTGCGCCTCTACGATGCCAATGGCGATCTCGTTGCGGACAGTTTCAAGCTGGCCCCGCCGTCGTACCGCTTCATCGATCCCGACAGCGAGCCCTGGCTGCAGGACGCTGCGCGCCTGCTCGACCAGGGCATGGACTTTCTCCTCGGTGCCCGCCGCATCCCGGCCTATCGCAACCCGCCCGAACAGGCGATCCAGGACTGGCCTGTCGCCCGCGAGGCGCTGGCGACAGGCGAAACGCGCATCGACCAGAAAGCCGCGCCCGACCAGACCCCGGTCATTCTTGCCGCCACGCCGCTCGGCGACAGGGGCGAAATCCTGCTGATGACCCGCAACGCGCGCGACATCACCGAGAACGTGCGCATGGCCCGCCAGACGCTTGCCATCATCGTGGGCGCCGCGCTCGGGATCTCGATCCTGCTGTCGCTGTTCCTCGCTCGCACCATTGTCGATCCCTTGCGAAAACTGGTGCGCGCCACGGTCCGCGTGCGCCTCGGGCGCGAGCGCAGCGTGGTCGTCCCGCGCCTGCCCGACCGCCGCGACGAGATCGGCCTCCTCGCCCGCGCCGTCTCCGACATGACCGGCGCCCTGCGCCTTCGCATCGATGCGGTCGAACGCTTCGCGGCGGATGTCGCGCACGAACTCAAAAATCCGCTCACGTCGCTGCGCAGCGCACTTGAGAACCTGGACCGCGTGGACGATCCCGACCTTCGTCGCCAACTCGTGACGGTCGCCAACGACGACGTACGACGAATCGATTTCCTCGTTACCGAGATCGCCGATGCCAGCCGTATCGACGCGCAGCTCAGCCGGACCACCTTCGAGCCGGTCGACATGAACAGCCTTCTGCGCGCCCTTGTCGCCGAGCGCGCCCAACGCGGCGTCAACGGCGCAAGCGAGGTGATAATCGCACAGGTTGGCGCTGGCCCGCTCGTTGCACCAGGTGACGCCCCGCGCCTCGAACGCGTGCTCCAGAACCTGCTCGACAACGCTGTCTCCTTCTCCCCCAAGGGCGCGCCTATCGACGTTACCCTGGAGAGCGTGAAGGGCAAAGTGCGCATCACGATCAGCGACCATGGCCCGGGCATTCCCAGGGCCGCGCGCGAACGGATCTTCGAGCGTTTCCATTCACTGCGCCCCTCGTCAGAAGAATTCGGCCGCCATTCCGGGCTCGGGCTCTCGATCGCGCGCACCATTGTCGATGCCCACTCCGGCTCGCTCTTTGCCACCGATCGCGACGACCGATTGCCGGGCGGCTGCTTCGTTCTCGCCCTTCCCCAATGGCCGAGCGAGCCCGAAGCGTGACCACGGGTGCCTCACCTTCGCTGGTCCGTCAGGCAACCTGCGTCGCGCGCGAGGGACGCGCCATTCTCATCGAAGGCCCCTCGGGCTCTGGCAAGACCTCGCTCGCGCTCGAGTTGATAGACCGGGGTGCGGTGCTCGTGGGGGATGATGGCGTAGTCATCGAAAGGCGCGCCGATCATCTCGTCGTCAAGCCCCACCCCCGCACGGCCGGTCTGATCGAGGTACGCAATCTCGGTATCCTGGGCGAACCGATCTGCGCCAAGGCCCGGGTCTGCCTTCACATTCTTCTGGATAGCAAGGCCCCACGCTTCATCCAGAACGCCGAGGGCATCGAGCTTGCGGGGCTGGTCATCCCTTCCCTGCGCCTTTCGCCTTGGAGCGGTCCGATGGCCATCAAGGCCGAACGCGCGCTGGCCGTCCACGGACTCGGCCCCACAACTCGCTGAAAAGACGCGCAAGCAAGACCCCGGAAAGGCGGTCGGATAAGACCAATCTCTCCCTTCCCTTTCCAGGCGGAGGAGCGCAAACAGCCCCGATGACTGCAACACCTGAGCCCACCCCCGAGGCCAGCGCACACGGCGCGGACGAGACGAGGCCTGACCCGGCGCTGCCAAGGCGTCAATCGGTCCTACTCGTCACCGGCATGCTCGGCGCCGGAAAAACCACGGTTCTCAAGGTTTTGGAGGACCTTGGCTGGGAGATTATCGACAACTTCCCGATCCGCCTGCTCGAAGGTCTGCTCGATGCTCCTGGCGAGGCGCAGAGCGATCTTCCCACGCGGTTGGCCATCGGCTTCGATTCGCGCACCCGCGGCTTCGATCCCGAGCGCGTGATCGCCCAAGTAAAAGCCCTTAGTGAACGCCGTGACATCGCACTGACGACGCTCTTCCTCGATTGCCAGAGTGCCGAGCTCGAACGCCGCTACAACGAGACCCGCCGCCGCCATGCCCTTGCCGCCGACGCCCCCGTCGCGACTGGGATTCAAGCCGAGCGTGAATTGCTCACGCCGCTGCGGCGCTGGGCCGAATTGCTAATCGACACCAGCGAATTCACCAGCAACGATCTCCAGCGCGTGATTCGCGAAAGATTCGCTGAAAGCGCGACCGAGGGCACGACCCTCACCATTTCCAGCTTTGGATTCGCGCGCGGGATGCCCCCGCTGGCTGACCTGGTGTTCGACATGCGCTTTCTCGACAATCCCCATTGGGATCCGGACATTCGCTCGCAGACCGGGCAGGACGCCGACGTTGGCGAATTCATCCGCAGAGACCCCGCTTTTTCCGAGGCATTCACGCGCATACGCGATCTTCTTCTGCTCTTGCTGCCGCGTTACAAGGCACAAGGTAAAAGTTACGTCCACATCGCCTTCGGGTGTACCGGCGGGAAACACCGTTCGGTTTTTACCGCGGAAAAGATGGCATCGGCCTTGCGCCACTCGGGATTTTCCCCCACATTGCTGCACCGCAACCTGGGCTCACGAGCAGCCGATCTTCTTGAAGGAGAGCCGCGGCGTGATGACAAGCACTAAGATCCGGGTGCAACTGCAGGGTATTCGGAGCGTTTCCTCAACATGATCGGCATGATTCTGGTCACTCACGGCAATCTTGCCGAAGAGTTCGTTCACGCAATGGAACATGTCGTCGGCGATCAGACGGCGGTTGAGACCGTGTGCATTGGTCCCAACGACGATATGGAGCGACGCCGCGCCGAGATTGCCGAAGCCATAGTCAAGGTGAACAGCGGCGAAGGTGTGATCATCCTCACCGACCTGTTCGGTGGAACGCCCTCGAACCTCGCGATCTCGCTGATGGAAGCCGGAACGGTCGAAGTCATCGCCGGGATCAACCTGCCCATGCTGATCCGGCTTGCCAAGGCACGCGCCTGCATGTCGGTGCGCGACGCTGCCGCGGCCGCGCGTGAAGCGGGACGCAACTACATCACCATCGCAAGCGAATACCTGGGACAGGATGCATGAACGACTGCCGTGAGACGGTGACCATCGTTAACAAGCGCGGACTTCATGCCAGGGCCAGTGCCAAGTTCGTGAACTACGTAACCGAATTGCCCGGAGAGCTTTCAGTGTCGGTCAGCAAGGACGGCGCGAGTGCGGTTGGCAATTCGATCCTGGGCCTGATGATGCTGGGCGCGGCCAAGGGCGACAGGATCGAGATCGCGTGCGCAGGCGATGACGCGCAGGCTGCGCTCGACCGGCTCGTCGCATTGGTGCGCGGCGGCTTTGGCGAAGACCAGGGCTGAAAAGGCGCCTTTCGACGTGACCTACCGCCGCACCATCACCGGATTTTCCAACCCGCTCGTCAAGTTCCTGCGCTCGCTGCGCGACAAGAAGCACCGTCGGCGTGAGCAGCGCTTCCTGGCTGAAGGGCTGCGCCTGCTGACCGACGCGCGCGAATCAGGCATTCTGCCTGAAATGCTCGTCATGGCCACGGGCCGCGCCGCCCACCCCCTGCTCGACCAGCTCGAAGAGGCCGTGATCGCAGCAGGCGGCGAAGTCGTGGAGATGGACCAGGATATACTCGCCAAGGTGACCGGCAAGGACAACCCGCAGACCGTTGCCGGGGTTTTCACCGAGTTCGACACGCGGCTTGCCGGGATCGACCGGCAGTCCGCTCCCATCTGGCTCGTCGCGCAGGCGCTGCGCGATCCGGGGAACCTGGGCACGATGCTGCGCACCGGCGATGCGGTCGGGGCTGGCGGCCTCATCCTCATCGACGATTGCGCCGACCCCTTCTCAGTCGAGGCCGTGCGCGCCAGCATGGGGGCGATCTTCACCCAAACGCTGGCGATGGCACGCTGGGATGAATTCCAGTCGTGGCTGCGCGAAGGCGAGGGACAACTCGTTGCCGCCTCGCTGCGCGACCCAACCGACTACCGCAAGGCCCCTTACGCTGCGCCCTGCTTCCTTATGGTCGGCAACGAGTCGCAGGGGCTCCCGGCCGAATACGAAGACACCTGCGACCTGCGGGTCACGATCCCGATGCTGGGGCGCGCGGACAGCCTCAACGCCGCTGTCGCCGGCGCGGTCCTCGCCTACGAAGCCCTCGCCCACCTCGCCCGTAGTCAGGACGGCTAGCATAGGCCCTGCCGCGCCTGCCTTTTGCGGATAGGCTCGTTCATCCCGCTCTCACATGCTGCATGGCACCATGCAGGCATGATTCGAGTTCCATCCTTCGGCCGCGCGCTGGCAGGCGCCCTTCCCACGCTGGCCCTCGTCGCCTGCGCGCCGGACACCGAAGGTCAGCACCTCAGCGCCAGTCACTGGAGCTTTGCGCTAATCGACGGTCAGTCGCCGATGTCGGACGCGGCCGACATGCGTTTCGAGAAGGGAGAGGTGCGCGTTCTCGTTGGCTGCAACCGCATGAGCGGGCCTTGGCGGATTTCCGCCGACCGTCTCGTCGCCGGACCTCTGGTGCAGACCGAGATGGCCTGCCCTGCCCCGGCCTGGGACCAGGAAAAGGCTGTCGGCTCGCTCCTCGCCTCCACACCGCGCATCCGCGTAAACGATGAGCGCATGATCCTGCAATCCAGCGGACATACTGCCGAGCTCATCCGCGTCGGGGACTGAGCGCGCCTCACTCCTTTTCGGCCGAAGCCAGCGCAGCAGGTGGCTCGGCTTCGGGATACTCCGGCAGCGCAGCCTCGATATCGGCAGCGCCGTAGCGCGGTGCGGCTTCGACCCGGGGGGGCTCCTCAATCTCACGCTTGCCGATCTCGATGTGCTTTTCGCGAAGGCGCCGTCCGGAGGAGAGCACGTTGCGCTCAAAGCTGCCAACGAATTTGTTGTAATTGTTGACCGCCGTTTCGAGCCCGGCGCCCACGCGCTTCATGTGCTCGGCCGCCACCGCGATGCGGTCGTAAAGTTCACCGCCCATCCGGCCAATCTCGCGTGCTTCGCGGGCCAGGCCATCCTGACGCCATACCTGCGCGACCGTGCGCGCGATGGCGACAAGGTTCGTGGGCGTTGCAAGCAGAACGCGATTGCGAAAGGCGAAGTCCCACAGCTCCGGGTCGTATTCGAGCGCGGCGGCCACAAAATGCTCACCCGGCACGAACATCACCACATAGTCCGGCGCGTCCTCGAACTGGCTCTGATAGCTTTTCGTGCCGAGCGTCTGGACATGATTTCGCATCGAGGCGACATGGGCCTTGAGCGCCAGTTCGCGCGCCGCATCGTCTTCTGCCTCGAAGGCTTCCTGGTAGGCATTGAGCGAGACCTTGGCGTCGATTACCAGCTTCTTCTGTCCGGGAATGTTGACGATGGCGTCGGGACGCAGGCGCCCCTCCTCGGTGTCGATCGAATGCTCGGTCACGAAGTCGGTGTGTTCAGAAAGGCCGCACTGCTCCAGGAGGTTGCGCAGCTGCTGCTCCCCCCAACGCCCGCGCGCCTTTGGGGCATTGCGCAGGCTGTTGCCAAGGCGCTGCGCTTCCTCGCGCACACGTTCCTGCCCTTCGCGCATCGACTGGATGAGGCCGGTCAGCTGGCCAAAGGAATCGACCCTCTTGGCTTCCAGTTCGGAGACCTGCGCTTCGTAGCTCTGGAGACGCGCGCCCACCGGCTCCAGCAGCGCGCGGATGCGTTCGGCGTTGGCCTTCTCACTTTCCTCAAAACGCGCGCCCGCGCGGCGCAGGAAAGCTTCCTGCGCACCTTCGAGGACCTTGGCGCCCGCGTTCTCGAACTCCTTGCGCAGCGCCTCCTGTGCCTCGATCAGAAGGCGCTTCTGCTCATCAAAGTTGGCGGTCTTTTCGCGCAGGGTAGAAAGTTCGTCGCTGGCTTCGCGGTAGGCGTCGCGAAGGCGTCCCATCTCGGCGTCAAAAGCGGTGCGGGCGGCGTCATAGCGCGCGGTTGCTTCGGCGCGTTCGCGCTCCAGCGTGGCCGAAGCCTCCCCGCGCACTCGCTCCAGCTGATCGGCATTGGCACTGCGCTCGCGGGTCAGGGCGGCGGAATACTCATCGGCACGCGCCGCACGGGCCTCGGCCCCGGCAAGATCGCGGATGGCGGCACGGAAACGCTCTTCCAGTCCATGGAGGGCGTCTTCGCTCTTGGCGAGGCGTGCATTGGCTTGCGCGGTCGGACGCGAACCAAAGAACCAGCCGGCACCGAGGCCGACGACGAGTGCAACAATGGCGGCAAGGATGATGTCCATGCCGCCATTCTAATTGGAACAATTCAAGAACGCCAGACCTCCCCGGTCCGTTGTCCCCAATTCTGGATGGATCAGGCCGCGCGGCGCAGCTTTTCCAGCTTGCGCAGCGCCATCTGGCGCTTGAGACGCGAGAGGTGGTCAATGAAAAGGATGCCCTCAAGGTGATCCATCTCGTGCTGCAGGCAGGTTGCCAGCATGCCCTCGATGGCTTCCTCGTGGTGGTTGCCGTTCAGGTCCTGGTACTGCACGCGGCAGGTCGCGGGACGCTCCACGTCGGCGTAGATCTCGGGAACCGAGAGGCAGCCTTCCTGATAGACACTATGGTCCTCGGACGGGTCGAGGATGACCGGGTTGATGAAGACCCGCGGCTCCTTGAGCGTGGGCTGGTGCGTGTGCTGATGGCCACCGTGGTTGCACACCTCGGGCTCGGCATCGGGATCGTCGGGCTGGAGATCGATCACAAGGACACGCAGGGGAACGCCGACCTGGATGGCGGCAAGACCGATGCCGGGGGCATCGTACATGGTCTCGAACATGTCCTCGACAAGGGTCTTGAGCTCGTCGTCGAAGGTTTCGACGGGCTTGGAGACCTGCTTCAGGACAGGATCGGGAACTTCAAGGATTTCGCGGATAGCCATAACTTGCAAATAAGCGCAGCCTGCGCGTTTCGCAAGATTGCGATGGCGATCACAGAAATCGTGCGATTGGGAACCGCGCTCAGGCGACGGGGCGGCGCGCGCGGATCGCCTGTGCCAACGTGCCCTCGTCCAGGTAGTCGAGTTCGCCCCCCACCGGCAAACCATGCGCCAGTTGGGTGATGCGCACGGGCCGGTTCTCCAACTTTTCGGCAATATAGTGAGCGGTTGTCTGGCCCTCGAGCGTGGCGTTCATGGCAAGGAGGATCTCGTCGATACCTCCCTTCTCGATCCGGGCGAGCAGGCTGTCGATGGCGAGGTCCTCGGGCCGCACGCCATCGAGCGCGGAGAGCCGTCCGCCCAGGACATGGTAGCGACCGGTAAAGAGATGCGCACGGTCAAGCGCCCACAGATCGGCCACTTCCTCGACCACGCAGAGCGAGCGCTGGTCGCGCTTGGGATCGGCGCAGATGCCGCAAGGGTCGCGCGTATCGACATTGCCGCACACGCTGCATTCGACCAGCGTCTCGCGCACCGCATCGAGCGCGTCAAGCAGCTGAACCAGTGAACTTTCACGGCGCTTGATGAGCCAGAGCACCGCGCGCCGGGCCGAACGGGGGCCAAGGCCCGGCAAGCGGGCCAGCGCGGCGGTTAGCGTCTCGATCTCTTGCGATGCCATGAGGAGAGAGATAGGGCCTCCCCGGTCCGAGCGGAAGCCCGGCACCACGACGAGCGAGGAAGTTGCCCACAATATGCGTATCATCTTCATGGGAACCCCTGATTTCGCGGTCCCGGCGCTGGAAGCGCTGGCCGATGCGGGCCACGAGATCGTCTGCGTCTATTCGCAGCCGCCCCGTCCCGGAGGCCGCCGCGGCCGCGAACTGACCCCGACCCCCGTCCACAAGGTCGCCGAGATGCGCGGATTCGAGGTGCGCACGCCGGTCTCGTTCAAGGGCGATGAGGAAACGGCCGCCTTCGCCGCGCTCGAAGCCGATGTCGCGGTGGTCGCGGCCTATGGCCTGCTGCTGCCCCAGGCGATTCTCGACGCCCCGCGCCACGGCTGCCTCAACATCCACGCCTCGATCCTGCCGCGCTGGCGGGGCGCCGCGCCCATCCACCGCGCAATCGAGGCGGGAGACCCGACCACCGGCATTACCATCATGCAGATGGAAAAGGGACTCGACACCGGCCCCATGCTCGCCACCTTGCGCACCACCATCGATGCCAAGACCACTGGCGATCTGACCACGGAACTGGCCGACAAGGGCGCGCAGCTCATGGTCGGCACGCTGCGCGAGCTGACCAATCACCGCCCCGTCACCCAGCCCGACGATGGGGTCACCTATGCGAAGAAGATCGAGAAGGACGAGGCCCGCATCGACTTCACACAGGATGCGCAAGCCATTGAACGCAAGGTGCGCGCCTTCATGCCTGCGCCCGGCGCCTTTTTCGAGTTCGACGGAGAGCGCTACAAGGTCCACGCCGCCGACGTCGTGGAAGACACCGGCACGCCCGGCACGACGCTCGACGATGCGCTCACCATCGCCTGCGGCGCCGGAGCGCTGCGCGTCACGCGGATCCAGCGGGCCGGAAAGCCGGCCATGGCGACCCAGGATATGCTGCGCGGCCGCGCGATCCCGGCGGGGACCCAGATCGCGTGACCCGCTTTGCCCTTCTCCTCGAGTTCGACGGCGCGCCCTTCATGGGCCTGCAACGCCAGTCGCACGGCCCTTCGGTGCAGCAGACGGTCGAGAATGCGGCCCATGCCATTACGGGCGAGGATGTGATCATGCACGCGGCCGGACGCACCGATTCGGGCGTCCATGCGCTGGGCATGCGCGCGCATATCGAGATCGCCAAGCCCTTCGATGCTTTTCGCCTGATGGAAGCGCTCAACGCCAGGATGCGGCCCAATCCCGTCGCCGTCACCGCCTGCGAGGTGGTCCCCGACGACTGGCACGCGCGTTTTTCGTGTATCGGGCGCTCCTACATCTACCGCATCGCCAATCGCCGTGCCCCCCTGACGCTGGAGCGCGGCAAGGCCTGGCAGGTCTCGCGCCCGCTCGACGAGAAGGCCATGCACCGCGCCGCGCAGGCGCTCGTCGGGCGCCACGACTTCACAACTTTCCGCTCGGTCCACTGCCAGGCTCAGAGCCCTTTGAAGACGCTCGACCGGCTCGACGTGCGGCGCGAGGGTGAAATGGTGCTGATCGAGGCCGAGGCCCGCAGCTTCCTCCACCACCAGGTCCGCTCGATGGTGGGCTGCCTGGCGCTGGTCGGCATGGGCCGCTGGGACGAGGGCGAAGTCGCAGCGGCTCTCGCCGCGAAGGAGCGGCAGGCCCTTGGCCTCAACGCGCCGCCCGACGGGCTCTACTTCGTGCGCGCCATCTACCCCGAGATCTGATCGCGACGAAAACGCGCTATCCGCACAGCAATAAGCCTTGGTGTCAGACCCTTGACCTAAGACGGCAACCCTCACAAGGACGCGCAACGCACGTGTTGCGGCCCCGGAACGGCGGCGCTGCAACCGGGGTGCATCAACGAACGGGGCGCATATACCCCCGCACGCACCGCGCCCGAATCCCCAGGAGAGCAATGGTCCCCTTCCCCGGCATGCCGCCGGAGGCGGGCTGGGCCTGCGCCGTCCCTGTTGCCACCATGTCCACGCGGGAACCCGAATGTCCTCTGATTATCTGATTGCCCCTACCCCCGAAGACACCCAGACCTTCGCCGACAGCTCGGTGCGCCTGATCGACATGATCTTTCCCGGCGACACCAACCACCATGGGACTCTTTTCGGCGGTGTGGCGCTTGCCCACATGGACAAGGTGGCCTTCCTGACCGCCACGCGCCACGGGCGCGCGCCCTTCGTTACCGCGCGCTCGGAACGCATCGACTTCACCGCGCCCGGGTTCTCGGGGGAGATGGTCGAAGTGCACGGCGCGCTCACGCGCGTGGGTAACAGCTCGCTCGATGTCGAAGTCAACGTCATTGCCGAGGAACTGGTTAGCGGCGAGCGGCGCAACCTGACCCGCGGGCTCTTCACCATGGTCGCGCGCAAGGGCCCCGATACGCGCCTGCCCCTCCCGCCGATGCCGGCCTCCGCGCTCGAGCCGGGCGAGGACGAGCCGCTGCGCATGGTCGACATGGTCTTTCCCACTTCCACCAACCACCACGGCAACCTGTTTGGCGGCGATGCCATGAAGATGATGGGCAAGGCCGCCTTCATCGCGGCAACCCGCCATTGCCGCGAAATCGTGGTGATGGCCTCCTCCGACCGCATCGACTTCACCTCACCGATCCGCGAAGGCTCGATGATCGAGCTTGTCTCGCGCATCCGCATGACCGGGCGCAGCTCGATGCTGGTCGAGGTCGAACTGTGGGCCGAGGAACTGCTAAGTGGCCTGCGCAGCCACGCTGCGACCGCGCGCTACACCATGGTCGCCGTCGACAAGGACGGCCGACCCAAGCACTTCGGACCTACCGGCTCCTGACACGAAAAGGGCCTGCCGCTCCCCACGGAACGGCAGGCCCTTTTCACCTGCACGGAATAAGCGATCAGGCGATCTTCTTCAGAACCGATTGCGCATGCTGGCCCGCGATCTGGTCGGCCAGGCGCAGCGCCAGCGCGACGATGGTGAAGGTCGGGTTCGCCCAACCCGAGGTGGGGAATACCGAGCTGCCCGCGATGTAGAGGTTGGTGACCCCGTGGACACGGCACTGCGCATCAACCACGCCCTCGGACGGCGAATTTGACATGCGCGTCGTGCCCATGTGGTGATAGCCCCCGATGGGATGTGCGCTGACCAGCGGATCAAAGGTCCATTCGCGGCGCGAGCCCGAAAGCCAGGGCTCCTTGTCCACCTTGCCCAGCCCCATCCGCTCGATCTCGGCCCCGAAGGTAGAGACCAGCCGGTCGACCGAATGCACGTCGAGGTCGGTCAGGCGCCAGTCCAGCTTCACGCGCGGCATGCCCAGCGCATCGCGTTCGCCCGAGAGGCCCACGCGGCTGTCGGGATTGGGCGCCTGCTCGGCGCGTACCAGCAGCGCCGCTTCCACGCGGTTGAGCTTGTAGAGCAGCCACGAGCGCGCCGGGTCGGCCACCTTCTGCGCGATCGTCGCCGCGCGCTTGGTAATCAGCCACATAAGGCGGGCATGGCGCGTGGGCGACAGATCATGCTTGATCTTGTTGTAGGCGCGCATGCCCATGAACTGGCGGCTGTCCGACGGCTGGCGCGGGGCGATCGTCATCGAGGTGTTGAGCATGCCCTCGCGGCGCTGGGTCGCCTCTGCGGCAGCCAGCAGCGCGGCCACCGTCTGGCCGTTCAGGCTGTGCCGACGGCCATAGGCCTTGAACATGTCCCAGACGAGCTTGGTCGTAACATGCCCGCCGCGCGCGTGGGGATGCTCCATGAAGAAGCGGCCGACCAGATCGTGCCCGTTGCCCAGGCCCTTGGCGTGAACCTGGTCGGAAGCGAGCAGAAGGCGCGGGTTTTCGATCCCACCCGAAGCGAGAACGACCTCGCGGGCGTTGATACGCGCCCGGCGGCCCGCCAGGTTCGCGATGTCGAGTCCGGTCGCACGGGCCCCGCTGTGATCGGTCAGGATCTGAGTTGCCGTGGCGTGAGTCAGGATCGTGCAGCGCGGATGATTGACGAGATCGCGGCAATTCTTGATGTTGAAACGGCTGAATTCCGGGTCGAAATTCCACAGTTTGACCGTCATCGTATCCTCGAATTCGGGGAACCAGACGCCGACGCGCTCAAGGTCTTTCGCTTCGAGGCGACGCTCGGGAAGGCCGAAATAGCCGCGCGATTCGTCGTAGTATTCCTGCATCTGTGCATAGGATACCGGCCAGCCCGAGTGCGGCACCCAGTCCCGCCGCTCGAAATCGATGGGATCGAGTTCGGCGATACGCCCGCCCCAAATCGCGGTGGTGCCACCAAAGAAGCGCATCCGGGCGTGGTCGAGTCGGTAGTAGGGGGCGCCTACCGTTTCGCCCGCGTTGAGATCGCTCGTGTCCTCCTCGTAGTCGAAGCCGCCCGATTCCAGGATCGTGACACTTCGCCCGGCCGCCAGCAGGCGGCGCGCGACGGTGATGCCCGCAACGCCGGCCCCCACGATGCACACGTCGGCATCGAAGGTGGACAGTTCGGTGGACTTGAAATCGATAATCATGACAGAGTCTTCGTTTACTGGATGGGACACAGCTTCGCACAGGGAGGCTACATCCAGTCGCCGAAACGGTCTCGTCGTCGGTTTGCAATGCGTTTCAGACCATCGACGGCCACGGCCAACACGAAACCGTTTTGCGGGATTGTGTCAGCTTGGTGTCAGCCCCTGTTGCTATGCAATGTAGTTAAACAAATCACGGTTGCCAGATACGCATGGCAACCCATTTGTCAGCATCACGTGAATATTTTTCACCATGCGCCCGACGCAATTGCGCCCCGGACCGAGAGGTTTCCCTCCCGCTCCGGGGCGCAATTGCGATGTATCTTTGTCTTCCAGAGCCTTCGCCGCATCCAGATGCAGCGAACGATTAGGCCTTGCCGACGACGCTTTCGGGAAGGTCGTTGCCGAAGACGCGCTGGAAGTACTCGGCCACCAGCATGCGCTCGGTCTCGTCGCACTTGTTGAGGAACGAGAGTCGGAAGGCGAATCCCACGTCGTTGAATATCGCAGTGTTCTGCGCCCAGGTGATCACGGTACGCGGGCTCATCACGGTAGAGATGTCCCCGTTCATGAAGCCCTGGCGCGAGAAGTCGGCCACCTTGACCATCTGCGCAATCACTTCAGGCGCGATTTTCGTGACCTTCTTGCTCACGATGTCGACTTCGGTTTCGGTGGGCAGGTAATTGAGGCCAACCACCAGGTTCCAGCGGTCCATCTGCCCCTGGTTGATCTGCTGCGTGCCGTGGTAGAGGCCCGAGGTATCACCCAGGCCCACGGTGTTCGCTGTGGCGAACAGGCGGAAGTGCTTGTCCGGACGGATCACGCGGTTCTGGTCGAGCAGGGTCAGCTTGCCCTCGGTTTCGAGGATGCGCTGGATCACGAACATAACGTCGGGACGGCCCGCGTCGTATTCGTCAAAGACCAGCGCGACCGGGTGCTGCAGCGCCCAGGGAAGCAGACCTTCGCGAAATTCGGTGACCTGCATGCCATTGCGCAGCACGATCGCGTCGCGCCCGATCAGGTCGATACGGCTGATGTGGGCATCGAGGTTGATGCGAATGCACGGCCAGTTGAGGCGGGCTGCGACCTGTTCGATGTGGGTCGACTTGCCGGTACCGTGATAGCCTTGGACCATCACGCGGCGGTTATAGGCAAAGCCGGCCAGGATCGCGAGCGTGGTGTCCGGATCGAACACGTAAGTCTCGTCAAGATCGGGAACGCGCTCGTCCGCTTCGGAGAAGGCAGGCACCTTCATGTCGATGTCAATCCCGAAGGTTTTGCGAACATCAAGTTCGATATCGGGTGCGGCGAGCACGGTGGCTTCGCGGTTCTCGGCTTGGGTCATCGCTGTCTCTGTCATCGCGCTACCCGCCTAAAGGACAGAGCATCGCACCGCAACATGCTTTGCACCGCAAAGGCTTTTTCCCGCTCCGCTGGTGTCCCGCACCCGCCCCGGAACGAACGATCAGTGTGCTTCGAGCCCCGCTTTTACAAAAAGTCCGGCAAAGCGGTCGGCGAGATCCGGATCGCCCTCACAGCGCAGGCCCTTCTCTGGCACGTTGCGCGCCGCGTCCGCAAAGAGCACCTCGTGAAGATCGCAGGCACTTCGCGCGGTGAAACGTAGATCCGGTGCGCGCAAGGCCGCGCCTCCGGGATGTATGGTCATCCCATCGGCCCGAACGCGCGCGGCAAAGCGCTGTTCGGCAATGTCGAAGGCGACCCACAAATCGAGCCCACCGATGCGACCGGGCAACAGCCAGGCCCGCAAGGCGAGCATCAAGGCCACCGGCGTAAGCGGAAGCGCATCGCTTTGCACGTCGCCGTTCTGGTGCACCCAGCGCACCAGCGAGCACAGCACGTCCTCAAGCCCCTGCCCCCATCGTGTGAGCCCATAGGCGCGCGCGGAGACCGGCGGTGCCAGCAGGCAGTGCACAACCACGCCGCTGGCTTCCAACGTCTCCAGCCGCTCGCTCAGGATCTTGGCCGAGAGGCCCGGTAAAGCGGCACGAATCTCGTTGAAACGTCGCGCGCCCAGCAGGAGTTCACGGGCGATCAGAAGCGACCAGCGCTCCCCCATGAGCTCAAGCGCCTGCGCCGCACCGCAACCGTCCTGGTACCAGCGCCGGGCCTTGTGGGCCGGAGCCTGTGCAAGTGCCCCACCCGACGTGCCTCCCTTTTGACGCGAGATTTCCTGAGTTCCCATGGTTGCAATTGGTAACTCTCCACCAGACGCGCACAAAACAGGACTGTCTCCGAATCGGAGCGAAAAGGGCCGCCTTGCAACCGCGATTTCCCGGCAAGTCCACACCTTCGGTCCGACGCGAAGCGATTGACGGCAGAGGCGCCATGCCGCAGCTTCCCTGCAGCGAAGCTCGGCGCCCCAGGTCCGCCGGGCAAGGAGAACGGCTCTTGGCTGACTACACGTTCTACACCAACCCCATGTCGCGCGGGCAGATCGCGCGCTGGGCCCTGCACGAAGTCGAAGCCGACTACGACCAGGAACTGGTCGACTGGAGCGCCAAGAGCTCGGATTTCCTTGCGATGAACCCGATGGGCAAGGTGCCCACCCTTATCCATCACGCCAATGAAGGCCCGCGCGTGGTGAGCGAGGCCGCCGCCGTTTGCCTCTATCTTGCCGAGATGCACCCCGAGGCCGAACTCCTGCCCGACGACACGCAGATGGCGGACTACTACCGCTGGACCTTTTTCTGCGCAGGCCCCGTCGACCAGGCCCTCACCGCCAAGGCGCTGGGCTTTGGCCCGTCCGATGCGCGGCAGGAAGGCCTCGTCAGCTTCGGCAATTTCGAGCGATTGATCGCGACCCTCGACCATCTTCTGGCAGACCGCATGTGGGTGTGCGGTGAACGCTTCACCATGGCCGATGTCTATGTCGGGAGCTCGGTCGATTGGGGGCTCAACTTCGGCCTGCTGCCGCCCAACGAATCCTTCGTCGCCTATACCGAGCGTTGCCAGTCCCGCGGCGCCTACAAGGAGGCCAAGGCCATCGACGGCGCACTGATCGCCAAGTCCGACAAGGCTTGAGGGGCCAGCCCGTCACAGGAAAGGGAATGGAATGCTGAGCGGAGAGGAAGGCGGCTGCGACTGTGGCAAGGTGCGCTATCGGCTCGAGGCCGAACCCATCGTCACCAAGTGCTGCCACTGCCACGCCTGCCAACGCCAGACAGGTAGCGCCTTCGCCCTCAACCTCGTGATCGAGACTGCGAACATCAGCTTACTCGGCAAATCCCCCGAAGCGGTGGAAATGCCCACTCAAAGCGGTCATGGGCAGGCAAACTTCCGATGCCCCCATTGCCGGGTTTCGCTGTGGTCAACCTTCCACCAGGCCGGCGACAGGGCGCGCTTCGTGCGGGCCGGCACTCTCGATAACACGCACGCCGTGGCCCCCGACCTGCATATCTTCACCAAGGCCAAGCAGGACTGGGTCATCATCCCGAAAGGCGCCGAAACTTTTGAGGCCTTCTATCGCGGCAAGGACGTCCCGCGCGTCTTCGGTGAGGCCAACACCGCGCGCTGGAAGGCCGTGCTGGAGCGCTGAAGGCGGGTCCGCAGGACTGGCCCCACAGACGAAAAGGAAAGGAAGTACGCCTTCAAGGGGCCATCGCCCCTTGCCCCGGCAATGGGCGACCTCACCATTCTCAGCCAGCGCGGCGCATGAGGGGTGAGCCAGACAGTTTTGGGAGCCCGAGGGCAATGGCCCTCGGAATCTTCCCTTCAACCTCTTCTGAACTTCGCTTCAGGCGAAAGCCGCCGCCTTCTTGAGCAGGTTGTACGCCTCGACCACCTTTTGCAGTTTTTCGGCGTGGCCGTGATCGCCGCCGTTCTGGTCCGGGTGATACTGGCGCAGGAGCCGGGTGTAGCGCATGCGCATCGTCTTGCGGTCGACATCGAGTTCGAGGCCGAGCACGTTCAAAGCGCCGCGTTCGGCGGGTGTGAAGCGGGCGTTGGCACGCATCTCGTCCTGGACTTCGCTGCGGCGGCGCTTGACGTGCTGGCGTGCGCGGGCCTGGATTGCCTCCAGAGGATCGGAGAAATGCGACCAATGCGGCGCGCCGTCGACCGTTTCGTCGGGCCGGAAAGCACGCGCGGTGTGCTCCCAGCCATGTAGCGGGGACTGCGCGCGGAAGACTTCCTCTGCCTCCATGCCCTCGAAATAGTCGTAACCGGCGTTGAACTCCCGCACATGCTCCAGGCAGAACCACCGGTAGTCGCCCGGCCCGTCGAAACTGGGCGAGCGCGACCCCGGCGCACGAAATTCGCCCGCCTCCTCACATCCCGGCCAGCTGCATTCGCGCCCATCGGAATCGTATCTTCCATGAAATCTATGCTGTCTCACCCGCTTCAAGATGGGCGAAACAGTCGCTAAATGAAACCCCATGACCGGACCTATCGCCCAGGAAATCGCCCAGCGCCTGACCGCTGCCCTTGCCCCCACCCAGCTCGAGATCGTGAACGACTCGGCCCACCACGCGGGCCACATGGGCGATGACGGCACCGGCGAATCGCACTTCACGATACATATCGAAAGTGCGCAATTCACAGGTGTTTCACGCCTCCAGCGCCAGCGCATGGTGAACACCGCGCTGGGCGACATTCCCGGCGAGCGGGTCCATGCCCTCGCTATCAAGGCGCGTGCCCCCGGCGAGTGATCGTGGCCTGCGAATTTGCCTCGCGATTCTGGCGATGACAGCCATCGCCAAAATCGCGGGCTTCTGCAGGTTGCCCTTTGGCCTGCGTGCGCCTAAATGCGCGCACCATGCCGATACCTTTGACCTTTGCCGTGCCCAAGGGGCGTATTCTCGATGAAGCTCTGCCACTGATGGCGCGCGCACGCGTTGTTCCCGACGCCGAGTTTCATGACAAGAAGTCGCGCGCGCTTTCCTTTGCGTGCGAGAACAGCGACATGCGCCTCATCCGCGTGCGCGCGTTCGACGTCGCGACATTCGTCGCGCATGGCGCGGCGCAGGTCGGCATCGTCGGATCGGACGTGGTCGAGGAGTTCAATTACCCCGATCTCTACGCGCCGGTCGATCTCGATATCGGGCACTGCCACCTCTCGGTTGCCGAGATCAAGGGTGAGCAGACCGACACGCTGCCCTCGCACCTGCGCGTTGCCAGCAAGTACCCCAACCTCACCCGCCGCCACTTCGAGCAGCTGGGCGTGCAGGCCGAGGTGGTGAAACTGAACGGCGCGATGGAGCTGGCTCCCACGCTTGGCCTGTCCAGCCGTATCGTCGATCTGGTCTCCACCGGGCGTACGCTCAAGGAAAACGGCCTTATCGAGACGAGCAAGATCCTCGACATCTCTGCGCGCCTCATCGTCAACCGCGCCGCGCTCAAGACCGACGAGCGCGTAGCGGCCCTCATCGATGCCTTCCGCGCCGCGGTCGCGCGCGAGAAGGAAGCTGCCTGATGCAGCGCCTTTCCACCCGCGATCCCGGTTTCGAGGACGCGTTTGCGCACGTCGTCGATGACCGCCGCGAAAGCGCGCTCGACGTCGCCGCGGACGTTGCTGCGATCCTCAAGGATGTGCGCATGCGCGGCGATGCCGCCTTGGCCGAGCTGACCGCGAAGTTCGACGGCCACGATCTCGACACCACCGGCTGGCAGGTCTCGGCGCAGGAATGCAAAGCCGCCTTTGACGCACTCGATACCGACCTTCGCACAGCACTCGAACTTGCCGCAACGCGCATCCGTGCCTACCACGAGGCCCAACTGCCCGAAAACCGCGACTACACCGATGCGGCGGGCGTGCGCCTGGGCGCGGTCTGGCGCGGGGTCGATGCCGCCGGGCTTTACGTGCCAGGTGGCCGGGCAGCCTACCCCTCCTCGATGCTGATGAACGCCATTCCCGCCAAGGTCGCGGGTGTGGAGCGCCTTGTCGTCGTCACTCCCACCCCCAGAGGCGAAGTCAATGCGCTGGTGCTCGCTGCCGCGCACCTTGCCGGTGTCGACGAAGTCTGGCGTGTGGGCGGAGCCCATGCCGTGGGCGCGCTTGCCTACGGCACCGAGCGGATTGCGCCGGTCGACGTCATCACCGGCCCCGGCAACGCGTGGGTCGCCGAAGCCAAGCGCCAGCTTTACGGCGTTGTCGGCATCGACATGGTTGCAGGGCCCAGCGAGATCCTCGTGATCGCGGATGGCAAGAACGATCCGGTCCACACCGCCGCCGACCTTCTCAGCCAGGCCGAGCACGACCCGACCTCGCAGTCGATCCTCATCACCGACGATGCCGGCTTTGCCGACGCGGTGACCGCCGCGGTCGAGAGCGAACTCACGCAGCTTTCCACCCAAGAGACTGCGCGCACCTCGTGGAGCGACAACGGGGTCATCGTCGTGGTCGAAAACTTCGACGAGGTGCCGGCGCTCGCCAATCGTCTCGCCGCCGAGCATGTCGAGATCGCCACCGACGATCCCGAAGCGATCTTCGCCAGGATCCGCCACGCCGGTTCGGTGTTCCTCGGGCGCTTGACCCCCGAAGCGGTCGGTGACTACGTCGCTGGCCCCAACCACGTTCTTCCCACCGGGCGCCGCGCGCGCTTCTCCTCGGGGCTTTCCGTGCTGGACTTCATGAAGCGCACCAGCTTCATCCAGCTGGACAAAGCCGCCCTTGGCGCCGTCGGCCCCGCCGCCGTGGCGCTAGCCAAGGCCGAGGGTCTTCCCGCGCACGCCCGCTCCGTTTCCGTAAGGCTTGAAAAGTAATGTCCGGTTCCAAGAAATCGCGGGCTGCCGCCCGTCTCGCCGCCGTCCAGGCGCTCTACCAGTTCGACATGGAAGGCACGCCCCAGGCCAGCCTCCTCGACGAATTCCGCCGCCATCGCCTCGGCATGGAAATCGACGACGAGAAATTTGCCGACGCGGACATCCCCTTCTTCGACGACGTGGTGAAGGGTGTAATCGCGCGTCGCGACGAGATTGACGAAGCGCTCTCGGCAAAGCTCGCCGAAGGCTGGGCCCTGTCACGCCTCGACAAGACCATGCTGCAGATCCTGCGCGCCGGTGCCTACGAACTGATGGCCCGCGCCGACGTGCCGACCGGCGCGGTCATCACCGAGTACGTCGATGTCGCCCACGCCTTCTTCGACGAGCGCGAAGCCAAATTCGTGAACGGCGTCCTCGACGCGGTCGCGAAGTCAGTCCGCTAAGCCCGCGACCCGGATTGACCGGAGCACAGCGTTCCGGTTTACCCTCTCATTCCATGAGCTCCGAAACCGCCTTCATCTCGGCGCTGCGCAACCTTGCCTCCAGCACCGCTGCGCGCGGGCTGATGGACGATGCCGCCGTTCTGACAGTGGGCGGTGCAAATCTGGTGCTGACCATGGACACCGTGGTCGAGAGTGTCCATTTCCTCCCTGACGATCCGGCACAGGACGTCGCCTGGAAGCTGGTGGCGGTCAACGCATCGGACCTTTCGGCCAAGGGAGCTTCCCCGCTCGGCTGCCTCTATTCCCACGCGCTGGGTGAGGACGCGTGGGACACCGCCTTTCTGGAGGGTCTGGCCGAGGCCTGCCGCCATTTTGCGCTACCGCTGCTGGGCGGCGATACCGTTCGCATGCCCGAGGGCGCACCGCGCAGCTTCTCGCTGACCGCACTCGGCCAAGGCCCCGAAGGCACCCCACCACCCGCCCGCACGATGGCCCGCCCCGGCGATATCGTGTGGGTCAGCGGGACTATCGGCGATTCCGGGCTCGGCCTCGACATCCTGCTGGGAACACAAATGGCAAGCGGGCCGGGGGCGCAATGGCTGAAGGCGCGCTACCGCCGCCCCATGCCCCTCACCCCGCTGGGCCCAGCGCTTGCGCCCTACGTGCATGCGATGATGGATGTCTCGGACGGCCTCCTCGTCGACCTTTCCCGCCTGGCGACTGCAAGCAATGTGGGTGCTCGGATCGATCTGGACGCCATGCCGCTGTCTTCGCCCTACGCAGCGGTTGCCGGAACCTCGCGCGAGGCCCGTCTGAAAGCAGCCTGTGCGGGCGATGACTACGTCCTGCTCTTCACCGCCCCGGCGCAAAACACATCCGACATCGAAGCGATCGCTAAGGCCACGGGCGGCGCGGTGCGCGCGCTCGGCACGATTGGCCACCACGCGGGTCTACGCCTGACCTGTGAGGGCACGGATATCCCCCTCCCGGCCCACCTTGGCTATGAGCACTGACGCCCCTCCCTGACAAGCAACTTGCCAGTTCCCCGGCACAGGCGTAGCTCTGAAAGCACCTGAGCGGGAAAAACCCGCCGCGAGAACGATAATAACAGTGGGAAGGGGACAATCGCGTGAATGCACTCACGATTGCAATCGCCCTGGGTGGTATGGCGCTGATTTACGGCATCGTCACCAGCCGGTTCGTGCTCGGCGCCGATGCGGGCAACGCCCGCATGCAGGAAATCGCTGCCGCCATCCAGGAGGGCGCGCAGGCCTACCTCAAACGTCAGTACACCACAATTGCCATCGTCGGCGTGGTCGTTGCCGTGATCCTCTTCCTGACACTGGGCGCAATCTCGGCAACGGGGTTCGTGATCGGTGCGGTACTTTCCGGGACAGCGGGCTTCATCGGCATGACCATTTCGGTGCGCGCTAACGTGCGCACCGCCTCGGCCGCACAGGATGGTTTGCAGGACGGCCTCACCCTCGCCTTTCGGGCAGGAGCAATCACCGGACTCCTGGTAGCGGGCCTTGCCCTTCTCGCAATTGCCGTCTTTTCCTGGTATCTGACCGGGCCTGCTGGCCATGCCTGGAGCGGCGAGGACCGCAGCGTTGTCAACGGCCTGACCGGCCTGGCCTTCGGGGCCTCGCTCATCTCGATCTTCGCGCGGCTGGGTGGAGGGATCTTCACCAAGGCGGCGGACGTGGGCGCAGACCTTGTCGGCAAAGTCGAGGCAGGCATTCCCGAGGATGACCCGCGCAACCCTGCCGTCATCGCCGACAACGTGGGCGACAACGTGGGCGACTGCGCTGGTATGGCGGCCGACCTGTTCGAAACCTACGTCGTAACCGTCGGGGCGACGATGATCCTCACCGCTCTGCTTCTGGGCGATATCGGCCCACAGCTCTCCGCGCTGATGGCGCTTCCGCTGCTTATCGGTGGGGCCTGCATCGTTACGTCCATCGTGGGCACCTTCTTCGTCAAGCTGGGCCGAAAGGGCAATATCATGGGCGCCATGTACAAGGGTTTCCTGGTCTCGGCCCTGCTCTCGGTCCCGGCGATCTGGCTCGCCATATCCTATGCCCTTGGCGGCATGGCGAGCGAGTTCCAGGTCGGCGAGCGCGAAGTCCATGGCTTTGACCTGTTCCACAGTGCGATGGTCGGCCTTGCCATCACAGGGCTCATCATCTGGATCACGGAGTACTACACGGGTACAGCCTTTCGCCCCGTCAAGTCCATCGCCAAGGCCTCCGTCACAGGGCACGGCACCAATGTCATCCAGGGCCTTGCCATCAGCCTTGAAGCGACCGCCCTTCCCACCTTGCTGATTGTCGCCGGGATCATCCTCGCCCACCAGATCGCAGGGCTGCTGGGCATCGCCTATGCCGCGACCGCCATGCTGGCGCTGGCGGGTATGGTGGTGGCGCTCGACGCCTATGGCCCCGTCACCGACAACGCAGGCGGCATTGCCGAGATGGCGGGACTTGATGACAGCGTGCGCGCCAAGACCGACGCGCTCGATGCGGTGGGCAACACGACCAAGGCCGTCACCAAGGGCTATGCCATCGGTTCGGCAGGCCTTGCCGCGCTGGTGCTCTTTTCTGCCTACACCACGGACCTGCGTGAGTTCTTTCCCGAGCTCACCGTCGATTTCAGCCTTGAGAACCCCTACGTCATCGTCGGGCTGCTGCTCGGCGCCCTCCTGCCCTATCTCTTTGGTGCAATGGGCATGACCGCCGTGGGCCGTGCGGCGGGCGATGTCGTGCGCGACGTGCGCGAGCAGTTCAAGGCGAACCCGGGTATCATGACCCACCAGACGCGGCCCGACTATGCACGTACGGTCGACCTCGTCACCAAGGCCGCCATCAAGGAGATGATCGTCCCCTCACTGCTGCCGGTGCTGGCGCCCATCGTGGTCTATTTCGCGATTACGCTGGTGGCAGGTAGGGAGAACGGTTTTGCCGCGCTCGGCGCGCTGCTTCTGGGTGTGATTGTGAGCGGCCTGTTCGTCGCACTGTCGATGACCTCGGGCGGCGGCGCCTGGGACAACGCAAAGAAATACATCGAGGACGGGAATTTCGGCGGCAAGGGATCCGAAGCCCACAAGGCCGCCGTTACCGGCGACACCGTGGGCGATCCCTACAAGGACACCGCAGGGCCGGCCGTAAACCCGATGATCAAGATCACCAACATCGTCGCGCTCCTGCTCCTCGCCGCGCTCGCGGCAGGCTAGGTGCGCGCCGCTTCGATCACCCTCCCGGGTGGTAGAAATCGTAGATCGTGCGCGCCACGGCCGCGCTGACACCGGGCGCGCGCTGCAGGTCTTCCAGACTCGCCGCGCGCACCTTGCCCGCTGTCCCGAAGTGAAGCAGCAGTGCGCGCTTGCGCGCTGGGCCGATCCCAGGAATCTCGTCGAGCGGGCTTGCGGTGATGGCGCGGCTGCGCTTGGCGCGGTGCGCCCCTATGACGTAACGGTGGACTTCATCACGCAGGCGCTGGAGGTAGAACAGCACCGGGGAATTGACTGGCAGCATCTTCTCGCGCCCATCGGGAAAGTGGAACACCTCGCGCCCATCGCGCCCGTGGTGCGGGCCCTTGGCAATGGCGATCAGCGTCACGTCCTCGACGCCCAGTTCCTCCAGCGCCTCCCTGACCGCGCTCATCTGCCCTTTGCCGCCGTCGATCAGGACGAGGTCGGGCCAAGTACCGCTTTCGCGGTCCGGGTCCTCTTCCATCGCGCGGCCGAAACGGCGTGTCATCACCTCGCGCATCATCGCATAGTCGTCGTTCGACTGCGCCTCGCGGATGTTGAACTTGCGGTACTGGTTCTTCATGTAGCCTTCAGGCCCTGCGACCACCATCGCGCCCAGCGCCTTGGTCCCCTGAATATGCGAGTTGTCGTAGACCTCGATGCGCTGCGGGATCTCCGGCAGTTCCAGGAACTCGGCCATTTCGCGCATGACCTTGGCCTGCGTGCCGCGTTCGGCCAGACGCCTCTCCAGAGCTTCGACCGCATTGCGCGTCGCCTGCTCGATGAGGCGGCGGCGCGATCCGCGCTGCGGCACCGAGATCTCCACCTTGTGCCCCGCCAGTTCGCGGAAGGCTTCGGAAAGGAGTTCGCCTTCCGGAATTTCCCGGTCGACCAGAATCACGCGTGCGGGCGGAACCTCCTCATAGAACTGCGTAAGGAAGCTTTGCAGAACCTGCTCGTCGGAAAGGCCCTCGGTGTGGGTCGGGAAGAAGGCGCGGTGCCCCCAGTTCTGCCCACCGCGGATGAAGAAGGCCTGGATGCCGACCTGCCCGTTGTTGACCGCCATCGCGAAGATGTCGGCGCTGTCGAGCCCTTCGGCGTTGATCGCCTGGCTGCCCTGAATGAAGGTCGCTGCGCGCAGGCGGTCGCGCAGCATGGCCGCGCGCTCGAAATCGAGCGCTTCGGCGGCCTCGGCCATCTGCGCCTCAATCTTGCGCTGCACCGCGTTCGATTTGCCGCCCAGGAAGTCCTTGGCCTCACGCACCAATTCGGCATAGCCCGCCTCATCAATGCGGCCCACGCACGGCGCCGAGCAGCGCTTGATCTGGTAGAGCAGACAAGGCCGATCACGACGCGCAAAAAAGCTGTCTGTACAGCTCCTTAGAAGAAACAGCTTCTGAAGCGCATTAATCGTGGTGTTGACCGATCCCGCGCTGGCGAAGGGGCCATAGTAGTTCCCCTTGGCTTTGCGCGCACCGCGGTGCTTCATGATCCGCGGGTAGTCGTGCTCGGCGCGCAGGAGAATGAAAGGAAACGATTTGTCGTCGCGCAAAAGCACGTTGTAGGCGGGACGATAGCGCTTGATCAGCTGCGCTTCCAAGAGCAGCGCCTCGGCCTCGGAATTGGTCGTAACGATAGTCATCGAGCGGGTCTGGCTGACCATGCGCTGGAGACGCGAGGGCAACCGCTCCCACTGTGTGTAGTTGGCCACCCGGTTGCGCAGCACGCGGGCCTTGCCGACGTACAGGACCTCCCCACGCGAATCCTGCATGCGGTAGACGCCCGGGCGCGTGGGCAGCGTACGCACGGTATCGCGGATCACTTCGACACCGGCTTCCAGGTCAGGCTTGTCCGACCCACGCACGGTGGAGGTGGCCCGATCCTCGTTAAAGCGTTCGGTGCCCTGGGGAGTTTCCGGAGTTCCGGCCGGTGTTCGCGACATGTCCTCCAGATAGGGGTACGGACGGCGCTTCTCCAGCCCCGTCCGCGTCCTATCCGCAGTTAAGCGGCGCCTGGCATCAGAACAGCTTGCGGAAGTCGATGCCGATGACGCGCCCTTGCGGGTCGCGGTAGCCTCGCTGGTAGGCAATCGGGATTTCGCCCCCGGCATTGGTCACCTTCTGACGCGAATCGAGGATGTTATCGACCGTGAAGGAGAGGCGCGAACCCTTGAGGAAGGGCATCTTCTGAACCAGATTTTCCTTGCCCCCCAAGTCCATGAAGATGCGCAGGTCGAGAACGAAGGTGCTGCCAAAGCGCAGGTCCGAGCTGTTCGGCGCACCCGTCCCGTTCACCTGCGTCGGGGCGCTCCATTCGCCCTTCAGGCGGGCGCCGTTGCCGTTGAGGAAGAAGCCGCCCTCGGCCTCGATCGAATGGCGCGGGGTTCCGCCAGCCGCCAGCGATTCGCCCGAAAGCTGATCAAGCACAGGGCTGTTCGGACCGATCCGCACGTCCTCGGACAGACGCCAGGTATGGTAGAGCGAGAGGTTCCAGCGCCCGCCCGGAGGACCACGGCGGGCTGGCGGCGGCGAGGCTGGCGCAGACACCCCTCCGGCGCGCGAAGGCGGACCGTCGGAATTGCAGATCCGCTCGCGCATCGCGGCGAGGCGCTCCTTGTCGATGGAGCCGTCCTCCTTGCGCAGACGCGCCAGCATCGGTTCGGGCAGCGCGGACAGGTCGGGCTCCTGTCCTTCTGCACACAGCGCTGCCTTGATCGCCTCGAAACGGGCCGGATCGAAGTTGCGCCCGCCAACAAGGCGTCCCGGACCACCCGGTCCACGGCGCGCATCGGAATTCTGGGGACGCGCCGGAGACGCTTGCGATGACGGTTCGGACTCGCCCAGGCTGCCGCTGATGTTGAACCCCCAGCGCACGTTCGAGCTCGACACCTTATCGAAAGTCACCGGACGCTGGTCGATGGCGATGAGCGAGCCGTTCTCATCACGCGTCACCCGGTCCGGGAACGCGGCCTCAATGGCAGGCGTCAGCAGGGGAAACGATTGCGAGACATTGTCCGAGCGGTTGCGGAAATACTCCAGGACGAGATTCGACCGGTCGAGGAAAGGCAGCTGCCAGTTGGCCGAGAGCTTGATGTCCCGCCGCTTCTCCTTGAGGAGATCCGGGTTGCCTCCGCTTGTCGCGGTCACCAGCGCCGTTGTCGAATTGGTGAAATCGTAGACCGAGACGTTGTAATTGACGATCTGCGGCGAGCCCAGCTGCGAGAGCGTGGGCGCGGCCTCTTCGCCCAGATACGTCGCCTGGAGCGTCAGCGTCTCAGTCGGCGACCAGGAGAGCCCGGCCGTCCAGTTGGTAAGCGTACCGAAGTCGGAGAGGTGGTTGATCCCGGCGCCCAGGTTCAGCGAGAGATCGCCGATGGCATCGAGGAAGTAGTTGTTCCGGCTGGTGATCGGCAGTGCCAGATTGACGCCCGCCGAAACGTCCCCCCGCGTCAGGCGCACGGTGTCGAACTCGCTGCGGGTGTCATCGCTGAGCGTGCGCGAATAATTGTACCCCGCCTTGAGTGTCAGGTTCGCATCACCCGCCGGAAGGCTGAGCGGTCGGCCCGACAACGTGGCCAGCGAGGTCAGCGCCAGCGTGCGGTTGCGCGCAAAGTCCACACCTGCCCCGGGAAGTTCAGGCAGCGCGCCCGCAATGTCGAGATCGCCAGCAAGAGCGTCGGCCTCGATGGCGCTGGTGTCGCGGCGGCGATCCACCCGGGTCGCGGTGTCGGTATAGGCCCCGTCTCCCGTGACACTGAGCTGCCAGCCATCGAGCTGCCGGTTGTAGCCAAGGCCACCCTCGAACAGGTCGGTCGAGACCCGCCGCGCGAGCGGATCGTCATAGGTGCGAATCTCGGAATTGCCCGCGCCGTCGCTCAACGTGAACGTGTCGAGGCCGGAGAGCGAATTGGTTACCGTGCGCGTGTACGCGACGTTCCCGGTGATCTGGCCGTTCATGCCGCCCTCGCCCAGGCCTTGCGTTACGGTGCCGTTGATCTCCAGTTCGGATTCGTCACCCGCCAGGCTGCGGAAGCGGCGGGGATCAGGGTCGCCGGCCACGCTCGGCATCTCGCCCTGTTCGCGCGCGATACCCCGCTCGTCCTCGGTCAGCATCGAGGTTTCCGTCAGCTTGGCCGACAGATTGTAGCGGCGCGGGCCCGAAACGCTGAAGATGCCGGTTTCCAGCTCGTAGTTGTCATAGCCGCCGCGCGTCGGGCGATTGTATTCGCCCGCGCCGGTTCCCGCCGCGAAGTTGTCCTTGAGGATAAGGTTGACCACCCGCTGGTCCGCCGAATAACCGAATTGCAGCGCCACTTCCTCGGGCAGGACCTGCATCTGTCGGATGGCTTCGGGCGGAATGTTGCGCATCTCGCGCCAGCTGGTGATGCGCAGACCATTGACCAGCATCACCGGACGCCCTCCCCCGCGCCCACGTCCGCTTCCCGTCTGAGGTGAGATCGCCTCGAGCAGCTCGGCGATGGACGAAGCGCCATAGGCCGCGATGTCGCTTTCCTCGAAGGTCTGGATCGGCTCGTAGGGCGTATCAACAGCGCCGGGCAGCACGCTGCGGCCGGTCACGATGATCTCGTTGCCGATGACCGCGTCGGAACCGAGCGCCCCGCCGAGTTCTTCCTCGTCGTCCATATTCGTGGCCGTGCCGCCCGATGGGACCGACATGTCCTGGGCGGCGGCAAGTGCCGGCATCGAAACACTGGTGGCCAGGGCCAGAAGGTAGGTCAGTCGCAAACACTGTCTCCGTAAAGAAATTCGGCCTCTCCCTGTGACGTCCTGCTGCCGTTTTGGATGTGCTTCGACAAGCCTTCGCGCGGTATCACTTTGTCGCAAATTGTGGGCCCTGCGACATGCGAATAAGTCCCGATTGGCCTTCTTGTTGCGTGAAGGCTTCCATTTTGAGCGGTTGATGGCTATGTCGCGCCGCAAACACCCTACGAAACGATTGGATATTGATCGCCAATGGCGAAAGAAGAACTTCTCGAAATGCGCGGCCGCATCGTTGAGCTGCTGCCCAACGCCATGTTCCGCGTCGAACTGGAAAACGGCCATGAGATCCTCGGCCACACTGCAGGCAAGATGCGCAAGAACCGCATCCGTGTCCTGGTGGGCGACGAGGTGCTGGTCGAACTGACCCCCTACGACCTGACCAAGGGCCGTATCACCTACCGCTTCATGCCCGGACGCGGCGGCCCCGGCGGCTACTCGTCCTGATCTCCCAGTTGATCCGCCATGACCGAGAATACTGACGCGGCGCCTGCGCCGCGCCTGGTCCTGGCCTCTGCCAGCCCGCGCCGCCGCGAATTGCTCGCGCGGCTCGGGGTGACACCCGAAGCGATCTGCGCCGCCGACATCGACGAGACGCCTGCAAAGGCCGAACCCCCCCGTGTCTACGCCCGCCGCATGGCGCGCGAAAAGGCACTGGCGATCCTTGGCAGCGATACGCACATCCTCGCGGGCGATACCGTGGTCTCCTGTGGACGCCGCATCCTGCCCAAGGCCGAGGACGAGGCGACCGCACGCACTTGCCTCAAGCTGCTCTCGGGCCGTCGCCACCGCGTCCTCAGCGCGATTGCCCTGCGCCATCCCGATGGCACGCTGCACGAACGCCTGAGCGAAACCGTTGTGCGCTTCAAGACCCTAACCGCCGAAGAGATCGATGGCTACATCGCCAGTGGCGACTGGAACGGCAAGGCCGGTGGCTACGCCATTCAGGGCCGCGCCGAGGGCCTGATCGCCTGGATCCAGGGCAGCCATTCGGCTGTCGTCGGCCTGCCCCTGTTCGAAGCCCGCGCCCTGCTCAAGGCCGCCGGCTTCCCCCTCACCTGACATTTCGATGCCTCGCTGGCTGATCGAGAACGGCATCGGCGAGACCCGCGCCGTCCTTGTGGAGGGCGGCGAAGTACTGGCCGCACGCCTCTTTCTGCCAGGCGAGTTGCGCGCGGGCGCCGTCATCGAGGCCAGGCTTGTCGCACGCCAATCCGGTTCCCGGCGCGGCACCGTGCGCCTGCCATCGGGTGAGGAAGCCCTGATCGACGGACTTGAGAAGAGCGCCAGCGAGGGTGCGCCCTTGCGTGTTGTCGTCACGCGAAGCGCCATCCGCGAAGGCAGCCGCGTCAAGCGCATGCAGGTGCGCCCGACCGACAAGGCGCCCTGCCCCCCGCCCTCGCCGCGCGAGGAACTGGAACGCGATGGCTATCCCGTCGAGGAGGTGCGCCGCTTCCCGGACGATACCTGGCCCGAACTCGTGTCTCAGGCGCTCGACGGGCAGGTCGCCTTTACCGGCGGCACGCTCCTTGTCAGTCCGACGCCGGCAATGACGCTGATCGACATCGACGGCGCCCTCCCCCCAGCCACTCTGGCCATGGCCGCAGTCCCGGCGATTGCCACGTGCATCGGACAACTTGATCTCAACGGGGCGATCGGCATCGATTTCCCTTCGCTCGAGCGAAAGGACCAGCGCCGCGCCGTAGATACGGCTCTTGCCGCAGCGCTCGACCACTGGCCGCACCAGTCCACGGCCATGAACGGCTTTGGCTTCGTCCAGCTCGTCGCTCGCTGCGAAGGGCCCTCCCTGCTGCATCGGGTGCACAACGATCCTGCCGGTACCGGCGCACGCCTGCTGCTGCGCCGGGCCGAAGCCGTCGCCGAGCCGGGCACCCTCCTCCTTGGCGCCTCGCGCGCGGTGCGCGCTGCGGTACACCCCGAGTGGGAAGAGGAACTTGCCCGTCGCACCGGCCGTACGCTGCGCTGGAGCGTGGACGATGGCCTTGCGCCTGGCGGTGGTTTCGCGCAGGCCGTCGCATCATGACGACTCCCAAACGCACCTGCCCCATCTGCCGCAAGGCCCGGTCCGAGGAACATTCTCCCTTTTGTTCAAAGCGCTGCCGGGACCGCGACCTACTGCAATGGCTTGATGGCGGCTACGCCCTTCCGGGACCTCCCGATCTTTCTTCAAGCGATTTGGCCCCGTTTTCCGGGGATCAGGACGAAGATTGAAAAAACTTGCCAATTTAGGGCTTGCAACGAATCAATCCCTTCTTCATAGGCCCGCAACCAGCTGATCGGCGGCGAACGAAAACCCCGATCATGAAGATGCCCGAGTAGCTCAGTTGGTAGAGCATGCGACTGAAAATCGCAGTGTCGGTGGTTCGAATCCGCCCTCGGGCACCACTTCCCCAAGAAGCTGGTGCAACGCTGAAATCCTAAAAACCTTAGGCAAGTCAGCACCTCAGCCAGAATTACAGATTATATCTTTTCCGCAAGCGTCGTGTCGACCGGCACCTCTGAGAGCTGGAACAACTCGCCGGTGTGAAACCTTTTTCACTTGGCTTGCGACCTCGCCCCTTCGAGATTGCTCTCCGTCGCGCGCACCCTTTGCCGGGAGCACGCGTCGCGCGTGCCCGTGCCCGAGGCGGCTCCTCCTCCTCCAAACCTCCGCTGCTTCGGCACGGGCGCGCAAAAACGCAAGGCCCCAGGCCCGGCCAGCCCCTCCCGTAAGCGCACGAATGCGGGGAGCTGCGACACCGCGCCGCTTTCCTAACAGACGCGAATTGCCACTAGTTGCCCTCGCGCAAGAGCACACATCTCACCGCAAACGGCTGATACGCGGGAATATTCTGTTCGGACGCCGAATTCAGTCGTCACAAATTGTCGCACAGCGTCCACAAGTGCTTGCGCTGCGCTACAATTCTTTCGATACGGCGCATTCCCCGCGACTGAGGTTACCGGCTTGTACTACTCCCCATTTTCGCATGCCTTCCACCATTGCAAACCGGCTCTTGCGGCCCTCATGCTCGCAAGTGTCGCGGTTTCTGGCTGTTCGCAGCAGGACGCAGGCCCCGGAATGGGCGGGCGCGAAGTCGAAGTGGGGATCATCGAGGCTAAGCCCAGCACGGTGCCGATGCCGGTTTCGCTGAACGCACGCACGGTCGCCTACGAAACCTCCGAAGTGCGCCCCCAGGTAACGGGCGTGATCAAGAAGATCTACTTCACGCAAGGCTCCACCGTCCGGGCCGGACAACCACTCTATCAGATCGATCCCAGCCTCTACCGCGCGGCCGTCCACGAAGCCGAAGCCAACCTCGCCAGCGCGAAGGCCACGGCCGAATCCACCAAGGCCCGCGCCGCGCGCCTCAAGCCGCTCGCCGAGATGGAAGCCGTCGCCCGGCAGGACTATACCGATGCCAAGGCCGATGCAGGCGTCGCGCAGGCCGCCATCGCGCAGGCTAGCGCCGCGCTGGAGACCGCGCGTGTCAACCTGCGCTTTTCCACCGTCCCGGCCCCGATCTCGGGCACCATCGGACGCAACCTTGTGACCGTCGGCGCGCTCGTCAGCGACAGCCAGGCCGATCCCATGGCGGTGATCCAGCGCACCGACCCGATGTACGTCGACATGCAGCAGTCGGCCTCCGAGCTTATCGCGCTGCGCCGTCAGCTGAGCCAGGGCGGCGCGGAACCAGGCAGCACCGAAGTGCGCCTCCAGCTCGACGACGGCACCGACTACGGATTGCCCGGCCAAGTCCAGTTCTCCGAAGTGACCGTCAACCAGGACACGGGCACGGTCACATTGCGCGCGCAGTTCCCCAATCCTGAAGGGCTGCTCCTGCCCGGCATGTTCGCTACCGCCATCTTCGACCAGGCCCGCAACCCGGGCGCCTTCCTCGTTCCCCAGGGCGCCGTCCAGCGCGATTTCGACGGGACGGGGTACGTCATGCTGGCAGGGCCGGACGGCAAGGCGGTTCGCCGCAACCTTGATGCCGGGCGCACCTACAAGGAGTTCTTCGTCGTCACCAAGGGCCTGAAGAAGGGCGACAGGATCATCGTGCAAGGCCTCAACGGCCTCAGACAGGGTATGCCCGTCAAGGCCATAGCCGCCTCGGAGCCACAGCCGGTCGAACGCCCCAGGCCAGCCGGGCAGGGTCGTTAAGCTCCTATGTCACGGATCTTCATCGACCGCCCTATCTTCGCATGGGTGCTTGCCATCGTGGTCATGCTTGCTGGCCTGGGCGCGCTCATGTTCCTGCCCAACGAGCAGTACCCCGACATCGCGCCGACCCAGGTCAACATCAGCGCGACCTATACTGGCGCCTCGGCTGAAACGATCGAGAACAGCGTCACGCAGGTTATCGAGCAGAACCTGACCGGGATCGACGGCCTTCTCTATTTCAGCTCGCAGTCAAGCAACCGCGGCCGCGCCTCCATCAGCGCGATTTTCGCCAAGGGCACCGATCCTGACATCGCGCAGGTGCAGGTCCAGAACAAGGTCCAGTCCGCCCTCTCGCGCCTGCCTCAGGCCGTGCAGGCGCAGGGCGTGCGCGTAACCAAGTCGAACCCGGACCAGCTGATGGTCGTCTCGGTCTACGATTCGACCGGCAACCGCTCTAACCAAGACGTCTCGGACTACCTCACCTCCAACATCCAGGACCCGCTCTCGCGTGTCGAGGGCGTGGGCGAAGTCAACGTATTCGGCGCACCCCACGCGATGCGCATCTGGCTCGATCCACGCAAGCTCTCGGCCGTTTCGCTGATACCAGCCGACGTCGTCTCGGCGATCCAGGCCCAGAACACCGAAGTGGCTGCAGGCAGCGTGGGCGATCTGCCCGCACCGGACGATCAGGCTCTGACAGCCACGGTCACGGCGGGTTCGCGCCTGCAGACCGCCGAACAGTTCCGCGCCATCGTGGTGAAGAGCAACCCCGACGGTTCCACCGTCACGGTGGGCGATCTTGGCCGTGTCGAAATGGGCGCGGAAAGCTACTCGGTCGTCACCAATTACAACGGTTTTCCCGGCGCGGGCCTGTCTGTCTCCCTCTCGCCGGGCGCCGACGCGCTGGCCACGGCGCAGCGGGTCAAGGCCAAGGTCGAGGAACTCGCGCAGAACATGCCCGAGGGCATCGAGTTCGAGTACGGCCGCGACAGCACCAAGTTCATCCAGCTTTCGGTCGACGAGGTCGAAAAGGCACTGTTCGAGGCGATCATCCTCGTCGTCATCGTGATGTTCGTGTTCCTGCAAAGCTGGCGCGCTACGCTGATCCCGGCGATTGCGGTTCCGGTCGTGCTGCTGGGCACCTTTGCGATCTTCTACTTAATGGGCTTCTCGCTCAACACATTGACGCTGTTCGGCCTTGTCCTTGCCATTGGCCTGCTGGTCGATGACGCCATTGTCGTGGTCGAGAACGTCGAGCGCCTGCTCGATGAAAACCCCGGCATGAGCGCACGCGATGCGACGTTGGAGTCCATGAAGGAAATCCAGGTCGCGCTAATCGCGATTGGCCTCGTGCTCTCGGCCGTATTCATGCCAATGGCCTTCTTCGGGGGCTCCACCGGCGTCATCTACCGCCAGTTCTCTCTTACCATCGTCGCGGCCATGGTCCTCTCGGTGCTTGTGGCCCTCGTGCTCAGCCCGGCGCTGTGCGCGCAGCTTCTCAAGGGCAAGAACCGGGCCCCCGACCGCAAGAAGACCTGGACCGAGCGTCATCTGCCCTGGCTCGCACGCGCCTGGGAGAAGTTCCATACCTGGTTCAATCGCTCGTTCGACAGAATGAGTGATGCCTACGCGCGCCAGGTCGAGACCGTGGTCGCCCACAAGTGGCGCTGGCTCGCACTTTTCGCCCTTATCTGTGCAGGCACCTTCTTCCTGTTCCAGCGCCTGCCCACCGGCTTTCTCCCCAACGAGGACCAGGGTGACATCATGGTGCAATGGCGCCTGCCCTCGGGCACGCCGCGCTCCGACACCGAAGAAATCCAGCACATCGTCGAGCAGTATTTCCTCAAGGAAGAAGCGGAAAACATCACCGGCCTGTTCGCCATTTCGGGCGGCGGGCCGGGCGGATCGGGTCAGAACGCAGGCTCCAGCTTCATCCGCCTGCGCGACTGGTCCGAGCGCACGCGCCCCGACCAGGCCGCGACCGCCATTGTCGCACGCGCCAACCAGGCCTTTGCCAAGCTGCGCAATGCGCAGGTCTTCGTCCTCGTCCCCGGGGCGATCCGTGGCCTTGGTCAGTCCTCGGGCTTCACCATGGAGCTGCAGAACCAATCAGGGCTGACGCGCGAGAAGTTCCAAGAGGTGCGTGACCAGCTGCTCGCCGCTGCTCAGGCCGACGAGCGCCTGTCCAGCGTGCGCCTCTCCGACCTACCCGAAGTGTCTACGCTGAAGGTCAACAACAACATCGCCGCACTGACCGCCTATGGCCTGACGCCCGCCAACGTCAATTCGACGCTGCAAACCGCATGGGGCGGCACCTATGTCAACGACTTCATCGACAAGGGCCGTGTAAAGCGCGTCTATGTGCAGGGCGAGCCGGATTCGCGCTCGCGCCCGGAAGACCTCTACAAGTGGTTCGTGCGTGGTTCGGACAACCAGATGGTGCCCTTCTCTGCATTCGCGAAAACCAGTTGGTCTACAGCGCCCAGCTCCACCTCGCGCTTCAACGGCCTGATGGCCTACGAATTCTCCGGTACACCGGCAGATGGGGTCAGTTCGGGTACGGCCATGGATGTGATGGAAGAGCTCTCGCACCAGTTCCAGGGCATCTCTGTCGCCTGGGCGGGCTCCTCCTACCAGGAGCGCCTCTCCTCGGGCCAAGCGCCGCTCCTTTATGCCCTCTCGCTGTTGGTCGTGTTCCTGTGCCTTGCCGCGCTCTATGAAAGCTGGTCGATCCCGATTGCGGTGATCCTGATCATTCCGCTAGGCCTCCTCGGTGCAATCCTCGCGGTCACGCTGCGCGGGCTGGAAAACGACGTCTACCTGCAGATCGGCCTGCTTACCACGATGGGCCTTGCCGCGAAGAATGCCATCCTGATGATCGAATTTGCCGAACAGGCGGAGCGTCAGGGCATGCGTGTGATCGAGGCCGCGGTCGAGGCCGCACGCATCCGCCTGCGCCCGATCTTGATGACGAGCTTCGCCTTCATCTTCGGCGTGATCCCGCTCGCGACTGCCTCGGGCGCGGGCGCCAACAGCCGCATCGCCATCGGCACCTCGGTGGTGGGCGGCATGCTGACTGCGACGATCCTTGCCATCTTCTTCATTCCGCTGTTCTTCGTGATCGTGCGCCGCAGCGTGCGAGACGGCCTCGCCGCCGCCCGCGCCCGTCTCGAAACGCGCCGCGAGAAGAAGACCTCCAACTCAGGAGACGCGGCATGAGGCCGTCGATGCGACCCGTCCATGCGCCGGTGAAGCGCACGAGCGCCCTTCTCACCGCTGCGCTGCTGGGCGCCTGTTCGATGGCGCCCAAATACGTCCAGCCGGCCAGCCCGGTGCCCCAGACATGGCCTGACGGCGAAGCTTACCGCGACACTGTAAGTGCAGCACCGCGCCCGCTCAACTATGCCGAAGTGTTCGAGGACCCGGCGCTCCAGCAACTGATCGCACAAGCGCTCGATAACAACCGTAACCTCAGGGTCGCAGCGGCCAATATCACAGCGGCCCGCGCACAAGTGAAGGTGACGCGGGCCAACCAGTTCCCAGCGCTTGCCACCACGGCGTCCGCCACCCATCAAGAGACCGGCGGCGGCTTTGGCCTCAACGGCTGGTCCTACGCCCTGCGCGCCGGCGTCTCGAATTTCGAGCTCGACCTGTTCGGACGGCTCAAGAACGCAACCGCCGCACAGATCAACACCGCGCTTTCGACCGAAGCGGCGGCACGCACCGTCCAGCTCGGCCTCGTTGCCGACATCGCGCAAGGCTGGGCCACTTATGCGGCGGACAGGGAACTCCTGCGCATCGCCGAAGACACCGCGCGCAGCGCCGGGGAAAGCGTGCGCCTGACCCAGGCACGGCTCGAAGGGGGGATCGCAGCACGAAGCGAGCTGCGCCAGGCCCAGCAGGTACTTGAAACCGCGCGCAGCGATCTTGCCGCCCAGAAGACCGCGCTCGCGCAGGACGTCAACGCACTGCGCCTGCTGGTCGGCGCGGACTTCGACGAAAACGCGCTTCCAAGCAGCATCACGCGCGTCAATGCGGCGCTTGCCGAAGTCCCGACCAGCGCCGATACGACGGTCCTGCTCAGCCGTCCCGACGTGCTGGAAGCGGAGTATTCCCTGCGTGCGGCCAACGCCAACATCGGTGTTGCGCGCGCGCAGCTCTTCCCCACCATCTCCCTTTCGGCTCTGACCGGCTTTGCCGCGCAGTCGCTCTCGAGGCTCTTCGACGAGGCCTCGCGCTCCACCAGCTATGGCGGCAACGGTGAATGGTCGATCTTCAACGCGGGTGGCCGCAGCGCCAACGTCGGCGTCGCCAAGGCCCAACGCGATGCCGCGCTCGCGACCTATGAGGGCGCGATCCAGACCGCCTTTCGGGAGACCGCCGACACGCTGGCCGACCAGGGCACCATCGCCGAGCGTCTGAATGCGGCCACAAACTTCACAGAAGTCTCGGCCGACAACGCGCGCCTCGTCGAGGCAACCTATCGGCAGGGCATGGCCAGTTCGCTGGAGAACCTCGATGCCCAGCGCAGCCTCTATGCCGCTCGCCAGGCCGAAGTGGGCATGCGGCTGGCCGGTGCGGTCAACCGCATCACGCTTTACCGCGTGCTGGGCGGCGAGTGGGTGAGCCAACCGCGCCCCGACGAGACTGCGAACTAGGCACCCGCCTATGCAATTGGCGTTGCGCGCGTCCACTTGACCAAGCGGGCGCGACACGCGATGGGCCGCGAGGCATCATGCGTGCCGCCTTGCCCCATGGGGCGCATCCACGGTGACCTGCACGGGCAATGCGCGATTACGAGGAACGAGACGTGAGCACGAATGCGCCGGATGCCAACACCGGCAAGACCATGAAATCACTGTTTACAGAGACGGATTCGCTGCAGCGACAGGTCGGCATCCGGCTTTCCGTCCTTGCCCGGTTGCTGCGCAACACCTTCGACCGGAAGGCCGCTTCACTCCAGGCCACCCGTTCGCAATGGACGATGATCGCGATTGTCGCACGCTACCCCGGCTCGACACAGCGCTGTATCGCCGAGTATCTCGACATGTCCGAGGCCTCGGCCGGACGCCTTATCGACAAGCTGTGCCAGGAAGGCCTGCTCGAGCGCCGCGCCAAGGAGGACGATCGCCGCGCGCGCGTCGTCCACGTGACCGAGGCCGCCGCCCCTGTGCTCGCCGCTTTGGGCGAGGCCGCAACCGAGAACGAGGCTCAGCTCTTCAAGGGTTTCAGCGATACCGAACTCAAACAGATGTGCGCGTTCATGGACCGCATCCACGCCAACGCCGCCGACGGTTGACCCCGTCCGGCCACCACCGCTCCCCACCCCAAACGCGAAAGGCCCGCCCCGGCATCCCGGGACGGGCCTTTCGCGTTTTAGAGACCTGGGTGTCAGAGGAAGGCCTTGACCTTCTCCAGCACCATGTCGGCATGCTCCTTCCGGCAGATCAGCAGGTCGGGCATATAGACGTCTTCCTGATTGTAGACGAGCGGGCTCCCATCGATGCGCGAGGCATGAAGGCCCCAGCCCAGTGCGACCGCTGCCGGTGCGCAGCTATCCCACTCGTACTGCCCGCCCGAGTGCAGGTAGATATCCGCCTCCCCGCGCAGGATCGCCATGGCCTTCGCACCGGCCGAGCCCATCGGGACCAGTTCACCGCCGATGGCTTCGCACACGCCGGTCGCTTCCTTCGCGGGACGCGTGCGGCTGACCACCATGCGCAGCTTCTCGGGCGCAGCCGGGATTTCACCCGGCTGATCCGAACGCAGCACCAAGTCTGCTCCAGGCAGCGCGACCGCGCCCAGCGTCGGTACACCGTTCACCGCCATGCCGACATGGACCGCCCAGTCGACGCGCGCTTCGCCATATTCACGCGTGCCGTCGACCGGATCGACGATCCACACGCGCTCCTTGGCGAGACGCTCGGCGTTGTCCTTCTCCTCTTCGGAGAGAAGGCCGTCCTCGGCGCGCTGCTCGCGCAGCGCGTGAACGAGGAACTGGTTGGCCGTCTGGTCTCCGGCTTTGCCGAGGGACTTGCCCTCGAACATGCCGGATTCGCGCACCTCGATGAGGATCTTGCCCGCCACGTTGGCCAGGTGGGCAGCAAGATCACCGTCGGTCATCGTCATTAGACGTCTCCCAGCAGCGTATCGACGATCAGGTCTGCGGCCTCTTCGGGCGAGAGCTTGGTCGTGTCGACGCGGATTTCCGGATTGCGCGGGGCCTCGTAAGGGCTGTCGATACCCGTGAAGTTCTTGAGCTCACCGGCACGGGCCTTCTTGTACAGCCCCTTCACGTCACGCGCTTCGGCAACCTTGAGCGGCGTGTCGATGAAAACCTCAAGGAACTCGCCCTCGGGCAGCATCGCGCGCACCAGTTCACGGTCGGCCTGGAACGGCGAGATGAACGCGGTGATCACGATCAGGCCCGCATCGGTCATCAGCTTGGAGACTTCGCCCACGCGGCGGATGTTCTCGATGCGGTCGCTCTCGGTGAAGCCCAGGTCCTTGTTGAGACCATGGCGCACGTTGTCGCCATCGAGCAGGAAGGTGTGCCGGTTCATCCGGTGCAGCTTCTTCTCGACCATGTTGGCGATCGTCGACTTGCCCGAACCCGAGAGCCCTGTGAACCACAGCACGGCCGGCTTCTGGTTCTTGAGCGCCGCGTGCTGCGTGCGGCTGATGTCGACGGCCTGCCAGTGCACGTTCTGCGAACGGCGCAAGCTGAAGTTGATCATGCCCGCCGCGACGGTCGCATTGGTCATCTTGTCAATCAGGATAAAGCCACCAAGCTGGCGGTTCTCCGTATAGGGCTCGAAGACGATCTGCTTGTCGGTCGTCATCTCGGCCACGCCAATGGAGTTAAGCTCCAGAGTCTTGGCCGCCAGCTCTTCCATCGTGTTGACGTTGATCTCGTACTTGGGTTCGGCAACCGAGGCCGACACCATCTGCGTACCGATCTTCATCCAGTAGGCACGGCCCGGCACCATCGCCTCGTCCGCCATCCACACGAAGGTCGATTCGAACTGGTCGGCGGTCTGCGGCGGCGCATCGGCGATCGAGATCACCGAGCCGCGCGAGCAATCAATTTCGTCCTCGAAACAAATCGTCACCGACTGACCGGCACCGGCTTCCTCCAGCTCGCCATCGAAGGTCACGATCTTGGAGACGGTGCTGGTCTTGCCCGAAGGCAGGACGCGGATCTTATCCTTGGGCTTGACCACGCCCGTTGCGATCTGGCCCGAGAAGCCACGGAAGTCGAGGTTGGGGCGGTTCACCCACTGCACCGGCATGCGGAACGGCTTGTCGGCATCGTCCGAGGTCAGGACCTCGACTGTCTCGAGGTGCTCGATCAGGGGAACACCGGCATACTCCGGCGCTGTGTACCAGGGCGTGTTCTCGGACAGCGTGGTGATGTTGTCACCCTTGTATCCCGAGATCGGCATCGCCGTGAAGTTCGCGATCCCAATCGATTCCGCAAACGCGCGGTAGTCGGCGAGGATCTTGTCGAATACCTCCTGGCTGTAGTCGACAAGGTCCATCTTGTTGACGGCCAGGACGATGTTCTTCACGCCCAGCAATTTGCAGATGTAGCTGTGGCGGCGCGTCTGGACGAGCACGCCCTTGCGCGCGTCGATAAGGATGACAGCAAGATCCGAGGTCGAGGCGCCGGTCACCATGTTGCGTGTGTACTGCTCGTGCCCCGGGCAGTCGGCGACGATGAACTTGCGCTTCTCGGTGTTGAAGAAGCGATAGGCAACGTCGATGGTGATGCCCTGCTCACGTTCGGCGGCGAGGCCGTCGACGAGGAGCGCAAAGTCGATCTCCTGTCCCTGCGTTCCGACCTTCTTGGAGTCGCTAGCGAGCGCGTCGAGCTGGTCTTCGAAGATCATCTTCGAATCGTAGAGGAGGCGCCCGATCAGGGTCGACTTGCCGTCGTCCACGCTGCCACAGGTGATGAAGCGCAGCATGGTCTTGTGTTCGTGCTGGTCGAGATAGCTGTCGATGTCTTCGGCGATCAGCTTGTCGACGACGTATGCGGACTCTTTGGTCTCGATATCGGCCATCAGAAGTACCCCTGCTGCTTCTTGACTTCCATACCGGCGCCGCCGGCATCCTTGTCGATCACGCGGCCCTGCCGCTCACTGGTGGTGGTCAGGAGCGTCTCCTGGATGACCTCGGTCAGCGTCGAAGCCTCGCTTTCGACCGCGCCAGTCAGCGGGAAGCAACCGAGCGTGCGGAAGCGGATCGACTTCTCGGTGATCTCGGGCATGTAGCCCAGCACCTTCTCGAGGCGTTCCGGATCGTCCGCCATGAACAGGCCCCCCTCCCACTCGAAGGTCGGACGCTTCTCAGCAAAATAGAGCGGGACAATAGGGATGTTCTCGAGGCGGATGTACTGCCACACGTCGAGCTCGGTCCAGTTCGAGATCGGGAAGACGCGGATCGATTCGCCGCGCGCCTTCTTAGCGTTGTAGAGGTTCCACAGTTCGGGGCGCTGGTTCTTAGGGTCCCACCCGTGCGAAGACGTGCGGAACGAGAAAATACGTTCCTTGGCGCGGCTCTTTTCCTCGTCACGGCGCGCGCCGCCAAAGGCAGCGTCGAAACCGTACTTGTCCAGCGCCTGCTTCAGCCCCTCGGTCTTCCACATGTCGGTGTGAAGCGAGCCGTGATCGAAGGGATTGATGCCCTTTTCCTTGGCTTCGGGATTGTTGTAGACCAGCAGTTCCATGCCCGACATCTCGGCCATCTTGTCGCGCAGGTCGTACATCGCCTTGAACTTCCATGTCGTGTCGACATGGAGCAGCGGGAACGGCGGCGGCGAAGGGTAGAAGGCCTTACGCGCAAGGTGGAGCATCACCGCGCTGTCCTTGCCCACCGAGTAGAGCATGACCGGCTTGTCAGCCTCCGCAGCGACCTCACGGATGATCTGGATGCTTTCCGCTTCCAGCCTTTCAAGATGCGTCAGTTTTTTCATCGAACTCCCTCTTCGAGCCGTGCGCGTCCCCCGGACGACAGGGCCTGGGAACGGGAATAGGCTGAACTTACAGGGATGACAGCGGCAGGCACCTCCCATATGGGAGGGTATGGCCCTCACAAGTTCGGACGAGACGGATCTGCTGCTCCCGCTGCTGGGCGCAATGCGCGAAACGCCGCGCTTTTCCACCTTCCTGGAGCGCATGCGGCGGCGCACCGGGGCGCGCTATATTGCCCTTCTCGTGCGCCAAGGCCGCCTCGGCAAAGCTCCGATCACCGAATTTTACGCCGGAGACCCACTTCCTACCGGAAGCCCCATTAGGGGCACCTCGGTGTTGTTCGACCTCGACCGCGCGCACTACGACAGTCTGCGCCCCGGACGTGTGTATGCGCTGGGCGAACTGGTCGACCACGACCCCGTGCTCAAGGCCCAGCGCTGGCGCGAACTGCGCGATCTTGGCCTGGCCGACGAGCGGATCGTGCGCATCCTCGCCGATACCGGTCTCGACGCCTGGCTGTTGCTCGCGCGTACGAGCCCCTGCAGCGCGAGCGACAGCGCCCTGCTCTCCAATCTTGCTCCCTATGTTGCCGAAGCGCTGCGCTCGGGCCGCGATCTCGGCGCCGCACGCCACAGCGCCCGCATCAACGCGGCCGGCATGGCCCGCGCGGGAAATGGCTGGATGACCTTCGATGCCGACGGGCGCCTTGTCGACCTCAGCCCAGAAACACGAATGTGGTGGAGCGAGCGTTACGGCCAGCCGCCACGTATTGGGGAGCGCCTCCTTGGCTTGGCGCGTCCGGCCGAACGCGGCTTGCTCACCGCCATCGAGGAACTCGCGCAGGATCAGGCAGCCCCGCCGCAGCCTATGCTTCTGAGCGACACACCACAAGTCGAAGCCCTGGTGCAACGCATCTCGCTCGACGATGAGCTGGGGCATACGAACATGGCGCGCTTTCTCGCCGTCTTCGCCCTCCCCCACACACCGTCACACAACGCTCAGGCCCGCCTCACAGCGCTGCACGCCCTGCCCCCGCGCGAGGCCGAACTGGCCCTAAAACTGTCGGAAGGGCTCAGCATTGCCGAAGCCGCGCAGGCTCTTGGTCTGACGGTCGAGACGGCGCGAAATTATTCCAAGCGCATCTACGCCAAATTGGGCGTGCGCGGAAAAGCGGAACTGGTGCGGCGGATCCTGGAGGGGACAGCGCACATGACCTGATTGGCGATGCGCGCCGGAATAGCCAATCAGGCCGGGGTCATACCCTCGGCGATGGCCTTGGTGAACGCGGCCACCGCTTCGGCCTCATCCCCGTTCCAGACCGCGCCCGAAACCGCGATGAAGTCCGCGCCCTTCCGAACCAGATCCACGCAATTCTCGGGCGTGACGCCCCCTATGGCGACACACGGAATCTCGAAGATGGCTTGCCACCATTCGAGCAGGTCCGTGCCCGCGACGTGCTTGGTCTCCTTCGTGGTCGTCGGAAAATAAGCCCCGAAGGCGACGTAATCCGCGCCCGCATCGCCTGCTTCCATGGCAAGGTGACGGCTATCGTGGCAGGTCACCCCGATCTGCGCATCCATGCCCAGCGCCTTGCGCGCGTCCTCGACGGTGTCGTCGTCCTGGCCCAGATGCACTCCATCGGCCTTGAGGCGCTTGGCGAGGCTGATCGAATCGTTGACGATGAAGGCCACGCCGCGCGTCGCACAGATCGCCTGCAACGGCTCGGCCAGGCGCACTGCCTCGTGCTGGTCGATATCCTTCACGCGAAACTGGAAAGCCGCGACATCTCCCGCGTCGAGCGCACGCTCCAGGCGCTGGGGAAAGTCGCCACCCACCTCCAGCGGCGAAATCAGGTAGAGCTGCGTGGGTTCGCGTTCGATATCGGTGTTGTCGGTCATGGCCTGTCCCTTAGAAAAATCCGCTCGCCAAGGGAAGCCGCCTCACAACGTGGGAGGCAAAGTGAAACGAAACGGGGCGCCACCCCAGAGGAAAGCGCCCCGCACATTGCGTCATGGCGCGACCGGCACGCCGAGACGGCGATCAGGCTGCAGCAGCCGCCGCGACTTTCTGGGTCGAGCCCGTGTAGATCGCATCGATCGCCTCGCCAAGGGCGGCGTCGAATTCATCGTCGCTCATCTGTGCGCGTAGCTCGGACAGGAGCGCGCGGCTAAAGCTGGCGATGATGCCCTTGTTCTTGGCCAGTTCGACACAGGCCTCATCGCGTGAGAAACCGCCCGAAAGCGCTACTACGCGCAGTACCTTGGGGTGATCGACAAGCGCATCGAACGTGCCCGGCACGACCGGGAGCGAGAGCTTGAGCATGACCTTCTGGCCCTCGGGCAGCGCGTCGAGGTTCTTGACGATTTCTGCGCACAGGATCGTGTCACACTGGGCGCGCGTCTCGCTCTTGATGTTCACCTCAGGCTCGATGATCGGCATCATGCCGTGTGAGATGACCTGTGCACCGATCTCGAACTGCTGCTCAACAACCGCAGCGATACCTTCGGCATTGGCCGAATGGATCACCGAGCGCTCCTTCGTGCCGAAGACGCCCAGCGCCTTGGAACGTTCAAGCAACGCATCGAGCGTGGGCATCGGCTTCATCAGCTGCACGCCGTTGGCTTCGTCCTCAAGGCCCTTGTCGATCTTGATGAAGGGCACAATGCCCTTGGCAATCAGCGCGGACGGGGTCGGCACGCCACCCACGGTGCCATCCATCGTGCGTTCGAACAGGATCGCCCCGATAACCTTCTCGCCGGTGAACACCGGCGAGGAGATGATGCGGCTGCGCATCTCGTGGATGAGGCCGAACATCTCTTCTTCCGAGCCCCAGGCATCGTCCTCGATGCCATAGCCCTTTAGCGCCTTGGGGGTAGACCCGCCACTCTGGTCGAGCGCGGCAATGAAACCGTCACCATCGGCTATTTTGGCCGTCATTTCCGAAACTTGCATAAAACTCCTCCTCAAGTCATGCGTCGTGTGGATGGCAGGCTAGAGCCCGTCCAAGAAATTCGCAACTGCGGCAAAGGTGCCATGATGTATCTTGAGGATACAATAATTCCGAACCAGACCAGATAGGCCTGGCGGCCAGTGAATGGCCCGTGTGCCGGAGCGGGATGTCCGAACCACGCCTCCTCGTGGATCCGGTCAGCCTCGTTCCGTGCCCTTGCTGCAGCGCAGTATAGTGGGCCGCCATATGTCCAGCGGCCCGATCTGCTCAGGCCGAGAGTGCCGCGACGCCCGGCAGTTCTTTGCCTTCCATCCATTCCAGGAAAGCGCCGCCCGCAGTCGAGATGTACGAGAAATCCTCGGCCACCCCGGCGTGGTTCAAAGCCGAAACGGTGTCTCCACCGCCAGCGACCGAAGTCAGCGTACCCTCGATGGTGAGCGCTGCGGCCGTGCGGGCCAGCGAGACGGTCGCAGCATCGAAGGGCTCCATCTCGAAAGCGCCAAGCGGGCCGTTCCAGACCAGCGTGCGGCAGGTCTTGAGCGCATCGGCCAGAGCCTCGACGGCCAGCGGCCCGGCATCAAGGATCATCTCGTCGCCTGCAACTTCGTGCACGTTGCAGGTACGCAGCGATTCCGGGTTGGCCGCAAATTCCTTGGAGACCACGACCTCGTACGGCAGGTGCACGGTGCACCCGCTGGCTTCGGCGTTGGCGAGGATGTCTATGGCAGTGTCCAACAAGTTATGTTCACACAGCGACTTGCCCACGTCCACCCCCTTCGCGGCGAGGAAGGTGTTGGCCATGCCGCCGCCGATCATCAGGTGATCGACCTGAGTGACAAGATGCTTGAGCACGTCAAGCTTGGACGAGACCTTCGCGCCGCCGACGAGAGCCGCCACCGGCTTCACCGGCGCGCCCAACGCCTTGTCGAGCGCTTCGAGTTCGGCCTGCATCGAACGGCCCGCGTAAGCGGGAAGCACATGGGCAAGACCTTCGGTGGTGGCGTGCGCGCGGTGCGCGGCCGAGAAGGCATCGTTCACGTAGAAATCGGCATTGGCCGCAATCGCCGCGGCCAGTTCGGGATCGTTCTTTTCCTCGCCTTTCCAGAAGCGGGTGTTCTCGAGGATGGCGACATCGCCGCCCTTGAGGATGCCCACCGTCTGCGCGACGACGTCGCCGGCAATCTCGGGCACGAACATCACTTCCTTGCCCAGCACCTTTTCGACCGCGCCTACGACCATCGAGAGCGACATCTGCGAGTGGCGCTCGCCCTTGGGGCGGCCGAAGTGGGCGAGCAGAAGGACCTTTGCGCCCCTGGCGCACAGGTCGGTGATGGTGGGCACCGCAGCCCGGATGCGGGTAATGTCGGTCACGAGGCCATCCTGCATCGGCAGGTTAAGGTCCACGCGCACCAGCGCGACCTTCCCGGCTACATCGCCAAGGTCATCCAAAGTCTTGAAAGCGCTCATCTAACTATCCTCACCTCGTCACCGACGGAGACGGGTCCGTCGCGTATGACCCGGCCCAGCACACCGCCGCGCCAATCCGACGTCAGCGCGGCCATGAGCCCGGGCGCGATCTCATCCATGCGGGTGCATGGATCGCATTCCATGGTTGTCTCGATCTGGCAGGTCGGACCGACCGCGAGCACGCCGCCCGCTTCACGCGGGAGACGCAAGCCCGACACGCACAGGTTCGCCCGGCGCGCATACCAGGGCAGTTCCATGCCCGGCATTAGCCCCAAGTCGACCATCGCCGCCTGCCAGCTTTCGGCCTCGATCAGCGCCACCTGACGGCGCGGGATCGTGCCCTCACGTGCAACGCCGCGGGAATCCCCCTGGATTCCCGCGGCGATTGTCACTTCGGCCCGCGGCACGGTCTCCATGAGCGCACGCGAACGCGTTCGCCGCGCAATGCCCTGGAGCGTGCCGTGCGCCGACATCACGTTCAGAGGAACTTCGCCATCGCTCCTGCGGTGTCGAGCATACGGTTCGAGAAGCCCCACTCGTTGTCGTACCACGACACGACGCGCACGAACTTGCCTTCCATGACCGCCGTCTCCAGGCTGTCGACGGTCGACGAAGCCGGGTAGTGGTTGAAGTCCGAGGAGACGAGCGGCTGATCGGTGAAGTCAAGAACGCCCTTCATCGGGCCTTCGGCAGCAGCTTTGAGCGCGGCGTTGATCTCTTCGACCGTGGTGTCCTTCTGGGGCACGAAGCAAAGGTCGACGAGGCTGACGTTCGGGGTCGGCACACGCACCGACGAACCGTCGAGCTTGCCCTTTAGTTCGGGCAGGACGAGACCGACCGCGCGGGCCGCGCCGGTGGTGGTCGGGATCATGTTGGCCGCACCGGCACGGGCGCGGCGCAGATCCTTGTGCATCTGGTCGAGCATGCGCTGATCGTTGGTGTACGAGTGGATCGTGGTCATGAAGCCACGCTCAATACCGACGGTGTCGTTCAGCACCTTGGCGACGGGCGCCAGGCAGTTTGTGGTGCACGAGGCGTTCGACACGACGATGTGGTCGGCCGTCAGCGTTTCGTGGTTCACACCGAAGACGACGGTGTTGTCGACGCCCGTCGCGGGAGCCGAGATCAGCACGCGCTTGGCACCGGCGTCGAGGTGGGGCTGCGAGGCCTCCTTCGACTGGAAGATGCCGGTGCACTCGAGCACGATGTCGATGCCCTGTGCCGCGTGCGGCAGGTCACCCGGGTTACGCTCGGCGGTCACGGCAATTTCCTTGCCGTTGACGATGATCTTGCCTTCGCCGGCCTCGACCGTGCCCGGGAAACGCCCGTGCGTGGTGTCAAAGCCAAAGAGGAGAGCGTTCGACTTGGTGTCGGCCAGGTCGTTGATCGAGACCAGTTCCAGACCGCAGTCGGGACGTTCGAGAATAGCGCGGGCCACAAGACGCCCGATACGTCCGAAACCGTTGATCGCAACCTTGGTCGCCATATTCAAATCTCCTCCTTAGACGCTAAGCTTTTCGAGGACCTTGGGAACGATCGAAGCGGCCGAGAAGCCGAAGCGAGCGAACAGATCCTTGGCCGGGGCCGACGCGCCGAAACGGTCCAGACCGATATTGAGGCCGCCATTGCGGCTTGTCGCGGTGTAGCGCTCCCAACCCATCGTCGTGCCGGCCTCGATCGAGACCTTGAGGATCGAGGGATCATGGGGCAGCACTTCGTGTTTGTAGGCCTCTTCCTGCGTGTCGAAGAGTTCCATGCACGGCATCGAAACCACGTCCGCGCCGATGCCCTGGGCCTGGAGTTCGTCCCGCACGGTGCAGGCCAGCTCGACTTCCGAACCGCTGGCGATGAGGATGACCTTGCGGTCCCCTTCCGCCGCGCGCAGCGTGTAGGCGCCGCGTGCCGAAAGCATTTCGCCCGACGTGCGCAGCTGCGGCAGGTTCTGGCGGGTCAGCGCGAGGACCGAGGGGGTTTCCTGGGTCTGCAGCGCAATGTTCCAACACTCGGCCGTCTCGATCACGTCGGCAGGACGGAAGACGTTGAGGTTGGGGATCAGGCGCAGCGACATGACCTGCTCCACCGGCTGGTGGGTCGGGCCGTCTTCGCCAAGGCCGATGCTGTCATGGGTCAGCACATAGATCGCGCGGACCTGCTGCAGGGCCGAGAGACGGATCGCGTTGCGGCAGTAGTCCGAGAAGATCAGGAACGTGCCGCCGTAGGGGATCACGCCGCCGTGCAGCGCCATGCCGTTCATCGCCGCAGCCATGCCGAACTCGCGGATGCCGTAGTAGACATAGCGACCGGCGTAGTTCTCGGCCGTGAACGGGTCCTGGCACTTGGCCTTGGTGTTGTTCGAGCCGGTAAGGTCGGCCGAACCGCCGATCATCTCGGGCAGCGCCGGAGCGAGCACGTTGAGGCAGTTTTCCGAGGCCTTGCGGGTGGCGATATTGGCATCGCCTTCCAGCCAGCCGGCAAAGGTCTTGGCAACCTCGTCGGTGTCGGGCAGGTCGCCGGCCATGCGGCGGCTGAACTCGCCCGCTTCCGGGTGCGAGACCTTGCGCGCTTCCCAAGCTTCGCGCGCTTCGGCGCCCTTATCACCGAGCGAACGCCAGTCGGCGAGGATGTCCTCGGGGATCACGAAAGGTTCCGCGCTCCAGCCCAGGACTTCGCGCGCCGCGACGATTTCATCTGCCCCCAGCGGCGAGCCGTGGACACCCGAGCCGCCCTGCTTGTTGGGTGCGCCCTTGCCGATGACCGTCTTGCAGGCAACGAGCGAGGGCTTGTCCGAAGCCGCCGCTTCCGCGAGCGCACGCTCGATATCGGCGAAATCATGGCCGTCGCACGAGAAGACGTCCCAACCCGAAGCGCGATAGCGTGCGGGAATGTCTTCCGAGGTCGACAGGCCGGTCTTGCCATCGATGGTGATGTCGTTGTCGTCCCACAGGACCTTGAGCTTACCTAGGCCCAGCGTACCGGCAAGGCCGATCGCCTCGTGGTTGATGCCTTCCATGAGGCAGCCGTCGCCCGCGATCACCCAGGTGTTGTGGTCAACGAGGTCATCGCCGAAGGTCGCGTTGAGCTGACGCTCGGCCATCGCCATGCCGACCGCCATCGCCAGACCCTGGCCCAGCGGCCCCGTGGTGCATTCCACGCCGTCCAGCAGGAAGTTTTCCGGGTGGCCCGCGCAAGGGCTGCCCATCTGGCGGAAGTTGCGGATATCCTCGATCGTCGGGCTCTCGTAGCCGGTGAGGTACAGCAGCGAATACATCAGCATCGAGCCGTGCCCTGCCGACAGCACAAAGCGGTCGCGATCGGCCCACTGCGGGTTCTTCGGATCGAACTTGAGGTGCTTGGCGTAGAGAACGGTGGCAACGTCGGCCATGCCCATCGGCATGCCGGGGTGGCCAGAGTTCGCCGCCTGGACCGCGTCCATGGAAAGCGCGCGAATGGCGTTGGCCATCGGCGCAAGGCGGGCGGGGGCAAGGGTCATCAGACTGGCTCCGGAAAACGGATTATTACACTATGATTCGGACTTGCCGACCCCCTTTAGGGCAGGCCACACCGTCGTCAAGTTCAGCACCGCGGAAATGCGCCGTCCAGCCCAATCTTGGACATGCGCACAATCGCCCGGCAAAACAGGCTGGCTTGTGAACAAACGCGCCAAGACGATTGCGTTCTGCGGCTAGTGCGATAGCGAGACACCATGGAAGAGACAGAAACTGTCCTGCCCGCGCCGTCCGCCGAGACGGGCGAGGCCCCCGACGCCTCCCCCCTTGCCCGGATCGAAGCCGCCCTTGCCCGCATTGAGAGTGCCTGCGCGCACCGCCTGCGCGCCGAGGACGCCCTCATCCAGCGTCACGGCGCGCTCCGCACCCGCGTCGAGGAGACGCTGGGCGAGCTCGACACTCTGATCGAAGGGAGCGCACCATGAACAACGTCGAACTGGTCATCGGCGGACGCGACTTCCTCGTTGGCTGTGGTCCGGGTGAGGAAGAGCATGTCCGCGCGCTCGGCAAGGTCATCGCCGACAAGGTCGACGCGGCCAATGCGCGCGGCCTGTCGGAAGCGCGAATGCTCCTTTTCGCCGCCCTCCTGCTCGCGGACGAGAACGACGAACTGAAGCGTAGCGCTGGCACCGCCGCGCCCTCACCTACGGGTAGAGAGGCCTCCGCCCCGGATCCAGAAGAGACGGCACGCCTCTCACGGATTGCCGAAAAGATGGAAAAACTTGCCGACCTGCTCGAGACGCCACTTGAGGATGGAGCAAAGGATCTCTAATTAGAAGTGCGACGGGATCTGCCCGGCACGATCCGTTCGAACATCCCTGAGGCTATAAGCAATCCTAGGGGGCTGTCCCTACCCGGACCGTGGTCCGACGTATATGGCCCCCACCTGACGTTGAGGCGTCAGAGGAGTTCTAGGAAAACGACCCATGGTGGACCCGTCACCGTTTTCCCCCGATCCGATCTGGTCTTTCGCCTGAGGGTCCGCCCGCAACCGTGCGCGGCAACACATCCCACAGGAATCGAAGCCCCCCCGGCAAGGGCCATGGCAACAGTCGCAGCAAGGGCCACATCCGCGACGACACCTCCAGCGGTTGCCAAGTCACACTCAATCCAATCCGGAAATCCGGATGAGCCTTGAATGCGAGGAAAGCCTGGAAGCCACCCTGAATGCGGTCGCACAAGGCCGCCGGGTGCGAACAGAAAGCCCGCCAGGAGCATCATGCTTCCACACGCACCACGCCCCTGCCATACGACCATTGTTGCAAGGCCCGGCCTGCGCTAGTCCCCTTGGACGCCCTCGCCTCCCGCGAGCGGCGCTCAGGAAGACGTTTGATGGTATCCCCTCCCAGCCTGACCGATACGAAGGCCCTCCTGCGCAGAAAATTCCGAGCAGCGCGCGCCGAACACGTCGCCAGCCTGCCCGAGAACCTGCGCGCCCTGATTCTCAATCGCCCCCCGGCTCCGGTCAGCGACATAATCCCGGAGGGAGCGACCGTTGGCCTCTATTACCCGCTCGGCCCCGAAGCGCCTTCCCTGGGGTGGGCGCGCTGGTTTACCGAGAACGACCGCCAGGTTGCACTTCCCCGCTTTGCCGCGCGCAGTGCCCCCATGGAATTTCGCGAATGGGCCAACCCCTTCGACGAGGAGGCACTGGAAGAAGGTCCCTACCGCATGCCCCAGCCGACCGGCATGGCCTCCTTTGCGGCCCCGGACATCGTCGTCGTCCCCTTGATAGCGTTCACGCAGGAGGGCCACCGCCTGGGCCAGGGTGGCGGGCACTATGACCGCTGGCTTGCAGCCAACCCCAACACGAAAGCCATTGGGCTTGCCTGGGACTGCCAACTTGCCGACGAACTGCCGGTTGAATCGCACGACCAGCCGCTCAGCGCCGTGGTCACACCCACGCGAATCTATCACGGGGTAGACTGAGACATGCGCGAAACCCCGACGTGGCGCATCCCCGTGGGCGTACTGGCGCTGTGCGCAGTCCTGCTCGTCTATGGCATCTTGATCGCGCGCTACGTGCACCCCGTGATCGCGGACTGGCATGCGCTTCTCCAGCTACCGGTCTACGTCGTCCTCGGTATCGTCTGGATCTTTCCGCTAAAGCGCTATCTGGCGTGGATGGAGACCGGCCGCTGGGGCTGAGGCACCCGCGCCCGCTCAGACCTCGTCGCGCGCGGACCATTGCGCAAGGTCGCCTGACTGACCGATCATCGCAAGGCCGTGCGCGATCGAGGTCAGCTCATCGCCGCTTGCCAGGCGTGCCTCCCCGAAGCGCTGCACGAACAGGCGGCGCACAGCCGGGATCAACGAGGACCCGCCCGTCAGGAAAACATGGTCGATCTGCTCGGGCGCCAGAGCGGCGCGGCCCAGTGCCTCATCGACCGTCTCACCGATGCGGGCAAGGTCCGGCGCGATCCAGCTCTCGAAATCGGGGCGCGCCACTTCAGCGTGAATACGCAAGTCCTCGCTCTCGAAGTCGAGCACGGCCTGCTCCCCACTGGACAGAGCGCGCTTGAGAGCCCCCACCGCCTCGTAAAGACCGAAGCCGAGCTCATTTTCGATCACCGCGATCATGCGGGCGATCGAGGCCGGATCGGTCGCATTCTGCTTGAGCTTGTTGAGTTGCTCGAGCGTACGCTTGTTCCGCATCATGGCAAGGCGCGACCAGTCGGCGAAATCGGTGAAGTGCCCCGGCGGAATCTCCAGCACCTTGTCGAAGGACCGGTACGTCCCGCCCTTGCCCAGCTGCGGCAGGACAAGGTTGTCCATGATGCGGAAATCGAAACGGTCCCCGGCAAGGCCGATACCCGCCGCAGCAAGCGGCGTGCAGCGCTGCATCGTCCCTGGCGCTTCGACCCGGACGATGGAAAAGTCACTCGTACCGCCCCCAAAGTCGGCAACCATGAGCGTTGCGGGTTCGCTCAGACGCGAAGCGAAACTAAAGGCCGCCCCCACAGGCTCATAGACATAATGTACCTCTCGCCCGAGGCTGGCGAACATCGCATCATAACGCGTGCGGGCCAGCTGCGCATCGGCGCGCGCGCCGACATAGCGTACGGGACGCCCCACGACGATGCGCTCGGGCAGGTCCCGCAGCGCATCGCCCGCGTGCGCCAGGAGGTGATCCAGAAAGACCTTGCCCATATCCTCGAAACGGTAACGCTTCTCGAAGATGCCTGCGGTCTCGAACGCGGGGTTGGCCGCCACCGACTTGAAGGACTGGATAAAGCGCGAACCTTGCGGAAACTCGAGGAACTCCTCGATCGCCCAGGGGCCCGCTTCATGGGCGAGGCCGCCCCGCACGCCCTCTTCCTGCCAGAAACACAGTGCCGAGCGGAAGACCGAGCTTGCGCCAGCCGGCGCGGCAAAGCGGATCATCTCCCCTTCGGTTTCGCTGACCGCCAGCGCCATGACCGAATTGGTCGTGCCAAAGTCGATGCCCAGAGTCGGGTGCGCGCTGTCCACCATCGCGAAATAAGATCCTGTGCCGAAATATACGCCGAAATGGAAAAAGGCCGGGTGTTACCCCGGCCTCTTGCGCGCTGTATGGCCACTCCCCGGCAAGGAAAGTGGCGCGAGTGACGGGACTCGAACCCGCGACCTTCGGCGTGACAGGCCGACACTCTAACCAACTGAGCTACACCCGCGCAGCGATGGAATAAACGGTTACCCGAGCATTCCTTTGTTTTCCTCCGGTTTCCCGGAAAGACCCCGTTCAGCCGAGACTGAAACGAAGCAACTCCCAAGTGGCGCGAGTGACGGGACTCGAACCCGCGACCTTCGGCGTGACAGGCCGACACTCTAACCAACTGAGCTACACCCGCATACTTGGGCGGTGCGTCCGCTTGGGAGCCGCGCATCTATGACGGGGAGGCGACCCTGTCAACGGAATTACAGCGGCCAATGCATTTTTTTGCTCCCTCTTCCGGCTGCCCCTCCCAAGGCCCGCAGAAATGCGTGGCTGGCGCGGAAAAAGGCAGGACTAAAAAATGGCGCAGCCGGTATCATCGCGCCCTCCATCCCGCGCCAAGGAGGATGGAGGCCGCTTCCATAAATTCACCCAAACTTCTGTTTTCAAAACCAAATACCGCAGGAATTCGCAGAATTCCGGGACATCCCGGGTGCTGTGAAAATTTCTGCCAGCACGAATCAAAGGCCAAGCGTGATTCGCCTCCGGGCCCTCATCCGGCGAGGATCAGCGCCGGCGCCTCGATCACGGTCTTGAGGTCCTGCGCAAAGCTGGCCGCGTCCCACCCGTCGACGACACGGTGGTCGCAGGACATTGAGATGTTCATCGTCTTGCGCTTTTCGATCCGCTCCGTCCCACTGGCATCGGTGACGAACATCGGGCGCTCGACAATGCGGTTGGGGCCGATGATGCAGACCTCGGGACGGTTGATGACCGGCGTCGTGGCGACCCCGCCCTTGGGGCCGAGCGAGGTGACGGTGATGGTCGAACCACTCAATTCACCGGACGTGGCCTTCCCTTCGCGCGCGGCCTCGGCCAGCCGCGATATCTCGGCGGCCAATTGCCACAGATTCCGGCCTTGCGCATCGCGGATAACCGGAACCATCAGGCCCGAAGCGGTTTGCGCGGCCATACCCAGGTGCACCGAACCGTACCGCGTCACCACGCCCACCTCGTCGTCATAGTGCGCGTTCAGCATCGGGTACTTGGGGATCAACTTGCAGATCGCCGCGATGAGGAAGGGAAGCATGGTCAGCTTGGGGCGCTCGCCGCGCCCTGCATTCAGTTGCGCGCGTGTCTCTTCGAGCGCCGTTACGTCGTATTCCTCGACATAGGCAAAGTGGGGGATGTGGCGCTTGGAGGCAGCCATGTTCTCGGCGATGCGGCGGCGCAGGCCAATGACGCGCACCTGCTCATCCTCACCCGTACACCCAGTCGGCTGGAAGCCTCCACTTGCGTTATAGGAAAGAAAGGCGTCGAGATCGCCATGGCGCACGCGCCCACCCTCGGCCGGGCGAACCTCGCCAAGATCGATGCCCAGGTCGGCTGCCCGCTTGCGCACCGCCGGACTGGCAAGGATACGCGCGCCATCATCCTGAGTGGCCACTTTGGGTTTGGCGGTTGCTGGCGCTACGGAGCTTGCTGAGCTTGCTGAGCTTGCTGAGCTTGCTGAGCTTGCTGAGCTTGCTGAGCTTGCTGAGCTTGCTGAGCTTGCTGGCGGGCTTGCAGCGGGTTTCGGAACGGCAACCCTCTCCTGCGCCTCTGGAGACGGCTTAGGTGCAGATGCAGGCTCTGATGCCTTGTCCGACACCGGCTCCTCGATAGGCACCTGGACCTCTTCGAACTTTTGCGGCCCCTCCGCGCGCGCGTTGCCCGCGCCTTCGACTTCCAGCACGACGAGCGGCGATCCGATGGCCACCATTTCGCCCGCCTCGCCCGCGATCTCGATGACGGTGCCCGTGACCGGGCTCTCCATCTCGACCGTGGCCTTGTCGGTCATCATGTCGGCGAGGCGCGCGTCCTCCTCGACGTGATCGCCCACCACGACGTGCCAGGCGACGATCTCGGCTTCGGCAATCCCTTCCCCGATGTCAGGAAGACGAAACGTGTAACGACCCATGGGATCACTCCTTCATCAGGCGGTCGACCGCATCGCCGATGCGGACCGGGCCGGGGAAATAGGCCCACTCGAGACTGTGCGGGTACGGGGTGTCGAAGCCGGTCACGCGCTCGATCGGAGCTTCGAGATGATAGAAGCAGCGCTCCTGGACGAGGCTGACGAGCTCGGCGCCAAAGCCCGAGGTGCGCGTGGCCTCATGGATGACGAGACATTTGCCCGTCTTCTGAACAGACTTTTCCACAGTCTCTATGTCGAGCGGCCAGAGCGTGCGCAGATCAAGGATATCCGCATCCACGCCCTTTTCGGCGAGCACCGCCTCGGCGACGTGAACCATGGTCCCGTAGACTAGCACGGTCATCGCCGAGCCCTCGCGCACGGTGCGCGCCTTGCCCAGCGGGATGGAATAGTAGCCTTCAGGCACCTGCCCGCCGGGGTAGTTCTTCCAAGTCTTGCTCGGATGGTCGTAATAGCCGTCGAACGGGCCGTTATAGATGCGCTTGGGCTCGAAGAAGATGACGGGATCGTTGTCCTCGATCGCCGCGATGAGAAGCCCCTTCGCGTCATGCGGGGTGGATGGTATCACCGTCTTTAGGCCCGAGACGTGGGTGAAGAGCGCTTCCGGGCTCTGGCTGTGGGTCTGTCCGCCAAAGATACCCCCACCAAAGGGGGAGCGCACGGTGATCGGCGCGGTGAACTCTCCCGCCGAGCGATAGCGCAGGCGCGCAGCTTCCGAAATCAGCTGGTCGAGGCCAGGGTATATATAGTCGGCAAACTGGATCTCGGGCACGGGCCGCAGGCCATAGGCCGCCATACCGACCGCCGCGCCGATGATGCCACACTCGTTGATGGGGGTGTCGAAGACGCGCATCTTGCCGAACTTGGCTTGAAGCCCCGCCGTCGCGCGAAACACGCCGCCGAAGTAGCCCACGTCCTCGCCAAAGACGACGATGTCGGGATTGTGGCCCATCATGACGTGCAGCGCATCATTGATGGCCTCGATCATGTTCATCGGCCGCGCCTCGCCCTCCTGCAGGCTGACGACGGTTTCCTCGATCATGCGCCCTCTCCTTGATCGCTCGTGCCGGCACCCTTGGCAGCGGGCCACTTGGCCTCGCGCTCGCGGATGGCCTGCTCAGCTTGCTCCCGCAGGTTCCACGGCAAATCCTCGAAGACGTCCTCGAACATCGTATGGAAAGGATGGTGGAAGCCGTGGCCGAGCACGCCGTTCTTCTCCGCCGCTTTGGCCGCCGCCTTCACCTCTTCGGCCACCTCGCGGTCCATGGCGGCATGGCGCTCGTCATCCCATTCGCCAAGGGCAATGAGATGGCGCGCAAGACGCATGACCGGATCGCCGAGCGGCCATTCCTCGCGCTCGTGCGCGGAACGGTAGGCGCTGGGATCGTCCGAGGTGGAATGTCCTTCCGCGCGGTAGGTGAAGTGCTCGATGAGCGTAGGCCCCTTATTGGCCCGCGCGCGGTTCGCCGCCCATTGCGTCGCCGCGTAGACAGCGAGCGCGTCGTTACCGTCCACCCTGAGCCCGGCAATGCCATAGCCCACCGCGCGCGCGGCGAAGGTCGAGCGCTCCGCCCCGGCGAAGCCGGAGAAGCTGGAGATCGCCCACTGATTGTTGACCACGTTCAGGATCACCGGCGCGTTGTAGACGGCCGCAAAAGTCATCGCGGCGTGAAAGTCGCCTTCCGCACTCGAACCCTCGCCCACGAAGCTGGTCGCGATGCGCGTGTCCCCCTTGATCGCGCTCGCCATGGCCCAGCCGACGGCCTGCGGGAACTGGGTCGCCAGATTGCCCGAGATCGTGAAGAAGCCATAGTCGCGCGCCGAGTACATGATCGGAAGCTGGCGCCCCTTCAGCCGGTCAGCCCGGTTCGAATAGATCTGGTTGACCATCTCGACGAGGGGATAGTCACGCGCGATCAGGATCCCCTGCTGGCGGTAGCTGGGGAAGACCATGTCGTCGCCCGCCAGGGCATAGGCATGGGCGACCGAGACCGCCTCCTCGCCGGTGCACTTCATGTAGAAGCTGGTCTTGCCCTGCCGTTGCCCCCGGTACATCCGGTCATCGAAGGCGCGGGTGAGCGCCATGGTCCGCAGGATCCGACGCAGTGTTTCGGGATCGAGGCGCGGATCCCAGGGGCCCACTGCCCGATGTTTTTCATCGAGTACGCGGACCATGCCCAGCGTCGCGGGCATCGTCTCGCGCGCTTCGCAAGCCTCGTCGAAGCGGGGAAGCTCCCCGGCTCCGGGGATGTCGAGCCAAGAATAGTCGACCGGATCGCCCGGCCGGAAGCGCGGCTCGGGGACGTGCAATTCAAGCGGCGGCAGATTGCCGCGCGGCATGCCGATTCGTCCCGTCTGGTCGACCATCACGTTCTCTCCCGTCATTTACGGTCCGTGAGAACAAGCGCCTGCGGTCATTTTTTGCAGTGCATCAAAATTCCACGGTTAAGTCAGAATATTTCAAACCGTGGTAATGTCAATCAATCGCTCCGGAAACCTGATCTAGACCGCGACAGGCGCGGCGATATGGGCTTGCGGCGCGTACCCGGTCACCTCGAAATCCTCGATCGCATAGTCGAAGATCGATGCCGGGCGGCGTGCGAAGGCCAGCGTCGCTTTGCCTGCAGGCTCACGCGCAAGCTGCTCTTCCACCAGCGCCCCGTGGTTGAGATAGAGATGGACATCACCTCCTGTCCAAACGGCGTGACCCGGCTCGAGGTTGCATTGCTGGGCCATCATTCGCGTCAGCGCGGCGAGCGACCACATGTTGAAAGCAAAACCCAGCCCCAGGTCACAGCTGCGCTGGTAGAGCAGGCACGAGAGCTTCCCGTCCGCGACATGGAACTGGTAGGTCTTGTGGCATGGCGGCAACGCCATCGAATCGAGTTCGGCGACGTTCCACCCCTCAATGATGTGGCGGCGACTGCCAGGATTGCTTTTCAGGCTTTCGACGACCTGCGCGACCTGGTTGATGCCCTCCCCTTTCCGGAACAAGCCCTCATCCACCGGCTCGTAGGTTGGCCAGTCGACCCACTGCTTGCCATAAACGGGCCCAAGATCCCCCCATTCGCGCGCGAAGGCCGCCTCCTCGACAATGCGCTGCGAGAACGCTTCGCGCGTGATCGCATCGCCCGTCTCGCGGCGGTAGCGATCCAACGGCCAGTCGGTCCAGATCTGGACGTTCTGCGTGCACAGCGAACGAATATTGGTGTCTCCGGTCAGGAACCAGATCAGCTCACGCGTCGCCGTCTTCCAGTAGACCCGCTTGGTGGTGAGAAGGGGCATTGCCCCGTCTGCGAGATCAAAGCGGATGGTCGCCCCGAAAACCGAGCGCGTGCCCACCCCGGTACGGTCGCGCCGCTCGTCCCCATGCTCCCAGACGTGGCGCATGAGATCGAGGTACTGCCACTCCCAGTGGCGCGGGCGGGCATCAGCATGAAGGGAGGCAGGAGCGGTCGGCTTGGCGGGGGACAGAGTCTCGGTCATCCGCTTGGCTCTATAGCAACAGCCCAGCCCCGCCAATTGCCGAAAGTGATCTGGCCAAGCCTCCGCATCTCTACGTACGCAAGCCTTTGCGCGACCGAAAAGTGCCTGCGTGCATGAAACGCACATGCAAGTCCGCCTGCCCGATCCCCTGTGCAAGATCCTGCCCGGCCCCATGGCCGTGCAAGCCATACTTGCGCTGGGAGTTCTGCTCATCGCGCTCTCTCCGGCCTCGCACGGGACGGCGCTCTATCTGCCCCTGACCGCCACGAGCCCGGCGCGCACCGTTGCCTGGTCGCGCGCGCACGGCGCCGCGCTCGTTGCGCCCGGCCCCTATCGCGGCTCCTTCTTCATCAGGGTGCCCACGGGCAACCTCACGGGCGAGGCCCTGCAAAGCGGCGCGCTGCTCTTCGTCGTTCCGGAATTCCTTTGTGGCAGACCTGCCCAAACCAAACTGGCTTTAGAACCATGAACGAACTCAACGAACTGCGCCGCAAGGGCGCGCTGTCCCTCGTCGCCCTGGGCTGGGTCTATGTCCTGATCACGATCGGATGCGCCTTCTTTGCGGAAACCGGCTTCCTTCCCCCGGTGCTCGCCATCGTGGTTTCCATCGTCCCCACCATGCTCGCCCTGCAACACCCCGAGGGGCAGCAGATGCGCATGGTCCTGGGCTTTACCTCGCCGATCTATCCCGCGATCCTGTTGTGGCAGTGGACCGGCAGCCACTGGATGATCGACCTGCACATGACGATCTTCGCCTCGCTCGCGACTCTCATGCTGATCGCGGACTGGCGTCCGGTCCTGCTTGGGGCGGGTGTCGCGGCGGTGCACCACCTGCTTGCGAACTTCCTGGCCCCCGCACTCGTCTTCCCGGACGGGCCGGACGTTGCCCGCGTCCTGCTGCACGCGGTGATCGTGATTGCCGAAACTACAGTCCTCGTCATCATCGCGCGCGACTTCGAGCGGCTGGTCGTCGAACAGGCCTCGGCCGAAAGCGCCCGCATCCGCGCCGAGGAAATCGCGGAAGAGGAACGCGCCCGCGCGGCGCGCGAACAGCAGCTGGTGATCGACGAGATCGGGAAGGGTCTGCGGGCCTTCGCCAGCGGCGACCTGTCGCGCCGGATCGCCAACGCCTTTCCCAAAAGCTACGAGGCCCTGCGCAGCGACTTCAACGGCGCAGCGGGCGATCTCGACCGCATCGTTCGCGACGTCACGCGCTCGACCGGACAGATCGAGACCGGCTCGCGTGAGATCCGTTCGGCGACCGACGATCTGGCCCTGCGCACCGAACAGCAGGCCTCCACGCTGGAGGACATCGCCAACACGCTGCGCCAGCTCAATACCACTGTGTCCGACAACGCCACCTCCGCGCACGACCTTCAGGCCAATGTGGCCAAGGCGCGCAGCGATGCACTGAGCGGCAGCGAAGTGGTCGAGAGCGCGGTCCTCGCCATGAGCGAGATCGAGCGCTCGGCCGACGAGATCGGTAAGATCATAACGCTCATCGACGGCATAGCCTTCCAGACCAATCTTCTCGCGCTCAACGCAGGCGTCGAAGCGGCGCGCGCGGGCGAGGCGGGCAAGGGCTTCGCTGTCGTAGCCACGGAAGTTCGGGCGCTTGCCCAACGCTCAGCCGATGCCGCAAACGACATCAAGGCGCTGATCGACACCTCGGGTGAGCAGGTCGCGCGCGGGGTCAAACTCGTCGGCCAGTCCGGCGAATCGCTGATGACGATCGTGTCCGGGATCGCCGAGATCAACGAGGCCATTGAACGCATCGCCTCGGTTTCGCAGGCTCAGGCGGGCGAAATCGGCCGCATCAATGAACGTGTTGCCCGCCTTGATTCCGCAACACAGCAGAACGCCGCCATGGTCGAGGAAGGTACGGCAGCGGCCCGCCACCTCTCCAGCGAAGCCGAAGCCATGGCGCGGCTGGTTCAGCATTTTCAGGTTTCCGCAGAAGGACATGGCGGAAATCTGGGCGGAATGCGCGAGGCCGCGTAAAAAGCGGAACGAAAATTGAATTTTCCCTTGCCAGCTCAGAATACCCCCTATATAGGCGCCCACCTGCCCGGGGCGCTTCGGCGCTCCAGACATCGGTCGGGGAGTAGCTCAGCCTGGTAGAGCACTGTCTTCGGGAGGCAGGGGCCGGAGGTTCGAATCCTCTCTCCCCGACCATTAAAAAAGCCCAGCGGAAACGTTGGGCTTTTTTAATGTCTGACGTACGCACAGGCGCCATTTCCCTTCAGCTCCCCCCTTTCTTGAGGCTGGGCAGATCGATGCCGTGCTTGGCAACCTTGTAATAGAAGGTCTTGCGCGGCAGGCCGAGCGCGCGGATGGCTGCGCCGATCTCGCCGCCTGTGGCGCGCACCGCCTGGACGATCTCCCCCCGCTCGAAAGCATCGACCCGTTCGGCAAGGCTCGTCGGCTCACCGCCCGGCGCAAGACCATCCGCTCCCGCCGGGTCACCGATGAGATCCATGACGAAAAGCTCGGCAAAGTTACGCAGCTCGCGCACGTTGCCGGGCCAGTCATGCGTGGCCAGGCGCGTGCGCACGGCGTCGGACAAGGGCGGCACATTACGCCCGAGACGCTGCGCGCTGGCGGCGGCAAAGCGCGCGAACAGAAGCGAGACATCTTCACGCCGCTCGCGCAGGGGTGGCAAGACCAGCCGCATTGCCGCGAGACGATAGAACAATGCCGGCTGGACGGTCATTGCTTCGCCCTCCTCAAGCGGCAGGCTTGTCGCGATGATCCGGAAATCCAGCGGGATCTCGTTCGGCCCGGACTCGACACTACGCTTCTCCACGAAGGAAATCAGCCGATCCTGGAGCCGCGGGGGGGCACGGTCGACATCGTCGAGATAAAGCGTGCCCCGATCCACCGACAGAATTGCCGGATCACTGGCCGGACCAAAGGTCCGCGTTACCAGCGCCTCGTCCATGCCCGCACAGGGCAGCGGCAGGAACCGTCGCCGCGAACGCTTGCCCGAGCGGTGAATTAGGCGCGCAAGCAGATCCTTCCCCGTGCCGGTTTCCCCTTCGATGAGAATGTCGATATCCGCATTGGCGAGCATCGGGATCATTTCGCGCAGGCGCCGGATGGAAGAGCTTTGCCCCAGCAGGACAGGAGCAGCCTCATCCCCTGCAAGCGCGCGCAGCTGCCGGTTCTCCAGCGCCAGTTCCCGCGCCCGGATCGCCCGCCCGCACACCGTCACCAGCCCATCGGGATCGAAGGGTTTGGTCAGGAAGTCCCAGGCGCCGGACTTGAGCATGTCGACCGCCATGTCGACATCGCCGTGTCCGGTGATGAGCACGACCGGAAGCTCGGCATCAAGTTCACGCACGGCACGAAACAGGTCGATCCCGGATAGCCCTGGCATGCGCACATCGGTCACGACCACCCCCGGCCAATCGGCATCAAGCACGTCGAGTGCGGATTGCGCGCGGTCAAACAGCGTCACTTCAAAGCCGGCGAGCTTCAGGAGCTGAGCTGTCGAACGTGCAAGGTCCTCATCATCCTCGACAAGTGCGATGCGGTTGATGGAGGCAGCTTCGCTCATCGGGCAATCCTCAAGATCAGTTCAAAGGCCGCGCCGCCCTGCCCCTGCGCTGTGGGCAAGGCGCCGCGCGCCATCAGGCAGCGCAGCGAGCCACCGAATTCGGCGGCGATGTCCTGTGCAATGACAAGCCCGAGTCCCAGTCCCTCCTCGCGGCTGGTCGCGAACGGCGTGAAGAGCTTCTCAGCTACCTCGTCCGCAATCCCGGGCCCGTTGTCGCGGACAACCACGGCAACCTGCTCACGCGGGCGATCCACCTCGACCTCGATAACGATCCTCGGGTCCGAATGCCCGCCAAGAGCATCAAGTGCGTTTTGGAGGAGATTCACGAGAATCTGCTCGACCCGAACCTTGTCCCCAGTCACCATCAGGTCTGCGCACAGATCGGGGAACACCGCATCGATGCGGTCGAGCCGGTCGCGCAGAAGAAGTTCGGCCCCTTCGAGGACCTCGGCCAGCAGGCACTGTGTGCCCCCGACGGTCTTCTTGCGAGCAAATCCGCGAAGCTGGGCGGTCACGACGCCGATACGCTCGGCCAATCGGTCAATCGCCCCCAAGTTCTCGGCCACTTGTTCGCTGTCTCCGCGCTCCAGGAACACCTTCGCATTCGCGGCGTAATTGCGGATCGCCGAAACAGGCTGCGCGGTCTCATGCGCGACGCTGGCACTGACCTGCCCCAATGTGGCCAGTCGATTGGCGAGCCGCAATTCCTCGCGCAGTTGGGCCGCCCGGCTCTCGACCTGGGCGCGCTGTTCCATCTCCTCACGCAACTGCGCCGTGCGCGCGACAACCGCACTTTCCAGTTCCAGCGTACGGGCACGCCGACGCCGACTGCGAAGCAGAAGCCAGAGAACGAAGAGGCTCACAACCAGAGCCCCGCCCCCTGCGGTCATGCCCACCAACCGGGCCTGGCCCGCGACCGCCCCCTTTGTGGGCAGGAGCAGGAACAGCTGCCACCCCTCGTTTCCTCCAGGCGTATCGATACGGACGAAAGGCCCCTCGCGCCCCGACACCTCGAGCAAGCCATCGCGGCGCTGGGCCCAGGGGCGCGGATGGATCGCGTTTGCGCCGCTGTCGCGCTGGGTCTGCGCCCGCGCCTGCGCATCCAGTTCGCGCGTCGCCGCGAAACGCCAGGCCGAACGGCTGGTCACGAAGATGACCCCCATGGGGTTGGTCACGAAGGTGATCCCTCCGGCCTGGCGCCACTGGTCCTCGATCCAGTCGAACTCGAGCTTGACCACGACGGCACCGCCGCCGCGCGTGCGCTGGGCAAGGTAGAGCCCCGGCTTACGACTGACTGTTCCCAACGCAAATTGCCGCCCTGCCCCCGAATTCTGCGCCTCGCGGATGTACCGGCGGAAGCTGTAGTTCGAGCCCACGAAGCTATAAGGCTTGTCCCAGTTGCTGGCCGCGATCGCGCGTCCGTCCCGGTTCACCACATAGATGGCCGATGCGCCCGTCGTCTGGGCGAGCTCCTTCAGCTTCCCATTGAGAACCGCCACGGCCGCATCGCTCTCACCGCGCTCGGCCGCGATCACGTCGCGGTCATCGGCAAGCGCGAGCGGCAAAAGCCGATAACGCGCCACTTCACTTTCGATCAGGGCCTGGCGTATGCGAGCGTCCGCCTCCCCCGAAACCAGAAGGGCGTCGAGAGCACGCTCACGGGCGAGATAGCCAGCCCCCAGCCCCACCAGCAGGGCCAGCACGAAGCAGCCCAGAACGGGCAGGAGGGAGGTAAAGCGAATCATTTCTACCTCAATACGCAGCGCGCGCACCATGTGCAATTTCCGACACATTTGCAGGCATTGCATGCAATTTTCGTCACAGAAACATTCTGAAAACGATCGCAAATCCCTGTGAAAGCGTCCTTTTAACCCAAGCACGATTGCGCTGGCCCCGCATTCCCCGAGCGGGCAGTTCTTTGCATCAAGTTGCGAGGAGGCGAAGTCTCCCGCTTGCGAGAGGACGAAAAGGTACACCATGCATAGCCCCTCCCCCACCATGCCACAGGCCGGGTCGCGCCGCCGCTGGTACACGCATCTCTATGTTCAGGTTATCGTCGCCATCGCTGCGGGCGTGGCACTTGGGCACTTCGCCCCGCAAACTGGCGAAGCCTTCAAGCCGCTTGGCGATGCCTTCATCAAGCTGGTAAAGATGGTCATCGCCCCGGTCATCTTCCTGACCATCGTGACCGGCATCGCCTCGATGCGCGACTTGCGCGCGGTGGGCCGTGTCGCGGCCAAGGCCTTCGCCTACTTCCTGACCTTTTCGACGCTCGCGCTCATCATCGGCATGATCATCGCCAACGTGATGCGTCCGGGTGACGGGCTCAACATCGACCCGTCCTCGCTCGACGCTACCGCCGTCGCCTCCTATTCCGAGAAGGCGCACGAGACATCGCTCGTCGGCTTCCTCACCTCGATGATCCCGGACACATTCCTATCCTCGATGACCCAGGGCAACATCCTGCAGGTTCTTGTCATCGCCATCCTGTTCGGCGTTTCGCTTGCAGGCATGGGCGAGCGCGGCGACAAGCTGCTCTCGATCCTCGAAGACGTGTCGGGCGTATTCTTCCGCCTTGTCTCGATTGTGATGAAGACCGCGCCCATCGGTGCGTTCGGCGCGATGGCCTTCACCATCGGCAAGTACGGCGTGGGCAGCCTTGCCAACCTCGCCGAGCTGGTCGCGCTGTTCTACATCACCTCGCTGCTGTTCGTGATCGTCGTGCTCGGCACGGTCGCACGCTTTGCCGGATTCTCGATCTTCGCGCTCATCCGCTACCTCAAGGAAGAGCTGCTGCTGGTCCTGGGCACCTCTTCCTCGGAAAGCGCCCTGCCCTCGCTGATCGCAAAGATGGAAGCGGCCGGTTGCCCGAAGACCATCGTCGGCCTTGTCGTTCCCACCGGCTACTCGTTCAATCTGGATGGCACCAACATCTACATGACGCTGGCGGCGCTGTTCATCGCCCAGGCCTGCGGCGTGGACCTGACCCTTGGCCAGCAGATCCTGCTGCTCGCGGTTGCCATGCTGTCCTCCAAGGGCGCAGCGGGCGTCACCGGCGCCGGGTTCATCACACTTGCCGCCACGCTCTCGATCGTGCCTTCCGTGCCGGTCGCCGGCATGGCGCTGATCCTGGGTATCGACCGCTTCATGTCCGAGTGCCGCAGCCTCACCAACTTCGTGGGCAACGCGGTGGCCACCGTCGTCGTCTCGCGCTGGGAGAAGTCGCTTGATCCCGCGGCCTTCCGCGCCGCCATCGCCAAGAGCGGCCGCGCCCCTGCCGATCCCGACGCCGCCGCGGCCGCCGTCACTGAGGCCGAATAAAACCACGACCAAGACCGCATTCCAAAGCTGACATAGCGGGAGGGTCAGCAAGGCGACCGGCAAAGCCAACGCACGAAGCGCCCCTCCCTTCCCCTCAACAGCCCTTCGGGTCGCACCACACAAGAGCTGAAAACCATGATCATCGACAACCGGCCGCTTATGGCCGTTGCCCTCGGCTGCGCACTATACGCGAGCCCGGCCCTTGCCCAGAGCACCACTGAGCACACGCCCTATCCACCTGCAGCCAATGGAGAGGGACGCGTCACCAACGCCTACGCGACCGCGCGCTGGTCTGAGAACTGGAGCGCTCCAGGCGAGGCACGCGAAATCGACGATCCGCTCGACCGCCTCAAGCACATCCGCCTCGACAGCGACGATGACATCTACCTGACGCTTGCTGGCGAGATGCGCCTGCGCACGAACTTCACCAGCAACCCCGGCCTCGTGAAAAACGAGCACCAGCGCCACGACATCCTGCGCGTGACCGGCGGCGCCGATCTGCACCTGGGTGAGCATGTGCGCCTCTACGGCGAGCTCTCGCACGCCGACAGCAGCGGGCACAACATCGGCACGCCCTCGGTTTACCAGGAAAACGATCTCGTCGTGGAGCAGAGCTTCGTCGAGGTCACCGGCACGCTGGGCGGGCTTGATCTCGGTGCACGTTACGGGCGTCAGATGTTCTACGATGGCTCGAAAATGCTTGTCAGCCAGCGCGACAACAACGCCATCCACTACACCCAGAACGGCCTGCGCCTGTGGGCACGGGGCCGGGACGTTCGGGTAGACCTGTTCGACTTCAAGCCGACGGCCTACGGTCGCCAGGGCACCGGCGATGATCGGATCAACGACGCGATCCGCTTCAGCGGCGTGACCGTGGGCACCCAGCTTCCGCGCGATCTGCTGGGCGGATCGACGCTCTCCTTCGACCCCTTCGTGTGGCGCCTGCGCCGCCGCGAAGCCACGTGGGTCGCCACAAGCGGGCGCGAAGAGCGCGTCTATGTCGGCGCGCATGCCTGGGGCGATGTCGGCCCGGTCAACATCGACTGGACCGTCAATCACCAGTCCGGCAGCTTCGAGGATCGCGCGATTGACGCCTGGCAGGTCTTCCTGAGCCAGACGGTCGCCTTGGGCGCGCAGAAGGGCGCGCCGCGCATCGGCTTCAACTTCGATTACGCCAGCGGCGGTGGCGGCAACGAGGATGGCCCCGGTGCGGGAAAGATGCGCAACGCGATCTCTCCGCACGGCGCCAACACGCCTTTCAGCCACCACCTGTTCCTGACCGCCAGCAACCTGGTCGAGGTCGCCCCAACCCTGTCGCTGAGCCCGTTTAAATCGGTAAAGATCCTCGCCGATTACAGCTTCGCCTGGCGCGCGACGACCAACGATGCGATTTACCGCGCCAACACCCGCCCGCTGGCAGGAACGCAGCTCTCGACGTCCCATAAGACCGCCGAGATGCCACGCCTGCAGGTGCAGTGGAACATCTCGCCGCGTGTGGGCATCACCGCGCGCTACGAACACGTCTTTGCAGGGCCCGCCTTGCGCGAAGCCGGCTACGGCGATTCCGACTTCTTCGGGACCTGGATCAGCCTGCGCTTCTGATCTCCACGTCGCAAATTCTTCCCGCAATCGCGTCAACTATTCTGGCCAAAGCGCATGCGGGAGAATATCGATGCTCCGGATCCATAAGCCCCCATCTATGACGCGATTGCGACGTCCCTGGACGAGATTATGTCGGAAATATTTACAACCCGAAACAAGCGTTAACTAATGGACGCAACAAATCCGCAGGTGGCACGATCTTTGCTCATCCTCTTTCGGTTGTTCTGCGGGGGAACGGGAGAAAGGGGAAAGTCATGAATAAGAGCATATGCGGCCTTGCCGCGCTCGTAACCGGATTGGCGGTGCAACCCGCCCTTGCCGACGAGATAACTCTCTCGGATGCCGATGTCGGCTCGGAATACACCCTCATGTACGACGGGTTTTCCGATGGCTCGACAATCGATGGCCTGACCGCCAAAATCCGGCTGACGCTGACGGGCATTTCGGGCAACGACTACATGTTCGCCTACAATGTCTCGAACACCACCTCGGCGCCGGTCACCGGATCGCGCATCTCCGGTTTTGCTTTCAACACCGACCCCACGATCTCCGCTGCCTCGAGCACGGGCGCCTTCAGCTACACGACGCTGAATTCGACCTACCCGAACGGCATCGGCACAGTCGACGTCTGCTTCAAGGATGCCTCGACGGGCAGCTGCGCGGGCGGCGGCGGCGGCGGCATCGAACTTGGAGGCAGCGGTGACGGCGCGCTGACCCTTTCGTTCGCGAGCCCAACCGAAACACTCTCGCTCAGCGACTTCTACGTGCGCTACCAGTCGATCACCGGCGTATCGGGCGTCACCTCCGCGAGCGGCGCGGGTACCGTCTCCTCGACAAGTGGCGGCTCGGACATTCCCGAACCGGGCATGCTCGCGCTCTTCGGCGTTGCCCTGATCGGCCTCGCCATCAACCGCCGCCGTGCGGTCGTAGCCCGCGGCAGCCTTCGTCCGACCTACGCAATAGCCTGACGGTCAGATTCGGACCAGACAAGAAGGGCTCGTCGCAAGACGGGCCCTCTTTTCATATCCGGCACATGTCGCGTGATCAGGTTCCCTTGCGGGCGGCAGCCAGGTGGCCCGCAATCGTGGCGTTCCCGGGGGACTTCTTCGCGGCCACTTCCAGCAAGCGCAATCCGCGCGCGCGATCGGTGTCAGTCTCCACCAGTAGCCAGCCCGCCGTATCCATCACCGAGGCATTTTCCGGCGCGGACTCCAGCGCACGCAGCGCATAGGAGAGCCCCTCTTGCCCACGCCCGAGACGGCTTTCCGCGAGCGCCAGATTGTTGAGAACAAGCGGATTGGTACCAACGGTGACGGCAAGCAGGCTCTTGTAAAGCGCGCTCGCGTTGGCCCAGTTACCGGCCTTCATCGCCGTGTCAGCCTCGGCCAGCTGGGCCGCGAGAGCCTGGGGCGAGGGTGTACGCGCCCGCTGTGCGGCCTGCGCGGCATCGGGTCGCCCGGCGCCTTTCGCGGCCGCCGCATACAGCCGCCGGTCGCGGCCCGACGCGGTCGATTTGGCCACCAGCGGCTTCAGGGTTGCAAGCGCGGCGCCAAAGTCCTTCTGCGCGATCTGGATGCGGGCGAGTTCGCGCCGTGCCGCGACATTGGATGGGGCGCGGGTCAGCACGGGCTGCAAGGCCGCGCGCGCCTGCTCGTCCTGACCGAGCTCCACCAGCGCGCGGGCATAAAGGATTGCCGCCTCATCGCGCGTGCGCACGACCTCGGAACTGGACTGGAAGATCCCGCGCACCTTCGCCCAATCGCCCTGAGCCCCGGCCAAGCGAGCGCGCAGGTAGACAAGCTCCGGGCTCGCGCCTGTATCTTCCGGAACCGCGGCCAGTACGGTTTCCATCTCCCTGGTTCGGCCAAGATCTCCCAGGATCGCAGCCTTGCCGGTCAGCGCGGCCAGGTTCCCGGGATAGGCTTCGAGCGCGGCGGAATAAGCCTCGAGCGCATCCAGCAGATCCCCTTGTGCCGTGGCCACCTGGCCATCGGCGAGCAGCGCCTCGCGCGCGTCAGGATTGACCTTGAGCGCCCGGTCGACAAAGCCACGCGCTTCAGGAACATGTCCTTCCTTCAATTCGAGCCGCGCAAGATCGGCAAGGAGGCGCGCATCCTCGGGATCCTGCTCCAGTCCCTGAGCGAAGGCACTGCGCGCCCTTGCGGGATCGCCCTTGACCAGATGAGCCATGCCCCGCACCCACTGCGCCCCACTGCCGCGCGCACCGTCCACCAGAGCCAACGCCTCATCTGGCCGTTTTCGTAAGAGAGCTGCCTCGCCAAGCAGCACGGCGTGATCGGCGCTGCGCTGGCCAGGCGCGAGCCGTTCGAGCGCCTGACGCGCGCCCTCCCCATCCCCCATGGCCAGAAGCGTTCGGGCGAGAAGCTTTCGGGCCGCCTCGTTTTGCGGGTCCTCTTTAAGCAGACTGACCAGGTCGAGCCGGGCACGAGTGAAGTCGTGCCCGGCATAGGAAGCGCGCGCGCGCTCCATCTGCTGGGCAGGATCGAGACCGCACCCGGCCAGAGCCAAGGCAAGAGCCTGTACCAGCGCCAACGGCAATATGCGTTTCATTGAGCCCCTCCACAGGCGCGGACTCGCCCGACGGCGCTCCGCTCTCACGCCTTGTTCTTCCGGACTTTTACGGAATTGAGCAAGCAAAACGGGCATCATGTCCCACGCTGACACTCGGCGCGGCACCGCAGCCTTGCAAAAACAACTTTCCTACACCCACACGCACGATGTAATCCTACGGGACAGTCGCCCTGCCAAGGCAGCGCGCCATCTCCCCAAAGAAATGATCCCGGACATCCGTTTGGCCTTGCGGCGCTCCTCGCGCCGCCGCGCCATGTCGGTGCCGGTCGTCCCCCTTCCCATACCGCACGCGCCCAAAGGGCGCACAGGAGGCTTATGCCATTCTCGGTCCGCAAGGGCGTGCTCCACACCCAGGACGCCGCCGTCACGCAGCTTCCCAGCCCCAACCATTCGGGCGCCTTCCGCCGTCCGCCGCGTCTGATTGTGATGCACTACACAGCAGGTGGCAGTGCAGCCTCCTCCGCCAGCTGGCTCGCCAACCCCGCGGCGGGCGCCTCGGCGCACCTTGTGATCGGGCGTGACGGTACGGTGATCCAGTGCGTCAACCTGGCAAGGCGCGCCTGGCATGCCGGGCGCTCGGCCTGGCACGGTCTATCCGGCCTCAACAGCCACGCTATCGGCATCGAACTTGCCAACCGCGGTCCTCTGACCTGGTCACCTCAGGGATGGTGCGATGCGAACGGCACGACCATTCCTGCCATCGAGGCCGCCCACCGCCATGGCGGGCCTGTCCGCGGCTGGGAAGTTTTTCCCGAAGTCCAGATCAGAGCCGCCGTCGCCGTTGCCCGGGCCCTGACCGAAACTTATCCGATCCACGAAATCGTCGGACATGATGACATCGCGCCTGGCCGCAAGCTCGACCCCGGCCCCGCCTTCGATATGCCGGCGTTCCGCACGCAGGTGCTGGGCGCGTGCTTGGGCGCTCGGGTCACGGCCTCCTCGCTTCGGGTGCGTAGCGGCCCCGGCCTCGACCATCCGGTCTTGCGCGCGCTGCCCCGGGGAACACCAGTCGAGGTGACCGCCCGCCACCGCGACTGGATCGCCATTGCACCGGGCCAATGGGTCTTTGCGGAGCACGTGGCGTGAGCGGCCTCTCGGCGATCCTGCGCGCGGCGAGCGGCGAGTTCGAGACGACCCGCGTGCTCGGCACTTTTGGCGTGCTCCTCTATGCCCTGGGTGCCCACGGCCTTCTCCTGTTCGAGACGATCTGGCGCGGTCGCCCCTTCGACCTTGCCTCCTACTGCACGGCCTTTCCCGGCGGCCTTGTCCTTCTGATCGGCACCGCAGGCGGCGTCGCAGCTCTCAAAGACCGGCAGGTCGCCCGCTCGCGCGCAATCGAAAAGGAGACCCTGCGATGACCCCGCTCCCGGTCGGCCTGCTGCCCGCCCTGACCTGGCCCTGGCGACTGCTTCGCACGCACCCGTGGCCCACGCTCGCGCTGGCCCTTGCTGCCTTCGCCTGGCTTCAACACGGCCGAGCGCGCGACTGGCGCGAACGCGCCCGCCACGAAGCCGCCAGCCATGCCGCGACCAGGGCGAATTACGAGAGCGCGCAGGCCAAGGCTGCGCAACGTGCGCAAGAACAACGCCTCGCAACCGAGCGCACCCATTCCCGTCTTGCAAAGGAAGCCGACGATGCCCTTCACGAAGCCGATCTATGGCGTACTCGCGCTCGCCGTTTTGCCGATGACGGCGGCATGCGCATCGCGTGTACAGGCACCTCTGGAAGTCCGGCCAGCTACGCCGCTGCCCCCGGCGCGGATCACCCTGCCCCGCGCACTGACGGACCCGATAGCCCTGCCATCACTCTCTCCCGCGCCGACTTCGATACCCTGAGCGCGAATACCGAACGGCTGCTGCGCGTCCACGCCTGGGGCCAGAGGCTTGTCGAGGAAGGCCTCGCCTTCCCGCCCAAAACACCCTGAATGCAGCGCGCTCAGCCCCCGCGCAGTAGCTGCACGCCATAGTCACGCTCGAAGAGATAGAGGAGAATGCGCGCCGCCTCGCCCCGCGCGCCTTCAAGGCCACCATCGCGCTCCATCAACAGGCGCGCATCGTCGTGAGCAAGCGGGAGCAGCTTGGTGATCTGCTCGAGACTGGCGATGCGAAACGGCGTGTCACCCGACTGGCGCGTGCCAAGAAGCTCGCCGCCCCCGCGCAGTTGCAGATCCTCCTCGGCCAGACGAAAGCCGTCCTGCGTCTCGCGCATCAGAGCGAGGCGCTGGCGGCCGGTCTGGCTGAGCGCCTTTCCGCGTAACAACAGACAGGTCGATTTTTCCGAACCACGCCCGACACGCCCGCGCAACTGGTGGAGCTGGGCCAGGCCGAAGCGCTCGGCCTGTTCGATCACCATGAGTGTGGCGTTGGGCACATCGACGCCGACCTCAATCACGGTCGTGGCGACCAGCAGGCTCGCCTCGCCCGAGGCGAAGCGATTCATCCCGGCGTCCTTTTCCTCGCCCTTGAGCTGGCCGTGCACCATAACGACGCGGTTGCCGAAGCGCTCCTTGAGCGCTTCGTAGCGCGCCTCGGCGGCGGCAATGTCGTCGGTCTCGCTCTCGGTCACCATCGGGCAGACCCAGTAGGCTTGCTGGCCGGACTGGATGTGGCGCGAAAGCGCACCGACCACGTCGTCTATACGATCGGTCGAGACGACGCGGGTGTCGATGGCCTGGCGTCCGGGCGGGAGTTCGTCGAGACGCGAGACTTCCATCTCTCCGTACTGCGCCAGCGTCAGCGTGCGCGGGATCGGGGTTGCCGTCATCGCCAGCGTGTGCGGCGTGCGCCGACCTTTGCGCGCCAGCATAAGGCGCTGTCCGACACCGAAGCGGTGCTGCTCGTCAATCACGACGAGGGCCAGGTTGTGATAGGCGACCGCGTCCTGGAAGATCGCATGAGTGCCCACCACGATCTGGATCGAGCCGTCGAGCAGCCCCATCAGGATCGCTTCACGCGCCTTGCCCTTGTCGCGCCCGGTCAGGAGCGCGATCTCGACGCCGGTCCCTTCCAGCATCTTGCGCAGCGTGGTGTAGTGCTGGCGCGCGAGGATTTCGGTTGGAGCAAGCATCGCCCCTTGCGCGCCCGCCTCCACCGCGATCAGCAGCGCGGAAAGCGCCACCACCGTCTTTCCCGCACCGACATCGCCCTGCAGCAGACGCAGCATCGGCGCGGTCTGAGCCAGGTCTCCCTCGATCTCGCGGATCGAACGGGCCTGTGCGCCCGTCAGCGCGAACGGCAGGCTAAGCTTGGCGCGCAAACGGCCGTCGCCCTGCAGTGGCGTGCCGCGCTGCGAACGGTTGCTTGCGCGCACCAGCATGAGCGCCAGCGCATTGGCGAAGAGTTCATCGTAGGCGAGACGGTCGCGCGCGGGCTCATTGGGGCCGCGGTGCGCGTCGCGCAGAGCCTCGTGCCAGGCGGGCCAGTCGCTCTTGGCCATCTGGCTGCTCTCGATCCACTCGGGCAGTTCGGGCAAGTGCTCCAGCGCCTGCTTCACGAGCGATCCCATGCGCCCCTGCGTCATGCCTTCGGAGAGACCGTAGACCGCTTCGCGCTGCTGGCCGATGGGCGCGGTGTCGCTTTCCGAGACGTGTTCGGGGTGCACCATCTGGCGCGTCTGCCCGTACTCGTCGATGCGCCCCGCCACCCAGCGCGTCTCGCCCACGGGAAGCTGCTTCTTGCCGGTGTAGGAGGCGCGCCCGAAGTAGGCGATCGTGCAGATATCGCCCGCATCATCCTCGGCGATGATGCGGTAGGGCCCCCGCCCCGAAGAGGCGCGGTGCTCCCGCACGGTCAGACGCACGATCACGTTCTCGCCAATCCCCGCCTCGTCGAGGCGCGTGACCATGCGCCGTTCCACGAAACGGTCGGGCAGATGGTAGGCAAGATCCTTGATCCGGGTCAGGCCCAGCTTTTCCAGCGGACGGCGGATTCGGGGGCCGACCCCGTCAAGGGACTCGGAATCGACAAACAGGGAGTTGAGCGCTTGGGGCCGCATGGCTGCCTCTTAGCGCGCCTCTCGGGCATTTCACCAGAGCCCGTGGAACATACCGACAACTTTCCCCGTTGATGGGAGCAAACGGCAACGAAAAAAGGAGAGAGAGCATGCTCTTGCCCCATGGAACGATGTTTGCGCTGGTCGACGGTGAGAACTTCGAACTGTACCGAAACGCCGGCAAGGAAGCCGCGCCCGAACTGACAGCAGTCGACGTGCCCGATCTCGCGCCCACCAACTACAGCGCCGGAATCAAGGATCACGACGCGGGCTCGCGCCACCCCGCCAACCCCGAGAACCGCACCTCCCGCCTCGATGAAGCCGCGCATGTCGCGGCGGTGACGGACTGGCTCAACAAGCAGGCCATGGAAAACCACATGGACAAGCTGGTGGTCATCGCCGATCCGAAATCCTTGGGCGAGATGCGCCGCCATTACCACAAGAGGCTGGAGGCTACGATCCTGGAGGAAGTGCCCAAGACCCTCACCGGCCGCTCGGGTCCCGAGATCGTGGCGGCCCTGCGCGCCTGAGGCCTTTGCGCCCCCTGGTGCTCCTTTCGCACCATTGAAAACCTTGCCCCGGCCCGCGCTGCATTGTAACGGCGCGGGTCATGACTGATACCTCGTCCCGTCTCGCCCGACTTCGTTTTCGTGCCTGGCACCGTGGCACGCGCGAGGCCGACTACATGATCGGCTGTTTCTTCGACCGTTTCCACGAAAGCTGGTCGGAGGCCGAGATGGACTGGTTCGAAACCCTGATCGATGAAGAGGACGTCGAGATCATGGCTTGGGCGCTCAAGACCGAGCCGGTCCCCGAGAAGTTCCAGGGTCCGCTCATGGACCGCATGATGAAGCTCGACTACGTCGAAATTCCGTACTGAGTTTTCCCGCTCCCACCCGTATTCCTGGCCTGAGCGTGGCGACGGCCGCTCGCCACACGCAGATGCCATGACCGACTTTTCTCGTATTCTTTCCGCCACTTCGTCCCTCACGCTGACCTCCGTTACGCGCGGAAGCCAGCCGCTGGTGATGGCCGACCTCGCGCGGGCCAGCAAGGGCCGCGCGATCTTCGTCGCCGACAATGAGGCGAGCATGAGCGCGCTGGCCGAGGCCGCGCGCTTCTTCGCGCCCGAATTGCAGGTGATCGAGTTCCCGTCCTGGGACTGCCTGCCCTACGACCGTGCCAGCCCCGCGCTTTCGGTCAGCGCCCGGCGTCTGGCTGCACTGCACCAGCTTCAGGCCAAGCGCACCGGACCGCAGCTTCTTGTCACCACGACCAACGCGCTGACCCAGCGCGTGCTTACCCCGTTCCGCATCCGCGAATCGGTGAAGCTTCTGAAGCCGGGCCTCGAAATCGGCCACGAAAGCCTGATCGCGCTCCTGCGCCGCCAGGGCTACCAGCGAACCGACACCGCCATCGACGCGGGCGAATTCGCAGTGCGCGGCTCGATCTTCGACGTCGTGCCCTCGGGCCTCGATGCAGGCCTGCGCCTCGACTTCTTCGGCGATGAGTTGGAAACGCTGCGCCTTTTCGACACCAACACCCAGCGTTCGACTGGCACGGTCAAGGAACACCTCCTCGTACCTGCGAGCGAGGCGCTGATCGACGAAGCCAGCGTCAAGCGCTTCCGCACCCGCTACCGCGAGCTCTTCGGCGCGAACGCCACCGCCGATCCACTCTACCAGGCGGTGAGCGATGGGCGGCGTCTGGCGGGTATGGAGCACTGGCTCCCGCTTTTCGAGGATCGCCTCGTTACCCTCTTCGACCATCTTGCGCCTGAGGATGTGATGGTCCTCGACAGCACGGTTGCGGGCGCTGCCGAGGAGCGGTTTGGCGACATCGCGGACTACTTTAGAAACCGCAAGGAAACCTCTGGGCAGAAAGCAGGATCCTACCGCCCGCTGGCCACCGATGCGCTCTATCTGGCACCAGATGAATTCGCCGAACTGGCCGAGGCCCAGCCCGCGCACAAGGCCGATCCCTTTGCCCAGCCCGAGAGCGCCAAGGTCCTCGATTTCGGCTTCTCCAACGCCCGTGATTTCGCGCCCGAACGCGCGCGCGGCGACAACGCCTACGAGGCCGCGGCCAAGCACTTCGCCGCGCTGGGCAAGCAGGGCCGTAAACCCATCCTCGCCGCTTATTCGACGGGCAGCCGCGCGCGTCTCGTCTCGATCCTGGGAGAGGCTTCGGGCACCGAACCGCGCCTGGCCGAGACTTGGCAGGAAGCTCTGGGCATGGCGGTCCAGAGCCGCGCCGCGGCGCTGGTCCTGCCACTTGAAACCGGCTTTGCCAACGAGGCACTCGAGGTCGTCACCGAGCAGGATATCCTGGGTGACCGCCTGGTCCGGCGCAAGAAGCGCAAGAAGGACGCCGACGCCTTCATGGCCGAGCTCGCCGCGCTAACCCCGGGCGATCTTATCGTACACATGGACCACGGGATCGGGCGCTACGAGGGCCTCCAGTCGATCCCGGTCGGCCAATCCCCGCACGACTGCGTGATGCTGACCTACCATGGTGGTGACAAGCTCTACATCCCGGTCGAAAATCTCGACGTCCTCTCGCGCTACGGCAGCGAATCCGAGGGCGTGCAACTCGACAAGCTGGGCGGCGAGGCCTGGCAGAAGCGCCGTGCACGCCTCAAGGAACGCATCCGCGAGATCGCGGGCGAGCTGATGAAGACCGCCGCCGAGCGCGCGCTGCGCAAGGCCCCCGCGCTGCTCCCAGACGAGTCGAGCTTCAACCAGTTCGTCGACCGCTTCCCCTGGCAGGAAACCGACGACCAGGACCACGCCATTGACGACGTTCTGGAGGACCTGGGTAGCGGCAAGCCGATGGACCGCCTGGTCTGCGGCGATGTCGGCTTCGGCAAGACCGAGGTGGCACTTCGCGCCGCCTTCGTCTCGGCCATGGCCGGCCAGCAGGTCGCGGTAGTGGCACCCACCACCCTCCTCGCACGTCAGCACTATTCTGGCTTTGCCGAGCGCTTCAACGGCTTCCCCCTCAACGTGGGACGCCTCTCGCGCCTCGTCCCCGAGAAGGAAGCGCGCACCACCCGCGAGGGGCTGGCGAGCGGCACCGTCGATGTCGTGTGCGGCACCCACGCGATCCTCTCCAAGAATATCGAGTTCAAGAACCTGGGACTTGTCATCGTCGACGAGGAGCAGCGCTTTGGCGTCACCCACAAGGAAAAGCTCAAGCAGCTACGCGCCGACGTCCATGTTCTAACCCTCACAGCGACACCGATCCCGCGCACGCTGCAGATGGCGATGTCGGGCCTGCGCGAGCTTTCCACCATCCAGACCCCGCCGGTCGATCGCCTCGCGGTGCGCACCTACGTGATGGAATGGGACGACATGGTGATGCGCGAGGCGCTGCTGCGCGAACACCACCGTGGCGGCCAGAGCTTCATCGTCGTGCCGCGCATCTCGGACATGCCCGAGGTCGAGCAATGGCTGGCCAGGTACGTGCCCGAGGTGAAAGTCATTGCCGCGCACGGACAAATGTCGGCGGGTGAAGTGGAAGAGCGCATGAGCGCCTTCTACGACGGCAAGTACGAGGTCCTGCTTTCGACCACGATCGTCGAGAGCGGCATCGACATTCCCCGCGCCAATACGATCATCATCCATCGCGCCGACCGCTTCGGCCTTGCTCAGCTTTACCAGCTGCGCGGGCGCGTGGGACGCTCCAAGCTGCGCGCCTACGCCTACCTGACAACGCCTGCGAACCAGGCGCTCACCGAGGTTTCGGAAAAGCGCCTCAAGGTGCTGGGCGATCTCGACAGCCTGGGCGCGGGTTTCCAGCTCGCCAGCCACGACCTCGACATTCGCGGCGCGGGCAACCTGCTGGGAGATGAACAGTCCGGGCACATCCGCGAGGTCGGCTTCGAGCTCTACCAGTCGATGCTGGAGGATGCGATCATGGCCGCGCGCGCAGGCGGCGTGGGGCTGGAGAAGGACACCACGGGCCTCTCGCCCCAGATCACTGTCGATGCGCCGATCATGATCCCGGACGACTACGTCCCCGATCTCGCCGTACGCATGGCGCTCTACCGCCGCCTCAACGACGCAGAGAACCAGGACGAGGTGGAATCGCTCTCGGCCGAGATGATCGACCGCTTCGGCCCCCTCCCCGATCCGACCGCGAACCTCATCCAGCTCATCCAGATTAAGCGCCAGGCGATTGCCGCCCACATCGCCAAGATCGACGTGGGGCCGCGCGGCACGCTGGTCAGCTTCCACAACGACAGCTTCCCCAACCCCACCGGCCTCATCGCCTATGCCGAGCGCCTGAAAGGGGCAATCAAGCTGCGTCCGGACCACAAGCTGGTGCTCCAGCGTGCCTGGGGCGATCCAAAGTCACGCCTCAACGGCTTGTTCCAGCTGACCAAGGGTCTTTCCGGGGTGGCGCGCAAGGCCAAGTGAGGCTGCGACAAACAGTTTTAGAAATGATATACAATATATCCTTGCCTTGAAACCGGCGGACGACCAGTCTGAGCCTCGAGGTCACACTCGAAAGACAGTCAGGGACACCCATGAAACGAATTACGTCGCTCGCCGCCGCCTCCCTCCTCGTGCTCGCGCATCCCGCGATAGCGCAGAAAAGCGAAGGGCCGGATGCCGCGCGCGAGCACGACCAGGCCGTGGCCGAGGAAGTTGCGGCTGGCTGGGCCAGCGCTCCGGTCGAGGAAATTGCCAAGACCGCGAAGGGCTCGGTCAATGTCGATGGCCGCTCAATCGCCTACACCGCGACGGCGGGCACGCTCACCATCCGAGACGCGAAGGGCAAGCCGACCCAGAGCATTTTCTACACCGCCTACACCGCGCCCGGTAAGAACCGCCCGGTCACCTTCTTCTACAACGGCGGCCCCGGCTCGGCGAGCCTGTGGCTGCGCATGGGCAGCTTCGCGCCGACCCACGTGCGCACCAACGATCCCATCGCGGTGGCCCCTGCCCCCTATGATGTCGGCCCCAATCCCGACAGCCTGATCGGCTCGACCGACATGGTGTTCCTCGACGCGCCGGGCTCGGGCTATTCGCGCGCGCTCGGCGATACCGACCCGGCCGCGTTCTACGGCGTCGACCAGGACGTGGGCGCCTTTGCCGACGCAATCCAGCGCTACATCTCCAAGAACGGGCGCTGGGGCGATCCCAAGTACATCTTCGGCGAAAGCTACGGCACGACCCGCTCGGGCGCGCTGGCTGAGGAGATGGAAGGGCGCGGCATGGCGCTTAACGGCGTGGTCCTGCTCTCCTCGATCATGAATTACGGCGTGCGCCAGTCGGGCTTCGATAACATCCACATCGGCTATCTGCCCAGTTACGCCGCGACCGCCTGGTACCATAACCGCGTGGCCGACCGCCCCGCCTCGCTCGCCCAGTTCGTCGAGGAAGCGCGCCAATTCGCCAATGGCCCCTACGCCACCGCGCTGGGCAAGGGTTCGGACATCACGCCTGAAGAGGAAGACGCTATTGCACGCCAGATGAGCCGCTACACCGGCCTCTCGGTCGACTTCCTGAAGGACGCGAACCTGCGCGTCGATCTCAGCCGCTTCCGCAAGGAACTGCTGCGCACCGAGCGTGAGACGCTGGGCCGCTTCGATTCGCGCTACACCGGCACGGACGCGGATGCCGCGGGCGAAGGTCCGGAATACGATCCCTCCAGCACGGGCATCACCGGCCTCTACATCTCCAGCTTCATGGACCAGCTGCACACGACTTTCGGGTATGACACCGATCTCACGTACCGCCGCAGCGCGCGCGAGGCGGGCAACTTCGAGTGGGACTGGTCGCACAAGGCACCGGGTTACGGCTACTCAAGCTTCCAGAACCAGGTCGACGTGACGCAGGACCTCAGCCGCGCCATGCGCACCAACCCGTACATGCGCGTGCTCTCGCTGAACGGCTACTACGACATGGCCACGCCGTTCCACTCGACCGAGCGGGACCTCAAGCACATGATGCTGGAGCCCAAACTGCGCGGGAACCTCCAGTTCAAGTACTATGAGGCCGGGCACATGATCTATCTGAACCCCGAAGCGCTGCACCAGATGCGCCTCGACCTCGAAGCCTTCTACGCACAGGGCAGGTAAGCACAGCCCGCAGGCGCGCGCGGATCGGGATCAGGCCCTCAGGCCCTTGCCATCTCGGTCCGCGCCAGCTTATCGAACAGGGCCACGCTCATCGGCTGGGCGCGCAGGAAACCCTGATAATACCCACAATGCTCGCGCGCGACGGCCTCCCGCTGGTCCGCGCGCTCGATCCCCTCGGCAATCACCTCCAGGTCGAGCGCCGTGGCCATCGCCACGATTGCGCGCAGGATCGCGACATCGCGCGGGTCGGTGGTGATCCCCTCGATCATCGCACGGTCGAGCTTGATATAGTGGATCGGCAGCACCTTCAGGTACCGGAAATTGCAGAAGCCCGCGCCGAAGTCATCGAGCGCGATGCGAATCCCCTGCGCCGAGAACTCGGCCATGATCTGCGCAGCGGCGGTGACATCGGCAATCAGCGACTGCTCGGTGATCTCAAGGGTCAGCTGGCGCAGAGGAAATCCGCTCTCGCCCACAAGGTCGAGCATCTGGGAGGTATAGCTCTCAAATGCCAGATCCTCGGGCGTCACATTGATCGAAAGCCGCAGGTTCTCGGGCCAGTCGCGCGCCGCCCACAGCGCCTTGCGCGCAATATGCTGCGAGAGTGGGCCGACATGATCGGTCCGCTCGGCGAGGTTAAACAGCGCCCCTGCTCCGATCCGGCCCAGTTCGGGATGATCCCAGCGCGCCAGCGCCTCGGCCCCGGTCAGCCGGTCATCCTCCAGGCTGAACTGGGGCTGGAAGAGGACCTCGATCTCATCGCGGTCAATCGCGCCCAGGAGGTCGGCCTCGAGCTGCGGGGTCGAGATCCCGGGCGGGATCGCCTCACCATCGGCCCAGACCAGCCGCGCGCCCTGCTGCTCGTTCACCGCCTGAAGCGCAACGCCGAGCCGTTCGAGCATCGATTCGACCGCTTCCTCGGCCAGCGTCCGAATCAGGGCGAAGCGCGGCGAGAGGCGGATCACCCCCGAGGGCACGGCAATGGGCCGCGAGAGCAGGTGTGAAAGCTGGTCGGCCAGCAGCTGCCAGCGCTCACGACTGCACGAGATGTTCGCGACCAGCAGGAAGTTGCCGCCGCCTGCACGGGTCAGCACCCAGGGCGCGTCGAGCTCTTCCGAAGCGTAGTGGCTGACGCGCGCGGCAATCTCCTCGAGCGCGCCGTCCCCGGCAGCCGCACCGTAGGCCATGTTGATCGCATCGAGGCGGCGCAGGCTGATGAGCATTGCGTGGACGTGCACCGGGGCCAGGTTCTCCTGCGCCTCGGCCTGCCACGCGGCCATGCGTTCATGGACGAGCTCCACGCCGGGAAGGCCGCTCAGGCGATCTTCCAGTCTCAGCGCGAGGCGTTCGGCCTGGCCAGGGTGCGACGACGTCATCTTTTCTCCTTTATGCCAAAGGCCTTGCCAAACCGTTCAAAATTTACCAGCCCCATGGGCCGGGCCGGGAACAGCTGTCCCGTTCGGGAACACATTGCTGCGGAGTTTCCATGAGTCAGATTTCCCCCTCGGATGAAGCGGTTAGCCCGCCCTTGCGGCTCGCTCTCATCCTCTCTGACAGTGCGCAGGCCCAGACCCGCGCGGAGGAGCTGCGCGAGGCCCACCCCTGGGTCGCGCCCGAGGACGCCGAAATCCTGGTCGTCGTGGGCGGCGATGGCTTCATGCTGCATGTGCTTCACGAAATGCTCGACAAGGGGATTTCCAAGCCCTGCTATGGCATCAACCTGGGCACCGTGGGCTTTCTCATGAACAGCCTCCACGGCGATGCGACGGTCCTGGAACGCATCCACGCAGCGCGGCGCATTCCGGTCAGCCCGCTGCGCATGCACGCCACGACCCAGTCGGGTGAGGAATTCAGCTACTACGCGATCAACGAGGTCTCGCTCCTGCGCGAGACGCGCCAGACCGCCAAGCTGGAGATCCGTATCAACGGACGCGTGCGCATGGGTGAGATGGCAGGCGATGGCATTCTCGTGGCGACGCCGGTCGGTTCGACCGCCTACAACCTCTCCGCCAACGGGCCGATCCTGCCGCTGGGATGCCGCATGCTCGCCCTCACCCCGATCAGCCCCTTCCGCCCGCGCCGCTGGAAGGGCGCGATCCTGCCCGAGAGCGCTGAAGTGGAGTTCCGCATCCGCGAGCCGGGCAAGCGCCCGGTCGCCGCCGTCGCCGACCAGAAGGAGGTGCGCGATGTCCGCACCGTCCGGATAAGCACCTCGACCGAAAGAGAAATGACCCTACTCTTCGACCCCGGCTTCACCCTCGAGGAACGCATCTTCGCCGAACAGTTCCAGGTCTGAGGAAGTTTTCTGCGAGCCCCTCAAAAAAAATCAAATTTTTGCCAAGATCAGGGTTGCCAACCCAAAACACCCTGCGTATAGGGCCAGTCCTGCCGCGGCGGTGGAAACACTGACTGGCTGCTCCCCGATAGCTCAGCGGTAGAGCCCTCGACTGTTAATCGAGTTGTCGTAGGTTCGAATCCTACTCGGGGAGCCACTTTCTTGTTTCAGCGGGTTTCATCCCGCTGCAAACAGGATGGCAACACCTTGAAATCTCTGGCAATGCCGGTTCAAGCTGTTTCACCCAAGCCCATCGAAGATAGGGGCCCTTTCAGGGGCTGCCGCGAAGCTTCATGCTGACCGACATCAACTGTCGCAAGGCGAAGTCCGGCGAGAAGGATCGCAAGCTCTTCGATGCAGGCTGGCTTTTCCTGCTCATTCGTCCGACTGGCTCGAAGCTGTGGCGAATGCGTTGCCGATTTACGGACAAGGAAAAAGACGTTCTCGATCGGGCCTTGCCCTGCATTCTCACTGACAGCAGCGAGAGCCAAACGCGGTGCCGCATTGCTGATGCTGCGCGAGGAGGGGATCCTGGCTTTGCAGGCGAGCATGTTTCCCATGGCTGGCGTGCAAACTTCTCGACGATCATGAACGAGCGCGCAGCACTGGAAAACCAGGAACGCGATTCCGGCATTATCGACCTCACGCTGGCGCACACACAGCCGGGGACCGAACCTATCTATACAATCGCGCGCCCTACCTCTCACGCCGTCGCACGCTCGCGCAGATATGGATCGACCTGCTCCTGCAAGACATCAGGACTCCTCATGTGCGGCTGCCGGAACACAGGAGTTGGCATTGCACGTCCATAAACGCTGCGCATGAACGCGGTCTCGATGGGCGCGCCGATGTCGAGCGGCAGCTGAGAACAGCGTCCGCCTCCCCGGCGCCGTCCAAATGCCCATGGGCCATATCCTGACCCGATGTGGCATCAAACTGGCCTCGCACTCAGAGCGCCAGGGTTCGGGCTGCGTCCCGAGCCGCATCCAACGCCTCACCTCGAAGCCACGTAAAACAGCGCCGAGAACTTCCCCCAGCGCAAGACGCGGCAGATCGCCCGCCTCGCGACCTGCCGGAATCAAATGCTTCTGCTTGCCAGGCACCATTCACGGGCCGATTGGTAAAGGCGATGCCGCGCAAACCGATGGCTGATTTCAATAGTGGTCCGAAGTGTCCCTCTCGTCGATCACGCCATCGCCGTTCGTATCCAGGCGCTTGAACATGCGGCTTCCGGATTCGTGGAATTCTGCAAGGCTCATGTTCTGGTCGTGGTCGGTGTCCAGCACGCCGTAGCGCACGTATGTCTGCCGGATCTGGAGGCTACGCCGGCGCGCCAGCTCGGCATCGAGACGCGCGCGATACTCTTCGACGTACTCGGTCTGGGAGACCTGCCCGTCGCCATCCAGATCGAAGGATTTGTACTTGGCAGCGCGCCCGGCGGTGAACTCGGCTACTGAGACTTTGCCATCGCCGTTCGTGTCATAGGTCTCCAGAAAGCTGGTCTTGCTGTGGCCGCTGGCGTTCGCGCGCGTACCGATGGCGGCGCTCTCGCCGTCCTGGGCCAGGGCAGGACCGCTGAGGGCCGCGAGGGCAAGGAGGGGCGTGAGGGCTACCAGCGCCGCGCCGGTCGTCTTCGTCGTCATGGGATATTTCCTTCGTGTGTGTGGGGACGCATAGCGCCGCAAAAGGATCAGGACTGGACCTCGAAGGTGAGGCTGGTGGTGTAGCTGCGGATATCCGTCTCGGCTCCCGCCGGAGCATCGGCGCGATGGCGGGTCATCAGGATGTAGACACCGGGGGAGTCGAAGCTGAGGTCAACCCTCCCGTCCGCGCGGGTTGTCACGGCCCTGTGCGGCTTGACCTGTTCGTAGCGCGCGTTGCCCCGATCCAGACTTAACACCTGGCCTGCGAGCGGCTTGCCATCGAACAGCACCTCGAAGACGAAGCGCCCGTCAGCGTAGACGTCGCTGGGATGCGTGATCGGGTGGATTTCAAGGCGCCCGACATGCACATCGACCGGCGCCCGGGTCGGCCCTTTCTTCGAGACATAGACCTCCGAGACGGTTTCGGTCTGGCTGGTCTTTACGTATTCGGTACCTTCGGGAAGTTCGTCTCCGCGCACCGGAACCCATTTGTCCTTGGCCATGGCCATCTTGCCCGTCCGGCCGCGCCGCACACCGCTGGTAAAGCGATAGGTGCCATCGGCCTCCATCCCGGCCTCGAGGATCGTGACCTGCTTGTGCGGCGAGACCCGGTCGAAGGCGCTGCGTTCGCCATCGGGGCCGATGACGTGGAAGTCCTCCGATTCCAGGGCGATCTCGGGCTGAAAGAAGTCCTCCGAGAAGGCGCTTTCCAGCGTCACCATGCGCTCGGTGTTGGCAACGAAGACATTGGGCAGCATGAAACCGGTATGTGCGGCGACCGGAAGAGGAAGAAGGGCGGCCGACGCGGCCAGCGCCAGGGGCGCAAGGGCGGAGCGGATGCCTGTCGGGTCTATCATCGGGAACCTCCTGGTGTTCGGAAACGGCTCATGAGCCGGTGATCTCGAAATTGAAGCTGCGGGGCTGGCCATGCGGGGGCTGCGGGAAGGGTGCGGCGCGGCGTACCAGTTGCATCGCAGCGTGATCGAAGCGCGAGGAGCCTGAACTACGCGCCACGCCGATGTCCCGGCAGCGCCCGTCCTCGATCACGGTGAAATGAATGTAGGCCGCCCCCGCCCCGACCGTATTCTGCCTGCGGTAACGCATGAGGTGGCGCATGACGGAGGCCGCGTATTTCGCCGCGCCGCCCCCGGAATTCGCCCGGCTCTCGCTTGGATTCTTCTTGGCCTGTGCGCCCGCCTCGGCAGACATGCCCCCTACCTCGTGCGGGCTGGAGGCACTTGGCGAAAGCGCCTGGGGCGCGATCATCACGGCGGGGGCTACCAGAGCGAGGTCCGGGCGCACAATTGGCTGTTCGCGCTGCAGGACAGCGTGCGCCGGGGCCGTCAGGGCATGGGCCTGGGCGTTCTGGGCGATAGCGGCCTGTGCAGTTTCGGATCGCGCCGCATGCGGCGGGCGTGGGGTGCGCGGCGCGGGGGCCTCGGCCGGCTCGGCGGCAGAGGCCTTAGCGCTCTGGCCCTCGTCCTGCGTCAACCCGGCCTGGCTGAAGGCGATCACGGTAAGCGAATTCCCGGCTCCGGTTTCGTGCACGGCCCCGCTGGCGAGGCCGACGAAGATCGCGAGCACCCCGCCATTGACCAGCGCCGAGCCGGCAAGGCCGACCAGTCGCTGCCGATCCCACTTCGAAGCATGTGCCAGATACATCGCCTGCGCCTCCTCTCGCACTCAGAACTGGACGGAAACCGCGCCCTTGAAATTGCGCCCCAGAGCCGGTCGCGTAGCGAGCGCGGGCACGTAGTAGGTGTCAAAGATGTTCTCGACGCTAACCCGGAAAGTGAGAAACTTGAGGAAGCCGGCCTCGGGCGAGAACGAGGCGCGCAGATTGTGCACGTTGTAGCCCTCCTCGACTGTCCCATCGGTATCGAGATCCTCGGCCAGGACGCCTTCCCAGCGCACGTCGAAGTGGTCGCCGAACCGCTTGCCAAGGGCGAGCTGGTAGGTGTTCTGGGGCAGGTTGCCCCAATCGCTCAGCGCCCCTCCGGTCGAAAGCTGGGTGCCGCTCACGATATTGCCATTGAAATCGAGATAGAAGCCGCTCGGCGTTGCATAGGAGGCCTCGATCTCAACGCCTTCGAGATAGACTTCGGCCACCCCCGAGTACGATGTGTTGTCGGTCAGGTCGGTGTCGTAATAATTGGCCTTGATGGCGAAGCGGTCATTCTGCGTGAAGATGCCCGTGCGGTCGAAGGCCGCCCCCGCTTCCCAGCTGCGGCTCTTTTCCGGCTGGTTCATGTAGGTGACGTTTTCGAGGTCATCGATGATCGGCATCGCGCGGGTCTTGGCCCAGGACCCAAACACCGAGAATCCGAAGGGCAGTTCGTAACGCGCCGAGACGCCACCCATCAGGCCCTCATTGGTATAGCTGGCGTTCGAGCCGTCATCGAGTTCGCCCTTCACGGTCGAGGTTTCCCAGCGGACCGCAGGCGTCACCGTGAAGCCTCGCATCAGGTTGATCTCATCCACGGCGAAGGCCGCCATGCGCCGGTCGGTGCCCCCCGGCGCGGAGTTCGCGTCTAGGCGGTCCTTGTCGATGTATTCCAGCCCCATGCGCAGGTTGTGACGGACGCTGCCGGTCACAAAGAGCGCGGCGTTCTTGAGCGTGACCTTAGAGGTGACATAGCGCTGGTCGGCATCGGTCACCGGCGTGCCCACCTCACCGAAGATGGGCGAGGAGTAAGGAATGTAGGACTGCTCGATGTCCTGCTGAGCGCGGGTGTAGACCAGGCTGAGGTTGATCGCGTCGGTATCGAGGGGCTCGTAGTAGTAGCCCAGGACAAGGTTCTTCGACTTGGTGTCGCGATCGACGTTACCGAAGATACCCCCTGTCGTGCCGAAGCTGTCGTAGGGCTTGTCGCGTTCCGCCGTCGTGGTCTGGCTGAAGCTGGCCTTGAGGGTATGCGCGTTGTCCGCGCCGAAGTGGACCGCGCCCTTTACGAGGAAGCTGGGAAGCGAGAAGGAGCTGTTTTCGATCCGTTCGCCGTGGCCGTCTTCCTGAGTGCCGCTCTTGCGATAGCTGTAATTGGCCAGGAATTCGACATTTTCGCTAGGCATCGCGGCCAGCGTGGTCGAGGTCGCAAAGCCGCCGCCGTTGCTGCTGCCCGAAAGGTTTTGGTTGACTGTAAAGCCGGTCTTGCCGCCCAGGTAATCGTAGGCGTCGCTGGTTTCGAGGATCACGGTGCCCCCGATCACGCCGGAGCCGTATTCGAAGCTGCCCACCGTCCCACGCAGCACCGAGGCGCTCTTGTACAGGAGCGGGTCGGTGAACAGCTGAGTGCCGATGCGATAGAGCTCTTCCGAGCCGTTTGTCGCGCCATCCACCAGAACGAGAACCTTCTGGTCGGTGCCGTAGGTGCCGGTCGCGCCGAACCCGCGGATATTGATGCCCGATCCGATCGGCGTCGAACCGTTGACGATCGTGACACCGGGGATCGAATCGATCAGTTCCGCGATCGTATTGGCCTGGCGATCCTCGATCTCCTCGCGGTTGATCGAGGTGATGGGCGTGGCGGTGTCGGTGCGGATAGCCCGCGTGCTCTCGCCGATGTCGATCGTGCCCAGAAATTCGCCATCCGTTTCATCCCTTTCCTGTTCGGCGGAACGCACGACCCTGTCTTGGGCGCGGGCCAGCGAGGGCGCCGCGATGGACGCGAGAACGAGAACCGAAACGCCAAGAGTGGCTGCGGAACGAAAGTCAGGTCGCAATGTGTTTCCCCCTCAGCCCGAATGCTAGCGGGCCGCGATAAAGATGCAAGTGATTCGCATTAGCTGCGCGACCTACACATAGGTGCAAATGATTCGCAAGAGCAATTATAACGTGAAGTCAATCGTCTGGAGGAGGCAGGGGCATCCGCAATCTTTGCCCCCTTCTCACCTGATGTGTGAATGTCAGTTGGCGCGGGCGCGTGTGACGCGAGTGGGAACCTTCAAAAGCCCCTCTGGAGGTGCGGGCGCAGAGTTGCGCGATGGCGCCGCACGGATATTCCAACATCGCGCGACCGTTGGGGCGTTACGTGGTGGAACGCCTGAATATTGACTTCAAATCCCGCTTTGGATAGCCAGCGCAATATTGCAAGTGATTAGCATTTGCATAAAAGACGGGCCCAGCCGGGCAGGTGAGCCTCGCGGCGCATCGCTCATGCGTTTCCGCATCAGGTCCGGCCAGCGCGTTCCTCGCCTGCCAAACGGTTAGGCCCCACCACCCTTTGAAGGAAAGCACTTCAATGCGTTCGACTACCCTGGCCACCACGACCTTGACGGCCGTCGCCTTTACACTTCCTGCTGGTGCTCAGGCTCAAAGCGGTGCGGTCACGATCGAACTTCCGCGCGTCTCGGACCCCAATTACCGCAAGCCCTATGTCGCGGCCTGGCTGGAGGATGCCAACGGCAAGGCCCTGGCGGTTTCAGCGGTGCTTCACGATCAGAGCCGGATCGGCGCGCGCTGGCTTTCGGAACTGCGCACGTGGTGGCGCAAGAGCGGGCGCAGCATGACCATGCCGGCGGACGGAATCTCCGCGCCGACCCGCACGACGGGCCGGCATACCATCGCGATCAAGGGCCTCGGCGAGCTGGGTGATGGCACCTACAGTCTCGTAGTCGAAGCCGCGCGGGAGAAAGCGGGCCGCGAAGTCGTGAAGGTGCCTGTGGTTATCCGGGGCGGCCAGGTCCGTGGCGCATCGGCGCAGGGCCACCGGGAACTGGGCCTTGTACGCGTTTCCCCGCAGCACTGATCGCCGGTCCTGTTTCGCGCGCCTTTCAGATGCGAGGCACGGGGGGCCGTACCCCGGCGATGCGAAACGCCCTTCCGCAGCCCCGGCGCGCGCGATTGCCGGGAAATGCCCCCCTCTTGAGGAAATACCCTGTCCATGCGCGCCACGCTCACTGACTGGCTCATTCTCGCCGCCCTGATTGCGGCTTGGCTGGGCCTTACCTGGCTCTGCCTGCGCAAGCGCCCGCGCGCGGCCTTCGACGGCGCGTCCAGCCTCGTTGTCTATGCCTCCCAGACAGGTCACGCGCAGGAGATCGCCGAAGCCACGCACGCGGCCCTGCTCCGCTCGGCCCGGGATGCCCGGCTCTTGTGTGCCAACCATCTCGAATCGGGCGATCTTGCCGGAGCAGACCGGATTTTCTTCGCGGTCTCGACGACCGGCGAAGGCGATGCGCCCGACGATGCCGGAGGTCTTGACCGGGCTCTTGCCGATAGCGACGTCGATCTGACCGGAGTGCAGGTGTCCATCCTGGCCTTGGGGGATCGACGCTATGCGCATTTCTGCGCCTTCGGGGAGCGCCTCAAGGCCTGGTGCGAGGCCATGGCCGCAGAGGTGACCGCCTATATCACGGTGGATGATCTTGCTCCCGATGCACTTTCCCAATGGGACGCGGTGCTCGTGCAAGAAGGTGTCGGCCCGATGGCCAGCGACCGTCTCGATAACGCTCCACGCGAGTGGCGGATCGTAACGCGCACGCGTGTAGCTGGCCCCGTTGGCCAAGATGCACAGACTGCGGCAAGTGAAGGTTTGTTCCGCCTGGCTTTGCGCCCCGTCGATGGCTACCTTCCCGACTGGGATGTCGGCGACCTCTTCGAGCTTCATACGTCCGATGGGCACCAACGTGATTACTCGATCGCCAACCGGTGCGGGGGAGAGGAACTCATCCTCTTCGTGCGCCGCGTAATCGACAAGGGCGTGCCCGGACGCGGTTCGGGTCTGCTCACGTCGCTGCCTGCGGAGGCTGGTCGTGTCCGCGCGCGGATACGCGAACATGCCGGCTTTCGGCCTCCGCGCGGGACCGGTCCGCTCCTTGCTATCGGCGCAGGCTCGGGCTGGGCGGGGCTGCGCCCGCACCTCCTTGAGGCCATGGCGACCGGCCGCCCATGCTGGCTCATCTTCGGCGAGCGTGGCGAGGCCGATGCCGCTGGCCTCCTTGAGGAAATGCGCGCGTGGCACAAGGAAAACAGCTTACATCGTTTTGATCTGGCCCTCTCACGCCAGGACGGTCTGCGCGTACCCGACATTCTCCAGGCTCATAGCACCGATCTTTCTGAATTCCTGGCACCAGAGGCGGCCGTGGTGCTGTGCGGACGGCTCGCCATGGGCGAGGCCGCACTTGCCGCCCTCCGAGAGACCATGGGGGAAGATTGGCTTGACGAGGCTCGCATTTCAGGCCGGCTCAGAAGTGATTTGTACTAACGTCCTTGTGAAACCGCCTCTCAGGTTGACCTTCTGGCGGCCGAAAGAGGCCGCTGCGCGGGCAGCCAATGGCCAGTAGATCACATAGTCCGTATCAGTGCACCGCGCAGCCTGTAACCGCCGAGTCCGCCGTCGAAGCGCTGCTGGGCCTAAGCCGCGCCGAGGACGGACGCGACCTTGCCGCGCGCATCCTGGCCCACCATCCCCAAGATCAGGGCGTGCGCGCCCTATTGCGACACTGGACTGGTGCGACAGATGGAGGTGCCCACCCCTTACGGCTGGCCTTCGCGCGACGCCTGGCTGAGTGCGCTTGGCGAAACGCTGCGCGCACGCCATGGATAAACCATGCACCCGCTCGGCCAATCGCTGCGCGGGGGTAGTCAAATCCAGGAAGACCTCGCCCGCAGCCCCGACCCCGTCCTCACAGGATTCTTTGCCAGCGCGCGCGGTGATCACCCGCTACATTCGCGAGCTTGGCCCCGGCATCGACCCGACCCGCGCGCGTATTCAGGGCCTGGCCGCCCCCGATAGGCCGGGCTGCACGACCTCGCCCACGCTGGAACCACTTGCCCACATACGCCCGAAGCCTGGGAACCTCGTACTCTTCCCCAGCTCCCTGTGGCACAGCACCGAGCCCTTCTACGGCGAGGCCGATCGCCTCACCGTTGCCTTCGATATCGTGCCGGAAACCCGCGCCTGGATTCGCCCCTGCGAAAAAAGTTTCCCCTTTTTCGTATTTTTGCCTGAGGGTTCGCGCCGAACCTGCGTCCTACCCTAGGACGCAGGGCACACGATGCGCGAAGAGGAGATACGGATATGCGAATTGGGCTTAGGGCGGCGAGCTTCACAGCGATGGCGCTCCTGCTGACCTCACCGGGCCTGGCCCAGATCTCACAGCCCAACACGATGGGCATCGCGACACCCGCCGAAAGCTTCCCGCAGGAACCGGGCAGCGATTATTTCCTTGCCAACTACGACCAGTACGAGGCCTATCTGAAGACGCTGGCCAGCCAGTCGGACCGCATGAAGCTGGTCGATATCGGCAAGAGCGCGGAAGGCCGCACGATGTGGGTGGCGATCGTCTCCTCGCCCGAGAACCTTGCCAAGCTCGATCACTACAAGAAGATCAACGCCCGGCTGGCCAAGGCGAAGGGTCTCGATGATGCCGAGGCGCAGGCGCTGGCCGCGGAAGGCAAAGCGGTGGTCTGGATCGATGCTGGCATGCACGCGACCGAGACGGTGACCACCCAGTCGCAGATCCACGTTCTCTACCGGATGCTGACCCGGAGCGATGCCGAGACGAAGCGCATTCTTGATAACGTCATCATCCTCTTTGGCCATGACAACCCGGACGGCCTCCAACTCGTCGCGGACTGGTACATGCGCAACGAAGACCCGGAGAAGCGCGAATTCCGAACGATCCCGCGCCTCTACCAGAAGTACGTCGGGCATGATAACAACCGCGACAGCTTCATGGCGCAGATGCCCGAAACCGAGAACGTCAACCGCGTGCTTTTCCGCGAGTGGTTCCCGCAGATCATCTTCAACCAGCACCAGACCGGGCCTGAGGGCATGGTCGTGTTCGTGCCCCCGTTCCGCGATCCGTTCAACTACAACTACGACCCGCTGCTGATGACCGAATTGCAGGAAGTGGGCTCGACCATGCACAGCCGCCTCATCGCGGAAAACAAGCCGGGCTCGGGCATGCGCAGTTCCGCATCGTACTCCACCTGGCACAACGGCATGGAGCGCTCGGTTTCCTACTTCCACAACTCGATCGGGCTTCTCACCGAGATCATCGGCGGCCCGGCGCCCATGAATATCCCGCTCGTCCCCGAAGTGCAGCTGCCCGACAACGACAAGCCCATGCCCATCGCCCCGCGCGAATGGCATCTGGCGGACAGCCTAGAATACCAGTGGAGCCTCGACCGCGCCGTTCTGGACTATGCTTCGCGCAACCGCGACCGCCTGCTGTTCAACTACTACCGCATGGGCAAGAATTCTGTCGAGAAGGGCCTGACCGACAGCTGGACGACGACGCCCACCGATATCGAGGAACTCAAGGAAGCGGGTAGGGACCGCCCTGTCCCCAAAGCCGAGAATAGCTATTTCCGCGCCAACCGGGTCGATCCTGCCCTCTATGGCGAAGTCCTCCAGGCAAGCGAGAAGCGCGACCCGCGCGCCTATGTCATCTCGCGCAGCCAGCGCGACCTTCCGACTACCGTCGCCTTCCTCAACGCGCTTCTCAAGAACGGCGTCGAAGTGCTCGAAGCCGATGCGCCATTCTCGGCTGCGGGCGCCAGCTATCCGGCGGGCTCGTGGATCGTGAAGACCTCGCAGGCCTATCGCCCCCACGTCCTCGACATGTTCGAGCCGCAGGATCACCCGCACGACGTCGAATACCCCGGCGGTCCGCCCAAGAGACCCTACGACATCACCGGCTACACGCTCTCCGACCAGATGGGCGTGGGCTATGACCGCGTGTTTGAGACCATCGATCCGACTGCGACTCCCATCACCGGCCTGATCGACGTGCCCGCGGGCCAAATCGTGGGTTCGGGCAATGCCGGCTGGCTGGTGCGCCACGAGACGAACAACAGCTTCATCCTCACCAACCGTCTGCTCAAGGCCGGGCTGCCGGTTTCGTGGATCAAGAGCGAAACACGCGCCGGGAACGTGGAATTTGCCCCCGGTGCTGTCTGGGTCCCCGCCTCGGGTGAAGCCCGGAGCATCGTCGAGGCCTCGGTCAAGAACCTGGGCATCAACGCCTATGCTCAAGGCGCGGCACCTTCGCAGGACGCCATGGCCATTGCCCCTGTGCGCGTGGGGCTCGTCGACCAGTATGGCGGGGTCATATCTTCGGGCTGGGCGCGCTGGCTTTTCGAGCAGTACGAGTTCCCCTTTGAGGTCGTCTTCCCAAGCGAGCTCGACCAGGGCAACCTTGCCGACAAGTTCGACGTCCTCGTCTTTGCCAATGGCACCGTCCCGCCGGTGAAGGACGGCCCGTGGAGCGGACGCCCCTCCTCGATGCCGGATCCCGAGACGATCCCGGCCCAGTATCGCTCGCAGCTAGGTCTTGTCAGCGAGGAGAAAACCGCTCCCGCATTGGCCGAGTTCGCCAAGGAGGGCGGCACGATCATCGCCATCGGCAATGCAGCCCAGTTGGCGACGATGCTCGAGGCCCCGCTCGTTCCCGCGCTTGCCAAGGAGGAAGATGGCGAACTCAAGGGTCTGACGACGAGCGAGTTCTTCATTCCTGGCGCCCTTGTGGAAGCGCGCGTCGATCCCTCCGAGCCACTGGCCTACGGCATCACGCCAACAGTGGACATGTTCTTCGATCGCAGCCAGTCCTTCACGTTCACGGGAGCAGGCACACAGGCGCGGAAGGTCTCCTGGTACGAAAGCCCGACCCCGCTCAAGAGCGGCTGGGCGATGGGCCAGGAGAAACTTCAGGGAACCACCGCAATTGCCGACGTGGACCTGGGCAAGGGCAAGCTCTTCGTGATGGGGCCCGAAGTCACGCAGCGCGCACAGCCCTATCCGACCTTCAAATTTCTCTTCAACGGCATCCTCTACGGCCCCTCCAGCAAGAAATAACCAGGGAATTCCGTTGGTGAATCCAGTTGGTTATTGGGCGGGGATGAGCAAACCGCCCCGGGCCCGCTACCGCACGACGAACGGGAAGTCCGACAATGCAGCGCTGGCGCTGAGAGGTTCGCTTCCGGTCTGGTTTGATCCCGAGATGCAATGGCTGTCCGCGCCCATCGGCAAGCGCGGGCGTCAGCCGGTGGTTTCGGATGCCGCGATCCAGGTTTGCCTGACCCTGAAGGGCGTGTTCAGGCTGCCCTTGCGCCAGCCCACCGGCATGGTCGCCAGCCTTCTCGAGATGGCAGGGCTCGATTGGCCGGTGCCGGATTTCAGCACGCTGAGACAGAGGCAGAAGACCCTGCTGGTCGAGATCCCCTGTCAACCCAGTTCCGAGCCGCTGCACCTGCTGATCGACAGCACGGGCATCAACGCGGTGGGTGACGGGGAATGGTGCAGGCGCAAGCATGGCCCGTCCAAACGCCACCAGTGGCGCAAGGTCCACCTGGGCGTGGACCTCGGATCGTCGGATATCCGCGTTATCGAAGTGACTGGAAGCCGGGTTGGCGATGCTCCCATACTACCCGAACTGCGGGACCAGATCCCACCCGATCACGCCATCGCGAGCGTCAGCGCCGATGGCGCTTTCGACACAAGAACCTGTCACGAAGCCATTGCCCCGCGCGATGCCTGCGCCATCACCCCCACTCGCAGCAATGCGCAGGCCTGGCCCGAGAGTACGCCGGGCGTTGCGGCACGCAATGAAATCGTGCGCTCAAGCCAATGGTTTGGCAGGGCGATCTGGAAGCGATGGAGCGGCTGTCACCAGCGCAGCCAGGTCGAAACGAAAATGCATCGCTTCAAGCTGCTGGGCCAGCGCATCATGGCACGAGACTTCGATCGCCAGGTCGCCGAAATGCAAGTCCGCGCCGCCATCCTCAACCGTTTCTCCGCGCTCGCAAGGCCTCAAACGCAGCGCGTCGCCTAACCAACTGCCACAAAGGCCCACTGCTGATCGGCGACTGATTTGCGCAACAAAGCCCATTGGCATCACCAACCTGTTTGATCGCCACCCCCCGCAGGTGGGTGACAGCGAGGGCACCTACAACGCACAGAACTACGACGTCATCGCGCGCTACTTTAACGCCTCGATCACGAAGCGCTTCTGATACCCGCCCTGGCCTTCAGGACCGGCGCTGCGACCTTACACGGAACGCGGCGTCGGCCCCGAAGATCCTTTTGCTATCTTCGTTGTGACCAAGGACAGCACATGACCGCACTACGGGTGGCTATATCGACCACCCACGCTTCGCTCCTGCCAATCAGGGCGGAACCGAGCGCCAGGGCGCGCGCCTGACCCTGGCCTGGACGCCCAGGTCCGATCTCGGCCTCAAGCTCTCGTTCTTCGACCAGGAGACGCCAGCGATGGCGCGCGGTTCTTCGGTGACCGCGACGGCGCGCGAAAGAACGACCTTGCCGTGCGAACCCCCAATGCCAACACGCTCAATCTCGCCAACGCCACTCTCGACTGGCGTAGCGACTAGGGCACGCTGACCGCGCTCGCGACGTTCTACCGCTGGAAGGTCATGCGCCAGAGCGACTTCAGCGATATCCTTGCAGGGCTTGTCGACAACCCCGCCAGTTGCCTGCGCCATGCCGGGCTTGGCGAGGGCGCCAGCTGTACGCAGACGCAATGGGAGGCCTATCGCGCCTTCGTTTCGATGCGTCTTCCCGCGATTCTCTATCAGCCGATGTGGGTCACCAGCGCGAACGGCGAAGTGCGGTTCCACACTGAAGCCCTCGCCCACACGTCCCTGACCTCGGGCTTTTTGCCGAAACCCGGCGCGACCGCGTCGATAGCATCACCGCCCGCGCCAATGCAGCCTCGAGCCTGCTGGTACGCCCGCTCAACATCACCCCCTCTCTGAGCGAGGAGAACCGCAGCTACGCCGCCGAATCGCTGCGCAGCTACGAAGTGGGCCTGCGCCTTGGCCTCGCCCGCTGCGGGATCGAGTTGCAAGGCTCGCTCGGTCTTGCCTACGAGCGCCGCCTCGCCTCGGGAACGACGCTGTGGGGACGCCTCGATGCCGTGGCCTCGAGCGGCTTCGCTTCGCAGTTCAATACCCTCCAATCGAGCTATGCCCGAACCCCTTGCACGGGCGAGCCTCGATGTGGCGGTGGGAGTGAAGCGGGGCGGCTGGGACCTGTCACTGAGCCTGCGCAACGCCCTCGACACGCACCACCCCGAGCAGGTGCTGGCCACCTCGCTGGACGCACGCCAAGTCTTCGCACCGCGCCCGCGCACACTTGGCCTAGAAGTGGGCGTCGCGTTCCAAGGGTTTTGTTGCCGGTAGGCAGGCCGGAGCATCGCTGTTAGCCTTGCCGCCAAACGACAAGAACCGAAATGGAAGAGGACAAGGGATGCTGAAAACGAACCGTGAATACGGCGGGGGATGCCTGTGCGGCGCGATCCGGTACCGCGTGACGGGCCCCAGTCTGTTCGAAACCCAGTGCTGTTGCCGGGACTGCCAGAAGGCGACCGGCACCGGGCACACGACCATCGTCGGGATCCCACGCGACCAGCTCCAGATCGAGGGCGAGCCGGCCGTCTACATTAGTTTCGGCGAGAGCGGCGGCGCGGTTTCACGCCACTTTTGCGGCACCTGCGGGGGGCGTATCTTCACCTCGGGCGCACTGCCCGGCGAAAATGTGATGGTCCAGGCCGGATCGCTCGACGAGCCCGGCGAAGTCACTCCGGAAAACGTGATCTACGGCAAGGACGCCCTGCCCTGGGATCATTTCGACCCGGACCTTGAAGTCTACGCTCTCTATCCCCCGTTTGACCCGGTCACCCACGAGCTCACCTGAGCGTCCCCCGGAACTCTGCGGAATGCCGCGCTTGCACCTTTGCAATCTTTTTGCGGTGCCATCATGCGAACGACGGGAAACGCGAGGTGAGGGACATGAGCATAAGTGCTGTCGTATCCGGGGCCGAAGTTACCAACCTGCTGCGCGGAAGCGGACTTGCCGCGCAAAGGGTGGCCTATGTCGAAAACGAGATACGCGATCTGACCCAGGAAGCGGCCGCCATCGCCACCCGCACACTCGATGCCGATGCCTTTCGCACCGCGCTCGCCCGCCGCATCGACAGCGACGTGGCGACCGGCAAGCTGAGCGCCGAGGATGCCCGCGCGATCCGGCAGGCGCTGGTGCGCACTTTCGCGCCATCACAGGAGCCGCCAAAGACCACGCTCGATGACAGCGCCAGCGCGCGTGCCATCCCCCTGGTGGCAAGCGCCTATGGGCAGGAAGACGCCGACAGCTACCTCCACACCATCGCGCACGGCACCTTCATCGATATGCCGGTCTGAGACGCGCCGACTGCCCGATCTAGCCCCTGCAAATACACGAAGGCCCGCCCCCCCACGATTTGCGGAAGCCGAGCCTTCGTCCTATCCAGCCAGTCAGTCGTGCCCTCAGACGAGCGCGCCGTGGCAGTGCTTGTACTTGTTGCCCGAACCGCAAGGGCATGGCGCGTTGCGGCTTAGGTCCATGTCCGCATAGGGATTCTCGGCCGTACCGCCCGGGCTAGCCGTTGCCTGCGGACTGCCCGCAAGCGAGCCGAACAGCGCCGGGTTGAGCGCCGAACCGTCGCCGTCGTTCGAATTGTCGAGGCCCGTCAGCGGATCGATATGGCCGGTCAGGAAGTCGGGAAGTTCGGGCAGGCTCGGCTCCTGGATCGGCTCGGGCATGCGCAGTTCGCTGATCGCCAGGATGCGGGTCACGTCCTCACGGATGGCCGAGAGCATGGAGTCGAACAGGCCGAAGGCCTCCTGCTTGTACTCGTTGATCGGGGTCTTCTGCGCGTAGGCGCGCAGGAACACGACCTGGCGCAGCGCGTCGAGCGTCGCGAGGTGGTCCTTCCAGTGGTGGTCCAGACGATCGAGCAGGATCGACTTCTCGACCTGGCGCCAGATCGCGGGGTCGTCCTTCTCCATCTTGGCGGTCATGTGCGCGTCGGCCAGTTCCGCAAGGCGCTCCTCGATACCTTCGGGATCGATGCCGTCTTCCTCGACCCACGCATCGATGGGGGCCTCGACGCCCAGGATTTCCTTCGCGCGTTCCTTGAGACCCTCGAGGTTCCAGTGCTCGGGGTAAGAACCTTGCGGGCAGGCCTCGGCCACGAGCGTGTTGACCGTGTCGTGGCGCATGTCGAGCACGACGTCGTCAAGCGCCTCTGCGTCCATGATGTCCGAGCGCTGCTCATAGATGACCTTGCGCTGATCGTTCATCACATCGTCGTATTCGACGACCTGCTTGCGCACTTCGTAGTTGCGCGCCTCAACCTTCTTCTGCGCGGTCTCGATTGCCTTGGAGAGCCACTTGGAACCGATCGCCTCACCATCGGCGAGGTTGCTGTTCATCATCTTGGAGAACAGCGTGTCGGGGCCGAAGATGCGCAGGAGATCGTCTTCAAGGCACAAGTAGAACTTGGAAAGGCCGGGGTCGCCCTGACGGCCCGAACGGCCGCGCAGCTGGTTGTCGATACGGCGGCTTTCATGGCGCTCGGTGCCGATCACGCACAGGCCGCCAGCTTCCAGCACCTGCGCCTTCTCAGCCGCGATTTCCTCCTTGATGCGGGCAACTCCGGCTTCGCGATCGGGGCCTTCGGGCATGTCGGCGAGCTCGGCCTCGATACGGAACTCAAGGTTGCCGCCCAGCTGGATATCAGTGCCGCGACCGGCCATGTTGGTGGCGATGGTCACCGCGCCAAGACGGCCCGCCTGCGCCACGATGTGCGCTTCCATTTCGTGGAAGCGGGCGTTGAGGACCGAGTGCTTCACGCCTTCCTTGTTAAGGAAGTCCGAGAGCAGTTCCGACTTCTCAATCGAGACCGTGCCCACCAGCACCGGCTGCCCGATCTCGTGCTTGTCTCGGATCAGCTTCGCGATGGCCGCGAACTTGTCCATCGTGTTCTTGTAGAACTCGTCTTCCTCGTCGATGCGCGCAATCGGCTTGTTCGTCGGGATGGTAACGACGTTCATCTTGTAGATGTCGAAGAACTCGGCCGCTTCGGTCGCCGCGGTTCCGGTCATGCCCGAAAGCTTGGGGTACATGCGGAAGTAATTCTGGAAAGTGATCGAGGCGAGCGTCTGGTTCTCCGGCTCGATCTTGACGCCTTCCTTGGCCTCAACGGCCTGGTGCAGGCCGTTCGACCAGCGACGTCCGTCCATCATACGGCCCGTGAACTCGTCGATGATGACGACCTTGTCGTCCTTCACGATGTAGTCGGTGTCGCGCTTGAACATGACCACGGCCTTCAGGGCCTGGTCGAGGTGATGGACGACCTGCGTGTTCTCTACGTCGTAGAGGTTGGAACCTACCAGCAGCCCTTCGGCCTCGAGAATGCGCTCAACCTTTTCCACGCCGTCCTCGGTCAGCGTGATGTTCTTGGTCTTCTCGTCCTTCTCGTAGTCCTCATCCGAGAGCTGCTTCACCACCGCGTCGACCGCGATGTAGAGCTCGGACTTGTCGTCGGTGGGCCCCGAGATGATGAGCGGGGTGCGCGCCTCGTCGATCAGGATCGAATCGACCTCATCGACGATGGCGAAGTTGAAGTCGCGCTGCACCATCTGACTGCGCTCGTGCTTCATGTTGTCGCGCAGGTAGTCGAACCCGAATTCATTGTTTGTGCCGTAGGTGATGTCCGCGGCGTAGGCCTCGCGGCGCTGGAACTCGTCGAGGTTGGGAACGATGACGCCGATGGTGAGGCCCAGGAAATTGTGCAGGCGGCCCATTTCCTCCGCGTCGCGGCGGGCAAGGTAATCGTTCACGGTGATGACGTGGACGCCCTTGCCTTCCAGCGCGTTAAGGTAGGTGGCGGTCGTTGCCACAAGAGTCTTGCCCTCACCCGTGCGCATTTCCGCGATCTCGCTGCGGTGGAGGACAATGCCGCCGATCATCTGCACATCGAAGTGGCGCATGCCGAACACGCGGCGCGAGGCTTCGCGCACGGTGGCGAAGGCTTCCGGAAGCAGGTCATCGAGCGTCGAACCGTTCGCGAGCATCTCGCGGAACTTGGGGGTCTGCGCGGCGAGTTCCTCGTCGCTCATCGCCTCGATGGCGGGTTCGAACGCGGTAATCTGGTCAACGACCTTGCGCAAAGACTTGACGTAGCGCTCGTTGGACGAGCCGAAGATGTTCTTGACGAGTGCGCCGAGCATGGCGGGAATCCCTGTTTTTAGGAGAATTTGGAATATGCGGTGATCACGCGGCGCGAAAATCCCTCACACAGGACGGCAAGCGCACGCGGAAAAGGCCGCTCCGGTGGGGCGGCGAAATTCATGTCGGCTGGGCGCGTTATTCGCGCGCGCGGTCAATCCCGGTCTGCGCGGCCACCACGCGCGGCGCAGCGGGCTGTCCCGGCTGGGCCGAAAGCGCGACAAGGCGCGTGTTGCGAAGCCCCGGTTCGGGAAGGCGGGCCAGCGCCACGGGCGCACGAGGCGCCCTTGCCTGTCCGGTCTCGACCAGAAGCGCCACCTGCTGCGCCGAGGGCACCTGACCGGCACGCGCCTGCGGCGCCTCGGCATGGGCGGCAAGGCCCGTCAGGAGGGCGAGCAGGGTCAATAGCAGGCGATTGGCCATGCCGGGGAGATAGTAACCCTCATCACTACTGTCCACCACCAAGCGCAATTGGTCCCAAATTTCGGCCGCTTCCTCGCCGATACTTGACCTTGCGGGGCCATGCGCTAGGCGCTTTTTCCATGAGTCATCCCGTCAGCCCGCTCGCCCAGCCCTTCCCCGAAATGCCTGCCATTGCAGGCGTAACACCGCATGTCGTGCGCGCGGGGTACAAGGACTGGGGCCGCTGCGACCTCACCTACGTGACCTTTATCGAAGGGACCACAGTCGCAGGCGTCTTCACCAAGAACCTATGCTGTTCGCCAGAGGTCGAGATCGGCCGTGAGAACGTGAAGCGGGGCACCGCCCGCGCTCTGGTGGTGAATGCGGGCAATTCCAATGCCTTTACCGGCTATCGTGGACGCGCGGCGGTCGAGCAGATCATGGACCAGGTGGCCGGCAACCTCGGCTGTCCGCGCGAGGAAGTGTTCGTCTCCTCGACCGGCGTAATCGGCGTACCGCTTCCCAAGGACAAGGCGCGCGAGGGTGTCGAAAAGGCCTTCTCCGCCGCGCCCTGCACCTGGGAAGAGGCCGCGAACACCATCGGGACGACCGACACCTTCGCCAAGGGCGCCACCGCAACCGCCATGATCGGCGACACCGAGGTGACGCTGGGCGCCATCATCAAGGGGTCGGGCATGATCGCGCCCGATATGGCAACGATGCTGGGCTACATCTTCACCGATGCCGCCGCGGAGCCGGCGTTCCTTCAGGAGTGCCTGTCGGCGGCAAACCTGCGCAGCTTCTCGTGCATCACGGTCGATTCCGACACATCGACCAGCGACACCGTGCTCGCCTTTGCGACCGGTGCGGCGGGCAATGCGCCGCTCGTCACCGCGCAGAGCCCGGGCGCCGATGCCTTTGCCGCTGCCATACAGGACGTGTGCCGCCAGCTTGCCCACCTCGTCGTGCGCGATGGCGAGGGCGCCAACAAGTTCATCGAAGTTTCGGTCACGGGCGCGGTCTCGGACGAGAGCGCGCGCAAGGTCGGCATGGCGATTGCCAATTCGCCGCTGGTCAAGACCGCCATCGCAGGCGAAGACGCGAACTGGGGCCGCGTCGTCATGGCGGTGGGCAAGGCTGGCGAACCGGCCAACCGCGACACGCTATCGATCGGTTTCGGGGGCACCTGGGCCGCTAAGGAAGGCCTGCCGCTCGCCGACTATGATGAGGCCCCCGTGGCCGCGCACCTCAAGGGCCAGGACGTCACCATCGAGGTAGACCTGGGCCTTGGCGACGGGCAGGCGACGGTGTGGACCTGCGACCTCACGCATGGCTACATCTCGATCAACGCCGACTACCGAAGTTAAGGCTCTGCACCCCATGACCGAGCCTTTCTTCCGCATCTGGGGGCGCCCCGATTCGCACAACGTGAAGAAGGTAGTCTGGTTCGCCGCCGAACTGGGACTTGCTTTCACGCGCATCGATATGGGCGGGTCCTTCGGCTTCTCCGAGGAATACCTGGCGCACAACCCCAACGGGCTGATCCCGACCATCGCGGACGGCAAGCTGACCTTGTGGGAATCGAACACCATCGTGCGCTACATGGCGGCCGAATACGGCGGCCCGCGCTGGTACCTGGCCGATCCCATCGACCGCGCGTTGGCCGAACGTTGGTTGGACTGGCAGACGGGCTATGGCGCGGCGCAAAAGGACATGTACCTCGGCCTCGTGCGCACGCCCGAAGATCAGCGCGAGGCCGCCGCCATTGCAGCTTCCAAGGCCGCCTGCGCGCGCCTGCTGGCGGTGCTGGACACGCAGCTTGCGACAACGCCGTGGCTCTCGGGCCACCAGATCGGCGTCGGTGACATCGCGATGGGCCCGTTCATCCACTCGTGGTTCACGCTCGCGCCGGAAACCGCCAAACTCCCGCACGTTCATGCCTGGTACCAGCGTCTGCTGGAACGCCCGGCCTACCTAGAGCACGTCGCCCTCCCCCTCTCCTGAGCCAGACCCGAAAGGTCCCTCCCATGATCACCCCTGCCCTGACCCGCGCCGTCGAAACCGTCATGCGCGAAGCCTCGGACCGGGCCATCAAGGCGCGCTACCGCAAGCTCGAACTCGACCAGATCATGGACAAGGGGGTGAACGATGTCGTCACTATCGCCGACCAGGAAAGCGAGGCGATCCTGACCGCGCGCCTCTCACAAATCCTGCCCGAAGCCTGCGTCGTGGGCGAAGAGGCCGTCGCCGCCGATCCCACGGTCATGGAGAAGCTCAAGGACAACCTGTGCTGGATTGTGGACCCGCTCGACGGGACGATGAACTTCTCGCAAGGGAAAGCCCCCTTCGGCGTGCTTGTTGCGCTCGCCGACAAGGGCGAAACCATTGGCGGCTGGATCCTCGACACGCTAACCGGACGCTTCTGCCACGCAGGCCTCGGCAAGGGCGCGCATATTGGCGATTACCGCATCAAAGCGCGCACCAGCGGTGAGACCCCGCCCGTCGCGGCAATTTCCACGCTGTTCATGAACGATGGCATGCGCGAGAAATTCATGGCGCTGGCCGCCCCGCACTACACGCTCGTCGACATCCCGCGCTGTGCGGCCGAGCAATACCCGCGCCTGGTGCTGGGCACCAACGATGTCTCGATGTTCAACCGCACGCTTCCCTGGGACCACGCCGCGGGCGTCCTGTTCCTCAACGAAGCGGGCGGCATGGCCGCACGTCCCGATGGCACGCCCTACCGGGTGAACGAATACGAACGGCGCGATCTTGTCGGCGCCGCCTCGCCCGAGCTGTGGGCAGACTTTGCCAAGTTTGCCCTCCAGATGCACTGAACCCCTCCCGTGCCGAAGCGCGGAAGGGGTTCCCTAAAACCCTGAAGGGCGCTCGGATCGACGCGATCAGATCTCGCTTTCAATCCAGCCCTTGAGCGCGTTCTTGGGCGCGGCACCGAGCTTCTGGGCAACGGCTTCGCCGTTCTTGAACAGCACCATCAGCGGGATCGACTTGACGCCGATCTGGCCGGGCACTTCGGTGTTGGCCATGATGTCCATCTTGGCGATCTTGACCTTGCCGTCGAGCTCGTCCGAGATCTCTTCGAGAGCCGGGCCGATCATCTTGCACGGACCGCACCAGTCGGCCCAGAAATCGACGAGAACGGGCGTCTCGGACTTGAGGACGTCATCTTCGAAGCTGGAATCGGTTACGGCAATCGTGGGCATTGGGAGAACTCCTCGAAACGGTGTTTGATCGTCAATCTAGGGATGAAACCGCCGCTGGCAACGGCTGGGACCGAAAGCTTTACTGCGTCGCCGCCAAGGCGGGCTTGTGCGCATCGAGCACACCGGCGGGAACTTCGATGAGCCGGGGACTCGAGGTATAGAGAATGCCGACCTCGACATCGCGGCCCGGGAAGGTCTGTTCAAGCGCGGCGGCATAGGCCGCCATCTGGCGCAAAACCCCGCGCGGGACCTCGGCCAACGACGCGGGCGGACGGCGCGACGTCTTGTAGTCGACCAGCCGCACCCTGTCAGGGCCAATCACCAGCCGGTCAATCGTGCCCGCCACCACCTGTCCGCCGACGATGGCGGCCACCGGCACTTCGGCGAGGCTGTCCGGCCCGAAGATCTCGGCCCATTGCGGGTTGGCCACCACGCCCAGGGCATCAGCCAGGATCGTACTGCGCATCTCTGTCGGCAGGTCTTTCGCATTGCGCTTGAGCCAGCGTTCGGCCTCGGCCTCGCGCAGTTCGGGCGCAAGCGCGGGAAGCCGCTCCAGAAGCGCGTGCAGCACGGTGCCCCGCCGCGCGGCCTGCTGCCCCGCGCCCGGTGGGAACGGCGGATCGGGCGCATCTTCCTCACCCAGCGCCGAGGGCGCGAGCGGGCGCGGCGGACGCGGTTCGGCCGCCGGTGCACGGCCGGTCCACTCGGGCAGAGGCGCGCGCAAGGGAAGTTCGGCAGGTGCCGCGCGCATCGGCACGAAGGGGCCAAGCAAACCTTGCGTGAAGGCTCCACCCCAGATCGCGTCGGCCTCTTCCTCCTGCCCTTCGAACAGCGTGCGCAGCTGCGCATACCAGCTCTTGGGCGCAGGCTGGCCCTTGTCGCGCGGCCCCAGCGCTCCGCCTACGAAAAGCGCTTCCTCGGCGCGGGTCATGGCGACGTAGAGGAGGCGCCAATGCTCTTGCTCATCCGCCTCGCGCGCCTGCGCGATTTCCTCGGCCACCGGCCCGACCTTCTCCGCCTTGGAGAGCGGGGGGAACGGGATGCGCCGGTTCTTGTCGCGCGGATCGGGCAGCGAAATCCCGCTTTCGCGCGCGCTTTCGGGATTGCCGGTGGCATCGGCCAGAATCACGATAGGCGCCTGCAGGCCCTTGGAGCCATGCACGGTCATGACGCGCACCTGCCCGCCTGCGTTGTCCGCCTCGCGCTTCAGCTCGCCATCGCCCGCCTCGAACCAGGCAAGGAAACCCGCAAGACTGGGCGTGTCGGTCACCGCATACGCGCGCGCGGCGTTCACCAGTTCGTCGATGGGATCGCCCGCCTCGCTGCCCAGCCGGGCGATCAACTTGCGCCGCGCCCTCCAGGGACCGACGAGCAGCCACTGGAGCAGCGCATGGGGCGCCTCGTAATCGGCCAGCGCAAGCAATTCGCCCAACTGGAGCAACGTGCGCCCAACCTCGCCATCCGAAGAGGCGCGCAGGTGGTCCCACAAGCGCACGTGCTTGTCGCGATAGCCATGCGCCAGAAGTTGCTCCTGGCTCCAGCCGACAAGTGGAGAGACGAGCAGGCTGGCGAGATTTAGGTCGTCGAGCGGCTGGGCGGCAAAGCGCAGCGCCGCGACCAGGTCCTTGACCGCGAGCGGCGCGCCCAGGCGCAGGCGGTCAACGCCCGCGACATCCACGCCCGCGGCATGGAGGCGCGCGACAATGAGCCCGGCCAGCTCCTTGCGCTGGCGCACCAGAACCATAATGTCGCCGGCGGTCGCGCGGCGGACCTTGCCCTTGGAGAGTGTGAACCCATCGCCATGCGGATCGAGCCACTCGCGCACCTGCTGCGCGATACGGTCGGCCATCTGGCGATTGGGGCCGGAGAGCCAGGTCTCCTCGCCTTCGTCCCCCTCGCCGGGGTCCTCCGGTGCCCCCTCGTTCTCGCCCGTGTCAAAGCCGACCGGACGCCACAGTGCAACGTAGCCCGGGCGCTCCTCGCCCTGATGGCGCTGCGCGGCCCGGTCGAGGCCGAAACGTTCGTGGCCAATTCCGGCAATCGCCTGGTCGACGAAATCGAGGACCGGCTGGGCTGTCCGGAAACTGCGTTCCAGACCCAGTTCCTGCATCTCACGCGGTTCGTATTCGGCGCGAAGTTGCGCGGCGTTGCGCGCGGCGGCGCGCATCAGGTTGCGCACGCGCCCCGCGGCCTTGCGGAAGTTTTCCGGGCTGGTGCCCTGGAAGCGGAAGATCGCCTGCTTGTAGTCCCCCACGACGAAGAGCGTGCGCAGCCGGTCCTCGTGCTGGCCCGCGCCCGCCCAGAACTCCTCGGCCATCGCGAAGATGATGTCCCACTGCTGCTCGTTCGTGTCCTGTGCCTCGTCGACGAGGATGTGGTCGAACTGCCGGTCAAGCTTATAGCGGATCCAGTCGGCCTGGGCCTTGTCCTTGAGGAGCGAGGCGGCACGGCGGATCTGATCGTCGAAGTCGATCAGGCCCTCGCGGCTCTTCGCCTCGTCCCAGGCAATCGCAAAGGCCCGGCCAAGCCGCAGCGAGGGCACGAGGTGATCGACGAGGTCAAGCATGGCGCGCATAGTGCGCACGCCTTCGATCCCCGCCACCACGCGCGCGGCGTAATCGGGATAGGACGGCTCGATCTTGTCCTGCGATTTGCTGGCCTTGGGCTCACCCTTCTGGGTGAGGAAGGCCTTGGCCATCTCGTCGATGGAGGCCGCGCGCTGGGTCGGGTTGCCCAGCAGCCACTCGCTGATCCGGTCGACCGCTTCCAGGCCGGTCTTGGTGCCCCACTCGTGGTTCACCTCCATGCAGCGGCGCAGCGAAGCCACGTCAAAACGGGTGTCCGAGCACAGCTCGGCCAGCATGTCAGCATCGGCCTGCGGGGGAAGGTCCAGCAGGCGCAGGACATGCGCGCGCATGTCTCCCGCCTGCCAGCTTCCGGGCCCAAACCAGACCTCGCGCGCGCCTGCGCAGCGCAACAGGAAGCCGACCACTGCGTCGGGACCATGGCGCAGCGACAGCGCCGAGATCGCATCGAGCAGCTGCGGATCGCCGAGCGGGTCCTCCTCGGCTTCCACCAGAAGATCGGCGAGGACCTGTTTGGCCAGCAGAGTGCGTTCGCGGTCCTCCATCGGCCGGCTGCCGGGAATGAGGTCGGCTTCCAACGGGAAGGTTGCGAGCAGCCACTGTGAGAAGGCGTGGATGGTGTCGATACGAAGTCCGCCGCCCGGACAATCGAGCACGGCGGCAAAGAGCGTGCGCGCCCGCGCCATGGTGGCGGCATCGGTAGGCGCGCCGATGGCTTCAAGGCGCGGGAAAAGCTCGATGTCCTCCATGCGAACCCATTCGGCGAGCGTGCCGTTGATGCGCGCAGCCATCTCGGTCGCGCCCGCCTTGGTAAAGGTCAGGCACAGTATCTGCGAAGGTGAGATCCCCGGCTGGAGCAGCAGGCGCAGCACGCGCGAAGAAAGCACCTGCGTCTTGCCCGTCCCCGCCGAGGCAGAAAGCCACACAGTGTCGAGCGGGTTCACCGCAGGCATCTGGTTGCCGTGCAGCGGGTAGACCTTGGCCGGACCGCTCATGGGGTGTCCTCCTTGCGGGCGGGCTTGCCCAGCCCGGTAATCCATTCATCGAGGCGCATCAGCTGGTCGTAATCGGAATAGAGATCAAGGTCGGGGTTGAGGCGCGCGGTAAACGGCTCATTGCCCAGAATCCAGCGGTTCAGCGCATCATCCAGATACTCGCGCGTGCGGTCGAGGAACTCTTCACGCAGGAGGCCCGACTTCTTGCGCCCTTCGCGCACCGGCTCGTTCATGTAGCCGATCGAACCATCCTTGGCCTTGGCCATCGACCAGTACTCAAAGCCCGTAACATCGCCCGCGACACCCTCGAAGCCGCCTGCCTCAACGATAAGGCCAGTCACGCCAAGCTGGAGTGCGAAGCCTTCCTCGACGCGCGTGCCCGAAGGCGGCTGGCCGGTTTTGTAGTCGACCACCGCAATAGTGCCGTCAGCCTTGCGATCGAGACGGTCGGTCCGCCCCAGGATCGTGACGTCGCGGTAGTCCATCCGGCCCCATTTTTCCACACCCAGGACTTCACGGCCCTCCTCCTGGCCCGCAAGGACAAGACCCTCGAACGTCTCCAGAGCGGCGGACAGGCGCGGCCACCACAAGGCGCGCATCAGCGGGTGGGCGCTCTCATCATCGAGCACCTTTTGCGCAATGGCGTGGAGGCCCTCCTTGGGTTCGCCCGCCTCATGCCACTTCTGCATGATCAGGTGCGCGATCTCGCCGCGCCAGGCCGCGCTGGGTTCGGCGTCGAGACTGTCGAGGCTGCGCAGCTTGAGGACCGCGCTGGCGTAAAACTGGTAGGGGTCCCCCCTCAGGCGGTCGAGCCCGGTGACCGAGACGGCAACCCGCCGTTGCTCGGCGCTGGGCATGGGCTGCGGGCGCGGGTGAGGCGCGGCGCGAGGCGCATCGTCGATCAGGCGGGCCAGACGCGGGATCTCGCGCTCCAGATGACGCCCCACCTGATCGCCCAGCATCGCCTTCACGCGCAGGACAAAACGCGAGGGGATGACAGGACCGCCCTCGTCGCGCTGCGCCCAGCTCAACACCACCTCGGGCGCGCCCAGCGCGGCGGCAAGGTCATGCGCGGCAAGGCCGATGCGAAAGTCCGCGCCCGGCACGCCCAATGCACGCAGAACAGCTGGCGGCAGCAACGAATCCTGCGAAGGGCTGGCGGGCCAGACACCTTCGGTGAGGCCGCCGCAGATGACCAGATCCGCACGGCTCATGCGCGCTTCGAGAAGGCCGTAGATGGACACGCGCGGATGACCGCCCCAGGGCGGACGGACCGAGGTGCGGTCCATCGCATCGCGCAGCACCGCGTGGATATCGCGCGCGTCGACAAGCGTGCCCGCCGCCGAGGCTCCGGCGCGCAGTTCCTCGATGAAAGCACTGAGCGCGCGGCCATCCGCCCCGGTCCAAAGGTTCTCGCCGCACAGCGCCTCGGTCGCTTCGGTCAGGACACCCAGCGCCTTTTCAAGCGGCTCAGCAGCGTAGAGTGCGAACAGGGGCGCAAGGCAGACCTCGACCTGCTCCCACCATGTGCCCAGCCGGTTCTCCTTGGCGAGCGCAGCCAGCGGGGCGAGCCCTGCAGCCGGACGTGGCCCCCGCAGCGCCAGGTCGAGACGGCGTGCGGATTCGAGCCAGCGCGCACGGCCCTCGCCGCTACCAGCCAAAGGATGGGTAAGAAGTGCGATGAGCGGAACTGGGGCCCCCTGCTCGGCCAGCACTTCGGCCAGCAGCAGGAACAGGCGCCCGGCGGCCGTCTGCGGCAGGGGCTGGCCTGCCGTATCGTCTGCGGTGATCCCCCAGCGTTGGAGGTGCGACACCACGCGCGCGGCAAGCCCGCGGTCCGGCGTCACCAGCGCGACACGGCGCTCGGGGGTTTCCAGCGCCTCTCGGATGAGGAGCGCGATGGCCTGCGCCTCCTCGCCGGGATGGACGCTCTCCATGAGCCGCACGTCGGACAGGCGGCGCTTGTCGGCGGGCAGGCTCACCCAGGCCGCCGAGGCGCGCGGGGGTAGGAAGAGGTTGGAAATCGCAGCCTTGCGCTCGGGCGGGGAGGCCGTCATCCCTGAGCGGTGCCAGGGCCGTACGTCCGAGCGCGACAGGCCCATGCGGTTGAGCAGGAGCTTCAGGTGATACTGGGGGTGCGTGACCGCGTCGTGACGACCGAGCGGCGGATCCTCGGGCTCGGCCGGCTTGCCGGCGCTGCCCAGTTCATCCCAGACCTCCGGATCAAGGCCTAGGTCAAGATCGGGCAGGATCACCGCGCCATCGCGCAGTTCGCTCACCACCCGCAGCAGGCGGGCAAGCGCGGGCGAAGCGCTGGTGACACCGGCCGCAACGATCGGAAATTCGGGCGGGTTCGTCGCCCAGCTTTCGGCGGCGTGGGCGAAGAGACGGTTGCGCCGCTCAGGCGCATCGATCTCGCCGCGCCCCGCCAGTTCGGCGATCCAGAACTGCTGGACCTTGAGGAAGCTGCGGGTATTGTCCTCCCAGTGCTTCGAAAGGTCACCAACGATAGCGACCACCTCGTCGGAGAGGAGATCGATTGGCGCGATGCCCTCGACCAGAAGGCGATCCATCGTGCTGCCAAGTTCGAACGCACGGCGCAGGAGCGCAGGTCCCTTCCCCGCCGCATCGCCTTCAACATGGCGCAGGTAGTGGGCAAGGCGCAGCCAGCGCCGCGTCGGATCGCACGCAGGCGGAATGTCCGCCGCACCCAGCGGATCAAGCAAGGGCCCGAGCGCCTCGTCGAGATCAAGATCGCCCACCACCGCCATGCGCGGCAACAGCATGCCCGCAGGTGCGCGCGCGTCGTCGGCCACCTCGGCTCCCAGCCCCTGCTCGCCCGCATAGCGCACGAAGGCCTCGGTCACCGTGCGCACGGTGCGGCGGCTGGGGAGCAGCAGGGTCAGCCGCGCAAGGCCCATATCCGCAACCGCGTAGCGTGGCACGAGACCTGCCACGAGCGCATCGGCAAACCCGCGGTGGGCGGCAATCGAATAGACACTGGGCGAAGTCTCGTCCCCCGCCGCAAACAGATCAGGCACCAATGAGATACTCTTCGGTCGGCTTGATCGCGCTGGGCTCGCCCACCTCGAACCACTCGCCCTGATGCGAGATGCCGAAGAGACGACCTTCCTCGATGGCCCGGCTCCACAGAATATTGGTCGAGAACGGGCCTTGCGGCGCATCGCGCAAGAGGCGCTTCGAAACGATCTGGATGCCGGTGTAGATGAACGGCGCAACACGGCCCGGCTTGCGGCGCGAAACCCGGCCCTCGGCGTCGAGGTGGAAGTCTCCCTCTCCCCTATAGTTGCGGGCCCGCGCGTGGGGCACCATCAGCAAGAGCGCGTCCATGCGCTCCGGGTCCCAGCCGTTCGAGAGTTCGGCAAAGACGTTCTCGGGTCCATCGAGCCAGATATTGTCGCTGTTGAGGCAGAAGAAGGGATCGGGCAGCTTGTCGGCGGCATGGACCATGCCGCCACCCGTTTCCAGAAGCTGCGCCCGTTCGTCGGAAATGACCGTCTTCGGGCCCGCCTTGCGCACGGCAAGGTGCCCCTCCAGCGCGTCGGCCATGTAGTGGACATTGACTAGGGCCTGCGCGATTCCGGCCCCCTCGAGCTTGTCGAGCGCGTGGTCGATCAGCGCCTTGTGGGCCACGCGCACGAGCGGCTTGGGCTGGGTCGCGGTGAGCGGACGCATCCGCTTGCCCATACCTGCCGCGAGGATCATCGCGGTGTCGCTGGCAAGATGCGCGCAACTCACAGCGCGAAGCTCCCGCCCTTTGCCTGGCGCAATTCGGCCGGAATGTTGGATGCAAACCAGTCCGCAACGGGGGCCAGCGCGGGGTGCGCGAGATCGCGTTCGAGATGTGCCCAAACACGCGGGATCATGTCGAGGTAACGCGGTTTGCCGTCGCGTTTCCAAAGACGCACGAAAATACCCACGATCTTGGCGTTACGCTGGGCGCCAAGGCGGGCATAGTCGGCCAGGAGCACCTCGGCATCGCACCCGGTCGCCCGCACGTAATGCGAGATCATGGCCTGCTCAACTTCGGGCGAGACGTCGCGGCGCGCGTCCTGCAAGAGCGAGACGAGATCGTAGGCGCGGTGCCCGACCAGCGCGTCCTGGAAATCCAGCAGGCCCTGCTTTTCCAGCGAGCCCAGAAGCATGATGTTTTCCGCGTGGTAATCGCGCAGGACCGCTACGCCCGGGCGCTGACGCGGCAGGAGATCGGCAAGCACCGTCTCCCAGGCCTTGGCGTAGCCTTCAACATCGACGTAGAGCTTCTGCGCAGGCACGTACCACTCGGTAAAGAGCCTCGTCTCGCGCAGGTACTCGCTCAGCGTGTAGTCGTTGAACGGGCCGCCCGGAAGCGCATGAAGCTGCACCAGCGCGTCGACCGCGCCGGTGTAGATCGCCATTTCATCACCAGGCCATTCATCAAGGTAGTCACGCACGCGCGCATCGCCGAAATCCTCCAGCAGCACGAACCCCTGTTCAGCGTCCTCGGCGAGGACATGCGGAGGGCGCAGGCCATTGCCGTCAAGCCAGCGCGCAGCACGCAGGAACGGCACCGGGTCCTCGTTGGGCGGCGGCGCGTGCATCAGCATGGCCGAGGCGCCCTCACCCCGGCGCAAGCGGAAATAGCGGCGGAATGAGGCATCGCCGGGCAGCGGCTCCACGCGCGCGTCACCCCAGCCAGCCTTGGCCACAAACGAATCGAGCCCTTCAGGGCCTGTCACACCAGCGTCTGTCATTTCGGCATCCGCCCTAGCCAATCCGAACCACCCCGGGCAATGGCCAAGCGCCCCGCATCCGCAACTTCCAGCGCAATCGTGAGGCAACCGGGCTCATGCCCGAAACCACCCGCATGATCGGGCCATTCTGCGATGAGGGCCGCGCCCTCGCGGTATTCATCGAGACCGATCTCGTAGGCTTCGTCGGGATGTTCGAGCCGGTAGAAATCGGCGTGGACCAGTGGCAGACGTACACCCGTCCCGTCCGGCCCCGGCTCGTAGAGCTCGATGATCGCAAAGCTGGGCGATGGAACTTCGCCGTCATGGCCAAGCCCCGCAACGATAGCGCGCGCCAGCGTAGTCTTTCCCGCGCCAAGTCCGCCTTCGAGCGCGACCACGTCGCCCGGTCGCAGGGCCTTGGCGATTGCGATGCCCAGGCGCTCCATCGCGGCAATGTCGGGAAGGTCGATGGTCGTCGTCATGGCAGCTCCACAAGGGCCTGGGTGCCCTGGCCAGGTTCGGATTGCAGGGTCAGGGTCCCGCCATGCGCTTCGATCAGCTGGCGGGCGAGCGGCAGGCCAAGACCCTGACGTCGCTCGACGCTCTTGCCATCTGCGCTCACTTTCATCCCGTCGAGCGCGCGGGCCAGCGTGCGGCCATCCATGCCCTCGCCCTTGTCTTCGACTTGGATGCGCACGACATCACCGCCGGCTGCACTTCTCTTGCGCGTGGCTTGTAATAGAATGCGCGCGCCTTTGGGCGAGGCGCCGATGGCGTTGTCGAGCAACGCGCCAACGGCCCGGGCGAGGCGCTTGCGGTCCGCCTCGATCGGGCGCAGCAGGCCATCGCCGCGAAGATCGAGCGTCAACTCCATCGCATCGAGCCGGGCCGCGCGCTCTTCGGCGATCTTGCGCAGGAAGGGCATGAGGTCGACCGGCTCCTTACGCAGCGGCAGCATACCGGCCTCGCTTTGCGAAAGATCGAGCAGGCTCTCGATATGCTCACCCAGTTGGCCGACCGAGGCCAGGATTGCGGCCAGATATTCCTTGCCACTGTCGTTCAATTCGCCCCCGATTCCCGCATCCAGCATCTCGGCAAAGCCGCCGATGGTGGTCAGCGGCGTGCGCAATTCATAGCTCATGCTCGCCAGAAAGCGCGTCTTGATCGCGTCGGCCTCGACGAGCGCGGCGTTACTCTCGCGCAGGGCGTCCTCGGCCTTTTGCGAATCGGTGATGTCGAGCACGGCCAGAAGCCCGTTCCCGTCAGGCAGCGGAACGCCCGCGAATTCAAGAATACGCCCATCGGAGAGGGCGATGCGCCCGCCTTTCTGGGTGCGGTCGAGCGTGGAGGCACGCACTACGTTGCCTACCTTCTCAGCCTCGACACCGCGGCGAAGGCGCGGCGCGATCTTCTTGAGCAGGGTCTCGACGTGTGGGTGGGTGTCGAGAAAATCGCTCTCCAACCCCCAGTCGTTGGCAAAGCGCCGGTTCCAGATCTGCATCCGGCCATCGGGTGCAAAGACGGCGATCGATTCGAACAGGCTGTCGACAATGGCCGTGCGCGTGCGCAACAGCGTGTCGCGCATCGCCGAAAGGCGCAACTGCTCCGTACGATCCTCGGCAATGACAAGCAGCCCGCCGTCCGGAAGCGGCTGCGCGACAATGCGCATGTAGGTGCCATCGGGCAGGGTCCAGGCCTCTTCCCGAGTGACATCCGAAAGGAACCAGGCCGTCTTCTCACGCCGCCAGGCCGGGAAATCGCGCACTTCGGGCACGCGTCCGGCATCACGCGCGGCATCGAGCAGACGCTCGAAAGCGGGCGGGTCGTGCTCGGCGCTGGCAGGCAGGTTGAAGATGCGCTGGAAGGGCTGGTTGGCAAAGGACAGGCGCCGCTGGCGGTCGAACTGGGCGACACCGGCCGAAAGCTGATCAAGGAGTGCGCGTTGGGCATCGCGGAAGGCCCGGAACGAGCGCGAGAGATCTTCCATGTCCTCGATGTCGACGGCATACCCGGCGACGCCCTCGCCGCCGAGCGGCAGATCGGAGACGCGCAGCGCCCGGCGCGCGCCGTCGATGGTAGTGGAGACCACACGCTCGACCGGCACATTGCGCTCGGCGGCCTGCAAAGCGACATCGCCGGGCGTGAAGCCTTCCACCGTCTCGATCAGTTCGATGCCCGAGTTGACGACCTGTTCCGCACTCTGCCCACCCACGGCGTCGACATAGGCCCGGTTCACCAGTTGCAGCGCCCCATCGGGGCGGCGGAACCACATCGGCATCGGCGCGGCCTCGATCAACGAGACGAGCGCGCTGAAATCGCCACGCGCACGGGCCGCCTCTTCCCGCAGACGGCTGAGCTCGCTTTCGCTTTCGGAAAAGTCGAAAACCCAGACAAGCGCCGCGCCGCCGGGCGAAACCTGGGGATCGGCAAGGTGCCCGCGCAGGGCCAGGCTGCGCGAGGAATTGCGCGGCGTCGCGGCCAGCCGGAACGGTGAGGCCGTCTTCTGGGTGCGGCGCACGGCCTCGGCCAGTTCGGTCAGCTTGTCGGCGGGCAGGCCGCGCTCGCCGGTATCGAGTTCGGTCAGGTACTGCGGCACGGAATCGAGTCCCAGCCACTGCGCCAGCCGGGGCGAAGCTTCGATCCTGCCGTCCGAGCGGACAAGCAGCGGCAGCGCGGGGCTTTCCTCGATCATGCGGGCAAGGCGCCGGGCCGAACGCAGCTGCATTTCCGCACGCTTCTGGCGGCGGCGCGCGACAAGGATCGCCCAAGCCGCCGCCAGCGTCCAGGCCGCAAGCAGAATGCCGACTACGAGGGGCAGAAAACGATCAGTCTCCATCACCCTCGGCTATGGTGCGCACGGCCCGCAAAGACAATGCCCTCTCCGCAAGACCACCCCAAAACTGTGCCGGATAACAAAAAAGGGGCCGCGCCTTCGCGCAGCCCCTTCGTCCCGCAAAACGGTTGGGCAGCCCGGCTGCCCGCCTGAAATCAGTAGCGGTAGTGATCGGGCTTGAACGGGCCTTCCACCGGCACGCCGATGTAGTCGGCCTGGCGCTGCGAAAGCTCGGTCAGCTTGACGCCCAGCTTCTTGAGGTGAAGCGCAGCAACCTTCTCGTCCAGGAACTTGGGAAGGACGTAAACGTCGTTCTTGTAGTTTTCCGACTTGGTGAAGAGTTCGATCTGCGCCAGCGTCTGGTTGGTGAAGCTGGCCGACATCACGAAACTGGGGTGGCCGGTGGCGCAGCCCAAGTTCACCAGGCGGCCCTGCGCGAGGATAAGCAGCTGCTTGCCGTCGGGCAGCGTGACAAGGTCGGTGCCCGGCTTGATTTCCTGCCACTCGTAGTTGTCGAGCGCGGAGATCTGGATCTCGCTGTCGAAGTGGCCGATGTTGCAGACAATGGCCTTGTCCTTCATGCCCTTCATGTGCTCGCCAGTGATGACGCCTTCGTTGCCGGTCGCGGTCACGAAGATGTCGGCGCGGGTGACCGCCTCTTCCATGGTGACGACCTCGAACCCTTCCATCGCGGCCTGCAGGGCGCAGATCGGATCGACTTCGGTGACGAGGACGCGGGCGCCGCCGTTGCGCAGCGACTGGGCCGAGCCCTTGCCAACGTCGCCGAAGCCAGCCACGCAGGCAACCTTGCCTGAGAGCATGACGTCGGTGGCGCGGCGGATCGCGTCGACCAGCGATTCACGGCAGCCGTAGAGGTTGTCGAACTTCGACTTGGTGACCGAGTCATTCACGTTGATCGCCGGGAACGGCAGCTTGCCCTGCTTGGCGATGTGGTAGAGGCGGTGGACGCCGGTGGTAGTCTCTTCCGAAACGCCCTTGATGGCCTGGACCGACTTCGTCAGGTAGCCCGGCTTTTCCTTGAGGAACTTCTTTAGCGAGCGGACGAATTCGATTTCTTCGGCGTTGCTCGGCTCGAACAGGTCTTCACCCGCTTCGACACGCGCGCCCCACAGCGCGAACATGGTGGCATCGCCGCCATCGTCAAGGATCATGTTGGCGGTCTGCTCGCCGTCGGCCTCGGTGCCCCATTCGAAGATCTTGCCGACGTAGTCCCAGTAATCGGCCAGGCTCTCGCCCTTGATGGCGTAGACCGGAATGCCCTGCGCGGCGATCGCGGCTGCGGCGTGGTCCTGGGTCGAGAAGATGTTGCAGGTCGCCCAGCGCACTTCGGCGCCCAGCGCGACTAGCGTCTCGATGAGCACGGCGGTCTGGATCGTCATATGGAGCGAGCCGGTGATGCGCGCGCCCTTGAGCGGCTGCTGTGCGCCATATTCCTCGCGCAGGGCCATCAGGCCCGGCATTTCGGTCTCGGCGATCGCGATTTCGGCGCGGCCGTAATCGGCGAGCGACATGTCGGCGATGGCGTAGTCGTGAACGGCGGTATCAGCTGTGGCCACGAGGGAACTCCTGGGGAATGATCGTGTGAATGATGTCGACGCCCGAAAGCGTCGGCGGTTGGTGAGGGATTAAAGGACCCCCGGCCAAAACGCAAACCGAATATAAAGGCATCTTTATATCCACCCTGAACGCACCACCAGTCGGCGCAGTCATGACCGCGCCGGACCACTGCGCAGAGACGTATCATCCTGGACCTCGCGCGTGGCTCAGGACTATCCCGCAAACATGCACGGCCGCTTTCGCGCGCCATCCGCACGGGTCCGGAGTTTTCCGATTTCAGAAACACATGTGACCTTCGCCCACCCCTCAGTATTGCGCGCAAGGGCATTGCAGGGCGCACTGCCCGGCCTATATCGGGAACGCGAAACCGCACACCCATGCCAAGAAGGATGAACGCATGACCATCGCCGTAGGTGACAAACTTCCCGACGTGAAGCTGATGAAGGCTGGCGAGAGCGGCCCCGAGCCGGTCCAGACCGCAGACTACTTCGCGGGCAAGAAGGTCGCGCTCTTCTCGGTTCCGGGCGCCTTCACTCCGACCTGTTCAGCGAAGCACCTTCCTGGCTTCGTCGACAAGGCGGCTGACCTCACGGCCAAGGGCATCGACGAGATCGCCTGTACCGCCGTTAACGACGCCTTCGTGATGGGTGCCTGGGGCAAGGCCGCCGGCTCGTCCGACGTCACGATGCTGGCCGACGGCAACGGTGACCTCGTCAAGGCGATGGGCCTCACCATGGACGGCTCGGGCTTCGGCATGGGTACACGCGGACAGCGCTTCTCGATGGTAGTGAACGACGGCGTGGTCGAGCAGGTCTTCGTCGAAGCCCCTGGCACCTTCGAGGTGAGCGCGGCGGAATACATGCTCGGCAAGCTCTGAGCGCGGACCAGATCCGATACAAAAAGGGGCGGCGTACCTGTGGTGCGCCGCCCCTTTTTCGTGTTCGTTCAGGACCTGCGGTGACGGATCAGTAGCCCATCAGGCTCAGCACTTCCTTACGACTGCGCTCGTCTTCCAGGAACGTGCCCATCATGCGGCTGGTGATCATGCCCACGCCCGGGGTGCGCACGCCTCGCCCGGTCATGCAGCCGTGCTGCGCCTCGATCACCACGGCCACGCCGTGCGGCTTCAAGTGATCCCAGATGCACTGGGCAACCTCGGCGGTCAGACGCTCCTGAATCTGCAACCGACGCGCATAGCCGTGCAGCACGCGCGCAAGCTTCGAAATGCCAACCACGTGATCGCGCGGCAGATAGGCAATCGCCGCCTTTCCCTGGATCGGCGCCATGTGGTGCTCACAGTGCGACTGGAAGGGGATGTCCTTGAGCAGCACGACCTCGTCGTAGCCGCCCACTTCCTCGAAGACGCGGCGCAGGTGGATCGAGGGATCTTCCTGGTACCCCTGGCAATATTCCAGCCAAGCGCGTGCGACGCGCTTGGGCGTATCGAGCAGCCCCTCGCGGCTCGGGTCATCGCCCGCCCAGCCGATCAGAGTGCGAATGGCCTCCTGGACATGCTCCGGCACATCGGGCTTGCCGAGCGGATTGTCCGTGTCCGGCTCGTCCAGACAGCTCATCTGCGCCTTCTCCTTTTCCATCTTTCCTTCAGGCGCACCCGCATTAGTGCCCCTTTCCGGCGAAACAACCCGCGACGTTCGATCGGCTCGAACATTTCGTCGGGACGTTCAGGATCGAGAAGCGCGCTGTCGCCCAGCTTCTTCTCGGCATCGGAGAGTTCCTTCAAGGGCAGCGGGACCAGCCGGCGGCCCTGATTTCCGCGCGCTTCGTTGAGCGTGTCGATCATCTCCCGCATCGACCCCAGTTCCTCGACACGCCGCGCAGCTTCGTCGAATTCCAGCGCGCAGTGCTCGCCAAGCAGGCGGTAACGCACCTTGCGGATGGTCTCGGGAAGTTCGGGACGGTCGGCGTTGGCAGGCCGCTCGATGTCAAGGAACACGTCGCATTCGCTGTCGAGCCCCATCGACCGGTTGTTCATATTGGCCGAACCGATGCGCAGGATACGGTCATCGATGATCGTCAGCTTGGCGTGAACGTAGATCGGCGTACCGTCGCTCGCGACAGGATAGTAGAGCTGGAAGCGCCCGGCGTGATCGGCCTCGCGCACGATCTCCAGCAGGCGCGTGCGCGCGGAATCCATCGCCACCTGCTCCAGCCATCCATCGGCGGTGAAGGGATTGACGATGATGATCTCGGGCGGATCGTCTTCCATAAGCCGCTCGCAGATGGCCTCGGCAATGACGCGTGAGGCGAAATACTGCGTTTCAGCGTAGATGAAGCGCCGGGCGGAGCGGATCTGCGCGACGAAGAGCGCCTCGATCTCGCTGACCTGCGGGCAATCACCATACTTCGCGCGCGTGCGCGCGATGCCCAGTTCAACGTCCCGAAATTCGCCGTGCAGGCTTTCCGGCCAGGGGCTTTCCTGCTGCAACTTGCAGGGCTCCAGCGGCCTGCCGCCGGCCACCTCCCAGCGGTCGCGCCCCAATTCGCCAAGCGCGCCGGCGACCTCGCCCTCCATCATCATCGTGATGTCGTGCCAGGGGCTGTAGAGGCGCCCGGTCGGACGGCGGCGGCGCGTGTCGCGGGGCAGATGCTCGCTCGTGTCCCAACGGTCGGTAGTCATGTCGATACCGCCGCACACTGCGAAGACATCGTCAAGCACGACGATCTTCTGATGGTGGCTGCAGCCCAGCGGATGGGCGGCGTCAAACTTGAAGTCGATCTGGTCACGCCGCGCCCAGCGCAGCAGGTCAACCAGCATGGTTCCCCGGAACAGTGACTTGAAAAGCGCGAAATTCCATTTCAGTATTCGCACCTCCAGGTCTGGATTGTGCTCCACCAGCCACAGGATGAACGAGCCGAGGCGCGCCGGAAAACGGCGCTTGCGCCCCTTCTGCCACCACCGGCGTCCATCGGAGAGCAAAATGCGCGAATCAAAGTCCCAGCCGATCAGGAAAACCCGCTGCCGCGCCGCTTCCATGGCCTCACGCACCAGTTTGAAATAGTCGTCTGCATCAATGACCACATGCGCCTTGCGCGCCATCGCATAGCGCCAGACCGAGGGAGCGGAGATGTCCTCCAGGTCCGTTCCAAGGCCGGTGCGATCCACCTCGTTCATTCCGATGTCCATGTACTGCTACGGCCGAATACTGCTGCCTAAAGTGCCGCGATACCGGAATGTTCCCCCAAAGCTTGAGTGCACGCCCCCCTTTGGCACCATCTTTTGTGCAATGCAGTACAGTGCAGCCCACCCTGCCCGACGCACAAGTCCCAAGCCCACCTCACCCCCGCGCGCCCTTTCAAGGACATGACGCTCAAACCCTGAAGAGCGCGAACAACAGGCCGTGAAAAAGTGTCATTTTAGCGGTTGATCTGGAGCCGTTCAGCGGTCATCCATTAGGCGTGTGCAACACATGCACCACCTCTGGTCGCCCATTTGCAGTGCAGCACGCTATTGCCCGGGGCGGCCTCGCGCGGTTCGTTTTCGGACGGCGTTCGTTGTCCGGACAACTTGAGCCGGACCCAAATTCACTGCCCTGCGTTATCCCGGGGCAACTCTCCGTGAAGTCGAGCCCAACCGGCCTCGTGGAGCAAACAAGGAGTACACCATGAAGAATTCGCTCATCGCCGCCGCGATCCTCGCTGCGGGCCTGGCTCCCGCCGCCGCCGTGGCGCAGGACGCTGCGGCTCCCGCAGCCGAGACGGTCGCCCCGACGGTGGGCGCCAAGGTCTTCGACCCTGAGGGGAACGAAGTCGGCGCCGTTGAAGCCGTCGCGGGTGAGGTGGTTACCGTGAACACGGGCGTGGCCCGTGCCGGTCTTCCCACCAAGGCCTTTGCCATGCGCGAAAAGGGTCTGACCATCGGTATGACCAAGGCGCAGCTTGAATCCGCTGTCATGGGCGCCAAGGCCGAAACCGGCCAGGCCAAGGAAGCGGCCATGGTCGTCGACGCCCCGATCAAGAGCAGCGACGGCCAAGTTCTCGGCACCATTGCCAAGCTCGAGGGTGAGGACGTGACCATGGAGCTCGCCAACGGCGATGGCGCGACCGCCCTGTTCAAGAAGGCCAACATCGGCCTCATGCCCGACGGCTCGCTCGCCATCGGCATGACTGCGGCCGCCTTTGCGCAGGCCATCGGCGGCTCGGCTCCGGCCGCACCCGTCGAGGAAAGCCCCGCAGCGGAATAAGACGTGCGCTTCCAGCCCCGGGCTGGAGACATTCAGACGAAACGGGGCCGGGATGGACAGACCATCCCGGCCCTTTTTCATAGGTGGGCTCCGCAAAGCGCCCTTCGCGGCATTGCATATTTTGCAACTTAAGCCCCTGCGCGCAGAAATCTGGGGAAATACCTTGCGATTCATCGTGGGTTTGGAGCAAGAGGGCGCAGAAATTGTCCCGGCAACAACCTGCACGAGACCTGCAAGCCCCTTATAACCACGATTGGACCCGCGTTGACCTTCCCTGCGCGCATGAGACGCATTCTACAGGCTCTTCACAGCTTCGACTCATCGCTCGACCTTGCCCGCCGCCGCATCGCCACTGCCATCGGCGCGATCATCCTGGGGCTCATCGCCATTGCCTTTGCCTGGATGGGCGACAAGGCGCAGGAACTGTTCACCCGCTTCCAGTCCGACAATATCTACCTGACGCTTGTGCTTACGCCTTGCGGCTTTGCCGCGATCGTGTGGTTCACCAACCGTGTCAGCCCCGCCGCGCGTGGCTCGGGCATTCCGCAGGTCATGGCCGCGACCAAGAACCTCGACCTCGCCTACACCCGCCTCCTCACGATCCCCACCGCGGTCGTGAAGCTGCTGCTGACCGTGGGCGTTCTGCTCGTGGGCGGCTCGGTGGGGCGTGAAGGCCCCACCGTCCAGATCGCCGCAGCCATCATGGTGGCCTGCCACAAGGTGATGCGTGTCCCCATGACAGCGGGCGTGCTCATCGCAGGCGGCGCGGCCGGTGTCGCTGCCGCCTTCAACACGCCGCTGGCCGGCGTCGCCTTTGCCATCGAGGAACTTGCCTCCGCATTCGAGCAGCGCGTTGCCGTCCTCGTCATGGGCGCTGTCGTCATCGCCGGTCTCGTCTCGCTCGGAATTGCAGGCGACTATGTCTATTTCGGCGTCATGCACGAGACGCTGGAGCTGACCTCGGTGCTCGTCATCACGCCCGTGGCCGGGATCCTGGGCGGTATCGCAGGCGGCCTCTTTGCCCGCATCATGCTGTCCTTCGCGCGCAGCGGGCATCCGGCCTTCCAGGCCATCCGCAAGCGCCCGGTCCTCTCGGCCTTTGCCTGCGGCCTCGTCGTAGCCATCGTGGGCATCGCCACCGGCGGCGCGACCTGGGGGACAGGCTATGAAACGACCAAGATGATGATCGAGGGCGAAGCCACCCCTTCCGGCTGGTTCGGCCCCGCCAAATTCCTGGCGACTGCCGCGACGGCGGTCTCGGGAGCTCCGGGCGGCATTTTTGCCCCTTCTCTCTCCGTGGGCGCGGGCTTCGGTGAACTGCTCACGTTCGCTTTCCCCGATGACGCCATGCCCGCCGTCGTCCTCTTGGGTATGACCGGCTACTTCGTGGGCGTCGTACGCGCGCCGCTGACGGCCGTCATCATCCTCATGGAGACCACCGCCAACCGGGGCATGATCCTGCCGCTCTTCCTCACCGCCATCATCGCCGATGCGGCCAGCAAGCTGGTGTGCCAGACCAAGCTCTACCACGGGCTCTCGCAGGGCTTCCTGCGCCAGCGGGAGGACAACCGCGAGCGGCAGGCCTGAGCGTCGCCCCTCGCCCTCCCCGCCTCGTCGAGCCCTTCCTACCGCAAACACAAAAAAGCCGCATTCCCGAAGGATGCGGCGTTTTTGATGCGGTGAACGCTTTGGAAGCCATGGTGCGCCCGGAACGATTCGAACGTCCGACCCTCAGATTCGTAGTCTGATGCTCTATCCAGCTGAGCTACGGGCGCATATTCGCTTGGCTCTCTCCTAATGCGCAGACAAGTCATTCGAAGAGAATGGTGCGCCCGGAACGATTCGAACGTCCGACCCTCAGATTCGTAGTCTGATGCTCTATCCAGCTGAGCTACGGGCGCGCATATATTTGTTCTCCTGAACTCCAACAAACCATTCGGAGAAAATGGTGCGCCCGGAACGATTCGAACGTCCGACCCTCAGATTCGTAGTCTGATGCTCTATCCAGCTGAGCTACGGGCGCGTTGGAGAGGCGCCTCTAGAAAAGGAATCGGGGTCGGTCAACATCTATCTGCATATTCTTCTGAAGAATCGTGATTCAGCCAAATCTTAAGTGCATCTGCCAGCGGATAATCGAGCGGCGGCATGGCCAATTCTCCAAGGCCTTGAGGCGCATACCATTGAGCCTGGCCGCCCTCCTGCGAGACCGGAGTCCCCTCCCACGCGCGCGTGGCATAGAGGAGAAGGACAAGCGCCCTGCGCCCGGACGCTCCCCCGCCCCCTTCGCCCAAAAGTCCGCTGGCGAACCCCACAGGCACAAGCGATGACGAATCCAGCCCGACGGCCAGTTCCTCCTCCATCTCGCGGACAGCGGCTTGCTCGGCGCTTTCACCGGGATCCACCTTGCCGCCCGGAAATTCCCAGAGCCCGGCGTGCATCGTTCCCTCAGGCCGTTGCTGCATGAGCACGTGCCCTTGCGCATCGACCAGCGCCACCGCGACCACCACAAGCGGTGTCAAATTTTTTGCCACTTTGCCGCCTTCATTTAATCAATCCTTAAGCTCCACCCGCAAGTTTAAAGGGCAACCTAGTCATCACAAGGTCCGAGGCCGCGATGCTCCCCCTGACCAGAATGCAAACCCTGCTTCGCGACGCCCGGGGCGCGAGTGCAATCGAATACGGGTTGATCATGGGCCTCATCACCCTCGTCATCGTAGTGGCTATGCAGAGCGTCGCCGACGAGACCATCGCGATGTGGGGTAATGTCAACGACAAGACCTCAGAGGCCCTTTCATCATCGGGCTAGCCCCTGCAGACTTAAGCATTTTTCAACTATTCCAACCTACCAATCAAGAGGTTCGGCAAGCCTGAGACAAAATGAAGGTGGGCCGGACCGGGTACGTTAGACTGCTTTTCATCAGGAGACATTTCATGAAGTTTCTCACCAAGCTGCGTCGCAACGAAGAAGGTGCCACCGCGATCGAATACGGCCTGATCGCCGCCCTCATCGCCGTTGCCGCGATCACCGCGATGACCAGCCTCGGCACCAACCTGAGCAACACCTTCAACAAGACCTCGACCACGCTGTCGAACGCGAACACCTAATTTCGCAGGTCTACCGTGCCACTCGCCTTCACGGCGATGGCTGGCTACAGAAACGGGCGGCAGGGCATCCTGCCGCCCGTTTTCATGTACCCCCAGGGACGCTCGTCGGAAATCTTTACACTGCGACGCCGTCCCCTCAGCCTACCCGCCCGGCCAAGGGGTGCCGCTCATTAACGAGCGCGACAAGCCGCGCGCTGTCGACATGGGTGTATATCTGGGTGGTGGCGATATCGGCATGGCCCAGCAGCGTCTGGAGCACACGCAAGTCCGCCCCGCCCTCCAGCAGATGCGTCGCGAAGGCATGGCGCAACACATGGGGCGAAACCCTCGCCGGGTCGAGATCGACACGAACGGCCAGATCGCGCAATAACTGAAATAGGCGAACCCGGGTCAGATGACCGGACCGCCCACGCGAAGGAAACAGAAAGCGCGAGCCCGCCGCTTCCCCGCGCACCGCGAGCCAGCGCGACAGAGCCGCGCGCGCGCGCGTGCTGACTGGCACCATTCGCTGCTGCCCACCTTTGCCCTGCACATGCAGGAACGGCGTGTCGCGCGGTACGCCAGCCAGTGGCAGGGCAACCAGTTCGCTTGCGCGGAGCCCGGATCCGTACAGCAACTCCAACAGCGCCAACAGTCGCACAGGTCCGCTCTCCCCTCCCCGCGCTTCGTCCTCCGCCTGTGCCAGAAAGCGTGTCACATCCTCACGCGAGAGCAGCCGAGGCAAGGGACGCCGGGTGCGTGGGCGCGGCAAGGCCGGCGAAGGATCGTCTTCGCGCAGCCCCTCGTCCACGAGGAACCCGAAGAACTGGCGCAAGGTTGAACACTTGCGCGCAAGGCTGGCGGCCGAAAGCGAGGCCCAATGGCTGGCAAGAGAGGCCAGCGCATCGCCGTCCGCTCCGGCCAGGTTCCCCAGCGCCGACTGGGCACCCTCCAGGTCCCTGCGATAGGCTGCAAGGGTGTTGGCAGCCGCACCGCGCTCGGCGGCCATCATAGTGAGGAACGCCTCGAGCGGATCCTCCCGCGGTGCCATCACGCCTTCACGCCGATCGCGATCAGGTGCGCGCGATCGCCTCGGCCGCGATCATGCGCGCCTCGGCCTCGAGCCCCACTTCGCGCATGGCCGCCACGATGTGATAAAGATAACGCGGAGTCATCTGTCTCCAGTTGGCGCCCTGCATGCCAAAGCCCGCCAGGATCACCACGCTCGCGGCATCGCCGCGCGCTGCAGCCGCATCGATGGCCCGCGTCCAGCGAGTCTCGCCATCGAGCGCCAGGGACAGATCATTCGAGTAGCCCATCACACGGCTACGATCGAGGCGGTTCAGTCCGGCCAGTCCGGCCACGAGGAATCCTGCCTTGCGTTTGCCAGCGCTCGCGTCCTCATCGATGAAGCTGTCGAGGCTTCCCGACGATGCGCTCTGGTTGGCGCCGGGCGCCGACAGCACGACCAGTGCCCAGCCCTCGCTGCCACCCTCAACAACGGGCGCCCAGCGCGCCGCATTGGCGTCGAAACCAGCCGCCAGCATCGAGCCCAGCAGAGCCGGCGCTTCAGCGGCGACATCCTCGCTCGGCGCGATACGCGCGGCGGCAGCTGCGGTCAGGACCCGCCCGCAATAGGCGCTGCCATCGTCCTCCAGTTCGCTCCACAGCGTGCGCATCGCCGCGATACGCGCGGCAGACGAAGGAAGCGCGTAGGCATCGCGCAGGCTTTCCGCGCGCGTTTGCCAGGCGCTTCCCGTATCGGGATCGGCGTAGAGCTGCGCGTAGAGATCGACCAGCGCCGCATTCGAGAGGATACCCGAGGCCCCGGCCCGCACCGAGGCCTTCGCACGGCGCTCCAGGCCCACCATCGGCGCCAGCACTGTGGCCGCATCGTAGCGCCCCTCGTTGGGGGCCATGAGCGATTCGGGAGGCGCGATGCCGACCCCGCGCGCCAGGGCATAGCGCCAGGGCGTAAGGTCCGAGACATTGTCCCACTCGATCGTGACGGCACGGCGCGCCTTGCCCGCAGCGCCCGAATAGCGCTGCGCCAGCAGGAGGTCGATGCGCGGCAGTTCCTTGCGGGTCATGTCGCGATCAAGCCGAGAGAGCGCAGCGTTGCTGTTACCGCGAAACGCATCACAGATAGCACCTGCCACGTTCCATTCGGCATCGCTGCGCATCGAGCCCTGCGTGGCCATGATCGGGCACAGACCCGTCATGTCCGCCGTCCCGAGATAGACGTCGAGCACTTGCGCGCCGATCTCGGGCGTATAGTTGGCAATGTCGATGTCCTGCAGCAGCGCGCGGGCCGCGTCATACTCGCCCATACGCACCAGCAGGGCCACGCGCAGCGCCAGGAAATCCTGCGCGCTCATGCCCTCGGGCGCATCGAGGCGCGAGAGCAGAGCACGGCGCAGCGCGATGTGCCCCCAGCGCGAAACCAGCGCGCCGCGATTGCCCGAAAGCGCCAGGCGCAGCAGCGCCGGATCACCGCCCTGAAGCGAGCCCGCAGCCAGACCGCCTTCATCGGCATCAAACAGGCCGACATGGGTCATCGTACGGCGCGCCTGCGGGGGCATGTCGAACTCGACCTTGCGCCCGATAAGCCCCTCGAAATCTTCCGGGGACATCTTGCCCAGCTCTTCCAACGAGGGAAGGCGTTTGAGGGCGAGCCCGTCATTCCCCCGGCGCGCATCGTCTTCGGCCACGGCCTGCTGCGGTAAACGCTGTACGACCTCCCCTGGGGCGGGCTGTCCCGACGGCGCAGAACCGGAGCGCGTCGCGATAGCCGTAGGGCTTGGTGCAGCACCTGACGAGGGCCGGATTGCCGGACGCGCGCTCGTGCGCGGCGCGGGCGTCGACGTCGGGCTCGGCGGCGCGGCCGGCTTGGGATCCTGGAACATCTTGGGAAGGAGCGATTCGGGCGAATCCTGCGCGACCGCCCAGGCCGACATCAGGCTGAGCGCCGCGCCCGCAAGGAGATAAACCGCCCTCACGGCTGAACCTCCGGCACGGCAACCGGCAAGACCTGGTCCTCGATCGGCATTTCGCCAGCATCGATCCAGGCAACGGCCAGAACCGCCCCTGCAGCCAGAACGACAAGCCCCATAGCCAGAGCCAAACGCCCACGCATTCTAATCGTCACTCGCCTTCCTTCACCGATGCTTGCGCTGCGACCTAGCGCAACTATAGGCGGTGGGGCAATGGACGTTCAACAGACCCGCTACTCGGCGCAGGAGATATCCGCGCTCGCCCGCCAGATCGATCGCCCCATCGTGCTCGTCGGCATGATGGGCGTCGGCAAGTCGAGCGTGGGCAAACGCCTCGCATCAATTCTGGACTGCCCTTTCGTCGATGCCGATGACGAGATCGAACGCTCGGCACAGATGCCCATTCCCGAAATCTTCGAGACGTACGGCGAGGACTATTTCCGCGATGGCGAGCGCCGCGTCATCGCCCGCCTCATGGCCGAGAACGAAGGCTGCATCGTGATTGCTACAGGCGGCGGAGCCTTCGTCAACGCACAAACCCGGGCACTGATCCTTGAAAAAGCGGTCACGATCTGGCTCGACAGCGACGTCGACACCCTGGTCGAGCGCACCGCGCGCAAGGACAACCGCCCCCTTCTCCAAAACGGCGACCCACGCGAGATTCTGAGCCGGCTGCGCGAGACCCGTCAGCCCTTCTATGCGCAAGCCCCGATCCACATCGTCAGCGGTCAAGGGCCCCACGTCCAAACAATTAACAAGGTCTTGCAGGAACTTACTGAATGGCTGTGATCCATGTCGACATCGCCCAGCGCCCCTACGAGGTTCGCGTGGGCCAGGGCCTCCTTGCCGAGATCGGCGCCGAGTGCCGGGGCTTCCTGCGCAAGCGCGCCGTTCCTGTCATCACCGATGCGAACGTGCACGCGGCCTGGGGGGAAATCGTCGAGGCCTCGCTGAGCGCCCACGGCCACGAAGTTCACTGGCGCATCCTGCCCGCGGGCGAACAGACAAAATCCTGGGACGAACTGGCGGCCACGGTGAACTGGCTACTCGCGCTCGAGGTCGAACGCGGCGACCACATCCTTGCGCTGGGCGGCGGTGTCATCGGCGACCTGACCGGCTTTTGCGCGGCTGTCCTCAAGCGCGGCTGCAAGTTCATCCAGATACCCACGACGCTCCTCGCCCAGGTTGATTCAAGCGTGGGCGGCAAGACCGCGATCAACACCCCCGCTGGCAAGAACCTTGTCGGTGCTTTCCACCAGCCCTCGCTGGTGCTCGCAGACCTTGACGCGCTCGACACACTGCCCGAACGCGAACGGCTGGCTGGCTATGCCGAAGTCGTGAAGTACGGCCTGATCGACGATGCCGATTTCTTCGCTTGGTGCGAGGCGAACGGCGCAGCCATGCTGGCGGGCAACGGCGGGCTGCGCGAATATGCAGTCGCCCACTCGGTCGCCGCCAAGGCGCGGATCGTGGCCGAGGACGAGTTCGAGACCACCGGCAAGCGCGCGCTGCTCAACCTTGGCCATACCTTCGGCCATGCGCTGGAGGCCGAGACCGGCTTTTCCAGCGACCTTCTCCACGGCGAAGGTGTTGCGCTGGGCATGGTGCTCGCCGCGCGCTATTCGGCGCGCCTGGGCCACATGAGCACGGCGAGCGCGGAGCATGTTGCCCGCCACATCGCCGACGTCGGCCTGCGTGCCGAGATCGCCGAGCTCGGTCTTACTTGCGACGGCGCAGCGCTCGTTCGCCACATGCTGCACGACAAGAAGATGGACGCGGGCACCCTGCCCTTCCTTCTGATGCAGGGAATCGGCAAGACCTACCTCGACAAACAGGTCGACCTTTCCGATGTCGCCCCCTTCCTCGACAGTGAACTGGCCCGCCCGACCAAGTAGTTTTCAGGGGGTGCCAAGTTCCCCAACGACCACCACCTTCCAAAAGACGACGACATGTGTGCGGTGTGCGACCGTGTGCGCACTCTGTTCGCAAATCCGTCAGAAAATGGGAGTATGTATACGGCTAGGTCGACCCCGAGGCCCGATCGGGGAGCGGCGCGCATGCCACTTCGCGAATCCCCCTGACAGCGGCATGCACAGGCGGCAGGTCCCCACGGCCTGCCGCCGTCCGCGCGGCGTGCATGGCCGACTTCGGGAACGGCCACATGCCGTGGTGCATTCTCCTTTGTGAAAGGAGAAAACCCATGAAAGCCCAGTCCAAGGCCCAGCAGAAAGCTGCAGGCGCAGCCCTTTCGGCCAAGCGCGGCGAGATACCCAAGTCCGAACTGCAGGGCGCCTCGCGCGAGATGGTCGAGACCATGACCGAGGCCGAGCTCCAGGATATGGCCTCCACCTCGCGCGCGGGCAAACCGGACCGCAAGGAGGGTTGAGCAGTGCTCTCCGGAGGACGTCCCCCTCTCCCCATGACATTGCGCAGACATGTGGTAATGGTGCCCGCGATCATAAGAAAGTTACGCGAGCATCCTCTGCATGACAGCCCCCGAAGCGACACCCGATTTTGAACACGATCCACTGACCTCCGCCGAGGACCGCGCCTTTCTCGGCCATCCCAAGGGGCTTGGCTATCTGTCCTTCGTCGAAGGCTGTGAGCGCTTCTCCTACTATTCCATGCAGACACTGCTCGTGCTCTACATGGTCAAGTACCTGTTGCTCCCCGAAAATGTGGGCAACGTGGTTGGCCTGTCATGGCTGCGTTCGGCCCACTACACCGGGCTTGAAGGCCAGCCGCTCGCCTCGGCGATCTTCGGCGACTACACCTCGCTCGTCTATCTGACCCCGGTTCTGGGCGGTATCCTCGCCGACCGCTGGCTGGGCCGCCGCGCCGCGCTCATCGCAGGCGCCGTCATCATGTCGATGGGGCATTTCCTCATGGCCTTCGAGGGCTTGTTCCTCTTTGCGCTCATCGCGCTGGTCATTGGGGTGGGCCTGTTCAAGGGCAATATCGCCAGCCAGGTTGGCGAGCTCTACGGCCCCGGGGACCTACGCCGCGCGATGGCCTTCCAGATCTTCTACATCGCGATCAACGTCTCGGTCATCGCCGCCCCGCTCGTCGCGGGCACCGCCGGCGAGGAGCTGGGCTGGCACTACGGCTTCGGCACCGCTGGCGTGGTCATGGTGATCGGCCTGCTCATTTACCTGAAAGCCCGCCCATGGCTGCCGGGGGAGAGCGCCAAGGGTGCCGATACCGCCAAGGAAGGCGCCAAGCTCACCCGCGCTGACGCACCGCGCCTGGCGACACTCGCGGTCCTGGTACCCGTGCTCGCCATTGCGATGCTGACCAACCAGGAAATCTTCAACGCCTACCTCGTCTGGGCCGACGAACGCTTTGCCCTGACCTTTTTCGGCCACAAGGTGCCGACATCGTGGATGATCACGATCGATGCCGCGCTCGCCTTTTCGATGCTGGTGGCGGTCGCCTGGTTCTGGAAGTGGCGCGCCGGTCGCACCGGTACCGAGCCCGATGAACTGGGCAAGATGGTGATCGGCTCGGTCTTTGTGATCGTGGGCGGCCTGTGCCTTGTTGTCGCCTCGGCCACCACGCCGGCGGACATCAAGATCGGCCTGTTCTGGCCGGTCATGTTCCACCTCTTCAACTCGATCGGCTTTGCCCACCTGATGCCGGTCAGTCTGGCACTCTTCACCAAGATCGCACCACGCGCCCTCAATGCGACGGTCGTGGGCATCTATTACCTGGCCTTCTTCGCCGCGAACAAGACAATCGGCATCGTGGGCGGGTGGTATTCCTCAATGGACACCACCCAGTTCTGGCTGCTCCACGTCGCCAGCGCCGCGTTCGGGCTTGTCGCCTTTGCGCTGCTCAAACTGTTTCTGGGCAAGACGCTCGCCGATCCGGCGAACATCTGATCCCACTCAGGCGAAGACCGCGACGGACTGCATGCCGGCTACTGCCGGCGTGCCGCCCTCTCCCCACTGCAGGATGTCCTCGCTCGCCAGACCGTGGCCGGACTGGCGGCTGGTCGAGCGGATCAGCCACCAGCCATCGCGTGGCCGCGCCGCCGCGTTGAGCATGTTGACGTGCCACTGCATCGAGCTGACGGGTGTGCGCGGCGGCAAGTAAGGGAGAACGGCGGGCGGCAGGGCATCGCCCAGCAGCACGGCCTCGACATCGGCGTCGAGCCCCTCGCGCTCGCGCACGCGGACCCACCAACACAAATCCGCCTCCTGGAGGCGATCCGCCGGGACCGCCACACGCACGTCGAAGTGCATCTGCATGAAGGCCGGAAGCACCTTAGTCTTGAAGACCGGCGCCTCCTCCAGCGGCATCAGGCCATCGGGCAGAGCATATCCGCCCAGCGCCAGCACACTCTCGCGCGGGTGCATGAAGACGCACGTGGCGAGGAACCCGGTTCCCTTCTCCCCGACCAGCTCGGCTGTCACCCAGACCGCATTGCGGCCCGCGCGCACGACCTTCGCGCGCGCCTCGATGCGGCCCACCAGTGGGGCAATCATCGAGAACTGCGCCGAACGCAGCGGCAGGGGCTCGGGCAGGACTCGGCGCGCGGCTTCCACCGCCAGCGCCGAGGTCAGCCCGCCATAGGCGGTGCGCCCCTGCTGCCAGTCAGGCGTGATCGCAAGGGCAAAGCCGTCCTCCAGCGCCTCTGCTCCGGCGAGCATTTCGACGAGTGCAGGCACCGCCTCAAGCCAGCCGCGCGCCGTTGGGCACGGGCGTGTCGGGCGAGAAGAGCGTGATGCGCCCTTCTTCGTCCCCAAAGCCAAGCGTCAGGCACTCGGACATGGCCTTGCCGATCTGGCGCGGCGGGAAGTTCACAACCGCAGCGATCTGCTTGCCCACCAGATCCTCGCACGCGTAGAGCGCGGCGACCTGCCCGATCGATTTTCGTCTCCCGATCCCGGGCCCGAAGTCGATCACCAGCTTGTAGCTGGGCTTGCGCGCACCCTCGTAGACCGTGGCCTCGACCACGGTCCCCACCCGAATGTCGACCTTCAGGAAATCATCGAAGCCGATGGGTTCGGCAGCCCTGGCGGTAGCGTCGTGGTCGAGGTGCAAGGGTTACTCCAGTTCCAGGATGATCGCGTCCACGGCCAGGCTATCGCCCGCCTTGGCGTTGACCGCCTTGACCGTGCCCGACTTCTCGGCGCGCAGGATGTTCTCCATCTTCATCGCTTCGATCACGGCCAGCGGCTGGCCGGTTTCGACCGTGTCGCCCTCACCCACGTTAAGCGAGACAAGCAAACCCGGCATCGGGCAGATAAGGTACTTGGAGAGATCGGGCGGGATCTTCTCGATCATGTGCTTGGAATGCTGCGACACGCGGGTCGGCAGGCAATCGAGCGTATGAATGGCCCCGCGCGTGGTCATCCTGAAGCCCATGCGCGTGGTTTCGAGCTTGATCGTGATCGGCTCGCCATCGATGTCGGCATCGATGAAGCGATCGCCCGGCGTGTATTCCAGCGCAAGATCCACCTCGACATCGTTGACGAGGATCGTGTCCTCCTCGACGACGACGGTGTAGGGCTCCTTCTGAAGCGTCACCGTCCACTCACCCGGCGGGTCGAGCGGGGTCGCCAACTGTCCATCGACGCGGCGCGCACGGTCAGCGCGCGCGGCGGCGATGAAACCGGCAACGGCGGCCAGCTTGATCTTGAGCTCGTCCGAAGCGGGCGCGCCGTGGAAGCCTTCGGGGTATTCCTCGGCAATGAAGCCCGTGGTCAGTTCGCCCGAGCGAAACCGCTCGTGCTGCATGATCGCGTTCACAAAATCGATGTTGTGGCCCAGACCCTCGATCTCGAAGGCATCGAGCGCAGCGATCTGCTTGTCGGCGGCTTCGTCGCGGGTCTCGCCCCAGGTGATCAGCTTGGCGATCATGGGGTCGTAGAACATCGAGACCTGACCGCCCTCGTAGACGCCGTCATCCACGCGAATGCCGTCGATGCCGCGCCGCCCGTTGGCCGTCCCGTCATCGCTCCAGCCGTCCACCGGCGGGTTGTAGCGCACGAGGCGTCCGGTCGAGGGCAGGAAGCCGCGATAGGGGTCTTCGGCGTAGACGCGGTTTTCGATGGCCCAGCCCTCGATCTTAACGTCGTCCTGCGTCATCGCCAGCTTCTCGCCATAGGCAACGCGGATCATCTGCTCGACAAGGTCGATACCGGTGATCGCCTCGGTGACCGGGTGCTCCACCTGGAGACGGGTGTTCATTTCGAGGAAGTAAAACGATTCGCCCGTCGGATCCGCACCCGAGACGATCAGCTCGACCGTGCCCGCCGAGTGGTAGTCCACCGCGCGCGCCAAGGCGACGCACTGCTCGCCCATGGCCTTGCGCATCTTGTCGGTGACGAAGGGCGACGGCGCTTCCTCGACCACCTTCTGGTGGCGGCGCTGGATCGAGCATTCACGCTCGTTCAGGTAGAGGATGTTCCCGTGCTTGTCGCCCAGGATCTGGATTTCGATGTGGCGCGGGTTCTCGATGAATTTTTCAATGAAGACACGATCATCGCCAAAGGAGTTGAGCCCTTCGCGCCGCGTTGCCTCGAAGCCTTCGCGCACGTCGGTTTCCGACCAGGCAAGACGCATGCCCTTGCCGCCGCCGCCAGCGGACGCCTTCATCATCACCGGGTAGCCGATCTCGTTGGAGATCTTCACCGCATGCTCGGTGTCCTCGATCACGCCGACGAAGCCGGGGACCACGTTCACACCGGCTTCGCGCGCCAGCTTCTTGGATTCGATCTTGTCGCCCATCGCCGCGATTGCGCCCGGGGGCGGACCGATGAAGGCGATGTTTTCCTTGGCCAGCGCCTCGGCGAACGAGGTGCGCTCGGAGAGGAAGCCATAGCCCGGATGCACTGCCTCGGCGCCTGTCTGCTTGCAGGCTGCGATGATCTTGTCGGCCAGCAGGTAGCTTTCCGCCGCCGCCGAGGGCCCGATGTGGATCGCTTCATCCGCCATCTTCACGAAGGGCGCCTGCGCGTCGGCATCGGAGTACACGGCCACGGTTGCAATACCCATGCGGCGCGCCGTCTTGACCACGCGGCAGGCAATTTCGCCACGGTTTGCGATCAGGATCTTCTTGAACAAACCCTCTTCCTCCAATTTGCCGATCAGGCGCTCTCCCCGAGCGTCCCCTGGCGTACTGTTGCGTTATTCCGCCGCTTCGAGCTTCGCGCAGCCCTTGGGCATGCGGCTGGCGTCGACATCGGCGGATGTCTCGGTGATCGCCATAGGCTTGATCCCCAGGCGTTCGAACATGGCAAGGTCGCTGTCATCGCCCGCGTTGGGCGCGGTCAGCAGCTTGTCGCCGGTGAAGATCGAGTTCGCGCCCGCCATGAAGCACATGGCCTGCGTCATCTCGGACATGGATTCGCGGCCCGCAGAGAGGCGCACCATCGAGCCGGGCATGGTGATGCGCGCGACCGCGACGGTGCGCACGAACTCCACATCGTCGATCTTGGCCATCGGGGTGTCGGCCAGCATGTCGCCCAGAACCGTGCCCTTGACCGGCACGAGCGCGTTGACCGGCACCGACTGCGGATGGTCGGGCAGCGTTGCCAGCGTGTGGACGAAGCCGACCCGGTCGGCGCGCGTCTCGCCCATGCCGACGATACCGCCCGAGCACACGTTCATTCCCGCCATGCGCACATTGGAAAGCGTGTCGAGACGGTCCTCCATGGTGCGCGTTGTGATGACATCGTCATAACGCTCGGGCGAGGTGTCGATGTTGTGGTTGTAGTAGTCGAGCCCGGCTTCCTTGAGCATGTCGGCCTGCTCGGCCGTGAGCATGCCCAGCGTCATGCAGGTTTCCATACCCATCGCGCGCACGCCCTTCACCATCTCGATAATGGCGGGCATGTCACGGTCCTTGGGGTTGCGCCAGGCCGCGCCCATGCAGAAGCGGGTCGAGCCCTGGTCGGCGGCCTGCGCGGCGCGCTGGAGAACTTCCGACACGCCCATCAGCTTGGTCGCCTTCACCCCGCTCTTGGCGTGGACCGACTGCGAACAGTAGCCGCAGTCTTCCTGGCACCCGCCCGTCTTGATCGAGAGAAGCGTCGAAAGCTGGACCTCGTTCGCCTTGTGATTGGCGCGGTGCACCTCAGCCGCGCGGAAGACCAGCTCGGTGAACGGCAGGTCGAACAGCGCAGCGATCTCCTCGCGGGTCCAGTCGTTGCGGATGGCGTTGTGGGGGGCGTCGGTCATAATCAAATCTGCTCCAGGGCCTGCGCGAGGTCGGCCACGATATCGTCGATGTGCTCAATCCCCACGGACACGCGCACGACATCGGGCCCTGCGCCTGCCTCGACCAGTTCGTCGTCGCGCAGCTGGCTGTGCGTCGTCGAAGCCGGGTGGATGATCAGCGAGCGCGTGTCCCCGATATTGGCCAGGTGGCTGAACAATTCGACCGAGGACACGAGCTTCACGCCCGCCTCATAGCCGCCTTTGACCCCGAAGGTGAAGACAGCGCCGCCCTTGCCGCCCAGATAGCTCCTCGCAAGTTGGTGATAGTCGCTCTCGGGCAGTCCGGCATAGCTGACCCAGGCGACCTTGGGGTGGGCCTGGAGCCACCTGGCCAGATGTAGCGCGTTGGCGCAGTGGCGCTCCATGCGCAGCGCCAGAGTTTCCATTCCGGTCAACACGTTAAAAGCGTTCTGCGGCGCAAGCGTGAGACCAAGATCGCGCATTCCCAGCGCCCGGCAGGCCAGGATAAAAGCCAGATTGCCAAACGCCTCGGTAAAGACCTTGCCGTGGTAGCTGGGATTGGGTTCGGAGAGATAGGGAAACTTGCCCCCTGCACTCCAGTCAAAGGTGCCCGCGTCCACGATCAGGCCGGCAATCGAATTGCCGTGTCCGCCCAGAAACTTGGTGGCCGAATGCACGACCACATCGGCGCCGTGCTCAATCGGGCGGCACAGCGCAGGCGTCGCCATGGTGTTGTCGACGATGAGCGGCACGCCCGCCGCGTGAGCGACCTTGGCGATGGAGGCGATGTCCTGCACCACCCCGCCCGGATTGGCGAGGCTCTCGATGAAGACCGCGCGGGTCTTGTCATCAATGGCTGCGGCAACTTCCTCGGGATCGTCCGCGTTCACGAACTTCGAATCCCAGGCCATTTTACGGAAGCTATGCCCAATCTGGTTGAGCGAGCCGCCGTATAGCTTCCGCGCCGCCACGATGTTGCAGCCCGGCTCCATGAGCGTGTGGAAGGCCAGGAACTGCGCGGCATGACCCGAAGCGGTGGCAAGCGCCGCCACCCCGCCTTCGAGCGCAGCGATCTTGCCTTCGAGCGCCCCGTTCGTGGGGTTCATGATGCGGGTATAGATGTTGCCGAATTCGTTGAGCGCGAAGAGGTCGGCCGCGTGCTCGGGACTGTCGAAAACATAGCTTGCCGTCTGGTAGATCGGCGTGATGCGCGCGTTCGTCGCCGGATCGGGCTGGGTGCCGGCGTGGATGGTCATGGTCTCGAGCTTGTGCGTCATGTCCCTCTCCTGTCCTCTCGTCACTGAACCGTCGTGCCAAGGCGGCGCGTCGTATAGCCGCGCAGCGCATCGGCGTAGTGCGGCGCGGCGCGGCGTTCGCCCTCGTCCGCCCCGAACCCTTCGACGGAACGCACGATGCGCGCCAGAGCCGCGTCGCTCAGGCTGTCGAGCCGCGCACGGTAGATGCCGATGCTGAAGACGATCGCGCGCGAGCGCTTGAGACGACGCAGCGCCTCACGCTCGCAGCGCACGTAGAGAGTGCTCCCTGCGTTCTCGGGCGTGACATGCGCGAAGCGGGCCTCGGGCTCCGCGTCGGGCAGGTAGCGCAGCGCACCGCTTGCCACCACGAAGGCGTTGGTACGCCCGAAGATGTTGAAGGACTGGAGGCCATCCATGAACTTGTCGACGCCGCTGGCTAGCGCCTGCGCATACCCATCGATGGGCGCATGGATCGCCGCTGTCGAGAGCCCCACCTTCTCCTCAAGACGCCAATCGGTTGGGAAGGCGACCGCCCCCGCCGCCAAATGGAACGGCGCGCCCGGGGCATCCTGGACGATGATGCACAGGTCCTCCCAGCAGGCCCGTGCGCAGGCTTCAAGGTCGCCTTCGACGCCAAGCAATTCGCCCAGTTCGGCAATCGCCTCGGCCGCCTCGGGCCCCGCGATCACGCTGTGCGGGTGGGCATCGAAGGCTGCCGCGCGCGCGGCGCAGTCAGGCGCGGGATCGAGCCAATCGGCCTCAGGCAGGCGTACCAGCCCCATGCGCAGGGGCCCTTCGACCCGCGCCTGGGGGAGGAGTGCCTCCACGGAGAAACCGAGTGTCATCGTTCGTCCTCGCGCCCAGCCCGCCGCTTACTCGGCCGCGTCCAGCGTTTCGCCCGCAGGCGGCATGTTGTGGCCCAGCAGGCGCAAGACGTCGGCCGCGCACTCGACCACGTTAGAGCCCGGACCGTAGATGCCCTGAACGCCGCGCTCCTTGAGGAACTCGTAGTCGGTCGCCGGGATGACGCCCCCTGCCACCACCTTGATATCCCCGCGCCCGGCGTCGCGCAGGTGTTCGATCATCTCGGGGATGAGGGTCTTGTGCCCCGCGGCAAGGCTGGAAGCGCCGACCACCTCGACCTCGTTCTCGAGCGCCATCTTGCAGGCCTCTTCCGGGGTCTGGAACAGCGGGCCCGACACCACATCAAAACCCATGTCGCCAAAAGCCGAGGCGATCACGTTGGCGCCGCGGTCATGGCCGTCCTGACCCATCTTGGCGACGAAAAGGCGCGGCGCACGGCCCAGACGGCGCGAGACCGCCTCCACCCCGTCGAGCACCTGCTGGTAGCGGCTGTCGCCCTCGTACGCCGTGCCGTAGATGCCCTTGACCGGGGTCGGCATCGTGCCGTGGCGGCCAAAGACCTCTTCCATCGCGGCCGAGATTTCGCCCAGCGTGGCGCGTTCGCGCGCCGCATCGACAGCGAGCGCCAGGAGGTTGCCCTTGCCCTTTGCACCTTCGGTCAGGGCCTTGAGCGCCGCGCGGCACCTGGCCTCGTCGCGGCCCGCCTTGACCTTGTTGATGCGCGCGATCTGGCTGGCGCGAACCTTGGCGTTGTCGACCGCGAGGGTCTCGATCGGGTCTTCCTGCTCGCGGCGGTACTTGTTGACGCCCACGATCACGTCATCGCCCCGGTCGACGCGCGCCTGGCGCCCGGCTGCGGCTTCCTCGATCATGCCCTTGGGCCAGCCGGCAGCAACCGCCTTGGCCATCCCGCCTTCGCGCTCGACGCGCTCGATGATCTCCCAGGCCTTCTCGACCAGTTCACTGGTGAGAGCCTCAATGTAGTAGGAGCCGCCCAAGGGATCGACGACATTGGTCATGCCGGTTTCTTCCTGGATCACGATCTGGGTGTTGCGCGCGATGCGGGCCGAGAAGTCCGTCGGCAGCGCGATAGCCTCATCGAGCGCGTTGGTGTGGAGCGACTGGGTGCCCCCCAGCATCGCGGCCATGGCCTCGATGGTGGTGCGCATGACGTTGTTGTAGGGATCCTGCTCCTGCAAGCTGACACCCGAGGTCTGGCAGTGCGTGCGCAGCATCTTGGAGCGTTCCGACTTGGCGCCCAGCTGTGTCATCGCCCGGTGCCACAAGGTGCGCGCGGCGCGCAGCTTGGCGATTTCCATGAAGAAGTTCATGCCGATCGCGAAGAAGAACGAGAGACGCCCTGCAAACTTGTCGATATCGAGGCCCGAGGCTACGCCGTACTTCACGTATTCCATGCCATCGGCAATCGTGAAGGCCAGTTCCTGCACCTGCGTCGCGCCCGCTTCCTGCATGTGGTAGCCGGAAATCGAGATCGAGTTGAACTTGGGCATGTTGTCCGCCGTATAGGCGAAGATGTCCGAGATGATCCGCATCGAAGGCTCAGGCGGATAGATATAGGTGTTGCGGACCATGAACTCCTTCAGAATGTCGTTCTGAATGGTTCCGGTCAGCTTGTCGGGCGAAACGCCCTGTTCCTCGGCGGCGATGATATAGAAGGCGAGGCACGGGATCACCGCGCCGTTCATCGTCATCGAGACCGACATTTCATCGAGCGGAATGCCATCGAAGAGGATCTTCATGTCCTCGACGCTGTCGATGGCGACGCCTGCCATGCCCACGTCACCGGTCACGCGCGGGTGATCGGAATCATAGCCGCGGTGGGTGGCAAGGTCGAAGGCGACCGAGAGGCCCTTCTGACCTGCTGCGAGATTGCGCCGATAGAAGGCGTTCGATTCCTCGGCGGTAGAGAACCCTGCGTATTGGCGGATCGTCCAGGGGCGCCCTGCGTACATCGAGGCTTTCACGCCGCGCGTGAAAGGCGCAAAGCCGGGAAGGCCCGGATCGGTGGTCACATCCTCGGCGGTGTAGAGCGGCTTTACCGCGATACCTTCAGGCGTGTTCCAGGTGAGGTCGCGGCCCTTCACTTCCTTGTCGGCAAGGGCCTTCCAGTCGTCCAGCTTGGGTGTGTCGCTCATCTCAGAATCCCTTGAACTCGGGTTTGCGCTTCTCGCGGAAGGCGGTGACCGCTTCCTTGAAGTCCTCGGAAAAGCCGGCATCGCTCTGGTTCGCCGCTTCCATCCGCAGGCTCTGGTCGAAATCATGGTCGAGCGCGTGGATTACCTGCTTGCGGATCATCCCCAGCGCCCGCGTCGGCCCCTTGGCAAGCTTCGCGGCCAGCGCCTTCGCCTCGGCCAGCGAGGTCCCGTCCTCGACCACGCGCGCGATGAGGCCCATGCATTGCGCGTCCTCGGCCGAGAGCTTTTCGCCCAGCAGCGCCAGTTCCATCGCGCGCGCGCGGCCTACGCACTTGGCCACCATCCACGTCGCGCCCGCATCGGGCACGAGGCCGATGTTGGCAAAAGCGAGCAGGAAATAGGCCGAGCGCTCCGCGACGACGATGTCGCCGGCGAGCGCGAAGCCCATTCCTGCGCCCACCGCCGGGCCATTGACGGCCACGACAAGCGGCACGGGCAGTTCGGCCAGCGTGCGCGCCAGCGGGTTGTAGGTCGTGCCCAGAATCTCGCCGAGGTCCTCGGGCAGCGCGTCCTCGCCATCGGCCTGAAGGTCCGCACCGGACGAGAAGGCCCGGCCCGCGCCCGTCAGCACCAGCGCGCGTGCACCTTCGGCCACGCTTGTCTCCAGCGCGAGGCGCAGTTCGGTGATGAGACGCGGGGTCAGCGCGTTCAGGCGTTCCTCGCGCGAGAGCGTGAGAATGGCGACATCGCCCTCACGCTCGACTTTGAGAACCTCGGCCATCAGTGCGCCCCCTTGGGACGTTCCATGATCTCGGTAAGCTGGCCGCCCATGTCCTTGGGGTGGACGAAGAAGATCATCGTGCCGTGGGCACCAATGCGCGGTTCGCCCAAGACCCGCTTGCCCTGAGCCTCGAACCAGGCCTTGGCCTCGGCAATATCCTCGACCTCGTAGCAAATGTGGTGCTGTCCCCCGAGCGGGTTCTTCGCCAGCCACTTGCCGACCGCGGAATCGGGATCAGTGGGTTCGAGCAGTTCGATCTGCGTGCCGCCCGTAGTGCCCAGCGCTCCGCTTTCCTGCGGCGTTTCCACGAAGCACACGCGCACCTTCTGGCTTTCGAGCACGAAAGGTTGGGTTACGACAGCCGCGCCCATAACGTCCTTGTAGAAGGCGATGGCAGCATCGAGGTCGGGCGTCGCGACGCCGACGTGGTTGAGACGGCCAAGCTTCATGGCTGAGGCTCCTTGGGTGTTTCGAGAATTTCGGTGAGGATGCCGCCCATGTCATCGCCATGGACGAAGAAGATCGGATGGCCGTGGGCGCCCGGGCGCGGCTCACCCAGGACACGCTTGCCCTGAGCCTCGAACCAGGCCTTGGCCTCGTGGATGTCGGGCACCTCGAAGCACAGATGATGCTGCCCGCCGCCCGGGTTCTCGGCCAGGAACGGGCTTACCGTGCTGCCCGCGCGCAGGGGCTGGATCAGTTCGACCTGTGTGCCGTTCATCGCCCCGCCTGCGGGCGTATCCACGAACCGGATGAGGATGCCGGCCCGCTCAATCACGATGGGCTCGTGCACACAGGTTGCCCCCATCACGCCGGTCCAGTGGGCCAGCGCGGCCTCCATGTCGGGGACCGCGATGCCTACGTGATTGAGCCGGCCCAGCTGCATCAGGCGCAGGCCTCGATGACCATGGCGATACCCTGCCCGCCACCAATGCACATGGTGATGAGCGCGTACTTGCCGCCCGTGCGCTTCAATTCGTACATCGCCTTGACGGTGAGGATCGTGCCAGTCGCGCCAATCGGGTGGCCCAGCGAGACGCCCGAACCGTTGGGGTTGGTCTTGTCCGGATCGAAGCCCAGCTCCTTGGCGACGCCGCAGGCCTGCGCGGCAAAAGCTTCGTTGCTTTCGATCACGTCGATCTGGTCAAGCGTCAGCCCAGCGCGCTCCAGCGCCACCGGAACCGCCTTCACCGGGCCAAGCCCCATGACCGTGGGCTCGACGCCCGCATGCCCCCAACCCAGGATCCTGGCCATCGGCGTCAGGCCCTTTTCAGCAACCGCCTTTCCGCTAGCCAGGACAACGGCTGCGGCGCCGTCGTTGATGCCCGAAGCGTTGCCCGCGGTCACCGTTCCGTCCTTCTTGAATACGGTCTTGAGCTTGGCCATCGATTCCAGCGTAGCATCGGCGCGCACGTGCTCATCGGTGTCGAAGACGGTCACGCCCTTGCGGGTCTTGATCTCGACCGGAACGATCTGGTCCTTGAAGTAGCCCTTCTCGATCGCGTTCGCAGCGCGCTTGTGGCTTTCCACCGCCAGCGCATCTTGGTCCTCGCGCGAGATATCACACTGCGCCGCGACGTTCTCGGCGGTGACGCCCATGTGGATGTCGTCAAAGGGGTCGGTCAGCGCGCCCAGCATGCCGTCCTCGAAGGTGACGCCGCCCATCTTTACACCCTTGCGCACGGCGCTGGTCATGTGGGTGGAGTTCGACATGACCTCGCAGCCTGCGCCAACGGCGAACTGGTGTTCCCCAAGAGCGATCGCCTGCGCGGCCGAGACGATAGCCTGCAGGCCCGAGCCGCACAGGCGGTTGACATTCATCGCCTGCGAGGAGATCGGCACGCCCGCGTTCAGCGAGGCCATGCGGGAGACATAGGCGTCCTTGGGCTGGGTCGGGACGACCGTGCCAACGACCACGTTCTCGATCAGTTCGGCATCGATCCCTGCACGGGCGATGGCTTCCTTGATGGCAATGGCGCCGAGCTCTGCCGGACGGAACGAGGCCAGGCTACCGCCAAAGGTGCCGACCGCCGTGCGCGTGCCGCTGACGATGTAAATCTCTTCCATGCGTGCCCTCTATCCTCTTCAAATTATCGTTCGCGCCGGCGCGCGCGGTATGTTCAACACCACGCCTGCGCCCGGACGATGGTCCGCCTTACAGCGGAATGTTGTCGTGCTTCTTCCAGGGGTTCTCGAGGTTCTTGTTGCGCAGCTTGCGAAGACCCAGCGCGATGCGCTTGCGGGTCGACTGGGGGTAGATGACTTCGTCGATGTAGCCCCGGCTCGCGGCCACGAAGGGATTTGCGAAACGGTCTTCGTATTCCTTGGTCTTGGCCGCGATGCCATCGGCGTCGAGACCTCGAAAGATGATCTCCACCGCGCCCTTGGCGCCCATCACCGCGATTTCGGCGGTCGGCCAGGCGTAGTTGAGATCCCCGCGCAGGTGCTTGGAGGCCATGACGTCATAGGCACCGCCGTAGGCCTTGCGGGTAATCACGGTGATCTTGGGCACGGTCGCCTCGCCATAGGCGAAGAGCAGCTTGGCGCCGTGCTTGATGATGCCGTTGTGCTCCTGGTCTGTGCCCGGAAGGAAGCCCGGCACGTCGACGAAGGTGATGATCGGGATATTGAAGGCGTCGCAGAAACGCACAAAGCGCGCGGCCTTCTTGGACGCATTGATGTCGAGCACGCCTGCCAGCACCATCGGCTGGTTGGCGACGATACCCACGGTCTTGCCCTCTATACGGCCGAACCCGCACAGGATGTTGCCCGCGTGGAGCGGCTGGATCTCGAAGAACTCGCCCTCATCCAGCGTCTTGCGGATAACTTCGTGCATGTCATAGGGCTGGTTGGCCGAGGGCGGAATGATCGTGTCGAGACTCGGCTCGAGACGGTCCCAGGGGTCCGCGTTGGGGCGCTCAGGCACTTCGTCACGGTTCGAGGCTGGCAGGAAGTCGATGAACTCGCGCGCAGCCAGCAACGCCTCGATGTCGTTTTCCAGCGCCAGATCCGAAACCGAGGTCTTGGACGAGTGGGTGATCGCGCCGCCCAGTTCTTCCTGCGTGACAACCTCGTTGGTGACCGTCTTGACCACGTCCGGGCCGGTCACGAACATGTAGGAACTATCCTTCACCATGAAGATGAAGTCGGTCATCGCGGGCGAATAGACCGCGCCGCCCGCGCAGGGCCCCATGATCAGCGAGAGCTGCGGGATGACACCCGAGGCGAGCACGTTCTTCTGAAACACGTCGGCATAGCCGCCCAGCGAGGCGACGCCTTCCTGGATGCGCGCACCGCCCGAATCATTGAGGCCGATCACCGGCGCGCCGACCTTCAGCGCAGCGTCCATTACCTTGCAGATCTTCTGCGCGTGGCGCGCCGAGAGCGAGCCGCCGAACACGGTGAAGTCCTGGCTGAATACATAGACAAGGCGGCCATTGATCGTGCCCGATCCGGTCACCACACCGTCGCCGGGGATCTTCTGCTCTTGCATGCCGAAATCGATGCAATCGTGCTCGACATAGAGGTCCATCTCCTCGAAGCTGTCCTCATCGAGGAGAACTTCGAGGCGTTCGCGTGCGGTCAGCTTGCCTTTGGCATGCTGTGCATCGATGCGGCGCTGGCCTCCGCCCATCTTGGCACCGGCACGACGCTTCTCCAGTTCGGCAATATTGGCTGACATCCGACTTCCCTTGGCAGTGCTGTCCCAGACCACGGCGGAAATGGCCCCGCTGCGGAACGGTCCATGGTGGTACGAGCAAAACTTTTTCTGCGCGTGCTAAGGCAGGTCACAGCGCTCAGGTCAACAGTTTTAATCGCCCGGTTAAACAGAAATCGTATTCTGACCGGACAATATCCGGCAAGCGATCTTCCCGCCAGGCAGGTACAAACAGTGCGCTTGCGGCAATTTGCGCGAAACAGTGTAACGTTTCATGCACGTGCGCGCACGAAAAAGGGCAGGAGTTGAACCCTGCCCCATTTCACCCATCGCTTCGCATCTGCGGCGAAGCGAAACCTGTCGGACGCGCCCTACTTCAAAAGGACCAGTTCCTCCGACATGGTAGGATGCACCGCGACAGTCGCATCGAAGTCCGCCTTGGTGAGCCCGGCCTTCACGGCCACGGCAGCGACCTGGATAATCTCGGGCGAATCCGGGCCGATCATGTGCAGGCCCAGCACCTTGCCGGTCTCGGGCTCGCAGATCATCTTGTAGAGCGCGCGCTCGTTACGGTGCGCGAGCGCGTTCTTCATCGGCCTGAAATCGCTGGTATAAACCTTGCACGACCCAAACGCCTTCGTCGCCTCACTCTCGGTCATGCCGACAGAGGCAATCGGGGGGTGGCTGAACACCGCCGAAGGGACGCAGCCGTAATCGACCGTGGTCGGCTTGCCGGCGAACACGGTATCGGCAAAGGCCTGGCCCTCGCGGATCGCGACCGGGGTGAGCTGGATGCGGTCGGTCACATCGCCCACCGCGTAGATGCTCTCGACGCTCGTGCGGTTGTACTCGTCCACCGCGATGGCGCCGCGATCATTAGTCGCAACACCCACCTCGCCAAGGCCGAGCCCTTCAACATTGGGCACGCGGCCCGTGGCGTAGAGCACGCAGTCGACATCCATCGGCTCATGGTTGGTCATGAACACCTTGAGCGAGCCGTCCGCGTTCTTCTCGATCTTCTCGAACTCGGCCCGGAAGCGGAAGTCGATGCCCTTGGCCAGCGAGATCTGCAACAGACGGTCGCGCATGGCCTCGTCATAGCCGCGCAGGATCTGGTCCGAGCGGTTCATGATCGTGACCTGCGCGCCGAACTCGTTGAAGATCCCGGCGAACTCGTTGGCAATATAGCCGCCGCCCGCGATCAGCACACGTTCGGGAATGGCGTCGAGATGGAAAGCCTCGTTCGACGTGATGCCGTGTTCGCGCCCTTCAAAGCCGGGCACGAAGGGGCGCGCGCCAGTGGCGATGAGGATGACCTTCGCCGTCTTCACCTCGCCGCTCGATAGCGTGATCTCGTGCGGGCCCGTGATCGTCGCGCGCTCATCGAACACCTCGACGCCGTTATTCTCCAGCGTCTGCTTGTACAGGCCGTTCAGGCGATCGATGTCGTTGAGGACATTGTCGCGCAGCTTCACCCAATCGAATTTGGCTGCACCGATATCCCAGCCGAAATGCTTGGCGTCCTCAAGATCCTCGGCGAAGTGGGCGCCGTAGACGAGCATCTTCTTGGGCACACAGCCGCGGATTACGCAGGTCCCGCCCACGCGGAACTCCTCGGCCACGGCCACGCGCGCGCCATGGGCCGCGGACACACGGCTGGCGCGCACGCCCCCCGAACCGGCACCGATGGTGAAAAGGTCGTAATCGTATTCGGACATCTGCTGGTTGCTCCCGGCGCGTGGGCCTTGCATTCGAGACTGTGGATCGCTGCGCGGCATATGGGCCGGGTCAGGTCCCTTTGACAACCGCGCACCCTGATTGTTTGCCTAGCAAACAATCAGGGGCATGCAAGAAGGAAGGCTTCTGAGGGCCATCGCCCTCGGGCTCCCCAAAACAGGAGACCTCAGCCTTCCCGCGCCACGTTGGCGGAGAATGATGAGGTCGCCGATTCCGGGGTCAAGGGGCGATGGCCCCTTGGATCCTCTATCTTAGTTCACGCGATCCCGGCGGCCTGTAACAGCGCCTCGGTCGAAGGATCGAAGGTGGTGCCGCCCTTCTCGATCTGCTTGGCAATCGCCTTGCCCAGTTCCACGCCGAACTGGTCAAAGGGGTTGATCCCCATAAGCACCGCGTTCGCAAACGTTCGGTGTTCATGGAAGGCGACCAGCGCACCGAAGGTGGCAGGCGTCAGGTCATCAAGAAGGATCGTCGCCGAAGGACGGTTGCCCGGATAGGCGCGGGCGGCATCGTCGCTCGCCTTGCCCGCCATGAGCGCGGCGCCTTGCGCAAAGCAATTTGAGAGAAGGATGCGGTGGTGGTCCTCGGCGAGGTCATCTCCTGGCGCGATGCAGGCGATAAAGTCGACCGGTACAAGGTTCGTGCCCTGGTGGAGGAGCTGGAACACCGCGTGCTGCGCATCAGTGCCGACGCCGCCCCAGGTAATCGGTGCCGTCGGCCCTTCCACGGGGGTGCCATCCGCCTTCACGCTCTTGCCGTTCGATTCCATCTCGAGCTGCTGGAGATAGTCGGGCAGCAGCGCCAGGCGCTGGTCATAGGCGAAAACCGCACGGGTCTGACAGCCACGAAGGCGTGCATAATACTGGTCGGCAAAGGCCGCGCGCAGCGGCAGGTTGTTCGCCCCGTCGGTGTCGCGGAAATGCTCGTCCATGGCTGCAGCGCCGGCCAGGAACTCGGCAAAGTCCGGCCAGCCCAGCGCCATCGCGACCGGAAAGCCGATCGAGGACCAGAGCGAATAGCGTCCGCCCACACTTTCCGAAAATGGCAGGATGCGGGTTTCATCGACACCCCATTCGACCGCCTTCTCAGGCGAGGCCGTCAGCGCCACGACGCGGCCGTAGGGGTCCTCGACCTCGTTCTCGCGAAACCAGTTCATCACGCTCTCGGCGTTGGTCATGGTCTCGATGGTGGTGAAGGTCTTGGACGCGATGGCGAGCATCGTGGTTCGCGGATCACAGGCTCGCAGCGCGCGCTCCAGCGCGACCCCGTCAATGTTGGAGACGACATGGACATCGACCAGCGCCCCTTCTTCCGAGAGCGCGTCGACCGCAAGGGCCGGCCCCAGTGCCGAACCGCCAATGCCCACGTGGATGAGGTGCTTTACCTCGCCCATCGCGCCGCGCAGGATCGCCTCGACAATCGCGGCGGTCTTGTGGTGGTAGTCAAGCGCCAGCTGGACACTCTCTTCCTTGCCCACTCCGCGCTGCGCGGTGTGCTCGGCCGCGCGCCCCTCGGTCGGATTGACGATCTCGCCCGCGAACAGCGCCGCGCGGCGCCCGGCAAAGTCCATGGCGCCTGCCAGTTCCTCGAACGCGGCGATGTGCGCGTCATCAAGGTGGGTCTTCGACCAGTCGAATCGGATTTCGCCCAGCGTCTCTTCCTCGCCCAGCTCAAAGCGGGTCGAAAGCTTGTCGAGGCGCTGCGAATCGCCATCGAAGAGCTCGGTCAGGCTCGGTTTTGCGAGCCCCTTGAGAGCGTCCCAGATCGCGTCAGTCATGCCAGTCTCCTCGTTCATGGCGCAGTTAGATCGCCTTATGGTTATTGCAGGTGCGAAAACCAAGCCGTTTCACAAGAGCACCCATTGCCGCTGCCCCCGGTCGAGCCAAGATGGCACTTCCTCGGCAATTCACTTGACCTTTGAGGCCTTGCGCAACATGGGTCGGGCATGAGCGAAACCGACAGCGTTCCCGACACGGCGCCTGCCGCCAAGGCGCCCCAGCCCCCAGCGGCCAAACCTGACGAAAAGCCCAAGAAGGACGAGAACTTCTTCGCGTTCCTGTTCTGGCTTGTGCTGGGCGTGGTCGTGCTGCGCAGCTTCATCGTCTCGCCCTTCAACATTCCCAGCGAATCGATGCTGCCGCGCCTGCTGATCGGGGATTACCTGTTCGCCTCGAAGTGGTCCTACGGCTACTCGAAGTACTCGCTCCCCTTCAGCGCGCCGCTGATCCCGGGCCGCGTGTTCGCCAGCCAGCCGGAACGCGGCGACGTCGTCATCTTCAAGGCGCCTCCAGGCAATGACCTCGACTACATCAAGCGAGTCATTGGTTTGCCCGGCGACGAGATCCGCATGCAGGGCGGCCAGGTCATCCTCAACGGCACGCCCGTGCCCAAGGAACGCATCGACGACTTCATCTTGCCCGTCACGCAAAACATGCGCGATTCCGCCAAGACGGAAATGCGCCTCCCTTGCGTCGAGCCACGCTTCGAAATCGTGCGCGCCGATGGCTCGTCCGCCTGCCGCTATCCGCAGTACCGCGAAACGCTGCCCAACGGAGTCAGCTACAACGTGCTCGACATGGGCGCGCGCGAGAAGGACAACACCGGCACCTACATCGTGCCCGAAGGCCACATGTTCCTGATGGGGGACAACCGCGACAATTCACTCGACAGCCGTTTCCCGGCGATCGAAGGCGGCGGCATCGGCATCGTCCCGCAGGAAAACCTGGTCGGCAAGGCGGCGCTGATGATGTTCTCGACCGATGGCTCGGCCAACTGGCTGCTTCCCTGGACCTGGTTCACGGCCGCGCGCTGGAACCGTATCGGCGGGACCTTCTGATCCGTGCTCACTGACGATACCCGCCGCTTTCTCGAAGAGACGGTCGGCCAGCCCATCGGCGAGGAGGCGATCTGGATCGCGGCCCTCACCCACGGCAGCACCGGCGAGAAGCGCAACTACGAACGCCTGGAGTTCCTCGGCGACCGTGTCCTCGGGCTCTCCATCGCCGAGTGGCTTTACGAACACAGCGCGGAGGCCGAAGGCCGCCTGTCGCAGCGCCTCAACGCGCTCGTCAGTCGCGCGACCTGCGCCGTCATCGCGCGTGGCCTGGGCCTTGGCCAGCATATGCGCCTGGGCAAGCAGGCGCGCGACGACGGGGGCGAGGACAGCGAGAACATCCTGGGCGATGTGATGGAGGCGCTGATCGGCGCCTGCTTCCTCATCCACGGTTTCGAAGCCGCCCAGGCCATGGTACGGCGCCTCTGGGCCAAGACGCTGGAGGGTAAGACCGGCCAGCGCAAGCACCCCAAATCGGCGCTGCAGGAATGGGCCGCGGGCAACCGCCGGCGGATGCCCGAATACAAGCTCGTCGACCGCTCGGGCCCCGATCACGCCTCGCAATTCACCGTCGAGGTTGCTATTCACAATGTGGGCCGCGCACAGGCCACGGCCAATTCCAAGCAGGATGCCGAAACCCGCGCGGCCGAAGAATTCATGAGGAAGTTTGCATGACGTCGCCCGACAACAGCGCGGAAAAGTGCGGCCTTGTGGCCGTCATCGGCGCCCCCAACGCGGGCAAGTCCACGCTGGTGAACGCTCTTGTCGGCCAAAAGGTCGCCATCACCTCGGCCAAGGCGCAGACCACCCGCGCGCGCCTCATGGGCATTGCCCTGGAAGGCCAAGTCCAGATCATCCTTGCCGACACGCCGGGCATCTTCGCGCCCAAGCGCCGGCTCGACCGCGCGATGGTGGCTGCGGCCTGGGAAGGCGCGGAAGAAGCCGATGCGATCCTGCTCGTGGTCGACCCGATCAAGCAGCGTCGCCACGAACTGGAACCGCTGCTCGAAACGCTGAAAGACCGTGCCGAGCGCAAGATCCTCGTCCTCAATAAGGTCGATGCCTGCGCCAAGGAACCGCTGCTCAAGCTTGCCCAGGAACTTGGTGCTGCGATCAGCTTCGACGAGATCTACTTCGTCTCCGCCCTGACCGGGGACGGCGTGCCGGAACTGAAGGGGCACCTTGCGGGACTCATGCCCGAGGGGCCTTGGCACTACCCTGAGGAACAGGTGTCGGATGCCAGCGAACGCCTGCTCGCCTGCGAGGTCACGCGCGAACAGCTCTACCGCCAGCTTCACGAGGAACTGCCCTACGACAGCGCGGTGCGGGCCGAAAGCTACACCCAGCGCAAGGACGGCTCGGTCGAAATCCGCCAGCAGATCGTCGTGACCCGCGACAACCAGCGCGCCATCGTGCTGGGCAAGCGCGGCACCAAGATCAAGGCCATTGGCGAGGCCGCCCGCAAGGAACTCGCCGACATCCTGGGCCAGAAGGTGCACCTTTTTCTCCACGTGAAGGTTGAGGAAAACTGGGCCGACGCGAAAGATATCTACGAGGAAATCGGGCTCGACTGGGTCCGCTAGGCATTTCCAACCCGACATTACCTCGCGTTCCCATCCAGGAGGCACGATGACGTTCTTTTCCCGGGCGGGCCGCCTTGGCCTTGCCGCGCTGCTTACCGGTGCCTGCGCGCTGTCCGCGAACACGGCCCACGCCCAGACACGCGCGCCCATGCGTATCGAGCCGACCACGCCGGAACCGGTCGTGACCATCGAAGCCCCCCCGCCCCCCGAACCCGTAAGCCTGGAAGGCGAGCGTTACGTCGCGATGGGCTCCTCGTTTTCGGCAGGCCCGGGCCTGCGCCCGGTCAAGCCCGGGCCCAACCCGCGCTGTGGGCAGAGCCAGAACAACTACCCCACGCTCCTTGCACAGCGCTTCGGTCTGAACCTGACCGACCGTACCTGCTCGGGCGCGATGACGACGAACATCCTGGGCCCATGGAAAGAAATCGCCCCGCAGATCGAGGCCGTCACACCCCAGACCCGGCTGGTGACGATCACCATCGGCGGCAACGATCTCAACTACATCGGGAACCTGTTCTCGGCGACCTGCCATTTCCGCAACGCAAACCGTAGTCCCGGCAGTAAGCCACGCACCTGCAACGCAGTACGTACGCCCCAGAACGTCGACTACGCCCGCGTCGAGATGCAGTTAAACGAGATCGTCCGCCGCGTGCGCAGCCAGGCACCGCGCGCGCGGATCGTGCTCGTCCAGTACCTGACCCCGCTACCACCTGTGGGCCAGCTGTGCGAGGCGACGCCTGTTAGCCCCGAACACGCGGCCATCGTGCGCACCATCGGCAAGCGCCTTGGCGAGATTACCGACAAGGTCGCCCGCGAACGCGGTGTTCTGGTCGTGGAAATGAACATCGCCTCAAAGGGACATACGCCCTGCGACGGTGAAAACGCCTGGATGATCGGCTCTCCAACGGGTTACGACGGGAGCCTGGGTCTCCAGTGGCACCTCAACCTGGCAGGCATGCGCGCGACCGCACAGGATATCTCGTGGTGGCTGATCAACAGCGGCATCAAGGAAATCAATCCGCCGGCCTATGAAGTTGCGGGGCAAAGGGAGGACAACGCAGCCGCAGTCAACTAATTTCAAGAAGGTAAGAAGACGTTTTCAACGGGCCATCGCCCCTTTGCCCCCAGAAATGGGCGACCTCACCTCTCTTGACCAAGGTTGCACGAGGACAGTGAGGCAGACAGTTCGGGGAGCCCGAGGGCAATGGCCCTCGGACACCTCTTATTTCTACCTTACCGCGCCTTCGCGATGGAAAAACCGTGCTGGCGCGCCGCGTCCTTGGTCGATTCCTCGGTGCGGTTGAGAGCTTTGGCGATTTCCTTGAGGCCCTTGCCCTTGCCCGCAAGCGTCTGCAGCTTTTGCAGTTCTTCGGGCTTCCAGGGCTGCTTGTGCTTGGCGATCTTGTTGCTCACGGCCTGCTTTCCGGCCCGGACACGGACCTTATCTGATTGGGGCTGAACTCACCCCTTGACGGATCCACGATGCGGTGCGCAGGCAAGCGCAACCGCAGCGCGATCCCACGAACCTTACGCATCCCAGGGCACGTCGTCGCCCTGGTCCTCACCCGAGGCCCCGGCCTTCTTTGCCGGAGCCTTCTTTGCCGGAGCCTTCTTGGCAGCCGTCTTTTTCGGCGCAGCCTTCTTTGCTGGCGCCTTCTTGGCCGTGGTTTCACCCTCGCCGTCGTCCGCCTTCTTCGCCGCGGTCTTCTTGGCCGGAGCCTTCTTCTTCGCGGGCGCCTTCTTCTTGCCCTTGGGCGGCCCCTTGGCGGCCTTCGCATCGATCAGCGCGATCGCCTCGGCCTCGGTCAGGTCTTCGGGCTTGCTGTCGCGCGGGAGCGTAGCGTTGTAGGTGCCGTCAGTCACGTAGGGGCCATAGCGGCCCGACATGACCTTCATCTCGCCCTCGCTGGTGGGGTGCTTGCCCAGAACCTTGATCGGCTCGGCCTTGGTGCGTCCGCCGCCCCGGCCCGCAGCCGCTTCAGCCAGAATCGAGACTGCCGCGTTCATGCCCGTCTCGAACACGTCCGCAGTGGTCTTCAGCTTCCCGTACTTGCCATTATGCAGAAGGTACGGCCCGTAACGCCCAATGTTCGCGACGATTTCCTCACCCGTTTCGGGGTGCGTGCCGATCGTGCGCGGCAGGCTGAGCAGCTTGACCGCCCAATCGAGATCAAGCTCGTCGATATCCTTGGGGATCGAGGCACGCTTGGCGTCTTTGCCCTCACCCATCTGGATGTAGGGGCCAAAGCGCCCGACCTTGCGCAAGATCTCTTCACCCGTCTCGGGGTGGGTGCCCAGTTCGTGATCGTCCTGCCCCTCGCCATCGGAGCCGGGCTGGGCGAATTTGCGGGTGAACTTGCACTCGGGGTAATTCGAGCAGGCGATGAAGGCGCCGTAGCGACCGCCGCGCAGCGCCAGCTTACCGTCTGCGCACTTGGGACACTGGCGCGGGTCCGAGCCGTCATCCTTGGGCGGGAACAGGAAGTCGGACAGGAATTCGTCCAGCTCCTTGGTCACGTCCGAGGGCTTCAGCTCCATGATCTCATCGGACTTGGGCTTGAAGTCACGCCAGAACGCTTCGAGCAGATCCTTCCACGCCTGGCGGCCATCCGAGACATCGTCGAGCTCATCTTCCATGCCCGCCGTGAAGTCATAAGCGACATAGCGCTCGAAAAAGCGCTGTAGGAACGAGGTGAGAAGTCGGCCCGATTCCTCGGCGAAGAAACGGTTTTTCTCGGTCCGCACGTAATTGCGGTCCTTCAGCACCTGGATCGTGGCGGCGTAGGTCGACGGGCGCCCGATGCCCAGTTCCTCCAGCCGCTTGACCAGGCTGGCTTCAGAGAAGCGCGGCGGCGGCTGGGTGAAATGCTGCTCGGCCGAAACGTCCTTCTTGGCGGGCATGTCGCCTGCCTTCATGAAGGGCAGGAGGCCGCTGTCATCATCGTCCGATTTGTTGTCCTGTCCTTCTTCATAGACGGCAAGGAAGCCCGGGAACTTCACGACTTGGCCCGAGGCGCGCAGCTCGGTACGCCCCGTGCCATCGCGCAGGGTGACCGTGGTGCGCTCCATCTGCGCCGAGGCCATCTGGCTCGCCATCGCGCGCTTGAAGATGAGGTCGTAGAGGCGCGCGGCATCGCCCGAGCCCAGCTTGTATTTGGTAAAGTCCGTCGGACGAATCGCTTCGTGGGCTTCCTGCGCGTTCTTCGCCTTGGTTTCGTAGTGACGCGGCTTGTCGGGCAGGAAATGTCCATCGTAGCGGTCCGCGACGGCCTTGCGGCAATCCTGGATCGCGCTCGGGTCCATTTGCACACCGTCGGTACGCATGTAGGTGATCGCGCCCTGCTCGTAGAGCCCCTGCGCCACGCGCATCGTCTGGCTGGCCGAGAAGCCGAGCTTGCGGGCGGCTTCCTGCTGCAGGGTTGAGGTGGTGAAGGGCGGCTGCGGATTGCGGCGGTGCGGCTTGGTCTCGACGTTCTCGACCTTGAAAGCGCCATTTTCGACTGCGGCCTTCGCGCGCATCGCGATGCCTTCCTCGCCGAGCGAGAGACGATCGAGCTTCTCGCCTTCGAACTGAACCAGCTTGGCGGTGAAGTCGGTGCCGTCGTGCGCCATAAGGGCCGCGACCGACCAGTATTCCTGCGGCTTGAACGCCTCGATCTCGCGCTCGCGATCCACGATCAGGCGCAGCGCGACCGACTGCACGCGGCCTGCCGACTTGGCGCCGGGCAACTTTCGCCAAAGCACCGGCGAGAGCGTAAACCCGAACAGGTAGTCGAGCGCACGGCGCGCGAGATAGGCGTCGATCAGGTCCTGGTCGAGCTCACGCGGCTCCTGCATCGCCTTGGTGACGGTGGCCTTGGTGATCGCGTTGAAGGTGACGCGCTCGACCTCCTTAGGCAGTGCGCGGCGCTTCTTCAGAAGCTCCAGCACGTGCCAGGAGATGGCTTCGCCTTCGCGATCAGGGTCAGTCGCGAGAATCAGGCGGTCGGCCTGCTTGGCCGCGTCGGTGATGGCGCGGACCTGCTTCTGCTTGTCGCCGTAAAGTTCCCAGTCCATCTCGAAGCCCTCGTCCGGGCGGACGGAGCCGTCCTTGGGCGGCAGGTCGCGGACGTGGCCGTAGCTGGCGAGCACCTTGTAGTCCTTGCCGAGATACTTCTCGATGGTTTTGGCCTTGGCGGGTGACTCGACGATAACAAGCTGCATTTCAGACTTTCTAGTATGCCCCTCACGTGCGTGCGCATGCACATACACGTGTATGTGTGTACGCATAGGGTGGGAATCGGATGAACCGTTCGTCAAGCACCAATGCGTGACGGCGCGATGGCAAAGGTGGGAACCCTCGTCCCGAGGAACAAGGTCCGGTTTCGAAGGAGAGGCCGCCTACCCCGAAAGACTGACCCGGCCCGCAGCGTGACGGGTCAGGCGCCCGGCCAGTTCGAGTTCGAGCAAGGCCAGTTGCACAGCCGACGGGCTCGCCCCGGTCTGGCGAATGAGTTCGTCAACGCCAACAGGCGCGGTAGTGAGAAGATCGGCAATCTCGGCCGGACTGTCATCCACCGGCGCGATTTCCTCGGAGACGTCCCAGTTCTCGGCCTCCTCGCGGAAGGTGGTGCGGGGGGAGGTGCCATCGAAAGCGGTGATCAGTTCGCCCACGTCCTCGACCGACTGGACCAGCACCGCCCCATCGCGAATGAGGCCGTTGCAGCCGTGGGCACGCGGATCGAGCGGAGAGCCCGGGATCGCCATGACCTCGCGCCCCATCTCGCCCGCCAACCGGGCGGTGATGAGCGAGCCGGACTTGGGCGCGGCCTCCACCACCAGCGTGCCCGCACAAAGCCCGGCGATGATGCGGTTACGGGCAGGAAAATGGCGCGCCAGCGGCTCGGTTCCGCAGGGCTGTTCGGCAAGCAGCAGGCCTCTTTCCCCGATCTCGGCCTGGAGCGCCTCGTGCTCGGGAGGATAGGCGATGTCGATACCGCTCGCGATCACGCCCACCGTCGCGCCGCCCGCTGCGAGCGCGCCCTGGTGTGCGGCCCCGTCGATGCCCCGGGCAAGGCCCGAGACGACGGTAAATCCGGCCTGCGCCAGGCCATAGGCGAAATCACGTGCCAGCCGCACCGCGGCGGCCGAGGCGTTGCGCGCGCCGACAGTGGCAACGCCGGGGCGATGCAGGAGCGAAAGATCGCCCATACAGGTCAGGATCGGCGGCGCGCCGCTGACCTGTGTGAGCAAAGCCGGATAGTCTGGCGAATCATGAAAAAGGTATCTCGCGCCCAGCTTGCGCATCGCAGACGTCTCAGCGTCGATGCGCTTGACCGGGGCAGCGGTGTAGCGCTTGCCCCCTTTCCCGGCGAGATCGGGCAGCGCCTCGAGCGCCGCGACAGCGCTGCCGAAACGGCTCAGAAGCTGGCGGTAGCTGACGGGCCCAACATTGGGCGAGCGCAGCAGGCGGATGCGCGCGAAGGCCTCCTCCTGGCTCAGTTGCAGCCGTTCCTTCTCGACCGTGCCCGTAGGCGCCTTCGCCTCGTCCATTCGCCCCCGCAGATACGTTCTACTTCTTGCTGCCGACCTTGGGTTCGGTCCCCGCGATCAGCCGCGCGATATTGGCACGATGCTGGAAGAGGACGACAAGGGCAATAACCCCAAGCACCATCGCAGCCTCATTCTGGCCGACAAGATAGGCAACGAGCGGCGCGATGACAGCCGCGCTCATCCCCGCAACCGAGGAAATGCGCACCACGGCAAGGAGGCCGATCCAGGCAACCGCGTAGGCAAGACCAATGGGCCAAGCATAAGCAAAAGCGATACCCGCGGTGGTCGCCACGCCCTTGCCGCCTTTGAACTTGAGCCAGATGGGGAAGCAGTGGCCGAAGAAGGCGCCGAGCGCGGCCAGCCAGGTCCACTCCGGCCAGAGCAGCGCGGTCATCGACACCGCCGCCAGGCCCTTGGCCAGATCGAGCAGAAGGGTCGCGGCCGCGAGCTTCCTGTTACCCGTGCGCAAGACATTCGTCGCGCCGATATTGCCCGAACCGATGGAACGCAGATCGTCCATCCCGGCAAGCTGGGTGAGCATGAGACCGAAGGGCACCGAGCCGAAGCCGTAGCCGACAAGAAGAGCAAGAATCCAATCCATGGCGCGCGCCATAGCCCGATTGGAAGGCAAGGCGAAGACATCTTGCACGCGTAAGTGCCCCCACAATGCGACCAGTTGCCGCTTCCCGCGTTGCGACATGCGCGCTATCGCGGCTAACTGAGACATGGCTCAAGGCAAAGTGATGGCAGGCGAAATTCTCGAAGCGGACACGGTGACGGCGGACAGAGGCGGCGCGGATGCAAGCGCGCCGGTCCTTCTGTTCGATTCGGGCGTGGGCGGTCTCACCGTGCTCGACGAAGTGCGCCGCCTTCTGCCCGAGGCCCCGATTCTCTACGCCGCCGACACCGCCGGCTTGCCCTACGGCACCAAGACCGAGGCTCAGGTCGCCGCGCGCGTGGCGGGCCTTCTCGGCCGCATGGCCGAACGTTTCCGCCCCCGCCTCATCTGTATCGCCTGCAACACCGCCTCCACGATCGCGCTGGGCATGGTACGTGAGGTGCTCGAAACACCGATTGTCGGCACGGTGCCCGCGATCAAGCCTGCCGCCGCCATGACGAAGACAGGTGTTATTGGCCTTCTGGGGACGCAGGCAACGATCCGGCAGGGCTATGTCGACCGGCTCGAGCGCGAGTTTGCCGCCGACCAGCAACTCCTGCGCCACGGCGCGCCTGAGCTGGTGGGGGCCGCCGAAGCCAAGCTGCGCGGCGAGCCTGTCGATCCCGCGGCCATTTCCCGCGCGGCAGACGCGCTGCGCGCGATGCCGGGCGGCGAGAAAATCGACACAGTGGTGCTGGCCTGCACCCATTTCCCGCTGTTGGAGCCGGAACTCTCCGGTGCGTTCGGCCCGGAGGTGCGCTTCGTCCATGGCGCGCAGGGGATTGCGCGGCAAGTCGCACGGCTGACGCAGAAACAGGCCTTTTCCCGCCGCGCCCCGGACCGCGCGCTCTTCACCGGAGATCCAGTGGCCGCGCGCGCTTACAGCACGGCCCTCACCCGCTTCGGGCTCAAGACCATCGAACGCTTCTGATACGCGCCCGCGCGATGCTTTTGCGCGCTTGGGATTGAAACTCCTTGCAAACCTTGATGGCGATCAATGTTTGCAAGTCTCAGACCAGCAATAGGCCAGTCGCGCCGAGAACCGTAGAAGCTTTCGCAAAACGGTAGAAAACCGGCATCACGGCTAGGACAAGGCGTCCACTTCCGCACACCGGCAAGACGTCTATATGGGACAACGTTCTGGTCATGGACCAAGGGATAATGTATTGGCCCGCGATACGGGGTAGAGTTCGTCTTTCCATCGGAAAGTCCGGAAAGGACTGGACCGAGGGGCGGATAGAGGCAAAAGTTAAGCCGGCGCAAAGCAAAAAGGCATAACGGCGTAGAGCAGGACAAGGCTTTCGTGAACTACGATCAGATTTTCGACCAGGCTATCGACCGTCTCCATTCCGAAGGTCGCTACCGCGTCTTCATCGATATCCTGCGCAACAAGGGGGCTTACCCCAACGCACGCTGCTTTGCCGGCCACAACGGTCCCAAGCCGATCACGGTGTGGTGCTCGAACGACTACCTTGCGATGGGCCAGCACCCCAAGGTGATCGAAGCCATGGAAGAGGCGCTGCACGACGTGGGCGCGGGCTCGGGCGGGACGCGCAACATCGGCGGCAACACCCACTACCACATCGAGCTCGAATCCGAGTTGGCCGACCTGCATGGCAAGGAAGGCGCGCTGCTCTTCACTTCGGGCTATGTCTCGAACGACGCCACGCTCTCCACGCTGGCCAAACTGCTGCCGGGCTGCGTGATCTTCTCGGACGAGCTGAACCACGCGAGCATGATCGCCGGCATCCGCAACGCCGGCTGCCCCAAGAAGATCTTTCGCCACAACGACCTCGAACACCTTGAGGAACTGCTGGCCGACACCGACCCGGCACTTCCCAAGCTGATCGCCTTCGAATCGGTCTATTCGATGGATGCCGACGTCGCCCCGATCCACGAAATCTGTGACCTTGCCGAAAAGTACAACGCGTTGACCTACATCGATGAAGTCCACGCCGTGGGCATGTACGGCCCGCGCGGCGGCGGCATCACCGACCGCGACAAGGCCGCGCACCGCATCGATATCATCGAGGGTACACTGGGCAAGGCGTTCGGCGTCATGGGTGGCTACATCGCCGCCGACCAGAAGATCATCGACTGCATCCGCTCCTACGCACCCGGCTTCATCTTCACGACCTCGCTCTCGCCGGTGCTGGTTGCGGGGGTGCTCGCCTCGGTGAAGCACCTCAAGAACTCGAGCGTCGAGCGCGAGACGCAGCAGAAGTCGGCTGCAATGATGAAGGCCAAGTTCCGCGAGGCCGGCCTTCCGGTCATGAACTCGACCACGCACATCGTGCCACTGATGGTGGGCGATCCGGTCAAGGCCAAGAAGATCAGTGACATCCTGCTCGCCGAATACGGTGCCTACGTGCAGCCGATCAACTTCCCGACCGTGCCGCGCGGCAAAGAGCGCCTGCGCTTCACCCCGGGCCCTGCACACACCGAGGAAATGATGGACGACCTCACCCGCGCCCTGGTTGAGATCTGGGAACGCCTGGAGATGCGCAAGGCCGCCTGAGCGCACTCGCCCCTGCCCCTGCCCTGCACGTCAGAGAATTCCTTTTAGTCGGGCCGGATAGCTCCCGGCCCGCGCCCCCTTCCCTTATGCCTGCAAGGTCCCATCTAAAGGGTCACGCAAGGGCCGCGCATCTCGCGGCCGGTTGATCCGAGGACCCAATGGCAAAACTTTTCGCGCCGATCACTCTGGGCGATCTCACACTTTCCAATCGTATCGTCATCGCCCCCATGTGCCAGTATTCAGCACAGGAGGGCTGCATGACCGACTGGCACGCGATGCACATCGGCCAGCTCGCGCAATCGGGCGCAGGCGCCTTCACCATTGAAGCCACCGCGGTAAGCCCGGAAGGGCGCATTACCTATGCCGACGTCGGCCTGTGGAACGATGCGACCGAAGCCGCGATGGACAAGGTGCTGCAATCGGTGCGGCGCTGGTCGGACATGCCCATCGTCATTCAGCTGGGCCACGCGGGTCGCAAGGCCAGCTGCAAGAAGCCCTGGGACGGCGGCCGTCAGATCGCCCCTGACGCAGCAAACGGCTGGCAGACCGTCTCGGCCTCGGACATTCCATTCGATGCCGATGACAACGCCCCCACCGCCCTCGACATCGAGGGCCTGGTGCGCCTGCGCGATGCCTTTGCCCAGGCTGCCATGCGCGCTGCGCGCCTTGGCATCGATGCCATCCAGCTTCACGGCGCGCACGGCTACTTGCTCCACCAGTTCCTCTCGCCCCTCTCCAATCAGCGCACCGACAAATACGGCGGCAGCCTGGAAAACCGCATGCGCTTCCCGCTTGAAGTCTTCGACGCCGTGCGCGCGGCCTTTCCGGCCGAAAAGCCCGTCACCATGCGCATCTCGGGCACCGACTGGGTCGAGGGCGGCTGGGACGTCGAACAGTCTGTGGCCTTCTCGAAGGAACTGGAAGCGCGCGGGGTTGCGGCCATGCACATCTCTTCCGGCGGGCTCCACATGGACCAGAAGATCCCCGTCAGCCCCAACTACCAGGTGCCGCTGGCCCGCGCCGTGAAAGCAGCGGTGAACGTCCCCGTCATCGCAGTCGGCCTCATTACCGAGCCCGAACAGGCCGAAGCCATCGTCGCGACGGGCGATGCCGACATGATCGCGCTGGCACGTACGGTTCTCTACGACCCGCGCTGGCCTTGGCACGCCGCCGCCGCGCTTGGCGCGCAAGTCAAGGCCGCGCCGCAGTACCTGCGGTGCCAGCCCCATCGCCTCAAGGACCTGTTCTCCGCATAGGGCTCTCAGCTACATGAAAAAGGCCCCCGGAACACATTGTTCCGGGGGCCTTTTTCATTCCGTTCGAGAGTGCAGCCTCAACGCAGCGAGACCACGTTGTCCGACACGCGCGGGTCGGACCGGTCGCCGGTGTAGAGGCTGGCCATCGGCTCATCCTCGACAATGACGACTTCCGCGCCACCAAAGCCATTGAACGCGGTCTTCATCGCCGCACCATAGGCGCCCAGCATACCGACCTCGATCCAGTCGCCCGCCTTGATGCCCGGGGGCAGCATGAAGGGGCCTTCCATGAAATCCGCATCATCGCAGGTCGGGCCATAGAACGAGAAGGCTTCCAGTTCGGCCGCGTCCATCGCCGAATTGTCGTTGTCGACATCGCGCGGGATGTGGCGGACCGGGAAACGCCAGGCCACGTGCGCGGCGTCGTAAAGCGCGCCATAGGCCCCATCGTTTATGTAGAGCTCTTCGCCGCGACGCTTCTCGACCTTCACGATCAGCGAGTTGTACTCGGCCGAAAGTGCGCGGCCGGGCTCGCACCACAGCTCCGCGTTGTAGGCAATCGGCATCGCCTCGAAATGGCGGTGGATGATCGCGAAGTAGTCTTCGAGTGGCGGCGGTTCCATGCCCGGGTAGCTGGAAGGGAAGCCCCCACCCACGTCGATCATGTCAATCACGACACCGGCATCGGCGATTGCGGCGCGCGCGCGCTCCAGCGCCTGAACATAGGCGAAGGGCGTCATCGCCTGGCTGCCGACGTGGAAGCACACGCCCAGCCAGTCCGCGACCTGCCGGGTCGACTGGAGCAGCTGGCCCGCATCGACAAGGTCGACGCCGAACTTCGATGCAAGGCTCAGTTCGGAATACTCCGAGGAGACGCGCAGGCGCACGCACAGGCGCAGATCCTTGGCACGCACACCGTTCTCGTCGGTGGTTGCGGCCACGATCTTGTCGACCTCTTCCTGGGTATCCAGGCTGAAAGTGCGCACACCGTGCTTGAAATAGGCCTCGCGGATCGCGCTCGCCGTCTTCACCGGGTGCATGAAGCACAGCGTCGCTTCGGGAAGCGTCGCGCGGACCATGCGCACTTCGGTGATGGAGGCCACGTCGTAATGCGAGATCCCGTTGTCCCACAGGATCTGGATCAGATCGGGCGAGGGATTGGCCTTGACCGCATAGAGCGACTTGCCCGGAAACTTCGAGGCGAAGAATCGGGCCGCGCGCGCCGCTGCATGCGGGCGGTTCAGGATAACGGGTTCGTCAGGCGCGATTTCGCGCGCTACGGCCGGTGCGTCGAGATGTTGGAGCAATTCAAGGGACCCCCAGCGAAATTGTTAGCGACAAAGCTGCCTTGCGGTTTGGAAGTCCCCATGGGGCAGCGAGGGGCGGATATAAGACTGATGCGCTGAATCGCAAGTGAAAAACCAAAGATTTCACGAAACCGTCACAAATGTCGGTTCACACGTACAAGAGCTTGCCAATCAGCCAAATTTTTCCTTTCCGTAACAACACGATGTTGCAGACCATCGGTCCGCGCGGCAACGCTCTCGCGTGCACCTCGAACCGACTCTATCAGCCGTTCCGAACGCATGACTTAATGAGACGCTCCGCACGATTCGCGTGGTGCGTGCCCACCCGGCCCCGGTTCGGGACCAGTTGAGGGGCGCGCGCCTAACAGGCCTTGGCGTGCGTTTCAACCAAAGCTCAGCTCAGTCGGCTGCGGAAATCCTCGTAGTCGAAGCGACGGACGCACTCGAGCGCATCCGTCTCCGAATCCCACAGCCAGATCGAGGGCAGCGCGACCCCGTTGAAGGTCGTGGTCTTGACCATCGAGTAGTGGGCCTGGTCGAGGAACGCGAAACGCGTGCCCGGCTGCGGGTCCTTGGGAAAGCGATAATCGCCGATGACATCACCCGCGAGGCACGAGGGACCGCCCAGACGGATTGCCCCGCCCTCGCCTTCATCGACCATGCCGTGATCGGCCGCGGGGATCTCGCCCAGCATGGCCGGGCGGTAGGGTGCCTCGATCACGTCGGGCATGTGGCAGGTGGCCGAGATGTCGACAATGGCGACCGGCATGCCGTTCCAACCCGTGTCGAGCACGGTGCCGATCAGGATGCCCGCATCGAGCGCTACGGCCTCGCCCGGCTCGATGTAGATTTCCGCGCCGGTATCCTCGGCCATGTCGGACAGGAAGGTGATCAGTTCCTCGCGCTCGTAATCGGCGCGGGTGATGTGGTGGCCTCCGCCCACGTTGATCCACTTGAGCTGACCGAAGAAGGGTTCGAGGTAGTCGAACACCTTGTCCCAGGTGCGATCGAGCGGGCCGAAGCCCTGCTCGCACAAGTTGTGGAAGTGGATGCCGTCGACAAGCTCGACATGCTCTTCGGCGAGCTGGTCGATGGGAAAGCCCAGACGCGAGTGCGGCGCGCTGGGATCGTACTTGGCGACCTCGCCCTCGGGCTGCATCGGATTGATGCGAAGGCCGATGTCGAAGGTCTCGCCGCGCGCCCGCGCGTTCGCGATGATCGCCGAACAGCGCACGATCTGCTGCGGCGAATTGAAGATGACGTGGTCCGACAGGCGCAGAATCTCGTCCAGTTCGTCGGGCTTGTAGGCCGCGCAGTAGGTCGCGATCTCGCCGTCGTAGAACTCGCTCGCCAGGCGCGCTTCCCACAGCCCCGAGGTGCACACGCCATCGAGGTACTCGCCAATGATCGGCGCGGTCGACCACATCGAGAACGCCTTCAGAGCCGAGAGCACCTTGGCACCTGAACGCTCACCCACGTCCTGCAGGATCTGCAGGTTCGCACGCAGCTTGGCCGCATCGACCACGAAGGCAGGGCTGTCGACACGCGACAGATCGAAATGGGCAAAGGCGCCCGGATCACCGGCTTTGGTTTCCATGTTTCCCTAGTCCTCCTGCGCGGCCAGTGCCGCGCGGAGCACGGCCGTGGCGTGCCGGTCGAAGCCGACCAGCGTGATAGTGTCGAAAGCTCCGGGACGTTCCCGAAGCGCTTGGGCAATTGCACCAACGGCGACTTGCGCCGCCATCGCAGCGGGATAGCCATAAACCCCGGTCGAAATCGCCGGGAAGGCTAGTGTGCGCAGCCCCGCCCGGTGGGCCCGGTCAATGCAGGAGCGGTAGCATCGGGCGAGAAGCTCCGCCTCCCCCTGCCCGCCGCCATGCCAGACCGGCCCGACGGTGTGGATGACGTGGCGCGCTGGAAGCTGGTGGCCTCCTGTCAGGCGCGCCTCCCCGGTTGGGCAGCCCCCCAGTTCGCGGCATTCGACAAGGAGTTCCGGCCCTGCACCGCGGTGGATCGCGCCATCGACGCCCCCACCGCCCAGCAGAGAGGAATTCGCCGCGTTGACGATGGCATCCACCGCCAGTTGCGTGATGTCCCCCTGCCAGACCTCGACACAGGTGGCGCCCAGCTTCATCGACGCGCCTCGTGCGATCAGAACGGCAACGGTTCGGCGAGTTCCTCGACGTGCCAGGGCAGGCCCTGCTCGCCCAGCATCTCCAGGAACGGATCGGGGTCGAACTGCTCCATGTTGAACACGCCCTCACCCTTCCACTTACCGGTCAGCAGCATAGCCGCGCCAACCATCGCGGGGACGCCCGTGGTGTAGGAGACGGCCTGGTTCCCGGTTTCCTCGAAGGCGTCTTCGTGATCGCAGATGTTCTTGATGTAGAACGTCTTCTCACCCGAACCGTCGAGCGCTTCGCCGGTCGCAATATCGCCAATGTTGGTCTTGCCCTTGGTGGTCGAGCCGAGCGAGCTGGGCTCGGGCAGCACGGCCTTGAGGAACTGCAACGGCACGATCTCGACGCCGTTATACATCACCGGATCGATGCGGGTCATGCCCACGTTCTGCAGCACGGTCAGGTGCTTGATGTACTCATCGCCAAAGGTCATCCAGAAGCGGCCACGTTCCATCTCGGGCAGGAACTTGGCGAGGCTTTCCAGTTCCTCGTGGTACATCATGTACATGTTCTTGGGGCCGACCTGCTCGAAGTCGAAGGCCTGCTTGTTCGCCATCGCGGGGGTCTCGACGAACTCGCCGTTCTCCCAGTGGCGCGCGGGCGCGGTCACTTCGCGGATGTTGATTTCCGGGTTGAAGTTGGTCGCGAAGGCCTGGCCATGGTCGCCGCCGTTGCAGTCGAGGATGTCCAGCGTGCGGATGGTCTTCAATTTGTGCTTCTTGAGCCACATCGCGAACACGCTGGTTACGCCCGGGTCGAAGCCCGAACCCAGCAGCGCGGTGAGGCCCGCGTCCTTGAACTTATCCTGGTAGGCCCACTGCCAGTGGTACTCGAACTTGGCCACGTCCTTGGGCTCGTAGTTCGCGGTGTCCATGTAGTTGACGCCGGTCGCCAGGCACGCATCCATGATCGCCAGATCCTGATAGGGCAGCGCGAGGTTGACGACAAGCTCGGGACCGAGCTGGCGGATCAGATCCGAAGTTGCCGCGACATCGTCGGCGTCAATGGCGTAGGTGCTGATCGACACGCCGGTGCGGTCCTTGACCGATTCGGCAATCGCCTCGCACTTGGAAACCGTGCGGCTTGCAAGATGGATATCGCTGAAGATATCGGGATTCATGGCCATCTTGTGGACCGCGACCGAGCCGACGCCACCTGCGCCGATCACCAGAACCTTGCTCACCTGTCATTCTCCTTCGCCGCGAGCCGGGGAAAGGCCCGCATATAAGGGTCCTGCGTGACAACTCAACTGCGCGCCCTCCCCGATTTGCACATCAAGGTGCCCGCAGGTGCGCTTTTAGTCGTGTCATAAAGCGTCCCCGAGACGTCATCGCGCGGTCACGCGAAGGCGGCACAGCGGTCACGAGACGCGACACACCCGCACATCGGCAAAGGACATCCTGCCCGTGACATCCCGCATGACCGCCCACGCTCCCGCCGCGAAAGCCAACCTGATCGAAGGCGCCGTCGTCCGCCGCGACGCACGCGCGGGCGCCAAGTTGCTCGACAAGGCCTTCGCGCTCGCCTTCAAGGGACTGGTCTACGCGCAGATCTGGGAGGACCCGGTTGCGGACATGGAGGCGCTCGCGCTCGAGAGCGACAGCCGTATCCTCACGATTGCAAGCGGGGGCTGCAACGCGCTGTCCTACCTCACTGCGAACCCGGCCTCTGTAACGGTAGTGGACCTCAACACCGCACACGTTGCGCTCAACAAGCTGAAGCACGTCGCGATCCGCGAACTCACCACCTACGCGGAGCTTCGCCGTTTCATCGCCGAGGCTGACCATCCGGGCAATGTCGCAATCTACCGTGAGCGGCTTGCCCCGCACCTCGACGAGACGACGCGCCGTTACTGGGAAGGCCGCGATCTTGTCGGGCGCCGCCGTATCCGCGCGTTCACGCGCGGGATCTACAAGCAGGGCCTGCTCGGCGGGTTCATCGGGGCCGCGCACATGATCGCGCGCCTCTATCGCCTCGATCCGGCCGAAATCCTTGGCGCGGAAAGCGTCGAGGAACAGCGCCGCCTGTTCGACGAGCGCTTCGCCCCTGTCTTCGAGCGCCGCCTCGTGCGTTGGCTCACCAACCATCCCGCCTCGCTCTTCGGCCTTGGCATTCCGCCCGCCCAGTACGACGCGCTGGGTGGCGAGCAGCGCATGGCCGATGTCCTGCGCGCACGCCTCGAAAAGCTCGCCTGCGGCTTTCCGGTCAACGACAACTACTTTGCCTGGCAGGCCTTTTCACGCGGCTATGGCCGCAGCTGCGAAGCCCCGCTCCCGCCCTACCTCCAGCGCGGCAACATCCAGGCGGTGCGCGACCGCCTGGAGCGTGTGCAGGTGGAACATGCCAATTTCACCGACATCGTGCGCGCAAGCGATCACGGCGCCTTCGACCGCTTCATCCTCCTTGATGCGCAGGACTGGATGAGCGACACGCAGCTGACCGACCTGTGGCACGAGATGACCCGCGTCGCCGCCCCTGGCGCGCGCGTCCTTTTTCGCACTGCCGCCGAGCCCACGCTGCTGCCCGGCCGGCTGCCCGAGGCCATTCTCGATTGCTGGGACTACCGCGAGGACGAATCACGCCGCACGACCGAGGCGGACCGCTCCTCGATCTATGGCGGCGTCCACCTCTACGTGCGCAAGGGATAGGGCCATGGCCAGCCAGCCCCACGATCACGCGCGCCTGATGGACACGATCTACCGCTGGCAGCGCCCGATCTATGACCTGACGCGCAAGTACTACCTGTTCGGGCGCGACCGGCTGATCCGCGAACTGGACGCAGGCCCCGGCATGGCCGTGCTCGAACTGGGCTGCGGAACCGGGCGCAACCTTGCCCGGATCACTCAGGCTTGGCCGGGTGTCCGCCCGTTCGGCCTCGATATCTCGCGCGAGATGCTCAAGAGCGCGCGCAAGCGCTTGGGTGGCCAGGGCGAACTGGCGCTCGGGGATGCGATGGCTTTCGATCCCATCGCGCTGTTTGGGCGGGAGGGCTTTGACCGGATCGTCCTTTCCTACGCCATCTCGATGATCCCGGACTGGCAGTCCTGCGTTGCCCATGCAGCCGCCTGCCTCGCCCCGGGCGGCTCACTCCATATTGTCGACTTTGGCGATGGGGCGGGCCTACCTCAACCCGCCCGGAGCGCGCTTCGGGCCTGGCTGGCTAAGTTCCACGTCTGCCCGCGCCATGCCCTCCACGATGTCGCCAATGACCTGGCCCATGCCCACGGGCTTGCCTACGACATTCAGGACGGCCCCATGCGCTATTACCAGTTGGTACGGCTGACGCGCTGAGGCTATGAAGCGGGGCATGTCCGAGCCCCATCTACGCCATCCGACGCACGAAGGCGTCGAACTCGCCGCCCGCAAGGTCGCCGAGATCCTGCCCGAAACGCCCCTCCTCCCCCTCGAAATCGAAGGTACCACGCTCTGGTGCAAGGCCGAGTGCCTGCAGCCCATCGGGGCCTTCAAGATCCGGGGCGCCTGGAACCGGCTGACCGATCTTGACGCCAAGGCCCGCACACGCGGGATCCTCGCGGTTTCCAGCGGTAACCACGCCCAAGGTATCGCCTGGGCCGCGCGCAAGCTGGGCATTGCGGCCACCATCGTCATGCCCACCGACGCGCCCGCCGTGAAGCTGGCCAACACGCGCGCCCTTGGTGCCGAAGTGGTGCTTTACGACCGTCCGGGCGGTGTCGACCGCGACGAGGTGGCCCGCAAGCTCTGCGGAGAGCGCGGTTCGACGCTCGTACATCCCTTCGGTGACCCCTGGGTGATCGAGGGTCAGGGATCGGTCGGGATCGAGATCGCCACGCAGATGGGACGCATGACCGGGCTGGGCCCTGATCGGATCGTCACCCCCTGCGGCGGAGGCGGACTGGCCGCAGGCCTTGCGCTTGCCTGCCCGGACGCGGCGATCGTCCCGGTTGAGCCCGAAGGCTGGGACGATGTCTGCCGCAGCCTTGCGGCAGGAAAGATCCTCCCCGTCGGGCCCGACGCGCCGCCAACAGCATGCGATGCGCTGCAGACACCGGCAACACATCCCATCAACTTCGCGGTGCTTTCGCTGCACTGCCCCTTCGGGCTGGCGGTTTCGCCTGCCGAAGTGCGCCGCGCCCAGCGCCTTGCCTTCGAGAAACTACGCCTGGTCGTCGAGCCAGGCGGCGCGGCTGCGCTGGCTGCCGTCCTTGCAGGCAAGGTCGAGGTCGGCCCGCAGACCGCCGTTGTCCTGTCTGGCGGCAATACCGACGCGCAGGCCTACGCAAAGGTCTTGACCTCCACCGACTGACACGCGAGCCCACGCCATGGATTTCAACGACCAACTGCGCCGCTACTTCGGCACCGACGATCCCACCACCATCAGCCCCGGCGCGCTCGAGAGCGGACTGGAGAAAATGAGGGTTGACCTGGGCATGGAGAAAGATCCCGGACGCCGCTTTGCGCTCTGGGCGCTCATGTACATGTTTGGACAGGCCCCCGACCTCGACGTCGCCTTCAAGGACGAAGCCGAACGCGAGGCTGCGCGCAATTTCCTCGACCTGCTGGATCGGAGTTCCTGAGACAGGTTCACAAGCTTTGAAGGATGGAGCACGAAGGCCATCGCTTTCGGGCGCCCCGACCTGTCCAGACCACCTGCAACACGCCCCCTCTGGCTGAGAAAGGTTAGGTCGGCCGCTCCGGGATCAAGGGGCAATAGCCCCTTGAATTGACAGCTTCTTGTTCTTCATCCCCTAGATTCCCGAACTTCATCTCGCCCTATCACGACGAAACGAAAAGAGCCCCAACCTTTCGGCCGGGGCTCTTTTTGTGCTTCGATCGCGCCTTCCTCCGCTTGGCGGCGGAGGCATGGGAAGATCTATTCCTCGTCTTCCGCCGAGGGGCCGACCATCATCTCCTCGGAAAGACCCTCGCGCTGACCGCGGATCGCCTTTTCGAGACGCTCACAGACTTCCGTATTTTCCTTAAGGAAGTTCTTGGCGTTTTCACGGCCCTGGCCAATGCGAATCGAGTCGTAGCTGAACCACGACCCCGACTTCTCGACGATACCCGCCTTCACGCCCAGATCGAGGATCTCGCCGATCTTGGAGATGCCTTCGCCGTACATGATGTCGAACTCGACCTGCTTGAAAGGCGGGGCCACCTTGTTCTTCACCACCTTCACGCGCGTTGAGTTGCCGATGATGTCGTCACGGTCCTTGATCTGGCCAGTGCGACGAATGTCGAGACGGACCGAAGCGTAGAACTTGAGCGCGTTACCGCCCGTCGTCGTCTCCGGGTTGCCGTACATGACACCGATCTTCATACGCAACTGGTTGATGAAGATCACCATGCACTTGGAGCGGTTGATCGAGCCGGTCAGCTTGCGCAGCGACTGGCTCATCAGGCGGGCCTGAAGGCCGACGTGGCTGTCGCCCATCTCACCTTCGATTTCCGCGCGGGGAACGAGCGCGGCGACCGAGTCGACCACAAGCACGTCAATGGCGTTCGAGCGCACCAGAGTGTCGGTAATCTCCAGCGCCTGCTCGCCGGTGTCCGGCTGCGAGACGACCAGTTCGTCGATGTCCACACCCAGCTTCTTGGCGTAGACCGGGTCGAGCGCGTGCTCGGCGTCGACGAACGCCGCCGTGCCACCGTTCTTCTGCGCCTCGGCAATGACGTGCAGCGCGAGCGTGGTCTTGCCCGAGCTTTCCGGGCCATAAACCTCGATCACGCGGCCCTTGGGCAGGCCGCCGATACCGAGCGCGATGTCGAGCCCCAGCGAACCGGTCGAGATTGCCTCGACCTGCATCGTTTCCTTCGAGCCCAGCTTCATAGCCGAGCCCTTGCCAAACGCACGGTCGATCTGTGCGAGTGCCGCGTCGAGCGCCTTCTGACGGTCCATCGCGTCCTTTTCCTTGCCTTCCTGGATCAGCTTGAGCTGAGCAGCCATAAAACTTCCCCTGTGCTACCGGGCTGACCGGAAAGGTCAACGTCACCGGGGCTATGTATTCTATTTGTTCTACGCGAACAAGATGAGAACATCTGCTTTTGAACAAAATTTAACCGCCAGCCGATGGCCGTGCGGCGCGGCGCACCGGCCCTGCGCATTCCGGAGAGGTAGACGCGGTGGTCGCACATGAACCTACCCCTAGGCCTTCTGAAATGGTGGCTTTTCGGCGGCGCACACCGCTACCACCCTCAGGTGATCGCCTGTACGCCTTCGCCCTCTTTCGTCACTTGCCTCATGCCAACTCCGGTCATGAAGGCCTGCACTTCGTGGCCGCAGCGACGCCGATGCACGAACCGCGCGTTTCCACAGTTTCGAACAGATGCGCGCGGACTCGATGCTACTTTGCTGTGCGGGCAAGAACCTCGCCAACCTTTTCGGAGAGCTGTTGCACCGAAAACGGCTTGGGCATGAACCAGGCATTGGCGAGGCCGATTTCCTTGCGCAGCTGCTCCTCGGCATAGCCCGACATGAACAGCACCGGCATGCCCGGCACGATGGCGCGGATCTCGCGCGCCATGCCGGGCCCGTCGAGGCTGGGCATGACGACGTCGGAGACAACCAGGTCGAAACCGCCCCCGGCCGCAATCACGTCCTCGACCTTGGCAAGGCCATCCTCGCCATCTTCGGCGCAGGTCACCTCGTAGCCCTGGCGAAGCAGCGCGCGCTCGGCGATGATCCGCACGGTTACCTCGTCCTCGACGAGCAGGATGCGCCCTCCCCCGGCCCACTGGCTCGGCTCGGCCTCGGCCTGGACCTCGGGCGCGTCGGCCTCCACCTGCGCACCCGGCGCGGGATGGTAGACCGGCAGGTAGACCACAAAACGCGTGCCCTTGCCCGGTTCGCTTTCGGCGAAGATGAAGCCTCCCGACTGCTTGACGATGCCATAGACGGTGGAGAGGCCAAGGCCAGTGCCCTTGCCCTGTTCCTTGGTGGTAAAGAACGGCTCGAAGATCTTACCGATGACCTCGGGCGGAATGCCGCCGCCCGTATCCTCGACAATGAGCGCGGTGTAATCCCCCGCCGGGATGATCTCGCTACGCGAGGTGCGCGCGTCGCTCGTCAGGACCTTGCGGGTAGAGAGCGTGAGCTTGCCGGAACCGTCGCCGCGACCCTGCATGGCATCGCGGGCATTGACGCACAGGTTGACGATCACCTGCTCCAGCTGCGTAGGGTCGGCGCGCACCGGCCCCAGGTCCCGGTCGTGCTTGACCACCAGTTCGATCTTTTCACCGATCAGGCGGCGCAGCATCTGCGCGACGTCGGCCACGACATCGGGCAACTGGAGCACTTCCGGGCGCAGCGTCTGCTGGCGCGAGAAGGCAAGAAGCTGGCGCGTCAGCGAGGCCGCGCGGTTGGAATTGGCTCGGATCTGCTGGATGTCGTCGTAATCCGAATCGCCGGGTGTATGGCGCATCAGCATGAGATCGCAGGTGCCCAGGATCGCGGTCAGCACGTTATTGAAATCATGGGCTACGCCGCCCGCAAGCTGGCCCACGGCCTGCATCTTGGTGGCCTGCGCGACCTGGCGCTTGAGGCGGGTTTCCTCCGAGGTATCGGTCAGGCCCAGAAGAACTGCCGCATCGCCCAGGCCGCGCACGCCTGCCAGACTGAGCGAAACCGGATCCTCCGCCTGTGCGGACAGGCGCACGGCGATGTCGCCCGCGCTGGACGGGCCTTGTGCAAAGCGTCGGATCGCTTCGGAGAGCGCCCGCTTGTCCTCACGCACGACAAGGTCGGTGGGATAGGTCGGCGCGTCCTCGCCTTCACGGCCTGCGGCCCGCATGAAGGCCGAGTTGGCAAAGAGCAGGCGGCCGTCGCGATCCGCCATGGCAAGCCCCAGCGGAAGCTGTGCCAGAAGCGCTTCCAGGTGCGGAGAGGCTCCGCTGCCATTGGCGCGGGCGCCGATCCCCTGCGAGGCGGGAACCGCCAGCATCAGCGAGGGTGTCGTGGTCTCGTCCAGCGGATCAGGCGTATCGGGGTCTGCGACCGGCACGGCGTAGAGAACCATCGGCTCGCCGTGACCTTCGCTGTGGGCCCAACTGATCGTGTCGTCCTCGTCACGGGCGAGAAGTTCGATGAAGTCGCTTCCAGCAAGGCTTGCCTCGGGATCGCCCGCCGCCTGTTCCGCAAAGAGCGCGCTGGTAGCCTGGATCGTGCCATCCGGCTCGACCAGCGCCGCAGCGATTCCCGCGCGCGCGAGCCCCCGGCCAAGGCCGCCTTCGAGATGCTGCACAAAGCCCCGGACAAGATCCGGCGCAGACTGGGGCGTAAAGGTCCAGATCAGGAAATCGTCACCGCGACCGGCCCGGCGCAGCTGCGCCGTCCAGAGCGAAGGACCGAGCCCAGCTGGGGCCTCGGCTGCGACATCGCACGCGGCCTGTCCATCGCGCAGGGCCATGCGCGTGGCCTGGGCGAGCCGCTCCTGCGAGGGGACATCAAGCGCCAGCATCGGCGGTGCGCTCGCGACCCCGAACTGGGTCTCGAATACGGTGTTGGCGCAGGTCAGCCGCCCGGCCCTGTCGGTAATCGCCACAGCCACGTCGAGTCGCTCGATCGCGGCGACCGTCACCGACCAGTCGGGCTGGGCGAAATCAGGGCTGGCAACTTCGCCACCGCGTCGGGACAGAACGAAGGACAGTCCTGCAAAAACGAACATGGCCCCGCCAAAGACCGCGCTCAGCACCGGATCGCGGGTCAGGACCCAAACCAGGGCGAGGCTGGCGGCAAGGGCGCCGACCACGACCAGCACATCGATCAGAGAGCGGCGGCTTTCAGGCTGCGGCGTATCCTCGACTGAGATCACTCGTCCTGTTCCGTCCTCATCTCCGGCGGGGTGCGCCCACGCGTGCCCGGCTTGCGCAGACGCCGCTCGCGCTGCTTATGCCCGATCCAGTACCGCCATACCCAACCCGCCACAAGATAGCCCAGTGCCGAGCTGACGATCGCCAGGATAACGAAGCCGAGCGCGGCCTGGCCTGCGGAATGGGCGAACCAGTTGACGTCGTTCCACACGCTGCTGCCCTGCGCTGCGGCCTGCACCACCTCGTCGGCGCTTCCCGGCTTCAGGAAGAAGTGCCCTACGCGGTTCGCAACCACGAACCAGAAGGGCAAGGTCAGCGGGTTGGTCACGAAAGTGAGGAGCGCGGCGACCGCCACGTTCGCGCGGGCTGGAAAGGCCAACAGGCAGGCCAGGAAGATCTGCCCGATCGGGATGATGAAGGCTGCAAACAGACCGAGCGCCACACCGCGCGGCACCGAGCGGCGGGTAAAGCGCCAGAGCTCGGGGCTGAGCGCGCGTCCAGCGACCGGCGCAAGCCACTTGTTCCCCGCCACGTCTTCACGGCTCGGCATACGCTTTCGCAGCGCGGCCGAGATACGGTGGAGGAGAGATCCGTGGCTCACGAGACCAAACCGCCCTCATGACGTAGGCGCAGGTCCGGGCGGCACTTGGCCGCGATCTGATCCTGGGCCAGCACGTGCCGGTCGAACCGGTGTGCCTGGCGCCCGAAGGCGGTGATCATCCGTGTTCTCGCAGCAAGCGGCCCTGTTCGCGCTTCCAGTCCCGCTCTTTGACCGTGTTGCGCTTGTCGGCGGCGTTCTTGCCCTTGGCGAGTGCGAGCTCGACTTTCGCCCGGCCCCGGCTGTTGAAGTAGACCGAGAGCGGTACGAGGGTCATGCCCTTGCGTTCGACCGCGCCCTGCAGACGCGCGATTTCGCGCTCGTGCAGCAGGAGCTTGCGCGGGCGCTTGGGCTCGTGGTTGAATCGGTTGCCGTGGCTGAATTCGGGCACGTTGGCGTTGATCAGCCAGCATTCCCCGCCGCTGATCTCGGCATAGGATTCGGCGATCGAGCCCTCGCCAAAGCGCAGGGACTTCACCTCCGTGCCCGTCAGCGCGATGCCGGCCTCGAACTTTTCCTCGATATAGTAATCGAAGCGGGCCCGGCGGTTTTCGGCGACGGTCTTGGTCTTGTCGAATGTAGTGCGTTGCGGACGTGCCATGGTGAAGGCGCATGTAGTGATGCGCGCGGCAAAAAGAAACGGCTGAAAACGATTAGCCCGACTTTGGGAGGGCATGCCCCTCACGTGCCTGCGGAAATTGGGCGAAGCAAAGCCAACTCCCTCTCGCCTGGCGGACAGGGCACGCGTGCCTGTGCGGGACTGCTTCGTCCATACGAATTATATTAACTCTCTGAAAGCAAATCTGGATTTTACGACATCGCGGGCTATTCTCGTCCTGTCGGTCATGGGGGACCGGCTAAGGGGACCTCATTTCGATATGCCAGCATACAGTCGCCAGAAACGGCGCACCGTGGCGCACCTTGTCGGCAGCGGCCTTCTTTTCGCCGCCATGCCGACTTTTGGCTCCTCGTCCGCCCTCGCCACCGCGCCCGAACTGCCCGCGCTTGATGCCTATGGCGACCTTCCCGCCGTTGTCGATATCGCAATATCGCCGGACGGCACCCGGACCGCTTCGATCCGCTACTCCGGCGGGCAGTTCTGGTTGTTCGTTCTCGATTCGCAGATCCAGCCGATCCAGCGCGTGCCAATGGGCACCAACAAGTTTCGCGGCCTGACCTGGGCCGACGACGAGACGATCCTCATCACCAATTCGGCGACGGTGTCGCTGGGCATGAATTTCACGGCCTCCAAGTACGAGTTGACTGGCACGATCATCGTCCCGCTCAATCCCGATAACGCCACCGGGCTTGTCTTTGGAAACACGCGCAGGATCGCGGATACCACGCGCGGGGCGCATGGCATCCGCCGCGTTGATGGCAAGACCATCGGCTACTACGGCGGCATCGAACTGAGCGTACGCGGTATGGGCGACCCGCAGTTCAACCACGGCCGCCCGACACTCTACGCCGTGGATCTGGCGCGCAACCGGGCGGACCATGCCGCGCGTGCAGCCAGTGAGGATCACTGGCGCGACTGGCTGGTCGACGGCCAGGGCGTGGTAGCTGCCACGCTCGACATCAACACCCGCACAGGCGCCTGGGACATCGTCAATGCGCAGGGCAACAAACTGGCCCGGGGCAACGACCCCACCCATGGCGCCGGGCTCATCGCCTTCGGCAAGGACGGGCGCACCATCGTCTATGAGCTGCGCGACGAAGAAGGCCGCGACCGCTGGTTCGAGGTTCCCCTCGCAGGCGGCGAAGCCGTCGAATATCTGTCAGGCATCGCCATCGAACGGCTGTACACCGATCCGGGCAATGGACAGATCATGGGCTACCGCGAAGCGGGCGAGAGCGCGAAAACGGTCATGTTCGATCCCCAGCTAGACACCAAGCTGGCGATGATCTTCAAGGCCTTTCCCGGTCGCAACCCACGCCTCGTGGACTGGACGGCGAACCTCGACCAGGTGCTTGTCCATACCGAAGGTAATGCCGACAGCGGCACCTGGTATCGGGTCGATGTTCCGGGCCGCAGGGCCGACGCCATCGGCAACGATCGCCCGCCCATCGACACTGCGCAGGTCGGCCCGGTCTCCTCGTTCGGATACACCGCAGGGGACGGCCTCGAACTCGATGGTGTGCTCAGCTTGCCTCCGGGCCGCGAAGCGCGCGACCTGCCGCTGGTGGTCCTGCCCCACGGCGGTCCGCACTCCAGCGACGAGGTCGGCTTCGACTGGTGGGCCCAGGCCTTTGCCTCGCGCGGTTACGCCGTGTTCCAGCCCAATTTTCGAGGCTCGACCGGCCGAACGGCCGAACTGCGCAACGCCGGACATGGCCAGTGGGGCCGCGCCATGCAGACTGACATCTCCGATGGCGTACAAGCGCTCGCCGAGAAAGGGATCATCAACCCCACGCGGGCCTGCATCGTGGGCGCCAGCTACGGCGGCTATGCGGCGCTGGCCGGGGTAACTCTGCAACAGGGGCTCTATCGCTGCGCGGCCTCGGTCGCGGGTATCTCGGACGTTGGGCTCATGTACCGCACCGACGTTTACGAGAGCGGCAGTTCGCGCATGGTACGCAATTCCCTCCAGGAGGACCTGGGCGACAGGGACGATTTCGACGCGATCTCACCCCGCCGCCATGCCGAGGATGCCGACGCCCCGATCCTTCTCGTGCACGGCAAGGACGATACGGTCGTGCCCTTCGAGCAGAGCAGCAAGATGGCCGATGCGCTGAAGGACGCGGGCAAACCCTATGAAATCGTGGTGCTCGACGAAGAGGATCACTGGCTCTCACGCGCCAAAACCCGCAAGGCGATGCTGAAAGTCGTCGTCAGCTTCGTGGCGAAGCATAACCCGGCGGACTGACCACGAAAAAAGGGGACGACCTTGCGGTGCGCCCCCGTTTTTCATCGGTGTCTGGCCGGAAGGCTCAGAGCAGACCGGCGTGAACCAGTGCCTCGTCCACGGCCTTGCGGGCCGTGTCGTTGCAGGGAACGAGCGGCAGGCGCAGTTCGTTTTCCATCCAGTCGTGGACCTGCGCCAGCGCGTACTTGCACGGCCCCGGCGAGCTGTCCTCGAACATGGCGTAGTGCAGCGGATAGAGCTTATCGTTGAGCTCACGCGCACGGGCGAGGTCATTGGCCGCGCAAGCCGCCTGGAACTCGGCGCACAGCGCCGGCGCGACGTTCGCCGTCACCGAGATGCAGCCTGCTCCGCCGGCCGCGTTGAAGGGCAGCGCCAGTTCATCGTCGCCCGAGAGCATGCAGAAGTCCTTGCCGATCCCCATGCGGTGATCGGTTACGCGGCTGAGGTCGCCGCTCGCGTCTTTGATGCCGATGATCTTGCCGGGATAACGGCGCGCCAGTTCGCAAACGGTTTCGGGCTTCAGGTCCGAGACCGTTCGGCCCGGCACGTTGTAGAGCAGGATCGGCAGCTCGGCATGCTCGGCCAGATAAGCGAAATGCGCGAAGAGGCCTTCCTGGCTCGGCTTGTTGTAGTAGGGCGCGACGACGAGGGCCGCGGTGGCCCCGCACTTCTTCGAGAAATTCATGTGGAGAAGTGCGTTCATCGTATCGTTGCTGCCGCAGCCCGCAATGACCGGGACGCGGCCGGCGGCCTGTTCGATGCAGACTTCGATGACGCGGTGGTGCTCGGCGTTGGAAAGCGTGGAATTCTCACCCGTCGTGCCGCACGGCACGAGCGCCGAGGAACCGCTTTCGATCTGCCAGTCGACCAGGCGGCGAAACGCCGCTTCATCGAACGCACCGTCGCGAAACGGTGTGACAAGTGCCGGTATGGACCCCGAGAACATGGACTTTACCCCTAGTGATGCGCAATTGGTCGGGCTGGCCATCGGGAACATGTCCCGACGCCAAGCCTTACGTTCAAGGGCCTGATAAGGAGCCACCCTCCACGATGTCCAGTATGTTGCGAGTTTCTTCTCTCTTGGCGACGGTTGCGCTCGGCGCACTCCCCTCGCCCTCCATGGCCCAGGAATCGGCCCAGGAGGCCCGGGAATGGGACCTTGCGCGGGCCCGTCAGTCGCAGGACATCGACATTCGCGTCCACCAATCGATCGACGACTGGCGCCGCGTGGTGGCCAGTGACCGACTCGATTTCGGCACCTACGCCAGCTTCCTGCTGACCTATCCGGGCTATCCGCAGGAAGAGAAGATTCGCGGCTACGCCGAAAAGGCAATGCTGCGCGAATCGCCCGAACCGCGCACCGTACTCTCCTACTTCGACCGCTTCCCCCCGCTCGGCAACGAAGCGGCTGGCCGCTATGCGACCGCCTTGGCCGCCGTGCGCCGCGACGATGCGCTGGAAAAGGCCCGCGCAGCCTGGCGCGGCGGCGACCTGACCGAGAACGCGGAAACCACCCTGCTCTCACTCTATCGGAATCAGCTCACCCCGGCCGATCACGACGCGCGCATGGATGCGCTCCTGTGGCAGGGCGAGACGCCGCAGGCCGAACGGCAGATCTCGTTCGTTTCCCCTGCCCGCCGCCCCGTCTTCATGGAACGCCTCGCGCTGCTTCAGGGGACCGCGCCCGGCACCCTGGGCCTTGATCTTCCGGGCGATGTCGCGACAGATCCGGGCTACGCCTTCAACCGCGTCTCGCAGGCGCGCCGCCACGGCAACCTGCCCGGCGCCATCGCCTTCCTGGTCAACCGTCCCAAGCTACGCGAACCCGTTCCCGAACCCGAGAAGTGGGTGCGCGAACTGCTGACCGCGGCGCGCGGCACCGGCCCGTCGAACGCGGTCGCCATCGCCGCTTCGATCGACGACGCCTTCACTCCCGGCACCGACATCTCCCGTCTCTCCTACCGCCTGCGCGACGATTATACCTCGCTCGTGTGGCTAGGGGGCACCAAGGCGCTGTGGTCGCTGGGCGATGCCCGCCGCGCCGCGCCGTTGTTCTACCGCTACGGAGCGGCCGCGCAGACCCCCGGCACCCGCTCCAAGGGCTTCTACTGGGCAGGACGTGCGCTTTCCAAGGCGGGCGATGAAAGCGGTGCGCGCCGCTACTTTGAGATGGCCGCGCAGTACCCGCACTATTTCTACGGCCAGCTCTCGCTCGAACGCCTTGGCCGTCCGCTGCCCGATCTCGACACCCGCTCCAACGCGCAGCCCACACCTGCCCAGCGTGCCGAGTTCAATGCAAGGCCGATCACCAAGGCCGTGCGTGACGTGGCGCGCAGCGCCGACTGGCGCACTGGCATCCAGTTCTTCCGCGAGATCGCAGGCCAGGCCGAGACCGAAATCGAGCACAAGCTCGTCGCCGACCTTGCACGCGAAATCGGGCGGCGCGACCTTGCCGTGATCCTGGGCCAGAGCGCACACGGCGAAGGCCACGATGCCTTCGGCGCCATCGCGTTCCCGACGATGCCGCTGCCCTCCGGCGCAGACTGGACCATGGCCCACGCCCTCACCCGTCAGGAAAGCCAGTTCGCCCAGAACGCGATCAGCCATGCGGGCGCGCGCGGTCTGATGCAGCTCATGCCCGCGACCGCGCGTGAGACCGCAGGCAAGCTCGGCCTTTCCTATTCGGTCGACAAGCTGACGAGCGACCCGGTCTACAACATCCAGCTGGGCACCGGCTTCTTCGCGCGCATGATGGACTACTATGGGGGCGCCCGCCCGCTGGCGATTGCCGCCTATAACGCAGGTCCCGGCAACGTGAACAAGTGGCTGCGCGCCAACGGCGATCCGCGCAAGGGCGAGATCGAATGGGTCGACTGGATCGAGCAGATCCCGTTCTACGAGACCAAGAACTACGTCATGCGCGTCCTCGAGAACGCGACCGTCTACGAGGCGATGTACCCTAACAAGGGGATCTACAAGGGGCCCAACCTAACCTCCAAGCTGATGGGCAAACGGACTCCGGGCTAGAAGAAGAAGGACGCTTCAAGGGGCCATCGCCCCTTGACCCCAAACGCAGCAACCTCACCTTTCTCAGCCCGGGAGGCGCGCGAAAGGTGAGGCGGACAGTTTGGGAAACCCGAGGGCGATGGCCCTCGGACTTATTCTTTGGCTTCCTCAAACCAACGGCGTCAGCTTGAAGAGCCTCGCCCCGTGCTCTGGCACCTGCGCCGAGACTGCGCCCTTCACATCCCCCCTGTCCTGACGTTCCCAGAGGTCACGCAGCAGGAAGCTACCGACAAGTCCCACCTTGTCGAGCTGGACCGAGACCTCGCGCGCCTCGGGCGCGAGGTTGAAGAGCGCCAGATAGATCTCGAAACCGCGCGCCCCCCGCGCGGTCCAGACCTTGAGGCCGTCCTCCAGGAAGTGCGGCGCGTTCGCGGTCGAGTTCTGGTTGACGCCAAGCACCTCGGGATTGGTCAGCAACGCCAGTGTCTTGGCATCAAGATAGCGCAGGTCCCCGCCCATGATGAGCGGCGAGCGTGCGATCGACCACAGCGTCATCAGCGTGACCTGTTCGTCGGGCGTGAACTTGGTGTTCCGATCCCCCAGCGCGAGGCGCCCAAGTGGCAGCATGTCGGCATCCGGCCAGGAACCCGGGCCCATCCACATGTTCCAGTTTTCAAGCCGGGTGAACTGCGCGGCAAGCAGGCCCCAATCGTCCCAGAAGTCGTCCGAGATGCGCCACATCTGCGCGTACTGGCGCACGTGGCCTCCGCGCGGCACCGGTGTTTCTCCCGGCGAAAGGCTCAGCACCATAGGCCGGCCGCAGCGTGCAATGGCCTTGGCCGCAGCCTCGATTTCGGGTGCGTGAGCGTCGTAGGGGCGGCTCATGTCGTCCATCTTGATGAAGTCGACACCCCAGCTGGCGTACATCCGGAAAAGCCCGTCGTAGTACTCCTGCGCGCCGGGCTTGCTCATGTCGACGCCGTACATGTCCGGGTTCCACGGGCACACGCTGGACGTGTCGGCGATGTCGCGCGCGGTATAGCGCGTCCCCTCGATCGGCAGGTCCAGCTTCACGGCATGGCGCGCGATCCCGCGCATGACATGGATGCCGAACTTGAGACCGAGTGCATGGACCTTGTCGGCCAGCGGCGCGAAGCCCTGCCCATCCCTGGCGGACGGGAAGCGATTGGGCGCAGGCTGGAGGCGCGCATGGCCATCGAGCGCGGGCACCGGATTGGGATTGTAGGAATAGCTCGTCGCGTCAGGCTCGTACCACTGTATATCCACGGTGAAGACATCGTAGCCGAAGGGCAGCAGCTTCTCGGCCATGATGGCCGCTGTTTCCAGCGACTGTTCCTCGTTGATCGTGCCCGCAAAGCTGTTCCAGCTGTTCCAGCCCATTGGCGGCCTTGGCGCGAGATCGGTGACCGGAGCCCGCGCGCCCGCCTGCGAACCCACGCTACCGTTCGCTTGCCTCATTGCCGCCAGCGCGGACAGCGGCGCCGCACCCACGACCACGCCGGAAAGGCCCGCCGCGGTTTGGAGGGCCTTGCGGCGCGTAAGGTCGATGCTCGCCTTCGTCATGTCCGTTCCTTGCTCCCGTGGACTCTCGCTCCCTTTTGTCCGACTAATAACCGGATCGCAAGCCGGGGACGAAGATCGCACGCCATCTTGGCCCCGCCCTTCGCGCGCCGTATGACGGTCTTCATGAAACCCGAAGGCCCGCCGATCACCCCTGCCGGATTTGCCGCCCTGCGCGCACGTTACGACCATCTCCTGGGCAAGGAGCGTCCGGAGATCGTGGAGATCGTCTCGTGGGCTGCGGGCAATGGCGACCGCTCGGAAAACGGGGACTACCTCTACGGCCGCAAGCGCATGCGCGAGATCGACCGCGAACTGGGCTATCTTGCCAAGCGCATGAAGCGGGTCCGGGTGATCGACCCGGCCCGCCAGGTCGAGCGCAGCAAGGTCTTTTTCGGCGCGACCGTGGAACTGGCCGACGAGGACGACGAACGCATGGTCGTGACCCTTGTCGGCGATGATGAGCAGAACGCGAGCCAGGGCCGTATCGGCTGGAGCGCCCCCCTCACCAAGGCACTTCGGGGGGCAGCTATCGGCGACCTGCGCACGGTACGCCTGCCGTCCGGCGCGAAGGAATGGGAAGTCATGGCCATCACCTACCCCAAGGACAGGCTCCCTTGACACGCGTCAGGTCGACGGTTCTCGCCCTGATCGCTGCGGCCTTAGGGAGCGCGCTTCTCGCAGCTCCGGTCAGTGCGCGCGAAAGTCTGGGGCTCTATGGCGACTGGGGCGTGTTTCGCGATCCGGTTGTGCCGCGCTGCTATGCCATTGCCAAGGCCGCGCCAAGCCAGCTCTGGCGCGATTATGAGCCGTATGCCGCCATCGGTACCTGGCCCAAGCGCGGACGGCGCAGCCAGCTCCATTTCCGCGTCTCGCGTGCGATGGCCAAGGGCAGCGCGATCTCGCTCAGGGTAGGATCGGAGCGCTTTCGTCTGATCGGCGGCGGCGGCGATGCCTGGCCTGCCGACGACGCGCAGAACGCCGCGATCATCGCGGCCATGCGCGCGGCCCCGCGCATGACGCTGAGCGCCACCGGCGCCAAGGGCGGGCGTTTTTCCAATACCTGGGAGCTTCAGGGCGCAGCTTCGGCGATCGATTCCGCACTGCTGGGTTGCGCACGCCTGCGTTGAAACCGACGAATCCCGCATAAGGGAAAAGGGCGGACGACCTTTCGGTCCCCCGCCCTTCCCGCTCGGTGGTCGTGAAACCGGCTCAGATCAGAAGCGCACGCCCACGCCAGCCATAACCTGGTGGCGGTCGAAGTCGACGTCGAAGCGCGAACTGTCGGGAATGTCAGCGCCATAGTCGATCTCGGCGCGGCCATAGTTGGAGTAACGGTACTCAACCTTGGCGAAGACGTTGTTGGTCACCGCCTGCTCGACACCGGCGCCGATGCGCCAGCCGTCGGCGTCGACATCGCGCTCGTAGCGGGTGCCTTCGAACGCGTTGTTCACGTCGAACTTGGCGTTGGTGTAACCACCCTTGGCGTAGATCATGGTCGAAGGGGAGACAATGTAACCGGCGCGCAGGCCCGCGTAGATATCGCGGCTTGCGCTCACATCGCCGATGCCAAAGCCACCGAAATTGCCGTCCTCGAAATCGGTGTCGCCCGTTGACCAGGTGATTTCCGCCTCGGGGCCGACCACGAAGCGCTCACCGATCTTGAGGTCGTAGCCCGCGCCCACACCGTAGCTGAAGCCGTCCATGCCTTCATCGTTGTCGTACTGGGGCATGTCATCGATGCTGCTGCCGGCCTCGACACGGTCATAGCCGCCGAGCGCTTCAACGTGGAAACCCTCGAAGGGCTCCGCCGGGCCGACATTCTGCGCCATTGCGGGGGTGGCAAGCGCGGTGGTTCCGGCGGCGAGAGCAAACACGATCTTTTTCATACTCAAACTCCAGTCTTGTTTTCCTTTGCGGGCGGGCGCCCTGCATGGACCCATCAAATGCGGCGCGTGGACGAGGAGTTTCATTAACGTAAGACAACGAATTTATTGATGTTTTTAGGCCACACTTGCGCGACAGAACGTATTTGGCGCGCGGTGGATTCCCGGAACGAATATCCGGATACTAGCGTTCGCGAGCCCATCTTTCACTGGAGCGCCAAATCGGGTATAGGCGGGCTCAATCATGACAGACACGAATTCCCAGCCCTCCGGGGGGATCATGACGATCCCCGGCCCGACCGAACCGATGCCCGTCCCGCGCCCGACGCTGGTAGACGGCGTGACGCCGCGTGAAGACGGGCGCACCGACCTCATCGGCCTGCCCAAGACGCGCATAGCCGAACTGTTCGAGACCGCAGGCCTCGACAAGAAGGCGGCCAAGCTGCGTGCCAAGCAGGTCTACCACTGGCTCTACCACCGCGGCGTGACCGAATTCGAGGCGATGACCGACATCGCCAAGACCATGCGCCCCTGGCTGGCCGAGCGCTTCGTGGTCGGTCGCCCGGAAATCGTGCAGGCCCAGCATTCCGGCGACGGGACCCGCAAATGGCTACTGCGCACCGCAGACAACCACGACTACGAGATGGTCTTCATCCCCGATGCGGACCGCGGCACGCTGTGCGTGTCCTCGCAGGTGGGTTGCACGCTGAACTGCCGCTTCTGCCACACCGGCACGATGCGTCTCGTGCGCAACCTGACGGTGGGTGAAATCGTTGGTCAGGTCATGCTCGCACGCGATGCACTGGGCGAATGGCCCAAGTCCGCCTCGGATACGCGCTTTGCCACCATGGCGGGCCTCGACGAGGACGAGGATGAAGGCTCGTACAGCGCGGACGGGCGCCTGCTCACCAACATCGTGATGATGGGCATGGGCGAGCCGCTCTATAACTTCGACAACGTGCGCGATGCGCTCAAGCTCGTCATGGACGGCGATGGCCTTGCCCTCTCGCGCCGCCGCATCACGCTCTCGACCTCGGGCGTGATCCCACAGATCGAACGTTGCGGCCAGGAAATCAGCGTCAACCTTGCGGTCTCGCTTCACGCGGTAACCAAGGAAGTGCGCGACGAGATCGTGCCGATCAACAAGAAGTACGGCATCGAGGAACTGCTGCAGGCCTGCGCCGAGTACCCCGGCGCCAGCAACGCGCGGCGCATCACCTTCGAATACGTGATGCTCAAGGACAAGAACGACAGCGACGAGGACGCGCGCGAACTGGTCCGCCTGCTCAAGAAGTACAAGCTGCCCGCCAAGGTGAACCTCATCCCGTTCAACCCCTGGCCCGGCGCCGCCTACGAGTGCTCGACGCCCGAGCGCATCAAGTCGTTCTCGAACATCGTGTTCGAAGCGGGCATCTCGGCCCCTGTGCGCACCCCGCGCGGCCGCGACATCGACGCAGCCTGCGGCCAGCTCAAGACTGCAGCCAAGAAGATGAGCCGCGCCGAGATCGACCGCCTCTACGCCGAGAAGGACAAGGAAGTCGTCGAAGAACTGGCGCAGCTGCCCGAGTAAGGAAGGCAGGATACAAGGACCCCATAACGGGCGACCTCGCCTCTCTCGGCCACGGGGGCGTACGGCAGGTGAGTTAGACCGTTCGGGGAGCCCGAGGGCGATGGCCCTCGGATCTATCTCTTGTATATTCGTGACATACAAAAAGGGCGGCCGGATCACTCCGACCGCCCTTTTTCATGCGTTCTCGCCCCTCAGACCGCGGGCAGCTTGTCGAGGTACTTGTCGAGCGTCAGCGGGTACTCGCGCACGCGCACGCCGGTTGCGTTGTAGAGCGCGTTGGCGACCGCCGCGCCCACACCGCACAGGCCCAGTTCGCCCACGCCCTTGGCCTTCATCGGCGAGGCGATGGCGTCGAGCTCATCAAGGAAGATCACTTCCTGGTGCGGGATGTCGGCGTGCACCGGTACTTCGTATCCGGCAAGGTCGTGGTTGACGAAGAAGCCGAAGCGGGTGTCGACCGCCAGTTCCTCGGTCAGCGCGCCCCCCACGCCCATCGTCATCGCGCCGATCACCTGGCTGCGCGCCGAGATCGGGTTGAGGATGCGCCCGGCCGCACAGGCTGCGAGCATGCGGCGCACGTACGTCTCACCAGTATAGGCATCAACCGCGATTTCCACGAAGTGCCCGGCGAAGGTCGATTGCTGGTACTTTTGCGAAAGATCGTCGTATTCGACCGAATCCTCAGCGACGATCTCGCCCGAGGCGGTGGCCTCGGTGAGCTTGCGGCTCTCGCCCCCTGCGCGGATTTCACCATCGGCGAATTCCGCCGCGTTGGGGTCCATTGCAAAGCGCTCCGCAATATCCTCGCGCAGCTTCACGCAGGCCGCATAGACGCCCGAGGTGGAGTTCTGCGCACCCCACTGCCCGCCCGAGCCGCACGAAGCGGGCATGTCGGAATCGCCCAGCGTAACCGTGATGTCCTCCAGCGGCAGGCCCAGCATCTCAGCTGCGGTCTGGGCAAGGATCGTGTAGGAGCCCGTGCCGATGTCGGTCATGTCGGTTTCGACCGTGAGCTTGCCGTTGCCCGACAGGCGCACGCGTGCGGCCGACTTCATCTGGACCGAATTGCGGAAGCCCACAGCCATGCCGTGACCGATCAGCCAGCGCCCTTCGCGCCAGCCACCCGGCGTCGTGTTGCGCTTGTCCCAGCCGAAGGCCTCGGCGCCGCGCCGCAGGCATTCCACCATCATGCGGCTCGAATAGGGCCGGTTGGGGGTTTCGGGATCAACCTGCGTGTCGTTGACGATGCGCAGTTCGACCGGATCCATGCCCAGCTTCTCGGCCAGTTCATCCATCGCGCCTTCCAGCGCCATGAGGCCTGCCGTTTCGCCCGGCGCGCGCATGGCGTTTGCTTCGGGCAGATCGAGGCGGGCGATTCGCTGCGCGGTGTAGCGGTTGGCTCCCGCATAGAGGAGGCGCGTCTGGGCAATGCCGTTCTCTCCTTCCTGGCCCGCAAGGTTGCCCGAGGTACACTCATGCGAGATGGCGGTCAGGCGCCCGTCGCGCTCGGCGCCAAAGCGCAGTCGCTGGATCGTGGCCGAACGGTGCGTGGTGTTGTTGAACACCAGTGGACGGTCGAGCATGACCTTGACCGGACGCCCCGCCTTTTTCGCGGCAAGGGCGGCGGCGACCGCGTCAACGCGCACGAAGAGCTTGGCGCCGAAACCACCTCCCAGGAACGGGCTGTCGAGGCGGACGTTGGCGGGATCAAGGTCCAGCATCTTGGCGACCGCCTGCTTGCTCCAGGCAATCATCTGGTTCGAGGTCCAGAGGGAGAGCTTCTCGCCCTCCCACGCCGCGATGCTGGCGTGGGGCTCCATCATCGCGTGGCTCTCGTGCGGCGTCTCGTAAGTCACATCGATGGTGACCGGCGCCGAGGCGTAGGCCGCCTCGAAATCGCCGACCTTGCTGACATCGGGACCGTCCGAACCTTCGACGAGCGGCGCATCAGGCGCCAGCGCGTGGAAGTCGTGGTTGCCCGGCGTGCGCTCATAATCGACGCGCACGAGCTTGGCCGCCGCACGGGCCTGTTCGAACGTTTCGGCCACCACAAGCGCCAGCGCCTGATGGTAAAATCGTATCTGCGAACCGCCAAACAGCGGCACGGTGTGCCCCATACCCAGCGGCAGTTCGTCCACTTCGGTGGTGGTGAGGATCGTGATCACGCCCGGCTGCGCCTTGGCTTCAGCCAGATCCATGCTGCGCACGCGGCCTTTGGCGATGGCCGAAGGCACGATATAGCCATAGGCCTGGTTGGCGGCCACGTCGTGACGTTCATAGGCGTAAGGCGCGTGGCCGGTCACCTTGAGCGGGCCGTCGACGCGGGTGGTGGGCTGACCGACAACGCGCTGGCGGTCGATGACGGTCTCGCCTGCGGGGGTGGTGTACTTCATGCAGCCTCTCCTCGGGCCTTCGCCATGACGCCCGCGAGCGTGCGCTCGACAAGGGCTATCTTGAACGCATTCTGATCGGTGGGGCTTGCCTCTTGCGTGAGCGCGCGCGCGGCGGCCTTAACGTCAGGAAGCGCCGCATCGGCGGACTCGACACGCCAGGGGCGCGGGGCGATGCCGCCGATGGCGACCCGCCCCTTACCCTCCGCGTCGAGAACGGCGGCAACCGAAACCAGCGCAAAGGCGTAGGAGCGGCGGTCGCGCACCTTGTGGTAGATATGCGTGCCGCCAAGGGGTTTGGGCAGGGTCACGGCCGTGATCATCTCGTCCGGTTCCAGAACGGTCTCGATATGCGGGGTATCACCCCAGAGGCGGTGAAATTCGCCCAGCGGGATGGCGCGGGTCGTGCCGTCGGCCTTGACCGTTTCCACCACCGCGTCGAGCACACGCAGCGCCACAGCCATATCGCCCGGGTAGGTCGCAATGCAGGCATCGCTGACACCGACGATGCCCAGCTGGCGGCTGACGCCCTCCTTCGCCGCGCAGCCGCTGCCGGGCTTGCGCTTGTTACAAGCCTGGTTGGTGTCGTAGAAATAAGGGCAGCGCGTGCGCTGGAGCAGGTTACCGCCCGTCGTCGCCTTATTGCGCAGCTGACCCGAGGCGCCCGCCACGATGGCGCGCGAAAGGACGGCGTAGTCGCGCTTTACCCGCTCGTCACTGGCCAGCGCGGTGTTGCTGACAAGCGCACCGATGCGCAGGCCACCCTCGTCCGTTTCGGTGATGGTATCGAGGCCGGTGCCCGTCACGTCGACAAGGTGGTGCGGGGTTTCGATCTCGAGCTTCATCAGGTCGAGGAGGTTGGTCCCCCCTGCGATGAACTTGGCGCCGCGCGCGCGCGCGGCCGCGGCGGCCGCTTCGGCAGGGCTCGAAACGCGTTCGTAGCTAAAGGGCTTCATGCGCGATCTCCTGCGACTTCGGCCATGGCCTCCGCGATGTTGGAGTAGGCGCCGCAGCGGCAGATGTTGCCGCTCATGCGCTCGCGCATTTCGATGTTGCTGGCCTCCATCGGCCCGGTCAGTTCCGCGCTGACGTGGCTGGGCACGCCATCGGCGATCTCCTTGAGTACCGAGACCGCCGAGCAGATCTGACCCGGAGTGCAGTAACCGCATTGGTAGCCATCGTGCTTCACGAAGGCGGCCTGCATGGGGTGGAGGTTCTCGGGCGTGCCGAGGCCTTCGATGGTCGTGACCTCGTCGCCTTCGTGCATGACAGCAAGGCTGAGGCAGGAATTGATGCGCTCACCATTGACGATCACCGTGCAAGCGCCGCACTGGCCGTGGTCGCAGCCCTTCTTTGTGCCGGTCAGCTTGACGTGCTCGCGCAGAGCGTCGAGCAGCGTCGTGCGTGTGTCGAGGTCAAGCGTTTGCGCCTTGCCGTTGATGCGCATCGAAACGGTCTGCATCGTGATTGCCCTTTCCCCTGCCGGTGTGGAGGCCGCGAAGGCGACCTGTGGCGATATCGATCCGGCTGCCAGCCCTGCCGCGCCGCTGGCGAGCACGCCGCGCCGGGACACCGAGAAATAGTCGAGTTGATCCATCGGGAAAGCTTCTCCGTCCTGTGCCGCGCACCTGATCCTCGGGCGAGATATCCGGACCACGCCCCCTTGCAAGGCGCGAACGACCCGTATTCCTGCGCCCGGTGCGCGTATTTTCCTGCCTGTTTACCCGCAGGCATCAAGAGCGCAGGGCTTCGACGCCAGAATACGAAAAGGCTCCGAAACCCAAATGGTCCGAGGCCCCTCGCCTAAGCTAATGCGTGTGCGGCGCACTCGTTCCGCAAACGCACCCGAAACGACGCTGTAAATAATTTACCGTCCGCTGTCAGCGGTCCGCACCGGGACCGCTGACAGCGGCCCTCAGGGCTCGATACGGACCGGAATGCCCTTGCTTGCGGGCACTTTGGCCAGTTCGTCATGGTACCACAGCGGCACCAGCGGGTTGAGCTCGGGGAAGTAGCCGACGACCGCACCCCTGGGCAGATCGTAGGCGCGCACCGACAGCCCGGAAACACGGCGCTCGATATTGTCGTCCACCTCGGTGACGAGCGAGACCTGCTGGTATTCGTGGAGGCCAAGGCGCGCGATTTCCTCGGGGCTCACCAGCACGATCATGCGGTTGCCCTCCAGCCCCCGCAGGCGGTCGGAGAAGCCGTAGATCGTGGTGTTGAACTGGTCGTTCGAGCGCAAGGTGACGAGATGCATGCCGCCCGGATTGCCGCGAATGCCACAAGCGTTGAGGACGCTGGGCGTGGTGAACTCGGCCTTGCCGCTCTTGGTCTTCCAGATCCGCTCATGCGCCGGATTGCCGCGGTAGAAACCGCTCGGCTCGTGCATGCGCGTGTTCATCTCGTAGAACTGATCGGGGTAAGTGCGCGCGATTAGGTCACGGATGCGCGCATAGTCGCCGCGCCAGGCGTCCCATTGCCACTTCGGGTTCGGATCGAGCGTGGCCTTGGCGATCTCGCAAATGATCGCGGTTTCGCTCATCAAGTGCTCGCTCGCGGGCTTGCGCTTGCCCTTGGAAGCCGAAACGTGGCTGAAACTGTCCTCCATCGAGACCCACTGGTTGCCAGTGGCCTGCATGTCCTCCTCGGCGCGCACAAGACAGGGCAGCAGCCAGGATTCCTTGCCCGGCATACAATGCGTCTTGTTGAGCTTGGTCGCGACGTGGACGGTAAGCTCCATGTTGCGCCAGGCCGGGTAAACCCGGTCATGATCGGGGATTGCCCGCGCCAGGTTGCCGCCAAGGCCGATGAAGCCGGTGTTGGCGCCCGCCAGCAGCGCCTCGAGGAATTCGACGGTGGTGTGCCCGTCCTCCTGCGGGGTCTCCAGACCCAGAATCTCGCGGTACTTCTCGACCGGAGCCAGTGTGACCTTCTCGGTGATACCTACGGTGCGCTGACCCTGCACGTTCGAGTGGCCGCGTATCGGCGAGCAGCCCGCACCTTGGCGTCCCATGTTGCCCCCCAGGAGCAGCAGGTTGACCAGCATGCCGATGGCCTGGTTGCCGTGTACGTGCTGGGTCAGGCCCATGCCGTAGATACCGATCACCTTGGTGGCATCGGCATAAATGTCGCCAGCCGCCTCCATCTCGGCGCGAGTGACCCCGCTCGCCTCTTCAAGTTCGTCCCAGTTCGTGGCGGCCAGCTTTTCCAGCAGGCTCTCAAGCCCATTGGTGTGCTGTTCGAGGAAAGCGGTGTCGAGAACGCGCCGGCTTCCGCGCGCCCTGGCTTCCTCGTCGCGTTCGAGGACGCGCTTCATCGTGCCCATCAGCGCCGCGATGTCGCCACCCGGGCGCACCTGCAGGTAGAGATGGCTCATCTTCGTAGCCTTGCCGAAGGTCATCTGCAGCGGATTCTGGGGGCTGCGAAACTCGGTAAGTGCCTTTTCCTTCAAGGGGTTGAAGACGACGATCTTGCATCCACGCTTCACCGCCTTCTGCAAGGGGTGCAGGATGCGCGGGGAATTCGTCCCCGGGTTCTGCCCCATGTAGAAGATCGCGTCGCAGTGCTCGAAATCCTCCATCTGGCAGGTGCCGACCGGCGAACCGACGGCCTTCTTGAGCGCGACCGAGGTCGTCTCGTGGCACATGTTGGAGCTGTCGGGCAGGTTGTTGTGCCCGTACATGCGCGCAAAGATCGCATAGAGGTAGCTGGGCTCGAGGGCGGCCTTGCCGCTGGCGTAGAAGGTCACCCCCTTGGGATCGAGTGCGCGCAGCTTCGCGCCAATGGCCTTGAAGGCCTCCTCCCAGCTCGTCGGAACGTAGCGATCAACTTCGGGCTCATAACGCATGGGATGCGTCAGGCGCCCTTCCATCTCCAGTTCGTAGTCCGACCACATGGCCAGTTCGCTGACAGTGTGCCGGGCGAAAAATTCGGGCGTGCAGCGGTCCGTAGTCAGGTCCCACAAGGTGGCCTTTGCGCCGTTTTCGCAGAATTCGAAGGGCTTGGGCTTCTCCGGTTTCACCCACGCGCACGACGTGCACATAGTGCCGCCCGGCTTGTTGAGCTGACGCAGGGTGTCAAGCACGGACGGGCCCGCCTTCTGCGAGCGTTCAATGCGCGAAATACCCTTGAGCGATCCCCAGCCCCCTGCCGATCCCTTGTAACCCTGCACCTTGGGGGCCTTCGTCATTCGTATTCTCCCGATCTTCCTGTGGGCGCAATGCGCGACGCCTAGCGCTGGTTCCACGTTTCGCAAGGCGCCCGCAAGGGGTAAGCATTCCAATGGTATAGGAACTGCCACCTTACGGCGCAAAACGCGTTGCCACGCCGCTCTTCAACTCGTCGCGAACCTTACGCGCCTTCCATGCGTTATGCGAGCCACGATACCGCGCCACGCCGCTTTTCAAGAAGCCCTGTTTCGGGAACGAGAGTGTCCATGCACGCCTTTGCCTGCCCCAACTGCCACCAGCCGATCCATTTCGAGGCCCGCCTGTGCCCGCACTGTCAGGCGACTCTGGGCTACGATCCCGTCCTCGACGCCTTCCGCCACCTGACCGACGGAGCCACGCGTTGGCGCGGCGAGGACGGCGCTGCACGCGAGGTGGTGGTCTGCGCGAACAACAACGCGCACGCTATCTGCAACTGGCTGGTGGAACCGGACGAGCCCTCGCACCTGTGCCGGGCCTGCCGTCACAACCGAACGATCCCCGATCTTGCCGAACCGTCCGTCCCCCCGCGCTGGGCGCGGATCGAGGCGGCCAAGCGGCGCATGGTCCACACACTCCTCAAGCTGGGTCTGCCTCTGGAGACCAAGGCCGAAGAAGTGCCTGGACGCCAGGGCCTCGCCTTCGATTTCCTCTACGACCCGGCAGCCGAAAACGACGAAGCCCCACAGGTCATGACAGGGCACGCCTCGGGCCTCATCACGCTCAACCTGATCGAGGCCGACAATGCCGAACGCGAACGCATACGCCAGAACATGGGCGAGCCTTACCGCACGCTGCTCGGCCATTTCCGCCACGAAATCGGCCACCACTACTGGTCGCGCCTGATCGAGACCGATTCGGACAGCCTTGCTGAATTCCGCAAGATCTTCGGCGATGAGCGGATCGACTACCAGCAGGCGCTGACCGAACACTACAATGGCAACGGCAACACCGTCTGGACCGATGCCTATGTCAGCTTCTACGCGACCTCACACCCCTGGGAGGACTTCGCCGAGACCTGGGCGCACTATCTCCACATGGTGGACCTGCAGGCGACGGCCGGGAGCTTTGACCTTTCACTGCACCTGCCCGGCGATAGCACCGATGCCACGCCCGGCAACGACGTCGAGGTTTGCTTCGATCCCTACCGCGCCGACGCCGCAACGCTCGCGCGGCACATGGAGCCGATCGCCTTTGCCTTGAACTCCATGAACCGAGCCATGGGGATTGGGGATCTCTACCCTTTCCGCCTGTCCGAAACCATCGTCGCCAAGCTTGACTTCATCGTCCGCCTCGTCGCGAAGAACCGCTTCGAGGCGGACGCAATGCCCCCGCCCGTGGCGGCTACTTGAGGCCGTAGAACGCAAAATCGCGGGCCTGGCCGGGCCAGAAGCGATCCATGTAGGCGATAAAATCCTTGCCGCTGTCATCGCCCAGCCGCTGCTGCGCGACAGCCCGGAAGTACCGGCTAGATGTCTGTTCGGGCGCCAGGTCGATGGCCGCATCCGCGTCCGCCAGTGCTTTTGCTGGCTCGCCCAGTTGCAGCCAGGCAAGCGCGCGGCTGTCGAGCGCGGCGGCGGCCATCGAGGACTGTTCGACCGCCTTGTCGCACGTCTCGATCATGCCCTCTGTCCCCACCTTGAAGCGCGCGCGGTACCAGCACGAATTGTTGTAGAGATAGCCTTGCCCGGGACGTTCCTCGATCAACTCGTCGATGGCCGCCAAGCCCTCTTCCGCGCGCCCGTCATAGGCAAGGACTTCGGCGCGCAGCTCTACGAACTGAGGATGCTGGGTGCCGTAGTCGTCGTACTCGTCCAGCAGCGCCAACGCCTCTTCGGTCTCGCCGTTGCGTCCCAATGCACCAGCGAGACCAAGCGCGGAAGTCGATGAGGGATCGATCTCGAACGCCTTGCGGTAGGAGGGCAGCGCATCCTCGAAACGATCCATTGCGAACAGGACCGAACCGCGCGAACGGTAGGTTTTCGCAGCCGGGTCAAGCTCCAGGGCCTTGTCATAATCGGCCAATGCACCTTCGAGGTTCGCGGTTCGCCAGCGAAACAGCGCGCGGTTGGTGTATCCAAACGCCTTATCCGGTTCGCGCGCGATGACCTTGGCGTAGGCCTCTTCGTAAGGTTTGAGCCGTCCCTCGTAGGCGGGCATGGCCAGCTGCCACTGGCGCACCGCATCGCCGGGTGCGAGGAGGAATACGGCGGAATTGGAGATCCGGGCTGCCTTGCCCTTCTCGGCCGCGATGGCCTCGCTCGGCACTTCACCGCCCAGCCCCTCGACCCGCTCGGTCACGGTGAGGGTCTGCCCCTCCAGCTGCGCGCTTCGCACGAAATGGGTAGTGCCATACTGCATGTCCAGCTCAGGGCGCCCGCGCAGGAGATAGCCATCCTCGTCCTCGGGCAGGAGCACGGTCAGTTCGGTCATCTGCAGCGTGGGCGCGCCCGTGTCGACCGGGATCTCGCGCCACGCCGGACGTGCGCGATCGGGCGAAAAGTCGACATCCTGGCTGGGCAGGTCCGCAAAGTCCTGGCGCTTGCGCGAGCCCTGCCGGCTCCATGCGGTGGTGCGGATGCCGCTGACATCGACATGGGCGATGCCCTGATCCTCGTCGAAGGACAATGAACCTTCCGTCACGACAAGCCCTTCAAGCGTCGAGGATGCGAACTGGTCGATCAGCTTTTCTTTCTGGTCCTCTCCAACCTGTTTGATGACGGCGCCAAGCCCCACGCCCACGGGCCCCGATAGCATCGCCCGAGCGGTGACGAGCACAGGCAGATCGACCCCGCCTCGCTCGTCGAACGTCAGCTTGACAAGAGCCTGCGGGGTCGCAGGGACACGCGGCGCCAGAGCCATCACGCCCGTCCCCTCGGCCCTGATCGGCAGGACGTGGCGGAACGGCGGAGTGTCGGCAATGTTACTCATACGCGTGCCCGCAGACGTGCCATCGAGCCAGTAGTCTTTCCCCCCGATATTCGCCTTCACGAGCACGTGATCGAAGGCACTGGGCATGGGCAGGAGGTCGGGAATGGCATCGCTGGCCGAGGAGTGGACGAGCACCGCCTCGCTGGAAATGCCCAGTTCATGGAGCAGCGAAAGCAGGAGCAGTGACTTGGCCTTGCAGTCGCCGTAGCGCAGCTGCCAGGTTTCGTCGGGGGCCTGGGGCTCGTAGTTGCCCGAGGCCATGCCATTCATCAGGTAACTGATCTTGTCCTGGACGAGACGGGTCGCGAGTGCGGCGCGTTCCAGCGGATCGGCGCTCGCCGCGCGGATCGTCGCGACTTCGCCCGCGAGCGCGCTGCCCTGCGCGATACGCCCCGCCGGATCATAAAGCGGCGCGAAGATGCTGGAAACCTCCTCCCAGGACGAGAAGGTCCCGGCCTGGATCAGCGCGGGGCGCCGGTAGCGGACCGGCGAATCGGAGGGCATGTCCTCGGGCTCGGGCAACGGGAGCGCAATGATGAGACGGTGCTCCCCGCTCTTGCTGGTTTCCTCCACCGCGACGTCGACCGGGCCGGTCTGCCAGCGCACGCCCTCATCCTCGGGCCAGGAAACGATGTCACGCGCAAAGCCCGCCTCGGTGGGAGCTGCGAACAGGACGTTGGTCATCTGGACCTCCCCTTTGAGCGTGGGGTCCTTGATCGACTGGGTAAAGGCAATGCGCAGCACGTCGCCCAGTTCGAGCCCCGGCACGGCGAGCGTGGCGGTCAGGGCGCCATCGAGCGTGCGCTTTTCCAGCTGGGTCTCCCGGCGCAGAACGGTGTATTTCGCACCGCCTTCCAACAAGTCGATGCGTTTATCTCCACGCAGGATTTCAACCCTGTGGATGGTGAGGTCGCCCTTGTCCGGGAGCCACGAGGCAGTGCTTGTCCCTGCCTGGGTCAGGGCCTGAGGCGCATCGAGCTTGAAGGCCCGATCGACATAGATCGACAGCGTCCCGTCCTCGATGCGTTGCTGCATGTCGTAAAGCGCCAGTGGGGTCGAGGACGAGGTATCGATGACATTCGCATCGACTTCCTCGACCCAATCGGGCGCGGGCGAATAGAGCACCTCTTCGCCCGCCATGGCCGTACCCGCCGCCAGCAACGAAACCCCGGCCAGGCACAGAGAAACAAACCGCATCATACCCCCCTCAAGAATTACTCGGAGGAAGAGTGGCAAGAACGCCGCACCAAGGCAAGGCGGCTCACCCCCAACTTGGGGTTAACCTATTGCACAAGTGCCGGGACTAGAGGACTATTTCGGAAAATCGACAGGACACTTTTACCCAGGTCCGAACCGGCCTAGAGGACGCGGATCGCTCCGGACAGTTGCCAGGGAAAATGCGCGTGCCAATCGAGACCGTGGACTGGAACAGCCAGCTGGATCTTGCCAGCCGCCTCCTGGCGGCGTTCGCCGCGGGATTGCTGGTGGGCGTCGAGCGCGGCTGGCGCCAGCGTGAGGCCGCGGATGGCAGCCGGGTCGCCGGGGTGCGCACCTTCGCGCTGATCGGCACCTGCGGGGGGCTCATTGCAGCGCTCTCGCTTGCCGTTTCCGCGATCCTGGGGGCCGTACTCCTCAGCGCCCTCCTCGCCCTTCTCATCGGCGCCTTCTTCGTCTCGCGCCGGGCCGTCCCCACCTTCGATGCGACCACACCCGTCGCGGCGCTGATGACGATCGGCCTCGGGCTTCTGGCTGGCGCCGGATACCCTGCCCTTGCGCTGGCCCTGACCGCCATCGCCACGCTTCTCCTGTCGGCCCGGCAACAGGCCCACGCACTCCTGCGCGCGCTGACCCCGGAGGAAATGCGCGCGCTGGTGCGCTTTGCGGTCATCGCGGTGGCCGTTCTGCCGTTCCTCCCCGATCGCAACATGGGGCCTTACGCGGCTTGGAACCCCTTTCAGCTCTGGCTTGTCGTAATCCTCATCACCGGCTTCTCGATTGCCGGCTACATTGCGCGGCGCGCCATCGGTGCATCGGCCGGGACGCTCACGACCGCGTTCATCGGTGGAGCCTATTCCTCGACCGCGGTCACCGCCGCCTTCGCCAGCCAGCTACGCAAGGGGAGCGAGGGGCCCCTCGCGACCGGCATCGCGCTGGCCTCGGCCGTGATGTACCTGCGCGTAATGATCCTCGCCGCCGTGCTCGCACCCGACATCCTTGTGCGCCTTGCCAGGCTGCTCGGGCCTGCTCTCCTCGTCGCCTTCCTCGTATCGAGCCTTGTCTGGCGCCGCGAGACGCGTTCGGGCGCCAGCAGCCCTGCGCAAGGCGGCAAGCCTTTCGAACTGCTCCCCGCCTTCGGCTTTCTTCTTGCCGTTGCGGGCGCGGCGCTGCTTGTGCGCTGGGCACAGGACCAGTTCGGCGAGGCGGGCGGAGGGCTCTCGCTTTTCCTCGCCGGAAGCTTCGACGTCGATGCCGCGATGGTGGCCTATTCCACGCTGCCACAGGGCGCGGTCGCGCCGGCCATCGCCTCCCTCGCGCTTGCCGGGACCGTAGCCAGCAACATGGCCTTCAAGACCGTCCTCGTCTTCATCAACGCAGGTCCTCGCACCGGGCGCCGCGCAGGGCTCGCCCTGCTCGCCAGTCTGACCGTACTGCTGGTCACGCTGGCCATGGGCGCAATTCCGCTACTTGGCTGAACGAGCCGCGCCCGCCTCTAGTCGCGTTCCGCCGGATCGCCGATCCATATCGCGTGGGCATCGAGCCGCAACCGGGTCAGCGCGCGCATCGCCTCGACCCGTGCCTGAACTTCCTGGCGCAGGGCGTCGTGGACCTGCCGCTCGCCCAGAAGCTCAGCCGAGAGGTCGATCTCACCCGCCTTGTGGCCGATGCGCAGCTTCAGGAGCGCCGCCATCTGTGCCTGCAAGCCCTCGCGCGCACGCTGCCAGGCCGCGTGCCGGTAGCGCGCCTCGGTCATGTCCGCCTCGGCCATCTCGGTCACGACGAAGCGGGTTGCCATGGCTTCGGCGCGTGCCGCGCTGGCCTGCGCCTCGGCCTGATCGGCGAGCGCCCGGCGGTGCCCGCCGCCCAGAGGCATCTGGAAAAGGACGCCGGCGCCCTGCTCCTCGCCGCTGCGCTCGGAAAAGACGCGGAAGCCCAGCGACGGATCCGCCGTGCGCTCGGCCCGCGCGCGCGCCGCCGAAACGTCCGCGCCGCCCGCCGCGGCCTCAGCCGCCGCGATCTCGTGGCTGTGCTCGACAACTTTCTGGCCAAGCGCGGCGAGGCCCGCTTCGGGCAACACCGGCACGGGAACCAGAGGCGCCTCGCCATCCAAGGCAAGAGTTGGGAACCGGGCCCTCAGGCGCGTGCGGGCAAGCGCCGCGCGCCCTTCCGACTGCTGTAGGGTAAGCCGCGCCGCCCCCAGGCTCGCTTCGGCCTGATCGGCTTCGAGCTGGGCCGCATCGCGCAGTTCCACGCGCCGCGAGACGGCCTTGAGCAGCGTCTCGTAATTCCCCACCGCCTGCCGGTCGATGCGCACTTCCTCGGCCGCGCCCAACCAGTCCCACCAGCTGTCGTTGAGACGCGTCGCTGCCTGGTGGCGTGCATCCTCGGCCCGGTTCTTGGCCGCGACGATGCCGTAGCTGCCGATCTCCTTGTCGAGCCGCGCCTTGCCGGGAAGACGCAAGGGCCGCATGAGCTGCGCGTCGAACTCGTCATAGGTCCCCTCGCGGGTGATCGAGCGGTTCATGTAGCTGCCCTGGAAGGTCACCTCGTGGCTGCCGCGCGCCAACGCGCGAGCCTGGGCCTGCGCGGCTCCGGTGCGCGCCTGCGCGGCCTGGACTGACGGGTGTGCATCGAGCGCGGCCCGGACCTCCGCGAGGTCGGGCAGGCCCGGCTCCTGCGCATGGCCCGGTGGTGCGGCCAGGGTCAGGACCAGCGCAGCGGTGATGGAAAGACGCTTACGCATGGGCGTTCTCCTCCTCTTCGGCGCGGGTCTCGCCACGGTTCTCCCCGAAGCGTTCGTAGAGCATGGGCAGCAGGATCAGCGTCAGCAGCGTGGAGGAGACGAGCCCCCCGATGACAACGATGGCGAGCGGCTTCTGGATTTCCGAGCCAGGACCACTGGCAAAGAGCAACGGAACAAGGCCGAACGCCGCGATCGTCGCAGTCATCAGAACGGGGCGCAGCCGCCGCTCCGCGCCACGTCGGACAGCCTCGACGAGAGGCACACCCTCCTCACGCAGTTGCCGGAAATAGCTGACCATGACGAGCCCGTTCAGAACCGCGATCCCGAGCAGCGCGATGAAGCCGACCGAGGCAGGCACCGAGAGATACTCACCCGAGAGCGCGAGCGAGACCATGCCACCCACCACCGCGAAGGGAATCATCGCCAGGATCAGCAGCGAGGCGCGCAGCGAGTGGAGCGTCGCGTAGAGGACCACGAAGATCATCACCAGCGAGATCGGCAGCACCACCATCAACCGGGCCGAGGCGCGCTGCTGGTTCTCGAACTGGCCACCCCAGACGATGCGGTAGCCCTGCGGCAGCGCTACGTTCCGCGCGATATCGGCCTTGGCCTCCTCGACATAGCCGACAAGGTCGCGGCCCGAGACGAAGGCCTGGACAAGCGCGAAGCGCGAGCCGTTCTCGTGCTCCAGCTTCACCGGCCCCTCTACACGCGCGACGTGCGCGACATCGCTCGCACGCACGAGCTGACCACTGGGCGAACGATAAAGCGTATCGGCAAAGGTCTGCGCGGTAAGCCCCTCGCCTTCGCCGCGAATGACAATGGGAACACGGCGGATGCCCTGCGCGACCACACCCGCGTGCATGCCCTCGATCTGGGCGCGCATGGCGTCCTGCAGGTCGCTTACCGGCATGCCGACGCGGCCCGCCTCGACCCGATCGACGGCAAGCTGGAGGTAGTCGACGCTGTCGTTCGCGACCGTCATCGCCTCGCTGGTCCCACGAATGGCTTCGAGACGCCCCTGAATGGCGCCCGCAATGCGCGAGAGCTCGGCCAGGTCGGGCCCGAAGACCTTGATCACAAGATCCCCGCGCGAGCCTGTGAGCATCTCTGAGATGCGCATATCGATAGGCTGGGTGAAGCTGGGCTCCATCCCGGGCAGCGCGGCGAGCGCAGTGCGGATCTCGCCGATCAGCCATTCCTTGTCGGCCACGCGCCATTCCTCGCGCGGGGCAAGTTCCAGAAAGGTGTCGGTCTCGTTGGGGCTCATCGGGTCGAGGCCCAGTTCGTCCGAGCCCACGCGGGCAATCGCCGAGCGCACTTCGGGCACCGTGTCGAGGATCAAGCGCTGCGCCTTCAGGTCACCCTCGACACTGTGCTCCAGCGAAATCGAGGGCAGCTTGGTCAGCTGCACGATGACCGAACCTTCGTCCATCGTCGGCAGGAAGGTCTTGCCGGTCAGGCTATAGGCAAAGACGGTGACCACCAGCGAAAGCCCCGCGACCGCGTAGACAAGCCGCCGCCGCGCGAAGGCCCCGGCCAGCAATGCGTGGTAGCGCGGACTGAGCTGGCGCATCAGCCAGGGTTCATGCGCGTGCCCATGCCCCTCCACCTTCACCTTGAGGACGAAATAGGCGAGCACCGGCACCAGCGTCAGCGAGAGCACCAGCGCGGACAGCAGCGCGAGCACGATGGTCACCGCCACGGGCGCGAAAAGCTTGCCCTCCAGCCCCTGCAGCGTGAGGAGCGGCAGGAAGACCAGCGCGATGATCGCCATGCCCGAGGTGACCGGCTTGGCCACTTCAGCAGACGCGACGAGCACGTTGAAAAGCTTGCCATTCCTCGCATGCTTCGGGTCGGAAAGCCTCTCCACCACATTCTCGACCACGACGACCGCACCATCTACCAGCATGCCCACCGCGATCGCGATACCGCCAAGGCTCATAAGATTGGCGGTGAGGCCAATCGCGCGCATGAAGATGAAGGTGAGGAGCACCGCCATGGGCGACGCCAGCGCCACGATCAGCGAGGCGCGCACATCGCCCAGGAACAGAAGGAGCAGGACAACGACCAGGACAGTCGCCTCCAGGAGCGCCTTTTCCACCGTGCCCACGGCCCGTTCGATGAGGTCCGAACGGTCGTAGAAGACCGCCACCTTCATGCCCTCGGGCAAGCTCGGCTGAAGGTCTTCGAGGCGCGCCTTCACCCCATCGACGACCTGCGCCGCATCGGCCCCGCGAAGGCCGATGACGAGCCCTTCCACCGCCTCGCCCGTGCCGTTCTTGCTGACCGCGCCGTAGCGGGTCAGGCTGCCGGTCCGCACATCGGCGACATCGCTCACGCGCACCACACGCTGCCCGTCGCTGCGCACGACCACGGCGGCCAGATCGTCCAATGACTCCACCCGCGCGGTGGAGCGCACGATCAACGCCTCCTCGCCCGCATCGAGGCGGCCCGCGCCATCGTTGCGGTTGGACGCTTCGACGGCTTCGGCAAGGTCCGAAATGGTGAGCCCCGCCGCGGCCAGCGCGCTCATATCGGGGGCGACCTCGAAGGTCTCGACCCGGCCGCCCAGCGCGTTAACGTCGGCAACGCCGGGCACCGTGCGCAATGCAGGACGGATCACCCAGTCGAGCGTGCGGCGCTTCTCGGCGAGGCTCTGCGGCCCCTCCAGCGTGAACATGTACATGTCCGAGAGCGGCGTGGAGATCGGCGCCATGCCGCCCGAGACGTTCTCGGGCAGGTCGCCCATGATCCCGTTCAGCCGCTCGGCCACCTGCGTGCGCGCCCAGTAGATGTCCGCGCTATCGTCGAAATCGATGGTGATGTCGGCGATGGCGTACTTGGCGACCGAGCGCAGGTTAGCCTGGCTAGGGATGCCCAGCATCTCCATCTCGATAGGCGTGATGACCCGGCTTTCCACCTCCTCGGGCGTCATACCCGGCGCTTTCAAGATGATCTTCACCTGCGTGCTGGAGATGTCCGGGAAGGCATCGATGGGTAGACGCAGGAACGACCAGGTGCCGAGCCCGGCCAGCGCGAGCGCGAGCGCGAGCATGGCGAGGCGCCAGGCCAGCGCCCGTTCGACTAAGGTGCGCAACATGGCCTTACTGCTCCGCCAAAAGGGACTTGAGTTCGGCCACGCCATGCGTCGCCACCTGTTCTCCGGCCTTCAGGCCCTCGGCGACGACGGCACGCCCGCCGGCTTCGGCGACCAGTTGCACATCGCGGCGCACGAAGCGGCCCTTCTGCGCTACGAAAACGACGTCCGCCTCGCCGATCCGGGTGACTGCGGTCGCGGGGACGGAGACCCCCTCTCCTGCGCCGCCGGGATCGCGGATGACCGCCATTACCCCGCGCCCGGGCACGAGGCCTGCCGTGTCGTGCAGCCGCGCCTTGGCAAGGATCGAGCGTGTCTGCGGATCGAGCGACGCGCCAACCGAAACGATGCGCCCCGCGATCGGCGTAGCTTCCCTGCCACGCACAGTCACTTCGACGTCCATGCCGGGACGCACCTTGCCCGCCAGCCGCTCCGGCAACTGCAGATCGAGGGTCAACGCCGCCGTGTTCTCGATGACGAAGGGGGCTTCGTCACTGCCGACACCGCCGCCGGTTTCCACGCCGACATGGGCAACACGCCCGGCAATCGGCGCGCGCAGGGTGACAGTGCCATCCGCCCCTGCCCCGGCCAGCGCGAGGAGGCGCTGGTTTTCCGATACGGTCGCCTGTGACTGGCGCAGGCTCGCCCGCGCCTCGTCTGCGCGAGCTCCGGCCACGACGCCTTCCTTCGCGAGCGTTTCCAGCCGCTGCGCCCGCACCCGCTCGAGCGCGAGATCCGCGCGGGCCCGCTGCAAAGCTGCGCTGAACTGCACCGCATCGGCCGCGCGCACCACCGCAAGCGCAGACCCGCGCGCGACATTCTCGCCTTCGAGCACGAAGAGCTGCGCGACCGTGCCGGTGAACGGCGTCGTCACAGCAACCTTTGCCTGGGGTGGCAGCGTCACCTGCGCCGGGACCGTCCCCAGCGGCACACCCTCGGCGCGCACAGCCACCTCGGTGCGGATCCCCAGCGCCTCGACCTGCTTGGCGCTCAGGGCACCCGCAGGGCCATCCTGCGCTTCCTCACTGCTTTGCTCGACCCGAACGTCCAGGCGCAAGGCGAAATAGACACCGCCTGCAAGGGCAAGCGCGGCGGCGGCGAGGCCGGCAAGAGTGGTCCTGTTCATGGTGGCCTGAAATGCGCCTTCAACCTGACAGGACCCTGTCAGTTTTGCAGCGTATTGACAGGTTCACGAGGACAGGCCGATGAGGCCATAGCCCAGCCAAGGGAGAACAGCGGCCATGCGCGCACTTCTGGTGGAAGACGATGACCAACTGAGCGAGCGCCTGTCCGGGCGCCTGCGCTCGGCAGGCTTTGCCGTGGACGTCGCGCGCTCGCGCAGCGAGGGCGAGGACTGGCCGGACATGGACAAGATCGCGGTCATCATCCTCGACCTCGGCCTTCCCGACGGGTCGGGCATGGAGCTTCTTGACTACTGGCGCCGCCGCAAGGTTTCCTGCCCGATCCTGATCCTGACCGCGCGCGGCAGCTGGCAGGACAAGGTCGCAGGGCTCAACGCGGGCGCGGACGACTTCGTAGTCAAGCCAGTGCGCTTCGAGGAACTGCTCGCCCGCCTCCACGCACTACTGCGACGCGAGAACGGCGCGCGCGAAAACTGGCTGGAGGACAACGGCATCCGTATCGATCCGGTCGCCCGCGTGGTGGAGTGCGACGGGGAACCGCTGACTCTCAGCAAACAGGAATTCCGGCTTCTCAGCCTGTTCGTGCGCCGCTCGGGGCAAATCCTCTCGCAGGCCAATATCGGCGAACACCTCTACGATCTGTCCAGTCATTACGACCTCAACTCGGTCGAAGTCCTGGTCTCACGCCTGCGCCGCAAGATCGGCAAGAGCCGCATTCACACCGTGCGCGGGCTTGGCTACAGGTTCGGTGCATGAGCCATTCCACCGCCTGCACCACCCCGCACACCCCGAGGCGCGGGCGCTGGAACTGGCGCTCGCTGAGGGTTCGTCTGCTCCTCGCCTCGCTGGCCTGGATCGCGCTTGGCATCGCCGGGATCTGGTATTCGGCAACCCGCCTTTTCGCCAAGCACGTCGAGCAGAACTACCACGACGAACTCCAGGTCCACATCCGGGAGCTGGGCCGCCTCGTGCGGATCGGACCGGACGGCACGATCCGGCTCGACCGTCCGCTGTCCGATCCGCGCTTCGCGGTGCCCGATGGTGGCTTCTACTGGCAGGTCAGCATCAATGGCTATCCGCCGCTGCGCTCGGCCTCGCTCACCCACGGCGAGCTCGACATCTCCATTGCGCATGACAGTTCGATCCATCACCACGTCGAGAGCGGCCCCACAGGTCCTACCATCACCTACGGATTCGTGCGCAAGGCTGAGGGGCTGGGCGATGTCCATTACGTGATCGCCACCGATGAGCGCATCCTCGACAACATCATCGCCCGTTTCGACCACGAACTGCGGCTGTGGCTGGGGCTGCTGGCCGCGCTGCTGGGCACGACCGGCGTAATGTATGTCGCATTCGGCCTGCGTCCGCTCGACCGGCTGGGCGCGGCCAGCGCGCGGCTGCGCGAGGGCACGGCCGCGCGGCTGGAAGGGACCTACCCAACCGAGATCGCCCCGCTCGTCTCGGATCTCAACGTCTTCATCGAACACAGCCAGGGTGCGGTCGAGCGTGCGCGGCTGGAGGCGGGTAATCTCGCGCACTCGCTGCGTACCCCGCTTGCGGTGATGACCGACGAGGCCGAACGCCTCAGCCACGATCCGGCGACGCAGGCGGCAGGCGCAACGCTGCTGGAGCAGAGCCGGATCATGGTCCAGCAGATCGAGTATCAACTCGCCCGCGCCCGCGCGATGGCAAGCGCGCGGCGTCCCGGAACGGTAAGCCGCATTGCCAAGGTCCTCCCCCCCCTCGTCAGCGCGATGCAGCGCCTCCATCGTGACACCGCTTTCTCTGTCGCCATGTCCGAGCAGACCAACCTCGCGCTCCCGGTTGACCCGGTGGACCTCTCCGAACTGCTCGCGATACTCCTCGACAACGCGGGAAAGTGGGCTGCACGCAAGGTCTTTGTCGCCGTTGAGCAGCGTGGCACGGCGAGGGGAAGCCTGCTTGTAGTGCGCATTCTCGACGATGGTCCGGGGCTCACGCGTGAACAGATCGCACAGGCCTTCGAAATCGGTTCGCGCTTCGATCCGGCCATGGCTGGCTCAGGGCTCGGCCTTGCCATCGCGCGCGACATTGCCGGGGCCTATGGCCTGAAACTTGCTCTTGCCGCGCGCGGCGACGCTCCGCGCGGCCTCGAAGCGCGCGTGGAAATTCCCGTGCCTGACGAAACCGACTGACGCAGGCCTGCCGGTCCGGGTGCGGGACGTAGTGCGTCTTGTCGCGCATCGCCCCGCCCCATTGACCCTTCGCGCACGCGCAATAGAGGAGCCACCCTGCACTGCAGCGCTCCCTGTCGCGGCCCGCGCCCCACAGCCCTTATGGAACAGTAATCCTTGCCCACGCGCCTGAAATCGACCCGACGAATGCCCGAAACGGCATCCCCGCGAGGGTCTGCAGTCAACTACTTATTCGCACGCGCACAAGACCGCACGGGCAAATTCTCGCCAGCTTCCCCGGCAAGCGGCCAAACCACAAAACCAGCGGCCGCCACCACGGGACTGCCATTAGATTCATGGTTTGGGGAGCTTTCATGTTGACGAAGATGCATTTTGCCAGGGCCTTGGCCTGCAGTGTTTCACTTATGGCCTTCAAGGCCGGGACCGCGCAGGCCGACGAGGCCGCGCCGGCACCAGCGCCTGCCCCCGCCCCGGCTCCGGCCGCCACGGGCCTCAACGACATTATCGTGACCGCTGAGCGCCGCGAGGTCAGCCTCCAGGACGCTCCGCTCTCGGTCTCGGCGATCAGCGCCGAGGACCTGAAGGCCGCCAACATCACCGACATTACCGGCCTCAACGGCTCGGTCCCGGGCCTGGTCGTCGCGCGTTCAGGCGGCGGTGAGCGCATCATCTCGATCCGCGGCATCGGCTCGGAGACGCCCGAGAACACCAACACCCAACCCGGCGTATCCTACCACATCGACGGCGTCTACATCTTCAACTCTATCGCCGCCTCGGCCGCCTTCATCGACGTTGCCCAGGTCGAAGTGCTGCGCGGGCCCCAGGGTACGCTGTTCGGCCAGGGCTCGACCGGCGGTACGATCAACGTCGTCTCGGTCGAGCCGACGATGGACGCGGTCACCGGCTATGCCAACGGCGGCTTCGGCAACTACGCCTACAAGGAAGCGAGCGCAGCGCTCAACGTGCCGCTCACCGACACGCTGGCCGTGCGCGGTGCCTTCCAGATGACCAAGCACGATGGCTATGCCAAGGCCACCGAGGTCCCCGGCACCGACAGCTACGACCTGGACGATCAGGACGAATACGGCTGGCGTCTTGGCGCAAAGTGGGCGCCCTCGGCCAACTTCTCGATCACCCTCAACGCCATCAACTTCCACTCCGACACCAATGGCCCGGCACAGAAGAACATCCTCGACCCCGAAGACGATCCGCGCATCCTGACTCAGGACTACCCGGCCCGCTCGCTGGTCGAGACCGAGCTCTACACCGGCACGATCCGCTACGAGGCGCCGTTCGCCACGTTCAAGTCGATCACCGGCTACCAGAAGCTGCATTCGATCCAGGCCTGGGACGCCGATGGCCTCGATGCCGCCACCTTTTCGGCCGTGACCTACAACCCGGACAGCTGGACCTACTCCAACTACGACCACGTGCCCCTGTGGCAGTCGGACACGGAAAGCTGGAGCCAGGAATTCAACATCACCTCAAATGGCTCGGGGCCGCTGAACTGGGTTGCGGGCGGCGTCTACCTGCATTCCGACAACGAGCAGTACATCAACGAGTACCGCGCGGCCGACGACAACATCATCCAGCCCGCCCTGCCCCTGACCACGCCCTGGGACGACCCGTTGGTGGGCAACCTGGCCTATGCGGAACTTTCCTCGATCGAGCGTGACCTCTGGGCGGTCTACGCCCAGGCGACTTACGACCTGACCGAGAAGCTCGCGCTTACCGCAGGCGTTCGCTTCAATCACGACAAGGCGCAAGGCATGTCGGACAGCGTATCGGGCGGCTCTTCCAGCCAGTCCTCGGGGGCCTATCTTCAGCCCGCTTACACAGGCTCCCGCAAGACCAAGGCCTGGACCGGCAAGGTCGCGCTCGACTACCAGATCACGCCCGAAAACATGGTCTACGCCAGCTGGACGCGCGGCTTCAAGCCGGGCGGCATCAACTCGGCCGCCTCGGCGGGCAGCGGCGGACTGGCGCTGGGCCTCATGAACTCGGTGCAGCCCACCTACACCAAGGAGACCGTCGACAGCTTCGAGATCGGCACCAAGAACCGCTTCGCGAACGACACGCTCCAGCTGAACGCATCAGGCTTCCTCTATCTCTACAAGAACATGCAGTTCCTCGAGGAAGACCCCGTACTCTATGGTGAAGGCATCTCCAACGCCCCCAAGGCCCGCGTCTACGGCATCGAGCTCGAAGCCCAGTGGGCGCCGACCGAACACTTTCGCGTCGATGCCTCGGGCTCGTGGCTGGAAGGCGAGTTCACCGAGGACTACCTCGCGCTCGATCCGGCGGCGGCGGCGGCGGCGCAAAACGCGGCGGGCTATGGAGACTGGCTGTTCTGGAACAACTATTACGCCGCCTCAGTCGTGCGCGATGGTGCGCGCGCCAACATCAACGGCAACCGCATTCCCAAGCTGCCGCGCTGGCAGGGCACGCTGGCTGCGACCTACACCAACAAGGTCGGCCCGGGTAACCTGACCGCCCGCGCCCAGGCGATCTACCGCGGCAAGTACCAGTACCGCGTGTTCAACGACGCCGACGTCGACCTCGCCTCGTCCTACACCCAGGTGAACACCATGGTGAAGTACGAACCCGAGGACACGAACTTCTCGATGATGTTCCGCGTCATCAACCTGTTCGACACGAACGGCGTGAACTCGCGCTTCTCCGATCCCTACGGCAGCGCGCAGGTGATGGAGACCTACATTCCCCCGCGCCAGTTCATCCTGTCCTTCGGCTACACCTTCTGAGCCAAACCGCCAGCAATGGCCGGTCTGCGGGCGCGGGGAGCAAGACTCCTCGTGCCCGTTCCCTTTTGTGCGCAAGTGCGACATAAGACGCTGCAGCGCATCATGGGGCTGGAAAAGCGCCTTCGCGCGTCGTCGCACCGCCATGCCGCTGTCGCACACAAGGACACCAGAGCTGAAACCGCTGCCGGATCAAGTGTTGAGGCGCACACCATCAAGAGTGCAGCCCGCCAGTTCGGGAACATGCTGCCACACGAATCCCGGCCACGAAGCCGGGACGCAGCTGTAAGCAGGAGATACGATGCCCCGCAACGCACAGGTCATGATTGCCGCCTCGCTGGCGTTCTTCTTCGTGACGGCCACGACCTTCACCTCGCTGGGCTATGTCCTCTACATCATGGTCGACCAGCTTGACTGGTCGGCCGCGGCTGCGGGTTTCAGCTTTGCCCTGCTCGGCCTCGCCTGCGGGCTCGCCAGCCCGCTGCCACCCTACCTGATGAAGACCATCGGAACGCGCCTGACGATGGTCCTGGGCGCACTCGTTCTGGCAGGCGGCTTCGGGATGGCCTCTGTCATCAACGACCTCAATTTCTTCTTCGTCGCGACCTCGCTGATGGGGGCTGGCTTCACGCTGCTGGCGCCATCGCCTGCGGTGTATCTCCTCGCCAACTGGTTTCCGCGAACCTCCAGCCGGATGATCGGGTTCTACTTCATGGTGGGCTCCTCGGGCGGTATCGCAGGGCCCCTCATCGTCAGCGCCATTGCCGGGGCCACCGGCGACTGGCGCCTGCACTGGATGGTCATGGCCGTAGCCGCCGCCGTCCTTGGCCTCATCTGCTTTGTCTGCATCCGCGACACCCAGGCCACCGCCACCACAACCGAAACGCAGGAAAACACCGAGGCCAGCGGCACAATTGCGGACAGTGGATACACCGTGCGTCAGGCCCTCTTCACCCGCACTTTCCTAATCCTCGCGGTAATTCTCACCGTCGTGCAGACGGTCGTCACCGCGACCCACTCGCTGCTTGTCGCGCACATTGCCAACCTGGGCCATGGCGCGGCACCGGGTGCCATCGCGATGAGCCTCCTTGCCTTTGCAGGCACCGGCACGAAGGGCGTGACCGGCGCCATCTGCGAGCGGGTCTCACCGCGCCTGATCCTGATCGGCGGCCTCGTCCTCCAAGCGCTCGCCATGGCGCTCCTGTCCTATGCGCCGGGTGTTGCGATCGCCATTGCCGCGGCCATCGTGTTCGGCGCGGGTTGGGGCATGGCCTGGCTCTCTGGCCACATCCTGCTGCTGCGCTACTTCGGCGCACGGCTCGCAGGCACGATGACGGCAATGGTGACGACCGCCTCCACCCTCGCCGTCTTCGGCCCCATCGGCGCGGGCCGCGTCGCCGATATCACTGGCACCTATGCCCCCGCCATCGTGGTCTTCTCCGGGCTCCTGCTCGCCGCCGCGATCATCGCGCTGCTCTTCCTCAAGGCCCCACGCCCGCTGGGCACCGCGCAGAGTGAAGACACCCCGGACGCGCCCACACTCAAGCTGGAACCCGCCGAATAAGGCCCGCCCTCGGCGCGTAGCGGCATCCAGGATCACAGATGCCAAGAAAGAGGGCGCGCTGGGCAAAGCCTGCGCGCCCTAGCCTTTCTAGTCTCCTTGGTATCGGCCCGGCGCCCTTGTGCGCCAGATGAGAGCCGCATCAAACCACAACGACGGGAACAGGCACGCATGACACTCCTCACCGACCAGTTCTTCGATAGCCTCGCCAGCTCGAAGCTGGATACGCTGGAGGCCGAGACGCTGCCGCGCGAATGCTACGCAAGCGAGGAATTCCACGACTTCGAGATGGAAGCCGTCTTCGCCCACGAATGGCTCTGCGTCGGACGCGCGGAATGGCTGGAGGAGCAGGGCGACTTCTTCACCGTCAGCCGCACCGATGAGCCCATGATCGTGTGCAAGACCCGCGACGGCGCGATCAAGGCGCTCTCCTCGGTCTGTCAGCATCGGGCCATGCTGGTCGCCGAAGGCCATGGCAACACCCGCGCCTTCGTGTGCCCCTACCACCACTGGACCTATGACCTCGACGGCACGCTGGTCGGCGCGCCCGCGATGAGCCGGACCTGCAACTTCGACAAGAAGGCCGCCTCGCTGCCCGAGATCCGCATGGAAATCTGGCACGGCTTCATCTTCGTTAACCTCGATCCCGAAGCCGAGCCCCTCACCCCGCGTCTGGCCGCGCTGGAGGATGTCGTTGCGAACTACGACTTCGCCTCGCTGCGTGGCCCCCGCCCGGAGGAGCCCACCGTGTTCCCCTGGAACTGGAAGGTCATGCTGGAAAACAACAACGACGGCTACCACGCCAGCCGCCTGCACGCAGGGCCTCTGCACGACTTCATCCCGAGCGGCCTTGCCACCTTTCCGGAGGTCCCCGCCGACAGCGCGGGCTACTATCGCCTGAACGGCACGCTCCACAAGAACGCCGGGTTCAACGCGACGCAGAAGTCGATCTTCCCGGTCTTCCCCAAGCTGACCGAGGAGGAACAGAACCGCTTGCTCTTCGTGAACCTGCCGCCCAGCCTCAGCCTGGTCGTTCTGAACGACAGCGTCATCTACCTCATCATGGACCCCAAGTCCGCGAACTCGCACGCGCTCACCATCGGAACGCTGATGGCGCCCGAGGCGATGGAGGATCCGCTCTACGACCTCAAGGTCAAGATGACCGACGAAGCTGTGGAGCGCATCGTCGCGCAGGACTTCCACGTCGACGAGCTCGTCCAGCAGGGCCTGCGATCACGCCATGCACCGCGCGGCCGCTATTCCTGGCAGGAAGGCGCCCAGCGCCTCCTCAACGTCTGGCTGGTCGATCGCTACTGGGCCGAATGGGACCGCCGCCGCGGCCCTTCTGCGCCCGTCACCCGGCTTCGTGCCGGTTCGTCCGGCTGAACCTGATCCTTCACTGGATACCCTCCCAACTTTGCGGCGTCCGGCCTGTCCGGGCGCCGTTTTCTTTACAGGTAAGGGCATGCTCCGGTCGCTGCCGATCAAGCTTTCGTGCGTACCCGCTCCAGCCTTGGTACGCGACCTCTGGCTACCCACGAGGCCACGACATGCCAGCCAAGGGGAGCATACCGGCACATGACCAACAGCCTCATCTTCTTCGACATTCCCAGCGACGATCCCGATGCGGCGGGCAAGTTCTACGCCGAGGTCTTCGGGTGGGAAGACGACCCGCGTCTGGGCGGCGCGTACCACCGCATGGTCCCGGGCGGTTTCTTCGCCAACAAGGACGGTTCGGACAGCGAGATCGGGCACCTGCACATGGGCATCGGCAAAGTCTCCAACATGCGCCCCCATCCCGATCCCGAGGGCATCGAGCCGCGCACAATGAACAGCGGTGGCCGCGGCGCCCGCATCTGGATCCTGATCGACGACAAAGACACGCCCGAGCGCATCCTCGCCACCGCCGAGAAACTGGGCGCCACGGTTCTGTGGCGCAACCACTACTGGGCCGAGTTCAATGGCCTCAACCACTGTTTCGTGGATCCCTGGGGCAACCACATCATGCTCTGGGGCAAGGCCGGCAACCCGCCCCAGGTGCCCGAGAACTATACCCGCGAATAAGCGGGACGCAGGAGGACCTGCCTTCCGGCCCGAAAGCCGCGCGACAAGTTCTTGTGCGCCGCGATCCAAGACCGGAAGGCAGCCCGCGCCATAGCGTTCGAGCGCGCCCCCATACCCACGAAAAAGGGGCTGACAGGTCCAAGGAGAGCCAAGAGCAATGAGCCGACTTCCCATCGTCTTCTTCGGGCACGGCAGCCCGATGGTCGCGCTGGAAAAGAGCGACGTGACCCGCCAGTGGAAGGCCATGGGCGAGCGCATCGGCAAGCCGCGCGCGATCCTGTGCATCTCGGCGCACTGGCAGACGCGCGGCACAGCCGTCACCGCCATGGCCCAGCCGCGCACCATCCATGACTTCGGCGCCTTTCCGCAGGCGCTCTTCGACGTGCAGTACCCCGCGCCCGGCGATCCCGAACTTGCCGAACGCGTGCGCGAACTGCTCGCCCCCATGGATGTGAAGATGGACGCAAACTGGGGGCTCGACCACGGTACCTGGACGGTACTCGTCCACGCCTATCCCGAAGCCGACGTGCCGGTGATCCAGCTTTCGATGGACCTTGCCAAGAGCCCGCAGCAGCACTGGGAGGTCGGCCGCGCGCTGCGCCCCTTGCGCGACGAGGGCGTGCTCATCATGGCGACGGGCAACATCGTCCACAATCTGCCCGCGATGGACTGGGCCAATCCGCTGGCCGAGCCCTACCCCTGGGCCACGCTCTTTAACGACACGATGTGCCAAGCCGTAGAAAACGATGATCCGCAGGTCGTGATCGACTACCAGCAGCTGGGCGATGCGGCGCGCTATTCGGTGCCCTCCTCGGACCACTTCCTGCCGCTGCTCTATTTCCTGGGTGCGCGGCATGAAGGGGAAAGTGCCATCTTCGCGCCCCACTTCATCCAGCACAAATCGCTTTCCATGACGAGCGTGCTGATCGGCGCGGACTGATCCTGCCCGCCGCATCCTGCACCTCGCATATTCTCCCTATCCACGCCCACAGGAGTTTCGATGGCCCTCATCAACGCCAAGTCCCAAGCCGCGCGCGCCACCGCGATGCCCGGCGCCCTACACCATCTCAAGGCCACGCCCGAGACCGTGCACTGGGGCTATTTCTCGCCTGACATCAAGCCGGTGCTGCACGTGAAGAGCGGCGACCTTATCCACGGCGAGGCCATCACTCACCACGCAGGAGACGATCCCGAGCTGATGTTCGATGAGAACATCAAGCGCATCTTCACCGAGATCGATCCCACCACCCGCGCGCCCGGTTGCCACATCATGACCGGCCCGATCTATATCGAGGACGCGGAACCGGGCGACATGCTGGAAGTACGCTATTTCGAGATGAAGCCGCGCCATAACTACGGCTCGAATCTCCAGGCCAACTGGGGCCACCTCTACAAGGAGTTCGACGAGACCGAGCGCGTGACGATCTACAAGCTTGATCCCAATGCGATGACGGCCTCCGCGCTCTACGCCTACGATGTCGAGGGCGTCTACACGACGCCCGGCCGCATCACGCATTGCCCGACCTGCGACCGCTCCGAGGCGCTGCCCGGCATCACCATCCCGGCCCGACCGCATTTGGGCACTGCGGGCGTCGCGCCCGCCGTCAACGAACCCGTCAGCACGATCCCGCCCGGCCTTCACGGCGGCAACATCGACAACTGGCGCATCGGCGCGGGCGCGAAAATGTACTACCCCGTGCAGGTCAAGGGCGGCCTCTTCTCGATAGGCGACCCCCACGTCAGCCAGGGCGACGGCGAGATCAGCGGCACGGCGATCGAAAGCTCGCTCGACGTCCTGTTCCAGATCATCCTGCGCAAGGACTTCGCGTTCCCCTCGCCGCTGCTCGAGACACCCGACTACTGGATCGTCCATGGCTTCGGGGAGGATCTGGATGCGGCCATGAAGGGCGCCTCGCTCGACATGATGCACCTCTTGACCGAGCATCAGGGCCTCTCGCGCCACGACAGCTACTCGCTGATGAGCGTCGCCTCCGACTTCGGCGTGACGCAGGTTGTCGATGGCACGCAAGGCATCCACTGCCGCATCGAACGCCGCATCTTCCCCGAGAAGGGCACGTTCACCGATCCTGAATAAGATCCACTTGCGGGCGACCGCAAGGCGAGGCCGGACCGGAAAACCTCCTCTTTCCCGTCCGGCCTCGCGCCCGTCCACCGACCGCGTTAGAGATACGGGCAAGGCCCCGACGGAGATTGACGATGAGCTATGAAACGATTGACGTGCGGCCGGTGACCAAGCGGATTGGCGCGGAAATCTTCGGGGTCGACCTGACGAAGCCACTCGGCAACCAGACCTATGCCGAGATCCGCGACGCGCTGCTCAAGCATCAGGTCGTGTTCTTTCGCGAGCAGGAGATCGACCACGAGGCGCACCTCGCCTTCGGCCAGGCCTTCGGGAAGTTTCACACGCATTCGGCGGTCAAGGGCCTGCCCGACCACCCGCATATCGTGCAGATCCACGCCGATGCCGACAGCAAGTACATCGCGGGCGACAACTGGCACTCCGACCTTTCGTGCGATCCCGAACCGCCGATGGGCTCGATCCTCTACATGCACACGATGCCCGAGGACGGCGGCGACACGCTGTTCTCCAGCATGACCGCGGCCTACGAGGCGCTGTCCGAGCCAATGAAGCGCTTCCTTGAACCGCTGACCGCGGTTCACGATGCGAACCCTGTCTACAAGGCGATCTTCCCGGACATCGACAAGCAGTACGAGTGCAACACGCACCCGGTCATTCGCACCCACCCGGAAACGGGACGCAAGCTATTGTTCGTAAACTCCTCCTACACCACGAAGATCAACGAGCTGTCCAAGACCGAAAGCGATGCCGTTCTCAAGTGCCTCTACGAGCACGTGAAGGACCCCAATTTTCAGGTTCGCTTCCGCTGGCGCCCGCACTCCATCGCCTTCTGGGACAACCGCTGCACCCAGCACTTCGCAGTATGGGACTACTTCCCTGAGACGCGCTCGGGCTTCCGCGTGACCATCGCGGGCGATCGCCCATTTTGAGTTATGCCCTGCTGGCGCTGGAAGCCTGTGCATTGACCATGCTGCCCGCCGCAATCGAGGCGAAAGCCGCTCACGACGGTCGCCACCCTCCAGCTGGTCGAGAAGGCCCGGCACCTCGTCATCGGATACCGGCCGAGCCCGAGCGGTCATGTCGCCATCGACGCCGTCGCAACCTCGGAATACCGCAATCCCTTGCGCCTGCGCGATGGCAGCGGCGCCCTGGCCGGAAGGTTCGATAACTAACGCCACGTCGCCGAAATGCTGGCGCACACGGGCGTGTGGCAGGGCAAACGCGTGGTCTCCAAGGCAAGCGAAAACCTCATGTTTTTACTCCAACTGCGCACCAAAGGCGGCGACCATCTGGACAGGCCATGCAGCCTTGGCCTTGCAACCGGCGATGCCGAAACCGAGGCACGCGGTGGACTTCCGATCAGTGCAGGCAGTTGGTCGGGATCGGCCAACCCCAACTTCTTCGCCGATCCTTTCCATGATATCGTCGCGATACTGATGACCAACGAACTGACGCCGTGCGCCTTCGAGGCGCGTACCTGGCGGCTGCGCGAAGCGATCAACCGTGCCACACTGGCGGTTGCCGAGCGCTAGCTTGATCGCGTCCAACGCCAACGCGAATGGTTTGCGCGAGCGCAACGACGCCCGGCTGGAAAACCACTAGACGCCCTTGATGCACAGCCTCGCCACGACAGGTTCACGATGAGCACGAACGCCCACGCCTCTCCCGAGACACCTTCCCTCTCGCCGCTGCGCCTGCGCCTCATCATGGCGCTGGTCACCGGCGCCCTGTTCATGGAGATCCTCGACGCCTCCATCATCATCACCGCGCTCCCGCGCATGGCTCGTGATTTCGGGACGAGCGCGGTGGGGCTCAACATTGGCGTCACGGCCTATATCCTGACCCTCGGCATCCTCATTCCAGCCAGCGGCTGGGTGGCCGAACGCTTCGGGGCGCGGCGTATATTCGCCATCGCCATCGCTCTCTTCACCCTCGCATCGGCGCTATGCGGACAGGCGTCCAGCCTGACCGAGTTCGTCGCCCTGCGCATATTCCAGGGGGCTGCGGGCGCGATGATGGTGCCGGTCGGCCAGGTCATCGTCCTTACCTGCACGCCGCGCGAAAAGCTGATGGTGGCGATGTCGAACCTCATCTGGCCCGCGCTTATCGCGCCGGTGGTCGGACCGCCACTCGGTGGTTTCATCACCGAACACCTGGGCTGGAACTGGATATTCTATCTCAACGTACCGCTCGGCCTCTTTGGCCTTTTCGGCGCCTGGATACTGGTGCCCGAAAGCGCCCGCCCGGAAGGAAGCCGCCGTTTCGACTGGGCCGGATTTGCGATCACCGCACTCGGCACCTTCGGCTTGCTGGCCGGGCTAGAACTCATGGGCGCAACCGGGAATCCGGCCGCACTCGCCCTCGTCGCGCTGGGCCTGGCCCTCCTGCTCCTCGCGCTCAGGCATATGGCCCGCGTGCCCACGCCCATGGTCCGGCTCGACAATTTCGCGATCCCGACCTTCCGCGCCACCATCCGAGGCGGCTCGCTCTCGCGCGTCGGGGTCGCCGCCGCCCCTTTCCTCCTGCCGCTGCTGTTGCAGGTTGGCCTGGGCTACAGCCCGTCCGAAGCGGGTCTGATCCTGATCGCGCTCTTTGCGGGCAACCTTGCCATGAAATCGATGACGACGCCGGTCCTGCGCACCTTCGGCTATCGCCGCGTGCTGATCGGCTCCTCGCTCGCGAGCTTTGCCGGGATCGCCGGCGGTGCGCTGCTTGCGCCGGGGACCCCGGTCACGCTGATCTGCGCCTTTCTGTTTTTCTCAGGCATGACCCGCTCGATGCACTTCACGACGCTGGGAACGATGGCCTTTTCGGACATTCCCAAGCCGCAGATGAGCGATGCGACGAGCCTGTTCAACACCTCGATCCAGCTGATGATGGCCTGCGGCATCGCGCTCTCCGCCCTCGCGGTAAATCTGGGGGAAACGCTGGGCTCCGGTGCACCGGACGTACCCTACCGCCTCGCCTTCCTGCCACTCAGCCTGCTGTGCCTCGCCACGCTGATCGAAGCCCGTCGCCTGCCGCGCGATGCGGGCGACAGCTTCGTTGGCCGCAAGTCGCAGGCCTGAGCTTGCCTTAACGCTTCGCCCAGGTACGACGCGCACGCCGCACGCACCAACTCCACACCGGAACAGGCGAGCCTGCCAGAAGCAGCACGATCAGAAACTCGAGCGGACGGCGAAACAGCGCATCGAACCCGGCGAAGCCTACGATGGCAAAGATCGCAAAGAGAATGACGAACGTGAAGACAAGGGCGAGGAGAACAAACGCCCCGGCAGCAAGTTTGGAAGGCATGGGCGCCCGCTAGCACAGGGCCGTGAGACCTGCGAGCGGGCGAATTGTCCTCCTAGCAGGACGGACTTGTCCGAGAGCCATCGCCCTCGGGCTCCCGACATTGTCTACCTCGCATTGCACGCGCGATCCTGGCCGAGCAAGGCAATGTCACCCATTTTCGGGGTCCAGGGGCGATGCCCCCTTGAATAATCTCTTCCTGCTCAACTCGTGAAGAGCGCCTTTCGGATCACCGCGTGCACGCCATAGTTTCCGTTCACGACCTGGCTCACTCCAAAATCGACGCCCACCGAGAGCAGTGAAATCGCCTCGTCCTCGGACAGCTGCTTGGCCGTCATCAGGAAGCGGCGGGCCTTGCGAAAGGCATCGCGCATGGCCTCGTCGAGCGAGGACTTCTTGTAAACCTCGCTCTGCGCGTCAGCGCCCAGTTCCTTAAGGTAATCCGGATGCGAGAAGCCCATGATGACCCACTCGGTCTCGGTCTCGATAAGCGGGTAATCGACATCGCGCAGCTGCTCCATGACGCCTTGCGCCTTGTGGTGCACGACCTGGATCAGCGCGGTCATCGAACACTCGATGGCCGTGCCGCACAGCTCGCTGTCACCTTGCGAGGCATGCGGATCGCCCAGGGAAAGAAGCCCGCCCTCGACCTGAACGGGCAGGAACACCCGCGCGCCGGGTCCCGTCCGCCAGTTGTCGAGATTGCCGCCAAAGCTGGACGGCGGCACGGAATCGACAAGACCATTGTGGTTGGGCGCGACCGCGATCACGCCGAAGTGCGGCCGGATCGGGATCTCGACATTGCGCAGCACGTCGAAGTTCTTTTCGATCGTCGCCGGATCGACCGGCACGCCTGGATAATCGTAGCGCGGGTGCACGACACCGGCCGGGTCGGTCTGCTCGGTCCAGCGGTAAGAGTAGACCGCGTGAGCCGTGGGCGGTCGCATGCCGCCTGCCTCCACCTCGTAGATGGTGATGACCTCGCGCTGCTTAGGCTCGGTCAAAAGGTCGTGGTAGTGGAAGCCCCAGTAGGTCGCCGCGTTCGAGCCGAAGGACTTGCCCGCAAAGCGCGGATTTCCGCTGGGCCGGGGCTTCAAATCGAGAATGCGCACTTCGATGAGATCGCCCGGCATCGCCCCCTCGATGGCGATGGGCCCCGTGCAGATATGGACGCCGAAACCCTCGCCAGGGCCACGCCCGAGCGCCGAGGCGTCCATCGGCCCGGCGCCGCGCCGGTTGACCGACTTGCCGTGTGCGTCCCAGTAAAACACGCTCTCCGCACCGCCATCCCCTTCGACCATGCGCTCGGCATCGTCGTTGGCGTGGTGGGTCAGAGTCTCGATCGTCACGAAGTCGCCCGAGCGGATGGATAGCACGGGTTTCAGGTCTTTGCTGAGAAAGCCCCAGTGGACCGTTTCGGGCGAAGCGGGAAGGTGGTGGTGGCGCACCTGCTCGCCCTCAGGATGGGGGCTATAGGGCCCACCGACCTTTGGCTCGCCTTGCGCTGCCTCCGCAGTGTCGGGGGGTTCCGCATCAATGGCATCTTCGCTCTCGGCAGCATCGTTCTCGGCCCTGGCGGCAAGTGCCTCGCCGCGTGCGGGTTTGCCCCGGCGCAAGAGTTCGACCGCCTCGTTTTCCTGCGGTTGGCCCTTGCGGTACTCACGCGGCGAGATGCCGTACTGCTCGCGAAAGGCCCGGCTGAACGAGGCGGAATCGTTGAAGCCCCATTCGAACAGGATGTCCGAGATAGACTTCTGGACGTGCAGCGGGCTGCGCAGGTCGAGACGGCAGCGCTCCAGCCTGCGCACCTTCACGTAGTGGCCGAAACTGTCGTTGATCGACTCAAAAAGCTTCTGGAGGTAACGCGGCGAGATGCCATGCTCGGCCGCGACCTGCTGATAGTTGAGATCAGGATCGGACAGGCGGATCTCGATGGTCTGGAATATCCGCTCCAGAAGTGCAGCGCGCATACCTGCAGCGCCGCCCAGCGCCTTGGGCGGGGCGTTCTCGAGCAGGCTGGTGACGAGGAACTCGGGAAAAGCCAGTTCCACCGGCCGGGCCTGGTCGGTGGTAATCTCGTTAATGGTGTCAGCCAGCGAGCGCAGCATACCGGCAAATACGCGCGCGGTACCGGTGTCGGTCGCGATCTGGCGCGGCGCGGCACCGACCGGGGTCTTGAGCCGAGCGGTCAGCTCGCTGTGGGGCACCTGCACGATGAGCGTGCGGTTGTCGCCTGCAAAGGAGAGCTGCACCGGCACATCGCCCTGCCCGCAGATCAGTTCGCCATCGCAGAGCCGCAACTCCTGCTTGGAATCGCGCATCGTCGCGCTGCCATCAAGCAGCAGCGCCACCCAGTAGGTCTGGGGCTGATCGCGAAAATCGATGGTCCAGGTCTGCTGTGTCCCGGTCACACGAATGAAGCTGATGCCCGTGCTCGACTTGAACTGGATCAGCTCACCATAAAGCGTCGCCTCGTCGGCCTCGTCGGCCTCGTCGAGCGTCAGCGAGAGGCGTTTCAAGGCAAAGCGCCAGGCATCGCGGCGCTGCTCCTTGGGATAGACATTTGTCGTTATGCGCAAGGAATTTCCACCCGTTTTCCTGCTATTGGCACGGGGGCGGCCGAAGCCTTCGCTCCGCCCTCATCCGCCACCGCGCCCGCATGGCTAGCGCGCGCTTCCCATTGCGGCAAGTACTCAGGTCAAAGCCCTGAGTTCAGGCCTCGAACGGGGTCTCGGTGCTGCCATAGACGCTAGTTGGACCATCGTCGACCGACGCCTTGCCACGACCGCAAACAGCGAGCATGGTGAGCGCGTAGACAAGCGCGCTTGAGGCCATGTCGTCAGGGGTCGGGCGCCAACGCGGCATCCCCGTCGTCACGGCGGGAATACGGTGCATGTTGAAGACGTTATGGTCACGCCACATGCTCGAATAGACCGGATGGGCCAATTCCAGCGGCGCGCCACGCGCCAGCCGGGTCGCCGCATCGACCGCGCCGGAAAGGGCCGCGACCTCGCGCTCGGCGGCCTCGAAACCGTGGCGCACGACGACCGGCTCAACATCGAAACTCTCGACATCGACGCTGCGCATGGCCGCCGTGATCCCGTGCATGGCCTCGGCCGCCTTCTGGCGCGGATTGAGGCCAACTTCGATGTAGAGCGCACAGATCTCGGTGCCCGCGCCGAAGTCGGTGGGCATCCCACCCCGCACCGAAGCGATCTGCACCTTGGGCGCGACCTCGCCGCTCGCGGTGCGCATGATCGAGTTCGCCTCCCACGTCAGGCCCCAGGCGTGGAGCGCCTCGATCACCGGGCCGAGGCGGTAGATCGGGTTGGGGTGGGCCGTGGCCAGACGCGGCGCTTCCAGGATCGGCGTAAACATGCCCTGCCCGTAGATCCGCACCCGAAAGACCGCATAGCCCGAGCCCTGCCAGGTGAGGCCGAAGTCGGTGCCTTCCGCCGCGATGGCGTAATCGGGCGCGACGCCGCCGTGGTGGAACAGGTAGTGGGCGCCGATGTCCTTGCCCATGTAGTCAATGCCTGCGAACTCCTCGATGGGTTCTGGGCCGATCTCGCCCGGGCACGCGGTCAGCCAGGTCTTTCCGGCAAGCCCGATGCCCGCCTTCTTCAGCGCCTTCGCCGCGATCAAAAAGCAGGACATGGGACCACGGTCATTGGAGATGGGAAAGCCGCGCAGGCGTCCCTCCTCATCGAGCCAGCACTTCGTCCACTCAGGGTCGGCCATCGTGCTCTCGCGGAAGCGGAAGCGGTCCTGCTCGGCGATACCGCTCGGGCTCTCGGTGTCGAGGTGGGCGGTGAAGAGCAGGTTCGCGCCCGGCGCTGTGCCGCCGTATTCACCGATCACGTTGGGACGCTCGGGCACGGCGCCGACCTTGCGCGGTTTGAAGCCTTCGTGCCCCAACCAGTCGTGGACGAACTCGGCTGCTGCCAGTTCCTCGCGGGAGCGGCTGGGGATGTTGCCCAGCTCCAGCGCCAGGGCGACCAGTTCGTCGGTGTCGATCGCGGCGGCGATCGCCTCGCGCTCCTCCTCGCTCACCGCATAAGGGGCAGCGGCAGGATCGGCGAAGGTAGGGGCGGAGGCAGGAATGTCGGCCACGGAAGATCCTTGTCTTGTCAAGTTTCGCCGGAAAGGCAGGCGTCAGTGGGATGGCACGGGCATGGCGTCCGGGGAAGTGCCCTGCGCCTCGCCATAGCGCGGTAGGAGCAGGAGCAGCAACGCACCGCCCGCAAGCGCCGCCCCCACGCCCAGAAGGGCCGGGCGGTAGGAATAGACGTTGTCGAAGACGAGATCGAGTAGGATCGGTGTGATCCCCTGTGCGGCGATCACGGCCGAGTACATGGCCCCGATGATCGAGCCGAAGTGGCGTACTCCGAAGTAGCGCGCGATGAAATAAGGAAGCGCACCGTATTGCGCCCCCATGCCCACGCCCAGCAGCAATCCGGCGAAGAGCAGCACCGGGGTGCCCACCCCGAATTCCAAGAGCGCCAGCCCGCCGATGGCAAGGCCGTACATCGGCACCGCGACACGCGGGGTCTGGATCTTGTCCATGATCCGCCCGGTCACGACCTGCCAGCCCGAGGTCGTCAGCGCAAAGACGCTGACCACCGCAGTACCCGTCGCAACAGAAACGCCCCGGTCCCCCAGGATCGGCACGACGTGGCTGAAGATCGCGGTGGTCCCGCCGGCCCCGGCCGCAACGGCCAGGAGAACCAGCCAAAATGCGGGAAGCCTGGCGGCCTCGGCCAGCGTCAGGCCTTCGCGCGCAGCCTCCTCCTGCGCAGCGCTCGCGCTTGCAGCCCGGTCGCGCAGGAAGAGCACAAGGATCGGGAAGGCCAGCAGCAAGACGAAGGCGGCGATCCCCAGATACCCCGCACGCCAGCCCCAGGCGCCTACGAGAATGGCGGCCAGCACCGGCATGATGACCGATCCGATCCCGCAGCCCCCGCCCGCACTGATACCCAGCGCCGTGCCCCGATTGCTCTCGAACCAGTCAGCAACGACCTTCTGGTAAATCGGTGTCCCAGCCATCGCGCTGAAGATCGAGAGCACGGCGAAGGTCGCGTAAAACTGCAGAAGGCTGCCGCTCGTCAGCGCCAGAGCGGCAATGGAGAGAGCCAGCCCGACCACGCCGGTCAGCAAGGTGCGGCGCGCGCCGTGTGCGTCGACATGCCGTCCGATGATCGGGTAACTGACCGCGCCCACGACCGCGAGAATGCCGAGCACGCCCGAAATGCTCGCGCGCGACCATTCGAAGTTCTCGGACAAAGGCACCAGGAACAGCCCGAAGACGGCGTGAACCGCAGGCGTTACGCTGACCGCATTGCCCAGCGTACAGGCGAACAGGACAGGCGTGCGTCCCGCTACAGCGGAGGGATCTCGCGGGGTCATCGGCAAGCACCTTTCCTGGAAATGTTTCGGGAGACCGGCCGGGTGTGCAGCTGTGCGAGGCCCGGCCCACCGCGCATCAGGCCAGCGCCTCGTGAACGGCCGCGCTCGTAGTCAGAAGACCGATGTTCTGCGCCAGCACGTCGAGCGTACTGGCGTGCAGATGCTCTTCGTAAGCCACGCAGGCATCGCTCACGAGGAACACATTGTAGCCCCTGTGAAAGGCCGTGCGCGCGGTACTATCGACGCAGCACTCGGTGGTCATCCCGCTCATCAGAAGCGTGTCGATGCCGCGTGCGCGCAGCTGCGCATCAAGATCAGTTCCATGGAAGCTGTCGAAGAGCAGCTTCTCGATCTCGATGTCCCCCTCTTGCGGCGCCACGCGGTAATAGTCCGCCCCGCCACCCTCGGCCCGGCAAATCGCCTCCCCACCCGGCATGCCGCGCCGAACCATCAGGGTCTTGAGCGCATCGCTGTCGGTTTCCGGCCGCGTCACCACGCGCATGAAGGCGATCGTGCCGCCAGCGCGGCGCATGTCCGCGATCAAATCCTCGATCCTCTCAATGGCCGTCTCGATCGGCGCGAAGTCATTGCAGAACGTGCCCGCAACACCTTCGGACGAGGCAAAATCGACCTGGATATCGACAACGACGAGCGCCGTCTTCACAGGGTCGATCATGCCGGCAAGATCAGGGCCCGCAACGTGGGGCAGATCGGTCGTATCAGGCATTCGAGCCGACCGCGATCTTGCCCGGAAAGCGCTCACGCAGGACAGGTAGGACTTCCTTGCCGAACTTGGGGATCCCTGTGACGTAGTCGTCGAAGATCAGCATCATACCATCGGTTCCGGCGACCTCGAACAGCTGGATCAGTTCGGCCGCGACCGTCTCCGAGGAGCCCGCGATGTGCGCCGACATGAAGCTGGAACGCGCCTTTCGGGTGAAGTCGTTCTCCTTCCCGATCTCGTTGTCTAGGAAACCGTAGGCGCGCATCATGCCTTCCAGCGCGCCTTCGTCGAAACCATCGGCGTAGTGCTTCGCCTTGGCCTGTGCCTCCTCGTCGGTTTCGCCCAGCACGATGGTCATCATCGAATAGGTACGCACGAAGCGCCCGATGCTGGCTGCGTCCTCTTTGGCGTCCTTGCTGGCCTGCGCCAGCTGGTCGGCATCGCCGCCCGAGAGGAAGATCGCGTCCATCTCCTCCGAAGTGAAGCGCATGCCCTTTTGGGACGAGCCCGCGCACACGAGGAACGGGCGCTTCTGGGGCTTGGGCCAGGACTGGCAGTCCTCAAGCTGGACATAGGTGCCATCCATCGTGACCGAATCCTCGGCCCACAGACGCTTGATCGCAGTGACCCATTCCTTGGCGAGATCGTAGCGCGCGTCGTGGTCCACGCCTTCGGGCCAGGCCCCCATCTGCGAGAACTCGCCCTTGTAGGAGCCGGTAACGACGTTGAGCCCGGCGCGTCCGCCCGAAATCTGGTCGAGCGTCGCGATCATCTTGGCAACGACGCCCGGGTTCTGGAGAAGCGTATGGACCGTGCCCCAGGTCTTCACCCGGCTGGTCGCTTCGGCAAGACCGGCAATAGTCATCACCGAATCGAGCGAACTGTCCCAGTGGTGCGTCTCGCCGCCGTAGCCGCGGTACTTGGCCATTGCCATGATGAAGTCGAACCCGGCCTCCTCGGCCAGCAGACCGCATTGCCGGCAGTAATCGTAGGAGCCGTCGATCTCGGGCTTGTTCTTCGAGATGATCCACCCGCCGTTGGCGATCGGCAGGAAAATCCCGAGATCCTTGCCACCCGTATCGGAAGGCACTCCGAATTGGGTCGGTTGCAGTTCAGCCATCACTTTGTCCCATCGTCTCTCTCGTGTCTCGCCCCATCAAGGTAGGATGGCGGCCGACCTGTTCTTGATTGGCAGCGCATGTTCTGTTGCCGGTTCGGAAAGCAGGTCGGCAACCATCTCGCGCGAAGGCATCGAGGGCGCGGCCCCATGCGAAAGGGTGGAGAGCGCCGCCGCCGCGCAGGCGAAGGGAACCGCCTGTTCGAGCGTGCGCCCCTCGTCAAGAAGCGCGGCCAGCGCCCCGCAGAAACAATCCCCCGCGCCCACTGTGTCGACTGGCTGCACCGGGATCGAGGGCACATGGATGAGACTCTTCTGGCGCACGATCAGCGCGCCGGCCGCGCCCAGCGTCACGATCGCGGCCTGATCCTCGCGGCAGAACAGCGTGCGCGTGCGTGCCGCTAGAGCCGTCATCTCGGCGTCCTCGCCCGGCAACAGCGCGCTCACCTGCGCCGCCGGCGCGTAGACGTCGAGTTCAGGACGGTTAAGGACAAGGATATCAACGTGCGGGAACAGGGCCTTGGCCTCGATCAAGGCAGGGGCGGTGTTGATAATGCGCAGCGCCCGACTCCCGGCAAGAAGTGAGGCGAGCGCCGGGATCGGCACCTCGAGCTGCGAGAGCAATACCCCACTCTCCACTGGCGCGCAGCCTTCCAGACGCGCATTGGCGCCCGAGATGACGATAATCTGGTTTTCGCCCAGCGCATCGACCGCGATGTAGGCGGTGCCCGTCGCCTCGCCGGGAAGCGTGCGGATGCCTCCCACGTCTATGCCTTCTATGGCCAGACGCTGGACCATCCATTTGCCCGATTCGTCCTCGCCGACCGCGCCGACGAAGTGGACCTGCGCGCCCATGCGGGCCGCTGCCACGCCCTGGTTGGCGCCTTTCCCCCCCGGCAGGCGAGCGGTAGCTTCTGCCAGAACCGTTTCGCCCGGCAGCGGCAGGCGCTGGAGCGAGGTGATGATATCAATGTTGATCGAACCAACGATGTGAACAGCCAAGCGCGCGCCCCGTCCCGTTACCCAAAAAACCTTGCCGAAAATGCCTCGATTGGCATTGCAGCCCGAGTGGTGCAGCATGGGTTGCGCACGCTGGTCAAGCGCGGCCACGGGCGGTGCGCCCTCGCACAAGATTTGCGGGCGCCAGCGCAAAGAGAATGCACGGGATCACTACCTAGTCTCGGCGCCAACAAGGAGACCTCAGACATGACGAACTGGCTTATCACGGGCATCGGCGGCGGGCTTGGCCGCGAACTGTCGAAAGCCGCCCTAGCGCGCGGGGACACGGTCGTGGGCCTCACCCGCAAGCGCGAGGATACGGAGCTGACCGCGCTCGCGCCCGAGCGCATGCACATCGTCCAGATCGATCTCGCCGACGAAGCCTCGGTCGAAGCGGCCGTCGCACGCGCGCAGATACTAACCGGCGCCATCGACCGGCTCGTCAACAACGCAGGCTACGGCCTGGTCGGCGCGATCGAGGAAGTCTCCATCGAAGAGGCCCGTGCGCTCTTCGAAATCAACGTCTTCGGCGCCCTGCGCATGATCCGCGCCGTGCTGCCCGCGATGCGCGCGCAAAAACGCGGCCACATCGTCAACGTGACATCGGTCAGCGGCCATGCGCCCTGGGCCGGAACCGGCATCTACGGAGCCAGCAAGTACGCTCTTGAATGCATCGGGCAGACGCTTGCCCAGGAAGTCGCACCCATGAACATCGGCGTCACCAACGTCGCGCCGGGCGGCATGCGCACCGAGTTTGCAGGCGGCAGCCTCATCGTCGCCGCGCGCGACATTGCCGAATACGACGAGGTCGCCCACTTCGCCCGTCGCTCGCTGACCGAAAATGCAGGGGCGGAGGCAGGCGATCCCGCCCGCGCCGCGCAGGCCATCCTCGCAGCGCTCGATGCTCCCGAGCCGCCGCTGCATCTGCTTCTGGGCGAGGATGCGCTCCATTACGCCAGCGATCAGCACGCCCGCGTTGCACAGGACATGCAGACCTGGGAAAGTCTCGCGCGCTCCATCGCATTTGCCAAGGCGTGATGCATCCGTTCCACCTGCCCGACTGGGCCGTCGCGCGCGGACAAGGCTTCAACCGCTTCGACGCGCTCGAACCGGGCGCGACCGCGCTTGTCGTGATCGACATGCAGAGCGCTTTCGTGGGCGAAGGCGAAGTTTTCGGAAAGGCGAGTTCGCGCGCCACGATCCCTACGATAAACGCGCTGTGCTCCGCCTTCCGAACCCTCGGCGCGCCGGTGATCTGGACGCGCCAGACCGTCAGCGAGCGCGCACCGCTGGCCATGCCCAGCTGGCAATACGATCTCACCGATCCCGAGGTCGTCCGTGCGATCAACGCCCTGCGGCCCGGAAGTCCGTCCCACGCACTGCATCCTGCGATGGACTTTCATGAGGGCGACGCCCTTCTCGACAAGTATCGCTATGGGGCCTTCTCGTGCCCCGATGGCGCGCTTGCCCGGGCACTGGCGCGGCGCGGGATCGAGATGGTGGTGCTGGTCGGTACGCTCACCAATGTCTGCGTGGATTCAACCGCACGCGAAGCCAACATGCGCGGCTACAAGGTGCTGGTTGTCGCCGATGCCTGCTCGGCCGTCACAGATGCCGAGCAGGACGCCGCGCTCCTCAACCTTCGGCTCAACTTCACCGACGTGAAGCCCTGGGCGCAGGTCCTGCAAATGACGAAGGGCGCCGCTCCTTGAGGAACAGCGCCCTTGCAGTTGGGACCTCTCTACCCCGCGTTCACTCGATGACGCGCGGGACGGACATGCCATAGATGTCGAAGTGGGCTTCGGGATGCTCGGACGCGGCATCGCGGGGAGCCGAGCGGACCTGGACAACTCCGTTCTTGCCGAACCCGTCGACCACTGGTCGCCCGGCATCGCGGCTTAGCCAAAGGCGCAGCAAGTGACGGCGGCGCTGGGGTTCGGGATAGTCCCAAAAGGTCGTGCGCGCATGAAGCGCCGCGTAGTTCGAGAGCCACTGGATGTCGCCGGGGCGGAAATCCATCTCGATCGCCATGCCCTCCTCGTAGGTGATCGTGTCGAAGAGTTCGAGCACCTCGATCTGCTCGGGCGTTAACCGGGGCACGCCCTCATACTCCTGCGCGGTCAGGATGTAGAGCGAGCCCGCGTACATCGAAAACACGCCGTCGACCAGGCTGACGATGGGCGAGGTGTATGTGTCGGCAGGCGCGCTGTGGTCCTGCTTGCGCCAGTCCCAGTGGAAGGGCTCGAGCAGAAGCGGAGCCAGATCGGGACGGCGCTTCAGGATCTCGTTGTAGATCTGCGCGCCCGAAACGAGGCACGAGGCGCCCCCTTCCTTGGCCGGGCGCAGGCACATTAGCGAAACGATGTCCGAGCTGTCCGAGTGATAGACCAGCTTGTCGCGCACCTTGGCTGACAAGGCGGTCGGATCGTCCATGGTCTTGTCCGAGGTCGCATAGACATGGTCGATGAGGTCGCCCATCTCGTTCTGGCGGATCGGATCGCCCATGTGCAGGCCGAGAATATAATAGATCGCCGCGGAAAAAGCATCCGAATAGAGATAGGTGCGAAGACCGCGCACGAGCACGAAACCGCGCCCGTAGTCAACGTCCGCGCCCCATTCGTTCACCGCATCAGCACAGGCGACGAGCGGGTAGTCCGAGGCCTGCACGGTCCGCAAGTCCGGGTTTTCATCCAGGAAACGCTTGCCCAGTTGCTCCAGCTCGAGGATCTGCGCATCGGAAAGAAGGTAGATCCACTCCCCCGACTTCACCAGTTCATCGCCGCGCCAGGCAGCCGCGGTGGTAACCGGAGGAATTGCCTCCATCGACGCGGACGGATTGGTGGCCATGCGCTGATCCTTGCTCCTTGAACATGCAGTCTGTGTTTCGCGCAAACTAGCCGCACACCGAAGCAAAGACTTGTCGCGCGATGTTCAAAAAGTTGGGAAAGCCTTGAACTGGCGACCTCACCTCGCTCAGCCAATGCAGCTTGAGCAAGATGAGGTAGACGGTACGGGGAGCCCGAGGGCAATTCCCTCGGGCCCATTTCCATATTTCTGCCTTACGCCTCGAAGCTTTCCTTGGAGAGCGGCATCACGCGCACGCGCTTACCAGTCAGGACCGAAACCGCGTTGGCGACCGCGGGCGGAATCGCGGGTAGAGGCGGCTCACCGATACCGCCCATCTCCGCTCCGCTTTCCACGATCTTCACGTGGACCTTGGCCATCTGTTCGGGACGCAGGATCTGGTAGACATCGAAGTTGCGCGCAACCGGCATCCCGGCCTCGTACTCGGCGCCTTCGACAAGAACCTGCGAAAGGCCCAGCGCCACGGCCGAATTGACCTGCGCCTCGACAATCGCCGGGTTGACAATGCTACCCGGATCAATGGCCTCCCATACATCGTGGACCACGACCTGCCCGTCCTGGATCGAAACTTCGGCAACCGCCGCCGCTTCCGATCCGAAAGGCGAGGCCATCGCGATACCGCGCGCCCGGCGCGTGCCGTCCGCTGCCGTAAAAGGCCCACGCTTCCAGCCGCCCGAAAGCTCGACCGCCGCGTTGAGGAGCGTCGTCAGGCGTTCGTTGCCTTCCAGCAGTTTCAGGCGCAGCGCATAGGGGTCCTTGCCGCCAGCGTCGGCCATCTCGTCCAGGAAGCTCTCGTAGAAGAAGTCGTTCATCGAGTTGCCGACCGAGCGCCAGTAGGCCAGCGTGATCGGGTTCTTGACGTAAAGCTGAGCGATGCGGCGGTTGGGGATTGCATAGGACTTGGCGGTGATGCCCTCGAGCGCGGAGTCGTCGAGCTTTTCGCCGCGCTTGTTGGCAATGCCCTCACCCGGGCCCTCGCACACGCTGACAACATCCAGACCGACCGGCCAGCCTTCCGCATCGAGCGCACCCTTGAACTTGACGACGGCCATCGGGCGCATCGGATCGCGCAGGAATTCCTCCTCGCGGCTCCAGATCAGCTTGACCGGACGCCCCGTTGCCTTGGCGAGCGCGATGGCATGCGGATAGGGATTGCCCCAGGTGTACTGGAAGTGGCGGCCGAAGAAGCCGCCGAGCAAGGGACTGTGAATGTTGATCTTCTCGGGCGCCAGGCCGGTCTTGGCGGCAATTGCGGCCTGGAAGATCTCGGGTCCCTGGTTGGGCATCCACAGGTCCAGGCTGCCGTCGTCGTTGAAGCGCGCGAGCGTCGAGGGCGGCTCCAGCTGGGCGTGGTGAAGATACTGGCTGGTAAACTCACCTTCCACAACCTTGGCCGCCGAGGCAAAGGCCGCCGCACTGTCGCCAGCGCTCTCGGCTTCCTCGCCCCGCCCGGTCTGGCTGGAGAGGTGCTTCGTGAAGGCCTCGGTTGCGAAGTCGGCGGGCATGTAGCGCACGTCCGCGCTCTCGCCCGGGTCCTGCCAGTCTACATCGAGTGCGTCGGCGGCCTGGCGTGCGTGCCACCAGTACGGGGCGATCACAGCGACCGCGCCATCGAGCGTGTGCACCGAGTGGACGCCCGGCATCGCCTTCACCGCGGCCTCATTGCGGATCGCTCCGGGCTGGAGGCCGAGGCGCGGCGCGTGCTGGACGGCGGCCTGGAGCATGTTCTCGACCTGACTGTCGATGGCGTACATCGCCTGGCCGGTCGATTTGGCGTGCATGTCGATGCGCGCGACGGGTTTGCCTATCCAGCGGAATTCCTTGGGATCCTTCAGCGAAACCCGGCCTGCTTCGGGCACCCCCATGTCAAGCGCGCCTTCAGCCAGTTCGCCATAGCTGAGCGAACGGCCCGAGGCGGCGTGGATTACCTTGCCCGGCTCGGTGGTCAGCGTGTCGGAGCCGACGCCGAGGCGCTGCGCGGCCGCACTGACAAGCATCGCGCGCGCCGAAGCGCCCAGGCGGCGCATCGTGTCATAGCTGGTGCGCACCGACATCGAGCCGCCGGTGATCCGCATGGTTCCGCCGAACATGATCTGGAACACCTTGCCTGCAGGGGCCGCCTCAACATCGAAGACGGCAGGGTCCATGTCGAGTTCTTCGCCCACGATCTGCGCCATCGCAGTGAAAACACCCTGCCCGCCTTCCATGAAGGGGCTGAGGAAGCGCACGGTGTTATCTGGGCGGATTTCCAGGAATGCGGGCACGTCAAGCGCCTTTGGCGCGGGCGCTGCGGGCCCCTGCGCGCGGGCCGGACCGACGGGGATGCCGAAGCCCAGAACCAGCGCGCCGGTGGCCGCACCTGCGCTACCCAGAAGGAAGCGGCGGCGCGAGAGGTTTACAGGCTGCGCGGGCGCGGCGAAACGGTCATCGCCGCTACCGTTTGCGGCATCATCGAGAAAGATCCGGGCCATCAGGCGTTCTCCTGTCCGGCAAGGTCACTCAGCGCGGCGTGAATGGCGTTGTAGGTGCCGCAGCGGCACAGGTTCTGCATCGAGGCGCGCACATCCTCTGCGCTTGGCGCCGCGTTTTCCTTGAGCAGCGAGACCGCCGCCATGACCTGGCCCGACTGGCAGTAGCCGCACTGGGGGACTTGGTGCTTGACCCAGGCCGCGACGACCTTCTGGCCCACCGCGTCCTCTTCCATCGCCTCGATGGTGGAGACCTTGCTGCCTTCAAGGCTGCCGACCGGCGTCACGCACGAACGGGTGACCACGCCATCGACCAGCACCGAACAGGCACCGCACTGGGCGATACCGCAGCCGTACTTGGTGCCGGTCATGCCCAGCACGTCGCGAAGTGCCCACAGCAGCGGCATTTCGGGCTCAGCGTCGAGCTCGCGCATCTCGCCGTTAATCTCAAGCTTCATGGTCTTTCCCTTGATAATTTTGTCGGCTTCGTCGCCGTCCATCGCAGCGGAGGCGCGCACATGTCGTCCAACCCGGCCAAAAGGAATACGCAATCGTTTTGCACGAGACAACGCCCGAACGCAGGTACGCAATCCCTGGGCCTCTAGACAGTCCCCTGCCCCCGATCAATTTCCTTTCGAGCCCCTGAAAAAATGGCTCCCTCCCGGGGTATGAGACCACGGGAGAGAGCCGTTCAGGTCGTCAGAGACGGTATCCTCAGAACTTTTGCCCCCAGCGCAGGCCGAAGAACTGCGGCTTGATTGCGAAGGTGCGCGACGAGCCCGAGCAGAAGGTAATCGAACAGAAAGTGTTCCTGGTCAGCTGCCCGCGCTTGTCAAAGGCGTTCTGGATGAACAGGTCGAGCGTCCAGCCATCGCGCTTCAGGCCCGCCGAGAAGTCGAACGAGACGAAGCCGGGCGTATTGCCGAGCAGCGCATTGTTCGCAACGTTGAGGTCCTGCGTGGCGCCGGTCTGGTAATTGGCCGAGCCCATCAGGTAGGCGTTCATTCCCCCCATATAGGTATCGTACCGTACCGAGGTTGTGCCCTTGAAGCGGGGCTGGCGCGGCAGACGCGTGCCGTCCGCAGCCGCCACCTGCGGCGTGGGCGGGTAGGAATCGGGCACATAGGCTCCCGCCGTACAGCTGGAGAGTTGCGAGATCGACATCGCCACCGGATCGAGCGCGAAGTTGCAGAAGTTGCCCTTCAGCTTGGCATCGTTGAACGCGCCCGAGGACGAGATCGTAACGTCGCCCAGCTTCAGGTCGGCATCGTATTCAATACCCTTCACTTCGGCCTTGCCGGCATTGCCCGTCATACCAGCGCCCTGCGTGCCCGAAACGACGACGCTGTACTGTATGTTGTCCCAGGTCTCGTAATAGGCGGCCATGTTGAAGCGGAAGATGTTGCCCCAGGTCGTCTTGAAGCCGATCTCGTAGTTGGAGAGCGTTTCGGAATCGTAGGGCTGCACAGTCACCAAACCTACCCCGTTCACGCGCAGTGCACGGTTGTAGCCACCCGGACGAAAGCCGGTGGAGTAGGTGGCGTACACCATCTTGTCCGTATCGATCTGCCAGTCGAGCGCGACCTTGTGGGTCTCACCCGATTCCTTGTAAGAACCGTTGGCGTTGATGCACGAGAGGCGCTCCATCGGGAACGGCACCGAACAGCCCGCGCCTGCCGCCGAGGCCGCGACGCCGCTGAAGCCTTCCGACTTGAAACTGGTCCAGAAGAAGCGGATGCCACCTGTGACCTTCAGGGTCGGCGTGATGTCGTAGTGCCCTTCGGCGAAGAGCGCCTTGTCCTTCCAGTCGTTGTTGCGCTCGGACAGGTAGAAGGCATCGTACTTCACCGCACGCGAGCCCAGGATCATCGTGCCCATCGGATCGCCGTTGGGATTGATGACGTCGCTGGTGTCGAAGAACGGTATACCATCATCGCCCCAGGCGATGCCGTACATGCCCGGAACGCCCAGCAGACCACCTGCGACATCGCCGCCACCAGCTTGGGTGTAGCCCATCATGTCGGCAAGACCATGGGTCGCGTACTGGTCGTTCGTCTGCTCCTTACGCGACTGGTAGAAGCCGCCGAAGGTGACGTCGAAGGGCCAGCTCGACGGCGTGGTCACGCGCAGTTCCTGGGTGAACTGCTTGTCGCGCGTCAGGCCCTTATAGTACTGCTGCGGGTTGATGAGCCCGGTGCAGGCCATGTCCGCGCCCGCCCCCGAACAGCTCGCCGGATCCCAGAACTGCAGGTAGCTTTCGTAGCCGGGACCGAAACTGTCGTAGGTGACGGTGTAGTAGGTGTAGTCGTTGCGCAGGTTCACCTTGCGGTTGAAGTACCCCGTTGCCGAAACCAGGTCCCAGTCACCAATGTGGCCATGGATCGCAAGCTGCGCCTGATACCACTTGTCGTTCTGACGGGTGAGGTCGTAGTCGTGGACTTCCAGATCGCCCACGCGCGGATCGTAGCCGAAGTAGCCATAGGCGATCTGGCGCTGCGCGGTGACTTCGGGGCGGATTTCCCAGCCCGGTGCCGGCTCCCACAGGAGCTGCAGGCGCCCGCCCACTTCGTAAATCGGGTTGTAGTCGTTCTCGGCGATGTCACCGTTGTCGAGCGTATAGGTCGTCGCAGGGTTGAGATCGCCCAGTTCCAGCGCAAGCGAATCGCCCACGTTGTTGAGACCATTGTTCGCAACATTGTCGATGAAGCCGCCATCGTGGCGATAGTAGCCCATCGCGCGCACGGCGAGCGTGTCGCTCACCGGAATGTTGACGTAGCCCTCGATCTGCTGGCCAAAGTCACCTGCACCGTATTTGTTGAGCTCGGCGCTGTAACCCCACTCGAACGCGCCGATCTCGGGTTTCTTCGAAATGAAGCGGATCGTACCTGCCAATGAGCCTGCGCCATAGAGTGTGCCTTGCGGCCCCGAGAGCGCCTCGATGCGCTCGATGTCGTAGACGTGGATGTCGGGAAGGTCGGTGCCCGCGATGGGAATGTCATCAAGATAGTACCCGACAGAGGCATAGGCGCCGCCTGCGGGCACGATGCCGCGGAAATACGGGGTCTGACGGCCCGGCCCGAGCCCGGCGATGGTGACCGAGGGAAGCAGGTTCGCAAAGTCCGAAAGGCCATTGATCTGGCGCGCCTCCAGCTTTGCCTCGCCAAGCGCCTGGATCGAGATCGGCACCTTCTGGACGCTCTCGGAGGTGCGGGTCGCGGTCACGACGATATCGCCGAGCGAAGACTGCGCCTGGGGCGCGGCTTCCGCTGCCGGCGCAGGCACTTCGGGGGCCGCCGCCGGCACATCGCTCTCGGCGTAAGCCGAGCCGGCCCCCGCCAGCGGCGCAACAATCGCGGTCGTGGAAAGCAGGCACACAGCGTTCCACCGGCGCACACGGGTTCGAATACTCATACTGTTGGAGTCCCCCTATTTCCCTGAAATTCGTGCGTCTCCTCCCCCAAGAAGACTGCCCGCTTGGCGCCCCCCCCCCATTTTCACGAATAGTGTGCCCGCGACCTTTTGGCGGCCCTTGCAGACGCACGCCTCCTGCCCCGAGGTCACCCCCGGGTTCGCAGGTACAACTTGGACCTGCAAAGAACTCGTATTGAAAATTCGTCCGGACGCGTTCGCTCTTGCACAAACTTGAACGCCTGTCCTAGATTGAGTAAACCGACACGACCCGATCCTGTCAAGCGCCTATCGGCACGAATTTTGGAGCTTTATTTCGTGCTTGCCCAAGCCCGGGAAATGATGATCCTGAAGATGTGCATGTGCACACCTGAAAATGTTCGCAGCGCGTAACTTCACCCCCGCCGCGACGCCTTTGGAAATCAGGCCTGCCTCTTGCAGAAAGGACATAGACCGCCAGACCATGACCGGATCGACGACTGAGGCCGCCCGTCCCGTTTCGCCCGAACGCGCCCTGCTCCGCATCGCCGCGCTCGTCAGCAGCGAGCCAGCCCGCGCACTGGCCGAGGTCGAGAGCCTGCTGCAGACCGCGCCCGGCCTGGGCCCGGCCGAATTGCTTGCCTGCCAGGCGCTGCGCCAGCTTGGCCGCACGCAAGAGGCGCTATCCCGGCTCGAAACACTCGCTCGCCGTGACACCAAGGTACCTGCCGTACTCTGGGAACTGGCCCAGACCGCACTCGCAGCAAACGATCACGCGATGGCCATCTCCGCGCTCGAACGCCTGACCGCGCTGCAGCCCGGCATCAGCCACGGCTGGTTCCTCCTCGCCAGCGAACTGCGCAAGGCCGGACGAGCAAAGGACGCCTGGCGCGCGGACATCTCGGGCGTCCACGCCTCGGCGGGTGATCCCGAACTGGTCAACGCAGCGCTTGCCATGAACAAGGGACGGCTGGACGAAGGCATTGCCCTGCTGGAAGCCCGCGCGGGGCGGGGCGGCGAGGATGCCCCCTCGCTGCGCTTGCTGGGCGAACTGCACTGGCGCAAGGGCAACATGAGCGAGGCGCTCGACTACGCCGGCCGCGCACTCGAACGCGCGCCGGGTTTCGACCGCGCCCGCGACTTCCGCATCCGCCTCCTGCTCCAGACCAACCGCCTGGACGAAGCGCGCCGCGAAGCCGAGATCCTGGTCGAATCGCCTCTCGAGAACCCGGCGCACCGCCTGCTCCTCGCCTCGGTGCTGGTGCGTCTGGGCGAACACGAGCACGCCCGCGATCTTTACCGCGCCCTGCTCGATTTCAAGGCCGACCAGCCCCAGCTCTGGCAGAACCTTGGCCATGTCCTCAAGACACTGGGCGAACAGGCCGAAGCGATCGCCGCCTACCGCGAGGCCGTTGCCCGCCAGCCTTCCATGGGTGAGGCTTGGTGGAGCCTCGCCAACCTCAAGACAGCCCGGCTCGGAGCCGAGGACATCGCCGCGATGGAGACCGCTCTTGCGACCTTGCCCGAGGACAGCGACGCGCAAGCCGAAGACCGTTTCCACCTGCACTTTGCGCTCGGCAAGGCGCTGGAAGATGCGAAGGACTATGGCGCCTCGTTTCGCCATTACGACCAAGGCAACCGCCTGCGCCGCGCCCGCGTGCCGCACGATCCAGAAGGTTTTTCCGCCGAAGTGGCCGCCACGGCGCAAACCTTTACCGCGGCCTTCATTTCCACGCTGGGCGATGGCGGCTGCCCTGCGCCCGATCCCATCTTCGTGGTGGGACTGCCACGGTCAGGCTCGACACTGGTCGAACAGATCCTCTCAAGCCACAGCCGGGTCGAAGGCACGCTCGAACTGCCCGACATGATGATCATCGCCAGCCGCCTTCAAGCGCGCGTCGATGAGGGTGATTTTCCCGATTTCAAGACCATGATCGCGAGCCTGACGCCGCGTGACCGGGTGCGCCTGGGCGAAGAATACCTTGAAGGCACGCGGGTCCACCGCAAGAGCGATGCGCCGCTGTTCATCGACAAGATGCCCAACAACTGGCAGCACGTCGGCCTCATCCGCACGATCCTGCCGAATGCAAAGATCGTGGATGCTCGCCGCCACCCAATGTCGTGCTGCTTCTCGGGCTGGAAACAGCACTTCGCGCGCGGACAGACTTTCACCTATGACCTCGCCGAAATCGCGCGTTACTACCGCGACTATGTGGAGCTGATGGCCGCTTACGATGCCGCCGCGCCGGGCGCCGTTCACCGCGTGATCTACGAGGATATGGTGCGCTCCACAGAGGCCGAAATCCGCCGCCTGCTTGGGTATCTCGACCTCCCCTTCGAGGAGGCCTGCCTCCAGTTTCACACTAACGCCCGCGCAGTGCGCACAGCCAGTTCCGAGCAGGTGCGCCAACCCATCTTTACCACAGGTCTCGACGCCTGGACCCACTACGCCCCCTGGCTCGCCCCCCTCGCAGAGGCGCTCGGCCCGGTCGAGGCGATCTACCCTGAGCCTCCCGGACGCTAAGAGCACTCCCACCCGCGGGACGGGCAAAACACTGTATTTACGTGCGCAGCAAAGGGGCCTAGGGCGCCCCTCCGGCCCCGTTTCGCCTCCTCGGAGAGAAGCAAGGCTGAGGGAAGAGGATCGACGGGCAACACGGCAAGGGAGAATGGCCATGCCCCGCAAAGCGGCAACCAACGAGAATCCCAAGCACACGGCCACCGAGCACCAGCGCCCCGGCGTTTACGCGCGCGGTGCGGACACGGTCGACACCATCATCAAGGCCGCGCTGCGCGTCATCATCGACGAGGGCGCAACCGCCTTCTCGATCCGCCGGATCGGCGCCGAGTGCGGCCTCAAGGTCGGCAATGTCAGCTACCATTTTCCCCGCAAGGAGTTGCTGGTGAAAGTCATGCTCGACGACATGATGGAGAGCTACCAGACCAAGCTTGACGACGATGTGCGTTTTGCCGACATCTCAGCCGAGGAGCGCCTGCGCCGCGTGATCCTGATGTGCCTGGAGGACATCTGTTCCAAGCGCACGACCCGCCTCTTCACCGAACTGTGGTCGCTCGCCAACCAGAGCGCGTTCATCGCCGAGCGGATCGAGGCCTTCTACAGCGACGTCCACGTCCAGATCGGCGAGCAGATCCGCGTGCTCAACCCCGCGCTCGAGGACGAAGACGTCCACGCCCTTGCGCTCTTCATCAGCGCGTCGATGGAGGGCACCACGCCCTTCCTGGGATACGAGAAGCCGTGGCGTTCCAAGATGCCCCAGATAATGGCGCTCAGCGTCGAGACCTTTATTCATCTTGCAAAGACACTGAAACCCGGTGACATTGCCGAGATGACCAAGGCGATCGATTTCTGACAAAGAGGACTTCGCAAATTCGCCGGGATGGGAGAGCGGTGACCTGATGGGACGTGCACGTGGGGGCGTGCATGCACTTGTGCACATCAGGGGGGCTAGTGCAGGTTTTCGGTTCCGGATTTCGCGTCATTGCACCGGCCATCGGCGTCGCCGCGCTCGCGATCCTGCAACCGGGCATCGACCCGGTGTTCCTCGCCCTGCTGAGCGAGGCACATGCTCTCTCGCCCGACCTTCACGGCTGGGTCGTGGCCGCCGCCCAGGCGGGCCTCGCTCTCGGCTCACTGCTGAGCCTCCTTGCCGGCGCACGCCTGCCCTCGTGGAGTTTTTCCGCCGCTGCGCTGGCCGCCACGGCCGCCGCCCTAGCGACCGGCGCGATTGCCGACTTCCCGGCGCTCCTGGCCTTGCGCGCCGCCCACGGCGCGGCCATGGGGCTCATCTACACGCAGGCCATGGCCCACGCCGCACGCCACCGCCCGACCGGCGCCTTTGCCGCCGCGCTTCTTGTCCAGTTGCTACTCTCAATGGGCGTGGCCGCCGGTCTGCCCAGCCTGGCCAATAAGCGCGGCGCACCCGAAGCCCTCGAACTGCTTGCTCTGGCCCCCTTGGGCATTCTGCTTTTCCTTGGCACCTGCCGCGATGCGCTGGGCCAGCGTGCCGAATGTGACGTCGCCCCCCGCTTTGAGGTACTGAACACGCGCGCCACCGCATACGCGATCACGCCCCACACCCTGCTGATCGCCAGCGCCATCTTCGCCTTCGTCTGCGCCAATATGATCGTGTGGTCACTGACCGGCGCGCTCGCGCTCGGGACCGGGCTGGGCAACGACACGCTTGGAACCGCGGTCAGCCTGGGTTCGCTCGCCGGAGCCGTGACCGCCCTCGCCGTCCTTCGCGAGCGGATCCTAGTTCCTCCGGCGCTGACCGCACTCTTGTGCGGGGCCGCGTTGCTCGCCCCCATGCTGGGCGCACGCCCCGGTCAGCCCGAGCTATTCATTGCATCCATCGTCCTGTTCAACATTGGCGCGACGGCCAGCGTCATTCGCTGCTCCGGACTTGCTGCGGCTTCGTGCACCTCCACCCGCGCGCTGCGCTTCGTCTCCTCGATGCAAACCCTGGGCATGATTGCGGGCCCCGCGCTCGGATCGCTGGCCGCGATGGGCGACAGCCGCAATGGCCCGCTCGAGGCTGCCGCGCTCGCGACGATCCTTGCCTGCGGTGCCTTCATCGCCTGGCAGCGCCGTCCCGCCACGCAGGCCGTCCCCGCGGAGCTCTACCACGAAGAACGCCAGGCCGCCTGAATCCACCGATGCTGCATCTGCGTAATGACTCGGACACGGCAGGCATTGCGCAGGATCTGGCGCTTTTTCGGCCCTTCGCGAACTCACCAAAGCTCACTTCCAGCGCCGCTCGGACATAAAAATGCGGCGACACGAAAAAGCGCCTTGACCAACTCTTGATGATTGTCCAGTTTTCTACTGCCCAAGCGCGGAATCACCGAATTGCGCGTGTAATCAGGGGGGTATTTTCAAATAATGCGCCTTTCGCGAAAGAATCGCGGCGACGCCCTTGCGCGCCCGCCCCAAGTCACATCCGATGTTAAAGCGGGCAGCGTACTTGCCGCTCCGGGGCCATTCATCCGCAGCTGGCACCGCCTGCCCCTCGCCGCGCTGCTTGCCGCAGGCGCCCTTTCGACCAGCGTGGTCGTCGCGCAGGCCGGGGGGGAGGACGACTTCACCAGCGACCCGGCCGGGTGGGACGAGACCGAGGCCGGCATCCCGGTCACCGACAGTCTCACCATGCAGAAGTGCGGTACCTGCCACGCGCCAGACGCGGACGGCAACCTTTCGCGCATCTCGTGGATCCGCACGACGCCTGAAGGCTGGGCGCAGACCATCAAGCGCATGGTCAAGCTGAACGGCCTCGAGATCGAGCCAGGCGAAGCGCGCGACGTGGTGAAATATCTTTCGACCTACCATGGCCTTGCGCCCGAGGAAGCCAAGCCGGTGATGTACCTTGCCGAAAAGCGCATCCAGGACGAGACCATCATCCCCAATGACACGCTGCGCCAGACCTGCGCGAGCTGCCATGCCTTTGCCCAACCGATGTCCTCGCGCCGTTCCAAGCGCGAATGGGGCCTGCTGGAGAACATGCACCGCGCGCTCTATTCGACCGCGGAATTCATTTACGAGACGCCGGTTGGCGGCGGCTACGACGAGAACGGCGGCGCCGGTGATGGCGAGGGCAAGAAGCCCGAGAAGCAGGCAATCGCCGCGCTCAAGTGGCTGTCCGAAAACGCCCCGTTGCATACGCCCGAATGGTCCGCGTGGCGCCCGCGCATTCGGGCGCCTAAACTGGGCGGCAAATGGCTGATCTCAGCCGAGATGCGGGGGCACGGCCGGTTTGTTGGCGAGATGTCCGTGGCGCCCAAGGCCCCGGGCTCGGACGAATACGTCACGACCACCGTGCTCCGCTCGCTCAAGGATGGCTCGGTCCACACCCGCAAGGGGACCTCACTCATCTACACCGGCTTTTCGTGGCGCGGGTCCTCCCAGGGGGCCTCGCCATCGGCCGCCCCCGACGATCTCGACAGCACGCTGCGCGAGACGCTGTGGTTCGCGCCCGACCAGAGCATGGCGATGGGCCGCTGGTACTGGGGTGAATACCACGAGTTCGGCTACAACGTGACGCTGCGGCGCGAGAGCGGAGCGCCGGTGATCGGTGCCATCTCGCTCGACGCCCTGAAGACCGGCACCAAGGGTGCCGAGGTCCATATCTACGGTGCGAACCTGCCCGTCGATCTGACCGCCCAGGACATCGACTTCGGCAGCGGCACCAAGGTGGCGAAGCTTGTTACGGTCACCGCCGGCGAAGCGGTCGTCACGCTCGACATCGCCGCGAATGCGGTGCCCGGCCCGCGCGACGTCACCGTCGGCAGCGCGGTGCTGGAAAAGGCGCTGCCCGTCTACGCCAGTGTCGATTACGTGAAGGTCACCCCCGACACCGCACTCGCACATCTGGGCGGCATCAAGTACGCCAAGGGCTTCGAGCAGTTCGCCGCCTGGGGTTATTCCAACGGTCCCGACGGCAAGCAAGGCACGAAGGACGACTTCGCGATCATGCCGGTCGAGGCGACCTGGTCGCTGGGCGAGTTCATCACCACGACCTACGACAACGACACGAAGTTCGTGGGCTCGCTCGATGCGGTCTCAGGTCTCTTCACGCCCAACGTCGAAGGCCCTAACCCTGGACGCCGTTTCGGGCGCAACAACTATGGCGAGGTATGGGTCGTTGCGACCGCGAAGAACTTGGCGGGCAAGGACGGCAAGCCGCTGGTCGGTCGTTCCTACCTCGTCACCACCGTTCCCACCTACAAGCGCTGGGACCAGCCGGAGGTGTCCGAATGAACACGATGACCGCCCCTGCCGCCGACTTTCGCACCGCGCGCTATCGCCTGGGCGAACTGCACGAATTCGAGGCCGCAGATCAGCCGTATGTCTACCTTGTCGGTGCAGGCGCGATTTTCGCGCTCGACGATGGTGCCCGCGCGGTGCTCGAAGAACTGCGCGAGGGCGAGATGGCGCATGGTGAGATCGTCTCCGCGCTTGTCGCCCATGGCTATGCGAACGGCGATGCCGAAGAACTGATCCGCGAACTTCTGTTCGTGCGCGGCATCGTCTCGGACCGGATCGCCCCTGCGCTCGATCCGCAGCCGACCGCCCCGCCTGCCGACTTCCCGCTCCAGGCGCTGGTGCTCAACATCACCAACCAGTGCAACCTCGCCTGCACCTATTGTTATGAGTTCGGCGCGGACAAGATCGCGACGCCCCAGGGCAAGCCCAAGTTCATGACCCTGGAGACGGCGAAGTCCTCGATCGACTTCCTGCTCACCCAGTCAGGTAGCCGGGAAACGGTGCACGTCACCTTCTTCGGCGGCGAGACGCTCATGAATTTCAAGCTGCTGCGCGAAGTCGTCCTTTACGCCAATGAGGCCGCCGCCGCGCAGCACCGCGCGATCACCTACAGCCTCACTACCAACGCGACGCTGCTGTCGGACCCGATCATCGAGTTCCTCGCCGACAACGACGTGGGCGTCACCGTCAGCATCGACGGACCGGCTGACCTTCAGGACCACCGACGCATCTACAGGAGCGGCAAGGGCTCCTATGAAGTCATCGAACCGCGCCTCAAGAAACTGATCGCCCGCCACCGCACACGCGCCATCACCGCGCGCGTGACACTGAGCGAAGGCGTCACCGATGTCCTTCGTATCTACCGCCACCTCAAGGACGAACTGGGCTTTCACGAAGTCGGCTTTGCCCCGGTCACCAATTCAGGCGACCAGGACTATGCGATCAACGGCGATGGCATGAGCAAGGTTCTGGCGGACTTCCATGCGCTGGCCGACGAATGGCTGGAGTACGCGTTGGAGAATCGCATGCACGGCTTCTCCAACGTCTCGGAGACCATTGCCGAACTGATGCAGGGCGTGAACAAGTCGCACCCGTGCGGGGCCGGACTTGGCCTGCTGGGTGTCAGCCCCTCGGGCGACCTGTCGCCTTGCCACCGCTTCACCGACGCCGATACCCACACGCTGGGCAACATCGAAAGCGGTATCGATGCGGCCAAGCGCGAGGACTTCCTCTCGCGCGGGCACGTCAGCGCCAAGTACGAATGCCAGAGTTGCTGGGCGCGCCCCTTGTGCGCGGGCGGCTGCCATCACGAGGCCTTCGTGCGCTACGGCGACACCGGCCACGCCAATCTGCACTACTGTGACTGGATCCGTGAATGGACCGACACGTGCCTGCGTGTCTACGGCGCAGTCGCAGCGCAGAACCCCGGATTTCTCGAACGTTTTGCAACGCGGAAGGCCAACGCATGAAGCACCTGAAGCCGATCAACCGGAAGGCCCAGAGGATCGACGATCTGGCCTCCCCTGCCCCCGAAACCATGATGGATGCCTCGTCCGACCCGCTGGGCGAGGACGACATCGTCGCGCTCCAGCAGAAGACCCAGCAACCCCATGTGCCGATGGGTTGCACGCTGGCCTTCTCACCAGGCTGGGAAGTTGATGCGGGTGGCGGCACGGCGGGTCTGTGCCAGCCGGTCGAGCGCGACATCTATGACTGCTACGTCAGCTGTTTCTGGCCCGTGCAGGTGCCCGACCACATCAACTATTCGCCCGACTGGGCCAGCAACTGCGCCTCGGCGGCGAAGGACTGGCGCAATCTCGACCTGGTCTTCCCGTGATGCGCCCCCATCCCCTTCGGCAGCTTTGCGCGAAGGGGACCCGTCCGGACCTTGCCCGGCTGGCACAGTTCGCCTGGACCGCCACGCGCCCTCGCCCCTCGAGAAAGAGGCAGCCTTCATGAAATCGCTTCGTCATGCCTTTGCCGGCAGCGCCAGCGCCGCCCTTGGTGCCGCGCTGGCCTTCGCCCAGCCCGCCGCCGCCGACACCATCGTCATCGGCGGCTATCCCGACCAGGTGCAGTTCATCGACGATACCAGCGGCAAGGTCACCGATCTCGTCACGCTGGAGACGGGCCTTCCCGACAACCTCCAGCTCTCGCAGGATCGCTCGAAGCTCTATGTCACCACCCTCACCCACACAGGGATCGAGGTGATCGACACGAAAACCCGCAAGGTCCTCAACCACTTCGAGCTCAACACGCCGAGCACGCGCTACCGTTTCAAGGGCGGTGTGCCTGATCCCACAGGGCGCTATTTCTACGCTATTGGCCAGCGCTTCGACAAGGAAGTGGATCTCTTCCGCGTCAGCAAGTTCCAGTACTACACCATCGACCTGAAGAGCGGCGACGTCGTGCGCGCAGTCGATTTTGCCGAAGAAGACAACGGACCGGGCTGGGCGGCCAGCATGGCAATCTCGCCCGATGGCAAGACCCTCTACGTCTTTGGCGACAAGGTCCGCGTGCTCGATACCAAGGACTTCTCGGTACTCGACCGGATCGACCTTGCCAAGCCCCAGTCTTCCGCGCTCCAAGACGTCAGCTTTGGCGGCACGCTCAATTCACGCCAGGATCCGGGCACCTATGTCTCGCTCTTCAACGGCGAGGATCCCTACATCCACAACAAGGTCTTCGGCATCGCGCGCTTCGACCTGACGCAGCGCAGCTTCACCTTCGATCCCATCGGCCCCGCGCCCGATCGCCTCGAAGGTCTGCAGGTCACGCCCGACGGCAAGGAGGGCTACACCGTCGCGGTCATGGATGATCTGGGCGACCAGCGCTGCGAGTTCTGGCACTTCGACCTCGAAACCAACACCGCGGTCGGCAAGGCCGAGTTCGAATGCCGTCGCCGCTTCTACTTCGCCATGTCGGCCGACGGAAAGAAGCTCTACATCTACGGCGCGGGCTATGACATTGCCGTCTACGATGCCGCCACGCTCAAACTCGAGGCCGACTGGGAGGTACGCAACGACATCACCATGGCGGGGCTCCTGCACCTGCCGTGACCCACCGCCTGCGCCGAAAAGCCGCGGGTCGCCGTGACACGTCTCTGCCGATAGAGCCGGCGCCGTCCCCGAAGATCGCTCCCATCCTCATCCACGGGAGAGGCGTAGCGGCGCACTGCTGCACTGGCCTGCTGCGCCAGGCGGGGCTTGCGGCCGTGCATCCCCCGGCACGTCCTTCGGCAGCCCCCGCGATCCTGCTGGGCGCAGTTGCGGTCAAGCTCCTGTGCGACTGCCTGGAGGCGCCCGAACTTCTGGCCAACGCGCGCCACGTCCGGCGCCGCATCGTCGCCTGGGGCGGTGCCAAGCCGACCGTCCTGCCTCACGATGCCGTCGTCCTGTCGGGCGGCGACCTGCATGCAGCCATGGAACAGGCGCGCACCTCCCGGACCGGCGGATCGGCACTTCCCCGTGCTTTTGGCGTCTACACCGAAGCCCCGTTCCCCCTTGAGCGGACACGCCACTTCGGCGCGCGTCCAGCCAGCGCCAAGGCCGTTACCCTCCTCAACGCCGAGGACGAAGAGGCCTGCTGGGTAGAGGCCGTCGCGCAGGGCTGGCTCTTCATGATCCCCTCGGGCCCAAGGGCCGCATGGCTGCTGGGCGTCGGCGGCCAGATCCCCGAGTTGCTCGCGCTCAGCCGCCACATAGCCCCGCGCATAGAATCCGGCGAAAGAGCCCCTTCGGTTCGCTTTGAGACGGCCCCGCGCATGCTCATGCGCCTTTCCGGGGCCGACTGGCTCGCCTGCGGCACCGGCGCGCTCGCTTTCGATCCGCTGTGCGGTGATGGCACCGCGCAGGCCGCCCGCGAGGCGAGTCTTGCCGCCGCCACGCTCCACGCCATTGCGGGTACTGACGGAAGCGAAGAGGCCGTGCGCCCCTATCTAGACCACTACCATTCGATGCTGCTCGCAGGCATGCGCCGCCACCTGCGCCAGTGCGGGCAGTTCTACGCAACCGGCGCAGACAGTCCCTGGTGGCACGCGCAACTGGACGCGACGCGCGAGGGCTTCGACTGGTGCAGCGCGCAGCTGGCGGCCTTCCCCGAACCGCGCTACCGTCTCGACGGATTAACCCTGACACCGCTCGGGAATCGACAATGAGCCGCCCGCCCCTCGACGCCGCCCCCATGCCCCAGCGCTCCATCGAGCCGCCCGGATCTACGCGCGAACCGGCCCGGATTGCCGATTGGGGCAGCTACGCGCGGCTCCTGCCTTACTTGCGCCCCTATCTCGGACGCCTGACGCTAGTGCTTCTCGTCAGCCTGATCTCGACCGCGCTCAATCTCGCCCAGCCCTATCTTTCCAAGATGCTGATCGACAACGCGCTTCTCCCGCGTGACATGGGTGCGCTCGTCGCCATCGGGCTGGCCATGATCGGCGTTACCATCGGCAACTACGCGCTCAATATCCTCGCCAGTTACCGCTACATCTCGACTTCGGCGGACATGCTCTTCGATATCCGCGTGGCGCTCCTGCGCCATCTACAGACACTGTCGCCGCGATTCTACAGTCGCTTTCGACTGGGCGATCTCATGTCACGCATCAACAGCGATGTGAGCGACATCCAGCGCGTTACCGCAGATACCATGCTCTCGGTCCTCAGCAACCTGCTCATGCTGACAGGCGGAGTGGCGATCATGCTGTGGCTCGACTGGAAGCTGTTTCTGCTCGCCATTGTCCTGCTGCCCGCCTGCGTCGGCCTCTTCGTGGTCTTCCAGAGGAAGCTTGACCGCCTCACCCGCACCATGCGTGAGCGCGGCTCGGACTTGGGCAGCCTGCTCGTCGACACGATCATGGGCATGCGCGTCGTCTCCTCGCTCAACGCCGCTGCGCACGAGACTGAGCGCTTCCGCGCCCGCAACTCCGCCTTTGTCGAGGCCATGCTGCGCATGCAGGTCGCCTCGTTCATGGCGGGCGCGGTGCCAGGCACGCTGCTGGCCGTCACGACCTCGGGCGTCATCCTCTATGGCGGCTACCAGATCATCGAAGGGACCATGTCGATCGGCACGCTGGTCGCCTTCATGGCTTACCAGTCGCGCCTGTTCTCGCCCATTCAGGTGCTTATGGGCCTCGTCTCCGGGCTCAGCTCCGCGCGCGTCTCGCTTGCGCGCATCTTCGAGCTTTTCGACACGCCGGCCGAAGTCCTCGAAGGCTCCAGCGCCCGCGCCTTTCCAGGTCTTTCCGAGGCAATCCGTTTCGAGGATGTCGCCCTTGCCCATGACGGCCGCGCGGTCCTCAAGGGCTTCACGCTGGAAATCCCGCGCGGCAGCTTCTGCGCGGTCCTTGGGCCCAGCGGTGTGGGCAAGTCGACACTCGCCGATCTCCTTGTTCGCTATCTCGATCCGGACGCGGGACGAATCCTGTTCGATCAGGCACCGCTGTCCGCGTTCACGCTGGGGTCGCTGCGCGAGAAGGTCATCCTCCTCGACCAGACGCCCTATCTCTTCAACGACACCATCGGCGCCAACATCGCCTTTGCCCGTCCCGAAGCAAGCGAAGAGGCGATCCGCACCGCCGCGCACCAGGCTGGCCTCGATCCACTGCTCGAACGCCTGCCGCAGGGTCTGGCGACGCCGGCGGGCGAGCGCGGCCTTGCTCTCTCCGCCGGCGAGCGTCAGCGTATCGCGCTCGCCCGCGTGCTGCTGCGCCGCCCCGATGTCCTGATCCTCGACGAGCCCACCTCCGCGCTCGATCCTAAGACAGAGCGCCACATCGCGCAGACCTTGCGCCAAGTCCTTCCTGAAGCAACGATCATCGCCATCACCCATCGCCCCGCGCTCGCCGAAGTGGCCGACCGCATCATCACCATCGAGGAGGGCCGTGCGCATATGCGCACGGCCGCATCCCTCGCACCGCTGGTCGAGGCATGAGCGATCCCGATGGGCCTCTGCCCCCGCTCTTCCCCGGACGCGACGGGACGGGTGTGCGCGTCGCGGTGATCGACAGCGGCGTCCACCCGGAACATGACCACATCAATGCGGCCCGTATCGTGCCGGGCGTTCGGATCGACCGCGAGGGCCTGTGTCATGCAGGACCGGACGAAACGCTCGACCGGCTTGGCCATGGTACGGCGGTCACGGCCGCGATCCTCGAGAAGGCCCCCGGTGCCACCTGTATCCCCGTGCGCGTCTTTGCCGACAGCCTCGCCACCAACGCACGTGCCCTTCTTGCCGCGATCCGCTGGGCCACAGCGCAGGACGTCGATGTCATCAACCTCAGTCTCGGCACAACCAACACGGCCCACACCATGGTCTTCGCCGAGGCGGTTGCAGAGGCCGCCGCGAAGGGAACCGCGGTGATCGCCGCGCACGATGTGGACGGAACCGCGTGCCTGCCCGGAAGCCTGCCTTGCGTGCTGGGAGTTACGCTCGACTGGGACTGCCCGCAGGAACGCTACTATGTACCGGACGCCATCCCCGCAGCACTATGCGCCTCAGGCTTTCCCCGCGCGATCCCGGGCGTTGCGCCCCGGCGCAACCTCTATGGCATCAGCTTTGCCGTTGCGCAAATAACCGGCTTTGCCGCGTGCGCCCTGGAAGGGCGTGAAAGGCATGAGCAAAGCGCGCCAGCCCAGGCTTTGCACGCGGCGCTCGTCGCGGCGCTCAAGACTGTGCCCGCGCTCTCCTAGAATGCGATCTCGCGCCCCTCGTAATCGAACAGCTTGCCGCTGTCGGGCACCTTCAGGTCTTCGATCACGTCGAGCAACTGCAGCGCGGCGCGTTCGGGATCGAACAGACGGCCTTCAGGCACGTTGGCCTGGAAAGGCTTGGACAGCGGCGTGTCGACCGTGCCGGGATGCAGCGCGACAACGACCGTGCGCGACTTGCGCCGCGCTTCCTCGATGGCAAGATTGCGCACCATCATGTTGAGCGCGGCCTTGGACGCACGGTAACCGTGCCAGCCGCCCAGACCATTGTCGCTGATCGAGGCGACCCGCGCGGAAAGCGCGGCGAAAACCGCGCGCTGGCCCTTGGGAATGAGCGGCAGGAAGTGCTTGGCGACCAGCACCGGACCGATCGCATTGACCGCATAGGTCTTCGCCAGCCAAGCCGGATCGAGATCGAGCAGCGCCTTTTCCGGCCCCTTATCCCCCTCATGGAGCAGCCCCGTCGCCACAATCACCAGCAAAGGCGGCGGTCCCTTGGCCACGCGCGCGGCGGCCGCCTCGATGCTGGCCTCGTCGGTGAGGTCGATATGGGCGTCGCCGCTGCGCGAGCGGGCAAAGCCATGGACGACCTCGAACGTGCCTTCCTCGATCAGCGCTGCCTCGAAGGCCGCGCCGATCCCGCCCGAGGCGCCGATGACGACCGCGCTCGAACTCATGCGCGCGAGAACATCCAGCGGTTCTCTTCGCTCTGTTCGGGCACGAAGCGATAGCCTTCGGCGTCGAAGCCTTTCATGTCCTCGATATCGGTGATGTGGTGCTCGCACATCCAGCGCGCCATCATGCCGCGCGCGCGCTTGGCGTTGAAGCTGATGAAACGCGGGCCGTTGGGGCCCGGCTCGCGAAAGTCGACATCAACAACCCGCAGGCCTTCCAGACGCCCCTTGACCGAGGCAAAGTACTCCTGGCTAGCAAGATTGAGGATCGCACCCGAACCTTCCTCCGCGACTTCGGCGCGCAGGAAGGCGGCGATGCGGTCATCCCACCAGTCGGTCAGCGCCTTCTTTCGCGGCGCCCAGCGCGTGCCCATTTCGAGGCGATAGGGGCGCATCGCGTCAAGCGGACGCAGCAGGCCGTAGAGCCCCGAGAGCAGGCGGATGTGGTTCTGCGCAAAGGCAATGCCCTCTTCGTGCAGCGAGAAGGCGTCGAAGCCTGCATAGACGTCGCCTGCGAAGGCGAAAAGCGCCTGGCGCTCGGGAAGCTCGGGAAAGTCGCGGAAACGATCCGCGTTGAGTTTTGCCAGCTTGGGCGAGATGTGCATCAGCTCGGACAGCTTCTTCTGGCTAAGGTTCGAGGCCGATTTCGCCAGCCCCATCGCCTCCTCGGCAAAGTGCGGGGTGGTGCGGTCGAGCGGCGGGAGTTCACGCTCGAAGTCGAGCGTCTTGGCAGGGGACAGGAGCGCAATCATGGGAGGCTGGGTACCCATGAGGAAGGGCAGCGTCAAACGCCCAGATCAGCCCCCAGCAAACTTGCCCGCGCCCTTTAGCGCAAGAGGCAGTCCCGCCGCCACGAACACGACCTCGTTCACCTCGAGCGCGAGACGCTGGTTGAGCCTTCCAGCCTCGTCACGAAAGCGGCGCGAGAGCGCGTTGTCGGGCACGATCCCCATACCCACCTCGTTAGCGACAAAGGCGACCGGCACCGTGCAGCCGGTCAGGGCATCGAGCAACTGCACGGAACGCCCTGCAATATCCTCATCCCCCAGCATCAGATTGGAAAGCCACAAGGTCAGGCAATCGACCAGCACCGCGTCGGCCTCCTGCGACGCCCGCCTCAGCGTTCCAGCAAGGTCCAGCGGAGCCTCATACGTCGTCCAGCGCGCGTCGCGATCGGCCTGGTGGCGGGCGATACGCTCTTCCATCTCGGCATCGAAGGCATGCGCGGTAGCGATGAAGGCCAGGCGTCCCGGCACGGTCTCGATCCGCGCCTGCGCGTAGCGCGACTTGCCCGAGCGTGCGCCTCCCAGAACCAGCAGGCTCGTCATTCACTGTTCTCCCTCGCCAGGGCGATCAGGGCGTCGATATCAAGATGCGCCTCAAGCCCCTCGGCCAGCCTATCCAGCGCGGCATCGACCCGCGCATCGTGGTCCTCCCCCGCGCTGTCGACGCCGATCCTGTTCAGCATGGCACGGCGAAACGGCCCTGCCGCAAAGAGGCCATGGCAATAGGTCCCCATGACGCGGCCATCGGGCGAGATGGCCCCGTCCGGTCGATCCGGCTCGAGCTGCGCAAACGGCCGCGCGCGCGCCGCGCCCTTTGTTTCTCCCATGTGCATCTCGTAACCGGTGAACGCTTCGCCCAGCGCGGTCCCGCGCACGTGCCGCAGAGCCTTGCGCGGGCTCAGTACGGTCGCGTGGTCCAGCAGGCCCAGCCCTGGCGTCTCGCCTGCCGGACCTTCGATGCCATCGGGATCGGCGATGCTCCGCCCCAGCATCTGAAACCCTGCGCAGATCCCCAACACGCGCCCGCCGCGCCGGTTATGGGCCAGGATGTCGATGTCCCAGCCCTGCTGGCGTACGAAGTCCATGTCGGCGCACGTCGCCTTGGAGCCAGGCAGGACGATCAGGGCCGCCTCAGGAGGGATCGGCGTTCCGGGCGGGATCATCGCCACCTCGACGCCCGCTTCGGCCCGCAGCGGATCGAGATCGTCGAAGTTGGCGATGCGCGGCAGCATCGGACAGGCAATGAGCGTCTTGCCCCCGGCGCGGTCCTGCCGCTTTTCCAGCACCACCGCGTCCTCGCTCGGTAGGTCGGCGACGGCGAACAGCCAGGGAACGAGGCCAAAGCCGCGCCAGCCCGTGCGCGCCTCGATAGCTGCATAACCATCGGCAAAAAGCGCGGGATCACCCCGGAACTTGTTGACGATGAAGCCCCGGATCATCGCGGCGTCCTCCGCCTCGAGCACGGCGCGCGTCCCCACCAGAGAGGCGATCACCCCGCCCCGGTCGATATCGCCCACCAGCACGACGGGGACATCTGCCGCGCGGGCAAAGCCCATATTGGCGATGTCCCCACCGCGCAAATTGATCTCGGCGGGTGAGCCCGCACCCTCGACCAGCACCACGTCGCAGCGTTCGGACAGGCGTGTCCAACTGGTCAGCACTTCACTCAGAAGGTTGCGACGTCCCTCGCGAAAGTTGCCCGATCCCAGCGTGCCGCGCACCTTGCCGTGCACGATCAGCTGCGAGGTACGGTCGGCCTGGGGCTTCAACAACACCGGGTTCATGTCGGTGTGGAGCGGCGCGCGGGCTCCTAGCGCCTGAAGCGCCTGCGCCCGGCCGATTTCGCCCCCGTCGCAGGTAACCGCGGCGTTATTCGACATGTTCTGCGGCTTGAACGGGAGGACTGACAGCCCCCTGTTTGAAAGCGCGCGGCAAAGCCCCGCGACCAGTACCGACTTGCCCACGTCCGAGCCGGTCCCCTGCAGCATCACCCCAGACATGCGCGGCCTCCCGTAGCAAGCGTGCAGGCCAGCCAGGCCAGCAGGCAGGCGCGCAGATAGATGGTCTCGGCCTTGCGCATCGCCAGTGCATCGGCAATGCCCCCCGCGTCCCCAATCCAGGGCTTTTCGGTCGGGATGCCGTCGTAGTGCAAGGGACCGGCGAGCCTCAGGCCCAACGTGCCTGCCATCGCGGCCTCGCTCCAACCGGCGTTGGGCGAGGCATGGCGGGCATGGTCGCGCCACAGGATGCGCCAGCCTCCTCCACCTGCCAGACAGATGAGAACGCCGCTGAGGCGCGCGGGCACGAAGTTGGCAAGATCATCTATCCGCGCAGCCGCCCAGCCGTAGGCGCGCAGCGGCTCTTCAGGGTGGCCGATCAGGCTGTCGGCGGTGTTGATCGCCTTATAGACCCACAGGCCCGGAAGGCCCGCGAGGACGAACCAGAACAGCGGCGCGATCACCCCGTCGCAAAAGCTTTCCGCGAGGCTTTCGATACCTGCGCGGGCCACGCCCGGCGCGTCCAGCTCCCGGGTATCGCGCCCGACAATGCGCCCCACGGCCACGCGGGCTGCGGGAAGATTGCCAGCGGCCAACGCGCGGCGGACGGGCGTGACATGTTCGTACAGGCTGCGCTGGGCAAGCGCGGGCCAGGCGGCGAGTGCGATCAGGAGCCAGCTCCAGGAACCAGCCAGGCGGTCTGCGACGTTTTCCACGCCCCAGGCCGCCCCTCCCACCATCACCGCGAGCACTATCATTGCGGCAACACCCCGCGCGCGCCGCGCGGAAAACGAGAGATCTGCAAGGTTCCAGCGGCGCTCGAGGCCGCCGATTACCCGCGCGAAGGCCCCAACCGGATGGCCAATCCGGCGGTAAAACCCATCGGGCCAGCCGAGCGCGGCATCGAGCACCAGCGCGCCCATAACGGCAGCGACCTCAACCATCACACGACCAGCGCGTGAGAGCCACTTCCAGCCGGGCCAGCGCGTGATCGCTGCCCGGCAAGCCGAAGCGTAAAAGCTGGGGATGCCCCTCGAAAGGCCGGGTCAGGATATGCGCTTGGGCGAGTGTCTCGAAGAGCGAAGCGGCTCTGTCGGTGCGCACCAGTCGAAACAGCGGCGAAGCCCCCTGCGCGGTGAGGCCGTGACGCGCAAGCAGCGTGTCGAGCGCCTGCGCACAGCGGGGCAGTTTCTGGCCTGCCTGCGCGATCCAGTCGGTGTCCGCGTACGCCGCCAGCCCCAGATCGATGGCCGCGCTCGACAGGGGCCAGTCCCCGTGCAGGCGGCGTAGGGCATCAAGGATGGCCGGAGGCGCAAGCACGAAACCAAGACGCAGCCCCGCAAGCCCGAAGAACTTGCCAAACGATCGGGTCACGACAAGACGGCGCCCTTCGCGCACCTCGCCTGCAACACTCACGCCCATATGCGCGTCGGCAAAGGCTTCATCGACGATCAGCCAGCCACCTTCAGCCTCCTGACGATCCAGCGCCGCCAGCACCTCGGTGCGCGTCTGCAAGGTGCCGTCGGGGTTGTTGGGATTGGTGAGGACCGACACGGTAGGGCCCGGTGCTCCGTTCGCAGCGGAGCCGAAAGCCTTGGCATAGGTGCTATACGTGAGGGGCCCGCGCGCAAGCGGAAATTGCCGCAGAACCTCTCCAAGAGCGCGAAGGCCCGACTCGCTTCCCGGCACCGCTGCACACGAAGCAGGATCAGCTTCGAAATGGGACGCGGCAACTGCCTCCAGCCGGGCCAGTGCCGCCGGATCGGGCAAGGCCCGCCAGTCAGGCACATAAGTCTCCGCCCCCGGCCAGGGCACAGGATTGATGCCGGTGGAAAGATCGAGCCAGTCATCCGCCATCCCGCCGTAGCGCGCGCAGGCCGCTGAGAGGCGTCCGCCGTGGGCCACAAAGGCGCTCATGCCAGCACCACCAGTGCCGCAAGCGTCGCTGTCTCGGCAATCTCGATTCCCGCACCGTGCCCATCGCCCGAAATGCCGCCGATACGGCGCTTGAGCCAGAGTGCCCAGAGCACGTTCGCCGGAAATACGGCCAGGAGAGCAGGTGCGAATGCCCACGCGCAAACCGCGAGCAACGCGGACCAGGCAAGGCACACCTGCCAGTTTGCGCCGCTTCCGAAGCGCGTGCCCATTCCTGCATGGAGTGGTGGCAGCATCAGCGTCCAGAGCAGCGGTGCAATGCGCGCCGCCACGGGCACGAGGACCAGCCCTAGCCAAGGCACCTTGCTGCACGCGAGGAACAGGAGGACCAGCTTGGCAAGCAGTTGCAGGACGATGGCAACCACGCCGAAGCTTCCGATGTGCGGATCCGCAAGAACCGCGGACAAGCGCGCACGGTCGACGTGGGCCGCGCCCGACGCATCCGCAATGTCGCCCAGACCATCGAGATGAAGCGCGCCGGTGATGCCGACCCAGACAAGAAGCCCACACAGGGCCGCAAGAGCGGCGCTGTGGAGCCCACCTGCCCAGACCGCCCCAGTGAGGCAGGCGCCGACCACCATTCCTGCCAGCGGAAACCAGCGGATCGCGCGGGCCATGTCCGCGCTCGTCGCCTTCACATCCGGCAGCGGCAGGCGCGTCATCAACTGGAGCGCCAGGATTGGTGCCTTCATGGCAAGGCATTCCCTGTATCGAGCCCCACGACCTGCCCCGCCAATTTCGAGCCCGGCCAGATCCGCAAGGTTAGCCGCGCCCGGTGAGGCAGATCAATGGCCCAGACGCCGTGATGATCGAGCCCTGTCAGCACCGACAGCGCGGCACGCATCGCGCCTGCGTGCGTCACCACCAGCGCGCTGTCTTCCAGTGCGGCGAGCCCTGCGCACACGCGGGTGCAAAGCTGCGACCAGCGCTCGCCGCCGGAAGGAGGATTTGCCTCCGGATCATCCCAGAAGGCAGTCAGGGCATCGACATCGATGGCCTCGGGTGCAAGGCCGTCCCAGGCCCCGAAATCGAGTTCCCGCCAGTCAGGGGAAGTCTCCAGTTCCAGTCCCAGCTTCTCGGCCACTCGCTGCGCAGGAAGCATCGCGCGTGCAAGGTCCGAGCTCACCAGCCGCGTCGGCGCCACCTCCTGCACGCGCTGGTGAAGCGTGGTGCAATCGACCACGGCGGGCGCGACGTCACCATGCCCCCACAGCAATCCCGGGCTGACTGGTGGGACATGCCGGACAAGGTGGACGCGCCGCACGTTCATGCGCTCCCGCCCGCCACCTCGGCCTCGGCAAAGGTCGCCATCTCGCCGTGCGCGGCCAGCGCGGCGCGCACCAGCGGCACCGCCACCGCCGCGCCAGAACCCTCGCCCAGCCGCATCTCCAGCGCGAGCAACGGCTGTAGCCCGAGGTGGTCCAACAGTCGCCCATGGGCGGCTTCGGCCGAACGGTGCGCAGCCAGACAATGGTCGGGAAAGTTCGGGAAAGCCGCAGCCAGCGGCGCGATTGATGCCGAGGCAATGAAGCCGTCGAGCAGCACGGGAATGCGCCGCATGCGCGCGGCCAGCATAGCACCTGCCATCGCGGCGATTTCACGCCCGCCAAGGCGGCGCAGGGTCTCCAAGGGATCGGTGCAGGCCCCGGCATGGAGCGCCAGCGCGGCCTCAACCGCGGCAACCTTGCGCGCAACACCCGCTGTATCGAGCCCGGTACCGCGTCCGCACCAGTCCGCAGCCTGCCCGCCGAACGCCATCGCCGCAAGGGCGGCGGCAGGGGTCGTGTTGGCAATGCCCATTTCACCCACGAAAAGAAGCTGGGTCTCCTCCTTCACGGCCCGTGCGCCCGCATTCAGCGCCGCCAGGCAGTCAGCCTCGTCCATGGCCGATTCGCAGGCAATGTCGCCGGTTGGACGGTCGAGATCGAGCGCGACGATGGAAAGGTCAGCTCCGCACGCAGCCGCAAGTGCGTTGATCGCCGCCCCGCCGCCCGCGAAGTTGGCCACCATCTGCGCAGTCACCTCGACCGGAAAGGCACTGACCCCACGCGCGGCGACACCATGATTTCCGGCAAAGACCACCGCCTGAACCACGTCCAGCCGTGGGCGCTCGGCCCCTTGCCATCCAGCCATGAATACCGCGATTTCCTCCAGTCGCCCGAGCGATCCAGCGGGCTTGGTAAGCTGATTCTGCCGCAAGCGCGCAGCCGCGATGGTCCCGGTATCGGGCCCTGGCATCTTTGCGAGCGCGCCCACGAAAGCGTCGCGGTTCTCAAAAGCGATCATGTGCACAGGTATCCTTCGGGCGGAGTGCGGGTAATGAAGTGGCCCTTCACGCCGTCTGGCCAATGGGCGTAGCGCACCACGCCCTCTTCGCTCTGGGCATGGGCGGCCGCATAGGTCAGGATCGCGCGGGCGGCCTCGGCGTCGGCCGAAAAATCGCCCAGCACGTACCCGACCTTGCCGGGCGCGCGGATGTGGATGGTGCAAAAGCGCTTGCAGGCAAAGAGGCAGGGCATGTCCTGCACCTCGACCCCGGCAAAACCCTCCTCGGCGGCCTTCACGTCGCGCAAGGCCGCGGCGAGGCGCGCGCCGCCGCGCAGCCCCTCGCCGTCCTCGCGCGCCTCGGACGTATGACGGCAGGTGGAGCAGACCACCACCTGCGTCTTTCCCGCTCCGCCCTCATCCAGCGCGCGCAACATCAGAAGCGGCTCCGGATACCGGCGTAGACCGTGCGGCCCAGCATCCCGTAGCCGCTCGCGGTCTCGTAGCGCTCATTGCCGACATTCTCGACGCGGGCCTGTAAGGTGAGCCCGGGCATCACCTCCATCTGCGCGCGCAGATCAACCAGCCAGTAATCGTCAAGCACGGTCGAACTGCTGGAGCTGGTGAAAGTCTTGCCCGAATAGCGCGCAGCGACACTGGCCCGAAGGCCTGCAACGTCCACACCGCCTTCAACATTGGCGGTATGACGCGGCACGCGGGCCAGCTGGCGGCCATAAGTCGATGCCTCGGGCGTGCGGTCCTCGGCCTGGGTCCAGGTGTAGTTGCCATTGGCGAAGAAGATGCCCAGACGCGCCGTCGCGGCCAGCTCCAGTCCCTTGGCCTGTGCCTTGTCGACATTGGCGTAGTAGCCAAAACGCGTGGTGTCGGTGCCCGGAATGTAGCAGACTTCGGGCTGATCGGCGCCGCTCGGGCAATAGGCAAAATTTATGAGGTTGGTCGTGCGCCGCTCGAACCAGGTGGCCGACGCGCGCAGGATATCGCCCAGGCCCTGCTCAATCCCGACTTCCCAGCCCTTGGCCTGCTCGGGCTTGAGATCGGCGACACCATAGGCCGAAAACATCTGGTAGAGCGAGGGCGCCTTGTAGCCTTCGGAATAGTTCGCGCGCACCACAGTCACGCCGTCATTGGGCGAGTAGGCCGCGCCCGCGCTCGCCACGGTGTTGCCGCCAAAGCGCGATTGGTGATCGTAGCGCACGCCGCCATCGAGCGTGAGCCCGTCGAGCGGGGTCACGCGCAACTGGCCGTAGAGACTGTCGGTATCGACCGCATGACGCGTCAGTTCATAAGGAACAAGGTTGTTGCCAGGCGAAGCGGTGGTCATGCGCTGCTCTTCGCGCTCGGCGCCGAAGAGGACCTGCACGGCTTCGTTGAGCGTGAAGGTGCCCTGATATTCAAAGCGGCGCAGGCGGCCGTGCGCGTCGAAAGTGATTTGGCGGATGTCACGCTCAGGATCGAAATTCTCGCGGTCCGAGGTCGTCTGCGTGACCGCAAGCCGATTGACGAGGCGCCCATCGAACAGGTCGAAGTTGAGCCCGGCGTAGCCCGACCATTCCTGCGTCGTGCCGAACGCATAGGTATCGCCCAAAGATCCGTCGAATTCCGAACGGGCATCCGACCAATAGCCGCGCAGGTCCAGCGAGACATCATGGGCCAGCTTGAAGCGGGCCGAACCGCTTGCCGAGGTGCGGCGGTAGCCATCGTCCTCAGTGCCGCTCGAACGTGCCGAGATGCCATCGGTGCGGAAAGTGGAACCCGCCACGCGCCAGTCAACGAAATCGCTGGTTCCGCCGACGCCCGCGCGGGCCGAGACGGTCTGGTTCGAGCCTGCCTCGGCGGCAAAGCTGCCTTCGAGCGGCTCGGACGCCTTGCGCGTAGTCACATTGACGACGCCGCCGATGGCATTGCTTCCCCACAGGATTGACTGCGGCCCACGCAGGATCTCGATGCGCTCGGCATCGTCGAGAAACAGGTTGGAGACGTTGACACCGCCCGCCGTCGAGGACGGATCGGACAGACGCATGCCGTCGATCACCATAACCGTGGTGCCATCATCGGCGCCGCGGATACGCAGGCTGGTACTGGTTCCATAGCCGCCATTGCGCGAGATCGAGACACCGGGCGTACGCAGCAGGATGTCAGTGACCGAGAAGGTCTGCGCTTCTTCGATCGCCTCCTCGTCGAGCACGGTGATGCTGGAGGACACGCGCTCGGCCGCGACCGGGGTGCGCAGCGCGGTAACGTAGATCGTCCCCGGAGGGGACTCGTCGGCATGGGCGCAAGCCGGAGCAAGGAGAACAAGCGAGGAGACCAGGGCCGAAACACCGGCGAGATAGGTAGACTTGAACACGGGCGGGACATTTCCCTTCATACAAACAACGGTTTGCCCGCCAGCTTGCGATCCGTTTCGACAGGGCCCGGCACGGCGCAGCCCCCTGTGAGGGAAGAAGAGCGCACGCCCCGACGCCCCTGCCCGGATCGCATCCGGCAAGGCGGTGGCTGTCGCTACGCGAGGGATGACCTTGACCTGTGACGGCGCGGCCCTCGAACACCCGGTACACCCTGCCCGGATGAAGAACGACGGCGTCAGGCAGGTCTCCTGGCTCGCGGGTCAGGGCGCTCCGGCCGCCTTCTCAGGACACATGTCCCAATGGCAGATTGGCCGGATCGCTAACCGCTTACAGTTGCAGGGGCAGCCCGGGTCTTGCACCCGGTTCCCTTTTGATCCCCTTGCGGGGAACCTGTCGCTTGGCCCCGCGAACTATCGCCCCGGTGCGTCCCGCGCAAGTGCAATATGCTTGCGAGAAAGCCGATGCTCGCCTAATCGTGGGGGCGCAACGGGTGCCCGAGAGGGCTTAATCGGGAAGTCCGGAAAGATTGTCGAGAAGGCAATCTGGGCCGGCACTGCTCCCGCAACTGTGACCGGGGAGCGTATCGCCAGGTGCCATTGGGAGGGATCTCCCGAGAAGGCGGTGATAGCGCGCTGTGATCCGGAAAGTCAGGAAACCGGCCCGATGCCGTCGTTCTTCGCACGGGCGGGATGAACCGAGCGGACGAGGGCCTCGCGACCAGCGGGGGTATCCCTTGGCGGACGACATTCGTGTGTCGCGTCGAAGGGAGCCTGTGATCTATGCCTTACTGCTGAACTTTTTTCAGATTCCAGCCAGGCCCGTCTTTGCGGCTTCCTGTGGCCGTGTCCTTGTTGCGGCACGCGCCGACGCGACCTTTCCCCTTTTGCACAAGGAGATACCCCGTATGCACCGCTCCCCTGCCCTTTCCTCGTCCCGCGTCCAGTGGACGATCTTTGCCACCCTTGCCGCCGTGATGCTGCTCACCCGCTCGCACGCGCTGACCCACATGGAGCATGTGCCCAGCACCGCGCTCGCCAGCTTCTTCGTGCTCGGCTACTTCGTGCGCCGCGCCGCCGGTTTTGCGGGGCTGTTCGGCCTGGCCTATGCCATCGATGTGGTCTCAATGTCGGTGCTGGGCGTTTCGGATTTCTGCTACACCCCGGCCTACGCCATGCTGGTGCCCGCCTACGCCGCGATGTGGATGGCCGGACGCTTCGCCGCCACCCTGCCCGAACGCCTGTCCTCGCTGCCCACGACGGCCCTTCTTGTCGCCGGGGCGACGGTCGTGGCGCACTTGTGTTCGAGCGGCGGCTTCTACTTCCTGGGCGGGCGCTATCCCGATCCGACGCTGGCCGAGTTCGCGCCCCGCTTCGCACGCTACTTCCCTCGCGCACTGGTCGCCTCGCTGACCTGGAGCGGTATTGCCGCAGCGCTCTGGGCGCTCACCCTGAGCGCACGCCCCGACCTGCGCCGCGAGGCCGTCCGGTGAGCGACAGTTCCAGCCAAATCGAAACCGCGACGCTGAGCGAAGAGGAGCGTCGCCACAAGATGCGCACGGCCAAGCACAAGAAGGTCGTCGATGCCCGCATCGCCGCCGCCAGGATCGACAAGGGCCTGGTGCTTGTCCTGACCGGCAACGGCAAGGGCAAGAGCTCCAGCGCCTTCGGGATGGTCGCGCGCACACTCGGCTATGGGCGCAAGGCAGCGGTATTCCAGTTCATCAAGGGCAAGGAAGACGTCGGCGAACGCGCCTTCCTCTCGCGTCAGGAGGGCGTGACATGGGAGAACTGCGGCGAGGGCTTCACCTGGGAGACCCAGAACCGCGCGCGCGACATTGCCGCCGCGCGCGCAGGCTGGGAGAAGGCCAAGGCCGCCCTTGCCGATCCCGATATCTCCCTGGTTGTGCTTGACGAGCTCACCTACCTTGTCACCTACCGCTACCTGGAACTCGACGAAATCCTGCCCGCGATCCGGGGCCGCCCCGAAATGCAACATGTGGTCATCACCGGCCGCGCGGCGCACGAGGAGCTGGTCGAACTGGCCGATACGGTCAGCGCCATCCGCGACGAGAAGCATGCCTTTCGTGCGGGCGTACGCGCGCAGGTCGGGATCGACCTGTGAGCCTCTCCGGCCTCGCAACCGACAGCACGCAGTGCCCTGCCCTGCTCGTCTCTTCTCCGGCTTCGGGCCAGGGCAAGACGCTGGTGACCGCCGCCCTCGCCCGCCGCCACCGGCGTGCCGGGCGGCGCGTGCGCGTGTTCAAGTGCGGGCCGGATTTCCTCGACCCGATGATCCTCGAACGTGCGAGCGGGGCTCCGGTCCACCAGCTCGACCTGTTCATGGTCGGCGAGGAGGAATGCCGGCGCCTGCTGCATGAGGCCGCCAGAGACGCCGACGTGATCCTCGTCGAAGGGGTCATGGGGCTTTACGACGGAGACCCGAGCGCCGCCGACCTCGCCGCACGGTTCGGCCTGCCGGTGCTGGCCGTGCTCGACGGGTCGGCCATGGCGCAGACCTTCGGCGCACTGGTGCTGGGGCTGGCGCGCTATCGCAGCGACACGCGCCTTCTGGGTGTTCTGGCCAATCGGGTGGGCAGTGCGCGTCACGGCGAAATGCTTGAAGAGAGCCTGCCCAACGGCATCGCCTGGCTGGGCGCGCTCGCGCGCGATCCTGACCTGGCCTTTCCCGAGCGCCACCTCGGCCTTCTCCAGGCCAATGAGATCGCCGATCTCGACGCGCGCCTTGACCGGGCCGCGGCCAGCCTCCCGGACGGCGCCGACTGGCTGCCCGAGGCCGTGACCTTCACGCCACCCGCCCCGCACATGGCGCCTACGCGCGCATTGGAGGGGCACACGATCGCTGTGGCCCGGGATGCCGCCTTCGGCTTCATCTATCCCGCCAACATCGCCTGCCTCGAAGCGCTCGGCGCACGGATTTCCTATTTCTCGCCACTGGAGGACACGGCGCTTCCCGCCTGTGATGCCGTTTGGTTGCCGGGAGGATACCCCGAACTTCACGCCGAGCGCCTGTCAGCGAACATATCCTTAATCGCGGACATCCACCGCCACCACTGCGTAGGCAAGCCCATCCTTGCCGAATGCGGCGGCATGCTTTTTTGTCTTGAAACTCTCGCCCCGCGTGAAGGCGCACCTGTCGCGATGGCCGGGCTACTGCCCGGCGACGCGGCGCTGCAACCGCGCCTGGCCGCCCTTGGTCTTCAGGAAGTCGCCCTCAAGGGCGGGAGCCTGCGCGGCCACACCTTCCACTACTCGACCATGGAAACGTCGCTGTCGCCGATCGCGCAATCGCGCTCACCGCGCGGTCGCACCGGTGAAGGCGTCTTTGAAAGCGGTCGTCTCACCGCCACCTACATGCACCTCTATTTCGCGTCCGCCCCGGAAGCGACGGCGCTCCTATTCCAGAAAAGCGCAACGCGTGCCGATGCCGACCGTCCTGCCGACGGCACCGGTCCCACGCCGCAACCCGCAAAGGCCTAATGGCCTTGCGCCCCCTCAGTGCGCCATGGCCAACAGCGGCGGCGGCGCATCCTCGGACGGCACGACCTCGCCGGGCTCCACATCCACGAGGCGCCCATTGGCCAGGGCGTGCCCCTGGTTGACCGCCCAGATCGCGGTCTGGGTGCGGTTCTGGACCATGAGCTTGCGCAGGATCGCCTTGACGTGAACTTTCACGGTCACCTCGCTGATATCGAGACGATAGGCGATCACCTTATTGGGATAGCCCATCATCAGGCAGTGCAGCGTGTCGATCTCGCGCTCGGACAACAGTTCGCCCAGTTCGACCTTGATCTCGGCCTCCTCCTCGATCAGCGGCCGCTTGAGCGCGAGATGCTCGAGCAGCGCCATGGGTATGACCTTCTCCCCCTGATGGATAAGACGCAGCGACCCCAGCAACTTGAAGCAATGCACTTTCGTTTCGACAAGGCTGCGCTGGCGACAGCCGCTCCATCGCGTCCATATCGCCCTGCCAAACCGCTGGCTTGAGCGCACGATTTCATTGCGGGCCGCAAACTCTGGAGCCAAGATTGGGCATTGCTGCGAGCGGGAATGATGGCGCAGGCATCGCGCAGGGCAGTAGCATAGGGGAATCGCCAACCCGGCTGCCGGTCACTTCGATAGCGTGGATATCCAACGATCCTAGGTCCACGCCCCGATGGATTTTGCGCCATTGGCGGCGCTTGGAGGGGCCATTCTTGCGCCTGCACCATTCCCCGTCTCCGACGGCCTTGATGCCCGTGCTGTCAATCAGCAGGTGCAGCGGTCCGGAACTGGGCTGACAGGGGATCTCGACCAGCAGGGTTTTCTGCCTTCGGCTCAGGGTGCTAAAATCCGGCACCGGCCAATTAAACCCGGCCATCTCGAGAAGGCTGGCAACCATGCCGGTTGTCTGGCGCAAAGGCAGCTTAAACACGCCCTTCAGCGTCAGGCAGGCCTGGATCGCCACATCCGAGAAGACAGGCTGGCGCCCGCGCTTGCCGGTGGGCGCGGACAACCATTGCATCCCGGGATCAAACCAGACCTGAAGCGAACCTCTCTGCGCCAGCGCTGCATTGTAGGACTTCCAGTTCGTCGTGCGGTAACCGGAGCGGGGCGGTTTGCTCATCACCTTCCCTTATCCCATTAGATTCGCGAGCGAAATCGTTCAGGTATTTGCCCAACAAAGCCACAGCGATGGCAACGCTGGCCGGATAGCGTCGGCGCCTCGCGCCGAGGCACAGTCGGTTGACGCCAAAACGAGAGCTTACACCTACCTTCACCCTAAGCCAGCGTTTTGATTTGGCCTTTACCGTCTGGACCCTCCCGGCGCTGCAGAAGGGGTATGGGGTGGAGCACGACATTCTCACGATTGATGGCGATCCCATCATGACCCAGATTCTCATCGAACAGCTCGCCCCACTTACGCGGCCTCGCGTAGCCGCTAACGCAAGCGAGGCGATGAAGCAGATCACACAGCGCGTGCCTGACCTGATCCTGCTGGACACCGAGTTACCCGGCACTCACGGAATTGATCTGTGCCGTGCCCTGCACGACGACGCGCGCCTTGCACACGTGCCCATCATCTTCCTCACGGCACAGACCGGAGAAGCCTTCGCGATCGAAGGCCTGGAAAGCGGCGCCGTGGACTTTATCTCCAAGCCCCCCCATGATCTCCAAGCCCCCCCATGGAGCGGTTTTGCGCGCCCGCGTGAAAACGCAGTTGGAACTGGCCCGTCTGACCCGCGAGCTCGAGCTGCTCAACCTGACCGATCCGCTAACCGGGCTCATCAACCGACGCCGCTATGACGAGGTGCTGCACAACGAACTGGCCCGCGCTCGCCGAAGCCGCGAACCGCTCAGTTTGATCCTCGTCGACCTCGATCATTTCAAGCTCTTCAACGATCAGTATGGCCATGCCGCGGGTGACGAGTGCCTGAACAAGGTCGCACAACTGTTGCAAACCTGCGCGCGCCGTCCCGCGGACGCTGTGGCTCGCATTGGCGGAGAGGAGCTGGCCCTGATCCTGCCTCACACCCCTGCAGCCGGGGGCATGGAGGTGGGACAGGCGATACTGACAGCCCTAGAGGACGCCGCGCTACCACACCTGCGCTCCCGGGTCGCAGACCATGTGACCGTCAGTCTGGGCCTTGCCTGCCTGGAGCCATCCGGCGACATCGACACAGAGACCACAGTCGAGGCCATAGCCCGGGATCTCGTCGAGCGCGCGGCGCAGGCCCTTACCGAAGCGAAAGATACAGGCCGGGCACGCTTCGTCTATCGTTCTGGCCGCCGCCGCTCGTCTCCTACCGAAGGAGCCTCCTCTGAAAAGGGAGCTCGCTGGCCCGAAATCAAGGGCATCGACAACAACTTGTCACGCCACCGCCTGTGCGGCAACCGAGAGCTATTCATAACTCTTGTCGCCAAGTTGCTTGATCAATTCGAGGACCTTGTGGAACCGCGCAAGTACGTGGACATGGAGGAGGATGAGGCGACCCTGCACTTTGCCCGCCGGATTTACAAACTGAAAGGGAGCGCCGACACGCTCGGCGCAACGCACCTGTATTCACTTGCTGCGGGGACCGAGACAGCCTTGCGAGACGCCAATGACGCGCGAATCGCCCTGCTGGTACGCACCATCCACGAGCATATGGACGAGATGCGAACCAGCTGCGAGGCGCTTTCCCCGCTTCCCTTTCAGGTACCCAGCACGCCAACGGCCTTCCCGCTGCGTTCCACAATTGCCGGCAACAACATCGCTCGCCCCTGACGCCAAAAGGCATATGCAACTGGCGCCGAGACGCTCAGCTCGACACTGAGCTGGCATACCTGCGGCCTTCAGCAACCGAAAAGCTATCTCGTGCTCTTTACCCGCGGGGCAATTTCAAGATTCTGTTTGGAAAAGGTGGTGAGCCCTGCTGGGTTCATCATTTCCTTTAAAATCAATTACTTGATTTGGCAAACCACCCCTACCCGACCGACCGAATCCTGCGGCATCCCAAAATTTTTGGCTAACTATTCCTGGCGGTATCGACCACCGGACAGACAAAGAAAAACCGCTGGAAGGGCGGCAACCCTTCTCAGCGGCAATTTTCATAGCGCGTCAGCTATAAGCAGTTTCTACGGAAGCATCGTCGGCATGGCAAGCTTGGCCTTGGAGCCCAAGCTATGAGCGTTTCTGGCCGCCATACCGGCTTACCTGCCGGACAATCAAAATCTGACCTTCTTCAAGTCCTGCAGGACCTCGGCCGAAAAGGATTAGGTTTAACGCCATCCGCTTTTGACCTGCTGATGTTTCTTTGTCGACGTGCGAACCGTGTGGACTTCCTTCACGGCTCAATCTGCACATCATGGATGCGCGTTGGACGAATAGCACGAGAGATTGGCATTTCTGAGAGAAGCATCAACAATGCACAGCGGGAGCTGCGAACCGAGGGATTCATCAAGATCACTACGTCAGCTAACGGGGCAAGATGGGGTGAACGTGTTGATGGCCAAATACGATGGGCTTCAGGCCTCAGCCTCGCCCCGACGATAAAACGTTTTGCAGAGCTCACAAAAACACGAGATCAAAAAATTTCGGAGACCGTCGCAATTTCTGAATTGCAGGCAGAAATTCGAAGGCTCCGATCTAATCTGCTTTCTAGTGGATTGATTCCAACGTTTGGTGCCCGCGCCTGACAGCGGCGATGATGTCGTGGGGGTCGGCTTTCCAGACGAAGGGACGCGGATCCTCGTTGTGCTCTTTGATGAAGCGGTTGATGGCTGCCTGCAGGTCTACAACGGAATGGAATACGCCGTTTTTC